>NZ_ATVN01000001.1 GCF_000420745.1 Pseudorhodobacter ferrugineus DSM 5888
CCGAAACAAGCCATGCTGTCAGCTGAGTGACATACGGATCCAGCTTGCTCGGACGATCCGGCGTCTGAAACGCTGGCTCAACAATCCCCTCCCGCAAATACTTCTTGATCGTGTTGCGCGAGATGCCCGTGCGCCGCGCGATCTCGCGAATGGGCATCTTCTCTCGCAGCGCCCATCCCCGGATAACTTTTAAAAAACTCATGTCTATCACTCCAAGTGCCCCCAGCTGATTCAAGCTGAGGCAAGGTTGCACATGGGTCAGTTCTCAGTGACAATTTTTGCTGTTGCCGGGTCAGTTCTCAGTGACAATCAACACCAATAATGCCTCAGACGGCAGACCACTCTCGATGATATGGTTCGGGGCCAAGGCCTGGATGACACCGTCCCAGCCTTTGAACGCGTATTTCGGGCGGCGGGTGATGATGACCCGGAACTTCGCCGGGATTACATCCAGCCGTTCGGCCACGTCTTCGCCAATGAGCACCTTCTGCTTGCCGGCATGTTCTGGCAGGTCGTCAGGCTCAATGACCACTTCGACACGCTCGAGATGCGGTGGGAAGCCTTTACGTGGCCGGGGTGACCGCTTCTCGTGTGAAGCCTGGCCCTTGCCGATCTGCGCCCGCAGGGCCGAGATACCCGTCTCGATCTCCTCGAAGAGGAAAGCCTGCTGCGCATCCTCATCACCCGTCGCGGCAGAACCAAGTTTCTCGGACCGTCGTCCAAACCGTGCCCAATCATAAGCCTTCAGGATCTGCATCAACCGCTTGATCCGCTCATCGGCATCCGCGTTACGAGCTCTGAGCGTCTGGATCTCACGCTCCAGCGCGTCCGTACGGGACGCTTGCGCCGCCATGGCGCGCACCATGGATTTCAATTGATCCATGTCATCAGGAAGGGGGGATTCACTGCTGCTCATCACCTTCGATTAGAGCATGGTTCCCCTTGTTTTACTCGCGTTTTCTTCATGGAGCGGCTCAAATTATCACTCCAGCAGGACCGGTCAGTCGACTGTTTCGGGGCGCCGGATGGAGACCGGCCGCACCCGTTTCCAGTCCAGATCATACACCAGCGCCATCAGCTGGACAGTCTTCAGCTGAACCCGGGCATGACCGATACGGGGCCAGTAGAACCCGGCTTTCTCCAGACGCTTCGCATAAAGGCAGACCCCGCTGCCGTCCCACCAAACGACCTTGATGCGATCCGCACGTTTCGCACGAAACACATAAAGTGCCCCGCTGAACGGGTCGCTCCCTGCATCGCGGACCAGCGCCAGCAAGCTGTCCGGTCCCTTGCGGAAGTCGACAGGGTGGCTGGCGAGGAAGACCTTCACGCCGGACGGGATCATGCTGTGCGCACCGCACGAATGATCCGACACAGATCCGCTTCCCCGATATCCGGGTTGACACGAATGACTGCGTCCCCGATCACGATCTCCGTCAGTGCCTGCAGGGAGCGATGCGCTGATGCCGCCTCATCTTGGGTCCTGAGATATGCCCTGCGCCAGCCAAACAGTTGCGCCGGCGAAATCCCCAATCGACGCGCCAAAGCTGAAATATTGACCTCTGGAGCCATGGCCGCGGCGACAGCCTGCGCCTTGTACTCATCAGACCAGCGACGACGCTCGCCCACCGGCCCACCGTCAAGACGTTCGACAACGGCCTCAATCAACTGAAAGCTACCACCCGTAGGCATAGGCGTAGGACTGGTCGTAGACATAGAACCTCGGCGCTTGCGTGAACGTCGCAAACCTACCCCGGAATAGGCCGCCGATTAACCCACGGGGCTGCCTTTTCGCTTACGTCAGAGTAGTATCCTCCCAAAAACGGTCGCTTTTGGATGTCGCTGTCAGCCGAAGTTGCCGCCTACAATCATGATATTCGCGGGTGCATTTTTTGGACGCAATGGGCACAAGCCGACCATTGCAGCGGAGCCAGTTTTTTAGGCACCAGTAGCTGTATGCTGACCCACCTCGCGCTTTATAATAGCGGCAGCGAGCTTTGAGCTCCGGTCGATCAAGCTGGCGATTTTCTGGTTGAGCCCCTCCGTGAACGGTGTGGTCAATGCAATCGATGCCTTGCCGTGCTGAATCATCGGCACAAGGTTGAACACTTCGCCTTTGTCATTCAGCTCGGGATGGAGCCAGAACGGTTTGTGCGCCATCGAGTTGCGAATGGTGCGCAGTTCGGTGAGGTCACCCCGGAGGTTGTTCACCTCATCTTTGGTCAGGAAATGCGGGGCAATCAGCAGCACCACGTTGATACGTCGGTCGAAGGTGAGCGTTGTTAGCAGCCCTTCGTCAAATGCAGTTTGCACTTCGTCGCGCTCAACTCTGTCACCAAGCATGAAGTAAACAATTGCTGCGCTCAAATGGCGCTCGATGGTGAAGACGCCACCAAGCACCCCGCCACGCACCTGCCGCACCCACTCGTAGATCGACTTGTGGCGAGCATCCATGTCGAAGCCTTCAGCCTCTGGCTTAGGTCCGTTAGGGCCCCAATTTGACGCACCATCTTCAATCATCATTGCTTATCGTTCATTAACTTTACGAACGCCGAAAGCGTGGCGGATTATTCGATGAATGTCAGATATAAGCAGAAAGCGCGACCACGTTCTGCGAGTTTTCAGCGTCCGTTCTCTGCACATAGTTGATACTCGGGTGATATACCAAAAACCCTCGTTTTGGAAACATATAGAAATAGCCGCGTTTGATGCCACCAAAAACCCCGTTCAAAACCGGCGCAGTTGTTGAAGGTTTTTTCTCACCTGTGAGGAACGGCCTTCATGGCGCTGAGGAGGCGCTTGTGTCGTTTCCCCCACAAACAAAAACGGCGCGCGGGTTGCACTGCGCGCCGTCTTATTTTCGTCTTTAACGCTTACTTCAGCTCAGTCGCGCGTTCTGCATCAACCACGCCTTGGGCGGTTGCCACGGCTGCCATGAACGCATCCAGTGTTTCTGGGCCGCCTTTGACTGAGGACTTGAACCATTCGAACACTGGCGCGGCGGCGGCTTTGAAGGCGGCTTTTTCATCGGCGGTTGGAACGTAGATGTCACCACCAGCGGCCTTGAAATCAGCATAAGCCTGAATTTCCTTACGCTTTGGGCTGGCGAAAGTGGCTTGTTGCAGGGCGGCAAAGCCATCCAGCACGACCATTTTCTGCGCGTCGGTCATGCTGGCGAAACGGTCTTGGCCCATCCACCAGAAAGCCCCCATGTAGGAGTGGCCATCCAGCGTCAGGTATTTCAGGCCGGCATCAGGGAACTTCATGTTCATGATGTCGGTGATGCCGTTTGCGGTGCCTTCAACCACGCCGGTTTGCAGCGAGGTGAACAGTTCTGGCCATGCGATTGGGGTTGGCGATGCACCCACGGCGCGGGCGGATTCCTGTGGCAGATCGGCAGGCACAGTGCGCATTTTCAGGCCTGCAAGGTCGGCAGGGCCCATGACGCGCTTTTTGGTGTTGGCATAGTTGCGCCAGCCGCCGGTGTTGCCGATGGTCATCAAGCGGATTTTATCGCCCGAGTCTGCCATAACCATGCCGCGCAGTTTCGACGTAAAGTCGGTGCTGGTCAGCACGGTTTCGGCGACGCGGTCGTCCGACATCAGGTAGGGCAGATCGAGGACCTGAATGTAGGGGAACAGGCCAGCAGCGCCGCCCGAAGTGGAGATATAGATGTCGATGGAGCCATCGGCCACGCCGGCCAAGCATTCATCGCCCTTGCCGCACAGCTGGGTGCCGATGAACAGTTCCACGGCGATATCGCCGTTGGACGCATTTTCGACATAGTTTTTGAAGACGACAAGGCCGTCATAATCTTCGTCGTTTTCGTTCGAGTTTGCGGTGGCGCGCAGAGTGATGGATTGCGCCATTGCCATGCTGGTTGTGCCTGCCAAAAGGGTGGCGAGCAGTAGTGTTTTGATGGTGTTTTTCATTGGTCTTCTCTCCCTAAGTCGTTTGGTTAGTTGGTTGGTTACTGGACGAACCCGAAAAATCGGGGGACGGCTAGGCTTATCTCGGGGATGAAAGTGATCATGAAGATCACGATGATTTCAACCGCGAGAAAGGGTAGGGTGGCCTTGGCGATGGTTTCGACGCGCAGGCCGGACACCGAGGAGGTGACGAACAGAACAAGGCCCATGGGGGGCGTCAGCAGGCCGACAGTTAGGTTGACGGCCATGATGATAGCGAAATGGACACTATCGACGCCCAACGAGGTAAAGATCGGCCCAAGGATGGGGCCAAGGATAATGATCGCGGGGCCTGCGTCAAGGAACATGCCGACGATGAACAGCAGCAGATTGATGAGGAACAACAGGATCAGCGGGTTGTCGGACAGGCCAAGAATGATCGATGCCAGCAGTTCGGGTGTGTGGCTGAGGCTGGCTACGGTTTTGAACGCCATTGCGGCGCCGACAAGAAGAAGAACCACGGCGGATGTCATGCCTGCGTTGGTCAGGACCTCGGGAAGGTCGCGCAGGTGCAGGGTGCGCATGACGAACAGGCCGATAAGAGTGGAATAGCCCACAGCGACGGCTGCCGCCTCGGTCGGGGTGAAGACGCCGAGGAGGATGCCGCCCATGATGATGACGGGGGTCATCAGGGGCCAGACGGCCTTGAGGCTGGCCTGTCCGCGTTGGCCCCATGTGGCGCGGGTTGTGCGGGCGGGCAGGTCGTATTTATCGGCGAGGAAGTGGATCATCAGCATTAGACCGCCGCCCATCAGCAAGCCCGGCACGATGCCTGCAAGGAACAGGGCGGCCACGCTTTCGCCCATGACATAGGCGTAAATGATCATGATGCCGGATGGGGGGATGATGGGGCCGATGATCGACGAAGCGGCGGTGATGGCAGCGGCAAAGCTGCGGGTGTAGCCTTGTTTTTCCATCGCGGGGATCAGCATTGACCCCAGCGCCGACACGTCGGCCACAGCCGAGCCGGAGAGGCCTGCAAAGAGCATAGAGGACAAGACGTTCACATGGGCCAGACCGCCGCGCAGGTGGCCCATCATGGCTTGTGAAAATTCGACCAAGCGCAGGGTGATGTTGGAGCGGTTCATCACCTCGCCCGCCAGCATGAAGAACGGAATCGCCATGAGCGGGAAGCTGTCCATGCCGTTATAGACATTGCGGTAGAGCAGCACGATGTCGCGTTCTTGGCCGTTGAGCCAGAGCAGGATCGCGGGGGCGGCGATGAGGCCAAAGAACACTGGCAGCCCGAACAGCAGCAGGACGAGGAACAGGGGGAGGAAAAGAGACAGCATTATTCGGCCCCCCCCATTGCGGCGTGCGGGATGGCGATAAGCTGATTGGCGCGGCCCGAAAGCGTGAGCAGGCTGCGCAGGATCAGTTCAATGCAGACCGATATCAGCATGGCAAGGCCCACCACCAGCGACAGCATCATCCAGGATTTGGGCACCTTGGCCCATGTGGAAAGGTCGAATGCGGTGGGGTAGTGCAGGCTGTCCGTGGCGAAACGGCCGCCGAGGCCTGTCACCTCGGACCAGCCGATCTGGACGCCGACGACCATGACGGTCAGCGACAGGCCCAAGAGCAGCAGCGACAGGATGGCCGATGGGGCGGGTGGCAGCAGGCGGGTTAGCATTTCGATAGATACAAACCCGCCGCGGCGAAAGGCAGTGGGGGCCATGAGGCCGGTCATCCAGAGCATCAGGAACCGCGCCGCCTCTTCCGGCCAGGCGAGCGCATTGCCGAGGACATAGCGGAAGAACACCTGTAGGAGGATGACGATAACCATCACGGCCACCATGCCAGCCCCCGCGCGGCGGCCAAAGGTCAGTAGGGCGGCGTTCACCATCCCCAGCCCATTGGTCAGACCCAGCACTGCGCCCATGGCGCGTCCCTCCCTAATACCCGCCCAGCCTTTGTGGCCGGTGCGTCCCTTTTGTCTGTTTGCCCTCTTATTGGGGCATTCAGCCGTCTTATCAGTCGGCGGTAAACCCGCCGTACTGACCTTGTGTAAACACCAGTGGCGCGCCTGTGCCTTTGGCGCAGCGCACCACACGGCCCACGACGATCAGGTGATCGCCTCCATCATGGGTCGCGTGTTGTTCGCAGTCAAACCGCGCCAATGTGCCGGGTAATAGCGGCACGCCTTCGTCATTGCGGTGATAGGACATGCCTTCAAACCCCAAACCGCCACGGATAAAGCGTTGGATCAGGTCGGTTTGGTTATGGGCCAGCACGTGAATGGCATAGTGCTGCGCCGTGGCATAATGGGCAAAGCGCGACGATGATTTGGCCGGCGACCACAGCACCAAAGGCGGGTCCATCGACAGGCTGGCAAAGCTGTTGGCGGTAAAGCCCATTGGACCATCGGCGGATTGCACCGTGACGATGGTCACACCCGTGGCAAAACACCCTAGCGCATCGCGAAATTCGCGGGCATTGGCGGCATCGGGGACAAAGCTGGTTTCGGCCAGCGTTGCCACGTTTGGCATTTGATCGGCGGAAACAAGGTTATCTGGCATCATGCAACCTCATGCCCCAGCATCAGGGTATAAAGTTCAAACCATGTTTGACGGTCCATCTGAATGTCCATTGCCGTGCCGATGGTGTCGATCCGCGACAAGCTGTTGGTGCCCATGACCGGAATGATGCGCGCAGGGTGGCGCAACAACCATGCCACGGCGGCGGCGGACCAATCGGAGCCATAAGTCGCGCCAATTTCTGTCAGGCGGGCGCGCAAATCCTTGCCGGATTCGGCCAGCAGACGCCCGCCTGCCAGTGGCGACCATGCCATTGGGGGGATGCCGCGTTCTTGGTGGAATGCCAGATCGCCGTTGGTGAACGCCTCATGCGCCACAAGGCTGAGTTCGATTTGGTTGGTGACCAAAGGGGTTTTCATGCCTGATTGCAGCAAGGTGAAATCCCACGGGCGGAAGTTGGACACGCCAACGGCGCGCACCTTGCCCGATGCAACCAGCGCGTCCAATGCGGCACCCGTTTCCATATGGTCCATCAACGGGTCGGGCCGGTGGATCAGCAGCAGGTCGATATGGTCAATCGCCATATCCGTCAGGCTGGCATCGACGCTTGCGTTGATATGGGCTGCGGACGTGTCGTAATGCTTGACCCGCGCGCCTGCGTGGCGGCCAACGGGGGCGACAATATCGCATTTTGTGATGATTTCCATTGTGTCGCGCAGATGGGGGGCCGCGCGCAAGGCGTGGCCCAACAATGCCTCGGCTGTATAGCCGCCATAGATATCGGCTTGGTCAAAGGTGGTGATACCTTGGGCCAAGCAGGATTCGATTTTTGCCTGCACGTTTTTGGCGCTGGTGTCGGTATCATCGCCCAGCCGCCACATGCCATAGACAAGGCGTGACAGGTCGATGTTGCCCAGTGAAATCCGTTCCATTAGCGCCGTTCCCCAATTCCGAGTGGTGTGGCGGGGGTGCTGGCTGGCACCCTGCCGTATGCGTGTGGCAGTGAGCAGGTTTTAAGCTGCGGTAGCACCTTTGTACCGAAATGATCGCATTCATCCATATGCGGGTAGCCCGAAAAGATGAAAGCACGGATGCCCATTTTCTGATACGCCTCAATTTCCGACATAACCTGATCAGTGGACCCGACAAGGGCAGCACCACAACCCGAGCGCGCGCGGCCAATGCCTGTCCACATATGCGGTTCGATATAGCCGAACTGATCGGCCAATTCGCGGGCGCGGGCTTGGTGTGACACGCCCAAGGATATGCTGTCATGGGCGCGATCGCGGATCAGTTTGCCGTATTCATCATCCAGTTTGCTGGCGATGTATTCGGCGTATTCCTTGGCCTCGGTTTCCGTGTCACGCACGATCATATGCACGCGCAACCCGTAGTCGAGCGTGCGGTTATGGGCCGCCGCGCGGGCGTGAACCGCCTTCATCCGTTCGGCCAGTGTGTCGCGGGTTTCGGGCCACATCAGGTAGACATCACATTGCGCGCCGCACAGTTCCAACGCATCGGGGGAATAGCCGCCGAAATAGAGCAAGGGGCCACCGTTTTGCTGATACGGACGCGCGGGATCAGCGGAAACCTTGCTGATCTTGTAAATCTCGCCATCATATTCGATGTGATCTTGCGTCCACGCCTGACGCAGGATTTCGACGACTTCATGGCTGCGTTTGTAGCGGTACTTGCTGTCGGCCACTTCGCCGGGGAAATCCGAGGAGATGACGTTGAGGGTAAGGCGTCCTTTCAGCATATGGTCGAGCGTGGCCACGGTGCGGGCGAGCATGACAGGCTGCACCTCGCCGCAGCGAATGGCGGCCAGAAAGTTGATGTTTTCGGTGATCGGCGCGCAACCGGCCACGAAAGACAGGGTGTCTTGGCCGACCTGATAGGAGGAGGGGCACAGGATGTTGCGGAAACCGTGCTGTTCGGCGCGTTTCACGATGCCCGAGCAGTGATCCCATGAGGAGCGGAGTGCGCCATCGGGTTGGCCAAGGAATTGGTAATCATCAGAACACAGGGCGGCGAACCAGCTGACCTCGGCTGCGTCCAGATCGGGGGAGGTGATGGGAACGACGGTCATGATAATTCTCCCTGCGAGCTGCGCGTGATTCTCTCTACCAGAGAGTCAGCTTTTCACTTGCGTAGCATTGGAATTGATGTAGATCAATACTGTATCAATTTATTCAGATGTGGTGCTGATGCCCTCTCCCGGTTCCCTTCCGTTGTTTTTACAGATCAGCGAATTGCTGATCCGTGACATTGCGGCTGGGCGGTTGATTGACGGAGAAAAACTGCCGCCCGAGCGTGAGATGGCGGCGCAATTGGGGATCGCCGTGGGCACCTTGCGCCAAGCGCTAAAGGAACTGGTCGCCAAGGGCATGCTGGTGCGCGTGCAGGGGTCGGGGAATTACATCCGCGCAGTTAGCGATCCGGCCTCGGTCTATGCGCTGTTTCGGTTGGAACTGGTGACGGGGGGCGGGTTGCCCACGGCGCGGGTTTTGTCGGTGGAGCGGCGTGTGAAGGATGCAGAGCTGCCTGCGTTTGGCGACAGTGCGGACGGGTTTCGCATTCGGCGCTTGCGGTATCTGTCGGGCAAGGTGGCGGCGGTTGAAGAGATTTGGCTGGATGGCAGTTATGCGGGTGCGATTGCGCCTGCGGATTTGTTAGAGTCGCTGTACCTGTATTACCGCGAAAAGCTGGGCCTGTGGATCGCACGGGCCGAGGATCGGGTCGGGCTAGGGCATTGCCCCGTTTGGGCGCCCGAGACATTTCCGCATGTCGCAGGCACGGCGTTGCCCCAGATCACGCGGGTCAGTTGGGGCCAAGATGGCCGCAAGGCCGAGGCCTCTTGGACGTGGTACGACCCGAATGTCGCGCAATATGTGGCGCGTTTGAAATAGGGCGCAGGGATTTGCTTTGAATATAAGGGGCTTGGGATGAAAACGGTTCGGTATGGCATCATCGGCTGCGGCATGATGGGGCAAGAGCATTTGCGCAACATAGCCTTGTTGCCACAGGCCGAGGTGGTGGCGATATATGAGCCCGATGCAGGGATGCGCGCGCTGGCGGCCGCTATGGTCCCGGGCGCCGCAATGGTGGACAGCGTGGCTGCGGTGCTGGCGGTTGAGGCGGTGAATTGCCTGATGATCGTTAGCCCGAACTTCATGCATTTGCAGCAGTTGGAAGAGATTGCCGCCATCCGTCCGCTGCCTGTGCTATGCGAAAAGCCGCTGTTCACCGACCCCGCCGATACCCCGCGCCTGAACGCGTTGCGGGCCGCATACCCCGCGCCTATTTGGGTGGCGATGGAATACCGCTATATGCCGCCCGTGGCGCATTTGATCGCGCAAGCACAGGCGGCGACGGGGGGTGTGAAAATGCTGACGATCCGCGAGCACCGCTTTCCGTTCCTTGAAAAGGTCGGCGATTGGAATCGCTTTAACCGCAATTCCGGTGGGACTTTGGTTGAAAAATGCTGCCACTTCTTTGATCTGATGCGGCTGGTTGCGGGCTGTGACCCTGTGCGGGTTATGGCGTCGGGCGGGCAAACGGTGAACCATCTGGATGAGGTGTATAACGGCGAGGCATCGGATATTTGGGACAATGCCTATGTGATCGTGGACTTTGAAAACGGTATGCGCGCGATGTTGGAATTGTGCATGTTCGCCGAAGGGTCGCGATACCAAGAGGAAATCAGCGCAGTGGGGCCGTTGGGCAAGATTGAAGCGTTGGTGCCGGGGCCAGGGCGGTTCTGGCCGGCGCATTTGGGCGCGGCGCCGGTGCCGCAAGTGGTGGTTTCGCCGCGCAGCCCTGCAGGCCCGCGCGTGCTGGATGTGCCCGTGGACCCGTCCTTGCTGGCGGCAGGGGATCACAACGGATCGACATTCTACCAGCATCGCGGCTTTGCCGATGTGGTGGCGCATGGCGGCGTGCCCGAGGTGGGGCTGGCCGATGGCTGGTGGGCCGTGGCGATGGGCATGGCGGCCCAAATCTCGGCGGCCGAGGGGCGTGCGATTGGGGCCGAGGAGTTGCAGGGGTTCGCGCCCTAGGCGCGCCCGCCTGCACCCGCTTTGACCAATTCATCGACCAAGGCGCGGGCGATATGGGGTAGGGCCGCAATGTCACGCACCAGCACGCTGCGGTCGCGGATGGCCCATGGATCTGAAATAGTGATCAGGGCAATATCCATTGTTTTTGCATGGCGGCGGGCCGCGCTTTCGGGGGTGATGCCAATGCCAACACCTGCTTCGACCATCCGGCACATTGCCTCAAAGCTGCGCACCTGAATGCGCAGAGCGCGGTCATATCCGTGCCGTTCCATCAGGCCGCGCAGAAAGGCCAGCAGGGTGCTGCCTTCGTGCAGGCCGATATGTTCATAAGCCAACGTATCGGCAAAGCTGACCGATGTTTGCGCGGCCAGCGGGTGGTTGCGCGGGGTGGCTAGCAACAGGTGATCGGTGGAAAACCGGATCGCCTGCAACCCTGCATCCGGGATTGGGCCCGAAGTAATGCCTAAATCGGCGGTGCCATCCAGAATGCCGCGCTGGATGTCTTGGGTTAGGCGTTCTTGCAGATCGACCGTCACTTTTGGGCGGTCTGCAAGGAAACGCGCAAGGATTTCGGGCATAAATTCCGTCACAGCAGTGGTGTTGGCGAAAATGCGGACATGGCCGCGATCGGCCGCGCCTAGATCATCTTTGAGGAATTCGATTTGGCGCAGGATCAAGCGGGCGTGACGGAGCAGGGCTTCGCCCGATTTGGTCAAGCTGACGCCGCGATTACCACGATAGAGAAGGGGCTGGGCAAGGCTGGTTTCCAGCGCCTTGATGCGTGCCGATGCGGCAGGGGGCGACAGAAAGGCACGTTGCGCGCCAAGCGTCAGGTTGCCCGCTTCGGCGATGGCCACAAACAGGCGCAGGTCAGATAGGTCCATTATGTCAGCCTTTTGCAATTTGGAATGCAGGCCCCAGAAAATACGAATTTGCAGAATGTGCAAGCCGTGGCAAACAGGGGCAAAGCAAGGTGGGGCATTTCGCGTGATTGATATTGAACATTTGCAGGGTTGGGTCGGGCGGTCGGAAACTGTCACGGATCAGATTACACCGTTTCAGCCGAATGCGCTGGCCGCGACCCTGAACCGCGATGATCAGTTTGCCACTGGGTCGGACCTGCTGCCCCTGTGGCATTGGCTGCATTTCCTGAAAATCTTTCGGCTGGACGAGGCGGGCTATGACGGGCACCCCGCGCTGGGCGGATTTTTGCCCCCCGTGCCGCTGCCGCGCCGAATGTGGGCGGGGAGCCGTTTGAAGTTTTTGGCACCGTTGAAGGTGGGGGAGGTGGTGACAAAAACCTCTACCGTGACCCGCGTTGACCATAAGGCGGGGCGGTCTGGGGATTTGGTGTTTGTCACCGTGCGCCATGTGTATGACGAGCGGATTGAGGAGGAACACGACATCGTTTACCGCGATGTGGCGGCACCGGATGCGCCTGTTGCGGTGCCTGTGGCCGCGCCCGATGTTTGTGATTTTTCGCGCGATGTGGTGCCCGACCCCGTGTTGTTGTTTCGCTATTCCGCGCTGACGTTCAACGGCCACCGCATTCATTATGACCAGCCGTTTTGTACGGGAACCGAGGGGTATCCGGGGTTGGTGGTGCATGGGCCGCTGCTGGCGACGCTGTTGCTGGACGGGTTGCGCAGGCATTTGCCCGATGCGGTGGTGACAGAGTTTGAGTTTAGGGCGATGGCCCCGGTGTTTGATACGGACCGTTTCGCAGTGCAAGGTGCGGCGGTAGAGGGCGGCTATCGGCTGTGGATACGGCGCGGTGATGGTGCGTTGGCGATGGATGCAAAGGCGGTGTTGGCATGAATGATTATCAGGACATTCGGGATGCGGTGCGCGACCTGTGCGCGACATTTCCGGCAGAGTATCACCGCAAGGTGGACATGGAACGGGGATACCCAGAGGCGTTTGTGGATGCTTTGACCAAGGCCGGTTGGTTGGCGGCGATGATCCCCGAGGCGTTTGGCGGATCGGGGCTTGGGCTGACCGAGGCGAGCGTGATCATGGAAGAGATCAACCGATCAGGCGGCAACTCTGGCGCGTGCCACGGCCAAATGTACAACATGGGCACGCTGCTGCGCCACGGGTCGGATGCGCAAAAACGGGAATATTTGCCACGAATTGCCAGCGGTGAGCTGCGGTTGCAAAGCATGGGCGTGACCGAGCCGACCACGGGCACTGACACCACCAAAATTCGCACAACGGCGGTGCGAAGGGGTGACCGCTATGTGATTAACGGGCAAAAGGTCTGGATTTCGCGGGTCCAACATTCGGACCTGATGATCCTGCTGGCCCGCACCACGCCGCTTGAGCAGGTGACGCGGAAATCACTGGGGATGTCGATTTTTCTGGTCGATTTGCGCGATGCGATTGGCAAAGGGCTGGAGGTGAAGCCCATTCCGAACATGGTGAACCATGAGACGAATGAGCTGTTTTTCGACAATCTGGAAATTCCGGTCGAGAATTTGATTGGTGAGGAAGGGATGGGCTTTCGCTATATTCTTGATGGATTGAACGCCGAACGGACCCTGATCGCGGCGGAATGTATTGGGGATGGCTATTGGTTCATCGACAAGGTGACCGCCTATGCCAAGGAGCGCGTGGTGTTTGGGCGGCCGATTGGGCAAAACCAAGGCGTGCAGTTCCCCATTGCGGAAAGTTTTATTGAGATTGAGGCGGCGAACCTGATGCGGTTTGACGCGTGCCGCCGCTTTGACGCAGGTGCCGATTGCGGCGCGCAGGCGAATATGGCGAAATACTTGGCGGCCAAGGCGAGTTGGGAGGCGGCGAATGCCTGCATCCAGTTTCACGGCGGTTTTGGGTTTGCCACGGAATACGATGTGGAACGGAAGTTTCGCGAAACGCGGCTCTATCAGGTCGCGCCCATTTCGACGAACCTGATCCTGTCTTATGTGGCCGAGCATATGCTTGGTTTGCCGAGGTCGTTTTAAGTGCTGCCGCTGGAGGGGATCACGGTTGTGTCGCTGGAACACGCGATTGCGGCCCCGTTTGCGACGCGGCAATTGGCCGACCAAGGGGCGCGGGTGATTAAGGTGGAACGCCCGCAGGTGGGAGATTTCGCGCGGGGGTATGATGGCCGCGCGCGGGGGTTGGCGTCACATTTTGTGTGGACGAACCGCAGCAAAGAAAGCCTGACGCTGGATGTGAAACACCCAGCGGCGGGGACGATTTTGCGGGGGCTTATCGCTCGCGCCGATGTGGTTGTACAGAATTTGGCACCGGGGGCTGCGGCGCGGTTGGGGCTTTCGTATGACGCGCTGCGGCTCGACCACCCCGGGCTGATCCTGTGCAATATCTCGGGCTATGGGGCAGATGGGCCGGACCGCGACCGCAAGGCCTATGACCTGCTGATCCAATCCGAAGCGGGGTTCTTGTCGGTGACGGGCG
Organism: Pseudorhodobacter ferrugineus DSM 5888; assembly: GCF_000420745.1. Taxonomy (GTDB): domain Bacteria; phylum Pseudomonadota; class Alphaproteobacteria; order Rhodobacterales; family Rhodobacteraceae; genus Pseudorhodobacter; species Pseudorhodobacter ferrugineus. Next base: position 13,924 of record NZ_ATVN01000001.1, read on the forward strand.
AGGATGGGCCAGCCAAGGCGGGGATTTCGGTCGCGGATATTGCCGCCGGAATGTATGCCTATACCAACATTCTGACTGCCCTTATCCAGCGCGGGCGTACGGGGTTGGGGCGTGAGATTGATGTTTCCATGCTGGAGGCGATGGCCGAATGGATGGGATACCCGATGTATTACGCGATGGACGGTGCGCCGCCGCCTGCGCGGGCGGGGGCGAGCCATGCGACGATTTACCCCTACGGCCCGTTTGAGACGGCGGATGGCACGGTGATGCTGGGGTTGCAGAATGAACGCGAATGGGCGGCGTTTTGTGGTGGGGTTTTGGACGCGCCGGATTTGGCCAGTGATGCGCGGTTTGTGACCAATGCCAAGCGGGCCGAGAACAAGGTGGCGCTGGGCGCGATGATCCGCGACAGCTTTGCCAATCTGTCCGTGGCGCAAGTGACAGCGCGGTTAGACGCGGTGGGGATTGCCAATGCGCGGATGAACGATATGGCGGGGCTGTGGGCACATCCGCAACTGGCCGCACGCAATCGCTGGCGGCAGGTGGATACGCCAGCAGGCCAGATGCCCGCGCTTATCCCTGCGGGCTGGGGCGAGGATGAGCCCTGTATGGGCCCTGTGCCCGCTCTTGGCGAACATAGCGCCGCGATACTGCAGGAATTGGGCTATAATGCGGCGCAAATTTCCGCGCTGGCAGCGGACGGGGTTATCTAAACCCGCAGCCTTGTACCTGTGGCGAGGTTTCGCCACGGGTTTGGCAAGGTTCCCCAAGGCAAATTTACCCGTTTTGCCGAAAAGGTTTTGTTTTTGACCCAAAATCCTTGCAAGGTGGCGCAGGTCGCAGCGCTGCGCTGTGCCACCGAGGAGGAGACATCACGGGAAGGGGTGCCAGCCTGCATGCGCCAAAGGTGCGTGGGGGCTGCAACGGCACATGTGCCGACCCGTCTTGTGACGATACGGTCAAAACGACCGATAATAATTAGGGAGAGAGACATGAAATTCACCAATCTAGCCATGACCGTCGCCGCTTTGGCGATGTCGACAACTGCTGCCTTTGCAACCACGGGCTGCGATGATGGCGAAGTAAAGATCAAGTTTGCGCATGTGACCAACGGCGACAAGCACCCCAAGGGTATTGCGGCCCAGATGTTTGCCGACCGTGTGAACAGCGAAATGGATGGCAAAGCCTGCGTCGAAGTGTTCCCGAACTCGACCCTGTATGATGACGATCAGGTACTTGAGGCGATGTTGCAGGGTGACGTGCAACTGGCCGCGCCATCGCTGTCAAAGTTTGAAACCTTTACCAAGGTTTTCCAGATTTTCGACCTTCCGTTCATGTTCAAGAACATTGCAGCGGTTGACGAATACCAAAACTCGGAAACCGGTCAGGCGATGAAGGATTCCATGACGCGCCGCGGTTTGCAGGGCTTGGAATTCTGGCACAACGGCATGAAGCAGTTTTCGGCTAACAAGCCGCTGGTTCTGCCAACAGATGCCGCGGGCTTGAAGTTCCGCGTGCAGCCGTCTGACGTGATCGTGGCACAGATGGAAGCGCTGGGCGCATCTGCGCAGCCAATGGCGTTTGCCGAAGTGTATGGCGCGTTGCAGACCAAAGTTGTGGATGGTCAGGAAAACACCTGGTCCAACATTCGCGGCCAGAAGTTTTTCGAAGTGCAAGACGGTACGACCGAAACCAACCACGGCTTGATCGACTATCTGGTCGTCGCTTCGGTTGACTGGTTGGAAAGCCTTGACCCTGCCGTGCGCGAGCAGATGACCACCATTCTGAACGAAGTGACGGTAGAGCGGAACGCTGCCGTGAACGATGTCGATCTGGAAGCGCGTCAGGCGATTTTGGACACCGGCGCGGTTATTCGCGAGCTGACACCCGAGCAGAACCAAGCCTGGGTTGATGCGATGAAGCCGGTTTGGGCCAAGTTTGTCGACGGTGTTGGTCAAGACAACATTGACGCTGCACAAGCGATCAACGCCAAGCACTAACGGCTAAGTACGGCGCGCGGGGACCAACCCTGCGCGCCGTTTTCATCCTTGGGAGGGGATCAGATGAGCGCCAACTATGCGCCCCAAACGGCCTTTGGCCGTGCCATCAACACATTCGAGGAAAGCGCCATCGCCATAATTCTGGGCGCGATGACGATGCTGACCTTTTTGAACGTGGTGATGCGCTATGTCTTTAACAGCTCTATCTTTTGGGGGTTTGAACTGACTCTGTCGCTGTTTGCGTGGCTGGTTTTGTTTGGCATGTCTTATGCCGTCAAGATCACGGCGCATTTGGGCGTAGACGCGGTGGTCACGATGTTCCCCAGCAAAACACGGCGCATTATGGCGCTGGTGTCGGTGGTGCTGTGTCTGATCTATGCCTATCTGCTGCTGAAAGGTGCATGGGATTACTGGGCGCCTTTTGCCGGATTTCAACAAACCAGCGGGCGGTGGTTGCCGTTCTATCTGGGTGACGGGCAGTGGACATCTGATTTCTTTATCAAGACCCGCGATCAGGGCTGGTATGTGACCGAAACGATCCCGATGCCCCAATGGCTGCGCTTTATCGAGGGGACGTTCAACGCGGGCGAAGAATATGAAAAACTGCCGCGCTTTATTCCCTATTTCATGCTGCCCTTTGGCTGTGCCCTGTTGCTGTTTCGCTTTGCCCAAGCGGCCGTGGACATTGTGCAAGGCAAGCGCGGCGGGTTGATTGTTAGCCACGAAGCCGAAGACGCGATCAAAGACGTCCGCCATATGAATGCAGAGGATTAAGTCATGGAAATAGTCCTGCTGTTTGTGATGGTGATTGGCTTCATGCTGATTGGTGTGCCGATTTCGGTGTCGCTCGGCCTAAGCTCGATTTTCTTTTTGCTGGCGTTTTCAGACACGTCTCTGGCGTCAATTGCCCAGACGTTGTATCAGGCGATGGAAGGGCATGCGACCTTGCTGGCCATTCCATTCTTTATCCTTGCGTCGACGTTTATGTCGACGGGGGGGGTGGCGAAACGGATCATTCGCTTTGCGATTGCCTGTGTTGGGCATTTGCCCGGTGGTTTGGCGATTGCGGGTGTGTTTGCCTGTATGCTGTTTGCGGCGCTTTCGGGGTCTTCGCCTGCAACCGTGGTGGCGATTGGGTCCATCGTTATCGCAGCGATGCGGCAGGTTGGGTATTCCAAGGATTTCGCGGCGGGGGTTATTTGTAACGCTGGCACCTTGGGAATTTTGATCCCGCCGTCGATTGTGATGGTGGTCTATGCGTCTGCTACCGATGTGTCGGTGGGGCGTATGTTCTTGGCGGGCGTTATTCCGGGGTTGCTGGCTGGCTTTATGCTGATGGCCACGATTCTGGTGATCGCGATTGTGAAAAACCTGCCCAAAGGCGATTGGAATGGTTGGGGCGAGGTGTGGCATTCGTTCAGCGATGCGTTCTGGGGGCTGATGCTGATCGTGATTATCATGGTGGGGTTGTACGGTATTCCGGGCATCACCAGCGGTATCTTTACGCCCACCGAGGCAGCAGCGGTGGCGGCGGTCTATGCGTTCTTTGTCGCGAACTTTATCTACCGCGATATGGGGCCGCTGTTTCGGGACGGTGAAAATGCCAACACGATGCTGTGGCACAAGCCGCAAGCGCTGATCACCAGCTTTTTCCACCGCGACACGAAGGCCGCGCTGTTTGAGGCGGGCAAGCTGACCATCACCTTGATGTTCATCATCGCCAACGCGCTGATCCTGAAGCACGTTCTGACGGATGAGCAGATCCCGCAGAAGATCACCGAAGCGATGCTGGGCGCTGGGTTCGGGATGATTACATTCCTGATCGTGGTGAACGTGATTTTGCTGATCGGTGGGCAGTTTATGGAGCCATCGGGCCTTATCCTGATCGTTGCACCCTTGGTGTTTCCGATCGCGATTGAACTTGGGGTGGACCCGATCCATCTGGGCATCATCATGGTGGTGAACATGGAAATCGGGATGATCACTCCGCCGGTGGGGTTGAACCTGTTCGTCACGTCCGGCGTGGCAGGTATGCCGATCATGCGGGTGGTACGGGCATCTCTGCCGTTCCTTGCCGTGTTGTTCGTATTCCTGATCATGATCACCTATATCCCCATCCTGTCGACATGGTTGCCGACACTGATGATGGGGCCGGAGACAATTATCCGGTAAAACCAAATTAGGGGGCGCTTCGGTGCCCCCTTTGCATTGTCATATTGATGACATTCCACAGCCCAGCCAATTTGGGTCATGCGCTTGCCTAGGCCCATCAGATTTTGCCAAGGAAATACATCTGCCAAAGCAAACGTCGCGCGTGAAATCACCACTTCAAATCTATTTCAGATAAAGTGGTGAGCCGGTCGGGATCCGAACCCGAGACCTACTGATTAAAAGTCAGTTGCTCTACCAACTGAGCTACCGGCCCACGCTGCGTGCTAACTAGAAACTCTAGCGCGGGGGGTCAAGCGGTAATCGGCATAATTTTCGACTCTCTGGCAAAAACTTTACAAGCGGCGTATATGCGCGGAATGAATCAGAAAAACATCTCCAACGGCACAACGTTTCTAAAGATGCATGGGCTGGGCAACGACTTTGTGGTGATCGACTCGCGCGGGGGCGGGGTGATTGTCACGCCCGCCTTGGCGCGGGCCTTGGGTGACCGCAACCGCGGCGTAGGGTTTGACCAGCTGGCCGAGATCCGCGATGCCGACGGCGCTGACTTTGCCTTGGACTTCTGGAATTCCGACGGCAGCCGCGCGGGCGCTTGCGGCAATGCCACCCGATGCGTGTCCGATCTGGTGATGCGACAGACGGGTGCGAATGCGGTCAGCCTGCTGACCGCGCGTGGCAGCTTGTCGGCGCTGCGCCGCACCGATGGCATGGTGTCGGTCAACATGGGCCCGCCGCAGCTTGACTGGGCCGATGTCCCGCTATCGCATGCCGTGGACCAGTTGCATCTGCCCTTGCAAGGCGATCCGGTGGCTGTCGGTATGGGCAATCCGCATTGCGTGTTCTTTGTCCCCGATGCTGATGCCGTGGCCCTGACCACCCTTGGCCCGCGCTTTGAAAGCGACCCTCTTTTCCCGCAAAAAACCAATGTAGAATTTGTGTCCCAAATCGCCCCCGACCATCTGCGCATGCGGGTGTGGGAGCGTGGGGCAGGGGTCACACTCGCCTGTGGGTCTGGCGCTTGTGCTGTGGCCGTGGCGGCCCATCTGCGCGGGATCACAGGTCGCAAGGTACGGCTGGACGTTGACGGTGGCACGTTAGAGATTGACTGGCGCGACGATGGTGTCTGGATGACAGGGCCGGTGGCCCATGTGTTTGACGGCACCCTCACCCCGGAATTCATGGCGGCCCACAGATGACCGCTCCCATTTTCTCCACCCTCGGCTGCCGCCTGAACGCTTACGAGTCTGAGGCGATGAAGGAACTGGCCGAAGCCGCTGGCCTGCAAGGCGCTGTCATCGTCAACACCTGCGCGGTTACCGCCGAGGCGGTGCGCAAAGCCAAACAAGAAATCCGCAAACTCGCCCGCGAAAATCCGGGCGCTGCGGTGATTGTGACAGGTTGCGCCGCGCAAACCGAACCCGAAACCTTTGCCGCCATGCCCGAAGTCACTCGTGTCATCGGCAATACCGAAAAGATGCAGGCCGAAACGTGGCAAACCCTGCGCGCCCCCGACCTGATCGGCGCGACGGAAAAGGTGATGGTCGATGACATTATGTCGGTGCGTGAAACCGCAGGCCACCTGATTGACGGTTTCGGCCGCCACCGCGCCTATGTGCAGGTCCAAAACGGCTGCGATCACCGCTGTACCTTCTGCATCATCCCTTACGGCCGCGGCAATTCCCGCTCGGTTCCGGCAGGCGTGGTGATCGACCAGATCAAACGGCTGGTGGACAAAGGTTTCCATGAGGTGGTGCTAACGGGCGTCGACCTCACCTCTTGGGGTGCCGACCTGCCTGCCACCCCCCGATTGGGCGATCTGGTCATGCGCATCTTGCGCCTTGTCCCCGACCTGCCTCGCCTGCGCATCAGCTCGATCGACTCGATTGAAGTCGATGACAACCTGATGCAAGCCATCGCAACCGAACCGCGCCTGATGCCGCACCTACACCTGTCGCTTCAGGCCGGCGATGACATGATCCTGAAACGCATGAAGCGCCGCCACTTGCGCGATGATGCGATCCGCTTTTGCGAAGACGCGCGCAAACTGTGCCCCGATATGATCTTTGGCGCCGATATTATCGCAGGCTTTCCCACGGAAACCGAGGATATGTTTGAAAACTCGCTCAAACTGGTCACAGATTGCGACCTGACCTTTCTGCACGTCTTTCCCTATTCGGCGCGCAAAGGTACCCCTGCCGCGCGTATGCCAGCGGTAAAAGGCCCCGAGGTGAAATCCCGCGCGGCCCGTTTGCGCGCGGCAGGCGATGCCGCATTGCACCGCCATCTCACCGCACAACTGGGCAAAACCCACCACATTCTGATGGAATCCTCGCGCATGGGCCGCACTGAACAATTCACCGAAGTGCAATTTGGCAGCGATCAACCCGAAGGCCAAATCATCACCGCCGAAATCAGAGGGGCGTCCCCAACAACGCTCCTTGCCTGATCGTGCTTTCTTTTCGGCAAAAATATCCTCGGGGGGTCAGCTTTGCGTTTCGCAAAGCTGTTTGGGGGGCCGACAGCCCCCCGCTACCGGCGGCCGCCAGCCCTACTGCCGGATGGTATCGCCCAACTCCAACGTTGGCGACAGCTCCACCCGCTCGCCCCCGATCAACCCGCCGGGATGGATGCCTGCGATAATCTGCGCGGCAGTGCGGCCAATTTCCAAGCGACAAGCATCCATCGTCGCCAAACGGCGCGGCAGGCCTTGTAACAACTCGACCCCGTTAAACCCGGCCAGGCCCAAACGGTTCGGCACATCAATGCCCTTCTCCAAACAATAAAGCAGCCCACCCGCCCCGATCATGTCATTAGAATAGTACAGAAAATCCAAGTCTGGACTGCGCTTCAAAATCGTCTCGGTCATTTCGCGGCCCTTCAACAGGGCCGACCCGCCCGAATAAAACTCGCGGTCCGCCAACGTGATCCCAGCGCTCGCCAACCCCTCTTCCAACCCCTCCAACCGCTTACGCGCCCGATGGTCATAGGGCATCATCGTGCCCAAAAACCCGATCCGCTTGTACCCGGCCGCCAAAATCGCCCCAGCCATTTCCAGCCCTGCGCGGCGGTGCGAAATGCCCACAACCGAATCCACGGGCTCGCCGTCCACATCCATCACTTCGACAATCGGAATGCCCGCATTGCCCATCATCGCACGGGCCGCATCGGTATGTTCCAACCCTGCCAAAATCACGCCTGATGGCCGCCAGGACAGCATCTCATACAGCACCGATTCCTCGCGCTCGGGCAGGTAATGCGTCACGCCGACAACGGGTTGCAGGCCGGTATCTTCCAGAACTTGGGAAATCCCCGTCATCACCTCGGGATAAACCATGTTCGACAAGGACGGAATAATAACCGCAACTAAATTCACCCTCTGGCTGGCTAGCGCGCCGGCGATTTTATTGGGCACATAGCCCAGCGTGCGCGCCGCCGTCAGCACCCGTTCGCGCGTGGCATCCGACACATCGCCACGGCTTCGCAGCACGCGGCTCACGGTCATTTCAGACACGCCCGACGCCTCGGATACATCACGAAGCGTCAGTGGGCGGCGGATGTCTGGTCGAATAGTGTTTGTCACCGGCAGATGGCCTTCTGAAAGGGATGATCCCTTACTGTTACCGCTAAAATTCTGCCTTGTCCAAACTTCCCTGCGCCCCCAAATGCCGCCCGCTTGCGTTATTGCCGAAAGCGCCCCCGCAGTGTAAGAAACGGGCAGAAGGAAAATGCGTCTGCGTAGCTCAGCTGGATAGAGCACAGGATTCCTAAGGTCAAAATTGGGCGCAGCGTTTGGAAACTACGCTGCGGATCTGCTCAAATTCGGGGAACGCTTCGGTGCACGTTGCACCATGCCAATCCCGAGCCAAGCCCCATATCGGGGAAGGTGTAGAGACTGGTAGGGCAGGACCTAACGGCAACACGCCTATGGTCAAGGGACAGTCCAGACCACGAACGCCCCGTTGGGGCGGCGGTGAAAGCCGAAGTGGTACGAATCCTGGGGCCGTGGGTTCGAATCCCGCCGTGGACACCATTTTCCTTCTGCTTTTATCCAGCCGCCGCGCGACCAGCCCACAAACCCGTGGCCAAACAGGCGGTCAGCAAATATCCCCCCGTTGGTGCCTCCCAATCCAGCATTTCGCCGCAGGCAAACACACGGGGTAGGGCGCGCAGTTCCAACCCTTCGGTCAGCGCCGCGTGGGTGACCCCACCCGCCACCGATATCGCCTCATCCATCGGGCGCGGGCCTGTCAGTGGCACCGGCAGCGCCTTCAACAGCGGTGCCAGATCATCGGGCAAAGGCCGCCCCCATTCTTGCACCAATGCCACCACCACGGACGACAGGCCCAACTTACGCAACCGTGCGCCAACCGTATCGCCCCGCCGCGCGCGGGCCAATCGTTCGGCCACGGCCTCAACTGTCAAATCCGGTAACAGGTCCAAGCGCAGCGCCGCTCCTCGCCGCAAGGCGCGGCTCATCGCATAAATTCCGCCGCCTTCCAGCCCTTTGGAGGATACGACAAACTCGCCCCGTTCGCGCGTACCGTCGACACACAGCGCGACACCTTTGACCGGCGCACCAAAAAACCGCGCCATATGCGGCGACCAATCCACCTGAAACCCCATATTCGCGGGCTGAAACGGTGCAACCTTCACCCCGCGCTCCACCAGCATCGGCACCCAGGCGCCGTCTGATCCCAGCCGAGCCCAGCTTGCGCCCCCCAGCGCCAGCACCGTCACCGCAGGGTGCAGCACCACAGGCCCGTCGGGTGTGTCAAAGGCAAACCCTTCGCCCGAAAACCCCGTCCAGCGCCACCGCGTCCGCAGTTCCACCCCCGCCGCATCCAACCGCGCCAACCACGCCCGCAGTAAGGGCGACCCCTTCATCACCACCGGAAACACGCGGCCCGAAGACCCCGTAAACACTTCTTGCCCCAAACCGCGGCACCAATCCTGCACCGCGTCTGGTCCAAAATCCGCCAGCACCGGGGCCAACCAGACCTCTGGGTAAGCCGCCGCAAAATTGCTGCCCGTATGGGTGATATTCAGCCCCGATTTCCCCGCCATGAGAAATTTTCGCGCAGGGCTGGGCTTTGCGTCCACCACCAAAACCCGCCGCCCCGCCGCTGCCAGCGCCTCGGCGGCCATTAACCCCGCAGGGCCGGCCCCGATGACCAAGGCATCCGTCACGGGCGGGCAACCTGTCCCGGCATCGGGCCCTTAAATTCGACCACTCGGTGCGGATAGGGAATTGTAATCCCGTTATCTTTCAACGCGTTCCAGATCGCGAACAGCACCTTGCTTTGGTACTTGTTCTTACCGTCATCAATGCCAGACACCCAATATTCCACCGCAAAATCAATCCCGCTGTCGCCAAAGCCGCGCAGCTCGCAATCAGGCGCGTCGGGGTTGGTCAGTACGAATCCCAACGCCCCCACGGCCGCCTCAATCATCGCCGGAACCGTGTTGATATCGGTGTCATAGCTAACCGAAAACGCCGCCTCATAGCGGTTGGCGGACCCTTGGTCGGAATAGTTCACCACCCGCGTGGTGATGAAATGATCGTTCGGCACCACGATCCACTTGCCGTCAAACGTTTCCAGAATACAGGCCCGGGCGGTCATTTTAACAATGGTTCCCGCCTCGCCTCCGTCCAACTCCACATAATCGCCAACAGTCGTTTGCCCCTCGACCAGCAAGATCACCCCCGACACAAAGTTCGCAGCGATCTGTTGCAGGCCAAGGCCAATCCCCACGCCCAAAGCACCACCCAAAACGGCAATCGCCGTCAGGTCGATTCCCATAATCGACATCAACAGCAAAAACGCCGCGCCGAAAATCGTAATCTCTGCGGCCTTAACGGCCAATTGCCGCGTGGCAGGGCGCAGTTCCTTTTGCTTTTGAATGTAATCCGCGCTTTGACGGTTCGACCAGCCGCCCAACCAAAACAGCAAACTTCCCGCAATCAACCCACGGATCAGCGACAATACCGAAAACCGGATATTTCCCAGCTCGATCATCGTCTCGCTTAACCGCAGCATCATCGGGTCCAGCGCGCCGAGCGTATACAGCGCGGCCACGGGGATTAGCACATAGCGTCCCAGCATCCGCAAAAACGGGTCGGTCAGGGCATCGCGCACCAGCGCCCGCACGGCGATGAACAAAAACACCCGTTTGCCAAATGCAATCACTGCGCCCGACCCGAACAAGGATCGCGTAAATTCCTCGCCCACCGCCGTCAGCGCATAGGCCAGAAGTGGCATCAACAACGGTGACAGACCAAGGATAAAGAGCCGCGCCTGCGAGATCATCCCTTCAACCCCCGTCGCGGGAGTCAGCAGCTTGGTCACGATGGGCTGCAAACGCCGGGTCAGCAAAACCGCAGCGACAAACGCCACCGCCAGCAGCGCAAACTGTGACCACGCGGCGGGGCTGACCAGCCATTCCATCGCCGTATCGGTAAACGGCTTTACCGTCTCCAACAGGTTTTGTACAAACGTCGGCATCTTATCCATGAACTCTTGCCCTTGTCCCGTTGGGTTTCGTACTCATTTACGGCCTCATCCTTACCAAGAACAAGCGCGCCACCCAAGCCCCAAGCAACATCGCGCAGCATCACGCACGGCCAAACGCTCCCGCCACGCCTTGGCCAAGGCGCGCGGCCGGGCTTACCCCAAGGGGCGGGCGGCAACCTCTTGCAATAGCGCAATATGGGACTTGCCCATCAAGGCCATATAAGCGGCCAGACGTTGGGGCGTGAAATGACCTTCCTCGGCCAGCAGATTGGCGGTGCCCACCACATGCGCCCCCCGTAAAATTGGCAAGTTGGCACAGGATCGGCACCCCAACGCCACGATCTGCGCATGGTCGGGGAACAGGTGCTGGAACGTGCGGTCCTGATTGGTGGCAAACGCTTCACCCCGCCCGATGACCTGCTGGGACCACGCATCATCTGACAGCGGCTTGGTGCCCAAAACGGGATAGGCCGCAGGGTTTTAACTGAATGCGCGCCGTACCAAGCCTTGCGCGGGGTCGTGCAATGTCACCGTGAACAGGCGAATGCCAAGGGCGGTGCAGTCGGCGCACAGATCATCATAAACGCTCACTTGGCGATCTCCTGATCCAACTATTCAAGGAAAGTCGGGCTGTGCTGGTCAAATAGTGCACGGTCGGACGGGTAATGGGGGCGAACAGATCATCGGACAAGCGGCGCCTTGACCATATCATTCCGTTCCCTCCGGATGGTGCGCCTTGGCCAACGCCGCAATCAAATCGGCGCGGGTCACAAGGCCAACCAGCCGCGCCCCGTCCAAAACCGGCACGGCCTGCTGCTCCCCTTGGGCCAAAAGGTCGATCAATACCCCCAAAGGTGTGAATTCTGACACCGTGCCCACCATGCGCTCCATCACGTCAGCGGCGACAGGTTCGGCCACGTCGCGGCTGGCCTTCAACAGGCGCTGCAAAACGCCGTCGGCAGGGCCCTCGGGCTTGTGCAGCACGCGCACCAAATCGGTTTCCGTTACCAACCCCTGAAACACTCCGTCAAACCCTACTACGGGAATGGTGCGAATGCGGTGCTGGCGAAACAAGGACGCGATTTGCCCCAGCGGCATTCCCGGATGGGCGGTCACCAAATCGCGGGCCATAATCTTGCCCGTCTCCACCCCGTCAAACAAATGCTCGGCCGCCAGCCCATGTGCGGCGTCAATCAGACGGGCAAGGTCGGCCGCCCCAATGTTGGCATCCAACCCCAAACGCTGCAAAATCGTGGTCAAATCCGCATCTTTGATCACGGGGCGCAAGCCTGCGTCGCCAATGGGGCGGGGGGAGTGTTCCCGTGGCTGCCGGAACGGATAGACCCGCCCCGTCATCCGGTTAAACGCCACCGCCACTAGCAACAATAACGCCGTATCCAACAAGACCGGACTAAACGCATAGGAAAACCCAACCTCGCGCACCGCATCTGCGGTCAAAACCGTGCCAAGGGCGATGCCCGCGGCAGGCGGATGAGTGGCCCGCAGCATCATCATCGCGATCATCGCCAGCGTTACTGACAGCCCCAGCGCCAACCACGGCTCGGCCACCGTCAACACTACAGCCACACCAACCAGCGCCGACACGGTATTGCCAACCAGCGCCGACCACGGCTGCGCCAGCGGACTGCTTGGCACGGCAAAGGCCAACATCGCCGTGGCCCCCAAGGGCGCTATCAGCAACAATGTCGGGTCCGGTCCAGCGGCATTGACAGGGGCCATCGTCAGGCGCACCAGAAATGTACACAGCGTCAGGCCGATGCCTGCACCAATACAGGCGCGTAACATTTCGCGGGGAGGCGGGCGGCCGACAGCAGGCCCCAATGCGCGGGCTATGCGGCGCGCCCTTGTCACTTTGGCGCCATTGCCAAACGGATCAACGTGCGCTCCATCACCGCCATCGCGGGTGCGCGGCTGGTGGACCGCAAGGTCAGGTCGGTTTCCAACAATTCCCCCAGCGCCCATTCCAGCACGGGAACACGCCAACCTTGAATCTGGCGTAACATCCGGTCGCGGCGCGGACCAAACACGCGCATCCGCACCATGCCATTCGCCGCCCCGCCGCTGTCTGTCGCCGCCCCGTGCAACGCCTTGAAGTGCCGCAATGCGCCGATGCACAGGGTCACAGGCGCAACACCTTGCCCCTCCAGCCGCCGCATCAGCGCACCCACTTGCCGCTGGTCACGTTCGGCCACGGCATGGATCACGTCATCCACTTCCGCCTCTATCGTGCCGGGTGCACAGGCTGCCACATCAGCCGAACTCAAAGGATCGGACACCCCCCACTGATACAGCGCAATCTTTTCCAGCGTTTGCCTAAAATCACCGGGGTCCAGCGCACGGGCCAAAACCCCCAAATCGGTCATCGCTTCGGGCGCAATCGCGGCCAATCCGGCGCGTTTCAGCTCGGCCTCGATTTCCTCACGGCTGGGCGGTTCATCATACAGGCCAATGCAAACGGCATCGCCCGAATCATCAAATACCTTTTTCAACGGCGATTTCGCGGTCAGCGCGCCCGCAGTCACCACAATTGCCGCATCCCCGTGTCGCCATTCGCGCAAGGTGTCCGCCAGCAAGGGGGCCAAACCATCCGTCGCCTCCTCGACAAAGGCCACACGCGGGCCGGGGAAAAATCCGGTGGACCGCATGGCATCCGACAGCGCCGCGCCATCCTTGCGCAGCTCGGCGGCGGGCAGGCGGGTCAGGCGCATCTCGGCCTCACCCTGCGGACCAACCAGCGCCAAAATCGCCTCTTGGCGTTTCAACGCCACGCGCATCGGATCGGCCCCGAATATCAGCAACCCTGCCTTTTTCGGGTCAGGCGCGGCCAGATACTTGGCCGCCTGCTGGCCTTTCAGGTTCATTTAACCGCCCATTCCCCCGAGGTTGCCAGCAATTGGCTGACAATCTGGTCCGCGATAATCCGCATCAGGCGCTGGGCCGCATCCTCTTGCGCGGCCAAGCCCGCCACGGTCGACCCTGTCGCCGAATAGGACGTAAAGTTCTGCGTCTTGCCCCCCGCCAGCCGCGCGCGGGTGACTGTGTCGGTCAATTCCCAGTCCACAATGCCTGTCAGGTTATAGCGCGTGATCGCATTGTTGGTGGAAACGCCAACGCCGACAGGTGTCAGCGTGATGGTGTAACTCAGGTCGTATTTCCGGTTGTCCGCTGGCCCCAGCCGTTCCTCCAACCGTTCGACAAGGTCAAACGCGGCCTTGTCGCGCGGCTCGGCGGCCAAAACGGTGTTTTGCAAGGCTGTGCCGCCGCCCCCCGGCCCATAGGCGGGGGTAAAGCCGCAAGCGGCAAGCGTTAACGTGCAGGCCAAGAAAAATTTAGATAACCACATTCACAATCCGCCCCGGTACTACGATCAATTTCTTTACAGGCTGCCCCGCAAGGAACTTGACCACAGCATCATCCGCCAGAACAATCTTTTCAACCTCGGATGCAGGCATATCGGCAGGAACCGTGATTTCCCCGCGCCGTTTGCCGTTAATCTGAATGGGCAGAACTATCGTATCTTGCACCAACATGGCAGGATCGGCCACAGGCCATGCCGCCTGCGCGATCAGGCCCGCGCCGCCCATCTGCGCCCAAATCTCCTCGGCCAAATGCGGCACCATGGGCGACATCAATTGCGCCAAGGTGCGCACAGCCTGCACCATCGCAGGCTTGCCCGCCTTGGATTTCGACAAGGTGTTGGTAAATTCATAGAGCTTTGCAATCGCCTTGTTGAAGGCAAAGCTTTCAATCCCGCGCGTCACATCCTGCACAGAACGGTGCATGGCGCGCAGCAAATCCTCATCACCTTCGCCTGTACCCTCCGGCATGGCGGCGATGCGTTCGGCCAAGGCAGACACACGGCCAAGGAATTTGGCCGTCGCCTCGGCCCCTGAGGCGGTCCATTCCACATCACGTTCCGGCGGGCTGTCCGACAGCACAAACCAGCGCGCGGTATCGGCACCGTATGTCGCGATAATATTCATCGGGTCCACGACGTTTTTCTTGGACTTCGACATTTTGATGATCGGTCCAACCTCAACCGGCGTTCCATCGCGCAAGGCGGCGCTGCCATCGGTTTTCACCACATCTTCGGGCATCTGCCACACTTCGCGGCCATCGGGCCCGCGCGTGGCATAGGTTTCATGCGTCACCATGCCTTGGGTGAACAGTGCGTTGAACGGCTCAATCGCCTTTTGCGGCAAATGCCCCGTCTTGTGCATCGCGCGGGCAAAGAACCGCGAATACAGCAAGTGCAAAATCGCATGCTCCACCCCGCCGATATATTGGTCGACATTCATCCAATAGTCGGCATCCGCCGCATTGGTTGGCGTTTCCGAATGGGGTGCGGTGAACCGCGCGTAATACCAAGAACTGTCCACAAACGTGTCCATCGTATCGGTTTCCCGCCGCGCCGCCGCCCCGCATTTAGGGCATTTGCAGTCGCGCCACGTTGGGTGACGGTCCAACGGGTTGCCGGGAATGTCGAATGTCACATCATAAGGCAGCTCGACCGGCAGGTTTTCCTTGGCCTCGGGCACCACGCCGCACGCCGCACAATGCACCACGGGGATCGGGCAACCCCAATAGCGTTGGCGCGATACGCCCCAATCGCGCAGGCGGTAATTGGTCACGCCGCGCCCCACACCCTTTGATTCGCAAAAGGCAATCGCCGCATCCACTGCATCCGCGCCCGTTTGCACCTCATCCCCCGCAAACCCGCGGATATAGCGCACGGGTTCGGATTTCAGCGGCACGAAAGCCTCGGTCAGTGCTGCGTCCTCGGCCCCCTCGGCCACGAACACGGGCGGAATCGGCAAATCATACTTGGTCGCAAAGTCAAAATCGCGTTGGTCATGCGCTGGGCAACCGAAAATCGCGCCCGTGCCGTATTCCATCAACACAAAGTTGGCGATGTATACCGGCAGCTCCCATGCCGTATCAAACGGATGGCGCACCCGCACGCCCGTATCCATCCCGCGCTTTTCGGCCTTTTCCAAGGCCTCCTCGCTGGTGCCGATCTTGCGACATTCGGCCACAAAAGCCGCCACGCCCACGTCATGCCGCTCCAAATGCTTGGCCAAGGGGTGATCGGGACTGACCGCCACGAAACTTGCCCCCATCAATGTATCCGGCCGCGTGGTATACACCTCAACGCGGTCAAACCCGTCCGGCGCGCCGACGGTGGAAAACGCAAACTGCAAGCCGCGCGATTTCCCGATCCAGTTCGCCTGCATCAGACGCACCTTTTCCGGCCAATCCTTCAACCCGTCCAGCGCCTCCAGCAATTCCCCCGAATAGTCGGAAATCTTGAAAAACCACTGCGTCAGCTCGCGCCGTTCCACCACAGCGCCGGAACGCCAGCCCTTGCCGTCAATCACCTGCTCGTTCGCCAAAACGGTCATATCCACCGGGTCCCAGTTCACCACAGCATTCTTGCGGTACACCAACCCCTTTTCCATCATGTCGATAAACATCGCCTGCTGCTGGCCGTAATACTCCACATCACAGGTCGCAAACTCGCGGGACCAGTCAATCGACAGGCCCAACGGCTTCATCTGCCCGCGCATGTCGGCGATATTGCCATAGGTCCAGTCCTTCGGATGCCCGCCCCGTTCCATCGCAGCGTTTTCCGCCGGCATGCCAAACGCATCCCACCCCATCGGATGCAACACAGAAAACCCGCAGGCCGCCTTATACCGCGCGACCACATCGCCCATGGTATAGTTGCGCACATGCCCCATGTGAATGCGCCCCGACGGATAGGGGAACATCTCCAAAACATAATACTTGGGGCGGCTGGCATCGCGGCGCGCGGTAAACACCCCCGCCGCCTCCCAGGCCTCTTGCCAACGCGTCTCGATTACGGCGGGTTCATAGGGCATGATGCGCGGGCCTTCCACATGGGGTCAAATATCCCGCGCAGTTAACCCAACAGCACCCACAAGGTCCAGAGACCCCATAGGCTTCATCTTTGCAAAAATACTCAAATCAGGCCAAAAAACCTAAAGCTTGTCGTCGCGAATGCGCAACTGCCGTGCCCGCGTCAAAATCGCGTCCTCGACAGCGCGCTGCGTGTCACGGCTTACCGATGCACCGCCGCGTGTCTGCAACGACACCTTCAGGCTGCGCGCATCCAGCGCTGGGTCTTGCACATACACAGTCGCACGGTACGCACGCCCACCACCGGGCGGGGTGCCATAGCCGGTGACAATCACACCCGTAAACGGATCAACCGTTTCCACTGGCAAAAAGTTCAGAATGTCCAAGCTGGCATTCCAGATATACTTGTTCACCTTGATCGTGGTGTTCGGGTCCGCCGCATTGTCGAACAACTCCCAAATCGTTCCGGTCCGCTGCTGTGCGGGCGATGCCTCGCGCGCCGCGTCCTCGGCATCCACCAACGCCTGCTGCTCGGCTGTCATTGGCACGGTGCTTTTGCCCCGCCCGCCAAAACCAAACCCCGAATCCCCGCTTGCAAAGCCGCAAGCAGTAAGTGTTGTCACGGCAGCCCCAAGCGCAGTCGCGCGCAGCAGATGATGCAAGGTCATATGCGTCCCTCGATTGATATCTTTGTTTGTCTAACTGACGCCCCCCCGCAGAACAAGGGGTTTAACGGCCCGCCCCATCGCGTTTTGCGGGGGCTTTGCGCTTTCCCTTGCTTCATACGCCGCGCGATTGCAGGTCAAACGGCCCCAAACGCACAGATTCGGGCGGTGCCAAACCACCCCGATAAACCGCGCGCCACGCTGGCCCCTATATAAGACGTAAGGAATTGCCGCCCGAAATCACCCAAATTTCGGCGGTAATCCCGCCAAGCCGCTGAACAATCCTTGGGCGCCGTGCCATACTGTGGCCCCGTACTGTTGCAATGGCGCACCACAAACCACGTCTTTCCTGTTCTGGCCGCAGTCGTCGTTGCAATCAAACGCGTTAGGGTGGATTACAGGAACATACCCAAGTTGGATTTCACCAGTTTGGGCAGCACCTTTGACAAAAACACGAGGGAAGAACATGAAAAAGATTTTGATCGCGACGACCGCTCTTGTCGCAACCGCTGGCGTTGCCGCAGCTGACGTTACCCTGTCCGGTTATGGCCGTTTTGGTATGGACCACAATAGCGGCGCTACTTCGCCTGCTACCCAGACCCGCATCAACAGTCGCTTCCGTCTGAACTTCGACGCAACGACCGAAACTGATGCTGGTGTAACTTTTGGTGCCCGCGTTCGTTTACAGCAGAGCAGCGGTTCATCGTTTAACGGTATTGCGGCAAGTAGCACACTGGGCACCGTCTCTGCCACCAATGGTGCATCGTTGAACGCAGCACAGTTCTCGGCTACGTACCAAGGTTTCCGCATGGAAGTTGGTAACGCAAACACCGCGATCGATTCCGTTGCGTTGATGTACAACTCGGAAATCGGTTACCTTGATCGTGGCTTCGGCGACCCAATCGGTGGCTTCCAAGCTTACTCCTCGACTCCTTATTCGGCTGACCTTACTGGTGAAGATGGCGCTTCCGGTCGTATGGGTGTATTCGCGTCTTACAAGCTCGGTGCCGGTACTGTTCGCGCGTCGTACATTAACCCGAACCAAAATGTCATTGCTTCGGGACGTGTTTTGAAAGCTGAAACATCGATTTCTGCTGACTATAACTTCGGTCAGTTCACCGTTGCTGGTGCTTACGCTGATAACGCTGCATTCGCAGACAACGCTTCCTCGCTGTTCCTTGGCGCTGAATACGCTGTAATGCCAAACGCAAACGTTGGCCTTCTGTACTTCCAAGACGACAGCGGTGTTGCTGGTGTAGCAAACCAAGACCGCGTAACCATCTATGGTAACTACAAAATGGACGCTATGACCTTCAAAGGTTATATCGCTGATGACAATAAAGTTGGTAACCTGACAGACACCGCTTTTGGTGTTGGCATGGATTACGATTTGGGCGGCGCTCGTCTGGCTGCGGACATTCACCGCAACTACAACAAAGATACCATTGTTGGTCTGGGTGTACGCTTCAACTTCTGATCCTAGGATCTGAAGCAGAGATAGAAAGAGCGGGCTTAGGCCCGCTCTTTTTGTTTTGCAGAGGACTGTGCAATCGCGCCGCTTTGCGGGTTCGGGCGCGTTTTGCCAAAACCACCCCCGCCGTGCGCCTTCCCTTTCCCCCCGCCCCCCGTTAGGTTCGCCGCACATCCAAAAGGCAGCCCAACATGACCCTTTCCACAATCCAGTCCCGTCTCCTCGCGGCCTGCGCCGCCGCGAATCGCGAGTCCGCCAGCGTAACCCTGATCGCCGTGTCCAAGGTGCAGCCAATCGAACGGGTCCGCGCCGTGTTATCCCAAGGGCATCAGGTGTTCGGCGAAAATTATGTGCAAGAGGCGGTGCAAAAATGGCCTGACCTGCGCGCCGAATTTGGCCCTGTTCAGGTCCACATGATCGGCCCTTTGCAAACCAACAAGGCCAAACCAGCGGTCGACCTGTTTGATGCGATCCACACCCTCGATCGCCCGTCCTTGGCCACAAAACTCGCCACCCTCGCCCAATCGCGCGGCACCAGCCCTGATTTGTTTATCCAGATCAACATCGGGTCCGAACCGCAAAAGGCAGGCGTTCTGCCTGATGACGCAGATGCGTTCATCGTCACCGCCCGCGCGCTGGATCTGCCCATTCGCGGTCTGATGTGCATCCCCCCCGAAGATCAGGACAGCACACCGCATTTCAAATCCTTGTCAGAAATCGCCGCCCGTAACGGCCTATCCGGCCTGTCGATGGGGATGAGCAGCGATTTTGAATCCGCCATCGCAGCCGGTGCCACCCATATCCGTGTCGGTTCCGCTATTTTCGGGGAACGAAACTATGGTTAACGCCTAACAATCAGCCGCGCGCCCAGCTGAACCCGCGCTGCAATCCACCGCAAATCCACAGGGTTAAACGCCACACAGCCCGCCGTAGGAAAGCCCACCCGCCGCCATTGGTGCAAGAAAATCGCCGACCCGCGCCCCGCCACGGCATCGGGCCAGTTCCAATCGGTAATCATCACCATATCATAAAGCGGGTCCGCGCGCCGCATCACCTCATGCCCGAACGGGTGGGGCGCGCGGACAAGGTGGTTGTAATCTGGGTCCGTCACGTCATCCGACCACAAATCCCGCAATCCGATCGGCTGCGCCCAAGCCGGTAAATCCGCCCCGCGCAGCCTGTCGGGCCGGTAATACATGCCCACAATCCGGTGCACCCCCACAGGTGTCGCCCCATCACCTTCGCGCTTGTCCACCGCAATCCCGCCCCGCCCGATGGTGCAAGCAAACCGCCGCCCCGCAAACCGCAGGCCCGTTGGCGTCAGAATGAGATCTTTCACGCTCACAGCAAATGCCCCGATTTGGCCACCTTGGTCGCCAGATAGGCCGCGTTTTGGTCGGTTTGGCCCACGCGCAGCGGCACCCGTTCGGCCACATTAACGCCCATCGCCTGCATCATCGCAATCTTGGCGGGGTTATTGGTCAGCAACCGCACCGCGCCAAAACCCAATTCGCGCAAAATGCCCGCACCCAGCCGAAAATCCCGCTCGTCATCCTCAAACCCCAGCCGGTGGTTCGCCTCGACCGTGTCAAACCCTTGGTCCTGCAAGGAATAGGCGCGCATTTTGTTGGCAAGCCCAATCCCGCGCCCTTCTTGGTTCAGGTACAGCAAAACCCCTGCGCCCTCATTGCCCATCTGGGTCAGCGCAGCATGAAGCTGCGGCCCGCAATCGCATTTCAAACTGCCCAGCACATCGCCGGTAAAACAGGCCGAATGCAGCCGCGCCAAAACGGGCTTGCTGCGGTCCGGCCGCCCCACCTCAATCGCGTAATGTTCCGGCCCGCCATCCTCGGGGCGCAGCACATGCACGCGGCCCGATCCGGCCAAAAGCATCGGCAACCGCGCGGCACTGACAGGATGCAAAGGTGACGACCGGCCAAGCTCTGGCATCACGGCAGGCACCGAAAGCCGCGTCAACGCCTCCATTCCTGCTGCATCCGGGGCCACCGCAACGGCAACGACTGCAGGCAGCAACGGTGCCGATTTAGCCAACAGTATTGCCGCGCGGTGTAAATCGGTCGCGCCACCCCGCACGGCCCGCAGCGGCCCTTTCATCGGAAAACGCAAGTCATCGGCGGGGTCGGCCAACGCGCGCAACCACGCCAGCCCAGCGTCGACAGGCACCTCAATCCGCACCAAATCACCGTCATAGGCGGGGGTTTTCAGCGTTTCGGCCCGCCGCGCAGTCAGCGCCAATTCCAACGCCCCAAGTACGCGCAGCGCTGCCAGCCGTTCCACCGACAGCGATTCGACAGCCACCACCAGCGCCGCGCGCCCGTCGGCATGCAGAAAAACCGGCACCCCCATACGCAAATCACCCCGCGCGCGGGTCAGTTGTTCCACAATTGTCAGGCACAACGCCATCTGCGTCCCCTTAATCACATTCGCTTTATGTAACGCCAGCGCTGGCAAATTGAAACATAAAGCCTGAAATCCACACGTCCGCGTGAAAACCTTGACGCATATCTTGCCGAAACCGTGTGTCAGGCGCATCTCAATACCAACACAGAGGAGCGGACAATGGCACAATTGCGCAAAATTCTTTTGGTAGATGATGATGACGACCTGCGTGAGGCACTCAGCGAACAGCTGGTGATGACCGAAGATTTCGACGTGTTCGAGGCCGGAAATGGCGCCGACGGCATGGCAAAGGCCAAAGAGGCGCTTTATGATTTGGTCATTCTGGATGTCGGTTTGCCCGATACAGATGGCCGCGAGCTGTGCCGCCGTATGCGAAAGGCAGGCGTGAAAAGCCCCATCATTATGCTGACAGGTCATGACACCGACGCCGATACCATTCTTGGCCTTGATGCCGGCGCCAATGATTACATCACCAAACCGTTCAAGTTTCCGGTCCTTCTGGCCCGCATCCGTGCGCAGTTGCGCCAGCATGAACAATCCGAAGATGCCGTATTCCAACTTGGGCCATACACCTTCAAACCCGCCCAAAAAATGCTTTTGGATGAAAAGGATAAGAAGATTCGTTTGACCGAAAAGGAAACGAATATCCTGAAATTCCTGTACCGCGCATCGTCATCCGTGGTGGCCCGCGATGTGCTGCTGCATGAGGTGTGGGGCTATAACGCTGGCGTCACCACCCACACGTTGGAAACCCATATTTACCGTCTGCGCCAAAAGATCGAGCCCGATCCGTCAAATGCCCGTTTGTTGGTAACGGAATCAGGTGGATATAGACTTGTTGCCTGACTGCCATACTAACGCTAAAATCGTCACCTATGACATGATTTATGCGCGATTGTAGCGTATACAGGTTGAATACAGTTCCCCTTGTCGCGTCGGGGTCATGGCGCGCACCTCCCTGTTGGACCTTGGCCGGGCACGCTGCCCGGTCTTTTTTTGTCCAGTGATTTCCCCGAATGTGAGATATCTGATTTAGGTCAAGGTTCGTTAACCTTTTTCTGGTCAGATAAAGGCTCCTCCCTGTTGTACTGGGCCGGGCCGCTGACACGCTGTGCCCGGTCTTTTTTTATGGGGCTTACGGCCTGCGCAAATGGGTCAGCGCATAGGCCAGCACCAGCAGTGTCCCAAAGGTCGCCACAGCAAAGGGCAGGCGCAGCGCGGCCTCGCGGCCCCAACCCTATTGCCCCAGACTAACCAATGCACCGCCTGCCAAGGCCTCTATCGGCATCGCGCCCCACCCAAAGAATCGATAGATGCTGTTCACACGCCCCAAAATCGTATCGGGGATAATCCGTTGGCGAAACGAAATCGTCGCCACGTTCCACACCATCGACCCAAAGGCTCCAATTGCCAGCGCCAGCCCCGCGACCAGCGCCTATCCGGTCAGCACAAACAAAATGTAATTCACGCAAAACGCGATCAGCCCAAAAATCATGCTGCCGCGCAACCCCAACCGTTTGCAGATTTGCGGTGCCAGCAGCCCACCCAAAACGCCGCCAACTGCGCCTGCGGTCATCAAAAATCCTGTACCCACGGCTGACAACCCAAGGACCTCTTGGGCATGTAAAACCAACACCGTCAGCCCCGCCATATGGCTGGCATTTACCGCCACCAGCATCGCAGCGCGCGTCAGCAAGGTCGCCAACCACGGCAGCGCCAACGCCGACACCCCATCGCCAAGGTTAGAAATGGCCGAGGCTGAAAACACTAGCCGATAGTTCCGGTTCTTGGCCAGCAGCATCCGCGCCCCCTCTTGCGCCGTGATGATGCAAAGTCGGTGCAGCACCTACAAGCCACAAATCGGATGGGGGTTGAGCCTCCCTCTCCACACCCCTAGGGTACCCCCAACCCAGATCAGGAGCTTGCCATGACCTTTACCCTCGCCACTTGGAACATCAATTCCGTCCGTCTGCGCGAAGGTTTGGTTGCCCGCCTCTTGGGCGACGAAGCCCCCGATATCTTGTGCCTGCAAGAATGCAAAAGCCCTGTTGAGAAAATCCCGCTGGAACAGTTTCAGGCCCTTGGTTACCGCTACATGGTCGCGCGCGGGCAAAAGGGCTATAACGGCGTGGCAATCTTGTCGAAACTGCCCTTGATGGACGCAGGCGACAAGGATTTCGCAGGTCTGGGGCAGGCCCGCCATGTCGCCGCACGGCTGGAAAACGGCGTGACCATCCACAACTGCTATGTCCCCGCAGGCGGCGATATCCCCGACCGCAGCGTGAACGAAAAGTTCGGCCAAAAGCTCGATTACCTGACAGAATTGCGCGATTACTTTCGCTGGGAAAAACCCAGCCGCGCCATCCTTGTTGGTGACCTGAACATCGCCCCGCGCGAAGATGACGTCTGGGGCCACAAGCAATTGCTGAAAATCGTCAGCCATACACCTATTGAAGTTGAGCATTTCAACGCGGCGATGGAGGCGGGCGATTGGACCGATGTCACCCGCGCCGACATCCCCCAAGGCCTCTTGTACAGCTGGTGGTCCTACCGCGCCAAGGACTGGGATGCGGCCGATAAAGGCCGCCGGTTGGACCACATATGGGCCACTGGCGACATCGCCAAATCCGCCCATTCCAGCCGCATCCTGCGCGATGTGCGCGGTTGGGAACAGCCCAGCGACCATGTTCCCGTCTTTGCGACCTTCGATCTGTAACCACCCAAAGGACCCGCCATGCGCCTGTTTTCCATCAAGGATCGGCCCGTCCATCTTGGCCCTTTTCCGCTGGAACGCCTTGCGCGGCACGCGGGCGCGCCTGACCTGACCGCTCTTCCCGCGCCCGAACCCTTGATCTTTCACCACCCCGATCCCGAAAACCTGACCAACGCGATGGCGCGGTTCATGGGTATGTTCGACACGGTCCGCGATGGCGCATTGGCCCACGGTGCCGCCGAAATTCCCGACACACCACAAGACCGCACCGACCACCTAAAGGCCGCCAGCTATTATTTCGATGCCTCGATGGTTGGCATTGCGGCCCTGCACCCCGACCACCACCTAACCACCCCCCACCGCAACCCCGATATTGATGCCTTGCGGGTGGAACTTGAACAGGGCCAACCCGCCACCCACGCCGCAGGTATTGATCAGATTTACGCCGATGTGCTGGATGCCGCGCGCCTGACCCACGGCCTAATTCCGCACCACAGCCACGCGCTTGTTTTCCTTGTCGAATACACCCGCGACCCCGCACAGGCTGAACCCGGCACCGATTGGCTTCACGGGTCCCAAGCCCACCGCGCCGCCCTCCTCGCCAACAATACCGCTGTGGTCATCTCCAGCTACCTGCGCCTGCTGGGCCACCCCGCCCGCGCCCATTCGGCCAGCACATCCGATGTCGACCTTTTGCGCCTTGCGGTCAGCGCGGGGCTGGTGGACGAATCCGGCACTGCCCCCTATGTCGGCAAACGCTTTGCCCTCGCGGCGGTTACCTCCACGATGGAACTGATCCCCGACCAACCCCTAGCGCCCAACGCGGGCCATAACGGTTGGCGCAGTCACGGCCCCGATTGGCAGATGGGCCGCCACACGCCGCGCTCGGCCGCCACCGCCGAACCTTTTGCCAAACGCCCGTTCCACCTTGGCCCCTATCCGTTTGAAACCCTTAAACGCGTGCCAAAACCCACCACCTTTATGGATGAACCCCGCATCCCCCGTTTCCCCAAACGCGCCGAATTTTTCGCCCGCGCCCTGTTCGGCGATATGGGCAAATCGGTGCAAGAGGTGGCAAAGGGCGGCTATTATGTGGTCAAAAGCCCCATCGGTGCCTGTGCCCGCCGTGCGCTTGGTGCTCTCCTTCTCCTCCAATTCGGCGGCCCGCGCGGCCCCGCCTCACCGCAGGCCACAGACCCCAAGCGCAACGCCCAAAACCTCAAAGCCGCCAGTTATTACCTGTCGGCCGATGCCGTGGGCCTGTGCCGCGTGCCCGAATGGGCGTGGTATTCGCACGGATCAAACGGTGACCCGATCGACGCCCGCCACCCAAACGGCGTCAACCTGCTGCTCGACCAAGGCTATGACACTATGGAAGGCGCGTCTGGCGACGACTGGATTTCCGTAGCCCAATCCATGCGCGCCTACCTGCGCTTTTCCCTGCTGGGCGGTGTGGTGGGCGAACAAATCCGCCGCATGGGCTATGACGCCCGCGTCCATTCGGTGATTGATGGCGAGGTGCTGCAACCGCCGCTTTTGCTGCTGTCGGGGTTAGGTGAAGTCAGCCGGATTGGCGAGGTTATCCTTAACCCCTTCCTTGGCCCGCGCCTCAAATCGGGCACCGTCACCACCGATATGCCGATGGACCACGACTTGCCGATTGATTTTGGCCTGCAAACATTCTGCAATTCTTGCAACAAATGTGCCCGTGAATGCCCGTCTGGGGCCATAACTGCTGGCCCGAAACTGATGTATAACGGCTATGAGATTTGGAAATCCGATGCCGAAAAATGCACCCGCTACCGCCTGACCAATGCGGCGGGCGGCATGTGTGGCCGCTGCATGAAAACCTGCCCGTGGAATCTGGAGGGGTTGTTTGCGGAAAGCGCCTTTCGCTGGGTCGCGATGAAAGCGCCGCAAACCGCCAAGGCACTGGCGGCATTGGATGATAAGCTGGGGCGCGGTCGCATCAATCCCGTGAAGAAATGGTGGTGGGATATCGAACTCGACCCAAAAACCGCCCGCTACGTCACCGCCCGCGCGACCAATACGCGGGGGTTAAGCCCCGAAATTGATCTGCAATACAAAGATCAAACACTCGCCGTTTACCCCGCCGATGTGATGCCGCAGCCCTATCCCGTGATCCAGCCGTTGAACCGCGAGGCGGGCATCAAACGCTACCGCGAACTTTTGCTGCCCGCCGACTATCAGGCGCGGCTTGCGCGTGGTGAAACAGACGGCCTCGCCCCAGGCCCGCAACCGCTTGCGGAGCCGCCCGTGTTTCCTGTCATCGTCACCAAACGCGATGACCTGTCCCCCGATGTCGCGCGGTTTGAACTGCGCCGCGCCGATGGGGGCGACTTGCCGCCCTTTACCGCTGGCGCGCATATCGACGTGGTCATTGCCCCCGAATACCAGCGCCAATATTCGCTGGCAGGCGACCCGGCGGACCCGTCCAAATACGTGCTTGGTCTTTTGCGCGAACCCTTGGGGCGCGGCGGTTCCGCCCTCATGCACCGTATTTTCCGCCAAGGTCGCCGCCTGTTCATCAGCCCGCCCCGCAACCATTTTCCACTCGACGAATCCGCGCCCTTCAGCCTCCTCATGGCCGGCGGCATAGGAGTGACGCCGATGTTGACCATGGCGCACCGCTTGCACGCCTTGAACAATGATTTTTCGCTGCACTATTCCGCCGCCAATCTGGAATCGGCGGGTTTTATGGCTGAAATCGCCGCCCAACCGTGGGCAACCCGCGCGCAACTCCATCTGTCGCAATCGGGCACCCGCGCCGATCTGGGGGCACTCATCCCCGATTACACATCGGGTTTCCGCCTTTATACCTGCGGGTCCAACCGCTACATGGATGCGGTTTTTGCCGCCGCCACCGCCAAAGGCTGGCCCGAAGCGGCGCTGCTGCGCGAATATTTCACCGTCCCCGAGGCCCCCGATTGGGTGAACCACCCCTTCACGCTGGAACTGACCAAATCCGGCAAAACCCTACAGGTGCCCGCCGATAAATCGGCAACCGATGTGCTGGCCGAAGCAGGCATCCCCGTGACGACCAAATGTTCCGACGGCATCTGCGGCGTCTGCG
Organism: Pseudorhodobacter ferrugineus DSM 5888; assembly: GCF_000420745.1. Lineage (GTDB taxonomy): Bacteria > Pseudomonadota > Alphaproteobacteria > Rhodobacterales > Rhodobacteraceae > Pseudorhodobacter > Pseudorhodobacter ferrugineus. The sequence continues at coordinate 40,873 of NZ_ATVN01000001.1, forward strand.
CCACAACCCTGCCCGTGGGCCAAGAGGTTGAGCACCGCGATTACGTCCTGTCCGCGGCTGAACGTGAAACCCGCGTCATCCTGTGCTGTTCGCGTGCCGCCAAGCCGAACGGCACGCTGCGGATAGACCTTTAAGCGGTTTGCCCGCACTCTGAGCCAGAGTGCGGGCAAACCAAGACAAGGAAACCCCTGTCCGAATATTTAGGCTATAGGTCCAACGCCCGATCACCCGCCGCATCCCTGATCCGCGTGGGCAGGCCCAGTTTGGCCAGCAGCCCCAAAAACGGCTTGGGGTCCAGATCTTCGACATTGGCCATATGCCCTACGTCCCAAACCCCATCTGCAATCAGCATGGCTGCGGCCACAGGTGGCACGCCGGCGGTATAGGAAATACCCTGTGACCCCACCTCATTATACGCGTCCTTATGGTCGGCCACGTTATACACAAACACCTCAACCGGCTTGCCATCCTTGGTGCCCTTCACAAAGTCACCAATGCAGGTTTTGCCGGTATAATCCGGCGCAAGGCTGGAGGGGTCGGGCAGCACGGCTTTGACAACCTTCAGCGGCACAACCTCCAACCCTTCGGCGGTGGTCACGGGCTGCTCCGACAGCAGCCCGAGGTTTTTCAGCACGGTAAACACATTGATGTAATGGTCGCCGAACCCCATCCAGAACCGCACATCGGCATGCGGGTAACGTGCGGCCAGCGAATGCACCTCATCATGCCCCGACAAATAGGATTTCTGGCGGCCCACCACGGGCAAATCATCCTCGCGCCCCACCTCGAACATCGCATTCTCAGTCCACGCGCCGTTTTGCCACGCATAGACCGTGCCAGTGAATTCGCGGAAATTGATCTCGGGGTCAAAGTTGGTGCTAAAGTATTTCCCATGGCCGCCCGCATTAATATCAACAATATCAATGGATTGCACCTCATCCATGCACGCATCCACCGCATAGCGGGCAAAGGCATTCACCACGCCCGGATCAAACCCCGCGCCCAAAATCGCGGTCACACCAGCAGCGCGGCAGGCCTCGCGCTTTTTCCACTCATAATTCCCGTACCACGGCGGCGTCTCGCAAATCTTGGCGGGGTCCTCATGGATCGCCGTGTCGATATAGGCGGCACCCGTGGCAATACACGCATCCATCACCGTCATATTCACGAACGGTGCCCCCACGTTGATGACAATCTGCGCCCCGGTCTGACGGATCAACACGGTCAGCGCGTCCACATCCATCGCATCGACCGTATAGGCATGAAACGCCCCCGGCACCTGCATCGACGCTTTGGCCCGCACGCCTTCAATAATAGCCTCACATTTGGCAACCGTCCGGCTGGCGATATGCAAATCCCCCAATACATCATTATTCTGCGCGCATTTATGCGCCACAACCTGCGCCACACCGCCCGCGCCAATAATCAAAACATTGCGTTTCATATCAAACCCTTTCAGCCCAAATTGCCTTCAAAATCCGCATAATCAAATGTCCGCGCCACGGTCAAAGTCCCGTCCAATTCGCGCAACACGATCGACGGCATCTTGACGCCGTTAAACCAGTTTTTCTTGACCATCGTGTACCCCGCCGCATCGGCAATCGACAAACGATCCCCAACAGCCAGCGGCGCAGGGAACGAAAACTCGCCAAAAATGTCCCCAGCAAGGCAGGACTTCCCGCAGACCATATAGTCATGCGGCCCCGTCACCGCCATCTTGGCAGGTTCACGGTAAATCAGCAAATCCAGCATATGCGCCTCGACCGAACTGTCGACAATCGCCAAATCCTTGCCGTTGTTCAAAACGTCCAGCACCGTCACCTCCAGGCTGGCACAGCCCGTAATCGCTGCCTCGCCGGGTTCCAGATAGACTTGCACGCCAAACCTGTCGGCAAACGCCCGCAGCCGCGCGGCCAGCCGTTCCAACGGATAACCCTCACCCGTAAAGTGAATACCGCCTCCAAGGCTTATCCACTCCATCCGTTCCAAAAATCCGCCAAACTCGGCCTCAATCCGTGTCAACTGCTGGTCAAACAGCTCAAAATCGCCGTTCTCGCAATTGTAATGGATCATCACGCCTGAAATCCGGTCCGCCACCGCATTCAGTTTCGCCAAATCCCATTCGCCCAAACGGCTGAACGGGCGGGCAGGGTCGGCAAGGTCAAAATGCGATGTCGAAAACTGCGGGTTCAACCGCAACCCCCGCGCAATCCCTGCGGTTTTGCCCGCAAATCGTTCCAACTGGCTGATGGAATTAAAGATGATCTTGTCGGCATAGCTCACAGCCTCATCCACCTCATCCTCGGCCCAGGCAACCGAATAGGCATGCGCCTCATGGCCAAATTTTTCGCGCCCCAAACGCAGCTCATACAGACTGCTGGACGTCGTGCCATCCATATGGCCCTGCATCACATCAAACGCGGGCCAAGTGGCAAAACACTTCAGCGCCAACAGGCATTTCGCACCCGAAAGGTCGCGCAGGCGGTCCATCTTGGCCATATTTTCGGCCAGCTTGGCCTTGTCGATCAGGTAATAAGGCGTCGGTATCATGGCGTCCCCCAACAAACTACTGGCCCCAAAAGGCAAGGGGCCGGATATAGGCCACCCCCCTCACCGATGCAAGGGACAGGGGCCAGATCCGGCCGCAGCGGATCGCGCCACGGGCCGCGCAAAAAAATACCCGCAAATTTCCTCTGGCCCCGAGGGTCGAGCCCCCCCATCATGGGGGCAAATCATAAGGGGTCTTCATGCTGCGTTTTTTCACACTTGGTTTCACACATCTGATCGCAGTGGCAATCGGCTTTGCGCTGGGCGTCTATTTTCTGCCCATCATCACGGCCCCGCCATCCCTCGGTCAGGCGCAGTTGCAAGAACAGGCCTCAGGTGCAATGTTCACCGCCGATCTAACGCGCGATCTACGTGGCAGTGATTTCTTGCATTGGGGTGAAGGTAAAATCAGCCTGTCCCCTGATCGTATCGTCCATGAAGGCACCCTTGCGCCCGGCCCCGATTACAAGCTGTATCTGGTCAAGGAATTCGTCGAACACGAGGATGAGTTTTTGCCGCTGAAATCTCAGGCGCAGCTGATTGGCGATATCAATACCTTTAACGGCGTGGTTTTGCCGGTGCCCCAAGGCGTTGATATCACTCAATACACCACAGTCCTTATTTGGTGCGAGGCGTTTGGCGAATTCATTACGGCTGCGAAATACCGTTAGTCCGCGGGCTTAATGCCGCCGCGCCACCATCGCCTCTTGCGCCGACACGATCCCTCGCGCGGCAAGGTCAGACACCTCGGCAGCGTGGGTTTGCAAGGCGGCCACCGTTTCGGCATCGGTGGATGTTTGGGTGATGATGATGCCCGTGTCGGTCGGGTCCATTTCCGTCACGATCAGCGCGCGGTTTTTGAACAAAATATCCAGCGTGGGGCTTTGGATCATAACGCGCGGGTCGCGGCCTTGGTCAACGCGGTCGATCATGCCGATTACATGGGAAACCAATTCGTCGCGCAGCTTGGGGTTGGTGGTTTCGGTCACGGTACGAATACCATCGGGCAGGTTTTCCACCGTGCGGGTGATCTGCATGTGGCCCTCAAACATGGCGCGCAGCTCGGATTCCTCGGCCTCGGTTGTGTCCACGCCTTTGAACATATGCCCCATGCCCATGCCGCCCATGTGCCCCGCGCCCATGCCGTGCATTTGTGACATGACGGTATGTTCCAGTGCATAGCGGTTGGCATAGGCCAAGCCGCCCAGCACCACGACCGCGCCAAGGATGATCAGATATCTGCGTTTCATGGCGCACCCCTTTATATTCACAATATTGGATATATGGGCCGTCGTGGGGCAAGGGTCAAGCAATGCGCATATGTCCGCGCGAACGCGGGTTAATATTTGGTAAAGAAAAATATGAATACTGTTTAATATCAGTATGTTGTGGAAATGTCCGCGCGCGAACATTCCGCGGTCAATTCATCCGGATCACATCTTTTCCCACCGCCAAAACATAGCCCCTGCGGGCAATCGTTTTGACCAGCAGTTCCGAAACCAGCTGGTTTCCAAGGGCGTCCCGCAGCCTTTTTACCCGCGTGGCCCCCGCCGCCTCTTCACAATCCGATGCATCGCGGCCCGAAATCACCCCTTCAATCTGGGCCCCGGTCATCACATCATCATCCATCCTTGCCTCGGCCAGAACCGACAAGGTTTCAATCGCCGCCTCGGTCAGCTTGAATTCCAGATCGTTGATATAAACCGCATTGCTTTCGCGGCTGATAAATAGGCTAGAGACTTGGATCCCCGACCTTTGGATCGCCGAAATCCGCCGATTCAAGGCAACAATAGTGACCAGAAAAACCAGTGCCGCGATCATCAAAGCCGTGGCAAAAACCAGCAGCACGAAAATCACGACGCGGTAGCTGGACAAAACATCCGAAAACGCGGTGCCCGATTGGGCCAGAATTTCCAGCAGCTTAATCTCGGCCCCCGTGGTCAGCCCGTCGTTTTCTACAAACAACCGCTCCACCCGCGCATTGAAAGCGTTGGCATCGGGCAGATTCAGGAACAAAAAAACAGCCGTGCCAAACAGGATCAAAACAATGGCGGCAATGCCACCCGCCACGACCCGGTTGCCCGCCCGCAAACTTTCAGAAGGAGAGGAAGTAGGCACCCGCACTGGCTTTCCTTTCGGCAAGACCCTCAGGGCCAAAGATGGACAGGACGTTCAACAGTGTCCAGCCCTCTCGGGCCAAACGCGGCGCAATCACCCCAGCCGCCGCCCCTTTTGTGCAGGCAGTGTCAGGCAGGGCCATGACCCCGTAATGCAGCCGCAAGGGGTTGTCCTGTTTGGCCTTATAATCGGCATAGCATTCCGCCTGCGCGGCCCCGGCCAAAGCGACGCCAATCGTTAAGGCTGCAATTCCCTGTTTCAAACTCACGGCGCGATCCTCCTGATCTGCGGGTTGGGGGTAATCTGCCCTGAATGCTGGTTGTTATTCAATATCACGCGGTGGGTCCGGCGGGGTTATCGCATAGCCCTGCGCCGATATTGCCTGTCAAGCTGGGGGGCGGCCAGTGTGATCCCATCAACCTCGGCGCCAAAACGCGTTGACCCAAGTCAAAAGGATCTTAGCATGTTATTCCTCAAATCCCCCGCCGCCCGCCGTTTTACAGCAACCCTTGCGGCCACGGCGACCGCCCTTGCCTTGATGACCGCCGCGGCAGTTCCGGCTCGCGCAGATATACGCGGGGATGATCTTGCCAAAGCTTTGGCTGCGATTGCTGCCGTTGCCATCATTGGCTCGACCCTAAACAACAACAAGAGTTCTCGCGCTGCCGAGGTTCACCAACCACGCTATAGGGACGTGCCGCCGCGCCACCGCCGCGCGACGATTTTGCCCGCCCACTGCGCCGTAGAGGTGCGGGGCCGCCGTCACAGTAGCGTCGCATACCCCGAGCGTTGCCTGCGCCGTGCGGGAATTGACCAACGTTTGCCTCGCCAATGCGAAATTGACATCCACAGCCGGGGGCGTGACCGCACGGCATATGATCAGAATTGCCTGCTGAACTCGGGGTTTCGCACGCAAGGACGTGGCCGCCACTAATGGCCATGCAGTGGCGCGGAACCGTTCCCCGCTGACGCGCGTCCAAACTTGGGGTGGAGGGGTGAGCAGCCTCCGCCCCTTTTTCATTTTGTGCCCCTTTCCATTTTCGGTTCCATAGGGTTTGGTAGGACCATGAAACAATCTGCCCCAGATGACAGATATGAAATAGCCGCCCGAAACCGGGGGGCTTTGTGCATTGCGGGCGTCGATGAGGTGGGGCGTGGGCCACTTGCTGGCCCCGTGACCGCCTGTGCCGTGCGCTTGTTGCCGGGGCGGGTGCCGGCGGGCCTGAACGACAGCAAGGCGCTGACGGCGCGGCGACGCGAAGCGTTGTTTGACGCGATCATGGATATGGCAGAGGTGTCGGTCGCCCATGCTTCGGTTGAGGAAATCGACGCTTTGAACATTCTGCGGGCCAGTCATTTGGCGATGGTGCGGGCCTTACAGGGGCTGCCAACGGCTCCTGACTATGCTTTGATTGATGGAAACATGATGCCACGCGAAATGCCCTGCGCCGGCGAGGCGATTATCAAAGGCGATGCGCAAAGCTTGTCGATCGCGGCGGCGTCCATTGTGGCAAAAGTGACACGCGATCGGATCATGGTGGATTTGGCGCAACAGCATCCGGGCTATGGCTGGGACCGCAACGCCGGATATCCGACAAAAGAGCATCAGTTGGCGCTCCTAAATCTTGGGGTGACCGCGCATCATAGACGTTCGTTCAAACCTATACACAATATCTTGTATCAAGATAAATCTGTAAGTAGTTGATTCAATAAAGAATTTGACGTCGAATCAGGAATGACTCATCTTTAGCCTTAACAAACGACGCAAAATGCGCGGGGCAGAGGCAGAGATGATGATCAAAACAAAGACACCAGAGGCGGCTGTTTTGCCGTTGAACCAAATTCTTGCAGGTGACTGCATTGAGGCGATGAACAGCCTTCCTGCGGGGTCGGTTGATCTGATTTTCGCGGATCCACCCTATAACCTGCAATTGAAGGGCGATTTGCATCGCCCGGACAATTCCAAGGTTGATGCGGTCGATGATCATTGGGACCAGTTTTCCAGCTTTGCCAAGTATGACCAATTTTCCCAAGCCTGGCTTGCGGCGGCGAAACGGTTGTTGAAACCGAATGGCGCGTTGTGGGTGATTGGGTCGTATCACAATATTTTCCGGGTTGGGGCGACATTGCAGGATCAAGGCTATTGGGTGCTGAATGACGTGGTGTGGCGCAAATCTAACCCAATGCCGAATTTCCGGGGCAAACGCCTGACCAATGCCCATGAAACGCTGATCTGGGCCAGCCGTGATGAGGGCGCTAAATATACCTTCAACTATGAGGCGCTGAAGGCGCTGAATGAAGGGGTACAGATGCGGTCGGATTGGGTTTTGCCGATTTGTACCGGGCATGAAAGGTTGAAGGATGAGGCGGGGGATAAGGCCCACCCGACCCAGAAACCGGAAAGCCTGCTGCACCGGATTTTGATCGCGACGACGAATCCGGGCGATGTGGTTCTGGACCCGTTTTTCGGGACGGGCACGACGGGGGCTGTGGCCAAGATGTTAGGTCGCGATTTTATCGGGATTGAGCGCGAGGAGGCTTACCGTAAGGTTGCCGAAAAGCGGATCGCCAAGGTTCGGAAATTTGACGCCTCGGCGCTGGAAATCACGGGGTCAAAACGGGCGGAGCCGCGGGTTCCATTCGGGCAAGTGGTCGAGCGGGGTATGTTGCGGCCGGGAGAGGAACTCTATTCCCTTGGGAACCGTTATAAGGCCAAGGTTCGGGCCGATGGGACCCTTGTGGGCAATGATGTGAAGGGGTCCATTCATCAGGTTGGGGCTGCCATGGAAGGCGCGCCAAGCTGTAATGGCTGGACTTACTGGCATTTCAAGCGGGAAGGAAAGATGGTTTCCATCGATATTTTGCGCCAGCAAATCCGCGCCGAAATGGATGAGAGCCGGCCCCACTAGGCCCCCCCAGATTTTCAAAGTTTACCGCCTGCGTCAGGGGCCGCCCCTGATGCTACTTGCCCGCCGTGCTTGCATGGCGGGTTTTTTTGCCTGAAATGTTCGCGCGCGGACACATTTTTAAGCTATTGTAATACAACAATAATTACATTTTCATTAACCAAATATTAGTGCGTACACAGCCGCGAACGCACCTAGCGCGGAGCGGGGTTCAACGCCTTGTTATAGCTGTGCCAGTCGGTGATGTCGGGATAGTTGACCTTGCGCCAGTTGCGCACACGCGGGTTCATCATGCGTTTGAACAGGGGCGGCACCATCGCGGCGGCGGTCATGACCGGATAGCCGTAAGGCAGTTGCGGGGCCTCGTCTGCCGTGTAGGTTTGCAGCAAGGGAAAGCGGCGGTCGGGTTTGTAATGGTGGTCGGAATGACGTTGCAGATTGATCAGCAACCAGTTTGACGCGGTGTGATCGGCGTTCCACGAATGGCGGGGCAGGACGTGTTCATACTTGCCTTCGCCCAGATGGCGGCGGGTCAGGCCGTAATGTTCGACATAATTGACCAGTTCCAACTGCCAGATGGCCACGGTTGCCTGATACAAAAACAGTGCAAGGCCCATCCAGCCCCCGACGAGCAGCGCGAGGAGGAGCATGGCGGTTTGCAGGGCAGCGTAGCGCCAGAACGGGTTGCTGAAATCGGTCACAGGCAGGTTGCGCCGCGCCAGCATGGCCTTTTCGGCCTTCCAACTGGACAGGAGCGACTGGCGTAGAACGCGCGGCAAGAAGCGGTGGAACCCTTCGTTATAGCGCGCGGTCACAGGGTCGCGCGGGGTGCCGACATAAAGGTGATGCACGCGCAGATGTTCGGACCGGAAATGGCCGTAGAGGACCGAAGCAAGCAGAAGATCGCCCAACCAGCGTTCGAGTTTGGATTTTTGGTGCATCAGTTCATGGCTGTAATTGATGCCCACAGTGCCGGAAATGATGCCCATACCAAAGAAAATGAGGATCGATTCCAGCGCGCCCAAATGCTCGGCGCGGGGAACGTAATAGAGCAGCCACATAAGCAAAGCGAATTGCACCGGAAACCAGATCAGGGTGATCGCGCGATACCATTGAAGGCCGGACTCGGGCGTTTCCAGGTCGGGGTTGTCGGTGTTGCGGCCGATGATGGCGTCCAGCACCGAAAACAACCCCCAAGAGGCCAGCGGCATCAAGAGAACCGCCCAGCCGCCAACAAGTGCCGAGAGCACCGCCACAGGCACAAGACCAAGAGATAACCAGAAGGGCAGAGCGTGGTTGATGCGGGACACTTCGGCGGCGGGAATGGTTGTCATGGGGCACCTTTATGGATTGGGCGCATGATGGCTGTGCCCCACGCCACGGTCAACGTGGCAAAAGGGCTGGCAACGCAAGGTCATAGGCCTTGCGCATCAATGTGGGCAGGTTTTCGGGGTTAACGGGCTGAAACGTTCCGTGATCGGGGGGCGCGCTTGTGGTGGCAGCCAGCACGGTTAGGTCGGCGTGGAAATGGGTGAAGGTGTGGCGGATACTGCCCATATCTTGCCAATTGGCGGTGATGGGGGCGGCACTGTGGGGGGATTTCGTATCCCAGCCGTTGCCCGGAAAGCCGATAGTGCCGCCCAAAAGCCCCTTTTCGGCGCGCTGTTCCACGAGCCAGCGGCCATCGGGATGACGGGCGAGCCAAAGGGTGCCCGCGCGCGTGGGCTTTTCCGGTTTCGGGGTTTTGCGGGGCAGAGTGGTTTGGGTGCCATGTGCGTAGGCGGCGCAGTATTCGCGCAATGGGCAGAGGCCGCAGGCAGGGTTGCGCGGGGTGCAAATGGTGGCGCCAAGGTCCATCACCGCCTGCGCATAATCACCTGCGCGGGTTTGGGGCGTCAGGGTGGTGGCAAGGGCGGTAAGTTCGGGTTTCGCTGCGGGCAGCGGCGTGTGGATGTTGAACAGGCGGGCCATGACCCGTTCGACATTGCCATCCACCACGGTGGCGGGTTCATCGAACGCAATTGAGGCCACGGCGGCGGCGGTATAGGGGCCGATGCCCGGCAGTTTTATGAGGGTTGCGTAGGTATCGGGAAAGCCGCCTAGGGCCTGCACAGCGCGCGCACATTTCAGCAGGTTGCGGGCGCGGGCGTAGTAGCCAAGGCCCGCCCATTCGGCCATGACATCGGCATCATCGGCATTTGCGAGGTCGGTGACCGTGGGCCAGCGGGCCGTGAAGCGGGTGAAATAGGCGCGCACGGCGGCCACGGTGGTTTGTTGCAACATCACTTCGGACAGCCAGATGCGGTAGGGGTCGGCTTGTTGGCCGCTGTGGGGCGGGCTGCGCCACGGCATTTTGCGGGCGTTTTGGTCGTACCATTGCAGCAAGGCGGTGGATTGGGGGCGCATTGGTTTTTCTTTACCTTCATTCCTGCTGGCACCGCGCAGCACTTGGGGTAAGATAGCGGCAGTTGAAGGAATGACCAGATGAAGCCGCCCAAGGGCCAACAGTTTGAGGGAAAAACCCGCCGGATGCGGGGGTTTGAGGCGGCCTCGGGGCTGTTGAAAGAGCGTATTCGCAGCGCGGGGGAATCGCGGGGATTCGCGGTGACGCGGTTGTTGACGGCCTGGGGCGAGATTGTGGGCACGGAATTGGCGGCGGTGACGCGGCCCGTAAAGGTGGGCTATGCCAAGGGTGGGATGGGGGCGACGTTGACGCTGCTGACCACATCATCTAACGGGCCAATGGTGCAGATGCAGCTGCCCGCGATCAAGGAAAAGGTGAACGCCTGTTACGGATATGCGGCGATTTCGCGGGTGGTGGTGACGCAAACTGCGCCCATGGGATTTGCCGAGGGGCAGGCGGAATTTGCGCCGGCGCCGGTGAAAAAGGCGGCCCCCGACCCTGCGATAAAGGCCGAGGCGAGCCGGATTGCAACAGGTGTTCACGATAATGCGTTGCGGGATGCACTTGAATCTTTGACGCAAAACTTCTTATCTCGGGCTAAATCACAAAAGGGCAGATCATGAACCGTAGAGAATTCACCCTGGCGCTGGGCGCTGTTTTGGCCGCAACTGCGATGCCGGTTTGGGCGCAAACCGCGCCTGCTGCGGATTTGCCCGTGGTGCCGGATATGGCGATCGGGAATATGGACAGCAAGGTCGTGCTGACGGAATACGCGTCCTATACCTGCCCGCATTGTGCGACGTTCCATTCGGAAGTGTTCAAGGATTTGAAGCGCGATTACATCGATACCGGCAAGATCAAGTTCGTGTACCGCGAGGTGTATTTTGACCGTTACGGTTTGTGGGCGGCAATGATTGCGCGGTGTGGCGGCGAAATGCGGTATTTCGGGATTCAGGATTTGCTGTTTGCCAATTTGACCGAATGGGCGGGGTCAGATGATCCGGCCAAGGTGGTGGACAACCTGCGGCGTTTGGGGCGGACCGCCGGGTTGGAGGACGCGGCGATGGATGCTTGTCTGAATGACGGGGCGATGGCGCAGGCGATGGTGAACAAGTATCAGGCGGATAGCGAGGCGGACGGGATTAATTCGACCCCGTCGTTTGTGCTAAACGGGGTGAAGCATAGCAATATGAACTATGCCGATCTGAAGGCGTTGCTTGACGCTGAATTGGCGAAGTAAGCGATGGATGCGCCGCTGAAAGGTATTCGGGTCATTGAGTTGGCCCGTATTTTGGCTGGACCTTGGGCTGGGCAAACCTTGGCCGACCTTGGCGCGGATGTGATAAAGGTAGAGGCCCCGGAAGGCGATGACACGCGCCGCTGGGGTCCCCCCTTTGTCGACCACGATGGCGAGCGGTCGGCGGCCTATTTCCATGCGACCAATCGGGGGAAACGATCTGTTACGGTGGACTTCCGGACTGCTGAGGGGCAGGAGGTTGTGCGCCGGCTGGTGGCCGATGCGGATGTGGTGATCGAGAATTTCAAGCTGGGGGGGCTTGCGAAATACGGGTTGGATTATGCCAACCTGTCGCAGGTGAACGCGGGACTGGTGTATTGTTCGATCACCGGCTTTGGCCAAACCGGTCCCTATGCGCACCGCGCAGGGTATGATTTCATCATCCAAGGCATGTCGGGGTTGATGTCTGTCACGGGCGAACCGGACGGCCAACCGCAAAAGGTGGGCGTGGCGGTAACGGATATTTTCACCGGCATCTATGCGTCCACCGCAATTCTGGCGGCGTTGCACCAACGCACCAGCACAGGGCAAGGCCAACATATCGACATGGCGCTTTTGGATGTGGCCACGTCGATCATGGCCAATCAGGCGATGAATTATCTGACCACGGGCACCGCGCCGCAAAAGATGGGGAATGCGCACCCGAACCTTGCCCCCTATGCGGTGTTTGATTGCGCCGATGGATGGATCATCATTGCCACCGGAAATGACGGGCAATACCGCAAGCTGTGTGATCTACTCGGCCTGTCTGCCCTTGGCACAGCGCCCGAATTTGTCACCAATGCCGACCGTGTTGCCAACCGTGTGGCGATGACCGAGGCACTGACCCGCGCCACCAATCAGCGCAGCAAGGCCGACCTTTTGGCCGCTTGCGAGGCGCATGGCGTGCCCGCGGGCCCGATCAATGACCTTGCCGAAGTGTTCGCTGACCCCCAAGTTATCGCCCGCCAAATGCAGATCGCGCCCGGTGGGTTGAAAGGCGTACGCTCGCCCATGACCTTTTCACGCGCAGATTTGTCGCTGGATCGCCCCGCCCCGAAACTGGGCGAACACCAAGATGAGATCTTGGGTAAACTCTGACTCCTCCAATTCTCTTTGGTCCAAATATCCATCTGCCCTTTGCGCTCGTGCCTCTCTAACGGCATTGTGCGCGGTTGTAACACCAAGGGGGGCTGACAGACGGGCGGCGGGTAGGCTAGTCAAAACAACCTGCCCAGAAAGGCCCCGCCCATGATTGACGCCGCGATTTTGCCCATCATAAGGGCCGTGCTGGATGCGCCCGCACGGGCGTTGTTGGCGCGGGGCGTGGGTGCGGATCAAGTCACGCTGGCAGGGTTTGGGATCGGGCTGTTGGCGCTGCCGGCGCTGTGGTTGGGCTGGTACTGGCTTGCGCTTGCGCTGATTTTGACAAACCGGATTGCGGACGGATTGGACGGGGTTATCGCGCGGCATGACGGCCCCACGGATCGCGGCGCCTTTCTTGATATTGCGCTTGATTTCTTTTTCTATGCCACGGTGCCTTTGGGCTTTGCGCTGGCGGCCCCTGAAAATGCCTTGGCGGCGGCGGTGTTGATCTGTGCTTTCGTTGGTACAGGGTCGTCCTTCCTTGCCTTTGCGACCATCGCGGCCAAGCGGGGGATGCGGGCCGAGGCGTACCCAACCAAAGGCATTTTCTATCTGGGCGGGTTGACCGAAGGCACCGAAACCATCGTGGTGTTCGTGCTTATGTGTCTGTTTCCTGCGTGGTTCGCGCCCTTGGCTTATGGCTTTGCGGCGGCGTGCCTGTTCACTACCCTTTTGCGTTGGCTGCAAGGCTGGCGTGCATTTTCATGATCTTTGTAAGGAACTTCACATGCGTTCACTGATGATTGCGGTCCTTGGCCTTGGCCTTGCCACCCCTGCGCTGGCCGATTGGCAGCAAACCCTTGACGCGGCACGTGGCCAGACGGTGTATTGGAACGCCTGGGGCGGCGATGCGCGGACCAATGCGTTTATTGAATGGGTGGGTCAGCAGACCGAGGCGAAGTACGGCGTGAAGGTAGAGCAGGTCAAGCTGACCGATACCGCGACAGCCGTGACCCAAGTGATTTCGGAAAAGGCGGCAGGCAAGGACAGCGGCGGGTCGGTTGATATGATTTGGATCAACGGGCCGAATTTCTTGTCGATGAAGGAACAAGGCTTGTTGCACGGGCCGTTCGCGGCTGATTTGCCCAATGCCAAATATGTGGATTTGGGGCCGGAGGCTGCGGCGGCGGTGGATTTTACCGTGCCGGTTGAAGGGTATGAAAGCGCGTGGCGGTTGGCGCGGTTTGTGTTCACGTATGATTCGGCGGTGGTCACGACCCCGCCGCGCGATATGGCGGGTTTTCTGGATTACGCGCAGGCCCATCCGGGACGTGTGACGCACCCTGATGTCAGCAATTTCATGGGGGCCACGTTTTTGAAACAGGCCTTGGTAGAATTTGCGCCGGATAAGGCGGCGTTGTTGGCCCCTGTCACGGATGAGGCCTTTGAAAATGCCACGGGGTTTTTGTGGGAGTGGTATGACGCGATGCGCCCGTTTATGTGGCGCGAGGGGGCGACATTTCCCGAAAACCAATCGGTGCAGCAGCAATTGCTGAACGATGGCGAGGTGGACTTTGGCGTGTCGTTCGACCCTGCATCAGCGGCGGGGGCGATTGCCGAAGGGCTGTTGCCGGATACCGCGCGCGTGTTCGTGCCGCGGGGCGGGTCGATCGGGAATATATCCTTTGTGGCGATCCCTTATAACGCAGCCAACCGTGAAGGGGCCGAGGTTGTGGCGAACTTTTTGTTGGACCCAGCCACGCAGGCGCATCAGCAGAATATTGAGGAATTGGGCAGTTTTTCGGTGCTGGACCCAGCGCGGTTGAGCGATGAGGAGAAGGCCGTGTTTGCGGCCTTGCCATCGTCGCCGGCCTTGCCAAAGTTGGAGGATTTGGGGCCGACGTTGTTGGAGCCGCATGCAAGCTGGATGACCAAGCTGGTTGACGCTTGGGGCGAGCGTTACACCAAGTGACAGAGGGCCGTGCGTTACGGGCTGTGGTTGCCTTGGCCTTGATGGGCGGCGTTGTGCTGCCCATTCTAGCCGGGTTTGCCCAGACGGCGCGGGCGGCTTTTGGTGTGTTGCCGGCGATTGGGGCGGTTGATTGGTCGTTTGAACCGTGGCGGCAGTTGATGGATTTGCCCGGGTTTGGCACCAGTTTACGGCTGAGTTTGGCGACCGGGCTGGGGTCTACGGTTTTGGCACTGGGGTTGGCGGCGGGGTTTTGTGCTTTGCTGCATGGCCGGATGGGGCATGGCGCGATGGGACGGTTGTTGATGCCGTTTTTGGCGGCACCGCATGCGGCACTGGCGATTGGGTTGGCGTTCTTGCTGGCCCCGTCGGGGTGGATTGCGCGGATGGTTTCGCCTGTGTTGACGGGGTGGGACAGGCCGCCGGATCTGGCCACGGTGAATGACGGGTGGGGTGTGGCGCTGATGGTCGGGTTGTTGATCAAAGAGGTGCCGTTTTTGCTGTTGGTGATGGGGTCGGCCTTGGGGCAGTTGCCGGTGCGGGCGCATTTGGCGGCTGGGCGGGCGCTGGGCTATGCGCGGGGGGTGGTGTGGGTCAAGGTGATCTTGCCGCAGGTTTACCCGTTGATACGGCTGCCGATTTTCATCGTGTTGGCGTTTTCGCTGTCGGTTGTGGATATGGCGATTATCCTTGGGCCGTCGAACCCGCCGACGTTGGCCGTGGCGATTGTGCGGTGGTTTTCGGCGCCGGATGTGGGGTTGATTTTGCCGGCATCTGCGGCGGCACTGTTGCAGGCGGGGGTTGTGGCGGCGGCGGTTGGTGGCTGGATTTTGGGGGAACGGGTGGCGTGCCATGTGGGCCGTTGGTGGCTGCGGCGTGGCGGGCGCGGGCATGGGGCCGAGCCGGGGTTATGGGCGGCAAGTGCGGTGGTGGCGGGGTTGATGGGGCTGGGTGCGCTTGCGCTGGTGGCATTGCTGGTCTGGTCATTCTCGTGGCGCTGGTCGTTTCCGCAGGCCTTGCCGCAAAGCTGGTCGATGAAGTTGTGGATGACGCCTGGCAGCGGTTGGGGGCGGGCGTTGCAGGCGACGGTGGTGATTGGCGTTGCGGCCACGGTGGCGTCTTTGGTGCTGGCCGTGGCGTGGCTGGAGGGCGAGGACCGTGCGCGGCGGGGGCGGGCTGGCTGGGCGCAGGCGTTGATTTATTTGCCGTTACTGGTGCCGCAGATCGGGTTTCTCTACGGGCTGAATGTGTTGTTTTTGACCATCGGGATCAGCGGCGGGATGCTGGCGGTGATTTGGGCGCAGATGCTGTTCGTCTTTCCCTATGTGATGATCGCACTGTCGGACCCGTGGCGTGCGCTGGACCCGCAGCATTTGCGCGCGGCGGCGGCGCTGGGGGCGGGTCCGTGGCGGCGGTTGTGGGCGGTGAAGCTGCCCATGTTGGTGCGGCCGTTGATGGTGGCGGCGGCGATTGGGTTTGCCGTATCTGTGGCGCAGTATTTGCCGACCTTGTTCATGGGGGCGGGGCGGATTGCCACGCTGACGACCGAAGCGGTGACGCTGGCAAGCGGGTCTGACAGGCGGGTCGTGGGGGTGTATGCGGTGTTGCAGGCGGGGTTGCCGTTTTTGGCGTATGGTGCCGCGCTGTTGGTGCCCGCCATCGTGTACCGCAACCGGCGCGGGTTACTGGGAGGGGCCGTATGAGCCTTGAGTTACAAGAGGTTGGCGTGGGGCCGAAAGGCGGCCCGCCGTTGTTTGCCGCGATTACCTTGCGGGTGGAACCGGGTGAGGTTGCCACCTTGATGGGGCCATCGGGGATTGGGAAATCGACGCTGCTGGATGCGATTGGCGGGCATTTGGCGCATGGATTTGTGGTGGCCGGTGCGGTGCGGTTGAACGGGCGGGATGTGTTGGCCCTGCCTGCCGAGGCACGGCGGATCGGGGTTTTGTTTCAGGATGCGATGCTGTTTCCGCATTTGTCGGTGGGGGATAATTTGGCCTTTGGGCTGGCCCCGTCTGTGCGCGGGGCGGCGCGGCGCGTGGCGGTTGAGGCGGCGCTGGACCAAGCGGGGCTTGCGGGGTTTGCGGCGCGTGACCCCGCCACGCTGTCGGGCGGACAGCGGGCGCGGGCGGCGTTGATGCGCGCACTGTTGGCGGAACCCGAGGCGCTGTTGCTTGACGAACCCTTTTCACGGCTGGACGCCGAGTTGCGGGCCGAGATCAGGGCCTTTGTCTTTGACCATTTGCGCCAGCGAGGGATTCCTGCGTTGATGGTGACGCATGACGCCAGTGACGCGGATGCGGCGGGCGGGGTTGTGGTGCAGTTGTAGGTTGCACTGTGAATTTCTGGGGCTAGTCTGGACCTTATGACAGCCGAGCCGCCTATCCCGTTTCATGCCCCCATCCCCGAGCAGGTTAGTTTTGACCGGCGCGAGCTGGGGGTGATTTTGTCACTGTATGGGCAGATGGTGGCGCGGGGGGAATGGCGCGATTACGGGATTTCGGCCTTGCGCGAATTTGCGGTATTTTCGGTGTTTCGGCGCACGGCGGAAAACCCGATGTACCGGATTGAAAAGCGCCCGAAGCTGCGCGCCAAGCAAGGCATGTATTCGGTAGTGGGCATGGACGGCCAAGTACTGCGGCGCGGGCATGATTTGGCGATGGTGCTGCGGGTGCTGGAGCGCAAGATGATTCACGGGGTGGAGTAAGGCGCTACCAGCGCTTTAAGGCGGCTTCGTCTTCGGCGCGAGCCGCGACCCAATCGGTTTTGCTGGCAGTGATCTCTTTTTTCCAAAACGGCGCACGGGATTTCAGGTAATCCATCAGAAATTCGGCGGCGGCAAAGGCATTAGCGCGGTGGCGTGATGCGGTGGCGACCATCATGATGGGATCGGTGGGTGCGAGGGCGCCGTAACGGTGGATGACAAGGCAATCGGTCAGATGCCAGCGTTGCATCGCCTGTTCGGCGATGCTGGTTAGCGCGCGTTCGGTCATGCCGGGGTAATGTTCGATTTCCATCACGGCCAGATCGCCTGCCGCGCTGTCGCGTGTGATGCCGGTAAAGGTGACAATGGCACCCGCGCCTGTGGCCGATTGGGCAAAGGCGTTGGATTCGGCCCCCATATCAAACGGTTCGGATTGGACGCGAATTTGCATGGGGTTAGCCCCCTGTCATCGGTGGAAAAAACGCGATTTCGCGGACGCCTGCGAGGGGGGCATCGAAATCGGACAATTCCTGATCGAGTGCCACGCGCAGGGATGACAGATCGGAAAAGGCCAAGGCATAGCGTTCTTCGCGCAGTATCAGTTCAGCGATAAGGTCGTTGACGGTAGCGGCGGATGTTTCCACCTGTTCGCGTGGCAGGCCGATGCGTTCGCGAACCCATGCGAAATACAGCACGTCGATCATGTGTCATCTTTCAGATAGGGCAGCGCCTTGCGGAAATAATCCCACCCCGTGACGGCGGTCAGGATAGCGGCGATCCAGATCAAAAGCATTCCGACATGGGTGGCCATCGCGGCAAGGGAAAGGACGGCCTTTAGTTCACCTTCGCCTGCGCGGGGGGGGCGGCCATCCTCCATGAAGGCAAGGCCGGTGCCGAGGAAGAGGACGGCGATGGCGACCATCTGGGCGGTGGTTTTCCATTTGGCGAGTTTGGTGACCTTGAGCAGACCCGCCTTGGCCCCAAGGAATTCGCGCAGGCCGGAGACGAACACCTCGCGGAACAAGATGACGGTGGCAGGCAGGATAAGCCAAGGGTTCATGCCGGAATAGCCGGTGATGACCATAATGGCGATGACGACCATAGCCTTATCGGCAATCGGGTCGAGCATGGTGCCGAACTTGCTTTCTTGTTTCCACAGGCGGGCGAGGTAGCCGTCGAAAAAGTCGGTGATCGCGGCGAGCACAAAGAGGGTCAGAGCAAACCAATCGGCCCAAGGCCGCTGGAAATAGAGGAACATGACCACAACGCCGGGGGCGGCGAGCAGACGCAGGACGGTAAGGATATTGGGTACGTTCCACCTCATGCGTTGATTGGTAGCGCAGGCGGCGCGTGGGGGGAAGAGGGTTCTTTGTCGCTGGGCGGGTTCAGGGGTGGGCCACGGGGGCCCAGATCACGTGGTCGATGCTGGGGGCGGCGGTGGCGAGCATGACGAGGCGATCAAAGCCCATTGCGATGCCGGACGCGTCGGGCATGTGGGTCAGTGCGGTCAGGAAATCTTCGTCCAGCGGGTAGCGCGTGCCGTAGAGGCGGTGTTTTGCGTCCATTTCTTGGGTGAAGCGGTGGCGTTGTTCTGTGGCGTTGGTGAGTTCGCCAAAGCCGTTGGCGAGCTCGACGCCGCAGGCATAGACCTCAAACCGTTCGGCACAGCGCGGATCATCGGGGCAGGGGCGTGCGAGGGCGGCTTCGGGCAATGGATAGCGGTCGAGCATGGTTATTTGGCCGTGGCCTAGGTGGGGTTCAATCCGTTCGGCGAGGGTGCGAGAGAACAGGTCGGACCATGTGTCGTTTGGGGCGTGGGCGATGTTTTGGACGGCCATTTGGGCGGCGAGGGCATCGCGGTTGGTTTGGCCATCGGGGGTGATTGTGGCGAGCAGGTCGATTTGGGCATGTTGGTGGAAGGCATCGGCGACCGAGAGGCGTTCGTAGGGCAGCATTGGGTCGCAGGTATGGGATTTATAGCGTAGGTGGGTGCTGCCTGTGGCTTGCATCGCCAGTTGGGCAAAGGCGGCGCAATCGTCCATCAGAACAGTGTAATCCTGACCCACGCGGTACCATTCAAGCATGGTGAATTCGGGGCTGTGCAGGGCCCCACGTTCGCGGTTGCGCCAGACATGGGCAAAGGCGTGGATGCGGTGTTCGCCTGCCGCCAGCAGTTTTTTCATCGCAAATTCGGGGGAAGTGTGCAGGAACATGGCGTGGGGTGTGCCGTCATTGCCGATGGCGCTGGTCTCGAACGCGTGCAGGTGGGTTTCGTTGCCGGGGCTGATGACGAGGGCGCTGGGATCCACCTCGATGAAATCCTGTTCCGCAAGCCAGCCGCGCAGGGCATTTTGGATGCGGTTGCGGGCCAAAAGGGCGGGGCGGCGGCCTTCGTGCCTGTCGGGGTGCCACCAGTTTAGGGGATTTGACATGCGATGTGCCTTTGATCTGGAGATTTGGGCCAAGATAGGCTAATGCCTAGCGCCAACGGCCCGCGCAATAGGTGACGGGTGCAACAGTTACAAGGAAATTCGCGTGAAAGTCATCGCCTCCTCGCTGCGCAAGGGCAATGTCGTTGAGATGAACGACAAGCTGTATGTTGTTTTGACTGCTGAAAACTTTCACCCCGGTAAAGGCACGCCGACGACATCGGTGAACATGCGCGGCATTCTGGACGGCGTGAAGGTTTCGGAACGCTGGCGCACGACCGAGCAGGTTGAGCGCGCGCATGTCGACGAGCGGAAGTATAATTTCCTGTATGCCGATGGCGAGGGGTTCCACTTTATGGAGCCAGTGAGCTTTGACCAGATTTCGGTTGGCGAAGACGTGATTGGCGACACAGCGGTGTTTTTGAAAGACGGGCTGGAAGTGTCGTTGAAAACCTTCAACGGCGTGTGCATTGCGATTGAATTGCCGCAGCGGTTGACGGTTGAGGTGACGGAAACCGAGCCTGTGGTGAAGGGGCAAACGGCATCTTCATCTTACAAACCGGCGCTGTGCGATGAGGCCGTGCGCGTGATGGTGCCGCCGCATATCGGGGTTGGCACGCGGATCGTGATTAACACCGAGGATAATTCCTATGTGGAACGCGCCAAGGATTGATTCGGTTGAGTTGAGTTGTGAAAAAGGCCCTGCCGGTTGGCGGGGCCTTTTTGGTTTTGGGGCCTTGATCGTGGACGCCGCTGGATAGCGGATTTATTGTTTTTTGCACAAATAAGCAAGATTTCGCTGATTTTGGTACCCCTTGGTGGTCTAAACGTGTACTAAGAACTATATAGGGAATGGGTGAGCTTTACGTCCGCTTTACAACCCTAACTATTATATAGATTTTTGAATTCATGTAAAATCGTATCGGTTGCCGGAACCAATTGAGCATGGCAAGCGTTACATTCCATAAAACACTGCTTCCGGAAAGGAATTGTGTTCCATGCGACGCATAGTTCGAAAAATCCACCACTCTGAAGGGCAAGCGAGCAAGAGCGCCTTGTCATCGCCGCGGCCTTCAAATTTGGGCCTTACGGCAATTCTGTTGGGCGTTGTGGCTGCCGGTATTTGTTTGATTGTGCTGATCCTGGCTGGGTATTCGTTATTCAAGTCACTGATTATTGCCGTGGCTATAGAAATTTTTGTCGCCTGCGCGGTTATTGTGTTTGGCGCCTTTCGATTGCGAAAGCTTGATCTGCAACCGGATGTCAGTGTTGGGCACTGTGAAGCGAGCACGAAGCCGCAAGACATATGGCGGACGTATTTGCCAGCCCTGCAGTCGGATGTTGCGGTCAGGACGGCGCTTGTTGCCCCAAATACGGGTCAGAGTCGCAGCATTGCGAAGGATCTTGCCGAGCTGGGCCATGAAACGCACCACAGCACGAGTGCCGAAGCCGTACTTGATTGCCTGATGTCCGCGCCAAATGTTTGGGACATGCTGATTTTTGATCTGGATTCATCCCCAGATCTGGATGACGCCGTTGACGATTTGTTGGAATTCCGCAAGGCCTGCCCAACCATTCCCGTGCTTTTGCTGTCGAGCACCGTGCTTGGTGACGATTTGTCACATCAGCGCCGTTGGATTGGCGATGCAACGCTGCGCAAACCCATTTTTCGCAAAAGGTTGATTGCAGGGCTGTTCGCTGCAAATGCTAATTTTGCAGCAGCAGGGTGAGTGTTGTGGACCTAAGCCCGGACAGAAAAACGATCCGAGCTTTTAGTCTGTAGAGCGTTCGGCCAGAACCTCTTTGGCGATGCGCATGGCGGTGTTGGCGCGGGGGATGCCTGCGTAGACGCCGACATGCAAGATCGCCTCGATAATATCATTTTCGGATGCGCCGGTGTTGGCGGTGGCGCGCAGGTGCAGGGCAAGTTCGTGATCATTGCCCGTGGCGGCCAGAATAGCGATGGTCATCATCGACCGTTCGCGCAGGGAAATTGTGTCGCGGGACCAGACATGGCCCCAAGCGGTATCGGTGAGAAGGGCCTGAAAAGGCGCGTCAAAGGGTGTTTGCCCAGCCTGTGCGCGGTCAACATGGGCATCGCCCAGCACGCGACGGCGGGTTTTGATGCCGGTTTGGCGCAGGTCGGACATGGCGTTTCCTTTGGGGGCTTCCTTTGGGGGGGCGGGGCCGCGAACGGCCCCGATTATATCAAAAGTCCAAGTGTTCAACGCTGAGGGCGTTTTGCTGGATGAATTCGCGGCGGGGTTCCACCACATCGCCCATCAGCTTGGTAAAGATGTCGTCGGCATCGGCGAGATCTTCGACCTTTACCTGCAACAGGGTGCGTGCCTCGGGGTCGAGCGTGGTTTCCCAAAGCTGTTCGGGGTTCATTTCGCCCAAGCCTTTGTAGCGCTGCAGGGACAGGCCCTTTTCGCCTTCGGCCAGAATGGCCTTGAGCAGGTCAATCGGGCCGTTGATGAGGGTGTTGCGGTCTTTGCGGACCAGATTGCCATCGTTGCCCGCGTAAACATCGCGGTGCGGGGCGGACACTTGGGACAGGCGCCGCGCCTCGCCCGAGCGCAGAACAGCGCCATCCAGCGTGCGAATTTCTTCGACGCCACGCAGAACGCGGGCAAGGCGGATGCCGTGATCTTGGGTGATGCGGCCGGTCCAGCCGCGTTCGTATTCGGTTGCCACCGCGTCCAAACGCTGGGCGACTTTGTCGGCCACAGATTGCAAATCACTGTCGGCGCTACCCGCATCAAACGCGCCTGCGAGGGCGGCTTGTTCAAGGATGTTGCGCGGGTAATGCGTTGGGAACGCTTCCAAAATCCGGCGGAACTGGCGCGCGCCTTCGATCACGCGGATCAGGTCGCTGCCCGCAATTTCCTCGCCCGAGGTCATACGCAGGATGGCCCCGTCGATGCCTTGTTCGATCAGATAATCCTCAAGCCCCGCCTGATCTTTCAGGTAGACCTCGGACTTGCCGCGGGCCACTTTGTAAAGAGGCGGCTGGGCGATATAAAGGTGCCCTGCCTCGATCAACTGCGGCATTTGCCGGAAGAAGAAGGTGAGTAAAAGGGTGCGGATGTGCGCGCCATCGACGTCCGCGTCGGTCATGATAACGATTTTGTGGTAGCGCAGTTTTTTCAGGTTGAATTCGTCGCGGCCAATGCCGGTGCCCATGGCGGTGATCAGCGTGCCGATTTCTTGGGAACCCAGCATCCGGTCAAAACGGGCGCGTTCGACGTTTAGGATTTTACCTTTGAGCGGCAGAACAGCCTGATTTTGACGGCTGCGGCCTTGTTTGGCGGAGCCGCCAGCCGAATCCCCCTCGACGAGGAAAAGTTCGGCTTTGGAGGCGTCTTTTTCCTGACAATCGGCGAGTTTTCCGGGCAGGTTGGAGATGTCCAAAGGCGATTTGCGGCGGGTTAGATCGCGGGCTTTGCGGGCAGCTTCACGGGCCAAAGCGGCCTCAATGATTTTGCCGACGATGATGCGGGCGATAGAGGGGTTTTCTTCAAACCACTCGGCCAGCTTTTCGTTGACCATGCCTTCAACAGCGGCGCGGACCTCGGAACTGACCAGCTTGTCTTTGGTCTGGCTGGAAAACTTTGGGTCCGGCACTTTGACTGACAGCACACAGGTCAGGCCTTCGCGGGCGTCATCGCCAGTGAAATCGACCTTTTCTTTTTTCGCGATGCCGGTGGATTGGGCATAGTTGTTGATGGTGCGGGTCAGCGCGCCACGCAGGCCGGCAAGGTGGGTGCCGCCATCGCGCTGCGGGATGTTGTTGGTAAAGGGCAGGACGTTTTCGTGGTAGCTGTCGTTCCACCACATCGCCACCTCAACAACGATGCCGCCTTTTTCACCGATGATATAAATCGGTTCAGGCATGATCGAGGTTTTGGAACGGTCGAGGTATTTGACGTATTCGCGCACGCCGCCTTCATAGAACAGTTCTGTTTGCAGGGGTTCTGCTGGGCGTTCATCAATCACGATAATGCGCGCGCCGGAATTGAGGAAGGCCAGTTCGCGCAGACGGTTTTCCAGCGTTTTGAAGCTGTATTCCAGATCGGAAAAGGTGCCATCGGGGCGATTGGTTTTGGCCGAAGCCATAAAGCGCACCTCGGTGCCCTTTTCGCCGGGGGCGGGGCCCACCTCGCGCACATGTTCGACGCAATCGCCGTTTTCAAAGCGGGCGAAGTATTCTTTGTCGTTGCGCCAGACGCGCAATTCCAGCCAATCGGACAGGGCGTTGACGACTGAAACCCCCACGCCGTGCAGACCGCCCGAGACTTTGTAGGCGTTGCCATCATCATCGGTGTTGTTGAACTTACCGCCCGCGTGGAGCTGGGTCATGATGACCTCGGCGGCGGAAACGCCTTCTTCCTTGTGGATATCGACCGGAATACCGCGGCCGTTGTCGCGCACGGACACCGAGCTGTCAGCGTGGATTTTGACGGTGACGGCGGTGGCGTGGCCTGCCAGCGCCTCATCAATTCCGTTGTCGACGACTTCATACACCATATGGTGCAGGCCCGACCCATCGTCGGTATCACCGATATACATGCCGGGGCGTTTGCGGACAGCCTCTAACCCTTTGAGAACTTTGATAGAATCGGCGCCGTATTCTGCGGGCTTTTTGGCTTCTTCGGTCATGCGGACTTTCCTTGAACTCTGACCCAATTTATAGGCGTTTTGGGGGGGAATGTCACGCCCAAGACACAAGATTTAGCGGTTTGTGCGCGGGGTCAGATGAAAGGGATAATCAGGCCAACGCCGACCAGCAAACAGCCCGAAATGATGTTCAATCGGCGCAGGCGGCGGGGGGAGGCGAGGAGGCGGCGGGCGCGGTCTAAAAACAGGGCAAGGCAGAGGTTGCCGATGATGGGCACGATGGCCGAAACGGCAAGAATGGCCACTATATCGGGAGTTGTGACGCGGCTGAGATCAAAGAACCCCGGCAGCACGCCCATATAGAACAGGATGGCCTTTGGGTTGCCTGTTACAGCGGCGACGCCCACGATGAACCCCGCCCACATGCCTGGGCGCGTCATGCGGCTGTCGGTGTTAGGTGTTTCGGTTGGTTTGCGGATGAGCAAGATGCCCATGATGATAAACACGGCAGCGGCCAGCCAGCCAAGGGCGGCCAAAAACCCGCCATAGATGGAGAGAATCCACGTCAGGCCAAAGATCGCCGCCAGAGGCCAAGCCATATCGCCCAAGGCCACGCCAATCGCGAGGGGCCAAGCGCTGGAAAACCCACCCGACAGCGCGCGCGCGGTCAGTGCCACCCAAACCGGCCCGGGGATGATCCACAGCACGGCCAAGCCACCGGCATAGAGCAGGAGTTGGTGGAGGGTGACGGTCATTCCGGCACCGCGCGGGTCAAGCGGTGATGCAATTGATTGGCCAATGCCCAATGATCGGGGCTTGTTGCAGGGGCGTCTTGGGCCAGCCACGCTGTTGCAGCGGCAAGCTCTTGGGCAATCAGGTCATCAATCGCGGGGTTGGTCTGAGGGCTGGTGCCAAGCTCTCCGGCGTCCAGCTTGGTTGCGATCATGGCATTGATATACTGGATTACCGCATCGGGCAGGTCGGTGCTGCCCATCAATTCGCCCATGTTCATCGGGGCAAGCGCATGGTTATGAAGCCGCATGTGACGCAAGGCCAGCACGGGACGAATGGTGTAAAGATAGCGCTTTAGCTTGATGCTGCCGTTTGGCAAACGAAGCCCATCACGTTGTTTTTGCGCAAGATTGACATAGTGCCATGTCACTGGCCTGCGGGTCAGAACCTGTTGGCAAAAGTTGGCGATGGCGGTTCGTGCGTTTGGGGCGTCGGCATAAGTGATCGGTGATTGCAGCCATTCGGGCAGCACCGCGTTGGATTTCAACGCCAATTCCAGAGCCTTCGCCAGTTCCCAACCCGAAATATCCAGCTCATCCGAAATGGGATATTCGATGACATCGCGGCGGTCGTCAATCCGTAGATGCCACCTGACGGGGCGGGCATAGACAAAGCGAACGTCATAATCACTGTCATGCGAATGGAACCCCCAAGCCCGAGAGCCGGATTCAACCGCGAACAGGATCGTTACCTGCTCCTCGGCTACAATCTGCGCCAGCTTATGCCGGATCAGGGCGTGCATATCATCGCTGACGGGCTTCATGGCAATGTCAGGCTGCCGTCATTTTGCAGCTGCCAAAACGGGTTCATCGCAACCTCCCAGACATGCCCGTCAGGATCGGCCCAATAGCCGGAATAGCCACCCCAGAATACCTTTTCGGGGGCCTTTAGCGCGGTTCCCCCCGCAGCAAGGGCTGCGGAAAAGGCGGCATCCACCTCTGCCTCGGTAGTGAAATTCTGGGCAAGGGTGATGGCACCCACACCCAAGGGGGCGTCAGGGCGACCTTGGTCCTTGGCAAGCTCGGTCAGGGGGAACAGGCTCAAGGCTGCGCCATGAAGCTGGAAAAAAGCCACGCCATCCTGACTTTCCGAATGCTCTTGCCAACCAAGGCGGGCGTAAAAGGCGCGTGATGCCGCCAAATCTGCCACACCCAATGTGATCAAGGTAACGCGCTGTGGGGTCATAGGGTGATCTTTGCAATCTGTGACTGGTTGTCGATTTCAGAAATGGCAAAGCCTTGGGCGCGAGGGCCAAGGCTGTCAAACAGCGCGGCCTCGGTGCCAGTCATGATGGCCTGCGCGCCCAAAGCGCAGATTTCATCATAGAGTGCGGCGCGGCGCTGGGTGTCGAGATGGGCCGCCACCTCATCCAGCAAGATGATCGGCGCGGCACCCGTTTCGGCGGCAAGGGCGCGGCCATTGGCAAGGATCAGGCTGATAAGCAGGGCCTTTTGCTCTCCGGTAGAACATTGATCGGCGGGAACGTTCTTGTCATGATAGCGGGCTGACAGATCGGCGCGGTGGGGGCCATTCAGGCTGCGGCCTGCGGCCATATCGCGGCGGCGCCCTTGGGCGAGTGCGGTCGCCAAATCCTCGACGGGTTCGGGGTTGTTAAGCATCAAATCGGCGCTGGGAAAGGCTGAGTTTGCATCGTCTTGGGCGATTTGCAAACGGCGCAGGGTTTCGGCGCGATTCGCCTCGATCTGCACGGCGGTTTCCACCATCCGCGATTCCAGCGCGCGATACCAATGGGCGTCTTGCACCTGATCTTTCAGCAAACGATTGCGGTCGCGCATGGCCTTTTCATAGCCCAGCACCGCCTCGGCATGGTCGGGTGAAAAGCTAAGGGTCATGCGGTCCAAAAACCTGCGCCGGCCTTCGGCGGCCTCTATCCACAGGCGGTCCATTGCTGGTACCAGCCATAAGATTCGGGCAATGCGGGCCAAGGCGACTTGGGTCGCGGATTTTCCATCAATGCGCACATGGCGTGGCTGGCCCGCTTCGGCCCCTGTTTCTACCTCATGCGTGGCCTCAGGCCCTTGCAAGGTTGCGGCGACCTTCCAACCCAATCCTTCCGGCTTACGTGTAATCTCATCCACGGTTGCACGCCGCATTCCACGACCGGGCGATAACAGCGATACCGCTTCCAAAATATTGGTCTTACCTGCACCATTCAGCCCGATAAGCGCAACTGGACGTCCATCAAACCCGATCCGCGCAATGCGGTGGCTGCGGAAATGCGACAAGGCCAGATCGGTGATCACAAAACCCGACATGCTGGCCTTTCATCTTTGCAAAAATACCTCACGGGGGTCCGGGGGTGTCAAACCCCCGGCTTGGTCACGAAAACCAGCGCCGGTTAAACGCGCATCGGCATCACGACATAGATGGCACTGGTATCATTGCCTTCGCGCATCAATGTCGGGTCGCCCGAAGAGTTGAACATGAACACCGCATTTTCGCGGTCCACTTGGCTGGCGATTTCCAGCAGGTATTTGGCGTTAAAGCCAATTTCCAGCCGTTCATCGCTATAGGCCACGGCCAATTCTTCCTCGGCCGCGCCAGAATCGGGGGCGTTGACGGACAGGACCAAACGGTCCTCATCCAGCGACAATTTCACGGCGCGCGAGCGTTCGGAGGAAACGGTGGCCACACGGTCCACGGCCTTGGCGAATTCTGAGGCGTCCACTTCCAGCCGCTTGGTGTTGCCGGTCGGGATAACGCGGGTGTAATCGGGGAACGTACCGTCAATGACTTTGGAGGTCAGCGAAATGGCAGGCGTGGCAAAGCGCACTTTGGTTTCTGATACCGACACGGCGATAATTGCCTCATCATCATCCAGCAGCTTGCGCAATTCGTTCACAGTTTTGCGCGGCACGATCACACCCGGCATGCCGTTGGCCCCTTCGGGCAACGGCGCGTCAATGCGGGCCAGTCGGTGGCCATCGGTGGCGACGCAGCGCAGCACAGGACCGTCTTCGCCTGTGGAGACGTGCATATAAACGCCGTTCAGGTAGTAACGGGTTTCCTCGGTCGAAATGGCGAATTTCGCCTTGTCGAACAAGCGGCGCAGCTGTGGTGCGGGGGCCGAGAAATTGCTGGAATATTCCGAACTTGCCATGACGGGAAAGTCTTCTTTCGGCAAGGTCGCGAGATTGAAGTTGGAGCGGCCTGCGGTCACGGTCAGGCGGCCAGAGGCGGCATCTTCGGACAGGTTGACCAGCGCGCCATCGGGCAGTTTGCGCACGATTTCGTGCAGCATCACGGCCGAAACGGTTGTGGAGCCAGCGCGTTCCACCACGGCGGGGGCGCGGTCGACCACCTCGATATCCAGATCGGTGGCGCGGAACGACACGGTGTCGCCCTCAGCCTCGATCAGCACATTGGCGAGGATCGGAATTGTGTTGCGGCGTTCCACAACAGATTGGGCTTGGCTGACGGCTTTCAAAAGTGTGCCGCGTTCGATGCTGATCTTCATGGTCCCAATCCTTTGCCCGTCATTCGCCCCGCCGATAACCATCCGGACGGGAAGCCGAAGTTAGCGGTTTTCGGCCGTTTCACAAGGGGTTTGAACCCCGATTGCCGCGCAGAGTGCCGAAATCTGTGGCGAGTGTGGTTTTGTGGCCCGTCTAGCCCTGCAACAACCGCTTGAGCATTTGCAGATCGTCAGACAACTGGCTGTCGGCTGTCATCAGCTCTTCAATCTTTTTTACGCCGTGCATGATTGTTGTGTGGTCGCGCCCACCAAAACGGCGGCCGATATCGGGCAAGCTGCGGCTGGTCAATTGCTTGGACAGATACATCGCGATCTGGCGGGGCCGTGCGATGGTGCGCACCCGCTTTGGCCCGATCATATCGGACAGGCGGATATTGTAATGTTCGGCCACTTTGCGTTGGATTTCTTCGATCGTGACCTTGCGATCAGAGGCGCGCAGGATGTCGGCAAGGCAATCCTGGGTCAGGTCCAGCGTGATTTCGCGGCCAACAAGGCTGGCAAAGGCAAACAGACGGGTCAGCGCGCCTTCAAGCACGCGAACATTTGTGGAAATGCGGTGCGCCAGAAATTCAAGCACGCCAGAAGCGATTTTCAGGTCGCGGTATTGGGTGTGATAAAATTCGGCCTTTTGTTGCAGGATGCCAAGGCGCAGTTCGTAATCGGTTGGGTGCAAGTCCACCACAAGCCCGCATTGCAGGCGCGATTTGATGCGTTCTTCAAGCCCCTTGATTTCGCCGGGCGCACGATCAGCCGAAATGACGATTTGTTTGTTCTGGTCCACTAGCGCGTTGAAGGTGTGGAAAAATTCCTCTTGGGTGCTGTCTTTGCCCGCGATGAATTGCACGTCATCGACCATCAGCACGTCAACCGAGCGGAAAAGTTCCTTGAAATCCATGACCTGACGTTCACGCAGGGCCTGCACAAAGCGGTACATAAACTGTTCGGCCGAAAGGTACAGCACGCGCAATTCGGGTTGGCGGGTTTGCAGCTCGTGCGCGATGGCATGCATGAGGTGGGTTTTACCAAGGCCGACGCCGCCGTACAGGAACAGCGGGTTAAAGGTGACGGGGCCACCTTCGGCCACGCGGCGGGCGGCAGCATGGGCCAATTCATTGGGTTTGCCGACGACAAAGCTGTCAAAGGTAAAGCGGGCGTCCAGCGGGGCGCCGGGGACGTCTTTGTCATCAGACGGGCGCTTGCGGGGCGCAGCTTCGCTTGGCTTGACGGATTTTGTGGGCGCATTTCGTTCCAACGCGAATTCAACGCGGTCAACCGCAGCGCCGGAGGTTAGAAGGTGGTTCAGGATATGTTCAGCGAAATTGCGCTTTACCCAGTCACCAAAAAACGTGGTGGGCACGGCAAAGCTGGCCACGCCATCGTCCAGTTTCGACAGTTTCAGAGGTTCAATCCACGTAACATAGTTATCTTTACCAACCCGCTTGCGCAGATCTTCGCGAATTTTAACCCAGCCGTCGTTCGTCATACCACTACCTGTCTATCGACCCCGCCTTTTCCCAAAGAATGGGCAAAAAGGCCTTTAGGCGACGCGCTGCGGCTTGGTGGTTGCACGCTGCCCGAGGGCGGCCTGAAACCTTGGGACAAAAACATGCAGCCGCGACAGCAAATGCTGTTCCGGTTGTTACCCTTTTGCCCCGACAAATCGCCGAAACAGCTGGGCGAACCCGTTCAATAGGAAAGACACCGCATAAGCGGGGCATTGCAGCCGAATCCTAACAGAACGCGGCCACGTTTGTCCCCCAGGACGAAGTGAATCGCTTGGTGACGTTAGCAACCAGTCTGCGGGCAGGGCAACCGATCTTATCTGTTGACAGAGATTTGATTGAAGCGAATCTGAGGGGGTGGGCAAATTGGCCACGCCCCTGTTTTTCCTTCGACGGAAAGTGCAAAAAAGGCGCATTTTGAATGCGCCCTTTGAAATTATTTGTATCTTTTGATTTGCAGGCGGGTGACCTGCGATCATAGATTAGACTGTCGTTGCTGCCAAGGCGTTCACACGTGCGGCCAAGCGCGAAATTTTGCGCGACACGGTGTTCTTGTGCAAAACGCCTTTGGAAACGCCACGGGCCAGTTCCGGCTGTGCTGCGCGCAGGGCGGCTGCGGCTACGGCCTGATCGCCACCAGCAATCGCCTCTTCAACTTTGCGCAGGTAGGTGCGGATGCGCGAGCGGCGGGCCTTGTTCACGTCATAGCGTGCTTCGGACTGGCGGGCGCGTTTTTGGGACTGGGTTGTGTTAGCCATGGGACAGAATTCCTATTTGTCTGGGTCGTTTATGTTTCGCTATGCACAATAGACCCAAGACTTCCGCCCATATCAGCGGAAATGATTCTTGCCTTAAGCGGGCCCACGCGCATTTCAGCAAGCCGTATAGGCCAAGATGCAGGTTTTGAAAAGGGATAAAGCGAATCGCGTTTGGTCCGTATCGCCTTAGCGATCGCGGAACTGTGGCGTGCGCTTTTCCATAAAGGCGGCCATGCCTTCTTTCTGATCCTCGGTCGCGAACAGCGAGTGGAACAAGCGGCGTTCGAACAGCAGGCCTTCGGTCAACGTGGTCTCGTAGCTGCGATTCACGGCCTCTTTGGCGGCCATTGCCGTGATCATGGATTTCTCGGTGATCTTGGTCGCGGCCTTCTTGGCCTCTTCGATCAGGTTCTTGGCGGGCACAATGCGGGATACGAGGCCGCAGCGCTCTGCCTCGACCGCGTCCATGTTGCGGCCTGTCAGGTGCATATCCATCGATTTGGATTTGCCGATAAAACGGGTCAGGCGCTGGCTGCCGCCGAAACCGGCGATGACGCCAAGGTTGATTTCAGGTTGGCCGAATTTGGCGGTATCGGACGCAATGATAAAGTCGCAGGCCAGCGCCAGTTCGCAGCCGCCGCCCAAAGCATAGCCGGACACAGCGGCGATAATGGGCTTGCGGATTTGCAGGATGGCATCGGAAATGCCGCCAAACAGGTTGGTCGAATAGACATCAACAAAGTTGAGTTCTGCCATTTCCTTGATGTCGGCACCTGCGGCAAAGGCCTTGTCCGAGCCTGTAATGACGATGCAGCGCACCTTGTCATTGGCATCGGCGGCTTGCAGTACGGTCGCCAATTCGGTCAGCATTTTGGCGTTCAGCGCGTTCAAGGCATCGGGCCGATTGAGGCGGATGAGGGCAATATAATCCTCGATCTCGACGATCAGTGTTTCATAGGCCATCTGCGTATCCTTTGGTCTGTCCCCTAGGCCGGACTCTGTAACAGGGCTGTGGGCAGGATCAAGTCTTGTTGCGGATTTTTGGGGCGGGTTGGCAATGCGGGCAAAAGAAAGACGAGCGGCCCGATTGCACGATGCGCTGGATTTTGGCGGTGCAATTGGGGGTAGTGCAGGGTTCGTTTTCGCGGCCATAGGTGCGGAAACGGTGTTGGAAATAGCCCAATTCGCCATCGGCTTGGCGGTAATCGCGCAGGGATGATCCGCCCGCCTCTATCGCCTCGGCCAGCACATCGCGGATTATGGGGACAAGGGCCGCCACGGATTTGGCGGGCAGTTTGCCTGCGGGGTGGGCGGGGTGGATGCCTGCGCGGTAAAGCACCTCGCACACATAGATATTTCCCAAGCCAGCGACGACATGCTGATCCAGCAGGGCGGTCTTGATCGGCGTGGCGCGGCCTTTCAGGCGTTGGGTCAAATAGGTTTCGTTGAAGGTGTTGCCAAAAGGTTCGGGGCCGATTTGGGCCAGCAGGGGGTGGGCATCGCCCAAAGCGGTATCGAGCAGGTCCATTGCGCCAAAACGGCGGGCATCGTTAAAGGTGATGCGCGCGCCGTTGCCCATTTGCAGGACAACATGGTCATGTTTGGCGGGGGCGGGGTGGTCGTGATAAAAATCACCCTGCATTGCGCCGGAAATCAGGATACGGCCCGACATGCCAAGGTGAATGAGCAATGATTCCCCTGATGACAGGTCTGCCAGAATGTATTTTGACCGCCTGCGCAGGGCCGTGACCTGTGCGCCCGTCAGGCGTTGCGCCATGTTGGGCGGAAAGGGCCAGCGCAGATCGGGGCGATTTACGGCTGCGTGGGTGATGATCTGACCTGTCATCACAGGGTCCAACCCACGGCGCACGGTTTCAACTTCGGGCAGTTCGGGCATGGGGTGGCCTTTCGGACAGATGGGCGCATTGCAGCGCGGCGTCATCACCCTATAAAGAGAGGTGAGCGACCAATCGCAAGAGTGCAGTGAGCAGGGCCATGACCGATAGTACCGATAAAACCACGCATTTCGGATTTCAAACTGTTGATGAAGGCGCCAAGGCCGGAATGGTGCATGGCGTGTTCACGAAAGTGGCCAGCAAATACGATGTGATGAATGACGCTATGTCATTCGGGATCCATCGGATCTGGAAAGATGCGATGATGGATTGGTTGGCCCCGCGTCCGGGGCAAAAGCTGTTGGATGTAGCGGGGGGCACTGGCGATGTGTCGTTCCGGTTCCTGAAACGCGCGCCGGGTGCGCATGCCACCGTTTGCGATATGACCGAAAGCATGTTGGTTGAAGGGCGGCAACGGGCCGAGGCTGTGGGCAACCCAGAGGCGCTGGATTGGGTTGTGGGCGATGCGATGGCGTTGCCATTCGCGAACGCCAGCTTTGACGTTTACACGATTTCCTTTGGCATCCGGAACGTCACGCGGATTGGTGATGCGCTGCGCGAGGCCTACCGCGTGTTGAAGCCTGGGGGGCGGTTGATGGTGCTGGAGTTTAGTCAATTGCCGAATGACGCGATGCAAAAGGCCTATGATCTGTATTCGTTCAACGTGATCCCCGTGATGGGGCAGGTCATTGCGAATGATCGCGACAGCTATCAGTACCTTGTTGAAAGCATTCGAAAATTTCCAGATCAAGAGACATTCGCGGGGATGATCCGTGAGGCGGGATTTGACCAAGTGAAGTACAGAAACCTGACGATGGGTGTGGCGGCGCTGCATTCGGGATGGAAACTGTAAGTGCGCGGCCCGCATAACATAATCCGGCTGGTGCGGACGCTGGCCACGCTGGAACGCACCGGCGCGATTGGTGTGGTTTTGGAGGCGTTTCAAGCGCCGCCACGGCTGCGGTTTGTCGCGCGGGTGTTGGGTTGGCCGTTCAAGTGGTTGGGGTTGAAGGGTGATCCCGCGTTGCCACCAGCCACCCGCGCGCTGACGGCGCTGGGGCCTGCCTATATCAAGTTTGGCCAGATCCTTAGCACGCGGCCCGATGTGGTGGGCGATGAGTTGGCGTTGCAGTTGAAATACTTGCAAGACAAGCTGCCGCCGTTTCCGGTGGCCGTGGCGCGCGAGATGATTGCCGCCGAACTGGGCGAACCTGTGGATCAGATATTTTCCGCCTTTTCCGACCCTGTGGCGGCGGCGTCGATTGCGCAGGTGCATCGGGCGACCTTGGCCGAAACGGGCGCAGAGGTGGCGGTCAAGGTGCTGCGGCCTGGGATTGAACGCGCGTTTCGCAAGGATATTGATGCGTTTTACTTTGCGGCGGGGGTAATCGAGTTTTTGTCGCCTGCGTCGCGCCGGTTGCGGCCGATGGATGTGGTGACGCATTTTGACGGCGTGGTGCAGGGCGAGTTGGACTTGCGGCTGGAATCAGCGGCGGCGGGTGAATTTGAGGCGAACACGCAAAAGGACGGTGGCTTTCAGGTGCCCAAGCCGATTTGGCATCTGTCGGGGCGTACGGTTTTGACGATGGATTGGGCCGAGGGCATAAACCTGGCCGACAATGACGCGATTGATGCGGCAGGTATTGACCGCAAGCTGCTGGCGTCACGCGTGTTGCAGCTGTTTTT
The DNA here is from genome assembly GCF_000420745.1 of Pseudorhodobacter ferrugineus DSM 5888. GTDB lineage: Bacteria > Pseudomonadota > Alphaproteobacteria > Rhodobacterales > Rhodobacteraceae > Pseudorhodobacter > Pseudorhodobacter ferrugineus. Next base: position 75,061 of record NZ_ATVN01000001.1, read on the forward strand.
GCAACATGCCCTACGCGACGGATATTTCCATGCCGACATGCATCAAGGCAACCTGAAGGTGGCTTTGAACGGCAATATCATCGCCTATGACTTTGGGATCATGGGGCGGCTGGATGAATATACCCGCCGCGTCTACGCCGAGATTTTGTTCGGCTTTATCCGGCGCGATTATAGGCGTGTGGCCGAGGTGCATTTTGAAGCGGGCTATGTGCCTGCCGACCGCGATATTGATGAATTTGCACGGGCGTTGCGGGTGGTGGGCGAACCGATTTTTGGCATGGATGCGACGCGTATTTCGATGGCGCGGCTGTTGGCCTATCTGTTTGAGGTGACAGAACGGTTTGGCATGGAAACCCGTACTGAATTGATTTTGCTGCAAAGAACCATGGTTGTCGTCGAAGGTGTTGCGCGGGGGCTGAACCCGCAGACGAATATATGGCACGATGCGCGGCCTATTGTTGAGGGTTATATCAAGGACAATGTGGGGCCAAAGGCCTTGCTGCGCGATTTACAAAAAACGGCTATGGTGCTGGCGCGGTTCGGGCCAAAACTGCCGCGACTGGTCGAGGCGCAATTGGTGCGGCAATCGCGCCCTGATGTGCCGCCGCCTGAAGCTGCGCGTTTGCACCCAGCGGTTTGGATGGTTTTGGGGGCCGGATTGGCGCTAGCCGGGGTTTTTCTGGGTCAGACGCTGTAGGGCTGTCAGTTCCAACTGTAATGCTGGCGCATAGTCGGGTGCGTTTTGCGACGCTTTCCACAGGCAATGTGCCGCCATGCGCCAATGGTACAACGCCGCAAGTTGATCATAGCGTTGGACGGTCTGTGGCGGCAAGGCGGCACGGAAAACCGCTATCTCATCTAGTGTTAGCGGGCTGCCACGGTAAAGGACCTGCATGGCTGGCGACAGGAAGGCCGCAATATCTTCGGTTGGATCACCGATTAGGGGGCACTGCCAGTCAATCAGGGTTATGTTGCCTTTGTTAACGATCAAATTGCCTGCCACCAGATCGCCGTGAATTAGGCAGGTGGGGCCCGAGGGAACCTGAGGATCTGGCGGCGCTGGTGGCAAGGTTTTCGGGCACAGCGCCGCGATGGATTTGGCCTGTTCCAACAGTTGGGTGCTGCCGTTTGGTCCTGCGCGAAAGGCGTGAGTGGGGGCAGGTATTTGGTGCAAACGTGTCAGGATGTGGGCCACCAATTCAGTGCCACTTTGCCACGCGCTGCCAGGGCAATATTGATACGCAAGCCATCCTTGCCCTTGCGCAAGCAGAGTGGGCACAAACCCGTGCGGCGCGAGAAGCTGCAAGGCGGCGGCTTCGGCTGCGGGGTCATTCGGAAAAAGCGGGCTGTCGCCATTCGGTTGAAACTGTTTGACGATAATGTCGCCCAACCGCCAGACTGTATTGACCCGCCCCCCCTGCAACGGTTGCCAAACTGCGCCCTGTGTTGGCAATGCCAGATCGACTGCGATTCGCAGGGTCTGAGGCGGGATCTGGTTGGGATATTGCAAGGTCATGGCGCGCGGACGCTAGCCTAGCCGTGGTGGGTTCGGCAAGTGTGCCCATGCGCCTTTATTAATTCAGGCTGCGCAGCGCGGTGATCTCTTCCGCCGACAGTGACACGCCGCCTGTCAGAATGAAGCGAGGGCCTGTCGGGCTGGTTTGCACCTCTTGAATGCGCGCATAATGTTCGACGGGTGTGGCGGAGATTTGTACATCGTCACTATAGCTTTCAAGGCTTAGGCTGTAGGTGCCATTGGGCAATGCTGCGCCCGTGATATCCTTTCCGGTCCAGGAATAAGAGGTCGCCTGCACAGGGATATCTTCGCGGGAAACCGTGCTGCCAGCGCTATCTTTTACCACCAAAATCGCGCGATCGGCACCTGTTTCGGCGTTGGGTGATAGGGTGACTGGAGTCCCATCCATGAAAACGGGTGCCGCGCTCCGCGCCTCTTGCCCGACCCAAGGGGCGAGTTGGGCCAAGCCTTGCGCGCCCATCAGTCCTGCAAGCGCATCCAGTTTTTTGTTGGTCAGGGTTTGCTGTTCGACGCTGGAAAATGTGGCGAGCTGTACTGCGTAATCAGCCGAATCGATTGGATTCAAAGGGTCTTGGTTTTGGATTTGGGCGGTCAGCATTTTCAGAAAGGTGTCAAAATCAGACGAGATTTTGCTGTTCGCCGAAGATTGCGTAGGGGCTGTAGATTGAAAGGGCGTAGAGGTGATTTCCATTGGAATTCTTTCTTGAGAGATACATTAAACCCGTAGGTCGAGGCCAGAGGATGAGTTTGGTTTTGACTGCTTAATCGGCGCATGTGGGTGTTCAGATGCGCTGATAAAAGTCGTGGTCGACGCGTCTTGCGGCTGCGCTGTTTGGTTGGGCGGGGGATCGCCCCAGCCCCCAAAGCTGAATGAGGCGCCCCCAAAGCCGGATTGGCGCAGATCGGCGCTGAAGCTGTCGCTGTTGCGACGCAGTAATTCCATAGTTTCAGGGCGTTCGGCCTGAATGACGATGCGGATTTTGTCACCATCTGGGGTCATGAAAATCCGTAATTTCCCCAGCTCTTCCGGTGCCATGAAAAGTTCCAGCGAGGTCGGTCTACCAGGTGTGGCATGTTGGCGGATTTGATGGGGCAAGTCCGAGACGGGAACAAGACCGTGTGGCAGGGTGGCAGTGGCTGACTGGACCAACGGTGTTGCTATCGTTATCGGTTGCGTCGCCGCCAAAGCCACACCATCGGAGTGGGTTGCCCGCGCGATCCTAAGCAAAGGGCGCTGCGTGTCTGGCGTCGGGGGGGGCGCGGTTGCAGCCCCGATTGGCAGGGGCTGGCCGGGGTTTGAGGTGGCGTAGGATTGCGATGCCAAACTGGGCCCTGAGGGTGACTCGGATGAATTGGTTTGTCGCAACGAGACCATTTGCGGTGAAGAGCCCGATGCTTGTACCAAGGCCGCAGTCTGATATCTTGAAATCGTCGCTGTGGGGGCCGGGTCGGATCCGCTGACCATTCTTGGGGGCCCTGCGGGCGGTTCCTGTATTGTGTCAGGTGACGTCTCGCTTTTTGGCATTCTGTCTGGCGGACCTGCCTGTTGGGCCGAAACATTGGGGTTTTTAACAGCGGTGGCTGTGTCAACAGCACCCGCAGATGCAGTAAGGCTGTTCCCTTGGGTGACGGTCTGTGAAGCGCCCGATGGCGTGTCTGGGATCACGGTGGCCTGCTTCGTGCTGGTATAGCCCGCGACTGGGTTGGCTGGTAGCAAGCCCGCCACATTAGGCTGGTTTGGCAGTTGATACAGGGCGACTGCCGATACGGCTTGGTTCAGCTTGGAAGGCAATTGCAAGGCATGGTCACCTTGCATCGCAAAGATCGTGTCAGGGTTTTTCTGGACCATGTTCGGATATGGCTGGGCCATAAGGGGCGCAACAAAGGGGGGGGCGCTTTCATCAATTACGGTAGGCGCAGCGTCAGGTTTTTCGGGCTGAAGCGGAGCAAGAATCTGTGCCGAAATGGCTGTGTTTACCAACGACACGGAGTCAGGGGGCTCAAATTTTTGCGCGTCCATTGTTACAGGAGTGAGCGGCAGGGCTGAACTTGCCTTGTGGGTATGGAATTGCTTTAGGGTGATTCCATCGGCTGGAGGCCACTGGCTTTTTGGTAGGGTGGCGGCATCATCCGAATTATTTTGTACCGCCGTTTCATGGAGGGGCAGCATGGCGGCGTCTTGGCGGGTGGTCGCAATGCTTGCGGCCAAGTCTCGGGTGTGACCATCGGTTTCGTGGTCCGCGGAGGGCGTTCCACCGCTGACATCTGCCCCCCCCGGGGGGGCTACGCCGCGCATCGGGGAATTGGGTGGCGACCCTTGGACAGTCACCGCATGCGGGTTTTGCTGCCTCTCCAATTCAATGCTTGGGGCGCCTGAGATTGTTTTTACCTCGGTCGCCGTACCCTTGCCGAAAAAGACAAGAAAAGCACCATCACCCGTCAGGTCCTGCTGACCTTTCCCGTGCCCCTGCGGTGCTGCCTTAGTCTGCAAAATGGCCTGCTGGTCGATACCCGTCATTCTGATTCCGGCTTCTGCCGCCTCTTGTCACGCATCGCCCAACTATCTGCGCAACTGGTTACTGGTTGTTTACTGAAATCAGCCACAATCCAGAAAATGCAACCTAATGAGGACCATCATGACCCTGATATCGCCACCGCAATTAACCGCCGCACTACGTGTGCAGGAGCCCAACCCACTTCGAGAGAAGGCGGCGCAGTTGGAGACTGCTTTTCTGGCTGAAATGCTTGGATTCGCGGGCTTGGGGGCCGCGCGTGAAAGCTTTGGCGGTGGAATTGGAGAGGATCAGTTTTCCTCTTTTCTACGCCAGAAACAGGCCGAGGCGATGGTGACCGCGGGTGGAATAGGCCTGACGGAACTGTTGTTTCAGGCGATGTCGAGCGGTGACTTTGTTGAAATGGGCGAGGATAAGATTGCAAATGAATGAAAGCGCTTTTGACCGGCTTGAGGCGGTTGTTCGTGAAACGGCTGCGGCAATTCGAACTGGAAACCTTGCGGCGATGGGGGATTTGGCAGAGCGCACCGATGCTGCCTTGGCCGAGATTCAGGGCGAAACCGACATTGGCCGGATCGAGGCCCTGCGCGCGCTTGCGCATCGCAACGCGATTGGGTTGGAAGCGGCGGGTCGAGGCGTTCGAGCTGCGCGCCGGCGGTTGACTGAAATCATATCGGCCCGAGGTGGGGTTAAAACCTATGACAACGCGGGGAAAACCCGCAAAATCGGAATGCCGGATGGTTCGTTGAAGACCCGATTGTAGGAAAATTTGTTACGTGTTTTGGTAAAATGCACGTGATTGTTTTTGTTCAAAAATATCGACTTTAGCATTCTGTTAGCGCTTTACGTAGATCAATGGTCTTGCATCCCAAGTGGGGTGGCGCCTTGGCCGAAATGCCAAAGGCAATGGCAAAATGCCCCTCTTGCCATCTGTGGATGGCTTCTCTGCCGTGCGCAAAGCGCCGGCCTTTTGAAGGGACACAATATGTCTTCGATTTTGACGAATAACAGTGCAATGGTGGCCTTGCAGACGCTGAAAGGCATCAACAAGAATATGGGTCAGATCCAGAACGAGATTTCGACTGGTAAATCTGTTGCAACCGCCAAGGATAACGCTGCCGTTTGGGCGATTTCCAAGGTTATGGAAAGTGATGTAAAGGGGTTTTCGGGTATTTCGGATGGCTTGGCGCTTGGGTCTTCGACCATCTCGGTTGCACGCAAAGCATCTGAAACTGTGACGAAACTGCTGACAGATATCAAAGGCAAAGTTGTCGCAGCCCAAGAAGGCAACGTTGACCGTGAAAAGATCCAGACCGATATTTCGGCGCTGCGTGACCAGATAAAATCGGTTACCGGGGCGGCACAGTTCAACGGCCTGAACATGGTAAATGGAACGGAGGATGTCAGCATTCTGTCGTCGCTGGATCGTTCCGGCGGGGGGAGCGTGACAGCGTCGCAGATCACTGTGAACCGGCAGGATTTGTCGACAGGTGCAGGCAAGAAAGGCAACACGGCAGCGGCCACCATTTCCTATGGATCGATTGCAGGGCCATCGGCCACGCCAACCCCTGCAATTACAGGCACGACGACGGCAGCTGCGGGCAAGAATGCGACGATCACCGTTTCTGCGGCGACACCAACCGGCAACAACTTTTCGATGAATATCAATGGGACGGCCATCAATTATACGACTGATGGTATCGTGACGAACACGGCAATGGCAGATTTTTTTGCGGGTGCCGTGAATGCGCTGGGCCTTGAAGGGATCACGGCAACGGCAGCGACAGGGACGTTGACCATTTCCAACACCAATGCCTTTGAAAGTATGGAAGTGGCGGTTCAGGGCGCGCAGCTGACCTATGGCAACGTCAACGGCTTTGCCCATAACGCTGCCAACTCGGTCGTGGAACAGCGGGCGGAGACGGTTGATTTTTCAACCACGGCCGCACCGGTGAATGGTGACAGCTTTACCGTTGGTATTGCAGGCAAGACCTACACCTATACCGCCGGCAAGGGCGAAACGATGGAGGATATTGCCCGTGGCCTGAAGACGGCGATCGATTCAGAGGCAACAACGGGTATCAAAACGGCGGTGCAACAGAACACAACCACAGGGGCATGGTCCTTGGCTGTGGATGATGCAACTGGTTCACGGGCCCTTACCTTGGAGGTGACAAAAGGCGGTGAAGCATCGGGCGGGTTGTTTGGTCTGGATGCAATCGATGTGACCACGAATGACGGAGCAAAAGCGGCGCTGTCCAACATCGAGACCATGATTGGTGCGTCCATTGATGCGGCAGCAGCCTTTGGTTCGGCACAAAAGCGGATTGATATTCAGTCCGATTTTATCAGTAACCTGTCGGATGCACTGAAGTCTGGTATCGGTTCTATGGTTGATGCTGATATGGAAGAAACGTCTGCACGCTTGCAGGCATTGCAGGTGCAACAGCAGCTTGGGGTTCAGGCTTTGTCAATTGCGAATCAGTCGCCGCAGTCGATCTTGTCACTGTTCCGGTAATTTCCGGCTGGCCGGGGCGCCTTGAGTGTGCGCCCCGGTCGCTTTGCTGATTTTCCACCACACCGGAAGGACCTGCTGTGAATATGATGAATACACTTGCGCGCGATGCTTATGCACGTGCCGATGCGCCGGCCCGAAACCCGCGCGCAACAGAATACGAACTCTTCGCACGGATGACCCGTGCCTTGTCGATGGCCTGGTCGCACCGCGAGCAAAATTTTGCTGGCCTGGTCAGTGCATTGCACGACAATGGAAAAATGTGGCGCACGCTGGCGGTGGATGTTGCCGACATCGGCAACGAGCTGCCCTCACCTTTGCGGGCACAGCTTTTCTATCTATATGAATTTACGACCGATCACAGCCGCAAGGTGTTGGACGGCACCGCAAGCGCAGAGGTTTTGGTCGATATCAATACTGCTGTGATGCGCGGGTTGCGCGGCCAGGGTGGTGAACCATGACCGGTCTTGTTTTGAAACTGGGTCCACATGAGCGTGTATTGATCAACGGGGCCGTTATCGAAAACGGTGATCGGCGGTCAAAACTGGCGGTCATGACGCCAAACGCGAATATCTTGCGGTTGCGCGATGCGATCCACCCCGAAGAGGTGACAACGCCCGTGCGTCGCGTCTGTTATATCGCACAGCTGGTGCTGTCGGGGGATGCAGATCCGGGTGATGCCAAGCTGCAACTGTTGCGCGGGATCGAACAATTGAGCCAGGTGCTGACCGATCATGATAGCCGTTTGCAATTAAATCAGGCTACAGCCAGCGTGCTGGAGGACAATCACTATCAAGCTTTGAAGGCGTTACGTAGCCTGTTGCCGCGTGAAGAGCGGCTATTTGCCGCCTGCCCATCATGAGTTTCTCGCCGATTGTTCCATTCTCGGGCTATTCTGGGTGGGCGTTTTTAAAACGGACCATGCCCGCCCAGAAAGAAGCTTTTCAAGCAGCGCCCACGCTCGCGCGGGATGAAGACTATTTTCGCGCCAAGATCGGGTCTGTCAAAACCGCCGAGGCGCTGGTGTCGGATCGCAGGCTTTTGACCGTGGCTTTGGGGGCCTACGGGTTGGAAGCCGACATCGACAACCGATATTTTATCAAAAAAGTGCTGGAAGAGGGCACTTTGGACAGTGGTGCTTTGGCAAACCGATTGGCGGACAAGCAGTACCGCGCTTTTTCGTCCGGGTTCGGGTTTGGCGACTATGCCATCCCCAGCACCCAGCTTTCGGATTTTGCCGACAAAACGCTAGAGGCGTATCGCGCGCGCCAGTTCGAGGCGGCGGTTGGTGAAAAGGACGAAAACATGCGACTGGCCCTGAACGCCGAGCGTGAGTTGAAAACGCTGTCCGCGCGGGACGTCAGCAATGATACAAAATGGTTTACAATCATGGGCAGCGGGCCATTGCGCAAAGTGTTCGAGGGGGCCTTGGGGCTGCCAAGCCGCTTTTCGTCTATTGACCTTGACCAGCAACTGGCAACGCTTAAGGACAAAGCGTCACAATCCTTTGGTAGTGCCGAGGTTTCGCAATTCAGTGACCTCAAGAAAGTTGACGAGCTTGTGCGCAAGTTTCTGGTTCGTAGTGAGGCGTTGGCCAGTTTTTCAGCAACTTCACCGGGTGCAATTGCGCTGACGTTGCTGCAACGCGCGCGATGAGGTGGCGCGCTATCTGCGCGCCAAAGCAAGGCAGGCGTCAAGCCGCTTGAAGCTGTCAGTGATACCCGCAGGCGCGTCTTCGGCTAAAAAGCCGTCAAGCGCCGACCAAACCTTGATTGCAGCGTCAACCGACGGGTCAGACCCTGTTGCATATAACCCGGCCTGTATCATCATTTCGGCGCGTTCATAGGCGCCCAGCAAGCGCCGAGTTTCTGCAATCAGGGCATTCTCATCTGTGTTCGCAGCATCCGGCAAACTGCGCGAGACAGAGCGCAGCAAATCAATCGCTGGAAATCGTCCACGTTCGGCAATGCTGCGATCCATGACGACGTGACCGTCTAGGACCCCGCGCAAGATGTCAGCCACCGGTTCATCCATATCTGATCCTGCCACCAAAACCGTAAACACCGCCGTAATATCGCCAGAGCCTTCAGCGCCCGGTCCTGCCCGCTCGGCCAAAGACATGATCGTATGCGATGTTGACGGTGGAAAGCCGCGCAGATTGCCTTGCTCGCCCGCGGCTAATGCGACCTCACGATGGGCTTCGGCAAAACGGGTGATGCTGTCGGCCAAAAGCAGGACATGTAGGCCTTGGTCGCGAAAATGTTCGGCCACTGCCATTGCAGTCCACATGCAGCGTCGGCGGACAAGGGGGGATTGGTCCGACGTGGCGGTAACAACCACGGCGCGCGCCATGCCTTGCTGGCCTAAAATACGTTCAGTGAATTCGCGCAATTCACGGCCACGTTCGCCGACCAATGCGATCACCACGACGTCTGCATTCACGCCACGTGCAAATTTTCCCAAAAGGGAGGATTTGCCAACGCCCGATCCTGCAAAGAGGCCAATACGTTGGCCACGCACGAGCGGCAGCAAAGTATTGAATACGGCTGTTCCGGTTTCCAACCTTTCGCCCAGCGTTCGGCGTGATGCAGGCGCAGGTGGGGCGCCCCTAAGGGACCGAACGGTTGGTCCAGGCATCAGGGGGCGTCCGTCAATCGGTTTACCGAAGGGGTCGATGATTCGCCCAATCCAGCTGTTGTCGGGCGCAATCTCGGCCCTCCCCACAATTTCGACGGAGTCGTTGATTGCCAAACCTTCGCCGGACCCGTCTTGAAGAACCGTGACGCCGGTTTTGGAGAGTCGCAAAATTTCGCCGCCTATTTGGTTCCCTTCGCTGTGGATAAGGACCCTGTCGCCAAGGCTAGCCCCTTGAGAAAGGCCGGAAATCTTCAGCGTGCCGCCAGTCAGTTCGACAATGCGCCCGACCTGTTTGATGACGTTGATTTGCGAAATCCGGCTGCGCAGGCTTTCAAAAATATCGTTCATTCGGTTCCTCTTCTGTTCACGCTTACCCTTTCTAAAGGAATCACCCTTAAGCCTTAGTGAACTGCACTCGAGGGAGAAGCCCCGATGTTCGAAAAACTAGAGATCACCAGAATGGCGCAGGCTATGGCGGCCCATGCGGGCACACGGATGGGTGTGATTGCCCAGAATGTCGCGCATGCAGACAACCCGGGGTATAAGGCTCGGGACCTGCCGGACTTTGCCAAAACATATGCGGATGAAACAGGCCAAGGGTTGCGGGTAACGCGGGCCGGCCATTTGGGCGCAGGTGGTGCGCTGCCTCTTGAGGCGGTGGTCATGCGCGCGTCTGACGCCCCCAACGGTAACTCTGTTTCGCTTGAGCGTGAGATGGTGAAAGCCGCCGAGGTGCGCCAACAGCATGATATGGCGCTTTCGATTTACCGAGCCACGTCAGATATTATGAAGCTGGCGCTTGGGCGGGGGCGGTAGATCATGGCCGACCTTATCAATAGCCTGTCGATTGCGGCGTCTGGAATGGAAGCGCAGGCCCAACGTCTGCGGCATGTATCCGAGAACATCGCCAATGCGGACACGCCCGGATATCACCGCAAAACCATCAGCTTTCGGGATGCCGTGGATGGCAATGGTGTTGCCGCTGGCCCCGTCCGGCTTGACCGCAGCGAATTGACCCAAATCTATGACCCCGGCCACCCGCTGGCAGACCCATCCGGTCACTATGACGGCTCGAATGTCGATCTGGTGATCGAAATTGCTGACGCGCGCGAAGCGCAGCGCAGCTATGAGGCGAACCTCAGACTATTCGATCAGGCGCGTCAAATGACGCAGAGCTTGTTTGAAATTTTGCGCAGATAAAGGAGATCCAGAATGGATATTAAATCGTCTATTGCAGCACAAACCTATGCGCAGGCCCGTCAGGCTGCGGCCCCAGAGCCACAGTCTGACAGCGCTGCGACGGGGTTTGCAAAACTTGCCGAGAACTTTGCGACCACTCTGATGAACGGAGAGGCGACCGCCAAAGCCGCGATGGTTGGTGATGCCGATCCGCACGCGTTGGTCCAAGCCCTTGCCGCAACCGAAACCGCGATTGAAACCGTGGTGACCGTACGCGACAAGGTGGTTGAGGCGTATCAGGAAATCCTTCGGATGCCGGTATGACGGAAGGGATCATTTTTGATACCTTGCGTCAGGGGCTATGGGTGGCCGTGATGATGTCGGCCCCGCTTTTGGCGATTGCCTTGATCGCGGGCGTGACAGTTGGCCTGTTTCAGGCGCTGACCTCGGTGCAAGAAATGACCCTGACCTTTGTCCCTAAAGTGGGGGCAATGCTCGTGGTGTTCTGGGTCTCAATGAGCTTCATGACCTCTACCCTCATCAGTTTTTTTACTGACCGCATTATCCCTTTGATTGCTGGAGGTTCGTGATGGAAGCTGGGATTTATACAACGCTGACACGGCAATCGGGTTTGATGCGCGAGATGCAAGTGGTTGCCCATAATATTGCGAATATCTCGACAACGGGGTTTCGCCGCGAAGGCGTGGTTTTTTCGGAATATGTCAAGCGGATGGAAGGCGGGCCGTCATTGTCTATGGCGCTTGGCAATGCACGGCATATGGATTTGCGGCAGGCGGGCCTGTCGCAAACCGGCGGCACGTTTGACTTTGCTATTCAGGGCGAAGGCTTTTTCCTGATTGAAACCCCGCAAGGCCAAGCCCTGACGCGTGCGGGCAGCTTTATGCCCAATGCCGAAGGCGAACTTGTAAACCCCGATGAGCATCGTTTGCTTGACGCGGGCGGCGCCCCGATCTTTGTGCCGCCTGATGTAACTGGAGTAGCACTTTCGCCCGATGGCACTTTGTCCGGCAATGGCCAACCGCTGGCACAAATTGGTCTATGGCAGCCAAGTGACCCGCTGAAAATGACTCACGCGGGGGGCACTATTTTCACAAGTGAAGCGGTGGAGCCAGCCGAGGCAACCACACTTCTTCAGGGGTTTGTCGAGGAAAGCAATGTAAACCCAATTTCTGAAATTGCACGGATGATCGAAGTCCAGCGCGCCTATGAGATGGGACAAGGTTTTCTTGAAAAAGAGGATGAACGCATGCGCGGCGTAATCCAAACCCTTGGCCGATAGGAGAGTCGAATGAAAGCGTTACAAATTGCGGCAAGCGGGATGGCGGCCCAACAGATGCGGGTCGATGTTGTGTCCAACAACCTCGCGAATATGTCGACAACAGGTTATAATACGCGCCGAGCAGAGTTTGCTGACTTGCATTATCAACAGCTTGCGCGGCCCGGTACGGTGTCGGCTCAAGATGGATCTATGCTGCCAACCGGCGTTCAATTGGGTTTGGGTGTCAGGGCATCCGCCGTTTCGGTCGTCTTGGCGCAGGGCTCATTGTCAGCAACCGGCGGAGATCTGGATGTGGCGATTGAAGGTAAAGGATATCTAGAGGTTACGCTGCCGTCCGGTGCGACGGGCTATACCCGTGATGGCGGGTTAAAGCGAACGGGGGACGGGTTAATTGTGAACGCAGAAGGGTTTCAAGTGAACCCAGGCATCACGATCCCATCCGATGCGACCAGCTTGTCCATCAATGCACAGGGCGAAGTTTACGCCTATTTCAACACGCAAACGCAGCCGCAGCTTTTGGGCCAACTTTCTTTGACCGGTTTCACCAATGACAAAGGGCTTGAAGCAATTGGGTCGAACCTCTTCATAGAAACGCCGGCCTCTGGTCCACCATCGCAAGGGACAGCGGGGCAGGATGGTCTGGGAACGTTGCGTCAGGGCTATCTCGAGGAAAGCTCGGTCGATGCCGTGCGTGAAGTCACTGAACTTATCAAGGCACAGCGTGGTTATGAGCTGAATGCAAAAGTCATCACCGCCGCAGATCAAATGCTGTCGGCAACCACGCAGCTGCGTTGATGATGCGACTTTTCATGTTGTTTGTCATTCTAGCCTCTCCGGCGTTTCCAGAGAGCCTGATCGCCACACGTATCGTGCGTGCGCAGACACTCTTATCGGATGCAGATGTCACGCTTGTTGCAGCGGAGATTCCGGGTGCTTTGACCAGTTCGGGTGACGCTGTGGGGCTTGAGGCGCGTGTCACGCTCTATCCCGGGCGTGCCATTCGGATCGGAGATGTCGGCCCGCCTGCGTTAGTGGAGCGCAACCAGCTTATAACATTGATCTATAGCGCCGGTGGTTTGGGTATCACGACCGAAGGGCGGGCGCTGGCCCGCGGTGGTGTGGGGGATGTTATTCAAGTGATGAACCTGTCCTCGCGGGCTGTTCTTGCGGCGCAAGTGTTGGGCGATGGCTCTTTGCGCGTTGGCTCAAATCCTTAAGGACTGAAATGATGCGGTTTTTATTCTTGGCTATTTTGCTGATACCAGCCTGTTCCAAGCTTGGCGATGTGGGCAAAGCGCCTTCATTTTCGCCGATCGAAGGTAGTTTTCAGCATCACGCGATGTACTCGACGCCGGTTCCAGAGTTTGCGGAACCATCGGGCCCGACGGAGGCATCGTCTTTGTGGACTGCTAAAAGTGGATCTTTATTTGGGGACCGGCGAGCCGGTCAACGCGGCGATATCTTAACGGTTGTCATCCAGATTGATGACAAAGCCGAGATTTCAAATTCTTCAGGGCGCAGCAGAACGGGATCACAAAGCATGGCCGTGCCGGAATTGTTTGGAATACCACAGCGATTGGACGAAAAGCTACCAACGGGGGCATCCATGGCAAATGCTGTGTCGACATCGTCGGATTCAACCTTTGCCGGCCAAGGGTCGGTCCAGAGAAATGAAAAGCTGACGCTAAGGGTTGCGGCAACCGTCGTTGAAGAATTACCGAACGGTGTCTTGCGCATCGAAGGGCAACAGGAGGTTCGCGTGAACTTTGAACTACGTGAACTCATCGTTACGGGATATGTTCGGCCAGCAGACATATCACGGCAGAATGAGATCACCTATGACCGGATCGCAGGTGCCAGGATAGCTTATGGCGGGCGTGGGCAGATTTCAGACGTGCAGCAACCACGTTACGGTCAACAAATTACCGACACCGTTTTACCATTCTGATTGTCATGATAGCAAAAATCCTACCAATCCTTCTCATTCTGGTTGGCCTCGGCGCAGGTCTTGGTGCAGGCCTCTTTTTGCGTCCAGCAGACGAACATGTTGAAGCCGAGGCAAGCACATCCGAAGAAGTGCCCGCTGTTTCAGAGTTTGTCAAACTTAACAATCAGTTTGTGATCCCTGTTGTTGAAAAAGGGCGGGTAGCAGCTTTGGTGATCATGTCATTGAATGTCGAGGTCACCTTGGGAGCTACTGAGGCTATATTCTCTCAAGAACCAAAACTGCGCGATGCAATGCTCCAGATAATGTTTGATCATGCAAATGCTGGTGGATTTAAGGGCGTGTTTACGGATGGAGCAAACCTTATCGTTCTGAGGCGCGCGCTAACGGAAAGCGCGCAGAACATTATGGGTGAAGTCGTAAAGGACGTCCTGATCTCTGATCTTTCGCGGCAGGATAGCTAGTGGCTGTTGGCATCCATCTCAAACGGATTTCGGATCCGGTAGGGGAGCTGATCAGCAGGACCAATGAGAGAACAAAACTGTCCCACTTTCTACAGGTTTTGATGAAAGTGGGACAGTTTTTTGTCGCTAACTTATTGATATGCAAGCATATCAAAAGGCGAATGGTGCCCAGGAGAGGACTCGAACCTCCACACCTTGCGGCACACGGACCTGAACCGTGCGCGTCTACCAATTCCGCCACCTGGGCCTTTGTAGTGAAGGCGATGTAAAGCGGCCCTGCGGGACTGTCAACGGGGGATAAACAAAAATCGTGCAGCCTTTTGTTGCTTGTTTGAACGGGCGCAGAAGGATATGCAGGCATGCAAGCGAAAAGCTTTCCAAATGGAGGCAAGACGGATGAGCAAACTGGTCACAATCTATGGCGGTTCGGGGTTTGTCGGGCGATATATCGCGCGGCGGATGGCGCAGGCGGGATGGCGTGTGCGCGTGGCAGTCCGGCGCCCCAATGAGGCGTTGTTTGTCAAAACTTATGGCGCTGTTGGCCAAGTCGAGCCTGTTTTGTGCAATATTCGCGATGATGCGTCGGTGCGCCGTGCATTGGTTGGGGCGGATGCGGTGGTAAACTGCGTGGGCACCTTTGACAAAGGCGGCAAGAACAACTTTGAGGCCGTTCAGGCCGAAGGGGCTGGTCGGATTGCGCGTTTGGCAGCTGAAGAAGCGGTTGCACAGCTTGTTCAAATCTCGTCCATCGGGGCGGATGTTGAGTCTGCAAGCGCCTATTCCCGCACAAAGGCAAAAGGCGAAGCAGCTGTTCTGGCAGCGTTTCCAAGCGCCGTTATTCTGCGGCCATCTGTTGTTTTCGGAACGGAAGACGGGTTTTTCAACCGCTTTGCGGGCATGTCGCGGATGGGGCCAATTTTGCCCGTTGTTGGTGCAAGTACCCGTTTTCAGCCAGTTTTCGTTGATGATGTGGCAAAGGCTGCGGTTATGGGTGCTACGGGTACCGCAGCCCCCGGCGTGTATGAGCTGGGCGGGCCGGATGTGGCGACCTTCCGTGATTTGATGAAGCAGATGCTGGCCGTTATTCAGCGCAGTAGGTTGGTTGTTAATATCCCGTTTATCTTTGCAAATGTCATGGCGGCGGGCTTTGACTTTTTGTCCTTTGCGACAGGCGGTCTTATTTCGAACGGCGTGTTGACGCGCGATCAGGTAAAGAGCCTGCGCAGCGATAACGTGGTGTCTGATGGCGCAAAAACCTTTGCCGATCTGGGCATTACGCCTGTGACGATGGAGTCGGTTTTGCCCGAATATCTGTGGCGGTACCGCGCATCGGGGCAATATGCTGCGATCAAAGACAGCGCCAAAAACCTACGTAAAATCTGAAACCTAGAAGAGGTCTGCCATGGCGGATACCACGCTTGCAGCCCTGTTTCTGGGGGTCCTTGAAGGGCTAACCGAGTTCATTCCGGTCTCGTCTACAGGGCATATCCTGTTGGCGGGGCATTTCATTGGTTTTGAAAGTTCGGGCAAGACGTTCGAGGTGGTTATTCAGCTTGGCGCAGTGTTGGCGGTTTTGTCGGTTTACGCGGCCAAACTTTGGGCCATTTTTCGCGATGCGCCCCATAGTGCCGAGGCGCGACAGACGATTTTGTCGGTTTTGATCGCGTTTTTGCCTGCTGTGTTTATCGGTGTTATGGCGCATGATTTTATCAAAACGGTGCTGTTTGAAAGCCCGCGTTTGATTGCGGTTATGCTTATTCTGGGCGGTATTGTGCTTGTGTTCGTTGACCGTTTGGCACCACCGCCGCGCTATGACGATGCGATGAAACTGCCGCTTGGGATGGCGCTGAAAATCGGTTTTATTCAATGCCTTGCGATGATTCCGGGTGTGTCGCGGTCGGGGGCTACGATTGTTGGTGCGCTGATGTTGGGGGCGAACAAGCGGGCAGCGGCCGAGTTTTCGTTCTTTCTGTCGATGCCGACGATGGCGGGGGCATTTGCCTATGACCTGTATAAGAACCGCG
Organism: Pseudorhodobacter ferrugineus DSM 5888; assembly: GCF_000420745.1. Classification (GTDB taxonomy): domain Bacteria; phylum Pseudomonadota; class Alphaproteobacteria; order Rhodobacterales; family Rhodobacteraceae; genus Pseudorhodobacter; species Pseudorhodobacter ferrugineus. Next base: position 91,175 of record NZ_ATVN01000001.1, read on the forward strand.
ATGTGCTGGACGCGGGGGCGGTGAATGAAATCGCCATAGGGTTTGTTGCGGCCTTTATTTCTGCCGTTTTGGTTGTGCGTTGGCTGTTGGGATATGTCAGCCGCCACGGCTATGCGCTGTTTGGATGGTGGCGAATCATTGTGGGGGTGGTGGCTTTGGCCGCGCTTTCATTGGGGTATTGATGAATTAGGTAATTAATACTGACCTATTTTTACCAGAAAAAGGCAGCAACGCTTACCTTCCGTTCAAAATACCGACATTTAGGTCAGCATTGCTACCTTTTATTCAATTTCCAGTCGCAGTATGAAAGCCTTCTAATCACGACCGTCAGGGAGGCGCCATTATGGCCAAGGAACGGATGCTCCGCTTTGTGAATGTTGCGCGCGAGATGCCGGAAAAGCGCCCGCCGAACCTACGCGCCCAAGATTTCCATGAGATTTACCGCGAGTACGCAGCCGATAAAGCCGCCGAGCAATCGAGCCGGTGCAGCCAGTGTGGCGTGCCGTTTTGCCAGACGCATTGCCCGCTGCACAACAACATCCCCGACTGGCTGCGCCTGACCGCCGAGGGGCGGTTGCAAGAGGCTTATGAGCTGTCACAAGCCACCAACACCTTCCCCGAGATTTGTGGCCGGATTTGCCCGCAAGACCGTTTGTGCGAAGGCAATTGCGTGATCGAACAGTCGGGCCACGGCACGGTGACGATTGGGTCGATCGAGAAATACCTGACCGATACAGCGTGGGAAATGGGTTGGGTCAAGCCGATCAAACCTGCGCGGGAACGGGCGGAAAGCGTGGGGATTATTGGTGCGGGACCGGGGGGCCTTTCGGCGGCGGATGTGCTGCGGCGCAAAGGCGTGCAGGTCACGGTGTATGACACGTATGACCGCGCGGGCGGGTTGATGACCTATGGCATCCCGAGCTTTAAGCTGGAAAAAGACGTTGTAATGCAACGCATTGAGCAGTTGGAAGCGGGCGGCGTGCAGTTTGTGTTGAACTGCACAGTGGGCAAGGATTTGACGTTTGATGCGATCCGCGGGCAACATGATGCGGTGCTGATTGCGACCGGCGTGTACAAGGCGCGCGATTTGCCGGTGCCGGGTGTGGGCGCAAAAGGGATTGTGCCTGCGCTGGAATTTTTGACCGCCAGCAACCGCAAAAGTTTTGGCGATGAGGTGCCGGAGTATGACAACGGCACGCTGAACGCGGCGGGCAAGCGGGTTGTGGTGATTGGTGGTGGCGACACGGCGATGGACTGTGTGCGCACGGCCATTCGCGAAGGGGCGACATCGGTGAAATGCCTGTACCGCCGTGATCGCGCGAACATGCCGGGCAGCCAGCGTGAAACCCAGAACGCCGAGGAAGAAGGCGTTGAATTTGTTTGGCTTTCTGCGCCAAAGGGATTCACGGGCGGAACCACAGTTGACGGCGTTATGGTGCAAAAGATGCGTCTGGGTGCGCCGGATGCATCGGGTCGCCAGATGCCGGAACTGATTGAAGGGGCCGATTATGTGGAACCTGCCGATCTGGTGATCATGGCGCTGGGGTTTGAACCCGAGGCGCTGCCTGCGCTGTGGGATCAGCCAGAGCTGGGCGTGACGCGCTGGGGCACGATCAGGGCGGATTTCAAAACCCATGCGACCAACATGGCCGGTGTCTATGCTGTGGGCGATATTGTGCGCGGTGCGAGCCTTGTGGTTTGGGCCATTCGCGATGGGCGTGAAGCGGCGGATGCGATGCTGGCGTATATGGCGCAGGGCGCGGCCGTGGCGGCGGAATAGGCAAAAACGGGTGTATGCAACGCGTATGCCATGCGTATGCCATTTGTACAGACGTTTGCGGTGACGAAATTTTTGCATGGGTCAGCGGTGTTGACCCGATCCGAGAGGGACGCAGTGTGAGGAAACTATTCATCTTTTCCCTGATCGCCTTGGGTGCGGGGCCGTTTGTGCCGCCTGCGGCTGCGGGGGCGTTTACGCCGCCTGCTGGGTGTACGGGTTGGTTGACCGTGCAGTCGCGCGCCTGCCGCGTTTCGAACTATTACACCTGCACCCAAGATGCGGCGGGTGACCAGTGGCGCACCGATTTTGACCAAGAGGGTTTGTTTTTTGCCAGCCGCACCAATGCCGAGGCGCAATGGGTGGAAAGCATCGAGATGAACCCGATGGTGCGGCAAACGCTGGACGACGGTGCCGAAGATCCGGCGTCGTTTACCGAGTTGTTGGGCGGTTTGGACACGTTTGCGTTTAACCTGTCGCGCGATAATGGCGAGTCGAGCAGTGTGCGCGGCTTTGACCGTTTGACCGGAAAAACCGTGGTGATTGACGGTATAACCCTGTCGCAGACCGAATTTGAATTTACCGAGGACAAATCGGACGGGACCACCAGCAAGCAGCGTGGCAATGAATTTGTGAACCCCGATTGGCGGCTGTTCTTTGCCGGACCTACGGAATGGGATGGTGGTAGCGGGTTTGTGCCGATGGATGGCAGCCCGTTGCAGTTTATCTTTCCGGGTGAGGCGGGGTTTTTCAGCACCGAGCCCCTGTTTGAATGTGATGCGGTGTTGAGCGGCTATGCGACCGAGGCCGCTTATGGAAAATGAGCTGGAACTGGGTGAGTTCTATACTTGCCTGAGCGATGAGTTTGACCCGGTGATTGTCTGGATTGGCCGCTTGGATTTGCCCGAGGATTTGGACGGCGCGGCCGAGCCTGTGATGAGTGTGATGATAAAGGCGGCTGATGATGATGCGCCGCTGATTTCGCACGCGCCGTTTTGGGCCAGCAACGTGATGGATGCCGAGTTCCAAGAGGCCGACCCGTTCTATGTGGACCACGAGCTGTTCGACGAGACCTACAACATTTGGCGCGATGCGTTTGACCGCGCCGAGGCCTATCCGTGGACGATGACCCCGAACGAGGTTTACGCCCGCATGATGGCAGATTTAACCGGAGACGTCGTGGAATGACCGCGCGCCCCGCTTTCCCTTTCGATACTTTAGGAGTGACCCAATGACCAACACACCCGTTTTTGACGCCGCTTGGGTCGCCAATGAAGAGGCCAAGCGCGCCTATATGGACCAGCACAGCCTGTATAAGGCCGAGGATGAGCATGCATCCTGTGGCGTGGGTTTGGTCGTTTCGATTTCGGGCAAGCCGAGCCGCAAGGTGGTTGAACATGGGATCAACGCGCTGAAGGCCATTTGGCACCGTGGGGCGGTAGATGCCGATGGCAAAACCGGAGATGGCGCAGGCATTCATGTGCAGATTCCGGTCAAGTTTTTCTATGACCAAGTGCGCCGCACGGGCCATGAGCCGGATTTGAACAAGCTGATCGCGGTGGGGCAGGTGTTTTTGCCACGCACCGATTTTGGCGCGCAGGAACGCTGCCGGACCATCGTGGAAACCGAAGTGCTGCGGATGGGCCATTATATTTACGGTTGGCGGCATGTGCCTGTGGACACGACCGTGCTGGGCGAAAAGGCCAATGCGACGCGCCCCGAGATTGAGCAAATCCTGATCCGTTGTGACAAGGATATTGATCAGGAACAGTTTGAGCGCGAGCTGTATATCATACGCCGCCGGATCGAAAAAGCGGCAGCGGCGGCGCAGATTGCGGGGCTGTATTTGTGCAGCCTGTCGTGCCGGTCGATCATTTACAAAGGCATGATGTTGGCCGAACAGGTGGCGGTTTTCTATCCCGACCTGATGGATGAACGGTTTGAGAGTGCGTTCGCGATTTATCACCAGCGCTATTCGACCAACACATTCCCGCAGTGGTGGTTGGCGCAGCCGTTCCGCATGTTGGCCCATAATGGTGAGATCAACACCTTGAAAGGCAACGTTAACTGGATGCGCAGCCATGAGATTCGCATGGCGTCAAACAATTTTGGCGACATGGCCGAGGATATCAAACCGATCATTCCGGCAGGGGCGTCTGATTCTGGTGCGCTGGATGCGGTGTTTGAAATGATGGTGCGGTCGGGGCGCACGGCGCCGATGACCAAGACCATGCTGGTGCCCGAAGCGTGGAGCAAGACCACGACAGATATGCCAAAACCTTGGGCCGATATGTACGCCTATTGCAACGCGGTGATGGAGCCGTGGGACGGGCCTGCCGCGCTGGCCATGACCGATGGGCGCTGGGTTTGCGGCGGGCTGGACCGCAACGGTCTGCGCCCGATGCGCTATGTGGTGACGGGCGACGGGTTGCTGATTGCGGGGTCCGAGGCTGGCATGGTGCCGGTGGACGAAACCACAATCCGCGAAAAGGGCGCGCTGGGGCCGGGGCAGATGATTGCGGTCGATATGGCCGAGGGCAAGCTGTACCATGACGGACCGCTGAAGGATAAGCTGGCCGCTGCCCAGCCGTTTGGTGACTGGATCGAAAAGGTGGTGGAGCTGGACGACTTTCTGACCAATCTGCCGGAAGTCGCGGGATATACTGGGGCCGAGCTGCGCAAACGCCAGATCGCAGCGGGCTATTCGCTGGAAGAATTGGAGCAGGTGCTGGCGCCAATGGCCGAGGATGGCAAGGAAATGATCGCGTCGATGGGCGACGATACGCCTGCCGCTGTTCTGTCGAGCATCTATCGCCCGCTGTCGCATTTTTTCCGCCAGAACTTTAGTCAGGTGACGAACCCGCCGATTGACAGCTTGCGCGAAAGCCGGGTGATGAGCCTGAAAACGCGCTTTGGGAACCTGAAAAACGTGCTGGACGAAGACAGCAGCCAGACCGAGATTTTGCTGCTGGAAAGCCCGTTCGTGGCCAACGCCGAATTTGACGCGATGATGGGACATTTTGGCGAAACGGTTTCGGTGATTGATTGTACATTCGTGCGCGATGCCGAACCCGACGCGCTGCGCAAAGGGTTGGAACGTATCCGCGCCGAGGCAGAAGATGCGGTGCGGTCGGGGGCGGGGCATCTGGTACTGACCGATGAGCACCAAGGGCCTGACCGTGTGGCGATGCCGATGATTTTGGCGACGAGTGCGGTGCACAGCTGGTTGACCCGCAAGGGGCTGCGGACGTTTTGTTCGGTGAACCTGCGGTCGGCGGAATGTATTGACCCGCATTATTTCGCCGTGCTGATTGGCTGTGGTGCGACCACGGTGAACGCCTATCTGGCGCTGGACAGCCTTGCCGACCGCATTGACCGCGGCCTGCTGGACGGCAGTTTGACCGATGCCGCCCGCCGTTACCGCGATGCGATTGACGCGGGGCTGCTGAAAATCATGTCAAAGATGGGGATTTCGGTGCTGTCATCCTATCGTGGCGGGCTGAACTTTGAGGCGGTGGGGTTAAGCCGCGCGATGGTGGCGGAATATTTCCCAGGGATGCAAAGCCGGATTTCGGGGATTGGCGTATCGGGCATTCAGCACAAGCTGGAGCAGGTGCACGCAAAAGGCTGGCTGGGCGGGGCGGATGTGTTGCCGATTGGCGGCATTTATAAAGCGCGCCGGTCGGGGGAAAAGCACGCTTGGGAAGCGCAGACAATGCACATGCTGCAATCGGCCTGTGACCGTGCCAGCTATGATCTGTGGAAGCAGTATTCGGCAGCGATGCGGGCGAACCCGCCGATCCATTTGCGCGATTTGCTGGATATCAAATCGCTTGGCAAACCCGTGCCGATTGAGGAAGTGGAAAGCATCACATCCATCCGCAAGCGGTTTGTGACACCCGGCATGTCGCTGGGCGCACTGTCGCCCGAGGCGCATAAAACGCTGAACGTCGCGATGAACCGGATCGGTGCCAAGTCGGACAGTGGTGAGGGCGGTGAAGACCCCGCGCATTTCCTGCCCGAAGCGAATGGCGATAACCCGTCTGCGAAAATCAAGCAGGTGGCCTCGGGGCGCTTTGGCGTGACCGCCGAGTATCTGAACGCCTGTGAAGAGTTGGAGATTAAGGTCGCGCAGGGTGCCAAGCCGGGTGAAGGCGGGCAGTTGCCGGGGATGAAGGTTACGGCGCTGATTGCGCGGTTGCGCCATTCGACGCCGGGTGTGACGCTGATTTCGCCGCCGCCGCACCATGATATCTATTCGATCGAGGATTTGGCGCAGCTGATCTATGACCTGAAGCAGATCAATCCGCGCGCCAAGGTGACGGTCAAGCTGGTGGCATCATCGGGCGTTGGCACGATTGCGGCGGGGGTGGCAAAGGCCAAGGCCGATGTGATTTTGATTTCCGGCCATAATGGTGGCACGGGGGCATCGCCTGCGACGTCGATCAAATACGCGGGCCTTCCGTGGGAAATGGGCCTGACCGAGGCGCATCAGGTGTTGTCGATGAACAACCTGCGCGAACGGGTGACCTTGCGCACCGATGGTGGCTTGCGCACGGGGCGTGATATTGTGATGGCGGCAATGCTGGGGGCCGAGGAATACGGGATTGGCACGGCCGCGCTGATCGCGATGGGCTGCATTATGGTGCGTCAGTGCCAAAGCAACACTTGCCCAGTGGGCGTGTGTACCCAAAACGACGAGCTGCGCAAAAAGTTCACGGGCAATGCGGATAAGGTGGTCAACCTGATCACATTCTATGCGCAAGAAGTGCGTGAAATTTTGGCTGAAATTGGTGCGCGGTCGCTGGATGAGGTGATCGGTCGGGCGGATTTGCTGTCTCAGGTGAGCCGCGGGTCGGCGCATCTGGATGATCTGGATTTGAACCCGCTGTTGATCACCGTCGATGGCGCAAACCGGATCACCTATGATCGGTCCAAGCCGCGCAATGCGGTGCCGGATACGCTGGACGCCGAGATTGTGAAAGACGGTGCGCGGTTCTTTGAGGATGGCGAAAAGATGCAGCTGTCTTATGCCGTGCGCAACACGCACCGCACGATTGGGACGCGGGCGTCCAGCCATGTCGTGAAGCGGTTTGGGATGCGAAATGCGTTGCAAGAGGACCATTTGACGGTGAAGCTGTCGGGGTCTTGTGGGCAATCTTTGGGTGCCTTTGCTGTGCGGGGGATCAAGCTGGAAGTGTTCGGCGATGCCAATGACTATGTTGGCAAGGGCCTGTCGGGGGCAACAATTGTGGTGCGGCCGCAAATGGCCAGCCCGCTAGAGGCATCTAAAAATACCATCATCGGCAATACCGTTTTGTACGGGGCCACGGCGGGCAATCTGTTTGCGTCGGGTCGTGCGGGGGAACGCTTTGCGGTGCGCAATTCGGGCGCATCGGTGGTGATTGAAGGCTGCGGCACCAATGGTTGCGAATATATGACCGGCGGTGTGGCGGTTATCCTTGGGTCTATCGGTGCCAACTTTGGCGCGGGGATGACGGGGGGCATGGCCTATTTGTACGATCCAGACGGGGTTGCCGAAGAGTTCATGAACCTTGAAAGCCTTGTGACTTGTGCCGTCAGCCATCCGCATTGGGAGGCGCAGGTGAAAGGGTTGATCCAGCGCCATGCCGATGAGACGGGAAGTCTGAAGGCGCGGGCCATTCTGAACGATTGGGCGAATGAGCGGGCGAATTTCCTGCAAGCCTGCCCCAAGGAAATGCTGGTGCATTTGCCGCACCCGCTGAGCGATGAGCGTGAGGCGGTGCCAGCCGAGTGACAGATATTGGCCCAGCGGCGGTGCTGCTGGGCCTTTTTCGCCCCGATCGGTGCTTGATCGCGCGCGGGCTTCGTGGCTTAACAGGGCATGGCTAAACGCGCCCCTAAATCCAAACCCTTTACCATCCGTCGCACCCTGTTGCGCTGGTCCTTTCGGGCTGTGGCTGCCGTTGGGGCGGTCTTGGTGGCGCTTGTGCTGCTGTTCAAAGTGGTGAACCCGCCCACCACGTTTTACATGTGGCAAGAGGGCCAGCGCCTTGGCGGGGTTAGCCAGGAATGGGCCGATTGGGATGAGATTGCGCCGGTGGTGGCGCGGTCTGTTGTGGCGGCTGAAGATGCGAATTTTTGCCTGCATTGGGGGTTTGACATGGGGGCCATTCGGGCTGCCATTGATCAAGGCGGCAATCGCGGTGCATCGACCCTTAGCCAGCAAGTCGTGAAAAACGTGTTCCTGTGGCATGGCCGCAATTATACGCGCAAGGTGATGGAAGCGCTGATCACGCCGGTTCTGGAGCTGTTGTGGTCCAAGCAGCGGATTTTGGAAGTGTACCTGAATGTTGCCGAATTTGACGAAGGTGTGTTTGGCGTCAAAGCCGCCGCAGCGCATTACTTTGCGGTGGAACCCGCAGAGTTGACGGCGGTACATGGCGCAAGGTTGGCAGCGGTTTTGCCTGATCCCAAGGGGCGGAATGCGGGTAACCCGACATCAAACCTGCGAAGACGGTCCGCAGCCATTCTTGACGGGGCCGAAACCATCCGCCGTGATGGACGATCGGCCTGTTTTGAACCATAAGCGGTATGCGGGATTGAATTTTCTGCCAATTGGCAGATAAGTGGCCCAACGTCTTTATGTCGAAAGCTGTGTTGAAATGAACCGACTATATCACTTCCCCCTCTCGCCGTTTTGCCGCAAGGTTCGGCTGACGCTGGCCGAGAAAAAGCTGGAAGTTGAGCTGGTTGAAGAGCGGTACTGGGAACCGTCTGCCGATTTCCTGCGGCGCAATCCGGCTGGAAAAGTGCCGATTTTGAAAATGGACAGCAAGTTGCTGACGGAAAGTCAGGCGATTTGCGAGTTTTTGGAAGAGACCAACCCGACGCCGGCCTTGATGCCGCGTGATGCCGCTGGGCGGTTTGAGGTGCGCAGGTTGTGCGCGTGGTTTGATGACAAATTCCACGACGAGGTGACGTCGAACCTGCTGTATGAGCGGGTGAACAAGAAGGTGATGAAGCTGGGCTATCCCGATAGCAAGGCGGTGAAATTCGGCGCGTCGCGGATCAAATATCATCTGGATTATATGGCGTGGTTGCTGGATCAGCGGCGCTGGCTGGCGGGCAATGAAATGACCTTGGCCGATTTTACTGCCGCCGCGCACCTGAGTTGTCTGGATTATATTTCAGACGTGGACTGGAACCGGTCGCCGAACGTAAAGGATTGGTACGCAAAGATAAAATCGCGGCCCAGTTTCCGGCCTTTGCTGGCCGATCAGGTGCCAGGGTTTCCGCCACCGTCACATTACGCAGATCTGGATTTTTGATTTAACGCCAGTCGGTAAAGCCGTAACCCATATAATCGCGGCTATAGGCATCGCGCGCAGCGGATTCGATGTCGGCATCGTAGATTTGTGCCAACAGGTCCAGCGACGGGTCGGGCAGGGCAGGGATGGCGGGGCAGGCGACGCCGATTTCAGCGGCCAAAAAGCCAAGGCCCATCGGCAAGCTGTCTTCGCGCAGCACCAAATCGGGGCCCTGAAACTGCGCAAACCCTTGCAGCACGGCGGTTTGGCTGGCAAAGCGCGGGTCAATGCGCAGGCCGGTTTGGCCTGCCACATTCAGTTTCAGGAAATAGAGAAAGCCCAAGAAAGCTTCGCGGTGCTGATCCAGCGTCATCGGCTCACCGATTTTCGGCAAGGCGAGTTTGTAGCTTTTGATCAAGCCTTCGCGGATATGCGGCAAAGCGCCGGTCAGGATATGGCTGCAAAATCCTGCATGGGCGCGGGCAACGGGATGGCGCAGCACGGTAAAGCTGCGATGCGCGGGTTTTTTGCGCAGCCATTGGCGCAGGGATTTCTGGCTGAAATCGGCCGTGACGGGGCCAAGGGCGGCGAGCCATTCGGTCACAGCATCCTCGGGGCCACCACGCAGGGGCATATAGAGTGCGGCCCCTGCGGCGAGAAAAGACGGGATTGCAGGCGCGCGGCGGGGTTCGAAATTGGGCGTGCGGGCAAGATTGAAACGATCGAGCCGCGACAAGGCGGCGACCATTTCGTCATAGTTTTCGACCTTTTCCGAGATTTCCTCGGGGTTTTGTTTTTTCAACGTGTCGTCGGGGGCGGCCAGTTCGCCCGTAACCCCCAAAAACCGCGCGAGGCCGTTGAGGACATCGGTGTCGTTGATATCTTCGTAATCAATGTAAAACGCGGTTTGGCCGCTGGTTTGCAAACCGTGCATCAGGCGGAGCTGAAAGTCCTGCAACTGGTCCAGATGCGCGGTAAATTCGGGGGCGTCAAAATGCGCCTTGGCGGTTTTCAGGCGCTTGGCTTGGGTCAGTTTCCATTGGCCGGTGGCCTGAGCGATTTTCCAGCTGACATAGCTTTCAACCGGATTGCGGGTGAGGATCACCTTGGCGCAGCGCGGATCGGCCAGAACGATCGGCAAAACGCGGGGATCATGGTCGTGGAAATAGCGAAAACCGGACAAGCCAGGGCTGTGCGCGCGCATTTCGCGCAGTAAGGTGGTTGGATCGGCCTCGCGCTGCGCAAGGGTCACGCCAAAGGCCGCGTCTTGGTTCAGCTTGCCAATGAAATGCGGGTTAAACGCCTCGCCATTGCAGGCGACATTGGGCATCGCGTTCAGGTTCGCCTCAAGGAAATTGCTGCCTGTCCGCATTTCTGCGAGCAGGACAAAACTGTCAAATTTGCGTTCCAAGGGGTTACTTTACCAAATAGGGGCGGCCCCTGCGGGCGGCGTGTTGTTGCAGATCATCGCTGACCGGAAAGTCACCCATCAACACGGGCTGCATGCCCTGATTGCGCAGATTTTGCAGGAATTGACCAAAGCCGGTGAGGTCGGTCATGCGCGGTGCGTCGGTCAGGCGGCGCAGGGCGCGGGGGCTGATTTCATCGACGATGGTTTGCAAGGGTTCCATCGGGTTTTCGACGAATTCGGCAAGGTTCCAGATGCGGCTGCGGGCTTTGGTCCACGGGCTGCGCAGGATGGTCAGATGCGCCTGTTCAAGCCGTTGCAGGCGCGCGGCCTCGGTCCGGATTTCAGAAAAATTCAGGTTGGATTTGAACAAAGGCACGGCCCAAGCCCCTGAAATAACAGAGATTGTGGCGTTAGGATCGGCGGCAAGTTGCCAGTTGATTTCTTGATTGTCGGCGGGGCCGAATTGGAAACACTGGCGTTCGCCGCGGGTGTTCCACAGCAAATTGGCAAGAAAGCTTTTGGGGTTATAGTCGCGGATCGCGGCAGAGTTGGACATCGCGCCGTTATAGATGCTTTCGCCGCCTGAATATTCCACACGGTCGAGTGAGAACAGGTGCCCATGCACCCGCGTGCCGGTCATTTTACCAAGCCATGTTTCAAAGTTTTCGAACAGCTCGGCAAAGCCTTCGAAGACCGAATAGGGCGAGGCGCTTTTGCCGTTTTCCCAGTTTTCATTCGGAAAGCGGCTTTGCATATAGAGGCCCGAGCGCCCCTTGGTCCGGCGTTCCACGGCCTTGGAAAACAGGCGGTCAATCTTGCCGGGGTTGGGTTCGGCAGCGGCTTGGCCCGCGCCTTCCTCGGTCATGAAAACGCGGTAGAGCTTTTTGGCATGGGGCCAGATTTTGCGGGCGACAAAGCAGTCGGAGCGCCGCAAAAGTTGCAGGTGATCATCGTAGAAAATATGCGGTTTGCCCTGAAAGTCGAATTTCGACAGGGTAAGAGAGCGGCTTTCGACATTCGACGAATAGCGCCGGACGAGGGTTTGGAAATAGGATTCGTCGGGAATCCAGACACGGCGGAAATAACGGTCAATTTCCTCCCGCTCGGGGTCCTCAAGGATAGCCGACAGGGTTTGGCGGGTCAGGCACCACCATTGGCTGCCCAAATGCGGCACGATCCCAGCAGGGATTTTACGCTTGAACCCGATGCGGCGCTGCATGCGGACATAGCCGTCAAACAGGCGGCGCTGTTTACGCCATGAAAAGGGGAAACGCAGGGTGAAGCGTTCCAGATCAAGGCCGCCAATGGTCCAGCCGACATCGGCTGTTGTGACGGATTCGATGAAATCGGTGCGAGGGCGTTCGTTTAGATAGGCGACAAGTTCGCTGACCGGACGCAAGGGCAGACACGAGCCGGACGCGAGGTAGACGTGCCGGACACCCGGAAATTCCTTGAGCATGATTGTCGCCGCGGCTTGGGTGGCCGCAACGATGCCCCACGTGCCCCATTCACAGGCAAAGCGGCCAGAAAAGCGCACATTGGACAGGTCCGAAAGATTGGTTTGAAGCGTATCGAAATCGGATTTTATGACGCGTTTATCGACATGGATAACCACGGGGCAGCCGCGATCAACCCAGTGGCGGGCCACTTGGGCTGCGCGGTCGAGCGCGGTGTGGCATAGCATGACGATGCCAACGCTCATGCCCAGTTTCCTTTGGACATCAGGCCCAGAATTTCAAGCTGCCGCCAGTTGATGTATTTTTCAGACCATTTGCACCACATATCGGGGCTGTCGTTCAGCGCGGCCTTATAGGCCTTGTATTCATGGCTGTTGGCATAGTGCTGGGCGCGCAGCATTTCCTCTTCGGCCTTGAGAGCGAAGGTATCAAGGAATTTGGCGTGCAGCAGGCAACCGCTGGCCTTTTCGCCGCCCCATTCGTCATACACAAGGTTAAGACCGCGCGGCAGCAGCATGTGGGTGGAGGAGGCATAGGCATATTGGCGTTGCCATTTCACCAGCGGCGTTTTGTTCAGTGCAGGGGCGCGTTCGGGTGCATCGGAGAAAAACATACGCGCGCGGGGGCCGCCCTGAATCCAGAGATTGCCGTAGTGGCCGTTGCGGGTGATGCTGTAATTGCCGCTGTCGAACCATTGGGCGATTTCGAACGGGTCTTGCCCCTCATGGTAGGGCTGCGCGCCGATCGGGCCTTTGGGGTACATATCCAAAAGCATCGCGGCAAAGGATTTGATCGACGAGGCATCCAGCCAATCGGTGAGCGCGCGCAAAGGGCGGGTGTCACAGAAGGGGTAGACGAAGAATTCATCGGGATCGACAACCAGCGACCAATGGTCATGCGCATAGCGCATTTGCAGCCAGTTCAGCCAATCCACCCCAAAGCGAGAGCGTTTGTAGCTGTGTTTTGTGTGCCAAACCGACACATCTTTTTGATCCTGAAGGTATTCGCGGGAGCCATCGTCGCTGTCATTGTCCACGATCAGGAAATGATTAACCCCGAGGTCGCGGTAGTATTTCAGGAAAAACGGCAGGCGCACGCGTTCGTTGCGCAGGGTGGAAAACAGCAAGATATCGGCGGGTTTGATACTGCGCACACGCACTGCGGCAGGCTTCAGCTCCCTCCGCTTGCGGAAGGCGCGGACAAGCCAGCGTTTGCGTGCTAGCCTTAGCCGGTATCGTGAAAAAATGCTCAACTGCTACTTTCCAGAAATGCCGACCCATAGAAAAGTCAGCTGCCGCCACCGATACACTATCCGACGAAGTTTAAGACACTCTTGAAATGCGCATCCCAACGTGGAATTTCTACTGCGTTTCGCGCCCCGAGCCCCGCCTGTTCCCGATCATTTTTGCCATCCGATAGCCGGATAATTGGTTGTATCCAAGAATAACTGTCATCTAGCCCTGCGTAAACGGGGTAATTGCCCAGTGTTTCACGATAAATCGGCAAGGGTGGCACAATAACCGCGGTCCCAAGGCTTGCGGCCTCGATCGGGGGGAGGCCGAAGCCTTCGATAAGGCTGGGAAACAGCAGCGCGCGGGCATGGAGGAGCAGGTTTGCCACGGCATCATCGGGCAGGTTTGGCATTTCAAACACGGTCTGATTGATGAAGGGCAAAGTATCGAGCCGCCGGAAGACCGCTTCATTCGACCAACCGCGCCGCCCGAGGATGAGGAGGTGGGGGATCGTAGCTGCGGGAAGATCGCGATGCATCGCCTGCCATATCTCCAGCAAAAAGGCGTGGTTTTTGCGGGGTTCAATGGTGCCAAGCGTCACGAAATAGGGGTGCGGGCGGGGGGGCGTGGCGTTGGGATGCAAGGGGTTTATGCCCAAAGGGGCGATAAGGCCGGGGGGGGTACGGCCGTGGCGGGCTAGGTGGCGTTCGGTTGCCGATCGGGTGGCATGGGCCGTGTGAATAACCGCATCGGCATGGGCGGCGATGGCAGCCAATTTCTTGTCAAAGCTGGCGATGGTGTCTTTGCGCGTGAATTCGGGGTGATCAAGCGGAATGGTGTCATGGACAAGGAAAAGTCGCTGTGTGGCACCGCCCGCTTTGATGGCCACAAGGGTTTGCGGAGCAAGATTTGCGTGGCCGGTGTTGAAATACGTGAACCCGTCGGGCAAGTGACGGCGCAGCATTTGCGGCAGGTTTCGCGGGCGGCAACGGGTTAGGGCCAGCCTGCGCACAGCCGTTTCTGCACGCGCCAATAAAGGTTGGCCGACGCGCGACAAGCGGGACAGCAGACCCGCTGCGGGCAAATTGGTTTGGTCGGTGACAAGGCGTTGAAACGCGACCATCCCCTGACGGTTCAGCAGAATGAAGCCCAGCTTGCTGCGCACCAATCCGAAAACTGGAGCGGGTAATGTTAAGAAATGGGCAAGATAGGCCGACTCGACCCTGTCGACCCCGGTAGGGTGGCCCTGACCCAAACGCGACACCAATCGCGTCAGGTCAAGCAAACGGGCCGAGGGCCGCATGGCGTTACTGCGCCGCTTTTTGTTGGCCGATTATATCATTCAAATAGTCGCTGAATTCGGCCTGCAAATCGGGACGCGCCAGCCCGAAAGCAACCGTTGCCTGCAAGTATCCGGCCTTGGACCCACAGTCATAGCGCTGGCCACGGAACCGGAAACCATAGACGCTATCGTCGCCACCGATTTCTTGGGCAATGGCATCGGTCAACTGGATTTCACCGCCAGCGCCTTGTTTCATCTTGTTCAAGTTGTTCAAAACCCGTGGCGTCAGGATATAGCGGCCGATCACGGCAAGGTTTGACGGCGCATCTTCGGCCTTTGGCTTTTCCACCATGCCTTTGGCGCGAACAATTGCGCCCATGTCATCGGCAATGTCCAAGACGCCGTAAGCGCTGGTTTTTTCGGGGGCCACTTCCATCGTCGCAACCATATTGCCGCCGGTTTCGGCATAAGCCTCGACCATCTGTTGCAGGCAGGGTTTTTCGGCGGCGATCACGTCATCGGGCAACAAAACCGCAAAAGGTTCATCGCCAATCAGGCGGCGCGCGCACCAAACGGCATGACCAAGCCCCATCGGGCGGTTCTGACGGACATAGGCGATGGCACCACTGTCCATATTTGTCGCTTTCAGCACCTCTAGCAGTTGCTTTTTGCCCGCTTTGCGCAGGCTTGATTCCAGCTCGGGGGCGACATCGAAATAATCCTCAAGCGCGGATTTGCCGCGCGAGGTGACAAAGATGAATTCCTTGATGCCAGCGGCGCGCGCCTCATCAATGGCGTATTGGATCAGCGGGCGGTCAACCAAAGTCATGATCTCTTTCGGGATCGACTTTGTGGCCGGCAAAAACCGTGTTCCCATTCCGGCGACAGGAAAGACTGCCTTGGTGATTTTCTTAACCTTCATATACGCGACCTAACCCCATACCAGTTTGTTTTTCGAACAGCTTATAACTGTCCCCCCCTATTCGCACCCAATTCGGGTAATATTTGGACAAAAAGTTGACAAAATGGAAACAGTTGCGGCTTTTGGGCGAAATTTAATCAGTTTTAGGCGGTAAAATCGGTCCGACGGGGCGATAATTTGCAAGGCGGGTGGTTTCGATGTTGCGCCGTTTTGCGGCGGTTTGCCAGACAAAGCGTTGGCCAAGGCGGAAAGCGGGGCCAAAGCGGCCGCCGGTTTGTTCCCACCACCCGTGTTCGGTAAAGCGGTGGGTGTGGGGCCGCATGCCGCGCGACAGCAGGATTGCGGTGACGATTTCCCCCCGCGCGCGGGCGGCTGTTGCGTTGGAATATAGCGCGTGGCACTGTGCCTTTGTGCCGAACAAAACCCGCCCCGTGCGGGGGGCTGTGTCGGGGAGGGCGAGAAACGCGGCTGTGGTTGGGGCAAGCGGTGTCTGCGAATAGGCCTGCGTGTTTGCGGCGGCTATACCGTCCTGCAAACCGGCCATGAGACGACCTATGTCACGGGGTTCCAAGGCGCCGCTGATCATATGGCGGAGCAGGCGGGCGCGTTGATCTGTGACATGTTTGGCAATTGCATCAGGGCTTTGGCCATGCAGCGCGGTAAAGCGGGCAAGGCTGCGGCCGATCTGGGTAAGGTCGGTTGGCACACGGTCAGCGCGGCGGCGGTCCGAGGCGGCAAAGCCGTGATGAACGACGGCATCCGGCACAATCGCGGTTAGGCCCCCACGGGCGGCCAGACGCAAGTTCACGTCTGCTTCATCCAGATAAAAGGCAAAGCCCGCGTCAAAGCCACCGATTGCCAGCAGATCATCACGGCGAAAGGCGCAGTTTGTGCCTTGGGTTTTGATTGCGCGGGTGGCGGTGCCTGCGTGCAGGCTGATGCCTTCGGGTGGGGTAAAGGGGTGGTCGATCCCGTCACCATCCACCCACATCGCGCGCCATTGCCACGAAAGGCCGGACCGACCCAAAACATATCCGCCCGCCGCTGTGACGCGGATGTCTGCAAAAGGCGCGGTCAGGCGCGAGAGCCATGTGGGTTCGGGCACCGCATCATCATCAAGGAAGGCTGCGATGGGGGCGGCGGCCAGTTGCAGCCCGATATTGCGCGCGGCCGAGATATTGGCGCTGTCGTATTCGGCCAGTTTGACCTGTAGCTTGGCGGCGCGCACGGCTTGCGCCGCCGCAGGATCAGCGACGACGATCACCTCAAAACTCGGGTGGTCCATTTGTGCCACGCCCGCCAATGCCCGCATCAACGCCGCCGGTCTGTGGCGGCTGACGATGATGAGGCTGGCGGAAAGCGGGGTCATTTTTTCAACAAAACGCCCGGGGCATAGGCGATAAAGAACGGGTTGTCCCAGCCCGATTTGCCATAGGCCAAGGGTTCGTGGGTATCAAAGCGAACGACATGGCCGCCCGCACCGCGCAGCACGGCATCACCCGCCGCCGTGTCCCATTCCATAGTGCGGCCAAGGCGGGGGTAAAGATCGGCCTCGCCCGTTGCCACAAGGCAGAATTTCAGGCTGCTGCCCGCCGAGGTCATGTCGCGCACAGCGTATTTGCCGATATAGGCATCGGTCGCGGCATCGCGGTGGGATTTCGAGGCGACAACCATGAGCGCCTGATTGTCAGGTTTCGAGACGTGGATTTCATGCGTGGGGCCTGCGGTGGTTTTGTCGAAATCACCCGTTTCCTCCACCGCCTGACCATCGGGACGGGTATAGAACAAGCGGCCCTTGGCGGGCGCATAGACAACGCCCAAAACGGGGACGCCATTTTCGACATAGGCGATGTTCACGGTAAAATCGCCGCGCCGTTGGACAAATTCCTTGGTGCCGTCCAGCGGGTCCACGATCAGAAAGGTCTGGGCGGTCAAAGCGTGGCTGTCGGCCTGTTCTTCGGTGATCAGGGTCACATCGGGATAGGCCGCGCGCAGGCCTGAGGAAATGATGGCATCGGCGGCCTCGTCGGCTTCGGTCACGGGGCTGGCATCGGATTTGGCGCGCACGTCAAAATCGGGGGCGGCGTAAACCTGCATAATCTTGTCGCCGGCTTCGAGTGCCAATCTGCGCATCAGCGCCATAAGGGGGGAAAAGTCCATGCTGCTCTCCGTCGTTTATTGGGCCGTGGTTCGGGCCGTTTGGGGGAGTTTCGACAAGATTGCCAAAACGATTAATTCCCCTTATCATAGGTCGCTAAGGGATCGGCAAGATTTCCCCTGTAAAAAGTTCTGAGGCCACCCGCGAGCAGAGGTAGGAATCACGATGTTTCAGCGCCAGCACCGTGGGAATGCGGTTAGCACTGCTTTTGGCATGCTGGAACTGGTGTTCCATGCAACCGTTCGGAACATCCGGAAAAACCATGGGAATCCGATCATCGGCCTTGTGCTGAATATCTTGCAGACGGTGATGCTGGTCGCGGTATTCTTTTTCATGTTTCACATTCTGGGTCTGCGCGGAAATGCTATCCGTGGTGATTTTCTGCTATATGTGATGTCGGGCATTTTCATGTTTATGACGCATATCAAGGCATTGGGGGCCGTGGCCGGCTGTGACGGGCCCACGTCACCCATGATGAAACACGCGCCGATGAACACATTTGTGGCGATTACTGCGGCGGCACTTGGGGCGCTATATACGCAGATTTTGTCGGCCGCTGTTGTGCTTTATGTGTACCATGCTGCTTTCAGCCCGATTGAATTTCACGACTTTCCAGGCAGTTTGGGCATGTTGATCCTATCGTGGAGCAGTGGTGCCGCGATTGGCACGATCCTGTTGGCGGCCAAGCCGTGGCAGCCCGATGCGGTTGGGATCGTGACCCAGCTGTACCAGCGCGCCAATATGATCGCGAGCGGCAAGATGTTTGTGGCCAATACCCTGCCCACATCAAAGCTGGCAATGTTTGATTGGAACCCGTTGTTTCATACAATTGACCAAGGTCGCGGGTTTATTTTCCTGAATTACAACCCGCATTACAGCAATTACATGTACCCGATCAAAGTAACATTGGTGCTGTTCGTGATCGGGCTTATGTTTGAAAACTTTACCCGCAAGCATGCCTCGCTCAGCTGGGGTGCCAAGTCGTAAAGACAGAGCCTTATAGCGTTTCGACTTTAACTTGACCCAAGATAGATCACATAACGCGTTGAAATTTATGATTTCAGGCAGCGTTATGTGAGCAAGGTTTAAGTCGAAACGCTTTGGGGCGTTTCAAACAGGTGAATGACCAAGGCAGGCCCGCCCGTGATGTCTGCGGATCCGGTATTATACAAGAAATCATGCAGGTTCAGGCTGGTCGCGCCAAAGCGGGTTGCCGCCAAGGCAAAGATGCAAAGCGTGGCCCCTTGCATGGTGGTAACCGTTTGGTTTTGCACCAGCGAGACACGGGGTTTGGGCAAGGCGCGTTGGGTCATGACGTTGAAATCAACGGCAACACCGGTGACATTCGCGGCCGAAAGCGGCAGGTCACCCGGAAAGGCGACAGGGTGCAAAGGATCGGCGCGAAAGGTGGTTGTGCCGGCAAGGTCAAACCCTGGGCCGTCGATCACGGTCAGGTTGCGGTCGATGTTGGGGAATTGCGAAAACGGCCCGTTTTCGGACACCTTTGCCATTGAGAACCGCCAAAGAAAAGCGCCATCCGCTGTGGCTTTACGCAGAATTTCGATGGTGCTGCCGCGCCCGTTGGCCCAAGGCATTTCAGTATAGTCGGCACGGGTCATGTGGCGGTGCGTCATTCTGCGGCTTGTCCCCCGATGACAGTTGGCACCGCTTCCGGCGCCAGTTCCTCAAAATCGAAATTATCCAGTTTGGCTGCACGTTTACCGGCACGTTCGGCGGCGGTATTGATGCTTTCAAGGTCATCGCGGGCTTGGTTGAAATGGGTGTTCAGCTTTTCCACCCGCCCCACAACCAATTCCACATCGCGGTGGAGCAGGCGCAAGGTGGCGCGGATGGCACCGGCCTGTTCGCGCATCCGCGCATCTTTCAGCACGGCGCGCATGGTGTTCAGGGTTGCCATGCAGGTGGTTGGCGACACGATCCAAACCTTGGCATCAAACCCGTCGCGCACCAGTTCGGGGAAATTGGCGTGCAGTTCGGCATAGACCGCCTCGGATGGGAGGAACATCAGCGCACCATCGGCGGTTTCGCCGTCTAGGATGTATTTTTCCGAAATCGCCTTGATATGGGCGCGGACGGAGACGCGCATAAACCGCGCCGCTTCGGTCAGTTCCGCGGGCGAGGACGCGCGGCGCAGGGCCTCATACGCCTCCAGCGGGAATTTGCTGTCGATGACGATGGGGCCGGGGGGATTGGGCAGGTGGATCAGGCAATCGGCGCGCTTGCCGTTGGAAAGCGTGGCCTGCATTGTGTAGGCATCCGACGGCAAGGCCTTGCGCACGATGTCGTTCAGCTGAATTTCACCAAACGCACCGCGGGTTTGTTTGTTGGACAGAATATCCTGCAAACCTAAGACGTTACCAGAAAGTTTTTCAATATTGGCCTGCGCTTTGTCGATCGTGGCAAGGCGTTGTTGCAATTCACCAAGGCTGTGCGCGGTGCGCGAGGAGCTGCCTTGCAGGCTTTCGGTCATGCCGCGCTGCACCTCCATCAAGCGCTTTTCCATCAGTTGCAGCATGGCGGTTTGGGAATGGGTTTGGGTTTCCGACACATGATGCAGGCCGCCCGCAAGTCGTTCCTGCCCTTCGGACAGGTTTTGGACGCGCTGGCCAAGGTAGGACATTTCGCGCATCAGGGGTTCGGTTGCTTTGGCCGATTGCCCAGCGGCGCGCAGGATCAGCAGGAAAAAGCCAAGGATAACAAAGGCAACGCCCGCGATGATCAGCACCACGGGGTCGTTCCACATGTAGGTTTTGTCTGCGATCTGGATCATCTGCGCCCGAACAATTTTTCAATATCAGCCAGTTTCAGTTCCACATAGGTGGGGCGGCCGTGGTTACATTGGCCCGACAGGGGGGTCGCCTCCATCTCTCGCAGCAGGGCGTTCATCTCCTCGGCCCGCATTTGGCGACCAGACCGGATGGAGCCGTGGCAGGCCATGCGCGACAAAACCGCGTCGATTTTCGCCTGAAGTCGGTCGGAGGCACCAAGGTCGGCAAGGTCATCAAGGATGTCGCGCAGCAAGGCGGTGGCATTGACGCGGCCCAGAATGGCGGGGGTTTCACGCACGGCGATGGCGCTGCCGCCGAACCCTTCGATCACCAGACCAAGTTGGGCTAGGTCGGGGGCGAGGTCGAGGAGACGGGCAGTGTCAGAGGCGGAAAGTTCAATGATTTCAGGTATAAGCAAAGCTTGGGCGGCGATACCGTTTGTATCGCGCTGTGCCTTGAGGCGTTCATAGACCAGCCGTTCATGGGCGGCGTGTTGGTCGATGATGACCATGCCATCGGTGGTTTGCGCGATGATGTAGTTTTCATGCACCTGCGCACGGGCAGCGCCCAAGGGGCGCGTGGTGTCGCCTGTGGGCACATCCTCGAACCGTGCAGAAGGGGACTCGGCAAAGCCCATCGGGGTTTCGGGGGCTTGATAGGCATAGGCGCGTGACAAGGCGCCAGAGGAAGGGCGGTCCATTTGGTAGATGCGGGGCTGTGACGTTTCCGCCTGAAACGCGCCCAAAGTTTCGGCGCCCACAGTTGATGACGCGCGGTGCCCCGCCGTGGCCAAGGCATTGCGCAGGGTGGAGATTATAAGCGCGCGCACAAGGGCGGGTTCACGAAACCGCACCTCGGATTTCGCGGGGTGGACGTTTACGTCAACGGCCTGCGGGTCGCAGATGATGTTCAGCACGGCGGCGGGGTGACGGTCGCGGCTGAGGACATCCATATAGGCGGCGCGGAGTGCGCCAAACAGCGTGCGGTCCTGAACGGGGCGGCCATTGACGAACAGGTATTGCGCGGCAGAAGACCCGCGCGAATAGGTGGGCAAGGCGGCATAACCCACAAGCCGCAACCCGTCGCGGCTGTGATCAACGGGCAAGGCGTTATCGGCAAAATCGCGGCCCAAAACGGACGTGACGCGCCCATGCAGCGCGTCGAAAAAATCGCCCGACACGGGGTCGGCGCGAAACATCACGCGGGCCTCACCGCCCGACACATCGCGCAGGGTAAAGCCGACCTCGGGTTCCGCCAGAGCAAGGCGTTTGATAACCTCGGCAATCGCCATCGCCTCGGCGCGGTCGGACCGCATGAATTTCAGGCGGGCGGGGGTGGCGTAGAACAGATCACGCAGTTCGACGACCGTGCCAATGGTTAGGGCGGTGGGGCGCACAGGGTCCATACGGCCACCGGAGACGGCGATCATCATGGCATCAACGCCTTGGGGGCGCGAGCTGATGGTCAGGCGACCCACGGCACCCAACGAAGGCAGTGCCTCGCCACGAAAACCGAAGGAATGGATGTTCAGCAGGTCGGACCCGTCGATTTTGGATGTGGCATGGCGCGACAGGGCCAAGGGCAGGTCGTCGGCGGTCATGCCACAGCCATCATCGGTGACGCGGATCAGGGTTTTGCCACCATCGGCATAATCAACGCTGATGCGCCGCGCGCCTGCGTCCAGCGCGTTTTCAACCAGTTCCTTGACCGCCGATGCGGGACGTTCCACCACCTCACCCGCCGCGATGCGGTTGATGGCGGCTTCATCCAGCTGGCGGATGATCGGGCGCTGGTTTGCTGATATGTTGGGGTTGGCAGCGTTCATGCCCCCATTTATAGCATGGCGGCGCTCTCTAGGCCACCATGCCACAAAGGTTATCCACCGATTTTATCGGCCTGTTCAGGGCGTCGTTGTCAGCCCGTCAGGCTGCCCCACCACAACGAAATGCAGCGCGTCGGGTTTCAGCAATCGTTTGGCGATTTTCTGGATGTCGTCCAGCGTTACCGCCTCGATTTTGGCGTTGCGGGTTTGGGCGTAATCTATCGGCAAGCCATCGGCCTGCATGCCCACGAGGATGCCCGCAATCGTGCCATTGCCGTCAAAGCGGAGGGGGTAAGAGCCGGTCAGATAGGTTTTGGTGTTCGCCAATTCCGCGTCGGTCACGCCCGTGTCATACATGCGTTGCCATTCCGACCGCACGATGTCTATCGCCTGCGTCGTGGTGGCATTGGCGCTGGAAAACTGGCCTATCATCAATTCGGCATAGTCTTGCGGCACAAGATAGCTGCTGATGCCGTAGGTCAGACCGCGTTTGTCGCGCACCTCAGTCATCAGGCGCGCGGTGAAACGGCCACCGCCCAGAATTTCGTTCAGGATGTAGGCCGCGAAAAATTCGGGGTCATCACGTTTGATGCCTTGATGGCCGAAATAGATGACCGATTGCGGGCCGGGGAAATCGACGACTGTAACGCCGCCTTGCAGGCCCCAATCCGCACGATTGGGCAATGGGGCGCCTGTCGCAGGAAGGCCACCCAAGAGCGTGTCAAGGAGTGTGCCAAGCTGATCGGCGGTGATGTCACCCGTGGCGGCGACATACAGACGGTCGCGGCTGAGCGCACCTTTGTAGGCTGAGACGATATCTTCGCGGCTAAGGCTGGCCACCGTTTCCATCGTGCCATCGCCATCGGTGGCATAGGGGTGGGTGCCAAAGGTCAGACGGTCGAATTGAGTCGCGGCAATGGCTTCAGGGCTTTTGAGATTCGCTTGGATGTTTGACAGCACCTGTCCGCGCACGCGCTCTACCGCGTCGGCATCAAAGCGGGGTTCGGTGATGGCAAGGCGGAGAAGATCGACGGCCTCATCCCGATTTTCGGTAAGGAATTGGGCCGAGATGCCGATGCTATCGGTGCGCGCGCCAAAGCTGAAACGGGCGGCGAGAGCATCGCGGGCATTGGCAAAGCCTTGGGCATCAAGGTCGCCCGCGCCTTCCTCTAGCAGGGCCGCCATAAGGTTGACGGCGCCGCGCTGATCGGCGGGATCAAGCGAGGTGCCGCCGCGGATCTGGATTTCCAGCGCGGTGAAAGGAATTGTGTGATCTTCGACCAACCAAGCGGTGATGCCGCCTGGGGATGTGACCTGTTGAATGGGCAATTCGGCATGGGCAGGCAGGGCAAAGGCAAGCAGTGCCGCAGTGAAAAGGCGCTTTATCATGGTTTTACCCCTGTGCTGCTGTCGTCTTGGCGTTGCAACCAGCCTGTCACCGCGTTGCTGCGATTCAGCACGTCGCGCGCGGCGGCCATCACATCCTCGGGCGTTACCGCTTGCAAGATTTCGGGCCAAGCCTGCACATCGGCCACGGTCAGGCCCGTAGTCAATGCTGTTCCATATTCCCGCGCCAATCCGGTTACATTGTCGCGGGCATAGATTTCTTCGGCACGCAATTGGCGTTTGATGCGGTCAAAGGCCACTTGGTCGACGCCGTCGGTCAGAAATTGCGTCAAAACCCCATCAACCGCGCTTTCCAGATCGGCCAGCGATGTATCGGGGGTAGGCACGGCCACGACACCAAATTCCCCGATATCAAGCGATTGGCCGCTGTAAAAAGCGCTGGTGTAAACGGCTTTGGGGGCGTCCCCGAATTGCAGGCTGCGCGCCATGATCGAGGTGGTGCCATTGCCGCCCAGCAGTTCGGCCAGAAAGGTCAGGGCTGCGGCCTTTTCCTGCGCGCCCGTGTTGCGTTCGGGGGCAAGGTAGCTGCGGATGACATAGGGTTGGGCGACGCGCGGGTCGGACATGGTCAGGCGGCGTTCCGAGAGTTGCGGCGGTTCGGTCACGCGGACGCGCGGCCCAAGGCCCAGGGTCGGGGCGATGGGGCCGTAATGGGTGGTCGCCAAGGCGCGGACGTCATCCGGGTTCACATCACCAGCGACGATCAGGATTGCGTTGTTGGGCGCATAAAAGGTGCGGTAAAACGACAGGGCATCTTCGCGGGTCAGGGCCTCGGCCTCGTGCTTCCAGCCGATCACGGGGGTGCCGTAAGGGTGGTTGAGGTATTGCGCGGCGCGGCGTTGTTCGCCGAACAGCGAGCCGGGGTCGCTATCGGTGCGCTGGGCGCGTTCTTCGATAATCACGGCGCGTTCGGTTTCGACATCGGCCTCGGATAGGGTCAGACCGCGCATGCGGTCAGCCTCCATTGTCATCATCAAATCAAGGCGGTCGGTGGCAACCCGTTGAAAATAGGCGGTATAGTCGTAATAGGTAAAGGCATTGTCGTCGCCGCCCTGCGCCTCGACCGTGGCAGAAAATTCACCGGGGGCCAGTGTATCGGTGCCTTTGAACATCAAATGTTCAAGGAAATGGGCGATGCCGGATTTGCCACGGGGTTCATCTGCGGACCCGATTTTGTACCACATCATATGGGTGACAACGGGGGCGCGGTGATCTTGGATCACCACCGCCTCTAGCCCGTTTTCCAGCGTAAAGGTGGTGACTTTATCCGCGAGGGCCGTGGTGGCGGTGACGGCCCCCAAAACAAATGGCAAGACGAGGGTACGCAACATATCAGGTCCTCTGGTTTGGTGGCTTCGGCTTACACCTAACCACCAGCCCCGCAGGGTCAAGCTGTCTTGACGCGGAAGTGAAGCGCTGAAGACCTGAGCGGTGTTATTCTGGAGGAGGGGGGGCCGAAACCGTGCGAATACCGCGACGACGCCATTTGCGCAATTCGGCATCTTGATCCAGCGACACATTGGAATAGGCCTTGAAGTAGACGTTCACGTTGAACAGGCGTTCCAGAATGCGGCCTTTGTTGTCGCGGCGGTGTTCCAGATCGGCGGCGGCCAATTCAGGCCGGATTGACGCAGAACGGCCATAACGCGACGCAGAGGCAACCAGCGCAGAATCGCCCGCAGGCACGCCGGCACCATCACGGACCTTGCCGCCAAGGGCGATGGCGATATCGGCCTCGGGGTCTTGATCGGTCAGGTTGGTGCCGCCCAAGGTGGGTTCTGGCAGGGTTTGCAAGTCTTCGGGCAATTCCAGTGCCTTGGGGGGTAAAATGCCAAATTCATCCGGCCCGTTACCGGATGACCGCAAGTTCATCAGTTGCGGATCCGCGTTGCGGTCGCCGCAGGCTGCAAGCGTTAGCATCATCGCAGCCGCGAGTGCCAATACCCCTTTTCCTGCAAGCATATCCGTCTCCTTCACCCAATTCGTCCCCTGTTTAGCCCAAACTTATCGGCGCGTCACGAGGTCTTTCGCGGTTTACTCTTGCTGTCTGCTGCAAAAAGAACAAGCCCTGCTGCACCAGCAAAGATAGCAATGTCAGCCACATTGAATGCATAGGGGTTTTCAAAGCCGCAGCAAGACATGTTCAAAAAGTCGGCAACCGCACCGTAAGCGATGCGATCTACCACATTGCCCAAGGCCCCGCCGATCAGAATTCCTGCCGAAATCTGGGCGAGTTTGGGTTGTTTGGTGCGTGCCATCCAGCGCCAAACCCAGACGGTAATCGCCAACGAGACCGCAATCAGCACCCAGCGCATAAAGCCTGCGTCATTGGCAAACAGGCCAAAGTTCACGCCCTTGTTCCACGCCATCCGAAACGTCAGGTAGGGCGGCCAGATATCCATATCGCCGATTTCGCGCAGGTTCAGGCCAAAGACCACGGCCAGTTTGCTGGCCTGATCCAGTGCGAAAATAACAAGAGCGGACCAGAACATGCGCATATTAGTGCCGGAAATGCCGTTGGCCGGTGAATACCATCGCAAGGCCTGCGGCATCGGCGGCTGCGATCACCTCGTCGTCACGCATCGACCCACCCGGTTGTATGATAGCGGTGGCCCCAGCTTCGGCTGCGGTGATCAGACCATCGGCAAAGGGGAAAAACGCATCCGATGCAACGACCGACCCGATGGTCAGGGGTGCGGGCAGGCCCATTGCCTCGGCCATATCTTGCGCCTTACGGGCGGCGATTCGGGTGCTGTCAACGCGGCTCATTTGCCCTGCGCCGACGCCGACGGTGGCCCCGTCTTTGACATAGATGATCGCGTTGGATTTGACGTGTTTGGCCACGGTCCAAGCCATGAGCAAATCGCGCATTTCTGCATCTGTGGGGGCGCGTTTGGTCACGACCCGCAGATCGGCCTGTGTGACATTGGCGGCGTCACGGTCCTGCACCAGAAAGCCGCCCGCAACCTGACGGTAGGCAAGGCCAAGGGTGGCGGCATCGGGCAGGGTGCCCGTGGTCAACAGGCGCAGGTTCTTCTTGCCCGCAAACACCGCGCGGGCGGCATCATCGGCATCGGGGGCGATGACGACTTCGGTGAAAATTTCGACAATCTTTTCGGCTGTGGGGCCGTCAAGTGTTTGGTTCAGCGCGATAATTCCGCCGAACGCCGAGGTGCGGTCGCAATCGAAGGCGCGCGCATATGCTTCGGCCAGTGTCGCCCCAGTTGCCACGCCGCAGGGGTTTGCGTGTTTGATAATCGCGCAGGCGGGGCCACGGCCTGCAAATTCGGCGACCAGTTCAAAGGCGGCATCGGTGTCGTTGATGTTGTTGTATGACAGCTCTTTGCCTTGCCATTGTTTAGCGGTGGCAACACCGGGGCGGTTGGTGCCATCGGTATAAAACGCCGCGGCCTGATGCGGGTTTTCGCCGTAGCGCAGGGTTTGCGCCAGCGTTCCGGCAAAGGCGCGGCGGCGCGGCGCCGTAATGTCCAAAGCACCCGCCATCCAGTTGGACACAGCGGTGTCATAAGCGGCGGTGCGGCCATAGGCGATTTGCGACAGACGTTGGCGGAAGGCATAGGATGTGGCGCCGTTATGGGTGGCGAGTTCAGCCAGCAAAGCGGCGTAATCTTCGGGGTCGGTCACTACATTCACAAAGGCATGGTTTTTCGACGCCGCGCGGATCATGGCGGGGCCGCCGATGTCGATATTCTCAATGCAGGTGTCATAATCGGCACCTTTGGCCACTGTCGCCTCGAACGGATAAAGGTTCACGACCAGCAGGTCGATCGGGGCGATGCCGTGGGTTTCCATTGCGGTGATGTGGTCGGCATTGTCGCGCAGGGCCAGCAGCCCACCATGCACCATCGGGTGCAGGGTTTTGACGCGCCCGTCCATCATTTCGGGAAAGCCTGTGACATCGGCCACATCACGCACGTCCAGCCCCGCCTTGCGCAGCGCGGCCGCCGACCCGCCTGTGGACAAGAGTTCCACCCCCTGTGCGACCAGCGCGCGCGCAAGGTCGATCATTCCGGTTTTATCGGACACAGAGATAAGGGCGCGCTTTACAGGGACAAGATTGGTGGTCATGGGGCGAATACCTTTGGGCAAGCAGGGGTCAAACGGTAATCGGAAACGGGTCCGTTTCCAGATCGCGGATGGCCAGCGGAGTATCCTGTGCTTTCGCCAAGGTCCAGCCAATCACGGCATCAAAGGCGGAAACATGCCCCGAAAGTACGATTTGTTTTGACGCGCGCGGGTTGAGGCGCCCCTTTTCCAGATAAACCGAGGGTTCCAGCGACAGGCCTTGCGCGCCGGAATGGCGGAAAATCCAGATCTCGCCGCTTTTCAGCGCCAGCGACACCGCATTGCCGCCAAGGTCAATCGCGGCATCGACATCGGGGTGCAGGTGAAACCGGATGGCAAAGCGGATTTCGGAGGTGGATTTACGTTTCATCACGGCCGCAAGGCGGGTGCGATCCTCGGCGGAAATGGCGGTCAGCTCATCCTGCCCGCCAAGATGACGACCGTCATGCGACAGCACCAAAAGGCGCGCATGGGTTAGCCCGTGGGTCGCGACCCAGCCGTCATGGGCGATCCGCAAAACATGGCCATCTGCGGTTTCGGTGGGGCGGGTTTGGGTGACATGGGCGCGGTCGGCCATCAGTTCCGGCGTGCCACGGTTCAGGCGGCTAGAGGAATAGCCTTCGACGGTTAGGGTGGAGTGGCTGGGCGTGGCGCGGCCCGCGCGGTGCCATTCGGCCCCAAAGGGCGCGCCGTTGCCGCAGCTCACAATAACCGCGCGCCGCCCTGACGTCATTTCAAAGGCAAGGGTCGAGGCATGGGCCGACGCACCTGCATCGCCGCCCGGCGGGTCACTGGCATCAATAATCACCGATGTCCGCGCGCCAGACAGGCGCAAAAAACCCATAGCGGGGCCCGTGCCGGGGGCGGCTTTTACCCCTGATGCAGCAAGGGCGTGATCCAGCCGCCCTTCCATACCGCGCCCGCCGCCGTGAAACCGCGCGAGCGATCCATCTGCATGGCGCAGGCTGCGCAAGGTGGGGGCGATGCGTTCAATCGCGGCGCGGTGTGCTTGGGGGACGTTCTGGCCAGCTTGGCCAAGCGCTTGGGCGGCCCATGTCAGCAGGGTGAAAACATCCAGCAATTCCTCGGGGTTGCGGGTGGGCAGGCCGCCGTGTTCGTCAACCTCGGCCTCGCATTCGCGGGCAAGGGCGGCCACGGCAGGGGCCACGACCTTTTCCATTCCGGTCAGGGCAAGGCCCGCGTAAATCAGGCCCGTCAGCGCCTCGAACCGTGGCAATCCGGGGGCCGAGGCGTGCCAGCGCCGCGACAGAAACATCGTTTGCGCAGAGAGTGCAGCGAAATACAGGCGCGTATCGTCTGAACTGCGGCCATTCATCAGGAAAATCGCGTGGTTGATCCAGCGGATCAGGCGGCGGCCAGTCAGATCGGGGGTCCAGCCCGGGCCTTTGCCCTTGCCGAACTGCGAAAGCCAGCCCCATGTCCAATCTTGCGCGCGGGATTTGGCGATGGGGTCGCCCACCGCGGCCAGATCATCGAGCCACGCAAAGCCGTGGGCATCGGCCCAGAATTTCGGCATGGTGGTGGGCACATCCCACAGCATGGTTCCGGGGGCCTCGACCAGATGCCCCGCGAACAGGAAATTTCCGGCGGTCAATTGTTTGCCACGGGCATAAAGGCCGATGCTGCGTGGTTCGGGTTGGGATACAAACCCCGTCGCGGCATGGCTGTGCGATGCGCGCCAAGCCGCCAGCCGGTTCTGCCAACGCGTCATGCGCGCCGAGAACCCATCTTTACGCGGTTGAGCCAAGGTGCCTCATCTTTACTGCCACTCGATATACTTGCCCAGTTTCGGGTCTGCTTGGGCGGTATCATAGCGGTGTGAGGCGTTGCTGTCACCGCTAATTGAAACACGGTTACGCGGGAAGGCGAAGCCGTGCCATGAAAAACCCATCCATGCCGCCCAGTTCTGCCCAATAATCGGGACGCAAGCGCAAACCGCCATCGGGGGTGATCCAATCGGGGTCGATGCCTTGCAGGGTTGGGCGTTCGACGGTCAGGGTGGGGTGGCGGGCAAGGGTTGCCGTCAGTTGATCCTCGCCTTCTTGGGCCAGCAGGGAACAGGTACAAAACACCAAGCGCCCACCAGGTTTAAGGAAGGTCAGCGCGCGGTCGATGAGGGCGGTTTGCAGATCGACCAAGGCGGGAATGTCGCTGTCATCCTTAATGAACGGCAGGTCGGGATGGCGGCGCATTGTGCCAGTTGCCGAACACGGCGCATCCAGCAGAACCGCGTCAAACAACGCATCTGGCTGCCAGTGCAGGGCATCGGTGGCGATGATATTAGCTGTCAGGCCCGTGCGGGTAAGATTTTCGCGCAGGCGGGCAAGGCGCGGCGAGGAAATATCGACCGCTGTCACTTGCGCACCCGTGGCCGCTAATTGCAGGGTCTTGCCACCGGGGGCGGCGCACAGGTCAAGCACGGTTTCACCGGCTTGGGCATCCAGCAAGCGGGCCGCAAGGCTTGCGGCGGCGTCTTGGACCCACCAATCGCCCGTGGCGAAACCGTTCAGGTTAGAGACTTGGGTTGCCTGCGCCAGACGGGTGCTGCCTGTGGGCAAGGGCGTGGCACCGTCAATATCGGGCATGGCGGTTTTTGGAGTCAGGTCCAAGGGGGGCGTTTGGGCCTGTACCGCCTCAATCGCCTCGACCACATTGCGGCCCCAGCGGTGCACAAGCGGTTGGCGCAGCCATTGCGGCATCCGCTGGGGGGGCAGTTTGGCAAAGGGTTCGGGGGTTGCCGCTACTTTGCGCAGCACCGCATTGGCAAGGCCCGACAGATGCCCCGTGCGGTTGCCACTGCTGACCAGATCGACCACAGCATTGACCACGCCATGCGCCGCGCCGCCATCAACCGCCAGTTCCACCACGCCAAGGCGCAGCGCGTTCAGCACATAATCGGGCGGGGTTTTGCGCAAGTAGGGTTTCAGCACGCGGTCGGCTTGTTCAATATGGCGCAGTGTGGTCAGGACCAACCGCTGTGCGCGGGCACGTTCAGACGGGGGCAGTTTGGCCAAGGGGCCATCGGGCGCGTCAATCGCTTGGCTGAGTTGCTGGCCATCGTCCAGAACCGCGCCCAAAAGCGTGACTGCCGCGATACGTGCTGCTGTTCCATCGACTGCCATGATGTCGTCCCTTGATACTGCCGCAGTTGCCTGCCGGTTTCCTGCGGCCTATATCAAAGACAAAGTCCAGACAAGGAATCTAAAATCATGGGAAGCCGTATCATGCCAACCGATGACAAGGCGCCAGATTTGCCCCCCGATTTGCCCGCAGCTGCCGTTCGGGCGCTGGCCGAAGCGGCCGAACGCCGCAAGCTGGCCGATGCCGCAGCGGCATTGCCAACCGAATTGGGCGGGCGCAACGGGCCGGAACCCGTGCGCTATGGCGATTGGGAGAAGAAGGGGATTGCGGTCGATTTTTGATCGCCGCAAATCCGCAGGTTAGATGCGCAAGAAGGATTGCGCGAGGCGGGGGATCAACCCGTTGAACCGCAAAGGCGCATCGGTGGCGGCAAGGCAAATACAGGCCTCACCCGCCTCGGCGATGGGTTGGTGGTTCAGGTCCTCATTCGCGATTTCCAGATCACCGGGGCCGAAACGGTCGGTTTCGTCGCGAAACGCACCTTGCAGAACCAACGTCAGTTCGGTGCCGCGATGGCCGTGATCGGGCACTTTTTGTCCTGCGGGAATGTACAAAAGGCGTGCGCTGGCCCCTTTGTCGGTTGGTAGGATCGCTTGACGAACGCCCATGCCGATGGACCGCCATTTCACCGCCGACAGATCACCGCCGATATAATCCATCAACGGTGCGGGCGTTGTTTTGCTGCTGTGCTGGCGCGGTACTGGGGTGGCTGTTTGGGTCAGCTTGGCCAGCGTTGCGACAAAGCTGTCATCAGCCATAGTGACCAGATCACAATCCTCTAACAACACGCCGCCAACAGAATCAAACGCCCCAAGCCGCGCCCTGCAGTCGTCACACATCGACAGATGGACCGCCAACACAAGGTTGAACGCCTCCGGCAATTGCCCCGAGGAATAGGCCATTAGCAGTTGGTCTGAGATATGGTGGCGGATGCTCATACTATACTCTTTCAGCTCATCTTGTGGCGAAGGCGTTCAAGCGCCAGCCGAATGCGGGATTTGATTGTGCCGAGGGGAAGGCCGGTTTCAATGGCGATTTCGCTGTGGGACAAGTCGGAAAAATAGGCGCGCTCAATCAGCTCGCGTTGTTTTTCGGGCAAAAGCGCCATTGCTTCGGCCAGACGGTCGGTTTCTTGAGACAGTTCCAGCATGTCATGCTGGTCAGGTTCTTCTTGTGCGCCCCACGGCAAATCCTCTGGCTCGGGCCTGCGGGATTTGCGCAAGGCGTCGATGCGGCGGTTGCGGGCGATCGTAAAAACCCATGTGGCGGCGGATGCGCGGGTCGGATCAAACAGATGCGACTTTTGCCACAGGGTCGCCATCACATCTTGTGCACATTCTTCGGCCAAACTGGCGCTGGCGCCGGACTTCATCAAAAACCCTTTGATCCGCGGCGCAAAATGCCGAAACAACGCCGCAAAAGCAGCCTGATCTTTGGTGTCGCGGACCCGAAGGATCAACGCGCCCCAATCGTCTTGCAAAGCCTCACCCGACACAGACAGCCCTTTCTGGTGCCGAATATCGGCACTCCCCCGTTCAGCATAGGGCTGTGGCGGGGGGCATGCATCCGGTTTTTGATGGGCGTGTGCGTTTATCATGGGGGATTTACGCCGATCGTTCCGCTTTGGATCACTTGGATGGGCGAAATTATTTGGAAACGTCAAAGTTTTTGGCACGGCGTGGCGCTTTGATGCAAAGTGATCCATATTTGCGGCCCCCCCGTAGTCTAATTGATACATGCCTACTAAAAACGTGGCTTGGCCGATACCAAAGAGCAGGAGAGACGACCCTATGCCGTTTGAAACAACAGGTCCCGCGACCAAAAGAATCGCAGTGATTGGTGGCGGGATTTCCGGTATGGCAGCGGCGCATTTGTTATGTGCCGATCATCGGGTTGTGCTGTTCGAGGCCGAAAAGCGGCTGGGCGGACATGCGCGCACGGTGATTGCGGGCAAGCGCGGCGATCAGCCTGTGGATACAGGGTTCATCGTGTTCAACCATGTGAATTATCCCAACCTTGTGGGCCTGTTCGACAAGCTGGGCGTGCCCACGGCCAAAAGCGACATGAGCTTTGGCGCGTCCATCGGGGGCGGGCGGTTCGAATACGGGTTTCGCGATTGGCAGGGGTTGGTTGCGCAGAAAAGCAACATTGTGAACCCGCGCTATTGGGGGATGTTACGCGATATTATGCGGTTCAATGCGCAGGCCGAGGTGCTTGCAGGTGACGGGTCGATGACGATCCGCGATTTGCTGGACAAGCTGGGCGCGGGGGATTGGTTTCGCGACTATTACCTGCTGCCATTGTCAGGCGCGATTTGGTCGACGCCGACGGTGGGGATTTTGGATTTTCCGGCCCGCGCGATGATTGATTTCTTCAAGAACCACGCGCTGTTGGGGGTAACGGGGCAGCACCAATGGTACACCGTGCAAGGCGGGTCCATTGAATATGTCCGCCGCGTAAAGGCTGCGTTGGAGCAGGCAGGGGTGGACGTGCGCCTTGGTGCGCCTGTAGCGGCGGTAAAGCGCGAGGCAGGGGCGGCTTTGGTGCGCGCGGCGGGCGGCGAATGGGAACGGTTTGACGAGGTGATTTTTGCCACCCATTCCGATGATACCTTGCGCCTTTTGGCCGATCCTTCTGCTGCCGAGGCAGCACAACTGGGCGCGATCAAGTACCAACCCAATGATGTGGTGTTGCATTCGGATGCGGCGATGATGCCCAAACGGCGGGCCGCTTGGGCGTCGTGGGTTTATGTTGAAGGGGCGGGGCCACGGCCTGACCGGATTGATCTGACCTATTGGATGAATTCGCTGCAACCGATCCCGATGGATGATCCGCTGTTCGTGACGCTGAACGCGAACAAACCGATCCGGCAAGAGTTGATCCATGATCAAGTCACCTTCCGCCATCCGGTTTATGACCTTGCCGCCTTGGCCGCGCAAAAGACGCTGAAGGCGGGGAATGGCACCAATGGCACTTGGTTTTGCGGCGCGTGGATGCGCAACGGGTTCCACGAAGACGGCTTTGCTAGTGCGGTTGATGTGGTTGAGGCCTTGCGCGCACGGCAGGTAATGGTCGCCGCATGAGCGAGGTAGAGTACATCGCTGGCGAAACCTTTCACGGCAGGCGCGGGGCGGTTGAAAACGCCTTTCGCTACCATGTGGATTATGTGCTGTTGAACCCCGATCAGGCCACGGGCCCGCGCTTGTTTTCGCGCAATCGGGGCAATCTGACCTCGGTTTGGGACAAGGATCATGGTGGCGCGCCGAAACATGGGCGCGGGGTTGCGTGGCTGCGCGAGGTGTTGTCTGCGCATGACCTGCCGGGCGGGGATAATGTGCGCCTGCTGACGCAACCGCGGGTGTTGGGCCATGTGTTCAACCCCGTGTCATTCTGGCTGTGCCATGATGCGGCGGGGGCGTTGCGGGTTGTGGTGGCCGAGGTAAGCAACACCTTTGGCGACCGTCATTCCTATCTGTGTCACCGCGACGATCTGGCCCCGATCACGCGAGAAGACCGGATTGCGGCGCAAAAGATCTTTCACGTCTCGCCGTTTCAGCCCGTGACAGGGGGGTATGAGTTTCGGTTTGATATTTCGGGCGAGCGGATCGGGATATGGATTGATTACACCAGCGGCAATGGCGGGTTGATTGCCACCTTGACGGGGGTGCGTGCGCCCTTGACCAATGGGGCAATTCTGCGGGCCTGTTTGCGTAGGCCGTTCGGGTCACGCCGCGTGTTGGCGCTGATCCATTGGCAGGCGTTGAAGCTGTGGGTCAAACGCGCGCCGTTTTTCACACGGCCCGAGCCGCCCGAGCAGGACGTGTCGAAATGACCAATCTGCGCCCTTTGTGGCCGTGGTCGCTGTTTGCGGCGCTGATCGCATCGGCGGGGCTGCCGATCTATATCCATGCGCCCAAGTTTTATGTCGATGAATATGGCGTGTCGCTGGTGGCGCTGGGCGTGGTGCTGTTCGGGCTGCGGCTGATCGATGTTGTGCAAGACCCTGTGTTGGGCTGGCTGGCCGAACGGGGGCGGGCGCACCGGCGTGTGATGGTCGCGGGGGCGGCGTTGGTGATGGGCGTGGCGATGTTGGGACTGTTTGCCGTGCCGCCGATGCTGCCGCCGTTGTGGTGGTTTGGGATCACCTTGGCCGCGTTGTTTTCGGCCTTTTCCTTGCTGACGATTTGCTTTTATGCCCAAGGGGTTGC
This sequence comes from Pseudorhodobacter ferrugineus DSM 5888, assembly GCF_000420745.1. GTDB lineage: Bacteria > Pseudomonadota > Alphaproteobacteria > Rhodobacterales > Rhodobacteraceae > Pseudorhodobacter > Pseudorhodobacter ferrugineus. Next base: position 126,180 of record NZ_ATVN01000001.1, read on the forward strand.
GCGCGCGGGCACGCTGCAAGGCGGGCACTTGCAACTGGCAAGCTGGCGCGAGTCTGGGGCGTTGCTGGGCATATCGGTTGCCGCGGTGGCCCCTGCGGTTTTGGGGTTGCTGATGGACCGCCCTTTTACTGGCTTTGCGGCTGGGTTTGCCGTGCTCTGTGTGGCCGGGGTCGTGGCGATGCGGGGCGAATGGGGGGCTGCAAAGGCGCAGGCCGCACCTTCGCCCTTAGCCATTCTGGCCGAACCTGCCGCACGGCGGTTTTTACTGTTGGCGATGGTGAACGCGGCGCCTGTTGCCGTGACATCCACGCTGTTTTTGTTCTTTGTCGAAAGCCGGATTGGCGCGCCCGATCTGGCGGGGCCGCTGCTGCTTTTGTTCTTTCTGGCGGCTGCCGTTTCTGCGCCGCTGTGGGGTAAGGTCGCGGCGCGCTATGGCCAGCGCAACACGCTTATGGCGGGGATGGTTTTGGCGATTGTCGCCTTTGGCTTTGCCCTGCGGTTGGAGACGGGCGATGTGGTGACATTTGCCATGATCTCGGCCGCATCGGGGGCCGCATTGGCCGCAGACATGGTATTGCTGCCGGCGCTGTTTGCGCGCCATCTGTCGGCGCAAAACGGGGGCGAGGCGATTGGCTTTGGTCTGTGGTCTTTTGCCTCGAAACTCACGCTCGCCTTTGCGGCGCTTGCGCTATTCCCGATCCTTGAGGCGCAAGGATACCAATCGGGGCAAAGCAATTCACCCCAAGCCTTGCAGGCATTGACGCTGCTTTATGCGGGTTTGCCCTGCGTTCTGAAACTCTGTGCGATTGGCCTTTTGGCCCGCACACCGATACTTGAGGAGTAACATATGACCGCATTATTCGTGTGTCTTGGGGTTGTGATTGCAGCGGTTCTGTTTGCTGTGTCGCGGCGCTGGATCGGGTTCACGGCACAGCGCCCTGCCGATTTTGCAGGCAAAGGGCCGGCGTTTGATTTGCGCCACCACCTGAGCGGGCCGATCCAGTGTGAAGGCGTGATTTACGGGCCGTTGGGCCGCGTGGCATCGCGGTTTGTGGCCGATATGCAGGGCACTTGGGACGGCAATATAGGTACTTTGTCCGAGGATTTTCGTTATGACAGCGGGCTGAGCCAAGCGCGGTGCTGGACGCTGCAATTGGGAAATGATGGCGGTATTCGCGCCCAAGCCTCTGATATCGTTGGCGATGGCACCGGGGTTGTGACGGGGCCAAGCGTTATGCTGAAGTACCGGATCCGGTTGGACCCTTCGGCAGGCGGGCATGTTCTGGACGTGACGGATTGGATGTATCTGATGGAAAACGGAACCATCATGAACCGCAGCCAGTTCTTTAAGTGGGGGATCAAGGTGGCCGAGCTGGTGGCCACGATGCGCCCCAAACAGATGGGACTTTCGGCATGAAGATATGGCATGGCAAACGCTATTGGTTGATCGGCGCGAGTGAGGGTTTGGGTTTGGCGCTTGCCCGTCAGATAAGCGCGGCGGGGGCCGAGGTGGTGTTGTCATCGCGGTCGGCGGCAACGCTGGAAAAGGCGATTGCGCAGATGCCGGGCAAGGCAAGCGCTGTGGCGCTGGATGTGGCCGATGCCGCATCGGTTGCGCGCGCGGCGGACGCGGTGGGCGAAGTGGACGGCGTGGTGTTTTTGGCGGGTGTCTATTGGCCGATGAAGGCGCAAGATTGGAACGCCGAGCAGGTTGAGGCGATGTGTGATGTGAATTTCACCGGTTGCGCGCGGGTTGTGGGGGCAGTGCTGCCTGCGATGGTGGCGCGCGGGGCGGGGCATGTGGTGATCACGGGGTCGCTGTCGGGGTTTCGCGGGTTGCCGGGGGCGATTGGGTATGCCGCGTCCAAGGCGGGGGTGATGGCATTGGCGGAATGTCTCTATGCCGATTTGCGCGGCAGCGGTGTGACCGTGCAGCTTGCCAATCCCGGTTTTATCCGCACGCGGTTGACCGAGAAAAACGACTTTGCGATGCCGTTCCTGATGGAACCTGAAGACGCCGCGCGCGAGATGTTTGAATTGATGCAAACCGACCATTTCAAACGCAGTTTTCCCACGGTGTTTTCGTGGCTGTTCCGCCTGTCACAGTTTTTGCCGGATTGGGCGTATTATCGGCTGTTCGCGCCGAAATAGAGTCTATTTATCGGCAGTGTGCTGGTCAAACAGGGTCTTTGCACGGCCCCAAACACCCGTGTTAAGGTCGTTCAGCGTCAGCAAGGACGGGAGGAGAAGCGAGGCAAAATCCTCGCTGCTTTCCACGGGCAAAAGGCTGGGCAGGTTGTCGATTGCGGTCACGTCCAGCACGGGGTTCGTCGCCACGCGCAAGGCAGGTTCGGCCCAATCGGTCACGCGATCGTACACCTTTATCGGCGAAAATTCAGACGTAGGGTCGCAGGCGATATCGCCGATGACTGACAGCGCGCGGGGGCTGGTGAGTGCTGTCGCAGGCACAAACACGGGGCAACCGGGGCGGGCGAGAATGCAGTTCAGAAAAATCTCATGCGCCAGAACCTCGGGGAACGGGCCGCCGTGGGCCGTTTCCGCCATGTCCCATTTGGTGACCGTAACGCCCATTGCCTCGCACAGATCCGAGGCCCCTGTGCCCACGCGGCCCAAAGCGCCGATCACAATCGCACGCGGGCGGTTGGTGCCAATGGCGGCCAATTCAGCGCCCAGATCGGACAACAACGCCTGTTTGCCCGCGTATTTCGCAACGGGCCCTGCGATGCCACCGCGCGCCTGCGCCGCCCAGCATTTCAAGGCAACTGCGGCCCCTGCATAACCCGCCCAATAGCCAAAGGCCGCCACGCGCCGCCCGTCTGCATCGACCAGATATTCGATGTCATAAAGCGTGCCGCCCCCCGCCTTGAACCGTCGGAGCAATTCGGCCCCCGCAGGTTGGCCCTTATAGGCATGGCCGAACAGGATATGACGATGGGGCAAGGGCGTGCCATCTTCGGGGAGTTCCTTTAACCCGAATATGATCGCATCGCGGGGCGCATCGGGCCAGGAATTTTCGGCCGCAATTGCGCAGCCCGTGGCACTGTAGCCGGCAATCGGGATGGCGCGGACGGAACTTTCCTCGACCGTGACCTGAAAGCCTGCTGCCAGCATCGCAGAAACGCCTTGCGGGGTGATCCCCACGCGTTCTTCATTTTGGCGCTGTTCGGCGCGGACCCAGATATGTGTCATTTCATGATGTCCTTAGTCGTTAAACAGGGGGCCATAGCCGCGCTTTACCGCCCGTTTTTGCCAGCCTTCGGCGGCAAGGCAAGCATCGCGCAGGTTGGAAAACCATGTGATCTGGCGGTTGCCCGACGTGGCACCAGGCCGCCCGCGCTGACCCCATTCGCGCAGCACCGAATATTCGCCAAAAAGGTTATAGGCCACGTCAACGCGGTAATAGCGGGCATCCCCTCGTCGATTGCGCAGCATATGGAAACCAATCATTTCTGCCCCCCGGCTTGGTTTATGCCACCAGAGATACCAGATTATACCCTGAACAACAGGGTAAAGTGATCAATTCAAGGGTTTAGCATGAAACGTAGGACGGTGATTTCGGCAGGTGTGGCAGCTGTTGCTGCGGCGGGGGGCTATAGATTTTGGCGCAAACCCGCACGACCGATGGATTTGGCGGCGTTTCAGGCGTTGTATGCAACGCCTTTGGCGGCGCCTGCGGGGGATTTGCGGGTGTACCACCTTGGGCACAGCCTTGTGGGGCGCGATATGCCGGTGATGCTGGACCAATTGGCGCAAGCGGCGGGGCATCTGGCCCACGCCCATGCCAGCCAGTTGGGGTGGGGCGCAAGCCTTGACCAGCACCGCCAAGGGGCGGCTGCGGTGCCGGGGTTTGAACCGGAAAATGCCCATGGCAACCATGTGCCTGCCGATGTGGCGCTGGCATCTGGGGAATACGATGCCGTTGTGCTGACCGAGATGGTCGAGATTAAGGACGCCATCCGATACCACAACAGCGGTGCAGCCCTTGCGCATTGGGCGCGGGCCGCGCGGGCCGCAAACCCCGATACGCGGGTTTATGTGTATGAAACATGGCACCGCTTGGATGATGCCGAGGGCTGGTTGCCCCGCATTGATGCCGATTTGTCCCGCGCCTGGCAGGACCAACTGCTGCGCGTCGCGTTGGCCGAGGACGGGGTTGGCACGATTTACCTGATCCCCGGCGGGCAGGTTTTGGCCGCAGCCGTACGCGCGATCGAGGCGGGCGATATTCCTGGCCTGACCAGCCGCGAGGATTTGTTTTCGCGCGATGCCTCTGGGGCGGTGGACACCATTCATCTGAACGATCTGGGCGCCTACATCATTGCGCTGACCCATTTTGCCACACTCTATCAGCGCAGTCCCGAAGGGTTGCCATATGGCTTGCGCCTTGCAAATGGGCAAGCGGCCATTCCATTGCCGGATTTAGCGGTGCCGCCACTGCAAAGACTGGTTTGGAGTGTCGTCTCGGGCTATGCTTTGACTGGAATTGCGCAATAGCTGCGGCCTGCGCGCATGGTGATTGTTTAAGGAAAGGGTGCCCATGTCGTTTTTGACCCTGTTGACGGATATCTTGTTTGTGGGGCACAGCCTGATTGGCCCGTCCTTGCCGCCGATGGTCGAGGCGGGTTTGGCGCGCCAAGGGGCCGCGCTGTCGGTCGAGGCGCAGGTGATCAACGGCGCCCCCTTGCGGTTTAGCTGGGAAAACAGCGGTGAGGGAGAGCGCGCCGATGCCCGTGTGATTTTGCCCAAAGGCGAAACTTCGGTGCTGATTTTGACCGAGGCCACCCCGATTGCCCAGCAAGTGGAGTGGAATGATACGGCGGGTTTTGTGGCAAAATTCGCGGGGCTGGCATGGGAGGCGCGGCCTGATACCCAAGTCTATATTTACGAGACTTGGCCCAGCCTGAAAAGCGGGCCGGGGGTTGCGATCGAGGGGGATGCAGGGTCGGGCACGCCGTGGCGTGAACGTCTGACCGCCGATTTGGCCTTGTGGGAATCCGCCACCGTCACCGCCAATGCCATGCGCCCCGAAGGTGCGCCCTTGGTGCGCGTGATACCTGCGGGGCAAGCGATGGGGCGATTGGCCGATGCGATTGCGGCAGGCGAAGTACCAAACATAGACAGCATCGACGCGCTGTTTGACGATGATATCCACCCCGATGACCGCGCGCTGTATTTTCTGGCGCTGGTGCATATGGCGGTGATTAATGGCAAAGATCCCAAAGGCTTGCCTGCGAAACTGTCGCGCACATGGATTAGCCGCGCAGGGGTGATAAGTGACGAACAGGCCGCCGCGTTTCAACGGATCGCGTGGGAGGCGGTAAGCGATTACCGTGCAGCCGATGTGCCACGGATCGAAGCAATCGCGCGCGCGGTAAAAGAGGCAACGGCCAAGCCAACGACCTTCGAAGCCGTGGTTGCCAGCGCCGCCGCGGATACAACGGTGGATGCCTCCAGCGAAACGACTGCTGTGCCAGCCGCAGCGCCTGCGAAGGTAGAGGCCGCCACCCCACAGGCGGACCTGCCCCGCGCCATTACCAACCCCCGCTTGTCGCTTGGCCTGTCGGGAGTCGTTGATTGGTCCGTGCAGCAGCCGTTTTTGGACGTGATGAAAACCGCGCGGCCGTGGATTGGCAGCGTGGGCGGCACATGGGGTGGCATGGAATATGCAGCCCTTAAGGATGGCGGTTATCTGGATGCAAATGGCTGGCCGATTGCCTTGCCTGCCGATGTTTCGGGGATTTCGACGCTGATCCTGACCGATTTACCCACCGACGCGGGCAAGGTCGCGGGGCGCTATGTGCTGCGTTATGCGGGCAAGGGTGAATTGAAACTGACGGGTCGTGCCGAGGGGATTGAGGCCACGCCGGGCCAGATTGCGTTTGATTATACACCCGGCCCCGGCAGCGTGATTTTGACGATTTTGGCGCTGGATGCGGCGGACCCGATCCGCGAAATCTCGGTCGTGCGGGCCGATCATTTGGCGGCCTATGATGCGGGAGCGTTGTTTAATCCCGATTGGCTGGGCCGGATACGCGGTGCCAAGGGTCTGCGGTTTATGGATTGGATGGATACCAACAACTCCAAACTGGCGCGGTTAGACGATCGCCCGAAACCCAGCGATTACAGCTGGGCACTTCACGGTGTGCCGGTCGAGGTGATGATCGCGCTGGCCAATGATTTGCGCGCCGATGCGTGGTTTACCATCCCGCATTTGGCCGAAGATGCGTTGGTGCGCGCCTATGCCCAAGCCGTGCGCAAAGACCTTGCACCGGGTTTGCGGGCGCAGGTGGAATATTCGAACGAGCTGTGGAATTGGCAGTTTGAACAGGCCGCTTGGGCCGATCAGCAATGCCGCGCGCGCTGGAACACGAGCGATTGTTGGGTGCAGTTTTACGCCTTGCGCGCCGCCGAAGTGGCCGACATCTGGACGCAGGAATTTGGCGATACGGCCAAAGACCGTTTGACCCGCGTGATCGCCACCCAAACCGGTTGGATCGGGTTGGAGGATCAGATTTTGAACGCGCCTTTGGTCGTGGCCGAGGGGCGCAAACCGCCGAAAGACAGCTTTGATGCCTATGCCGTGACGGGGTATTTTGCAGCGAGTTTGGGCAGCGATGAAAAGGCCGATGTGCTGAAAGGCTGGATCACCGACAGCCGCAATCTGGCCCAATCACAGGCCGATCAGCAGGGGCTGACGGGTACTGCGCGGGACGGTTTCATCGCTGATCACCGCTTTGACATGGCCACAGACCGCGCCGCGACCGAGTTGGAGAACGGCTTTGTCACGGGGCAATCGAACGACACTTTGGTGGCACTGTTGACCACTGTTCTGCCATATCATGCGGATATTGCACAGAAAAATGACTTGGCCTTGATGATGTACGAAGGCGGCACCCATGTGGTTGCGACGGGCAGTCTGATTGATGATGATGAGGTGACGGCCTTTTTCCATCACCTGAATTACGCGCCGCAGATGGGAGAGCTGTATGATCGGCTGTTGGAAGGCTGGGCGGCACTGACGCCCGAACCGTTCAATGCCTTCGTCGATATTTACACCCCGAACAAATGGGGCAGTTGGGGCGGTTTGCGGCATTTGGGCGATGATAACCCGCGCTGGCAAGCCTTGGCGCATGGGTGCAAATCTTGCTGAGCGTCATTCTGCCCGCCAGCAATGAGGCGGGTTATATTGGGCCGTGTCTGACAGCGCTGTTTGCCTCTGTGCCAGTGCCAGGTGGGGCCGAGGTGATCGTCGTGGCCAACGGTTGCCGCGATGATACGGCCGCGCGCGCCAAAGGGTTTGACGCGCTGGCCAACGCGGCGGGCTGGCGTTTGACGGTGTTGGACCGTGCCGAGGGCGGCAAGATTGCGGCGCTGAATGCGGGTGATGCCGTGGCGCGTGGTGATATGCGGGCCTATCTGGACGCGGATGTGGTTGTCAGCCCCGAACTGATGGCACAAATCGTGCGGGTTTTGGCGATTGAGGCACCGCGCTATACATCAGGGCGCGCCGAAATTCCGCGGGCAAAATCAGCTGTGACCCGTGCCTACGCGCGGTTTTGGCAAACCCTGCCTTTCGCCAAATCTGCGGCCCCTGGCTATGGTCTGTTTGCGGTGAACGGGGCGGGGCGGGCGCGTTGGGGCGATTTTCCGAGTATCATTTCCGATGACACCTTTGTGCGGCTGCAATTCTCCCCGTCCGAACGGATTGGATGCAGCGCCACCTACAGCTGGCCGATGATCGAAGGGTTCACCGCATTGGTGCGGGTTCGGCGCAGGCAAGACGCAGGCGTGGCGCAGATTGACGATCAGTTTCCGGGGCTTTTGGCGCGCGAGGGCAAGCCGCGTCTAAGCAAGATGGGCGTTGCCAAACGCGCCGCCCGCGACCCTGTGGGGTTTGCCGTTTATGCCGCCGTGTCATTGGCCGTAAAGGCGCGGCGCGGTGGCATAGAATGGGTGCGCGGACGCTAGGGCGTTGCGTCCAAAATCAGCGCCGCCAGTTTTGCGGCCTCAACATCAATATCATGCCGTTCAAAAACGCGGGTGCGCGCGGACTTGCCCATTGCCGCCAATTGGTCGGCTGACGTTTGCGCAAGGGCGCTAATCGACTCGGCAAGCCCCGATGCATCGCCAGCAGGCACGATCCATCCGGTTTCGCCCTGAACCACCAGTTCGGGCACACCTGCAATTGCCGTGGCAATGACCGGACGGCCCGCTGCCATCGCCTCCATCACCACCATCGGCAGGCCTTCGGCAAAGGACGGCAAAATCAGCGCCTGTGATGCGGCCAAGGCGCGCCCGACCCCCGCCTCATCCTGCCAGCCCGCAAGGGTTACGTTTCCCGACAGGCCATTCGCCGCAATCAGCGCCTCTATCTCGGGTCGCATCGGGCCATCGCCGACCAGTGTCAGGTGCAGGTCAGGGTGCGACGTGATGGCAAGCGACACGGCCTTGATCAAAAGGGAAAAGCCCTTTTGTTCGGCCAGCCGTCCGATTGCCACCACATGCGGCCCACCCGTGGGCGGCGCTATTGCCGCTGTGAATTTTTCGGGTTCAATCCCGCAATGCACCACGGCCAGCTTTTTCCAATCGGCCAAAGCGGCCCAACGGTACAACTGACTGCGGCCAAAGCTGCTGATCGCGACAGTGAACGCCGCGTGCCGCATCTTTTCGCCCAAGGCCAAGGCGACGGGCGCGTCAAACTCTTCTGGGCCATGCACGGTAAAGCTGTAGCGCGGCCCCCCCATCAGATAGGACAGCATCGCAACCGTGGCGGAATTGGTGCCGAAATGAGCGTGCAAATGTTCGATGCTCAGTTCGGCACTGCGCTGCGCGATATAGCTGGCCTCTAGCAGATAGATCATGTGTCGCAGCTGTCCGCCTGTGCCCGGACTGCCGCCTGCACCGTGCGCGCCGCACGCCAGCGCTGCCTTTAGGGCGCGGATAGAACCCGCCGGATGGGTCACCATCCAGCGCAATGCCACAGCCAGCAACCGACCCTTGCCAATGTGCAAAACATGTTCGGTCAGGTCATCTTCGGCCAAATCCGCAGGGTCCACCAAACTGCCCCGTTCTGACCGCATGGCAAAACGGTGGATTTCAAACCCGCGCCGTTCCAGCGCCCTGATCTCGCGCCGGATAAAGGTATGCGACGGGCGCGGATAGGTGTTTACAAGGTAAGCGATTTTCACGGCGGGGCCCCAAATGTTCGGTTCCCAATGGTCTAAAGGGCTATCGGGCTGTTGCAAAGCCTCGTTAAATTTCCGTTAAGAAATTTCTCTTATTGCATAGAAGCCCTCGTTTGGGCAAAAAATCGCTCAACCAAGGGATGTTTTTGGCGGAAAAACTATGCTGTCTTGTGAGGGCTATAATCTTGCCTGACTCTTGCCACATTTTCGGGTCAACTTTGGTTAATCCAAGGGAAAAGTCCCTGCGGCACACGACGATCTACCTAAATGAATACGAATAGGCAGGAGAGACTAAAATGGTCATGGGTATCATGTTCTCGGGAATCTTTACCGGACTGGTCGTATCTATTGGTGCTTTGTCCTTTGGCTTGCCGCTTTGGGTTGCTGTGATGCTCTATCCCATACTGGGGACAATGGGCGCGATTGGCTTTATCGGTTTTGTCCTAAGTCGCAAACCACAACATGAGCATGAGCATGAGCATGACACATCGCCCGTATTTGCGGCGGAATAAGCAGGTACGCTAGGCGACCTGCGAAAATACGTTGATTGTGCGCTTCGCAGAAACAGTTGCAAAAGCACGGCTTACGACAAGTGTTTCTTTTCGCGCAAAGGCGAACAGCGCTTTTCAAGCGCAGTCCTGCCAAAGCGCCCCGAATCACTTAAACCTTGTTTTGACATTTATTGCTGCATCGCAGCATTTGCTGCGTTCGCATTTGAGGGCAAAGGTCCAAAATATCGAAAATATGTCCAGCTTTTTCGGTAAATGCGTCTAAATAGTGGCCAAGGTCTCGGATCATCTCTCGCCAATGCACCTAAAAATAGGATAAAATGTTAGGCGGGGGCGTAACTGCCGAGTGTATGTGATGGTCTGCAATTTTTACCTTTCGACCGGCGTCAGTGCCGTGTGTATGCTTTGCTCTGGGCTTGCCAGTTTGGTCGCACGAATTTTTCAGCCTTATGCATCCACCCAATTGTCCCGGGGGGAACAACAATGACGATCAGCTATTCTGATTTGATCGCTGGTGGATCTGGCGCGATAGAGCATCCTGCCCGGGCAGTTGACACCATTGCACCCAATCTGCGTGCCAAACCGCAACCAGCGGGAACCTATCGCAGCGTTTTTAAACGCGTGCTGGATGTGGCGGCCGTGGTTATGGCTGCGCCGATCGTTGCACCGCTCATTTTTGGGCTGGCACTTTGCGTGCGGCGCGATGGTGGCGGGGCCTTTTACACACAGTTGCGCGTGGGCCAAGATGGGCGCCATTTTCGCATGTGGAAACTGCGCAGCATGGTCAGCGATGCCGATGACCGAATGGCCGATTACCTTGCTGCGAATCCGCATGCACGTTTGGAATGGGAACAAACGCAAAAGTTGAAATCTGATCCTCGGATCACCCCGTTCGGGCAGTTCCTGCGGAAGTCTTCGCTTGATGAATTGCCACAGCTCTGGAACGTTCTGATTGGCGAGATGAGTCTTGTCGGGCCTCGTCCGATCATGCTGAACCAGCAAGCGTTGTATCCTGGCACGGCCTATTACAGGTTGCGGCCTGGCGTTACGGGCTATTGGCAAACCGATGGCCGCAACGCCACAACGTTTGAGGCCCGCGCTGTGTATGACGAGGCTTATGATGCCGATCTGTCGCTGGCAACAGACCTGAAAATCCTGTCGCGCACTGTCGGCGTTGTGATGAAGTGCACCGGGTATTGAGCTGCGCATACGGCCGTTCAACCTGTTGGTTGATCGGTCCCGCAGCTTGCCAAGATTGATGCGAACATCAAAAAGCCCGCCCCAAGACATTGAGGCGGGCTTTTTGTTCGTGGCATGGCTTGATTGGCGGGGCTTGATTGGCGGGGCTTTGGTCAAGCAGTCCTAGCGCAGGCGCTTGCCACATCAGCCAGCTGTCGCCCTGTTCGAAACGGCGCTACCGCACAGGTCAGGTCATCGCGGCGGCAATACCGACCAGCAAAATAACGGTGATCCCGCCCATAATTGTTTGTACAGGGTTCAGTTGACCGACAGTCTTGCCTTTGCCTGCTCCGGCAATCGGGGCGTTGGGCGAACGGCGCGCCAGATCCGAAAGCTTTGGCATATCTTGCATGACCTTTTGGCGAAATGATCTGCCAACCGGCGCGATTTCGGGGATTGCGACAATGGCGCGCAGATCCAATTCACGCTCCAATTGACCACGCGTGCGCAAGACGGGGCGCAGATGGTCGAGAACAAAGGCAACCAAAACACCCAACATCAGGCTTGCCACAGCGCCGACAATCGCCAGTTTTCGCCGCCCGCCGCTGATCGGATAGTCCGGCTCGATTGCACGTTCCAGCATCGTAAAGGTCTCGCCTTGCTGGCGGTTTTGCAGCTTGGCATCGGTTTCCGCGTCGGCACTGCGGCGGGTTACAACGTCATACTGGCTTTGCAACTGCGCGAGGGTGCGCTGATAGTCCGCAATCGCACGGTCCATTTCTTGGCCCTTTGCCAATGTACCCAAAATCTCGGCGCGCCGCGCCTCAAGCGCACTGCCTTGTGCGGCCAAGGTGTCAATTTGTGCGCCCAAGTCGTCAAGCTGTCGGCGGTCCGTGGCGCGCAAATTGGACTTGCGTTCGATCAATGCACGTTCGTTACGCGCGCCAACCAGCGATTGATCCAAGGTGCGCAATTCGCTTTCAAGGCCGGGCAACTCTATGCGCAGCAATTCGCGTTGCGCGGGCAACGCATCACGGTTCTCGGATTGATAGGCCGCAAACTCGGCCCCCAGCGCATCAATCTGCGCTTTCAACTGTGCCTCTTCTTCGCGGTAAAACCCCAGTGCTTCACGTGCCCGATCTATTTGACCCGTCGCGCCTGCATCCATGATGCTTTGCGCAAAATCATTCGCAACCCTTGCTGCCTGCGACCGCGTTTCTGCCGTGGCGCTAATTAAAAGCGCAGAGACTTCGCTGGGTTGCCCAAAGCCGGACGCCGCAGCACTTGCCACCGTTTCAAACCGCAAGGAAATGCGCAGCAGATGCACCTTTTGGTCGTCGGTCAGGCCAGTATTGGCGTAAAGCCCGTGGCGCTCGATCACCGCCAGCATCGCCTCGCGCGTGGTCAGCTGTTGCTGGATCGCTTGCAACCGCTGCGCCGAATTTTCGCGCGGCGCGTTGGCGGCGGTATCGGCACCGGCCACAGTCGGGCTTTGCACCTGAAGCACGGCGGTGCTTTCGAACACATCCGCTTTTCCGGCGACATAAAGCAATGTCATGACAATACCGAACACGGTCACGGCCCCAATCAACAGGCGGCGGCGCAATAGCAGTCCGATCAGCTCGTCTATGCTTTGAATCTGGCCCATATTATTGCCCTGTCACGTGTTGCCATAACGGTAGCGGCGCAAACTGCGGTCTTGCGCGCGGTTCAGCACCACCCCCATCAAGGGGCATTGATCGGCAAACAGGCGTTCGCAGGCGCGCACCTCTTCGGCGGTGGTTTTGGTGCCGTCAACGATCAGCAGCACCGCATCAACCTGTGGCAACAAGGCCAACACGTCATCATTTATCAGCACCGGCGGCGCATCTATAACGACCATATCGGGGGCAAGTTGACCAATCATATCCGTCAGGGCGCTTGCGGTAGACGGCTCATGCAGTGTTTCGGCGGCATCGGGCATTGGTGTCGAATTCAGGCCAAGGGCAAGCGTGCGCCCGACCCGGAGAAAATGGCTTTCAAGCGGCTGGTCGCTGCTTAGAAAATCGCGGATCTGCCCGACATCGTGCAACCCGAACAGGTCCGCCAATCCAGGTTGACGCAGTTCCATGTCCAACAGCACCGTGCGGCTGGACGGACGGCGGGCAAGGCTTAGCGCAAGGTTAGCGGCAACAAAGGTTTTCCCGCAGCCGTGGGTCGGGGATGTAATGGCAAGCCGCTTCCAGCCCTTTTCCTGCATCGCATGCAAAAGGCGGGTGCGCAGGATGTCGAAATACCCTGCCGATTTGGACTGTTGCGGATTGGTGAACAGACCTTTTCCATTCAGCTTTGCCTCATCCAGCGCAACCGCAGTCAGCGATTCCCAAACCCGTTCGGGGTTGGGGGGCGACAGTTTCAGCTCTGTTGTCACCAAGGCTGTCGAGGGTTTGGGATAGCCGCCAGCCCCATGCAGCGCCGTGCCGCTTTGCCGAAAAACGGAAACCGCGGACGCGCGCGGGCGTCTAATATCTTCTGCCATTTTACGGAAACTTTCGTCATCCATCGGCGCCTGCCCCAAATCCGTCTGCCAATTGGCAGAAGACAACAAGATATCGTGGTTGGCCATACGAGATCAGGCTCCTGCTGCCCGGCACGGTATTGGCCGATAGGGGCGGTTACACACATAGGTGCCCGCTTTACAGCAGGCAAGTTTCCAAGCGGTCACTTTCTGTTGTGTGCCACGCGGCACGGTCCAGTCAGATTCGCCCGGGCCCCCGCCCGATATGGAATTACTATCAGATAAGTCTCTAAAATGAAAGACGTATGGGCCCATAGCGGGGCGCGTGAATCGGTAAAGGAAGATCGTGGTCAACGGGTTTTTCGCAGCTTATGATCCCAACAGTTCTGAAAGGAAAGCGCCGCGCATGCAAACACCCAAGCCCCAGCCCACAACGGCACCCCGGCACGTCGACGCCGTTGTGATTGGTCGTAATGAAGGCGCGCGACTGGCGGCCTGCATCACGTCGCTTGTCGGGCAAGTTGGCCGCGTGATCTATGTCGACAGCGGGTCTACCGATGGCAGCGCGGACATGGCGGCGGGTTTGGGGGCGACGGTGGTTGCCCTTGATATGACCCAACCCTTTACCGCCGCCCGCGCCCGCAATGCGGGCCTTGAACAGGTGACGGCACCGTTTGTTCAATTCGTTGATGGTGATTGCATGGTGCAACCCGATTGGGTCGCCACGGCGATGGATTTTGCCGCCCGCCACCCCGATGCCGCTGTGATCTGTGGTCGGCGGCGCGAACGCTTTCCCGAAGCGTCGGTCTTTAACCGCCTGTGTGACCGTGAGTGGGACACGGCGATTGGGCAAGCGGCGGCCTGCGGTGGGGATGCCTTGATGCAAACAGATGCGCTGCGCGCGGTTGGGGGTTACCGCGACACTCTTATCGCAGGCGAGGAACCCGAGCTGTGCCTGCGCCTTGCGCAAAACGGCGGCCAGATCTGGCGGATTGATGCCGAGATGACCCTGCATGACGCCGCCATGACCCGTTTTGCCCAATGGTGGAGCCGCAGCCGTCGTGCGGGCCATGCTTATGGCGAAGGGGCTGCCTTGCACGGCGCGCCGCCCGTCCGGCACTGGGTGCGCGAGACGCGCCGCGCGCTGATTTGGGGCGCGGGGGTTCCGATTGCGGCGATTGGTTTGGGCCTGATCCACCCGCTTGGGTTTCTGGTGTTGCTGGCTTGGCCGCTGCAAATGCTGCGCCTGTCCCCGCGTTTGGGGCCTGAGACAGCATTTTTCACCGTGTTGGGTAAATTGCCCGAGGCGCAAGGTGTTCTGGGGTATTGGTGGGGCCGGATCACGCGCAAACGGGCGACCTTGATCGAATATAAATAGCCTTAGCCCCGCAACCGCCACGCCCGCCACGCATGCACGGGCAAAATCGCGGCACAGTCGATATAGCGCGGCACCATCCGCTTGGGGCTTTGCAGTGCCCGCCACAACCATTCCAATGCAAAGCGGCGCGACCAATCCGGCGCGCGCTGCTGATACCCCGACAGAAAATCCACCCCTGCACCGACACAGGCAAAGCCTGCTTGGGGGGCAAGTGTCCGGCCAAGGGCTGCAAATTGTTCCTGCTTTGGCGCGCCAAGGGCGATCAGACACAGGCAAGGCCCAACCTCGGCAATCTGCGTCAACATGGTTTTGGCGGCGTCACCCGTCGGGTCAAACCCGAAGGCCGGCGCGATGGTTTTTGCAATGACAATCCCCTGCACCTGTTCGCGCAACGCCGCCGCCGCCCCTGCCAGTGCCGCGTCACTGCTGCCAAACAGCACCAAAGGCCGCCCCAGACTTGCCGCCACCCGCACCAATGGCTGTACCAAATCCGACCCCGGCACCAAACCCACAGGGCGGCGTGCCAGCCGTGACAACCAGACAATCGGGTTGCCATCGGCCACGACCATATCCTGCTGGGCATAGGCCGCCCGAAAGGCCGTATTCGCGCCCAGTTTTACAAGGTGATCCAGATTGATCGTGGCCAGCGCAAAGCCCGTGCCATCCCGCAAACGCGACTCTACCTCGGCCAGAACCGAAGGCGCATCGGGATGGGTGATCGCAATCTCTGTACTGCCGAAAACAAACTTCATTTACATGCGCCTTAACCGGATTCCTGTGCCACCTATCACAAAATGACCGTTCGCGCGAGGGTCAGAACCGTGCGGTAATCGCGGGCGGGGCGCAACACTCTGTTTCCAAACTGTTCAAGGGGTGCTTGGCTGGCGATCTATTTTATTATTAGATTCAATGAATTGAATGTCATCACCTAAAGGTGCCGTCAAACCCACCCTTAAGAATAACGGGTCGCCGTGCAACACTTGGCCCGCCGCCCACGCAGGCCGGATAGTTTGCGCGCGGCCCGCGTGCTAGCATTGCAGCCGAACACCCTCTGCGCCTGCACGCGGCGTGCCACCCAAGGAACAAAGACTGCGGCGATGCCCAACGCACTTGCCTATATTATGCTGCTGATCTGGCCTATCATCGCGGTAGCCCTGTTTCGACGCTTGCCACGTGAAAAGGCGCTGATCTGGTCAATCCTTGCGGCCTATATGATCCTTCCGCCTATCGCTAATATCAACCTGCCTGCTGTGCCGGATCTGGACAAGTTTGCCATCGCCAACCTGTGCGCCTTGGGGCTGACTGTCTGGGTTTTGCACGAAAAGGTCAGCTTTTTGCCAAGCAGCCTGATTGGGCGGGTGCTGATTATTCTGTACGTCGTCAGCCCGTTTGCCACGGCCCTGACCAACACAGACCCGATCCCGATTGTCATGCAAGACGTGCCGGCCTTGCGGATGTACGACTCGGTGGCAACGATCAGCTATCAGTTTATCGCGCTGATCCCGTTCTTTCTGGCGCGGCAATTACTGCGCAGCGAAGCCGCCCTAAAGGTGATGGTTGGGGCCTTGGTCACGGCAGGGCTGATCTATTCCTTGCCGATGTTGTTGGAATCGCGCATCTCGCCGCAGCTGAACATCTGGGTTTACGGCTTTTTCCAGCATGATTTTTCGCAAAGCATGCGCGCGGGCGGCTTTCGCCCGATGGTGTTCATGCCGCATGGGCTGTGGGTTGCGTTCTTTGCGCTGATGGCGGCGATGTCTGCACTGATCATTCTGCGCATGGGCGAGGCGCAGGATCGCCCAAAGCAACTGGCGATTTTCCTTTACCTCGCGCTTGTTCTGTACACGTGCAAAAGCGTGGGGCCGTTGGTCTATGCGCTGGGCCTGACGCCAGTTATTTTTTTTGCCCCCCGGCGCTGGCAGTTGCTGTTGGCGGCGGGGCTGGCCGTCGTTGTCATCACCTATCCGCTGCTGCGGGGCGCGGGGCTTATTCCGCTGGATATCATTCTTGATTACGCGCTGTCCCTCAGCCCTGAGCGCCACCAGTCCCTGAATTTCCGGATCATGAACGAAGAGGAATTGCTGGCCCGCGCGGCGCTCAAGCCGTACTTCGGCTGGGGCGGCTATGGCCGGAACCTGATCCTCGACGCCTTTGACGGTCGCATTCTGACCATTCCCGATGGGCAATGGATCATTGTTTTGGGGACCTATGGCTGGCTTGGCTATATCTGTGAATTTGGCCTGCTGATCATGCCGCTGATTTTTTTGGGCCGTGAGGCGCTGTTGCAACGGTCGGCTGCGTTTTCGCCTTTTGCTTGCACTATTGCGCTGATCTATGCTGCCAACCTTGCCGATCTGTTGCCAAACGCGACCCTCATTCCCTTTACATGGCTGATGGCAGGCGCGCTTATGGGCTATGCCGAAAGCCTGGCGACCCAGCGCCGCCACGATGCTGCGGCGAAATGGAAGGCCGGCTTGGCCCAAGGGTCAGGCCCCCGAACCGTTTTGTAATTCAGATTTTGTTAAAGTTGATTCGGATTGCGGCCTGTGGTTCACCCGCTTTATTGTTTCCATATCCCAGCCAATCGCCAAACCTTCACGCCAGTATACGGGCCATTCCCTGTGGGGTTTGCCTTGTTTCGGCGGGCAAAGCGGCAAGAATGTGGCAACACCGGGGCATTGTCCCTGCTGGGGCACTGATCGCCAAATGGTGCTGTGACGGGTAGGAAAACCGCGCCATCTGCGTTAGTTTTAACGTAATGGATCAAGCGGCTTAATTGGCAAATACCCTGATGGCCCAATGTTGATTGACCAAGGGAAAGGGCCAAAGGCAAGCGCTATGGCAGATGCGGCAAACCAGACGGACCTCGGCGACAATGATATCGCGATTGTTGGCATGGCGGCGCATCTTCCGGGGGCGGCGACTGTTGCGCAATATTGGTCCAATCTGGCCGCTGGCGTGGAAAGCATTCGCCATCTGACCGAGGCTGAATTGCTGGCCAATGGCGAAACCCCCGCGCGCCTGCGCCACCGCAATTATGTGCCAGCCTGCGCGCCCTTGGATAACTTCGACCATTTCGACGCCGAATTTTTCGGCTTTTCCCCAAAAGAGGCCGCGATCCTTGATCCCCAGCACCGCCAGTTCCTAGAGGTCGCGTGGGAGGCGCTGGAGGATGCAGGCCATCCGCCCGAAACCTTCTCCGGCACGGTGGGCGTTTACGGTGGCTGCGGCATGGGCAGCTATTTCTACTTCAACCTGTGTTCCAACCCTGACTTGGTTGAAAACACTGGCATGTTCCTGCTGCGCCACACGGGCAACGACAAGGATTTCCTGTCCACCCGCGTCAGCCATATCTTTGACCTCAAAGGTCCGTCAATCAACGTCCAAACCGCCTGTTCGACATCCTTGGTGGCCGTGCATTACGCATCCCAAGCCTTGCTGATGGGCGAATGTGACATGGCGCTGGCGGGCGGCGTGACAATCGAGCTACCCCAAGGGCGGGGCTATATTTTCAACGATGGGGAAATCCTGTCGCCCGATGGTCATTGCCACGCGTTCGATGCCAGTGCCCAAGGCACCGTTTTCGGCTCTGGTGCAGGTGTGGTTGTGCTGCGCCGCGCGGCCGATGCGGTGCGCGACGGCGATCATATCTGGGCGATTATCAAAGGCTCGGCGGTCAACAATGACGGGTCGGCCAAGGCAGGCTACCTTGCCCCGTCCGTCGACGGGCAAGCCCGCGCGATTGCCGAAGCGCAGGCGATTGCAGGCGTGACCGCCGACACGATTGACTACATCGAATGTCACGGTACGGGCACTTTCCTTGGCGATCCGATTGAAGTCGCCGCTTTGACCGAGGCTTTTGCCGAAACCACGGATGAAGTGGGCTTTTGCCGCATCGGCTCGGTCAAAACCAACATCGGGCATCTGGACACCGCCGCAGGTGTGGCCAGCCTGATCAAGGCCAGCCTGTCGCTGCATCACGGCCAAATGCCCCCCAGCCTGAACTACACCGCGCCCAATCCCGCGATTGATTTTGATACCAGCCCGTTTCGCGTGAATGACCGCCTGACCGATTGGACCCGCCGCAAAGGGCCGCGCCGCGCGGGCGTCAATTCACTGGGCGTGGGCGGCACCAACGCGCATGTGGTGGTGCAGGAAGCCCCCGCGCGCGCGCCTTCGGGGCAAAGTGATTGGCCGTTTCAACTGCTGGTCCTATCCGCCAAATCGAAATCCGCACTCGACGGGCAGGCCAAAAACCTTGCCGCCCATTTGCGTGCCCACCCAGAACAGCCGCTGGCCGATGTGGCGTGGACATTGAAACACGGCCGCCGCGCCTTTGAAAAGCGCCGCATTGTTGTGGCCGAAAGCCATGCTCAGGCCGCCGATCTGTTGGAAAACACAGAACCCCGCCGCATTTTCAACCATGACCATTTGGGCAGCCCCGATGTGGTGTTCATGTTCCCCGGTGGCGGCGCGCAATACGCAGGCATGGCCCGCGATCTGTATCAAACCGAACCTGAATTTGCCGATTGGATGGACCGTGGGTTGGACATCCTGCAACCCAAACTGACCTATGATATCCGCGCACTGTGGTTGCCCGAAACGGGGGGCGAGGCGGCGGCGAATGAGGCGCTGAAAAAGCCGTCGGTCCAATTGCCGCTGATCATGATTACCGAATACGCGCTGGCAAAACTGTACCAAAGCTGGGGTGTGCAGCCGCAGGCGCTGGTCGGCCATTCGATGGGCGAAAATACCGCTGCGTGCTTGGCGGGGGTTATCAGCTTTGAAGATTGCATCGGCCTGATCCACCTGCGCGGCACCTTGTTTGATACGGTTCCGGCGGGCGGAATGCTGTCTATCCCGCTGGACGTGACCGAGGTGCGCCCGCTGCTGACGGACAACCTTGATATGGCATCGGTCAACGCGCCGGGCTTATGCGTTGTCTCTGGCCCCGATGCCGCCCTCAAAACCCTTGCCGAAACCCTTGCCGCGCAGGACGTGGACACCCAGCGCATCGCGATTGATATCGCCGCCCATTCCAAAATGCTGGAACCGATCCTTGCGCATTTTGGCGATTATCTCCGCTCCATCCCGCTGCACGCACCGCAACTGCCGATCATTTCCAACACGACAGGTTTGGAGCTGACAGTGGTGCAGGCGACCAGCCCCGACTATTGGGTCGCCCATCTGCGCAACACGGTCAATTTCGCCGCCTGTATGGAAACGCTGAAATCGCCCTCCCGTGTGTTCATGGAAATGGGTCCGGGCCGTGCGATGTCGTCGCTGGCACAGGCAAATGGTGTACCCGCCGCCCAAGTCATCGCCGCGCTGCGCCACCCCGAACAAGTGATCCCTGATGACCAATGGCACATCGCCACGATTGGCCGACTGTGGGCCTGCGGGGTCGATGTGGATTGGACCCCGATTTGGGGCGATGCGACCCGCCACCGCGTGCCGCTGCCCACCTATGCGTTCCAGCGCAAACAGTATTTCATCGAACCGGGGCAGGCGGCCCAAACCGCTGCCCCCGACCTGCCGATGCGGATAGAGGATGTGGCAAACTGGGGCTGGCAACCCCATTGGCGGCCCCGCGCGGTAGAGACAGATGTGGATATCGAAGGCGGGCTTGACGGCGTGACGCCGCAAACATGGCTTGTGTTCATGGACGTGGGCGGTCTGGCCGAGGCGGCCTTTGCGCCCCTTATCGCGGCAGGTCACCGCGTGATCCCCGTCCGTACGGGTGATGCCTATGGTCCCGATGGCAAAGGCGGCTACCGCCTGTCGCCCGAACGGGGGCGCGACGGCTATGACGCGCTGCTGCGTGACCTGATTGCGCAAGGCCACACGCCCACCCGCATCGCGCATTTCTGGTTGGTGACGGATGGGGAATACTTCCGCCCGGGGTCCAGCTTTTTCCATCGCAATATCGAACAGGGGTTCTATTCCCTGATGTTCCTTGGCCAGGCCTTGGCCGAAGAAAACCTTGCCCACCCCCCCCATATCACCGTTTTCACCAACGGTGCGGCGCAGGTGCGCAGCGAAGGTTTGGCCTACCCTGAAAAGGCGACCATCGCTGGCCCGATGATGGTGATCCCGCGCGAAGTGCCTGGGGTGACCTGCGCCACGCTGGACTTGCAACTGCCCGCCCGTCCGCGCCGAGGAAAGCCGGATCATGCCGCGTTGATCCCGCAAGTGCTGGATGAATTGCTGGCGCTGCCCGCCAACCACACCGCCGCATTGCGAGGGGCGAAACGGCTGGCGCGTGGGGTGAAATCCGTGGCCCTGCCTGATACCGAGCTGACCCTGCCCAAGGGCGCACCCGTTCTGCTGACCGGCGGCTTTGGCGGCATCGGCCTGACGCTGGCGGAAAAGCTGATCACCGATCATGGCGCCAAAATCGCCTTGATCGCACGCAGGCCCTTGCCCGACCGCGCCGATTGGCCCGCCTATTTGGCCAAGCACAGCCCGACCGATGCCAACAGCCGCCGTATCCTTGCGCTGCAGCGGTTAGAGGCGCTTGGCGGCGATGTGATGGTACTGACCGCCGATGTGACCAACGCGCAAGACATGCGCGATGCGGCGGATCAGGTAACGACAGCCTTTGGCAAAATCCACACGGTCATCCATGCTGCTGGCGTGATTGATGATGGCCCGCTTTTGGCCAAATCTCCCGCGGCGGTCGAGGAAGTGTTTGCCCCAAAACTCCACGGCACCCGCGTTTTGGAAAACGTGTTTCCCGATGGGGCGATTGAACGGCTGGTGCTGTTTTCGTCCACCTCGACCGTCACTGGCCCCGCAGGGCAGGTCGATTATATCGCGGCGAATGAATACCTGAACGCCTATGCGCAGTCGCGGCACGGTGGGAAAACCAAAGTGACCGCGCTGAACTGGGGCATCTGGGCTGATGTTGGCATGGCAGCCGAAGCATTGGCGGATCGCACGGGAACACGGGCCGCCGCCCCGCGCGTGCCCCTAAGCCTGCCGATGTTGGATGAGGCCACGTTTGACGACAAAGGGCATCGGCGTTTTACCGCCACTTACGGGCTGGACCGTTGGGTGCTGGACGGGCACCGCACCAAGGATGGCCACGCGCTGATCCCCGGCACCGGCTATCTGGAAATTGCCGCCGAGGCGATGGCGCAGGACGGGATGGATGCCTTTGAAATTCGCGACCTGTACTTTTTCCGCCCGCTCGATGTGCCCGATATCCGCGCGACCCTAACGCCGACGGATGAAGGTTACGGGTTTGATCTGCGGTCGGGCGTGCAATCCAAGGGCCGCACAGGCTGGCAGTTGAATGCCCAAGCCCGTCTGCTGCCATTGACCGACCTTGTGCCGCAATTGGACGCGGGGATCGCCGCCCGTTGTGGGCCTGCGGAAACGGGCACCGGCCTTGCGTCCCCGCAAGAGGCGCATTTGAACTTTGGCCCGCGCTGGCGGGTGCTGAAGTCCCGCGCTTATGGCACGGGCGAAGGCATCGCGGACCTCGCCTTGCCCGCGCAATTCCAATCCGAAGCCGGGCCTTGGCGGCTGCACCCTGCGCTGATGGACCTTGCGACAGGCTGGGCGATGGGGCTAATTGACGGCTATGCGCCGGACCATTTGTGGGTGCCGATGTCCTATGCTTCGGTCCGCGTTTACGCGCCGTTGCCGGCCCGCATTACCTCTTGGGTGCGCAATGCCGCCCCGAACCGCGCCACAGATGCCACGGCGGTGTTTGATGTGACACTGGCCGATCCATCGGGCAAGGTTTGTGTCGAAATCCACGGCTTTACCATTCGGCGCTTGGACGGTGCTTTGTCGTTCACTGCCCCCGATCCGCGCGAATTGACCTTTGATGATGACGCACAAAAACAGCTGTCGCCTGCCGAGGAACGGCTTGCCCATACCTTGTCGCAAGGCATCCGCCCCGACGAAGGCGCGCAGGCCTTTGCCCGTGCCCTGTCACTGGATACAGCCCAAATCATCGTCTCGTCGCTGGATCTGCCCGCGCTTATTGCCCAAGTGGTCCAGACCGAGGCGGCCCCGAAACAAGGCCAAACCTTTGCCCGCCCCGATCTGGATAGCGACTATGCCGAACCCCGCAATGATATTGAACGGACCCTGACGGGATTTTGGCAAGACCTGCTGGGCGTGGGCCAGGTTGGCATCAACGACGACTTTTTCGCGCTGGGCGGCCATTCGCTGATCGCCGTGCGCCTGTTTGCGATGGTGCGCAAAGCCTACCGCGTGGATTTCCCGATTTCGGTGCTGTTCGAGGCGCCGACGATTGCCGCCTGTGCAGACCTGATCGAGGATCGCATCGGCCCGCAAGATGCCGACAAACCCGTGTCCGAGGCCAAAACGCCGAAACGTCGTTTCACCCATCTGGTCGCCATGCATGAACGCGAAGGCGGGCCGAAAACGCCGTTCTTCCTTGTGGCGGGCATGTTTGGCAACGTGTTGAACCTGCGCCATCTTGCGCAGCTTATCGGCGGCGAACGCCCGTTTTACGGCCTTCAGGCGCGCGGCCTTTATGGCGACCAACCGCCCCACAATACCATCCCCGAAGCGGCGGCTGATTACATCGCGGAACTGCGCCAAGTCCAACCGCATGGCCCCTATCTGCTGGGCGGCTTTTCGGGTGGCGGCTTGACCGCGTGGGAAATGGCGCTGCAACTGCAAAAAGCGGGCGAAGAGGTTGCATTGCTTGCCCTTCTCGACACGCCATTGCCGTTGCGCCCCAGCCTGTCGGGCACGGACAAAGCCATGATAAAACTGGCCGAGCTGCGCAAACGCGGCCCGGGCTATTTGGTCGATTGGGCCCGCGCGCGCTGGGACTGGGAGATGCGCAAACGCAATGCGCCTGCCGCCGATGCGGATGGTGCCTTCCATAACGCCGCCATTGAACAGGCCTTCCGCGCCGCTTTGCCGCAATATCCGCTGCCTTTGTACAAGGGCCGCACAGCCCTGTTCCGCCCGCCGCTGGATTTGCATTGGCAGGTCAGCGGCGGCAAATGGGTCAGTGCGGCCAAGGAATATGTGTTCCCTGACAATGACCTGACGCGTTTTGCCCCATCCTTGCAGGTGATCGAGGTGCCGGGCGACCACGATAGTATGGTGCTGGAACCCAATGTCCGCGTGTTGGCCGGAGAATTGCGCCGCGTGATCGCAGATGCCGAACCCGCGACCTATATCACCAGCCTTGATAAGGCGGCGGAGTAAGCCATGAAAACCCTGCTGACGGTAATCCTGAATTGGCGCACCGCCGATATGACCCTGCAATCGGCGCAATCGGCGCTGAACGCGTTGCAGGGCATTCCGGGTGCCTTGACGATCGTCGATAATGACAGTGGTGACGGTTCGTTTGAAAAACTGGTGGCCGAGGTTGCGGCGCGCGGCTGGGACAAAGGCGAACCCCCCGTGCGGGTTATCCAATCGGGCCATAACGGCGGCTTTGGCGCGGGCAATAATGTGGGCATCCGCGCGGGCCTGCCGAATGGTCAGCGCCCCGATTACGTCTATATCCTGAACTCGGATGCTTTCCCAGATGCGGGTGCCATTCGCGCCCTTTATGACCATCTGAATGCCAACCCAATCACGGGGTTTGCGGGCAGTTACATTCACGGCGATGACGGTGCCCCACACCGCACCGCCTTTCGCTTTCCGTCCATCCTTGGCGAATTTGAATCCTCGGTCCGCTTTGGCCCCGTCAGCCGCCTTTTGGCCGATCATATCGTGGCACAGCCTATCCCCGACACCACAACGCGCGTCGATTGGCTGGCAGGGGCCAGCATGATGATGCGCCGCGATGTGCTGGATGAAATCGGTCTGTTCGACGAAACCTTTTTCCTTTATTTTGAGGAAACAGAGCTGTGCCACCGCGCCACATCAGCGGGCTTTCCCGTGGATTACGTCCGGACCAGCAGCGTCACCCACATTGGGTCCGTTTCCACAGGCATGAAAACATGGCGCCGTATGCCCGCCTATTGGTTTGACAGCCGCCTTTACTATTTTACCAAAACCCATGGCCGCCCTTATGCGGCGATTGCCACAATGTCGCTAATATTTGGGTCTATCCTGTGGCGGCTGCGGTTGTTGATTCAACGCAAAGACAGGGGCGATCCGCCGTGTTTCTTGCGGGATTTGACCGCCCACGCGGCCCGTTCCTTTTTGGGCGGTGGCCCGCAGCATAAACTGGCCCCTGCCGTTTCGCAGGCCAAACCGTGACCCCCGCCGATTGGCGGTAAGGAGAGTATGATGTCTAACGCCCTGATTATCGGCAATGAATCCCTGACCATCCAATGCGCCGAGGCATTGCTCGCGCGCGGACATTCCATTGCGGCGCTGGTTACACGCAACCCCGATGTGCGTGCATGGGGCATCGGCAAAGGGCTGCGGGTTGAGGCGCAAGATCGTGGGCTGGCCGACCGTTTGGCGGGGCTGCGCGTCGATTGGCTGTTGTCGATTGCAAACCTGAACGTGATCCCTGACGCTGTGCTGTCACTGGCGGATCAAGCCGTAAACTTTCACGATGGTCCCTTGCCGCGTTATGCGGGCTTGAATGCCCCTGTCTGGGCAATTTTGAACCTTGAGGCGCAGCACGGCATCACATGGCACCGCATGGTTGCAGGCGTCGATGAAGGCGCGATTTTGGATCAGCGCCTGTTTGACATTGCACCAAATGACACGGCGCTGACCCTGAACACCAAATGTTTTGAAGCCGCGATCAACAGCTTTCCCGCCGTACTGGATGCACTGGAAACCAACGCCGCAGGCACGCCGCAAGACCTGACAAAACGCACCGAATACCGCCGCGCCGACAGGCCCGCCGCCGCCGCGCGGTTGGATTTTACCCACACTGCCGAACAGGTTGCGGCAATGGTCCGCGCCTTGGATCACGGCAGCTATGCCAATCCGCTAGCCATACCAAAGATCGACGTGGCATGCCGCGTCCTGCTCGTCACATCCGCCGAGGCGATCCCCGCAGGCGATGGCACAGCCGGCACCGTGACCGAAGCGTCCGAGGCCGGATTGATCGTGACCTGCGCCAAAGGGGCCGTGCATCTGTCGGGCCTTATGGCGCTGGATGGCACCCCTGTTTGCCCGAAATCCTTGAATGTCACGCACCTGCCCAGCCCTGCCGAGGATGGCCAAGCCATCACCGATGCCATCGCCGCCGCTGCCCCGTTTGAAGGGGCCGCGCGCCGCGCTTTGGCCGCGATTACCCCGCTTGACTTGGCCCAAACCAAAACCAATGGCACGCCTGACTGGCACAGCCTGCCACTTGCCCAATCCGCCGATCTGTTCGCCCTCGCACTGGGTGTGGCCCGTGCCTTGGGGCAGGGCACGGTTGATCTGGCGGTAAATGCTGCGCAGCATTCGCCCTACCTTTCCGGCTGGACACCGCTGCATCTGGACGCCAGCGGCACCGTTGAACAGGCGCAATCCGCCTTTGCCACGGCCCTTGCCGCCGCCCAATCGGCCCTCGGTTTCGCCGTTGACCTGCCGCGCCGCGATCCTGCGCTGGCCGCGTTGCAAACCCCCGCAATTGCGCTGTCAACGGATGGCCCCGTACGCGGCACTGCGATCACCCTGACCGCCAATACCCTGCATTTCGACGCTGCCCGCATCACTCAAGCCGATGCCCAAGCCTTTGCCGCACGCCTTGCCACGCTGACAAACGCCTTGGCCAGCGCCGCCCCGCAAACTCCTTGCGCCGACCTTCCCATCTTGCCCGAGGCCGAACGTGACCTGATCTTGAACCAGTTCAACGCGACCGCCACGGACTATGACAAAACCCTGACCGTGCACCGCGCGTTTGAAATCCAAGTCGCCAAAACCCCCGATGCCCCCGCCGTGGTGTTTGAAGGCAAAACCCTGACCTATGCGCAGCTGAACCGACGTGCCAACCGCGCAGCCCATGTGCTGACCGACATCGGCGTGAAACCGGGCACGCTGACCGGCCTTTGCGCCACCCGTTCGCTTGATCTGCTGATCGGCGCGCTGGCAATCCAAAAGGCGGGCGGCGCCTATGTGCCAATGGACCCCGCCTATCCCGCCGACCGTATCGCGCTGTTTATAAGTGACAGCGCTGCACCCGTAATCGTTACCCAATCCGCGCTGTTGGACACCCTGCCCACAGGGACCGCGCAAACCCTGTGCATAGACACCGATCCCCGCATGGCGCAGGCACCGGATACCAATCCCGACAGTGGTGTCACCTCGGCTGACCTTGCCTATATGATCTACACCTCCGGTTCCACGGGCCGCCCAAAGGGCGTGATGGTCGAACATCGCAACGTCGCCAACTTTTTCGCAGGCATGGACCAGCGCATTGACCACGCCACAGGCTCTGTCTGGTTGGCCGTTACCTCGCTGTCCTTTGACATCTCCGTGCTGGAACTGTTCTGGACCCTTGCACGCGGCTTTAAACTGGTGCTGTCCTCTGATGAAAACCGCGCGCTGGTGTCGTCTGGCACCATCACCTCCGGTCAAGGGATGGAATTTTCGCTTTATTACTGGGGCAATGATGACGGTGCTGGCCCCAAGAAATATGAAATGCTGCTGGAAGGTGCGAAGTTCGCCGATGCCCATGGCTTTTGTGCTGTATGGACACCGGAACGCCATTTCCACGCCTTTGGCGGCCCCTATCCGAACCCGTCCGTCACAGGCGCGGCGGTGGCGGCTGTCACCAAAAACATCGGCGTGCGGGCTGGCTCTTGCGTGGCCCCCTTGCACCATCCGGCGCGAATTGCCGAAGAATGGGGCGTGATCGACAACCTTACCAATGGTCGCGCGGGCCTTGCCATGGCATCCGGTTGGCAACCCGATGATTTCCTGTTGCGCCCCGAAAACACGCCGCCCAACAATCGCAAGGCGCTGTTTGACAGCATCGACCAAGTGCGCCGTTTGTGGCGGGGTGAGGCGGTCAAATTCCCAACCGCCACGGGCACCCATTCGGTCATCACCCAACCGCGCCCCGTGTCCAAAGAGCTGCCCATCTGGGTCACAACCGCAGGCAACCCCGCCACATGGATCGAGGCGGGTGAAATCGGTGCAAACGTCCTGACCCACCTTTTGGGCCAGTCGGTGACGGAAGTCGGCGATAAAATCAAACTCTACCATGACGCCCTGCGCAAGGCGGGCCATGACCCCGCCAATTTCAGCGTTACCTTGATGCTGCACACCTATATCGCCCGCGACCGTGAATTGGCACGTGAGGTCGCGCGCGAACCGATGAAGGATTACCTGCGCTCTGCCGCGGGCCTGATCAAGCAATACGCTTGGGCCTTTCCCGCGTTCAAAAAACCCGTTGGCGTCGAAAACCCCATGCAGATTGATCTGCAATCCCTGTCGGATGAGGAAAACGAAGCCATCCTCGATTTCGCCTTCAAACGCTACTTTGAAGATTCGGGCCTGTTCGGCACGGTCGAAGACTGCCTTGCCCGTGTCGAATCCCTTAAGAAAATCGGTGTGACCGAGGTGGCCTGCCTGATCGATTATGGCATCGCGACCGAAACGGTGATGGAAGGGCTTTACCCCTTGGCCGAGGTGCTGCGCCGTTCCAACCAATCGGGACCGGAGGCGCATGATTATTCCATCGCCGCGCAACTCATCCGCCATAAGGTGACGCATCTGCAATGCACCCCGTCGATGGCGCGGATGATCGCCATGAACGATGACAGCCGCGCAGCACTTGCAGGCGTGAAAACCCTGATGCTGGGCGGCGAGGCGCTGCCCTCGGCACTGGTCGAAGATCTGGGCAAAGCCACGAAGGCCCGCATTGAGAACATGTATGGCCCCACGGAAACCACGATCTGGTCCACAACCGAAACCGCCAAAGCGGGGCAGGGTGTTGTCAACATCGGCACCCCCATCGCCAACACGCAGGTCTATGTGCTGGCTGATGCGCAAAACCCCGTGCCGCTTGGCGTGGCGGGCGAGTTGTGGATCGGCGGCGATGGTGTGACGCGCGGCTATTGGCAGAGCGATGATCTGACGGCAGAACGCTTCCTGCCCAACCCCTTCCATGCGGGCCGCATGTACCGCACTGGCGACCTCGTGCGCTGGCGGTCGGATGGGCGGCTTGATTTTCTTGGCCGCGCCGACCATCAGGTCAAATTGCGCGGCTACCGGATCGAACTGGGCGAAATAGAAACGGTGCTGGAATCCCAATCCGGCGTGGCCCAAGCGGTCGTGATGGCACGCGAAGATACCCCCGGCGATCTGCGGCTTGTCGCCTATCTACGCGGCACCGCCACGGCGGCCACCCTGCGCCCCGCGTTGGAACAGGCCTTGCCCGCCCATATGGTCCCGCAGCATTTCGTCACGCTGGATGTCTTCCCCCTAACCCCGAACCGCAAGGTAGACCGCAAGGCGCTGCCCGCGCCGTCCGCCACCGTGGCCCCGCAGTCGGAGGCCTATGTCGCCCCCAAGGGCGTGGCCGAGGCGCTTGCCGCCGTGTGGTCACGCGTGTTGGGCGTGCCAAAAGTAGGGACCAAAGACAACTTCTTTGCAATCGGCGGGCATTCCTTGCTGGCCGTGCAGGCGCACCGCGAAATCCGCGCTGAACTGGGGGCGGCAAAACTCTCGATCACCGACATCTTCCGCTTTCCGGTGCTAGAGACACTTGCGGCGCATATTGAGAAAACCAACGGCGCAGCAACGACAAAACCCGCGCAATCCACTGCCGTGCCCACCGCCACTCCCACAAATGCCCCGACAAACGACCGCGCCGATGCACGGGCCGATGCCATGGCCCGGCGGCGCGCGATGCGGGCAGGGCAGGCGGCGGGCTGATGCCCAGTCTGGCGACCCAGCTTGCGGCCCTCACGGCGGCGGCGCGCGCCATCTTGCCCGCATCGGTCGCCGTGGCCACAAGCGATCCTACGGCGGCGGCCCAACCGCTCTGGCTTGGTGAAACCCTGCGCGGCGCGGTCGACTCTCGTCTTCGCGAATTTGCCGCAGGGCGCGCAGCGGCCCGTCAGGCCTTTGCTCTGCTGGGCGTCGATCCCGCAGCCATCCCCCAAGGGCCAGACCGCGCGCCCGTTTGGCCCACAGGTATCACGGGTTCCATCACCCACAGCGCCACGCTGTGCCTTGCCGCCGTCACACGCGACGCAATGCTGATCGGTATCGATCTGGAACCCGATACCCCCCTTGCGCCCGACCTTTGGGACACAGTTCTGCTGCCCGCCGAACAGGAAATGCTGCGCAGCAATTCCAACGCCCCCCTGCTGGCAAAACGCATATTCTCGGCCAAAGAAGCCGCCTACAAAGCGCAATACGCCCGCTCAAAAACCCTGTTCGGTTTTGACGTGATCCAGATCATCCTATCCGACAGCAGCTTCACCGCCCGCTTCACCACGTCCGTACCCAACTTTCCCGCAGGCACCACCCTCCACGGCCGCGCAATCTCTGTCGCAAACCATATCCTAACGGC
This sequence comes from Pseudorhodobacter ferrugineus DSM 5888, assembly GCF_000420745.1. Taxonomy (GTDB): domain Bacteria; phylum Pseudomonadota; class Alphaproteobacteria; order Rhodobacterales; family Rhodobacteraceae; genus Pseudorhodobacter; species Pseudorhodobacter ferrugineus. Next base: position 156,373 of record NZ_ATVN01000001.1, read on the forward strand.
GGTAACAGGTTGACCCTCCCCCGCTTTCTTTTCGGCAAAAATATCCTCGGGGGTGCCACGTTGCGCAGCAATGTGGCTTCGGGGGCAGACAGCCCCCGCCGCCGCTTGGCGCGCGGCGCAAGCCCAAACTACCCCCAAACCACATCGCCCAAAAAGATATACCCTGCCCCGTAAATCGTTTTTATCAACAACGGGTTTTTCGGGTCCTCGCCCAGCTTGGTGCGCAGCCGTGAAATCCGCACATCCATCGCGCGGTCAAAACTTTCGCCCGCCGCCCCGCCCAAACTGGTCTGCATTTGCGCGCGTGAAATCAGCCGCTTCGGGGCCTCCAGAAACAGGCGTAACACCTCGCCCTCGGCATGGGAAAACGGTACCTCCACCCCGCTTTGGTCGACCAACACATAGCGGTCGAAATATGCAGTCCATCCGGCAAACTGCGCCACTTGCGCCACCCGTTCCGCCGCGCCGCGGCCCTTGCGCAGCCGTGCGCGCACGCGGGCCACCACTTCCGCAGGATCAAAGGGTTTGATGATGTAATCATCCGCGCCCAGCTCCAATCCCGTCACCCTATCTTGCACCTGCGCACGGCCCGAAATGATAATAATCGCCGCCCCCGATTCCAGCGCCAAACGGTGCACCACCGCCAACCCGTCACGGTCGGGCAAGCCCAAATCCACCAAACACACATCCGGCGTCACACGGTTCAGCGCCGCCTCAAACTCGGTCGCGCGACCGTAAGCGGCGCAGCGAAACCCCGCTTCCTCCAACGCATCTTGCAGCATCCGGCGGATTTCCGGCTCGTCATCCAAAATTGCAATCAGGGGGGCCTTGACTGTCATATCACCTCGCGGGTCAGGAAGGCTGCAAGCTGGCCTTCGTCAAACGGTTTCGTCAGCACCGGAAATTGCGCAGCACCGCGCGCGCGCAAAGGGTTCGTTGCGGGCAGGGAGGTCATCAAATACCCCCGCGCCCCGCGCCCTGCCAGTTGCTCCAGCAAATCCACGCCCGTCAAGGTGCCGGGCAAGGACACATCGCTTAGTACAATCTCGATCCCCGGCAAATTGGCCAGCGCAAGGCCTTCGTCGGCACTGCCCGCCTCGATCACCGAATGGCCCATGCTGCGCAGCATTTCGCGCACGTTTTCGCGTATCTCAACACTGTCCTCGACCAGCAAAACCAACCCAGGTTCGGCCCCCGCCACCACAGGGCGCAGCGGCAGGCGCAACGTCACACGGCCCCCGCCCGTATCGCGGTTGCCCAGCCGCACCGTGCCCCCCGCCAGCGTGATCTGATCGTAAACCATGGCCAACCCCAGCCCCGACCCTTCGCCGCCCTTGGTGGTGAAAAACGGCTCCAACCCCCGCTCCAACGCCACAGAATTGAACCCCGGCCCGTCATCCTCGACGACAATTTCCAGCCATGTTTCACGCAATTCCCGCGCGGTCAGGGTGATCTTGCCGGCCCGTCCAGTCATCGCATCACGCGCGTTCAAAATCAGGTTCACCAGCGCGTCTTGCAACATCCCCGCATCCAGCCGCAGCGCGCCGTCCAACCCTTCGCGCGCCATCCACAGCGTGATCCGGTCGGGCAAAATAGGCCCCGCCAACACCGACAAATCAGCCAGAAACTGCCGCATATCCGTCACCACAGGCCGCAATTCCCGCTTGCCCGAAATCCCTGCAATCCGGTCCAGCAATGTCCCACCCCGCCGTGCCGCAGCCGTGGTTGCCTTGACCACATCCCGCGCGTCTTCGGGCAGATCCATCCGTTCCAACCGGCCCTGCAACCCCATAATAATCGTCAGCAAATTGGCAAAATCATGCGCCAACCCGCTGGTCAGTTGCGCCGCCAATTCGCGCTTGCGGGTCTGCATCAGGGCCGACCGCGCCTGTACTTCCTCGGTCACATCCATCGACAGAATATACACCCCGCCAATCGGTCCACCGTTGGTCTGATCGGGGGTAAAGGCCGCGCGGATCCGTCGCCCGCTTTCCTCATCGGCAAATTCAAACACCGAAGCCTCGCCGTCCAGCGCGCGGAGCAAATAGGGCTCGATCTTCGAAAACGCCGCCGCGCCCAACGCCTCACGCCCTGTCAGCCCCAAAATGGTCTGCGGTCGTTTCGGCCCCGGCATCACTGACGACAAGCGGCGGTTGGAGTAGGTATAGCGCAAATCGCGGCCCACATGGGCAATATGGGCGGGCATCATTTCGGTGGTCAAACGGGTGCGCGCCTCCATCTCGGTCAGCTCGCGCTTAGTCTCTTCCAGTGCGGCATTTGTTGCGGCCAGTTGGCGGTTAGCCTGTGACAGGCGTTCAGCATTGGCCAAAACCTGCTCGGACAATTCCTCAGACCGCGCCCGCAGCAACCCTTCTTGCATCTTGATCTCGGTGATGTCGGTGTAAACCGTTACCCACCCCCCCGTGGCCAGCGGCGCACCCTCGACCGAAATCCAGCGGCCATTCGGGCGCAACCGTTCCATATAATGCGGTTGAAACGTGCGCGCCGCCTCAACACGTGCGGCAACGGCTTCATTGAAATCATCGACCTCGCCGTATTCGCCGCGCGCCACCAAAAAACGGATGGTGTCTTGGAATGTCGCCCCCGGCGTCGATAATTCCGCAGGCAGGTTGAACATCTCTGAAAACCGCCGATTGCACACCGCCAGCCGCAAGTCGCTGTCATACATCGACAGGGCTTGCTGGATCAGGTTCAATCCGGCGGCAGTCATTGCGGTATGGTCAATATGGCGTAGGGTCATCGCAGTCTCCCTTGTCCACTTGGCTAACACCCTTGGGAGGCCGCGCGAAAGGTACAAAAATCACCTGTTACAATTCGCAAGGATTGCGAAAAAGTCACGCAAGTATTGGTGGTGACGACTAGGGTATAAAAATGGGGGCAGTGCGGACTTGCATCTGCGCTCAATGGGGGGACGTGAATGATCAACGCAACGGCACAGGCAGGGCTGGCCTCTATCCCCGCGCTTTTGGCGCGCAACGTGGCGCAGCATGGCAACAAACCTGCTTACCGTGAAAAAGAATTCGGCATTTGGCAAAGCTGGACATGGGCGCAGGCCGATGCTGCCATTCGCGCAACGGCAATGGGGTTCATGGCGTTGGGATTGCAGCGCGGCGACCATGTGGCCGTGATTGGCCGCAACCGCCCGCAGCTGTATTGGTCAATGGTTGCTGCCCAAATGTGCGGCGCGATCCCCGTGCCTTTGTACCAAGATGCCGTGGCGCAGGAAATGGCCTATGTGCTGGACCATTGCGGCGCGCGCTTTGTCGTTTGTGGCGACCAAGAACAGGTCGATAAAATCCTCGAGGTGGAAAGCGACTGGCTGACCGAGGATCAAAAACCATCGGTTGAACAAATCGTGTATGTCGACAAGCGCGGGATGCGCAAATACGATCATTCCCGCATGAACGCGCTGGAAGATGTCATCGCCGAAGGCCGCGCGGCCCACCACCGTTTTGAAGCCGAGCTGGCCACCCGCACCGCCGAACTCGACTACAACTCGACCTGCGTCATGCTTTATACATCTGGCACCACGGGCAAACCCAAAGGCGTGGTGCTGTCCAATCGCAACATCATTGAAACCTCGAAAAACTCGTCAGAATTCGACCATTTGCAGGCGGGAGAGGAAGTCCTCGCCTATCTGCCTATGGCATGGGTCGGCGATTTCATTTTTTCCATCGGGCAGGCGATGTGGACAGGGTTTTGCGTCAACTGCCCCGAATCCGCCGAAACAATGATGACTGATTTGCGCGAAATCGGCCCCACCTATTACTTCGCCCCGCCCCGCGTGTTTGAAGGGCAGCTCACGAATGTGATGATCCGCATGGAGGATTCGGGCCGTTTCAAAAAATGGCTGTTTGACAAATACATGGCCGTGGCCCGCCGCGTTGGTCCCGATATCCTTGATGGCAACCCCGTATCTGGCGCCGATAAATTCGCCTATTGGCTGGGCAATGTCCTCGTTTACGGCCCCTTGAAAAACACTCTTGGTTTCAGTCGCGTCCGTGTCGGCTATACGGCAGGCGAGGCGATTGGCCCCGAGATTTTCAGCTTTTACCGCTCGCTCGGTATCAACCTGAAACAACTCTACGGCCAGACCGAGGCGTCGGTATTCATCACCCAACAGCCCGATGGTCAGGTCCGCGCCGATACCGTGGGCGTGCCAAGCCCGGGCGTCGAGGTGAAAATCGCCGATAATGGCGAGGTGTTTTACCGCTCCCCCGGAACGTTCGAATCCTACTATAAAAACCCCGAAAGCACCGCCTCAACCAAAGACGCCGAAGGTTGGGTCGCCACAGGCGATGCTGGATTTTTTGAGGAAGACACAGGCCACCTGCGCATCATCGACCGCGCCAAGGATGTGGGTAAAATGGCAGACGGGTCGCTGTTCGCCCCGAAATACGTTGAAAACAAACTGAAATTCTATCCCGCGATCCTTGAGGCCGTGGTTTTCGGCGCCAGCCGCGATTTCTGCACCGCCTTCATCAACATCGATCTGAACGCGGTTGGCAACTGGGCCGAACGTAACAACATCGCCTATTCCAGCTATCAAGAACTCTCGCAACACCCCCGCGTCCTCGAAATGATGCGCGGCCATGTGGCCGAGGTAAACGAATCTGTCGCCGCCGACCCGATGCTGGCCGGCTGTCAGGTCCACCGCTTCCTGATCCTGCACAAAGAACTTGATGCCGATGACGGCGAAATGACCCGCACCCGCAAAGTGCGCCGCAAAGTGGTGGAGGAGAAATTCGCCGACCTGATCGCGGCACTTTATGGTGGCAAATCCGAAATCTATACCGAAACCGAAGTCACCTATGAAGATGGCCGCAAAGGCGCGATCAAAGCGACCCTGACGCTGGCCGATGCGACCGTGGCGCCTGCCGCGCCGATCCAGAAAGTAGCGGCAGAATGAACATGCAAAACCCAGACGGCTACACCACCGCAGACGGTCGCCAAATCGGCGGCGTGATGATGGAGATGAAAAACATCACCCTGCGCTTTGGCGGTGTGGCAGCGATCACCGATATTTCCTTTGATATCCGCGAGGGCGAAATTCGCGCAATCATCGGCCCGAACGGTGCTGGAAAATCGTCGATGCTCAACGTCATTAGCGGCTTTTATGTGCCCCAAGAAGGTGAGGTCTGGTTTCGCGGCGCAAAACGCCCACCGATGAAACCTTACCAAGTCGCAGGCATGGGCATCGCCCGCACCTTTCAAAACATTGCGTTGTTCGAAGGCATGTCGGTGCTCGACAACATCATGACAGGCCGCCTCACCCAGATGAAATCGGGCCTTCTGGCCCAGGCGATGTGGTGGGGTCGCGCCCAAGCCGAGGAAACCGCCCACCGCGAAAAGGTCGAAAAGGTGATCGACTTTCTTGAAATCCAGCATATCCGCAAAACCCCCGTGGGCCGCTTGCCTTATGGCCTCAAAAAACGTGTCGAACTTGCCCGCGCGCTGGCCGCCGAACCCAAACTCCTGCTGCTCGATGAACCCATGGCCGGCATGAACGTCGAAGAAAAAGAGGATATGTCCCGCTTTATCCTCGATGTGAACGACGAATTTGGCACCACAATCGCCCTTATTGAACATGACATGGGCGTGGTGATGGACCTCTCCGACCGCGTGGTCGTGATGGATTACGGCAAGAAAATCGGCGACGGCACCCCGGACGAGGTGCGCAATAACCAAGCCGTAATTGATGCCTATCTGGGGGTAAGCCATGACGAATAACCCATCCAAAGGGGATTGCTGATGCCCGATACCTTTTTCTATGCAACCGAGGTGATGCTGAACGGCCTGATGGCTGGCGTCATGTATTCCCTTGTGGCGCTCGGCTTTGTGCTGATCTTTAAAGCATCCGGCATTTTCAACTATGCCCAAGGCGTGCTGGCCCTCTTCGCCGCTCTCACACTTGTGGGCCTGCAAGATGGCCAAATCCCGTTCTCCCATGTCATCAACGCCATCTTCGGCACCGATCTGCACAACTTCGGCTGGACACTGCCCGCAGTGGTCGCCATTGCGCTGACGGCCGTGGTGATGGTCGGCATGGCGATCCTGATTGAACGCTACATCCTGAAACATCTGGTCAACCAAGAACCGATCATCCTGTTCATGGCCACGATCGGGCTTGCCTATTTCCTCGAAGGTCTGGGCGATGTGATGTGGGGCTCCGATATCAAGAAACTGGATGTCGGCCTGCCCCAAGGCATTTCGGAAACCATCGAAACGGCCACCTACAACTGGTTCGGCTACGGCTTTTTCATCGACAAACTCGATATCGTCGCAGCCCTCGTCGCTGCCGCCTTGGTGATCGCTCTGACCCTGTTTTCGCAATACACCAAATACGGCCGCGCGTTGCGGGCTGTGGCGGATGACCACCAAGCCGCCCTTTCCGTCGGGATTTCGCTGCGCTTTATCTGGGTGCTGGTCTGGTCGATCGCGGGTTTTGTGGCGCTGGTTGCGGGTATCATGTGGGGGTCAAAATCGGGCGTCCAATTCTCGCTGTCGCTTATCGCGCTCAAGGCACTGCCAGTCCTCATGCTTGGCGGCTTCACCTCTATCCCCGGTGCTATCGTCGGCGGGCTGATCATCGGCATGGGTGAAAAACTGTTCGAATTTTCAATCGGCCCAATGATCGGCGGTGCCACAGAAAACTGGTTCGCCTATGTGCTTGCACTTTTGTTCCTCGTCTTCCGGCCCCAAGGCCTGTTCGGCGAAAAAATCATCGAAAGGGTATAACCATGCGCGTCCCTTTCTTTTCGACAAAAATATCCCACAGGGGGTCTGGGGGACGTGAAGTCCCCCAGCTTCCGCCGGCAGCATGCCCAACGGAGGCCCAATAATGTTTTACCGTGAAGCCGGCGATTATAAAACCAGCTACCCCGAAGACAGCCAAACCTTTCCGATCAAATTTGACCGGATCCGCTATTACGCCGTGTTGGCCGTGGCTTTTGGCATCATCCCGTTTTTCATCAACGACTACTGGGCCAATGCGGTGTTTGTGCCCTTCCTCATCTATGCCATCGCGGCCATAGGCCTTAACATTCTGGTGGGCTATTGCGGGCAGGTGTCCCTTGGCACAGGCGGCTTTATGGCCGTGGGGGCCTATGCGGTTTATAAGCTGATGACAGCCTTCCCCGAGGTGTCGATCCTGATCCACGTCCTGCTGGCAGGCGGCATCACGGCAGGTGTGGGTGTTATTTTTGGCCTGCCCAGCCTGCGGATCAAAGGGTTCTATTTGGCCGTGGCCACGCTGGCCGCGCAATTCTTTCTGGTCTGGCTGTTCAATAAGGTGCCGTGGTTTTACAACTACTCGGCTTCGGGCCAAATCTCGGCCCCGGAACGCGATATCCTTGGTGTTATCATCACAGGCCCCAACACCACAGCGGCGGCGAAATACCTCTTTTGTGCGCTGATCCTGCTGGCCTTGGCATGGCTTGCCCGCAACCTGACCCGCGGCTCTGTCGGGCGTAAATGGATGGCGATCCGTGATATGGACATCGCGGCCGAAATCATCGGCGTGAACCCTCTGACCGCCAAGCTTTCGGCTTTTGCCATCTCCAGCTTTTTTATCGGGGTGGCCGGTGCGTTGTTCTTTGCCGTCTATCTTGGCGCCGCCGAAGTGGGTGAAAGTTTCGGCATCCAGAAATCGTTCCTGATCCTGTTCATGGTCATCATTGGGGGCTTGGGGTCTATTTTCGGCAGTCTGGCAGGCGCGGCGTTTCTGGTGCTGCTGCCGGTCTTCTTGAAAAACGTGCTGGTGGGCATGCTTGGCTGGCCCACCGATCTGGCCGCCCATATCGAACTGCTCATCATCGGTGGGCTGATCATCGTATTCCTGATCGCCGAGCCACATGGCATCGCCCAGCTTTGGCGCTTGGCGAAAGAGAAACTGCGCCTTTGGCCTTTCCCGCACTGACGGGGCCAAAGGAAAATCATACGACAACGACGAACACCACGGCATCAAAAACTCTGGGAGGAGACCTAAGATGAAGATGAAGTTTACTGCGCTTGTAGCGGCCGCCATGATGGCAGCAGCCCCCGCACTGGCCGATCTGGTCGTGCCGAACCTTTCCTATCGCACCGGCCCCTATGCACCGGGTGGGGTGCCCTATGCCGATGGCTTTCAGGATTATTTCACACTGCTGAACGAACGCGATGGCGGCATCGGTGGCGAAAAAATCGTCGTGCCGGAATGTGAAACTGCCTATAACACCGAAAAAGGCGTGGAATGCTATGAGGCGACCAAGGGCACCGGCGCGCTGGCCTATAACCCGTTGTCCACCGGCATCACCTATCAGCTGATCCCCAAGGTTACGGCCGATGGCTCCTCGCTTTACACCCCCGGCTATGGCCGCACCTCTGCGGCCAACGGCAAGGTGTTTTCCAACGTCTTCAACTATCCGGCAAACTATTGGACAGCCGCATCGGTTGCGGTCAACTACTTGCTGTCGGAAAATGGAGGCGATTTGAAGGGCAAGAAGATCGCGCTCGTCTATCACAACTCGGCCTATGGCAAGGAACCTATCCGCACGCTGGAAGAACTGTCCAAAAAGCATGGGTTTGAACTGGTGCAATTGCCGGTCGAACATCCGGGGCAGGAACAAAAATCGCAATGGCTGCAAATCCGCCGTGAAAAGCCGGACAATGTCATCATGTATGGCTGGGGCGTGATGAATGCCGTGGCTATTCAGGAAGCGGCCAACATCAAATATCCGATGGACCAGTTTATCGGTATCTGGTGGTCGGGTGCGGAACATGACGTGCTGCCCGCAGGCGATGGCGCGAATGGCTATAAATCCCTGACCATGCACGGCACGGGGATGGATTACCCCGTCTATGCGGATCTGAAGAAATACGTGGCCGATGCTGGCAAAGGTGCTGGCGCGGGTGATCAGGTTGGCACCGTGCTCTATTCGCGCGGCATGTATGCGGCAATGGTTATCGCCGAGGCGCTGCGCAATGCCCAAGCCATTGCAGGCACATCGGCGGTGAACGCAGCGCAGGTGCGGGACGGCTTTGAAACACTGGAAATCACCGAGGCGCGGATGGCCGAGATTGGCCTGCCAGACTTTGGCCAAGCCTTCAAATCCACCTGCGAAGATCACGGTGGCCCCGGCATGGCGCGTATCCAGCAATGGGATGCAACCGCCAAGAAATGGAATCTGATTTCTGGATGGATCGAGCCGGATATGGACGTGATCCAGCCATTGATCATGGAAGATTCCGAGGCGTTTGCCGCCGAAAACAACATCGAACCGCGCTGCAACTAAGGCGCATCCCTCCGGCCGTGGCATTCGCCGCGGCCGGGGTTTTTGAGTATTTATGCAAAGATGAAACCCATGCTGGATGCACCCCAAACGACCGAGACACAGGCCGAGACCTTGCTGGAGGTCAACAATATCGAGGTGATCTACAATCACGTCATCCTCGTGTTGAAAGGCGTCAGCCTGACCGTGCCCAAGGGCCGGATCACGGCGCTTTTGGGCGGCAATGGCGCGGGCAAAACCACCACGCTCAAGGCCGTGTCGAACCTTTTGCATTCCGAACGCGGTGAGGTGACAAAGGGGTCGATCACCTTCAAGGGCCAGAATATCGCCAACCGCGACCCTGCCGAAATGGTGCGCAACGGGGTTATTCAGGTCATGGAAGGCCGCCATTGTTTTGAACACCTGACGGTCGAGGAAAACCTTCTGACCGGCGCCTATACCCGTACCCAAGGGGCAGGGGCCATCGCTGCCGACCTTGAAATGGTTTACAATTATTTCCCCCGCCTGCGCGAACGCCGCAAATCCCAAGCGGGTTATACCTCGGGGGGCGAGCAGCAAATGTGCGCCATTGGCCGCGCCTTGATGAGCCGCCCAGAGATGATCCTTTTGGATGAACCGTCAATGGGCCTTGCGCCGCAATTGGTTGAACAAATCTTTGAAATCGTAAAGGCGGTGAACGAAAACGAAGGCACCACGTTCCTTTTGGCCGAACAAAACACCAACGTTGCCCTGCGCTATGCCCATACCGGCTATATCCTTGAATCGGGCCGCGTGGTGATGGAAGGCACGGCCGCAGATTTGCGCGAAAATCCGGATGTGAAAGAATTTTACCTCGGCATGTCCGACAAGGGCCGCAAATCCTTCCGCGATGTGCGCAGCTATCGCCGCCGCAAACGGTGGTTGGCATGAAGGATCTCGCCATGACCCACTTTGACGCCTTGGAAACCCGCAGCGCGGATCAGCGTGAGGCCGATCATCTGGCCGCGCTGACCGCCCAAATCGCCCGCGTGGCAGCCGCCCCAGGTGCCTGCCGCATCACCGATTTTACCCCCAAAACCCTGTCTGATCTGGCAAAACTACCCATCCTGCGCAAATCCGATCTGACCACGTGGCAAAAGGATAATCCGCCCTTTGGCGGCATCCCCACCGCCAATATCCACCACATCTTTCAATCGCCTGGCCCGATCTATGAACCGGGCGGCACCAGCCCTGATTGGTGGCGCATGGGCCGTTTCCTGCACGCCTGCGGCATTGGCCCAACCGATATCGTGCAAAACTGCTTTGGCTATCACCTCACCCCCGCAGGCATGATCTTCGAATCTGGTGCGCGGGCGGTTGGCGCAAAGGTCATCCCCGCAGGCACGGGCCAAACCGACCTTCAGGTCCGCGCCGCTGTGGATATCGGCACAACCGCCTATGCAGGCACGCCCGATTTTCTGAAAATTATCCTCGACCGCGCCGATGCCATGGGCGAACGCCTGCGCATCACCCGCGCGGCAGTGGGCGGCGGGGCGCTTTTCCCTAGCTTGCGCAAAGAATACACCGATCGCGGTATCCAAACCCTGCAATGCTATGCCACCGCCGACCTTGGCAATATCGCCTACGAATCCGCCGCGATGGAGGGGATGATTATCGACGAAAACGTCATCGTCGAAATCGTCCGCCCCGGCACAGGCGACCCCGTGGCATTGGGCGAGGTGGGTGAGGTTATCGTGACCACCCTCAACCCCGATTACCCGCTGATCCGCTTTGCCACGGGTGATCTGTCGGCAATGATGGACGGGCAATCGCCGTGTGGCCGCACCAACGCCCGCATCAAGGGCTGGATGGGCCGCGCCGATCAGACGACGAAAATCAAAGGCATGTTCGTGCGCCCTGAACAGGTAGCAGCCTTTGTGGCCAGTCATCCAGAAGTCACCCGCGCCCGCGTTATTGCCACTCGCAACGGCGAAATGGATGCGATGACCGTGCAGATTGAGACCCGCGCCACAAACACCGGCCTGTATGAACCCACCGTGCTGGAAACCCTGAAACTGCGCGGCACAATCGAACTTGTCCCCCCCGGGTCCTTGCCCAACGACGGCAAGGTTATCGACGATCAGCGCAAGTATGATTAGGGCGTTTTGCGCCCGAACCCCAAGGGAATTGCAACGCTGCACAATAAATCCTCGCCCAAGCGCGCGGGGGTTCTTGTTCTGCCGCGCGGCTAGGCCTACATCATGACCTATGCGCAAATTCATCCCATTCCTTAAAAAACCGCCCTTCGTCCCCGTAATCCGCCTGTCCGGCAGCATCGGTGGTGGCAGTCGTTTCAGCCCCGCGCTGAATGATGCCGCCTTGGCCCCCCAAATCGAACGCGCCTTTGCGCGCGGCAAACCTGCCGCCGTGGCCTTGGTCATCAACTCGCCCGGTGGGTCTGCGGTGCAATCCAGCCTGATCGCCGCGCGCATCCGGCGTCTGGCAGATGAGAAAAACATCCCCGTCCACGCCTTTGTCGAAGATGTGGCCGCATCGGGTGGCTATTGGCTGGCCTGCGCTGCCGATAATATCTGGGTCGATGACAGCTCAATGGTCGGGTCGATCGGGGTTATATTCGCCAGCTTTGGTTTCCCCGATCTGATGGCGAAACATGGCGTTGAACGGCGGGTCCATACCGCAGGCACGTCGAAATCGCTGGCCGACCCGTTCTTGCCCGAAAAACCCGCCGATGTCGCGCGGCTCAAGGCGCTGCAAGAACCGATCCACGCGGCCTTTATCGCCCATGTCAAACGCCGCCGCGGGCAGCGCCTGTCCACCACAACCGATCTGTTCAACGCTGATATCTGGGTGGGGCAGGGGGCAGTTGACCTCGGGCTTGCCGATGGCGTGGCGCATCTCGTGCCGAAACTGAAATCGCTCTACGGTGACAAGGTGGCTTTGCAGGTCATCGGTGAACGCAAATCCTTTCTGCAACGCTTTGGCCTGAACGCGGGCAATTTCGGCGCATCCGTCGCCGCAGGGGCGCTGTCCGAGGCCGAAGATCGCGCGCTGCTGTCGCGCTACGGGTTATAATCGTGGTCAAAGTCGTCTCCTTATTCCTCGTCGTCGTCTTGGTCCTTGCCATGTTTGGCAAGCTGGGCTGGCTGGGCAGCCTTGCTCCCAAAAGCATCCGTCGCGGCGGCAAATCCAAGCCCGCGCTATGCATAAAATGTGGCCGCCATGTCATTGGCAGCCAAGGTTGCGATTGCGACCAAAAAACGAATAACAAAGGATAGTTCTGCCAATGCTGATGGATCTGGTTTATGTGGCCATTGGCCTTGTGCTGCTGGTGCTTGCAGGCGATGCCTTGGTGCGTGGGTCGGTCAACCTTGCCCTGCGACTTGGCATTCCGCCCCTGATCGTCGGCCTGACCGTGGTGGCGTTCGGCACCTCAGCCCCTGAACTTCTGGTATCGGTCAAGGCTATTTTGGACAATGCGCCCGGCATCGCATTAGGCAATGTCGTCGGGTCCAACATCGCCAATATATTACTGGTCCTTGGCATTCCGGCCATCATTTCCACCATCCATTCCAGCACCTTGGGCGTATCGCGCGGGTTTATCACCATGCTGGCCGCCACAGCCCTGTTCATCGGGCTGTGTTTCTTGGGGCCAATCACATGGTGGCACGCGGGTATCCTTTTGGTTGGCCTGACGTTGATGATCGCCGATAACATCCACAGCGCGCGCCAACACCGCAACGCCGCCAAACACGTTGAGGAGGAAGAGCTGGAAGGCGCAGACCCTTCGGCCCCGTGGTGGAAAATCATCGGTTTTCTGGTTGTTGGCATCATCGGCCTGCCGCTGGGTGCCGGTTTTCTGGTCGATGGCGCATCCAACATCGCCCGCACCTACGGTATTTCCGAAACCGTGATCGGGTTGACGCTGGTGGCGGTGGGCACATCGCTGCCCGAACTGGCCACATCCGTGATCGCGGCGTTCAAGAAACAAGCCGATGTGGCGATGGGCAATGTGATCGGGTCCAACGTGTTCAACCTTTTGGGCATCATCGGCGTGGCGGGCTTTGTTGGCCCCATCCCCGTGCCTGACAGCATGCTGCAGTCCGACCTGTGGGTCATGGCGGCAGCCTCGCTCTTGCTGATCCCGTTCATCCTCATGCGGTTCAACATCACGCGCACCGTTGGACTTGTGTTTGTGGCGGCCTATGTTGGGTATACTATATCATTGGTGGCTTAAAACATGGCACGAGCACTCATCACAGGAGCAGGGCGCCGCTTGGGCCGCGCGATGGCGCTCTATCTGGCAGGGCGCGGGCATGACATCGCTGTCCATTACGCCACCTCGGCCGATGACGCGCAAACGCTGGTGGCTGAAATCACCGCAATGGGCCGCCGCGCTGTGGCCCTTCAGGCCGACTTGCTGGACGATGCGCAAACCGAAACCCTTGTTGGCCGCGCGACACAGGCCCTAGGCGGCCCGCTCACCGTCTTGGTCAACAATGCCTCGATCTTTGAATACGACACCATCCACAGCGCCACCCGCAGCAGCTGGGACCGCCACATCGGCTCCAACCTGCGCGCGCCCTTTGTCCTGACCCAATCCTTCGCCGCGCAGGCCCTACCCGCCACCACTGACAGCACGGGCGAACCCCTCGCCCCCTCGCTCATCGTCAATATGCTCGACCAGCGTGTCCGCAAACTGACGCCTGAATTCATGACCTACACGCTGGCCAAAATGGGACTCTGGGCGCTGACCCAAACCACCGCGCAGGCCCTTGCCCCGGCCATCCGCGTCAACGCCATCGGCCCCGGTCCCACAATGCAAGGCGCGCGCCAAACCGAACAACACTTCTCGACCCAGCGCGCCAACACCATCCTGCAACGCGGCGTAAACCCGTCCGATATAACGGCAGCACTTGGTTATTTCCTTGATGCGCCTGCCGTCACGGGTCAACTTCTCTGCGTTGATGGCGGCCAACATCTCGGCTGGAAAACCGCCGATGTCCTTGGGGTAGAGTAGGTTTCCAGCCTCACCCTGCGACAAGTTGTGCACCGCGCGCGATTTCGTTACCAAACCGTTACGTTTTCTTGTGTCTTTTCAACTGTTTGACAAGAGTATAATTAATTACCCATAAAAAACAAATACTTAATAAATCGCCTAAAAATTAGGCAATCACGTGAACCCTGCTAAAAACAAGGGAAAAACCATGGCGCCCGATTATTCCTAACAGACTTATCCACAGAAAGCGGGGATAGGTTTTCTCTTGCTCCCACCCGTGCTTCATTGCAGCACCTACAGGGAATCGATGAATGTCAAAGAAAGGTTTGACGTGACCGCAGCCAACAGCGCCCCACCGACAGGCCACGCAGTTATTCAGGCGTACCTCAAAACGCTTGATGGCTCGCCGGGCGTCTACCGGATGCTGAATGCCGCCAGCGAAGTGCTGTATGTCGGCAAGGCCCGCGCGTTGCGCAACCGCGTGTCCAACTACGCCCGCCCCTCGGGTCATTCGGGCCGCATCGCGCGGATGATATCCGAAACCGCGTCGATGATGTTCCTGACCACGCGCACGGAAACCGAGGCGCTGCTGCTGGAACAAAACCTCATCAAGCAACTTAAACCGCGCTACAACGTGCTGCTGCGTGACGATAAATCCTTCCCCAATATCCTGATCCCAACCGATCACGACTTTCCCATGATCAAGAAACACCGCGGCAAACGCTCGGAAAAAGGCCATTACTTCGGCCCCTTCGCGTCGGCGGGCGCAGTGAACCGCACCCTTAACCAGCTTCAGCGCGTGTTCCTTTTGCGCAATTGCACCGATGCCATGTTTTCCGGTCGCACCCGCCCCTGCCTGCAATATCAAATCAAACGCTGCGCCGGCCCTTGTGTCGGCAAGGTCAGCCAAGCCGATTACGCCAACCTCGTCGCTGACTCTAAGCGCTTCCTCGATGGCAAAACTACCGATGTACAGGCCAACCTTGCCACCGAAATGGCTCGCGCCTCGGATGATATGGAATTTGAACGCGCCGCGGCCTTGCGTGATCGCATCAAGGCACTCACTCAAGTGCAATCGGCCCAAGGCATCAATCCGGCATCGGTGGCCGAGGCAGACGTGATCGCCCTGCATATCGAAGGCGGCCAAGCCTGCGTGCAGGTCTTCTTCATCCGCGCCAACCAATCCTGGGGCAACCGCGATTTCTATCCCCGCATCCCCAATGACGCCGAAATCCCTGAAATCATGGAGGCCTTCGTCACGCAATTCTACGACGACAAGGAACCCCCACGCCTCCTCCTCCTCTCGCATCCCGTCGATAACGAAGATCTGGTCACGCAGGCGCTATCTGACCGCGCAGGCCGCAAGGTGGAAATCACCATCCCCCAACGTGGCGAAAAGGCCGAACTGGTCGAAAACGCCGCCCGCAATGCCCGCGAAAGCCTCGCGCGCAAAATGTCCGAATCCGCCACGCAAAACAAACTTCTGTCAGGTCTGGCCGAAGCGTTTGATCTCGACGCCCCCCCCAAACGGATCGAGGTGTACGACAACTCGCATATTCAGGGCACCAACGCCGTGGGCGGCATGATCGTGGCGGGCCCGGACGGGTTCCTAAAATCCCAATACCGCAAATTCAACATCAAATCGGCCGCAGGTGCCAATTCTGACGACTTTGGCATGATGAAAGAGGTGCTGACCCGCCGCTTTGAACGCCTGTTGAAAGAAGACCCCGAACGCACGTCTGAGGCTTGGCCCGACCTCTTGCTGATCGACGGCGGGGCAGGGCAGGTGTCTGCGGTGGAAAGCATCATGCTTGATCTGGGCGTCGATGATATCGCCATGATCGGCGTCGCCAAAGGCGTCGATCGCGACCACGGCAAAGAAGAATTTCACCGCACTGGCCAACGCCCCTTTGCCCTGCGGATGAACGACCCTGTCCTTTATTTCGTGCAACGCCTGCGCGATGAGGCCCACCGCTGGGCCATCGGCGCCCATCGCGCCAAACGCGCCAAAGCGGTCAGCGCCACGCCTCTTGATGATATCCCCGGCGTCGGTGCGGCTCGCAAACGCGCCCTTCTGGCCCATTTCGGCTCGGCCAAGGCCGTCAGCCGCGCCGCCATCCCCGACCTAATGGCCGTGGGCGGCATTTCTGAACCCCTCGCCCAAAAGATCAGCGATTTTTTCAACGCCAAGGGCTAGGCGTGTGCTCACGCGCACCAGCAAACTGAAGCCAACGCACATCTTACGCCAAGACCGAAACCTATAGCTAAAATTTATCTAAAATCCGCTTTCTTTTCGATCTAAATATCCCGGGGTGAATGCGCCAAAGGCGCAGGGGGGCAGCGCCCCCAAAACATTCAACGACAAACCCGAAAACTCCTCAACAAAGCCCCAAGCTTGCCGTGATGCTGACATGAATCCCCGTCATACAGATCCCAGTAGCGATTAATGTTGGCTTCGGTGGTTCGGACTTATTGCCCCCACCCAGACCGGATCACCGGGGTCAGCCCGCTACACCTAAAAGAACGCCGCCAGAACCGGGTAAGGGGCTGGCGGCGTTTCTTCATGTCAAAGGGCGACCAAGCCCCAGCTCACGCAAACCCGTCAGCCACCCGCAGGGTGCCGGTTTCAAACCCGCGCCGACTGCGTTCAATGGTGTTCAGGTATTTGCGCGTGGCCGGATGGTCGGCCTCCAACACGCCCAACTTGACCAACAAGGCGCAAATCGCAAGCTCGGCCCCCCGCGTGCCGCCATCCGTAACCTTCAACGCAATGCCCTTTTTCAACTCGGGGATAATCGCGATAAACACCGCTTCGGCGCCGGTTTTGATTGCAACCTTGCCACCCATCGCCCGCATCAACTCTGTACAGGCGCGCCCCTCACCCGCCACCATGTCCGGATGCGCCATCATCCCGCGTGACAAACGATATGCCGCATCCTGCCGCGCATCCGCACCGTCTTGCGCCGTGGCAAAATACGCCATCGCCCGGGCCAACCCGTGAACAGATGTCGAATAGTTCGGCGCCGAACAGCCATCGACACCGTATCCGGCGCTCGTCTCGCCCGTCACCTCTTCAAACGCCGCTTTAACGGCCATCTGCACCGGATGGTCGGCCTCAATATAATCGGCATGCCCACCCATGTGCTTGTTCAGCATCAAAAAACCTGCATGCTTGCCCGAACAATTGTTGTGGATCTGGCATGGACTCTCATCGCTTTTGATCAACCGATCCCGCTCCGGCCTGTCCGCAGGCTCTTGGCTGCCACAGCGCAAATCGGCCTCACCCAGCCCCATATCGGCCAACCACGCGCCAACCGCCTCTCGATGAATCGCAGCCCCATTGTGGCTGGCACACACCAACCCCAACTGCCGCGGCGTCAAATCCCGCCCCGCGCCGCTCTCCATCAACGGCAAGGCCTGCACCATCTTACAGCTTGACCGCGGGAAAATCACCGCCGCAGGGTCGCCCCACGCCGCTTCGATCGATCCGTCCGCGCCGCAAATCACCGCATGCCCCATGTGCACGCTTTCCAGCTGCCCACCGCGCCACAGCTCTGCCATTGCCACTGGTTTTGTCATTTTCCCCATCCTTTTGCCTGCAATCCACATCAAACATGCGCGATTTTCTGCGCATAGGGCTTTTACGGACTGCCCTTTTTGCGTTATGCATGAAATATCGAGTTGAAACGACCCGCGCCACAGGAAAAGCTTGGATCTAAGGGCTAAGTGGCTAGGGCACAGAGGCATTAAACAGCTGGAGGCTGTGAACGATATGAAATTACGCATCATTGGCGCGCTATTCGGCGCAGCACTTGGACTAGGGGCCTCCGCAGCCTTTGCCCAATCCGAAACCGAATGTGTCTCGGCCAAAACGGATTGGAGCGTTTGCGTCTGGCAACAACCCAAGGAATGCTGGGGCGTCTCCAAACCCAAGGAAACCGTGAACAGCAAAGACGGCAAGGTCGTCTCGGCCCGTCGCGGTGACATCTTGATGTTCGTCACCTTCCGCCCCGGTTCGGGTGCCAAGGGCGAAGTATCCTTCACCGGCGGCTACCCCTTCGCCTCCGGCTCGACCGTCAACGTCAACATCGATGGCAAACAGTTTGAACTCTTCTCCGATGGCGAATGGGCATGGCCAGCAAGCACATCCGATGACGCGGGCCTACTTGCTGCCATGAAGGCAGGCGGCTCGGCCATCGTTACCGCCCGTTCCGGCCGTGGCACACAAACCAAAGATACCTTCTCGCTTTCCGGCTTTACCGCCGCGATGGGTGAGGCGGAACAGCGCTGCAAATAAGCCGCTTATCCGAACGCACAACGCCCCCCGCGCAGGTCCGCTGGGGGCGTTTTCTTTTGCCCGAACATCCGCTATACGTCTGCCTTGCCCAACAGGATTCCCGCGCCATGACCGTCACGCCCTCTGCCCCCATCACCCAAGATGTCCACACCATCCCGCGCAAACTGCCGGACGGGGGCAAGATCAACATCATCGGCCTCACCCGCGATCAGCTGCGCGAGGCGCTTATCGTCGCCGGATGCCCCGAAAAGCAGGCCAAAATGCGCATGGGCCAAATCTGGCAATGGGTCTATTTCTTTGGCCTGCGTGATTTCAACGACATGACCAACCTGTCCAAAGATTTCCGCGCGCTTCTGGCCGACAAATTCGAACTGGCCCTGCCCGAAGTTGTCACCAAACAAGTCTCGACCGATGGCACCCGTAAATACCTTGTCCGTATTCAGGGCGGGCATGAAGTAGAGGTCGTCTATATCCCCGAAACCGATCGCGGCACCTTGTGTATTTCTTCGCAGGTCGGCTGCACCCTGACCTGTTCGTTCTGCCACACCGGCACGCAAAAACTGGTGCGCAACCTGACTCCGGGCGAAATTGTGGGCCAGGTTATGCTCGCCCGCGATGATCTGGATGAATGGCCCGTCAAAGGCGCCTCCAACGCCGACCCCGCCGCGCGCCTTGTGTCAAACATCGTGCTGATGGGCATGGGTGAACCGCTTTATAATTTTGAAAACGTGCGTGACGCGATGAACATCGTGATGGACGGCGAAGGCATCGCCCTTGGCCGCCGCCGCATTACCTTGTCCACCTCCGGAGTCGTCCCCGAAATCGCCCGCACCGCACAGGAAATCGGATGCCTTTTGGCCGTCAGCTTTCACGCCACCACGGATGAGGTGCGCGATACCTTGGTTCCCATCAATAAAAAATGGAACATCGCGACCCTGCTCGATGCCCTGCGCGACTATCCCGGCCTCACCAATTCCGAACGCATCACCTTTGAATACGTCATGCTCGACGGCGTGAATGACAGCAAAGAAGACGCGCATCGCCTGATCGACCTGCTGCGCGGCATCCCCGCCAAGGTGAACCTGATCCCCTTCAACGAATGGCCCGGCGCGCCCTACAAGCGCTCCTCCGGCAACCGCATCCACGCCTTTGCCGACATCATCAACGCCGCAGGCTACGCCTCGCCCATCCGCAAACCGCGTGGCGAAGATATCATGGCCGCCTGTGGCCAGCTGAAATCGGCGACGGAAAAGGCCCGCAAATCCCGCAAAGGGGTGGAGGCGGGGTAACCGCCCCCACGCCTGTGCGGCTATCCCTGTGCCGCCCAAACATAGGCCACATAGGCCAACACCAGCACCACGCCAACGCCCCGCCCGATGACCTTTTGGGTCAGCAAAAGGGCGGTCAGCACCAGCGATGCACACAGCATAATAGGCAGATCAAAGGTCAAAAACCTGTCAGCCACGGGAATGGGTTTTATCATCGCCGTAACGCCCAAAATCCCCAACACGTTAAAGATATTGGACCCGACCACATTGCCAATCGCAATTTCCGATTGTCGCCGGAACGCCGCGATCACCGATGTTGCAAGCTCGGGCAAGGACGTACCCACCGCCACAATTGTCAAGCCGATAAACGCTTCGGATATCCCGTAACCCCGTGCAATATTCACCGACCCTTCAACCAAGAACCGTGCGCCGAACATCAGCGTGACCAACCCGCCCAAAACCCAAAGCCCCGATATCAGCATCGCTGGCGGGGGCGTGGTGTCCTCTTCCTCGACGGCTTCGCCAGGCTTGATATAGGCCCAGATCAGATAGCCCGCCAAAGCAATCACCAGCATCAGGCCCGGCAACCGCCCCAATTCGCCCATCGCGAAAATGGGCACCAAGGCGGCGGCCCCTGCAACCATCACCGCCGTATCACGCCGCAACGTGCTGCCCGACACGCGAATGGGCCAAACCAGACAGGTCACCCCCACAATCAGCAAGATATTGGCGATGTTCGACCCCACGATATTGCCAATCGCAATATCCGGCACGCCGCGCCACGCCGCCTCGACCGACACCAACAGTTCAGGGGTCGATGTGCCAAACCCGACAACCGTCAGGCCTATCAACAGCGGTGAAATGGCAAGGCGGCGGGCAATCCCGACACTGCCCCGCACCAACCCTTCGCCACCAAAAAACAGCGCAAGCAAGCCTGCGATGACGTAAATATAATCCACGAGAGGTTCCTTTTGGGCAGACCGCCTGCCATTGGCATAGATGGAGGTGGGCTAATCCGCCTTTCAAGGGATAGTGTCGGGCCAACAAAAATAAATTTTTCAAATGGCCCACGAATGTAGCGAGGGTTAGGTGCGCATTCATTGCGCACCTAACCCTATCGACTTGCCTGCCGGCCGCGTCCGCATTAAAATTTGGTTAATGAAAATCTGAAAATCAAACAATATCAACACTCTACAAAAATGTCTGCGCGGGGTCACTTGGGCCTCTATCGCGTTCCACATCCCCCTGCTACCCTATCAAAATGACCCGCCAAACCCTCTCAAACACCCTCGCCCGCCGCCTGTTTTTGCATCGACATGAACTCGGAACCACCCCTTCCGGCACCGGAAAAGGGGCAGATCTTGCGGGCCTGATTGACCGCCTTGGCTTTGTTCAGGTCGATAGCATCCGAACCGTGGCCCGCGCCCATGATTTGATCCTGTTTTCCCGCCGCACTAATTATCGCCCCCCCGCCTTGAAACGCCTGTTGGAAAAAGACCGCGCGCTTTTTGAACATTGGACGCATGATGCCTCGATCATTCCAGCCCCACTTTTTCCGCACTGGCAACACCGTTTCGACCGCGATTCCGACCGTTTGAAACTGGGTTGGAAACGCTGGTTTCGGGATGGGTATGAGGCCCAGTTTGACACCATCCTGGCCCGCATCCAAAACTTCGGCCCCGTCACCTGTTCCGATGTGGGGCAGGGCGAGGCGCGTGGAAAAGGCGGCTGGTGGGATTGGCACCCGTCGAAAACCGCCCTTGAATGGCTGTGGCGTACAGGTGTTCTTTCCATCACGGGGCGCGACAATTTCCAGAAAATCTACGATCTCACCGAACGGGTCATCCCTGCTGCCCACCTCACGCCCAAACCGGACATTGCGAAGCATATCGACTGGGCTTGCATCGCGGCCCTTGACCGTCTCGGCTTTGCCACCGCCACGGAACTGTCGGCCTTTTGGGCCTCGGTTCCCATCGCTGCCGCCCGCGATTGGTGTTCGGGTGCCCTGAAATCCGGCCGGATCATTGAGCTGGATATTGAGGCCGCAGATGGTACCTTGCGTCCCAGTTTTGCCTTGCCCGATGTCATCCAATCCGCCAATAACCTGCCCCCCGCACCGCGCCGCATTCGTATTCTGTCGCCTTTTGACCCCGCCTTGCGTGACCGCGCGCGGGCCGAACGGCTGTTCGGGTTCTTTTACCGGATCGAGGTGTTCGTCCCCCAAGCCAAGCGCCAATACGGCTATTATGTTTTCCCCGTTCTTGAAGGCGAAGAGATCATCGGCCGCATAGATACCAAGGCCTTTCGCGACGAGGCCACCCTGCGCGTCACCGGCTTTTGGCCTGAACAGGGCGTAGCGATGGGCAAAGGCCGCCTGGCCCGGCTGGAGGATGCTTTGGAAAAACTTGCGCAGTTTGCCGAGTGCGACAGGGTGGCGTTTTCTTCTGACTGGCAGCGTGGCAGGTGACCAACGCCGGGGGCTGTCTGCCCCCGGACCCCCGAGGATATTTTTGCCGAAAAGAAAGCATAGGGCGCGCGCAAACGGGGTTGCCTGTCTTGCATCTGGCGCGGGGGCATGGAACCTAGAGACAAGCCTACGCAGGAGCTTCCATCCGATGCTGCCGATCCTCTTAAAAACCCTGCCCTTTTTCGCGCTGATCGGTTTGGGCTATTGGGCCGGGCGGGCGCGTTTTTTTACGCCAGAGGCCACGGCCTGGCTGACCAAATTCGTATTTTATTTTGCGCTGTCGGCGATGCTGTTTCGCTTTGCGTCGAACCTGTCACTGGCCGAAATTTGGGACGGGCGGTTTGTGGCGGCCTATTTGTGGGGCTGTGGGGTGGTCTATGCGATTGCGCTTGGCGTGGCCTTTTGGCGCGGTATTTCGGTTGAGGAAGCCGCGATCGAAGCGCAATGCGCGGTGATTGGGAACACCGGATTTCTGGGTGTGCCGATGCTAGTGGTCCTTATGGGGCCGCAGGCCGCAGGGCCGGTTTTGATGGTTCTGGCAATTGATTTGATTGTGTTTTCGACGATCATTACGCTGATCATCACAGGCGTGCGCCAAGGCCGGATGAGCCTTGGGGTGGTCAAGGCGCTGGCCATCGGTCTGTTGAAAAACCCGATGATTGTGTCGATGGCTTTGGGGTTGGCGTGGTCATCAACCGGCGTTGCCGTGCCTGCGCCGATCAATGATTTTATGGCGATTTTGGGTGGGGCGGCGACACCTGGCGCATTGTTTGCCATTGGCGCATCATTGGCCAGCAAATCGGCGGAGCGCGTGCAAATCGCGGGCTGGTTGTCGTTTTGCAAGCTGGTGTTGCACCCTGCCGCTGTGGCCTTTGCTGCGATTGTGTTGTTCAAGGTTGATCCCGACCCTGCGGGGGTGATGATTGCCGCTGCCGCCTTGCCAGTGGCGGGCAATGTCTACATTCTGGCCCAGCATTTCGGGGTGGCGCCGCAGCGGGTGTCGGCCTCGATCCTGATTTCCACAGCGGTCAGTATTCTGACTGTTACGATTGTTATGGCCCTTGTGATGGGCTGAAGGGGATACTTATGAAAACAATTTCCGAAAACCGTGCTTTTGGTGGCGTGCAAGGCGTCTACAGCCATGCGTCCGAGGTGTGCGGCTGCGACATGACCTTTGGTCTGTTCCTGCCCGAAGAGGCCGAGCATGAGCCGGTGCCGGTGATCTGGTATCTGTCGGGTCTAACCTGCACGCATGAAAACGCGATGGTCAAGGCGGGGGCTCAAGCCTGGGCCGCCGAACAAGGTGTCGCGCTGATTTTCCCCGATACCAGCCCGCGCGGCCCCTTGGTGGCGGATGATGATGCTTATGATCTGGGCCAAGGCGCTGGGTTTTATGTGAACGCGACCGAAGCCCCTTGGACCCCGCATTTTCGTATGTGGGATTACCTGACCGATGAGCTGCCGCATCTGTTGTTCAGCGCCTATCCGCTGGACGAAGGGCGTCAAGCGATTATGGGCCATTCGATGGGGGGGCATGGCGCGCTGACTATTGCGATGTCCTTTCCTGGTCGTTTCCGGTCCGTTTCGGCTTTTGCGCCAATCGCCCACCCCACGGCAAGCGATTGGGGGCGCAAGCAGTTCACGGCCTATCTGGGCCGCGATGAAACCAAATGGGCCGCCCATGACGCCACCTTGCTGATGAAAAAGCGCGGCTTTGACGGGCCGGTGCTGATTGACCAAGGCGGGTCGGATCAGTTCCTCGACAAGCTGATGCCCGAAGCCTTGGCCGAGGCCGCGATGGCCGCCCGTCAGAACGTGATTTTCCGCATGCAAAAGGGCTATGACCACAGCTATTTCTTTGTGTCCACCTTCATGCAAGATCATATCAGTTTCCACGCCGAGGCGCTGTATGAGTAGTTGTATGAGTAACTGGCAATGACCGTGATCTATATCGACGCCGATGCCTGCCCTGTTAAGGCCGAAGTGGAAAAGGTGGCCACGCGCCATGCCGTTCGGGTGATGATGGTGTCCAATGGCGGGATCCGTCCATCGGCCAATCCGTTGATCGAAAGTGTGTTTGTGTCCGATGGCCCTGATGTTGCGGATATGTGGATCGCGGACCGTGCGGGCGCGGGCGATGTGGTGATCACCGGCGACATCCCTTTGGCCGCGAAATGCGTGGAAGCGGGTGCATCGGTGCTGAAACACAACGGCGAAGAGCTGCACAGCCGCAATATTGGCCAAGTGCTGGCCACCCGCGATTTGATGCAGGATTTGCGCAGCGCCGACCCGTTCCGGCAAGGTGGCGGCAAGCCGTTCTCCAAGGCCGACCGCTCGCGCTTTCTAGACAGTCTGGAACGGCTGGTGCAGGCGGCAAAGCGCGCATGATGTCGCCCTTGGAACAGACGGGGCGCCCATCACGGGGCCAAATCGGCTTATGACCGACACCCAAACAGACCGCCGCGTTCTTTTGCTTGGTATTGCCAGTGCGATGGGCGCGTCCTGTTTCTTTTCCATCAATGACAGCGCGATCAAATTCCTCAGCGGTGGCTATGCCTTGCACCAAATTGTGCTGATCCGGTCGCTGATCGGCATGATGGTGATGTTCGCCATCATCGCGCATGCGGGCACGGGGCTGGCGGCGTTTCGCACGCGGCGGCTGGGCTTGCATCTTGTGCGCGGCGGCTTTGTCGTCACCTCG
Organism: Pseudorhodobacter ferrugineus DSM 5888; assembly: GCF_000420745.1. Lineage (GTDB taxonomy): Bacteria > Pseudomonadota > Alphaproteobacteria > Rhodobacterales > Rhodobacteraceae > Pseudorhodobacter > Pseudorhodobacter ferrugineus. The sequence goes on from NZ_ATVN01000001.1 coordinate 181,371, forward strand.
AATTTCTGTTTCTTTTTGGGCCTTGCCGCCATGCCCATTGCCGATGCCGTGGCGCTTTTTTTCATCGCCCCCTTGCTGATTACCGCGCTGTCTGTGCCAATGCTGGGCGAAAAGGTGGGGCCGCGGCGCTGGGCGGCGGTGGGTGTGGGGTTGCTGGGCGTTGTGGTCATGCTGCGCCCGGGGGCGGGGCTGTTTCACCCCGCCATGTTGCTGCCGCTGATTGCCGCCTTGTGCTATGCCATGCTGCATATGCTGACCCGCCGCATGGGGGGCACGGAAAGTGCGGTCACCTTGACGCTGTATGTGCAAATGACCTTTACGGCGGTTTGTATCCTCAGCGGCCTTGTGCTGGGCCACGGTGCCTTTGCCGGCCAGTCGGACCCCTCGCTGATTTTTCTGACCCGCGCGTGGGAATGGCCTGCCGCCGCCGATTGGCCCATCCTTGCGTTGGTGGGGCTTGCCTCGGCCATGGGGGCGCTGCTGATAACCCATGCGTATCGGTCGTGCGAGGCGGCACTGGTCGCACCGTTTGAATATATCTCGATGCCCTTGGCGATTATTTTTGGCTTGGTCATATTCGATGAATGGCCCGACCCGCTGGCATGGGTCGGTATCGCGCTAATTTGCGGTGCGGGGCTTTATACCGTGTGGCGCGAAACCCGCGCAAACCCGACCGCGCCACCCCTTGCATCGGTGCCGGGAAACCTGCGATCCTCGGCCGTGGGCGGAACAGAGGTGGCGGATGACAATGGTTAAGGCTGCGGTTAAGGCAGTGGTGTTCGACATCGGCAATGTGCTGATCGAATGGCAACCCGAACGCTATTACGATGCGCGGATCGGCGTGACGCGGCGGCAGGAATTATTCGCCGCCGTCGATCTGCACGCCATGAATGAACGCATTGATGCGGGCGGGTTGTTTCGCGAAACCGTCTATGACACCGCCGCGCAATACCCTGATTGGACAACAGAAATCCGCTGGTGGTATGATCATTGGATCGGCCTTGCCTCGCCGCGCATCGACCATTCCATAACCTTGCTGCGGCGCTTGCGGGCCAAGGGCGTACCAGTGTTTGCGCTGACGAACTTTGGCGATGACGCCTTTGCCTATGCCCAAACCCAATATGATTTTCTGACTGAATTTGACCGCGCCTATGTGTCGGGCCGTATGCAAATGACCAAGCCCGACCCCGCCATTTACGCGATGGTTGAGGCCGATTGCGGCATCCCGCCAAACGGGTTGCTGTTCGCCGATGACCGCGCCGAAAACATTGCCGCCGCCGCCGCGCGGGGTTGGCAAACCCATCTTTTCACAGGCCCCCAAGGCTGGGCCGACCGGCTGATCGCTGCAGGCGTTTTGACCGAACAGGAGGCCAGACCATGACCATCGAAATCGTCCCCCCACAGGCAGAGAGTATTCTGAACTGGCACACCCTGACCGAAGCGCTAGAGGCCGGCCACCGCTTGCCACGGGCCGAAGTGGCCGATAGTTTTCTCTATCGCGGCCCCGACACGCTGTTGAACCGCGCCGCGTGGATCGACGGTTTGGGCCAATTGGTCAAATGTGCCACCATCTTTCCGGGCAATGGCGCGCATGGTTTGGCGTCGGTCAACGGCGCGGTCACACTTTACGCCGATCAAACCGGCGTGCTTCAGGCGCTGGTCGATTTTCACCTTGTCACCAAATGGAAAACCGCCGGTGACAGCCTGCTTGCCGCCAAAAAACTGGCCCGCAAAGACAGCCGCAAGATTTTGCTGGTAGGTGCAGGCACCGTTGCGGGCACGATGATCGAAGCCTATTCCAGCGTGTTCACAGATGCCGAATTTACCGTCTGGGGCCGCAACCCCGTATCTGCACAGGCCTTTGCCGATGCGCATGGCATCACCGCCGTGACCGATCTGGAAACCGCCGTGCGCGGGGCCGACATCATCTGCACCGCCACCATGTCCAAGGAACCGCTGGTCATGGGCGATTGGCTGCAACCGGGCCAGCACCTCGACCTGATCGGCGCCTACCGCCCCGATATGCGCGAGGTGGATGACGCGGCGATAAAACGTGCCCGTCTGTTTGTCGATGCGCGGGCGACAACCGTGCATCACATCGGCGAGGTGATGATGCCCATCGCCAGCGGCGCGATCACCGAAGGCCATATCGTCGCCGATTATTATGACCTTGCCAAAGGCACCTTCGCCCGCCGCAGCGACGATGAAATCACCATCGCCAAAAACGGCGGCGGCGCGCATCTGGACCTGATGACCGCCACCTATATCCTGCAGGCGTGGCGCGCGCGTTAAAGCGTCTCTTTTGCCTTTTGAACCGAGGCAGACAGGCTGGCATAAAGGTTCGCGTAATCCTGCACGCGGGCTTTGACATCGGGGCGGCTGTCACAAATCTCGGCCACGGATGCCTGAATATCGGCCTGCGCGCGCGCCATTTCCTGCTGCACCCGCGCCAGCATGTTTGGAAACGGATTTTCGGCCAGTTGAAAGAAATCTTGCCGCTCGCCCGGTTTGGTCAGCCGCTTGATCAACGCACGATCTTCCAGCAAGCGGGTCGAGGTGCTGATGCTGCCACGGCTGACCTGCAATTCGCGGGCCAAATCGCCAAATGCCACTGCATCGCCATCAAACAACAACATCCCCAAAACGCGTCCCGCCACACGCGGGATGCCTTGGTTTTGCGCAATCAGCCCCGTCTTTTCAATAAATTCGCTGCGCACAATGCCCATCTGTTTGGTCATGGGGCGTCCACCTTTTGCGGTTGGTTCGCGCCCAGCACTGACACAAACCCCCGCCGCACGCGGGTTTTCATCCCGTTGATCACGCTGAACAAAGACGGCACAAACAGCAGCGACAACACGGTCGACAGCAACAACCCGCCAATCACTGCCACCGCCATCGGCGCGCGAAACTCGCCTCCCGGACCGATGGCCATAGCACTGGGTACCATGCCTGCGGTCATCGCAATCGTGGTCATCACAATGGGCCGCGCGCGTTTATGCCCCGCCTCCAGCATGGCCTTGTTGCGGTCCAACCCCGCCTCCATTTCGGTGATCGCAAATTCGACCAGCATGATCGCGTTTTTCGTCACAATCCCCATCAGCATCAAGAACCCGATGATGACCGACAACCCGATCCCCGCGCCGTAAATATACAGCGCAAAAATCGCACCACCGATGGCCAAAGGTAGCGACAGCAAAATGGTGATCGGCGTCACAAAGCTGGAAAACAGCAGCACCAACACCACATAAACCAGCAAAATTCCCGCGCCCATCGCCAACCCGAACTGGGTGAAAATCTCGCCCATAATCTCGGCATCGCCACCGGCCTTGATCGCGGTGCCTTCGGGCATGTTGCTGGCAAGCGGCACTGTATCCACCGCCGCTGTGGCTGGCCCCAACAACGCGCCGGGGGCCAGATCCGCCTCGATCGTCGTGCGGAACTGGCGGTCATAGCGTTCAATCCGCGTAGGGCCCGTCGACAGCGCCAATTCCGCTACCACACTTAACGGCACCGGCGCGCCTGTGGTGCTGGGCACCCGCAACCCTTGCAGCTGGAACAGATCGTTGCGCGCGCTTTCTTCAACCCGCACGATGATCGGGATTTGGCGGTCGCCCAAGGTGAACTTGGCCGAATTGCCGCCCGTTTCCCCCAAAGTCGCAATCCGCATGGTCGATGCCAGCGCCGAGGCCGACACCCCCATTTCCGCAGCCAATTCAGGGCGCGGGGTGATCTGGATTTCAGGGCGTACCAACGATGCCGCGCTACTGGCGTTCATTACCTCGGGCAGTTGGTTGAACTCGGTCGCCAGCGCGCGCGCCGCCGCGGCGGTTGCCGCATTGTCATCGCCCAACACATTTACCGAAATATCGCGCTGCCCGTCATCCTTCAGCACAAAAATCCGCGCGTCGGGATACGTCGACAAGCGCGCCGCAATGTCATCGGAAATCTCAAAGGACGAGCGGTCGCGATCCTCTTTCTGGCCAAATCCGATAATCAGGTTCGCCTTGGTCTGGCCCGCGTTGCCGCCATCGACCAATACCACCTCGACCTCGGGGATTTCCGCGATCAAAGCACTAACCTCACGCGCGGCTGTGCGCGTTTGGTCCAACAACGACCCGGGCGGCAGCTCAATCGACACCGCCGCACGCCCGGTATCGGAGGCGGGCACAAATTCAGTCGGCAGCAAGGTCGCGGAAAAAATCGATCCCGCAAAGATGAACACACCCAAAATCAGCGTCAGGGTCCGGTTGTGCAGCGTCCACGCCAAAACCCGCATATAGGCGCGCATCACGAGCCCGTCTTTTTCCTCATGTGCCGCAATGCCGTCTTTCATGAAATAGGCGGCCATCATCGGTGTAATCAACCGCGCGACAAGCAAGGAAAACAGCACGGCCACAGCCACCGTAATCCCGAACTGCTTGAAATACTGCCCCGCAATGCCGGACATAAAACTAACAGGCGCAAACACGGCCACGATGGTAAAGCTGATCGCGACCACGGTCATCCCAATCTCGGTCGCGGCCTCTTCCGATGCCTCATAGGCGGGTTTGCCCATCTGGATATGCCTGACGATATTCTCGATTTCCACAATCGCATCATCGACCAGAATGCCCGTGACCAGCGTGATCCCCAGCAAACTAACAGTATTCAACGAAAACCCCATCATCTGCATGACGATAAAGGTGGGGATAATCGACAGCGGCAGCGCCACGGCGGTAATCAACGTGGCGCGCCAGTTTTTCAGAAACAAGAACACCACGATGATCGCAAGGGCCGCCCCTTCATACAAAGTCTCCATCGCCGACTTGTAATTGCCTTCGGTGTAAATCGTCGCATCATCAATCAGCGAAAACGTGGCATTCGGGTATTCCACGGCAAGGCTGGCCAGTTTGGTTTTGGTGTTGTTGGCGGCGTCCAGATCACTGGCGCCCGTGCTGCGAAACACACCAAAGGCCACAACAGGCTGCCCGTTGAACAGTGCAAAACTTGTGGCCTCAACCGATCCTTCAAAGACTTTGCCAACCTGATCCAGCCGCACAATCGCGCCGGATGACAGGGTAATCGGCGTCGCGGCTAAATCCTCTAGGGTCGGCGCGCTGCCCAAGGCGCGGATCGAATATTCCTGCCCCGCCAAATCGCCGTTACCGCCGCCAAGGTCGATATTGCGTTGGCGCAATTGGGTGTTCACATCATTGGCCGTTAGTCGCAGGGCCAGCAAACGATCAGGGTTCAACTCAACCTCGATAGCCTGTTCATTACCGCCAATGCGGGCCACCTTGCCCACGCCACCAACGGTGGTCAGCTCGCGTGCCACCACCTCATCTACAAAATAAGACAGCTCTTCAATCGTGCGGGTCGGGTCTGATACGGCATAGGTCAGGATCGCGCGGCCCGTCACATCAACGCGCTGGACATTGGGTTCGGTGATGCTGTCAGGCAGGTCGCCACGGGCGCGGGTCACGGCATCCTTGATGTCATTCAACGCGCGGTCCGTGTCGGTTTCCAGCGCAAATTCCACTGTAATACTTGCCACGCCATCCGTGGCCGTGGCGCTGACATGTTTTACGCCTGTCACATCGGACACTGCGGTTTCTATCGGCTTGATAATCTGGTTGGCAATTTCAGACGGGGCTGCACCCGCTTGGCCAATGCTGATCGTGATGATCGGAATGTCGATATTGGGGAATTGCGTGACAGGCAGGCGGAAAAACCCGACCATCCCCACAATGCACAGCACCAAAAACAGCGCAAGCGACGGGACAGGTTTGCGGATCGCCCAAGTTGACATATTCATGGCTTGGTCCCCACACCCGTATTTGCACCCGTATCCGCATCTTCGCGGATCGGGTTGATGCGGTCACCATCGCCAAAGAACGCACCAGCCTTTGCAATCACCAATTCGCCCAATGCAACGCCGTCCATAATTTCGCGGGCTCCGTCCCAAATCAGCCCCGCTGCAACGGCTCGCTTTTCGATCAACCCGTCCTTGGACACCAAAACATACGTGCCTAGCGCATCGGTCAGCACGGCGGCGGCAGGCACAGTCGGGGCGCTGCGCTTGGCGGTAATAATCCAACCGCTGGCAAACAACCCTTCGCGCAGGCCCTTTGCATCCGTTTCAATCCGGATCTTGCCCAGTCTGTTCAAAGCATCAACCGTGGGCGAGATTTGACGCACCGTCCCCGCAGCCTTGCCCACGCTAGCAATTGTCAGCTCGGCCGTGTCGCCAAGGCTGATCTCTCCCAGCGCGGTTTCCACCACCTCGGCTTCAATCTCTAGCACGCCACCCGCGATCATGCGGAAAATCGGGTCGCCGCCGGAACTGGCAATCGCGCCAATCTGGCCGTTGCGCACTGAAACCAACCCCGCGACAGGCGCGCGCAGCGTGGCGTGGTCAAGGTTCAAAGCGGCAATATCCAGCTGTGCCTGTGCCTGTTGCAGTTGCGCTTCGGCCACCAGCAACCCGTCCTTGGCCGACGCAAGCCCCGCATCGGACGTGCGCGCCGCCGCAATCGCTTGATCCAGCGTCGATTGGGTCGCACTGCCCGCTTTGAACAAAGCTTGGGTGCGGGTCAGCGCCGAATTTGCCTGTTCGGCCCCCGCAGCGGCCGAGGCAATCTGGCTGCGCGCCTGACTGATCGCGGCCTCAACCCGCGCATATTCGGCTTGCGCCTGCGCCAATTGCGCGGTCAGGTTGCGGTTGTTCAGCGTCGCCAAAACATCTCCTGCCCTAACCTGCGCGCCGATATCGACATTCAGCGTTTCAATCGTAAAGCCGTTGACTTGCGGATAAATCAGCACCTCGTCGCGCGGCAGCAAAGTGCCAGATACGGGAACACGACCAATCACCTCTCGGGTCGAAACTTCGGCCACCGTGACCGTGGCAAGGTGCACGGTCGGGGCTGCCAGGGCGCTGTCTTGGGCGGTCGCAGGCATAACGGATGCGGCGCACAACGTCAGAGTATAGGCAAAAGCAAGGCGGAAACGCATGAGGGCAGTCCTTTGGTTTTCGAAAGCTGGGCAAACTGCCAACAAGAGGCTGTTGGCTATCACGCCGCTATCCGATGTCAATATAATTCGTTCAGAATGAATTGAACGACGTCGTGATTCTGCTGAAAAAGCTGACCAAAGTGCAAATTGCACTGACGGGGTTGCGCAATGGCGGCTTTAAATATTTGGGGCAAACTGCGCGAACCAAGCCGATGAAAATGTTTTTGTCTAAGCACGGTGCCCCTTAGGCGCGCAGGCCTACTTTGACCCCTTTTCGCGCCGCAACAAAAGGCTGATCCGTGGTAAGGTGCCCGTTTCATGCCGCGTCCGCGATTCCAGCACAGGGCTGTTCTTGGACACTTTCCCGCGGCTTTCGCGCAGCACAATATACAACCCGCTCGCCATGATGACCCCCGCGCCAATCAGGGTCAACCGGTCCGGCGTCTCGTTGAAAATCAGATAGCCGAAAATTGCGGCCCAGATCATCTGGCTGTACTGCATCGGCGCCACAATCACCGCCTCGGCCGACCGATAGGCCGCGATAACAAACAGACTGGCAACAAATCCAAATGCGGCGATCACCGCGACCATGCCCAAATGCTCAATCGGCATCGGTTTGTACACAAACGGCAAAGCAAAGCCCAGAACCACGAAATTTGCGATCATCGGAAACAACAACAGCACGACCGACCGCTCTTCTTGTCCGATCTTGCGCACAATCACTGACGCAAGCGATGAACATACCGCAGCGGCCAGCGCCGCCAAATGGCCCAACCCCAGCTCGGCTCCTGTTGGGCGCAGCACAATCATCACGCCGGCAAGGCCCACCACAATCGCAAGACCCCGCCGGATGCCAACCTTTTCCCCCAAAATCGGAATCGCCAGCAGCGTTATCAACAAAGGTGCCGCGAACAAAATCGCATAGGTCTGCGCCAGTGGCAGCACCGAAAAGGCATAAAACGCCGTAACTCCGGTGATCAGCGTCGACACTGTGCGCACCAGCGTCCACCACGGATGCTTGGGGCGCAAATTGCCATCATTGCGGTCCCCGATCAACATCATCGCAATCAGAGGAAAACTTAAAATGACCGAGAAAAAGATGATCTGCACCGGCGAATATTGCCCGCCCAGAAACTTAACAAACACGTCATGCGTGGAATAGATCGCGAATGCGATCAGCGCAAACAGCGCTCCCCGCAGATTGGATTTCACAATGATCATGACGGTTCTCGGTTCGACTAGCAATCTCTTGATAGTGCGCCTGTTAGCGCTAATGTGCAAGGCCCATGACACGCATTTCGGGCCAAACCCGACCAGCCGCGGTTTTGCACAGCCCCTCATCCGCCCTTGCACATCATCCCGAAACCGGCACTGTGGCCCCAAATCCAAAGGTGCGCGCATGACCCCAAACCCAATTCCGCCGACAGCCGTCAAACCGCTTGCAGGTCTGCTGCTTGGCTTTGCAGGCGTTGTCATTTTCGGGGCAACCCTGCCTGCGACACGCATTGCCCTTGGCGGCTTTGACCCAGCGTTCATAACCTTTGGCCGCGCCTGTCTGGCGGGGCTTGCCTCGGCCATTGCTCTTTTGATTGCGCGCAAACGCTTTCCTCGGGACGATCTCGGGGCCTTCGCGCTTATCGGGGTAACGCTGGTGTTCGGCTTTCCCGCCTTTGTGAATGTGGCGATGCAAACGGTGCCCGCGTCACATGGCGGCATTGTGCTGGGCGTGTTGCCGCTGCTGACCGCCGTTTTTGCAGCCGTGATTGGCGGCGAAAAACCGGGGCTGGCCTTTTGGCTTTGGGGCGTGGCCGGCGCCGCCCTTGTGCTGGGCTTCACCTTGCGCGGTGGCGGGTTCGTGCCCGGCGTCGGGTATCTCTGGCTGGGCTGTGCCGCCATCGTCTCGGCCTTTGGCTATGTCGTGTCGGGCAAGCTGTCGCGCAAACTGCCAGGGTGGGAGGTGATCGCTTGGGCGCTGGTTTTGTGCCTGCCGCTCACGGGGCTCGGCAGCGCGCTGACATGGGGGGCGGGAGTACATGCGCCCAGCCACGCGGCGCTTTGGGCGATGGCCTACCTTGCCTTTGGGTCGATGTTCGCCGGGTTTTTCTTTTGGAATGCAGGGCTTGCTCTCGGCGGCATCGCCCGCGTGGGCCAGGTGCAACTGCTGCAAACCTTTGTCACGCTGGCTATTTCCGCTTGGCTTTTGGACGAACAGATCACCCCTGTCATGCTGGTCTTTGCCTGCGCCGTGGCGCTGGTGGTGTGGTGTGGCCGCAAAGCGCGGGTGGCGTAACGCCAAACAGGCGGCGGTCTATGCTCCGCCGCGTTCCGCAACTGCACCTTGCCCTGCCAGCAAAGCCATCAGCGCAGGGTGCGGAAACTTGCGCGGCAAAGTCACGGCAAAGAACGGCTCGGAAATACCAAGGTCAAACGCGGCTGTTTTCAACACTCCGCTTGCAATCTCATCTGCCACAACCACCGTGGGCGCAATTGCAACGCCAGCCCCTTCGCGCGCCAGCAGGCGGACCATCGCCATATCATCCACGCTCGCCAAAATGTGCGGGCGTATCCCCAATGTCGCTATCAGGTTCTCGAATTCGGCCCGTATCACACTTTCGGTGGGCACAATCAGCGGCTCATGGGCAAGCAGCATCGCCAGCGTGTCGTATTCCAGCCGGTCGGGCCGCCCGTGCAGATAAACCGGCTGTTCGGCAATCAGCTGTGCCGCGAATTGAAATTGCGATCCGGTTTGCGGTACTTCGGTCGTCAAAACCACATCAAGCGCAAGCGTTTCCAGATCTTTCAACAGCACGTCCGTATTGCCTGATTTCAGGGAAAATTTGCACGCATCCATCGCCAAAAGAGGTTTCAGAAACTGCAATTGAAAGTTGCGCGATAACGTCGACAACGCACCAATTCGCAACGGCGGCTTTGCATCACCGTTTTGGTGCAGCGTGGCCAACAATTCATCTCCGGCCGTAAAAATCCGGTCGGCGTGGTCCAGCGCAATGCGCCCCGCCTCTGTCAAAACAAGCGACCGGCCAGCGCGGTCAAACAAGGCATAGCCCAACCGGTCTTCCAGCTGGCGCAGCTGAATAGACAACGCTGATTGCGCCACGTTCAGCCGCTCGGCGGTGCGCCCCAAATGCCCTTCGGTGGCAATTTCGCGAAAATAGCGCAGATGATGATAATTCAAACGGGATGACATTCTTTTTTATAGAACAGTAATGGCATAAAGATATATTTTTATTTGAAGCGCCAATCTCGTATCCCCGCAGCACATATCCAGCGGGAGCGAAAACATGGATCTTATCTTTACCATCGCCACCACAGTTGTTGAACAACTTCAAAAACCAACGCTCGCCTTTCTGATCGCAGGCATGATGTTGGCGGCACTTGGCAGCAAATTCGAAATACCGGAACCTGTTTACAAATTTATCGTCATTCTTCTTTTGCTCAAGGTTGGCATGGGCGCAGGCATCTCGGTTCGCGATGCAGACCTTGTGTCTCTGGCAGTCCCCGCACTTGGGGCCACGTTGATTGGGATCATAATCGTCTTTTTGGGCAGTAAAACCCTTGCACGGATGCGCGGCGTGTCCGAAGTCGACGGGCTGGCGACGGCCGGTTTGTTTGGCGCCGTATCGGCCTCGACTTTGGCGGCCGGAATGGCGATGCTGGATGACAGCGGCATCGCCTACGAGGGCTATATCGGCGCACTGTACCCTTTCATGGATATTGCCGCCTTGGTAACCGCGATTGTTTTGGCCAAACTCGGTCTTGCGCGGCGCGCGGCAACCCAGATGACGATCAACAGTGATGGAACAGCGTCTATGGGAGGCCCGTTGTCTTTGAACAGCGGTTCAGGCAGCGACACCACATCGGGTTTGGTCAAAAGCATTATGGTGGATACCTTCCGCAGCCCCGCCATCTCTGCCTTGGTCGCAGGCTTGTGCCTTGGCATCCTGTCCGAACCCGACAGCGTTTACAAAAGCTTTTACGATCAACTCTTCCGGGGATTGCTGTCGATCTTGATGCTGATCATGGGCATCGAGGCATGGACACGGATCGCCGAGCTGCGCAAGGTTGCTCATGCCTATATCCTCTACGGGATCGCCGCTCCCATCTTGCACGGTCTTTTGGGGTTCGGCGTCGGGTTGATCGCCCATCATCTCACAGGCTTTTCAGAAGGCGGGGTGATCTTGCTCGCGGTCATGGCCGCATCCAGTTCGGACATCTCTGGCCCACCCACATTGCGTGCGGCACTGCCCGAAGCGAACTCATCGGCCTATGTCGGCACCTCAACCGGCCTCGGCACACCTGTGGCCATCCTCAGCATCCCTCTCTTTATCGGCTTGGCCGAGCTGGTGATCTAACCGCCGTAAAAGTAGAAAGCCGCGCCGCCCGATTAAGAAAGGGGTGGCGCGGCTTGCTGCGTCCAAAGGTTAAGTCCAAGTTAACAAAAAATGAAATATGTATTATTTACAACAGCTTATGAAAATGTCCGCGCGCGAACATTTCTGTAAAAAAGGGGCATAGCTGCCCCTTTTCCGTTCCAGTCAGGCTTTAAAGCGACGCATCCAAAGCCGCCAAAATCGCATCCCCCATCTGGGTCGTGCTGATTGGCGTGCCGCCATCTTTTGCCATCAAATCAGCGGTGCGGGCCCCGTCTGCCAGCACCTTTTCAACCGCCTTTTCAACCCGCGTCGCCTCATCCCCCATATCAAAGGAATAGCGCAGGGCCATGGCAAAGCTCAGGATACAGGCAATCGGGTTCGCCTTGCCCTGACCCGCGATATCGGGGGCCGACCCGTGAACGGGTTCATACAGCGCCTTTGGCCGCCCATTCGCCTGCACCGCCCCAAGGCTTGCCGAAGGCAGCATCCCAAGGCTGCCCGTCAGCATGGCGGCGCAATCCGACAACAAATCGCCAAACAGGTTGTCGGTCACGATCACATCAAACTGCTTGGGCCAGCGAACCAACTGCATCGCCCCGTTATCGGCATACATATGCGACAGTTCTACCTCGGGGTATTCATGGTCATGCACCCACTGGACTTCTTCGCGCCACAGAATACCGCTTTCCATGACGTTGGCCTTCTCCATTGAGCAGACCTTGTTGCCCCGACGCTTGGCCAGCTCAAATGCCGACCGCGCCACGCGGCGGATTTCATTGGTGGTGTAGCGTTGGGTGTTCACCCCCACGCGGCCGCCTTCGTTATCGGGGAAAATTCCGCGCGGTTCGCCGAAATACACGCCCGAGGTCAGCTCTCGCACGATCATGATATCCAGACCGGCCACGATGTCTTTCTTCAGCGACGAAAAATCGGCCAGTGCGTCAAAACATTGGGCGGGGCGCAGGTTGGAAAACAAATCCATTTCCTTGCGCAGGCGCAACAGGCCACGTTCAGGCTTTACGCTGAAATCCAGCGTGTCGTATTTCGGGCCACCAACGGCCCCCAGCAAAACGGCGTCTACTTCCATCGCGCGGGCCATCGTATCGTCATGCAAGGGCGTGCCGTGTTGATCATAGGCGCAGCCGCCGACCAAATCTTCGGACACATCAAAATGCACGCCACGCTTGTCACCAAACCACGTAATGATCTTTTTGACCTCGGTCATGACTTCGGGGCCGATGCCGTCACCGGCGAGGATAAGAAGGGAAGGGTTGGCCAAGGAAAGCTCCTGCACTTTAAGGGAAAGGGTTAGGTTTTGCGTAGCGTTTCAGGCGGGCAGGGTCAAGGCAGGGCGATATCTACCCAGACAGGGCGATGGCGCGACGCCCGTGCCAAAGTGGCCGCATTCGGAGCGGCATCTTTGGGCCAGTCCACCCCTGAACCTGCCACCCGCAGGTCTGATGAGGGCAGCACAAAATCCACCCGCAAGCCGCCAAAATCATAAAGGGCAGTATCCAAAGCGGGGTCGCCGTTTTGGTCGGGCTCTGCGCGGTTGTGGCTGCCCTTGGGCGCGGGGTCTTGCAGGCGAGGATCGGCGAGCAATGCCCGTATCGCAGCATTTCGCCCATCCCCATCCACGGGGTCAAGATTGGCATCGCCAAGAATGACAAACGGACCATCCGGCGCAGCCATTGGCAAAGTTCCGTCCAAAAGGGCCAGCCAAAACGCCGTCTCATCATGATTTCGCCGCCCGTTTCGGTCCTTGGGGCCATCAAACACCGGCGGCGTGGCGTGCCATATCAGCAGATGAAGGCGGCCTTCATCGGGCAGCATAACTGGCAGATCCCAATGCGCGGTGGTTGACAGTCGCAAAACCGCTTTTTCGCTGTCATCAAGGCTGTCACCAATTACGTTGTCCGGCAAATCCTGCCACAAAAAATCACTGAAATCGCGAAAAGCGGCCGTATCGAACGGTAGTCGTGACAGCACTGCAATCCCGCCTTGCCCCGAGAAATAGCCAAAGCCTTGGGCATCGCGCGGTCCACTCAAACGGGTATCGCCATCCAGATCAAGCCCCGTCGCCATACCGGTGTTGGGCCGTTTGGCAAAGCGGTGGGGATATGGTGCGCCGGCCTTGGCCAATTGATCCGCCAGCGCAGAAAGTGCCACGCGGTCGTGGTCAAAATCCACATCCGTCAGAACCAGAATATCGGCATTAAGGTTTGCCAATGTGGAAACCACCGCCGCAATCTGTGGGTCCGCGCCAGACAAGATATCGCGCAGCAAAAGCCCGGGCCCCCTGCGCGACAGATCGGCGTTATAGGTGGCAATCCGCAAATGATCGGGCTGTTGGGCAAGGGCTGTTGGCGCCAAAACTAGCAGCGCGAAAAGGGCCTGCCTTGCGATCACGCGGGGAAATACCCAGGCACGGCCGTCTCGGAGCTGCGGTCGCGCTTGTTGCGGATCATGCCGGCAATGCGTGACATCGCGATGCCGCGCATAAACAGGGACGCAGGCAAAAACGCCCAAAGCGCCATCACCCAAACCAAAGCAGGGGCATAATGCAGGTCAATCGCGCCTAAGCCCATCCCACCCAGTTTGAATGCTGCAGGCATCAGGAATGGCAACAAAAACCCAAGCACAAGGTTGAAACGTGCATCCCGTTCCAGCCGCGCAACAACATCGCCGCCCACTGTCGGGTCAAAGGTTGGCAGGTTGGTCCACACATTGAACGCGCCGTTTTTCGACGGCCAGTCATAAATCCGCAAGATAAGTGCGAAAATCGCCAGCGCCAGCACCGATGTCAAATAGGCCACACCCGCAGCCGACCGCACCGCCATGGCATGCGCAGGCGTGCTGTTATCCGCGAGAGTGAGCGTGACGAGGCGCACCGGCGAGTAAGGAAAATCCAGCCCTTGGCCAATCAAAATGCCGACCGCCTCGAACAAACGGGCAAGGGTGGACGGGGCGGCATGGCTGCGCGCCATGATAGACAGGAAAAACACGATGCACAAAAGCATCAAGAACCGCGTGCGGTTATAGGGGGGCGCATCGCGAAATTCGATCAGGCCGGGATAGGTGGCATTGTATTCGACAAAGGTTAAAACGCCTGCAAACAGGGCGATCAGCGCCACCATTTGCTTGCCATCAGCCGTCACGCCCGGCAACAATACCGACGGCGTGGCGATAAGCACCATAACCATGAAGGCACGCGTGAGCGCACCTGTGAATTGTGAAAGCACTGCTGCTCTACCCTCATTTAGGGCAGGAGCGATACGACGTCGCTCCTTTATCCCCATCATTTCCCGCACTTTGTGGCGGACTGCCTTAATCTTGCCCAAATTGTGCCTTCTTTCGGATTCTCTAGCAACCGTTGGTGTAAAGAAATCAAAAGTTTGTGGCGTATTAGCGGAAAATGTGTCGCAGGTTTGCATCAAATTATGGTTAAAAAAAGGGCCGCCTGTGGGGCGACCCTATATGTAGTGGGTTAAGCAGGGGTTAGACCCAAGGGCGCAGGGTTGCGGCCTTTGCCTCGTAACTGTCGATATTTGTGGCCTTTTCCATTGTCAGGCTAATATCGTCCAACCCGTTCATCAAACAATGCTTTTTGAACGCATCCACTTCGAACGGGAAACTTTGGCCGTCGGATGTGGTGACAGTCTGGTTTTCCAGATCAACGGTGATGCGGGCATTTTCGCCGCGGCGGGAATCTTCCATCAAGGTATCCACCACGTCTTGCGGCATCACGATGGGCAAGATACCGTTTTTAAAGCAGTTATTGTAAAAGATGTCAGCAAAGCTGGTCGCGATAACCGAGCGGATGCCGAAATCCAACAGCGCCCAAGGGGCATGTTCGCGCGACGAGCCGCAGCCGAAATTGTCGCCAGCGATGATGATTTCGGCCTTGCGATAGGCGGGCTGGTTCAACACAAAGCTGTCGATTTCAGTGCCGTCCAGATTGAACCGCATCTCGTCAAACAGGTTCGCGCCTAGGCCCGAACGCTTGATGGTTTTCAAAAATTGCTTGGGGATGATCATATCGGTGTCGATATTGACCAGCGGCATGGGCGCCGCGACTCCGGTTAGTTTGGTGAATTTTTCCATAGTGGTTTCCAATTCGTAAGCACAAGGCGCGGTTGGTGACTGGGCAATGATAGGCGTCTTTTCTGCGTATGTTTTCCGTATGCCATTCGTACATACGTTTTTCGGGCGGCGGGGTTATGCGCCGCCCAACATTGGCATCAGACGGTTTCAGTCATCAACGTGCGGATATCGGTCAAATGACCCGTGATCGCGGCTGCGGCGGCCATTGCGGGCGACAGCAAATGCGTGCGCCCCCCACGGCCCTGACGCCCCTCAAAGTTGCGGTTCGAGGTGGCAGCACAACGTTCGCCCGGTGCCAATTGGTCGGGGTTCATCGCAAGACACATGGAACAGCCTGCCAGACGCCATTCAAAACCGGCATCAAGGAAAATCTGGGCGAGACCCTCTTCCTCGGCCTGTGCACGCACAAGACCGGACCCAGGCACGACCATCGCGCGCATCCCGTCCTTGATCTTTTTGCCTTTCAGCACGGCGGCAGCGGCGCGCAAATCTTCGATGCGGCCATTGGTGCAGGACCCGATGAAAACGGTGTCGATTTTGATATCGGTCAGTTTCATGCCGGGGGTCAGGCCCATATAGTCGAGTGAGCGCTGGGCTGCCTCGACCTTGCCGCCTTTGAAATCAGAAGCGGCGGGGACGGTTGCGGTGATCGGCAGCACGTCTTCGGGCGAGGTGCCCCAAGTGACCAGAGGTGCGATATCTTCGCCACGGATGGTGATAACCTTGTCGAAATGTGCGCCTTCGTCGGTGAACAGGGTTTTCCAATAGGCCAGTGCTGCCTCCCACGCCGCGCCCTTTGGGGCGTGCGGGCGGCCCATGCAATAGGCAAAGGTTTTCTCATCCGGCGCAATAAGGCCAGCGCGCGCGCCGCCTTCAATCGCCATGTTGCACACGGTCATCCGGCCTTCCATCGACAGTTCGCGAATGGCTTGGCCACAATATTCGATGACATAGCCCGTGCCACCAGCGGTGCCGGTTTCACCGATCACGGCCATAGTGATGTCTTTGGCGGTGACGCCGGGCATCAAGGATCCCGTGATTTCGACCTTAAAATTCTTGGCCTTGCGCTGGATCAGCGTTTGGGTGGCAAGCACATGTTCCACCTCGGATGTGCCGATACCATGGGCCAATGACCCGAACGCGCCGTGGGTGGCGGTGTGTGAATCGCCGCAAACCACTGTCATGCCGGGCAAGGTCCAGCCCTGTTCGGGGCCAACAATATGCACGATGCCTTGGCGCACGTCCGACACGGGGTAATAGTGCAGGCCAAATTCGCGGGCGTTCATGTCCAAGGCTTCAACCTGAATGCGGCTGTCTTCGGTCATGGTTTTGGCATTGGCGCGGTCCAGCGTGGTGGGGACGTTATGGTCCGGCACCGCGATGGTTTTTTCCGGCGCGCGGACGCGGCGGCCCGTCATGCGCAGGCCTTCGAACGCCTGCGGGCTGGTCACTTCATGCACCAAATGGCGGTCGATATACAAAAGGCAGGTGCCGTCTTCGGCTTGGTCGACGACATGGTCGTCCCAGATTTTATCGTAAAGGGTACGAGCGTTCATGGCTATGATCTCTCATCTAGCTAGGGGAATGGGGGACGCCGCGACACGGGCGCGGGCAGGCAGACATTGGGCCGCGATCAAAGTCGCGCAAGCACAGACCGAGCTTGGCCGAAAAACCGCCAAGGCAAGCGCGCCCGTTCATCAATGTCGAAAAATCTGATCATGGGGGATGTGATACGCCTTTCTGGCCGCTTGGGCAATATGGTTGGTATTGGCCGAGCAGGGGGGTAAGCTGTGGGTTCAGCGGACTACGACGATAAGGACAGCTATGGACCCCATCACCCAGATCAACCCCGAGATTTTGGATGCGACCCAAGGGCTGTGGGTGCAGGCAGAGGCGTTTGTTCGATCGCTTTTGGTGCCGTGGCGCTTGTATCAGGTGGCGGGGATTTTGGTTTTGTTGGTTATGGCGCGTGTGCTGCGCGGGCTTGCATCGCGCCGCCTGACGGCATGGGCGCGCGGCCAAGAGGGGCTGCAAAAATGGCAGTTACGGATGGTTGTTGTTCTTGACCGCAACCTGACCCTGATCTTGTTCACGTTGTTCAGTTGGGCGGCGTTTTGGACCATGCGGCAGGTGACATGGCCATCACGCAGCCAGTTGATCGAGGTTGCGGCGACGATCGGCCTTGCTTTGCTGATTGTCAGCCTTGCGGGGCGGCTTATCGGCAACCGCTTTATCGGGCGCATCGCGACATGGGGCGCGGGGATCTGGGTTGTTGCGCTAATTCTTGGCTTTGACGCGGGGGTTTTGTCATTTCTTGACAGTCTTGCGGTGACATTTGGTGACTTCCGGCTGTCTGCGCTGACAATCATCAAGGCGATGATTGTGACAGGGGCTTTGGTCGCGGGTGCGCGGTTTATCACGCGCGGGGCAAGTAGCCGTATTCGCAAGAACCCCGATATCAGCCCATCGATGCAGGTGTTGGCGATCAAGGGGCTGCAACTGTTGCTGTTTGGCGGGGCGATTTTTATCGGGCTAAAGGCGGTCGGGTTTGATTTGACCGGCCTTGCGGTTTTGTCGGGTGCGATTGGTGTAGGGCTTGGATTTGGTTTGCAAAAAGTGGTGTCGAACCTGGTGTCGGGCATCATCATTTTGCTGGATAAGTCGATCAAGCCCGGGGATGTGATATCCTTGGGCGAAACCTTTGGCTGGATCGAAAGTCTTGGTGCGCGCTATGTGTCGGTGGTCACACGGGACGGTAAGGAATACCTGATCCCGAATGAGGATTTGATCACCGGCCAAGTGGTGAACTGGTCGCATTCCGATGAGTTTGTACGGCTGGATTTGTTCTTTGGCACCGCCTATAGCGATGATCCGCATCTGGTCCGCAAGCTGGCGGTTGAGGCGGCGGGGCGGGTGAACCGTGTGCTGAAAGATCGGCCTTCTGTGTGCCATATTGTCGGGTTTGGTGACAGCTCGGTCGACTATATCCTGCGGTTTTGGATCAAAGACCCGACCGAAGGGCTGACCAATATTCGCGGCAATGTCTATTTGGCGCTGTGGGATGTGTTCAAGGAAAACGGTGTTTCCATTCCTTTCCCGCAGCGTGAGGTGAAGGTGATGAACGGCGGGCCGCAGGGTGCAGCCGTTGCAGGGCTGGATTAGAGCCCTGCAAATTTACCGCGGGCAATGTCGCGTTCGCGGCATTCAAGGTCATACAGGCTGACGGCTTGGTTCAGATAGGCGTGTTCCAAATCCTGACGATTCGGGCGGCGTGGGAAAAGGCGTTTTAGAAAAGTCATATAGGTCTCCGGTTCTCCCCTCCCGTAACCTCTATATGCCGCGCTGCGGCATGGTTGAGTAGGGTCAAATTCGGCATCCTGCTTTGCGTCGGGTGCATAGGCGGGCCGATTGCTGCCGCCCGTCTGGCGGGCGGGATGTATCGAATCGGTTGGGTTTTGGCAGGGTCTTGGGCTTGAACAGTCAAGCGGGTACAAACCAAAATCCTGCGAAATTGCTGCAAAACTTTGCTCCTTTGCGGCATAGCCCCTGTTGGAGTGGGCTAAACGCGCCAAAGCCCCGCTCATGCCTTGCGCCCGTGCGCCTGCTGTGATTGAGGTTTGCGCCGCAGGATGATATCTTGCGAATGATACCCGGCGCCGGGGGTGTTGTGACCAAAACCCAAGGCTGGCGCGTGATAATTTTCTGGAGGACAATGTCCTGTCTCATTCTGATCCTGCGACCGGCTTGCCGGTTGGGCCGAGGGCACCGCGTATGACGGGCCAGGCATCTGCTGAACACCAACCGACGTCTGAGGAGCTGCTGGCCCGTGTCATTGCCTCGCTTGAGGATGACAAGGCCGAGGAGATCGTCGAGATTGATCTGCGCGGCCGTTCCGATATGGCCGACTATATGCTTATCGCGTCGGGACGCTCTTCGCGTCAGGTTGCGTCGATTTCCGAAAAACTTGCTGACCGTATGAAGCAGGAATTCGGCATGGTCTGCAAAATGGAAGGCAAGGAAACCGGCGATTGGGTGCTGATTGATACGGGCGATGTGATCGTCCATGTCTTCCGCCCCGAAGTGCGCGAGTTCTATGACCTTGAAAAGATGTGGCTGCCCGGCGGCCATATGGGCATAGGCGTGCGCGAGGAAGACTGATGCGTGTGCATCTGTGCGCTGTGGGGCGGCTGCGTAGCGGCCCCGAGCGCGACCTGATCGACGACTATGTGACACGATTTAACCGGACGGGCCGGGCCCTAGGGCTTGGCCCGTTTGCGGAAATCGAGGTTGAAGACCGCAAAGGTGGCGGGATGGAGGCCGAAGGCCTGCTGCTATCACGCGCGGTGCCTGCGGGTGCTTTGACGGTGGTGATGGACGAACGCGGCCGCACCCTGACCAGCCCGGAATTTGCCGAACAGCTTGCAAAATGGCGCGACGGCGGGCGGCAGGATGTGGCCTTTTGCATTGGGGGCGCCGATGGGTTGGCCCCGTCCTTTCGCCAGAATGCCGATTTTGCCCTGTCTTTTGGCGCGATGGTTTGGCCGCATATGTTGGTGCGGGTGATGCTGGCTGAACAGCTATATCGCGCGGCGTCTATTCTGGCAGGCAGTCCCTATCACCGCGAATAGCGCTGTTTGGCAGGTGTCGGTTTCTGAGTATTTTTGCAAAGATGAAATGAACAGCACAGGGATATGCTGATAAAGTGCAGGGCGGTTGCCCTATCCGCGCGCTGGGCGTAAAACCAAGGCGAAATCAGTGTGAGGCCGTGCCATGACCGTTCCGAAACCCGTTGTCTTGTGCATTTTGGACGGCTGGGGCCTGAACCCAGACACCAGCGCCAACGCGCCAGTTTTGGCCAATACGCCCAACTTTGACTGGCTGATGGCAACCTGTCCCCATTCCACCCTTATCACCCATGGCCCAGATGTGGGCTTGCCACGTGGGCAGATGGGCAATTCGGAAGTGGGACACACCAACATCGGCGCTGGCCGTGTGGTGGCGATGGACCTTGGCGCAATTGATCTGGCGATTGAAGACGGGAGCTTTGGCAAGAACCCGCAGCTGTTGGATTTTATCGCACGGCTGAAAGCCAGCGGCGGGGTGGCGCATTTGATGGGCGTGATTTCCGATGGCGGTGTGCATGGCCATGTGACCCATGTGATTGCCGCCGCCAATACGGTGGCGGCGGCGGGTGTGCCGGTGGTGCTTCACGCCATCACCGACGGTCGCGATGTGGCCCCGAGTTCGGCGCCGGAGCATATGGCGCGATTGTTGGACGGGCTTGCCGATGATGTGCGGATTGGCACGGTCATCGGGCGGTATTGGGCGATGGACCGCGACAATCGCTGGGAGCGCGTTGGCCGTGCGTTTGAGGCGATGGTTTCGGCTAAAGGCGAGGCGGCGACAGACCCGCAAGCCGCGATTGCGGCGGCCCATGCGCGGGGTGAGACGGATGAATTTATCGCGCCCACGGTTATCGCGGGCTATGATGGGGCAAAGGCAGGCGACGGGTTTTATTGCCTCAACTTCCGCGCCGACCGCGCGCGTGAAATTTTGGCCTCGCTTGGCGATCCGGCATTTGACGGGTTTGACGCAACTGCGCGCCCGAAATGGGAGGCGATGTTGGGGATGGTCGATTATTCGGCCAGCCATAACGGTTATATGATCACCGCCTACCCCAAGCCGGTTTTGCACAACACGTTGGGCGAATGGGTGTCCAAGCAAGGGCGCACGCAGTTTCGGTTGGCCGAGACGGAAAAATACCCGCATGTGACGTTTTTCCTGAATGGCGGGTCCGAGGCGCCGAATGTTGGCGAAGACCGTGCCATGCCGAAATCGCCGAAAGTGGCGACCTATGATTTGCAGCCCGAAATGTCGGAACCCGAGGTGGCGGCGAAACTGGTTGGGGCTATTGAGCACGGTTATGACCTGATCGTCGTGAATTTTGCCAACCCTGATATGGTGGGCCATACCGGCGATTTAGCGGCAGCGATCAAGGCGTGTGAGGCCGTAGACAGCGGCCTTGGCCTTGCCCTTGCGGCGTTGGAAAAGGTGGGGGGTGCGATGATTGTCACCGCCGATCACGGCAATTGCGAAACCATGGTGGACCCTGTTACGGGTGGGCCGCATACTGCCCATACCACCAACCTTGTGCCGGTTATTTTATACGGTGGCCCCGCCAACAAAACCTTGCGCGCGGGGCGGCTGTCCGATCTGGCGCCCACGGTGTTGCAACTGATGCGTTTGCCGCAACCTGATGAAATGACAGGGAAAACCCTGATCCAATGATCCGCGCTGCTGCCCTTTTTGTGATGATTGGATGTGCGGCTGCGCAGGCGCAAACGGTTGCGGAACAGGCAAATGTGGCATCGGCATCGCTGGCAAAGGCGGTCGCGGCGATGCAAGAGGCGAAAAGCGCGCGCGACCAGGTTTCGGCATTGACGCGAACGATTCAGGCCTATGAACAAGGTCTAAGCGCGCTGCGCGATGGGTTGCGGCAGGCAAAGGTGCGTGAGGCGGCGCTGTTGTTGCAGTTTGACGCGCAGCGCAACCGCGTGGGGCAATTGCTAGGCGTTTTGGGGCAGTTAGAGGCGACGCCCGGGCCGTTGCTTTTGTTGCATCCGTCTGGGCCTTTGGGCACGGCGCGGTCGGGGATGATTATTTCCGAAGTGACGCCTGCGCTGCAAGCCGAGGTTGGCCGCCTGCAGGCCGAATTGACCGAGTTGCGGGATTTGCGCAATTTGCAGGTGGCGGCCGGTGGCATTTTGGAAGATGGCCTTGCCGTGGCGCAAACCGCGCGCACCAGCCTAAGCCAAGCGATTTCAGACCGTACGACCTTGCCGCGCCGTTTCACCGAAGACCCCGAGGCCTTGCGGGGGTTGCTGGAAAGTGCCGATACCTTGGGGGCATTCGCCAACGGGCTGGAACTGGACACAGACGGCAATGACGCCATGCGCAGCTTTGCGCAGGCGGAGGGCAAGTTGGATCTGCCCACCCTTGGCAGCCTGCTGTTGCGCGCCAATGAGGCCGATGCAACCGGGTCCCGCCGCCCTGGGATTACATTGTCCACCCGGGCGCGTGCCTTGGTGACAGCCCCTTGGGCCGGAACCATTCGTTACCGTGGCCCGCTGCTGGACTACGGAAACGTGATTATCCTTGAACCGGGCGGAGGCTATCTTGTGGTACTCGCCGGTCTTGGAACGGTTTATGGTGAGGTTGGAGAAGTCGTCGGCATGGGTGCACCTTTGGGCCTGATGGGGGGCGGCGAAGAGGATAGTCACAAAGAGTTTCTTGCCAGTTCCACGGATGTGGCTGGTATTCGCGAGACAGAAACGCTTTATATTGAGATTAGAAAAGGCACCGAGCCGGTCGATCCGGCCCTATGGTTCGCCGCAACAAAGGATTGAGACAGGCAATGAAGAAATTCGCTATGGCTGCTTTGGGCGGCACCGTTGCAGGCATTTTGCTGACAACGCAAATTGCGGGGCCCTTGCTGGCGCAAGAAACGAAAAAAACCTCGACTGTCTATGAACAGCTTGATTTGTTTGGTGATATTTTTGAACGCATTCGCGGCCAATATGTTGAGGATGTGGATACCAACAAGCTGATCGAGGCGGCGATCAACGGGATGCTGACATCGCTTGACCCGCATTCCAGCTATCTTGCGCCCAAGGATTTCGACGATATGCGCGTGCAAACCCGCGGCGAATTTGGCGGCCTTGGCATCGAAGTGACCCAAGAAGAGGGCTATGTCAAAGTTGTGTCGCCGATGGACGACACACCGGCTGACGCGGCGGGCATTGAGGCGGGCGATTTCATTACCCATGTGAACGGCGAATCTGTGCTGGGCCTGACGCTGGATGCGGCTGTTGAAATGATGCGCGGGCCGATCGGGTCGGAGATCATCATCACCGTGGTGCGTGAAGGCACTGCCGAGCCGTTTGATGTGTCGATCATCCGTGACACGATCAAACTGACCGCTGTTCGCGCGCGTACCGTGGGCAATACCATCGTGCTGCGTATGACCACCTTCAACGACCAAACCTTTCCGGGGATGGAAACAGGTTTGAAGGAAATGTCCGAAGAGCTGGGCGGTTGGGACAATGTGACCGGCGTTGTGCTGGATCTGCGCAACAACCCCGGTGGTTTGCTGAACCAGGCTATTCAGGTGTCGGACGGTTTCCTTGAAAAAGGCGAAATCGTATCGACCCGTGGGCGCGAGGCCAGCGATGGCGAACGGTTCAACGCGACACCGGGCGATCTGACAGGTGGCAAGCCGGTGGTCGTGCTGATCAATGGCGGCTCTGCCTCGGCCTCTGAAATCGTGGCGGGGGCATTGCAAGATCACCGCCGCGCGATTGTTGTGGGCACCAAGAGCTTTGGCAAAGGGTCGGTTCAAACCATCATCCCACTGCGTGGTGAAGGGGCGATGCGCCTGACCACGGCGCGCTATTACACGCCGTCGGGCCGGTCTATTCAGGCGCTGGGCGTGGCCCCTGACATCATCGTGAACCAGCCACCGCGCAAACCGGTTGAAGAGGAAAAGGAACCTTCAAGTGCCGTTCAGGCGCGGACCGAAGCATCCCTGCGCGGCGCGTTGAACAACGACTCCATGTCCGAAGATGAACGCAAGCAGTTGGAAGAAGACCGCGCGCGCGAGGAAGAAACAGCCAAGCTGCGGGATGAAGATTACCAGATGGCCTATGCCGTGGATATCCTCAAAGGTCTGTCGGCCATCGCCGTAAAGCCTTGATCTGATTACACAGTACAAAAGGGGGGGCATCCGTGCCCCCCTTATTCATGAGAAAGGCGCGCGCCATGACCACCCCCACAAACCTACCCTATCGCCCCTGTGTCGGCGTCATGCTGATCAACGCCCAAGGCAAAATCTTTGCCGCGCAACGCTTGGATGCCACCATCGCCGCATGGCAAATGCCCCAAGGCGGGATTGATGAGGGTGAAAAGCCTGGTGTGGCGGCCCTGCGTGAATTGTGGGAAGAAACGGGTGTGACGGCCGATCTGGTGGAACGTCTGGCCAAGACCGAAGATTGGGTCACTTATGACTTGCCCCCTGAATTGCTGGGCAAAGTTTGGGGCGGCAAATACCGCGGGCAGCGTCAAAAATGGTTTCTCTACCGCTATCTGGGCCGCGACGACCAGATCAGCATCGCCACAGACCACCCCGAATTTTCCGAATGGCGCTGGATTGGGGCCGATGAGATGATCGCGTCTATCGTGCCATTCAAACGCAAGGTCTATGAGGAGGTCGTGGGGGTGTTTCGGGGGTGGTTGGGGTAGGGGATGAGGCGGCGCAAATAAGCCGGAAACGAAGGTTGGGGGAGCCGTTCCACAAACGGTGGTTTTTGAACGGTCTGTGCAAGCGCAGCGAAAGTCGGAAAAGGTGTAGGTTTCTCGGACGCCACGCGCGGACGTTTGAGTGACGCGGATCGTTGCCTGGCGTCGGAGAAGCGCTCAAGCGGGAAATCGCGGGGTTGGGCTTGGTGGGCCGTTTGTTGTGTTATGGGGATTTGAGTAGTGGGTTTGCCTTGGATCCGAACTGACGGACCTGTTGAGCGGCCCCCGTTGGGCTAAGCGCGGGGTCGACCTTGCCAGCATTTGGTCGATATGCGCGGCATTTTTTCGGCGTCATCAACTTTTGCCACATCGATAGTTTGATCAGCGTGAGATGATTGGTTCGCAGGAGATATAGCCTGCGGCGGCGAGTGTCGTTCGTGATGTACGGGGCGCGGGTCATGCTGCGGCCCTTTGTGGTTTTGGCGGTGCTCTGGAATGCTGTGCTGGTGCGATTGTGTCGATGATGATCAGTTGTCCGCCGCAACACGGGCATGGCAGCGCGAGGAAACGGACAGGTTCCACTGTGTTACCGGTGTTGTTGTCGTGGTCCTGCTCGGATGCGCGCACTCCGAGCAGCTGCCGGATCCTGGCGATGTTAGCGGCACGGTTTCCATTTCCGAAGACGCCATAGTGACGGATGCGGTGCTGGCCCTTTGGCAGAACGTGGATCAGGAACCGGCGGATGAACTCGGCCGTCGCCAGCGTCATGGTGGTGTGGCGACCCGCGCCTTTAAGACGGTAGTCTTTGACGCGGAAGGTAACACTGCGCGCATCGAAACGGATCAGTCTGCTGTTGGATATTGCAACGCGGTGGGTGTATCGCGACAGATATGCCAATACTGCTTTGGGTCCGGCGAAGGGTTCCTTGGCGTAGACGACCCAGTCGATTTTGCGCAGCGGTTGCAGGAAAGAATCGAATGCGGCGCGATCAACGAGGCCCGCATGTTCACCGAAGAACTGTAGCTTCCCGGCCTTATGCAGCTTGGTCAGCCCTTCTAAAATGAGGCGGCGATACAGACGGGACAGAACCCGCACGGACAGGAAGAAGTTCTTGCGGCAGGTGATCCAGCTTGCGCCATCCGTGGACAGACCGCCACCCGGGACAATCATGTGAACGTGAGGGTGATGCGTCATTGCTGAGCCCCAGGTATGAAGGACCGAAATCATGCCAGCCTGGGCACCAAGGTGCTTGGGATCGGCGGCGATCTTGATCACAGTGTCCGCGCTGGCCCGCATCAGCAGATTGTAGAGCTCGCGTTTGTTCTGATGCGCAATATCGGCAATGGGCTTGGGCAGGGTGAAGACGAGGTGGAAATACCGCACGGGCAGCAGCTCTGCCTCACGTGCTGCCAGCCAAGTTTTGGCGGCACCCGCCTGACATTTTGGACAATGGCGGTTGCGGCATGAGTTATACGCGATGTGCTCATGCGCACAGTCGGCGCACCGCGCGACATGACCGCCAAGCGCCGCCGTGCGGCAGCGCTCGATAGCACTCATGACTTTGAACTGGTTCCGGCTGATGTGCCCTGCGTTTGCCGCACACCAGGCAGCACCATGGTCACGGAAGATATCCGCGACCTCCCGTGATGGACGGGGCATGGTGGCCTATGAAGGCTTAGGCTTGCCCTTCTTCCGCTGGGCTCCATTCAGATCATCTAGGGGGCTGTCCACCGCCGCGATCATGCCGGTGGCCACGCTGGCATAGCGCGCCGTGGTCGTCAGTTTGGCATGGCCCAAAAGTGCCTGAATGACGCGGATATCGACCCCGCGCTCCAGCAGGTGGGTGGCAAAACTATGCCGTAACGTGTGTAGCGTGACTGGTTTGGTTATCCCAGCTTCCCGCGCGGTCTCTTTGAATAGCCGCGATATTTGCCGCGCCGAAAGGTGCTTGCCACGGTATCCGGGGAAAAGCACGCGCTCGGGCGCGGACACATCCTGATCCTGACCAGTGGGGCGTTCGGTCCACCACTCGCGCAGAAGGCTCAGAATATCGACAGGCAGCATGACGTTGCGATCCTTGCGCCCCTTCGATTGCACGATGCGGATGATCTCCTGATCGCTATCAATATCGCCGACCTTGAGCCGCACGACTTCGCCTGCGCGCAACCCGCAGCCATAGGCCAGCGACAACATCACCCGTGCCTTAAGGCTGGGGGCCATGGCCAAGATGCGCTTGATCTCCTTCTTGCTGAGAACCAGCGGTATCTTTACCGGCTCCTTGAGGTGAAAAATCTCAGCCACGAGATCATGACGCCGAAGGGTCACGCGGAGCAGAAACTTGACCCCGGTCATGGTCTGGTTACGCGTGCCGATGCTGGCCCCGCTCTCAATCAGATGCTGTTGGAAATACTTCACATCGTCTGGCTTGGCAGTCTCTGGCGAGCGTCCGAGCCAAGCCGCAAAACGCTTACAGGCGCGCAGGTGGCTGGACTGCGATGCAGGGCCGAGATTGCGCCCCGTCATATCGGAAATCATGCGCGCGCGAAGGGGTGTCGTTGGTGTGGATTGCTGAATGTTCATCGGAATGTCCTCTGTCAATCGAGGCAAAATCACCTCGACCAACAGCACACACCCAACACCAAAACCCGAGCAACAAATTCCTATGCTGCACAACACCCGCCACAAGCGCCCCTATCGCGGAGCGATTTAGTGCAAGAGCCCATTGCGTCGAATGTTGGACAGCAGACGAAAGGCTGCTTTAGCTAGGACCCCATAAACCGCCGCCTTGTCTCCACGGCTATGTTGTAACGCTGCTCAAGGTCAGCGATCAGAGCCATCGTGACGTGCTTGGCATCGCCATCCTCTGCCTCCCTGTAGCTCTGCTTGGCAGCTTCAAGTAACTTCTTGATTTTGAACTCCTCGGGAAGTGCGCCTGCTTCGGCCATCATTCGGACCGCTACTGCTGTGGCCATGTCAATGAAAGCCTCACCCGAACGGTCGGGCAGCGGCTTGCCCTCGCCTTCTAGTCCGCTGAGCTTGCCTTCCGCGATGGCCTTCTGGATTTGCCGCTCAACAAGGCGGTCAAACGACTGCGTCATACTGTGCTCCTCCCTTTTCACCGGCGCTCAGGCAAATACTCGATGATGCATATCATAGCCGCAGGGATAAAGGGAGACACTCTAAACCTAAGCCGAATGTCTGCAATGTCCACACACCGGACCTTCAGGACCGTTCTAAAACCCTCGTTTTTGGAACACCTGAAATACGGTCGATTTCCCGCCACCAAAAACCCCGTTCAAAACCCAAGCAGTTGATGAATGTTTTTGCGCCCACCTCTCATGGCGTCATCGCCTTCCTCTGCTTGGCCCGCTCCAACCCCAGCCGCCGCTCGCGCCAGATAATCAGTACCCCTGCCGTCACCACAATGGATGCCCCCAGCAGCATGGTCAGCGTCGGCACCTCGCCAAACACCCAGTAGCCGATGCCAAGTGCGAAGATCATCGAAGCATAGTCAAAGGGTGCTACCACAGATGCATCCGCCTCGCGGTAGCTGGAGGTCAGAAAAATCTGGCCAACGCCGCCCAAAAGGCCGGACAGCACCAGCAACACGGCCTCACGCGGGGCGGGGATGACCCAGCCAAAGGGGAGCGTGGCCAGCGACAGAATGGTAGCTGTCAGGGAAAAGTAAAACACGATGGCCGAGGTTTTTTCGCGTAAAACCAGCTTGCGCACGAACACCTGTGCAAGGGCGGCAAACACCGCGCCACCCAGCACCAACATTGCCCCCAAGGTGGCCGCATCATCGCCTGCGCCGGGCAGAACGGACAGGCGCGGGGACAGCACGATCAGCACCCCGATCAGCCCCAGCACAACCGCCGAAATGCGAAACAGCCGCACATCCTCGCCCAGAAACATCGCGGCGAAAATGACGGTCAGCAGGGGGGCTGCATACCCAATCGCCGTGACCTCGGGCAGGGGCAAATAGCCAAGTCCGGCAAAGCCGAGGCCCATCGCCATCGTCCCCACCACCCCGCGCCAGATATGGCCCATAGGGGCGCTTGCCTTTAGGCCGGTGCGTAATTCACCGCGTACAGCCAGCCATGCAATGATCACGGGCATGGCGAACAGCGACCGGAAAAACACCGCCTCGCCAGGGGGCACATGGTCTGCGGTGGCCTTAATCAAGGAGGCCATGACGATAAACGTCACAACCGAACAGATTTTGTAAAAAATACCGCGCATGGGGCGCATGGGCTTGGCCTTTGGTAGGGTGCTTTGATTTGGACCACCCTTTGACCGCCGATGCAAGGGTGGGAATGGGGGCTGGACCTTGCGCGCGGCATGGGCTTTGCTGCGGCAAAACAAAGGATGCCGTCCATGACCCATGCCACCCTTTCTGACCGTATTGCCCAAGGCCAAGGCGCCACCCCCGCCGATATTGTGCTGCGTGGCGGGCGGGTGTTTGATCTGATCACCGGCGATTTGGTCCAAACCGATGTGGCGATTTGCGGTGATACGATTGTCGGCGTGTTCGGCGACTATCAGGGCAAGCAGGTCATTGATGTGTCAGGCAAAATCCTTGTCCCTGGCTTTATCGACACGCATTTGCACATCGAAAGCAGCCTTGTCACCCCGTTTGAATTTGACCGCTGTGTCACGCCTTTGGGGGTGACTACGGCCATTTGCGACCCGCATGAAATTGCCAACGTCTGCGGGTTGGCGGGGATCAATTACTTTCTTGAGGCGTCATCGCTGACGCTGATGGATATCCGCGTACAGCTGTCATCTTGTGTGCCCTCGACCCATATGGAAACGTCTGGCGCGGTGTTGGAAGCGGCGGATATTCTGCCCCTGATCGACCACCCCCGCAGCCTTGGCCTTGCGGAATTCATGAACTTCCCCGGCGTTTTGATGCAAGACGCGGGCGTGATGGCCAAACTGAACGGCTTTCAGGGCCGTCATATTGACGGCCATTGCCCTTTGCTGCGCGGCAATGCGCTGAACGGCTATATATCGGCGGGTATCCGCACGGAGCATGAGGCGACGACCGCCGACGAAGGCTTGGAAAAGCTGCGCAAAGGCATGCGCCTGCTGATCCGTGAGGGGTCGGTGTCCAAGGATCTGCACGCGCTGGCCAGCCTTATCACCGAACGCCACAGCCCCTATATTGCCTTTTGCACCGATGACCGGAACCCGCTGGATATCGGCGAACATGGGCATCTGGATTACATGATCCGCACCGCAATCGCCCTTGGCGCGCCACCGATTGCCGTGTACCGCGCTGCCAGCCTGTCCGCGGCCGAGGCGTTCGGGCTAAAGGATCGCGGCCTGATCGCGCCCGCCAAACGGGCCGATATTGTGGTGATCGACAGCTTGGAGTCTTGCCGCGCATCAATGGTGTTTGCAGGCGGAATCCAAGTCACTGATACCGCCTTTGCCGCCCGTAAAACCATCCCCCCCGTGGCCCGAAATTCGGTGAACGCCCCCGCCACCACCGCCGCCCATTTCCGCACAGGTGGCAACCGCGTGGAAACCCCTGTGATCGGCATCATCCCAGGTAAGATCATCACTGAACACCTGACCTATGACATCGCGCCGCAGGATGGCGATAAAGCCCCCGACATCGCCCGCGATTTGGTGAAAATCGCCGTGATCGAACGCCACGGCAAAAACGGCAACCGCGCCACGGGGTTCGTCAAAGGGTTTGGCCTAACGCGCGGGGCCATCGCCTCAACCGTCTGCCATGACCATCATAATATCGCGGTGGTCGGTGCCGATTACGATGATATGGCGCTGGCCGTAACTCGTTTGGGCGAAATCGAAGGCGGTTTTGTCGTGGTCGAAGGTGGCAAAATCCTTGCCGAACTTGCGCTGCCAGTCGCGGGATTGATGAGCATTGAGCCGTTCGAGTCCGTCCGCGACAGCCTGATCCTATTGCGAAGCGCCGCCCACAGCCTTGGCGTGACGCTGGAAGAGCCGTTTTTGCAGCTGGCGTTTTTGTGCCTGCCCGTGATCCCGCATCTGAAAATCACCGACCACGGGATGGTTGATGTGGATAGGTTCGAGGTGATGCCATGACCGGATTTGACCCCAATGCACAGCCGCAGAACACCGTAGAAACATGGGCCTGAAGCCGAGACATTGAAAACCGGTCTTTGCCCGATGCGCTTGGCGTGACGATTAAGGGTCACTGCGAAATGTGTCGGTAAATGCGCCGCATATTCCAAGTAGGTTGTCCGGCAGGTGGGGTGGTGACGCATGGAATCATCACGATGGCTGGCCAATGCGACCCAGTGTCAGATGACGGCAGGTTTTATGCGATAACATCACCGCGGCAGACGCTAAGCTATATCTGTACGAAAAAGGCGCTTGTTCACGTGCTTTTCCTGCAGTCGGTGCGGGGCTGCGCGGGCGAGGACCGGCCTTGACTGTCTTATGCTGCGATTTTGGCGCATAGGCGTGCTGTTTGGCGTGTAAAACAGGAACCAAGCCCCCGAAAAGCAAAAAGCCGGACAAGCCGCCCGGCTTTTTTGGAGATTTGGTGGAGCCAGGCGGGATCGAACCGCCGACCTCTTGAATGCCATTCAAGCGCTCTCCCAACTGAGCTATGACCCCACGTTGCATCCAAAGCAAGATGCTTTGCGCTATTTAGGTGAGGGGGGCAGGCGCTGCAAGAGGAAAAATCATCCCCGCAGAAAATCTGCAAAACTCTGACTGTTTTGCAGAAAAGCCCGCCCCGCCTTTATCAGCTATCGTCGTCTGGGTTGCTGACATCGGCCAGATCATCCAGCGAAACGGTGTCGTCGCTGTCATCTTCCAGCAGATCATCATCCACGTCATCCGAATCGTCTGCGCCTGCAACGGCGAGCAGATCATCATCTGCGTCCAGATCATCATCGACCACCACGTCATCATCATCCTTGGCCGCCGCAGGCCGGCTTGCCGCAGCAGCTGTGATCTTGCGACGCACGCTTTCAATATCGACAACTTCGCCCGTGTAGGGGCTGACGATCGGCGTTTTGTTCAGGTCGTAAAAGCGTTTGCCTGTGGTTGGGCAAAGGCGCTTAGTACCCCATTCTTCTTTGGGCATGATATTCCCCTTATTAGATCGGCTCGGGCTGGGTCCGTGATCGGCCCTGCAATTCCGGCAAAAATGTCGCTTGCCACAGGCTGGGGCGGCTGTCAAAGCCTTTTGCACGTGTTTTGTGTGGCCGTAACGCCATTGGCATCACGTTATTGCATCAAATGCGAAACCTGCCAGCGTGAACAAAGCAAACAGGCTTGCAGCCGCGCCCGCCCAGGGGCATCTTTGACCGGATATGGAATTGAGGGCCAATGCCGATACTTCCCGGATCTCCGCCAGTCGAGGTCACGCTGCGCCGCACAGACCGCGCGCGGCGGATGTCGTTGCGCGTGTCCCGGCTGGATGGGCGCGTCACCCTGTCGCTGCCCACCCGCGCGCGTGAGTCTGAGGCGATGGCCTTTCTGCGCGCCCAAGAGGATTGGATTCGCAAGGCGCTGGTCAATGTAGTGCCAAGCGATGCGGTGGGCATTGGTGCCGAAATTCCTGTTGAAGGGCAAATACTGCGCCTTGTGGCAGGGACCGGCCGCAGCCTTATGGTTGTCGGCGATGCGCTGCATGTGCCCGGTGATGCAGCGCGCGCAGGTATTCGGGCGGCGGCCTTTCTGAAACATCTGGCCCGTGACCGTCTTGCCGCCGCGTCTGATACTTATGCCCATCGTATCGGGCGGCGCTACCGCACGCTTACCTTGCGCGATACCCGTTCGCGCTGGGGGTCTTGCACCGCCGATGCGGGCCTTATGTATTCGTGGCGCCTTATCATGGCCCCGCCGCAAGTGCTTGATTACGTCGCAGTGCATGAAGTGGCGCATCTGGCCGAAATGAACCATTCGTCGCGGTTTTGGGCCATCGTTGCCGATCTGATGCCGGAGTATGAACGCCATCGCCGTTGGTTGAAAACCCACGGTCATGCGCTGCACAGCTATCGGTTCACCGAATGACGCGCGCCGACATCCGCCAACGCGCCAAGGTGCCCCCATGCTGACACCGCCCACCACATCTTTGTCGCGGCCCGTGGACCCAAACGCCTCGGCCCATGAACGGCTGTACCGCACTTTGCGCAGTCAGGTCATGCACGGCGAATTGCCACCCGGCCAGGCGCTTACCCTGCGCGGCCTTGCCCGCACCTTTGGCGTCTCGATGACCCCCGCGCGCGAGGCGGTGCGCCGTTTGGTCGCCGAAGGGGCGCTGTCGCTGTCGTCCTCGGGCCGCGTGGCGACCCCCGAACTCAGCCCTGAACGGATAGAGGAACTGGCCGCGATCCGCGCGCTGCTGGAACCCGAACTCGCCTCGCGCGCGTTGCCCCGCGCGCATTTTGCTCTGATTGACCGTTTGACGGCCATCAACGCGGCCAACAGCGATGCGGTGATGAAACAGGATGCGGTCGCCTATATCCGCACCAATCTGGAATTTCACCGAACGCTGTATCTGCGCGCCCAAGCGCCTGCGATGCTGGCCCTGACAGAAACCGTCTGGCTGCAACTTGGCCCCACCATGCGCGCCCTATATGGCCGCCTGCGTCGCAATGAGCCGCCACCCTACCACCGCCTGATCCTGTCGGCGCTAAAGGCCGGCGATGAACCTGGCCTGCGTCTGGCAATCCGCACAGATGTGACCCAAGGCTTGCGCCATCTGGCGGGCTAAGTGTCGCTAAAAAATCTACCGAAAAAGGAACTCCCATGACTGTCCATATAGGCGCAAAACCCGGCGAAATAGCCGAAACCGTCCTCATGCCCGGTGATCCCTACCGCGCCCGCTGGGCCGCTGAAACCTTTTTGACCGATGCGAAACTGGTGAACGAAGTGCGCGGCATGCTGGGTTATACCGGCACTTGGCAAGGCCACCGCGTGACCATTCAAGGGTCGGGCATGGGTATGCCGTCGCTGTCGATCTATGCCAATGAATTGATCCGCGATTACGGCGCGCAAACCCTGATCCGCATCGGGTCGGCGGGCGCGATGCAGCCGCAAATCAAGGTCCGCGATCTAGTGCTGGCGATGTCGGCTTGCACCCTGTCGACCCCCTCACGCGGGATATTCCGAGAGTTGAACTTTGCC
This sequence comes from Pseudorhodobacter ferrugineus DSM 5888, assembly GCF_000420745.1. Classification (GTDB taxonomy): domain Bacteria; phylum Pseudomonadota; class Alphaproteobacteria; order Rhodobacterales; family Rhodobacteraceae; genus Pseudorhodobacter; species Pseudorhodobacter ferrugineus. The sequence goes on from NZ_ATVN01000001.1 coordinate 215,288, forward strand.
CCCACCGCCGATTTTGGCCTGCTTCAGGCGGCATGGAAGGCGGCAGAGGGCCGCGATGTGGCCACCCATGCGGGCCAGATCTATTCGTCGGATGTCTTTTATGATGAACGCCCCGACCTTACCGAACAAATGCAGCGCCACGGTGTCCTTGCCGTGGAAATGGAGGCAGCCGAGCTTTACACCCTCGCCGCTCGCTATGGTCGCCGCGCGCTGGCGGTCCTGACCATTTCCGACCACCTGATCACGCATGAGGCGCTGCCCTCGGACCAGCGCGAACGCAGCTTTGGCGATATGGTCGAAATTGCGCTGAAAGCGGCCTTCGCCTGAACAGGCTGTCAAAAATAAGGATAACTTTATGAAACAACGCCAGCTCGGCGCTAACGGCCCACTTGTCTCGGCCATCGGCCTTGGCTGCCTCAGCTTTGGCGGCATCTTTGGCGCGACCAACCCTGCGGAATCCTTTGCCGCCCTTGATGCCGCGTGGGAGGCGGGGATTACCTTTTATGACACTGCCAATATCTACGGTTCTGGCATATCCGAAACCATTCTGGGCGAATGGTTGGCTGATCGCGGCCACGCCGCCATTGTTGCCACCAAGGTCGGCATCGTCACTACCCCGCCGCGTGGGTTCAACAACTCCGAAGCCTATATTCGGGCAGAGTTAGAGGCATCGCTAAAGCGCCTGAAAACCGACCATGTGGCGCTCTATTACATCCATCGCCGCCAGCAGGATATTCCCGTTGAGGATGTCGCGGGCTTTATGGGGCGGCTGATCGACGAGGGCAAAATCGGCGGCTACGGCTTGTCCGAAGTGGCCCCCCACACCATCCGCCGCGCCCATGCCGAACGTCCCGTGCGGGCGGTGCAGAACGAATATTCGCTGTGGACGCGCCTGCCGGATATCGGCGTGATCCGCGCTTGCAAGGATCTGGGCGTGGCCTTTGTGCCGTTTTCGCCGCTTGCGCGGGGGATGCTGACCGATGCACAGCCCGATCCGGCCCTGATGCGGGACGGTGATATTCGCCGCAGCATGCCTCGGTTCTTACAGCCGAACTTTAGCGCCAATTGTGCCGCGATTGACCCTTTTCGCGCCTATGCGGCAGCCAAGGGTGTGACCACTGCCGCGCTGGCCTTGGCTTGGGTGCTGGATCAGGGCGACCATCTGATCCCCATTCCCGGTACGCGCACGGCGGGGCATCTGAAGGACTGGCTGGGGGCCGATCGGTTGGAACTGACCAACGCGGATAGGGCCGAGATTGACCACATCCTGCCCCCCGGTTTCGCCCATGGCGACCGCTATGATGACGCCCAAAATATCGGCCCCGAACGCTATGCCTGATCGCCCCGGCCATGGCTGCGGTCATATCCGTTTGGCGCGGGTGGGGCCCAGCCTTGGGGGGACTTCAAGGGTTCAAAAACCTCGACCAGCAAGGGGTGGCAGCTTGCGGTATCAGATGAATGTTCGGCCGAACAATCGCCACCCGGGCAGGCAGACAGGCCCCCGAGCAGATCAATCTGGGCAAAAAACTCCAGATAATCGCCGGGGCGGACGGGGCTGGATTTCATGAAATACTGCCCCGTGTCGCGGGTGAATCCGGTGCACATAAAGACGTTCAAAACGTCATGCACATGCTGTTCCGCCTCGGGCAAACTTAGGCCCGTATGATCGGCCAAGGCGCGGGTCAGGTTGGAATGGCAGCAGTGATGATACTGCCCGCCATGGGACAAAAGGTTGTGGGTATAGGGGTCGCAGCGGGTGCCGATCACATCATGGACCGCGCCGCCGAAGGCATCAAAACCGTACCAATCTAGGCTGTCATCGGTGATCAGGGCCATAGGTCGCAGGGTAGGAAAACTGGACCACATCTGATCGCCTGTGGACAGGTGGGTGCCATGCAGAGCGCGGGTTTTGCCGGAATAAAACCGCTGCGAAAGGTCATCTGCCGCCCAAAGGTTTAGATCGCCGACTTGCGGGCCATCGACGCAGGTGATCCGGAAAAAATGACCCTTTGGCACAGAAAAACAGCGGGCATCGCGGGCTGGAACAAGGGTTTCGGACTGCTTGGTCCAGCCCGCCCGCGCCGCCTGAAAAGGGGCCGGATCAGGCCGAGGCAGGGCGGCCACGGGATAGCAGATCACGGGCGAAATTGCAGCCCGAATTGCGGCATCTTTGGGGGCGGGGTGCTGGGGATTTTTGGGTTTCATTAGGGGATGGTGGGGTGAAATCTTGGACGGGTCAAGCGGGATTTTGTCTGGCCCTGTCAAGGCTGACCGCAAAATGTCCGCGCGCGAACAAATTTGTAAATCACTGATAATAATATGTTTTACTGTTTTTGTTAACCTGAAATTAACCTGCGAACACAGGCCCGTACACGGTCCACTGATTATCAAATGTGCGGACAGCCCGCACGATTGGTGATTTCCAAAAACCTGTTTGGCGTGCCATTCTGGCCGCCGGATACAAGGAGAGATGTGATGACGGTTGAGCGGATTGCTGCCTTTGCAAAGGATGGCGCGGGTGGAAACCCTGCGGGGGTGATGTTGGCCGATGCGCTGCCAAGTGCTGCGGAAATGCAGGCGATTGCCAAAGAGATCGGCTATTCCGAAACGGTGTTTGCGGCGCGCCAAGGGGCGGGCTGGCGCGTGCGCTACTATGCGCCCGAAGGCGAAGTGCCGTTTTGCGGCCATGCGACGATTGCGCTGGGGGCGGAGCTGGGCGAACGCTTTGGTGCGGGGCGGTATGATTTGTCGCTGGCACAGGCCGAGATTTCGGTGGAGGCGGAACAGGCCGCGAATGGCTGGCGGGCGGTTCTGACCTCGCCACCTACCCGTTCGCAGGATTTGGCGCCTGCGGTGCTGGTGCAGGTTTTGGCGCTGTTCGGCTGGCAGGCCGGGGATCTGGACCCTGCCTTTCCACCGCTTGTCGCCCATGCGGGCGCGGACCATGCCGTATTGGCGCTGACGGATCGCGCTGTGTTGGCGCGTATGACCTATGACTTTGAAACGGGCCGCGCGTTAATGGCGCAGCAGGGCTGGACCACGATCAGCCTGATCCAGTTTGCCGCCCCTGACCGCGTCAATGCCCGCAACGCCTTTGCCATTGGCGGCGTGGTTGAAGATGCGGCCACGGGGGCTGCGGCGGCGGCGCTGGCGGGTGCGATGGTGGACCGCGATTGGAACGGGTTGTCCAAGGGCGGGCGGTTTGTGATTTTGCAAGGCGAGGATATGGGCAGCCTATCAGAGCTGCTGGTCGAGGTGACAGGCGTGGCGGGGGCAGGCGTGCGCGTGGCTGGGGCGGCGCGGCGGATTTAGGGCTTGGCCTTGCGCAGGCAATCGCGCGGTGGTTTGCCCGCCGTGTCCATTTCGGCGTTACACGCGGCGCAGCGGTAATGGTTTGGCCCACCCGTGCGATCCAGCCGCCAGCGGCAGTGCCGCGTCAGCGTAGAGTTGCGGCGTGAGAGCCACATATAGGCCAAGGTGCCAAGCAGCAGGATTAGGAGAAGAAGGGGCATGGCGCGGTTATGCCATGCCCGTTCGTGGCTGCAAAGCCTTGGGGTTATGCTGCGGCGACATACTCGTAATATTCCAGCGGTTGCGGCAGTTTGGACTGCGTGGGTGGGGCATCATAATAGGCATAGGCCTGTGCAAGGATGTCCAGTGCCAGCTGTGCTGGGGTTTTGGTGATCTGTGTCATGTGAACCTCGGGTGTTACGGGGTTCCTCCCACGCACAAGATAAGCCCTGAGGCGTAGATGCACCATGACTTTTTCTGCAACGCAGCAATGCGGATAGGGCATGTGTGCAATCCAGCACTGCGCTTGCGGGGCAGATTGTGATGGATATTTGTGAACAGAAAAAGGGGGCGTCTTTGGTCGAAACGGCGGCCAAGGCGCTTTAGGGTGCCTTGGCCGCGCGGGCATTAGACCACGCGTTCGACCATTTTCTTTTTGATCGCGGCGATGGCCTTGGCGGGGTTCAAGCCTTTGGGGCAGGTTTTGGCGCAGTTCATGATGGTGTGGCACCGGTAGAGCTTGAACGGGTCTTCAAGGTCATCAAGGCGCTGTGGCGTTGCCTCATCGCGTGAATCGACGATCCAGCGATAGGCGTGCAGCAAGGCGGCGGGGCCAAGGTAGCGGTCCGAGTTCCACCAGTAGCTGGGGCAGGACGTGGAGCAGCAAGCGCACATCACGCATTCATAAAGCCCGTCGAGTTTTTCGCGGTCCTCAATCGACTGGCGCCATTCCTTGGCGGGCGTGTTGGTTTTGGTTTCCAGCCACGGCATGATCGACGCGTGCTGGGCATAGAAATGGGTCAGGTCGGGGATAAGGTCGCGGACCACGGGCAGGTGGGGCAGCGGGTAGATTTTGACATCGCCCTTCACCTCATCCAGCCCGTAGATACAGGCCAGCGTGTTGATGCCGCCGATGTTCATGGCGCAAGAGCCACAGATGCCTTCGCGGCAAGAGCGGCGGAAGGTCAACGTGGGGTCGATCTCGTTCTTGATCTTGATCAGCGCGTCCAGAACCATCGGGCCGCAGGTATCCATATCGACGAAATAGGTGTCAACCCGCGGGTTTTCGCCATCATCGGGGGTCCAGCGGTAGATGCTGAATTTGCGGACATTGCTGCCGGATGGTTTGGGCCATGTTTTGCCCGTGCGGATGGTCGAATTTTTGGGCAGGGTGAACTGAACCATGGGTCCGTCTCCTTTAAGAAGCGTGGTTTTGGGGGGCGGGGGCGTGGGGGTGCCACCGCGTGAACAGAATATCCATAAGGCGGGGCGCGCCTCCGCCTTTGCCATCGCCTGTCATCCGCAGCACATCGCGGAATTCAAGGCCGGCAACAGCGAGGCGGTTGATGAGGTGGGACGGCGGGGCGATACCGGCAAAGCGCTGAATAAGCGACAGTTCCAGAATGACGAAATCGGTGCGCAGGAGGGTTTCGGTGGCGCCAGACAGCACCTCATCCTCGAACCCTTCGGTGTCGATTTTTAGGCCCACGCGGCCTTTGAACGTGGCGGCGATATGGTCAAGCGTGGTAACCTCGACGGTGCGGGTTTCAATGCGGTTGAACTTGGTCGCCATCGTATCGGTGCGTTGGCGCAGGCTGGCCATAGCGCCTTGTTCGCCCTTATCGGAATGCGGGATGTTCAGGGTGAGTTTGGCGGGGGCCGAGCCAAGCGCGGTTTCAAAGAACTGCGCAAGGCGGGGCGCGTCGGGGCCTGTCAGCGCCGCGCGCGATTCCGCGCGGGGGTCGATCAGGGCGAAACGGGCATCGGGGAAGGCCTGATACAGGAACGGCGTGCCCATATCGACGCCGATATCGAACACCACATCGGGGGCAAGGCCAAAGCTTTGCAGATGTTCGGCGCGGGATTTATCGGCAATCGCGGTCAGCCCCTTGCGCCGCAAAAAGCGGTTCACTTGGGCGCGGTCGATTTGGGCGGTGTCAGGGGCCATCTGTCACCCTTTCCAATCGGCGCGGGAATAGAGGGGACGGCTGGGGGGCATGCCACTTTTTTGAAACACGCAGGAGTCGTAGACGGCCGAAGGGTCACGGCCCATCAGGAAATCGCTGCTTACCCCCAGCTCTAGCCGCCCCACTGGCTTGCCGTTGCTGACACCGACCACAACCTCGCCCCGAGGGGCGGCGGCGTTGTAGGCGCGGGCAAAACACTGGCGTTCGGCCTCGGCCTGCGAAACGGGGCCGCAAGCGGTAGACAGGAGCAACACAGCAAAAGGCGCCACCAGCTTTATCATCCGGCCAGCCCCGACAATCCGGGAATACCTGCCCGAAGGACACATTGGGCCGTATTGGGCCGCTGCAAGATGGTGGCCACCGTTTGCACAGTGGTACTGCCTGCGCGGGTGCCAACATCACGGGCAAGGCTGAAAATCTCATCCGCGCTGGCGTTGTCGATCACGCAGACAGCCACAGCCTCGGCCTGCGGGCCGGGTAGGCGCTGCTGCACGATTGGTAGAACCACCGATTTGGCCGAGGCCCGCGCCACCGCTTCGACCGGATTGGCGGTGGTGCAAGACGCCAGCGCCAGCACAGAAAACGCGGCCCAGACCGCAAAGCGGGGCAGGCAGGCCTTATGTATCAGACGCTGGGTCATTGGATCAAAACTTTCGTTCTGCGGGGGCGATGCGGGCAAGCGCGATGCCGCCTTCGGCCTCGGTTGTTAGCGGATCAAGGTGCACTGGGCGGTAATCCAGCTTTACCTTGTTGCCCGTCACAACGGCCAAAGTGTGCTTGCGCCATTCTTTATCGTCGCGGGTTGGGTGATCTTCGTGCGCATGGGCACCGCGGCTTTCGGTGCGGGCATGGGCGCCGTGGATCGTGGCCAAGGCGTTCGGCATCAGGTTCGCCAGTTCCAGCGTTTCCATCAGGTCCGTGTTCCAGACCAAGCTGCGGTCGGTGACTTTGATGTCATCCAGTTTGGCCGCGATCTCGGTCATTTTCCGTACACCTTCGGCCAGTGTGGCATCGGTGCGGAACACGGCTGCATCCTCTTGCATGGTTTTTTGCATTTGCAAGCGCAGATCGGCGGTGGGTGTGCTGCCGTCGGCATGGCGGAACCGGTCAAACCGCGCAAGGGCGGCATCAAGGCTGGCTTGGTTCAACACGGGCGAGGGTGCGCCACGGTCAACCACCGTGCCCGCGCGAATGGCAGCCGCACGACCAAACACCACCAAGTCGATGAGGGAGTTCGAGCCAAGACGGTTTGCGCCGTGCACCGATGCACAGCCTGCCTCGCCCACGGCCATCAGGCCGGAAACGGTGGCGTCCGGGTCCGTTGCCGTTGGGTTCAATACCTCGCCCCAATAGTTGGTGGGGATGCCGCCCATGTTGTAATGCACGGTTGGCAGAACGGGGATCGGTTCTTTGTTCAGATCGACGCCTGCGAAAATCTTGGCCGATTCCGAAATGCCGGGCAGGCGCAGCGCAAGCTGTTCTGGCGGCAAGTGGTTGAGGTGCAAGTGGATGTGGTCCTTGTTCGGGCCAACACCGCGGCCTTCGCGGATTTCAATGGTCATGCAGCGCGACACGTAATCGCGGGGGGCCAAATCTTTGTAATGCGGGGCGTAGCGTTCCATGAAACGTTCGCCTTCGGAGTTGGTCAGATAGCCGCCTTCGCCGCGCGCCCCTTCGGTGATCAAGCAGCCCGAGCCGTAGATGCCGGTGGGGTGGAATTGCACGAATTCCATATCTTGCAGGGGCAGGCCTTGGCGGGCAACCATGCCGCCGCCATCGCCGGTGCAGGTATGCGCAGAGGTGGCGGAGAAATAGGCGCGGCCATAGCCGCCCGTTGCCAGCACGGTCATTTTCGCCTTGAACACATGGATGGTGCCATCGTCGAGTTTCCAGCAGACAACGCCTTGGCATTTGCCATCGTCGTCCATCAGCAAATCAAGCGCGAAATATTCGATGAAGAATTCAGCGTTGTTTTTCAGCGATTGGCCGTAAAGCGTGTGAAGGATCGCGTGGCCGGTCCGGTCGGCGGCGGCACAGGTGCGCTGTACAGGCGGGCCTTCGCCGAATTCGGTGGTGTGGCCGCCAAAGGGGCGCTGATAAATCTTGCCTTCTTCGGTGCGCGAAAACGGCACGCCGTAATGTTCCAGTTCATAGACCGCCTTTGGCGCCTCACGCGCGAGGTATTCCATCGCGTCGGTATCGCCCAGCCAGTCAGACCCTTTGACGGTGTCATACATGTGCCACTGCCAGTTATCTGGTCCCATGTTTGACAAGGACGCCGCGATACCACCTTGGGCCGCGACGGTGTGCGAACGGGTTGGGAAAACCTTGGTTACGCAGGCGGTGCGCAGGCCTTGTTCGGCCATGCCAAGCGTGGCGCGCAGGCCAGCGCCGCCAGCCCCCACGACAACAACGTCGTATTCATGTGTTTCATATTCATATGCGGTCATGGTCAGTCCTTTAGAGCGCGATACGGGCGAGGGCGAAAAGCCCCGTCGCGGTGATCGCGTAAGAGAGGGAAATGGCGAGGATAATCAGCGCGCGGCGGGCAGAGCCTCTGGCGTAATCCTCGATCATCATGGTGGCGCCTTTGGCGAAATGGCGCATACCGATGAAAATGACCAAGCCGGTCAGAATGGCGGGGAACGGGCGAGCAAAGGTGGCAAGCACCTGTTCATGCGTGCCGCCAAGGGCCGAGCCGAAGATGTAGATCCAAGTCGGCACCATAAAGGCAAGGCCAACGGACGACACTGTCATGAACCAATGGTGTTCGGTGCCCGAGCGGGTAGAGCCCTTGCCCATAGCGCGTTTGCGGTCGGTTAGGTAACGCATGATCGCAGCCCTCTTATTGCACAAGAATGATGGTGAGGATGGTCAGAATGACCGACCCGCCGATGATGGCCCAACCCAGCTTTTCGGCTGTGGGAATATCCATGCCTTTGCCGCTGTCCCAATAGAGGTGCCGCATGCCAGCAAGATAGTGATACCAGATCGCCCAAAGCGAGCCGGTGAACACCAGATCGCCGAACCACGAGGTCGCAACGGCATTGGCCACCGCGAAATATTCGGGCGAGGTTGCCGCCGCCAAGAGCCACCACACCGCCAGCATCGTGCCAACGATAAGCCCGTTGCCCGTGATGCGCGTCAGGATCGAGGTGATCGATGTCAACTGCGGGCGGTAAATCTGAAGGTGGGGGGAAAGGGGGCGTTCAATCCGTTTTGCGTCTGCCATGCTGTATTCCTCAAGGCTGTGCCGTGCCGGACCTATCCGCGCGCGGTCTTTCTGCTTTGACAATGAATAGCGCATTTTTGGCGCGAGTCACCTAGAGAGACGGGATATTTAGGCGGTTTTTGGCTGGGCCCATGCAGAAAGTTGGGTCATGTGATCACAATATCGAAAGCTGTGATCACAATTTTGAGCGCATGGGAGGTGGTGGACAATTTAAGAGAGTCGTGTCGAAAGTGCAGGAAAGTCACGGGAACACGATCAAGGCCAGTGCTTTGGGTCACGGTCTGTCTGCTGTGATCTGGGGCTGGGCTTGTGGTTTGTGATCACAAATCATTGGCGATGGCTTGGCGTTCCAAGAATTCGACATATTCGGTGCAAATTGTAATGGTTGCGGTTTCGGGGTCGTAAAAGGCATTCTCTTCACCGCAAGATGTGAGTGCGACGGTCACGGGTTTGGGCAGGGTAAAGGCTTGGTTCAGGTCTGTGACCTCGCTTGCAATCAGTGCGCCGATATCGCTGCTGGTTTCGCCGTCAAAGCCGATGGATTTGGTGGGCTCTGAGGCGGTGAGCGGGTCCAGTACAGCGGCCCAAGAGGCTGCAGCCAGATCATATTCCTCGACACAGGTTTCGGCGCGTTCGGCAGGCAGGGCGAATTCTTCGGCCAAAGCTGCACGGGTGTCCGGGTCTGCGCCGTAAAACAGGCAGACCTGATTGTAATAGCGTTGCATATCAAGGCCATGCACATCCCAATAGGCAGGTTCTTCGGCCTCTTGTGCAGCCAGTTCGAACGACAAAGCCGTCAGGGCGGTAATGGATTCTGCCGCGTCTTCTTCCCAAAACTCATCCAGCAAAATGACTGAAAGGATATCGGCGGCGTCTTCTTCGCGGCCCAAGACCGACGCATCGGTCAGGTCGATCAGCGCATGGCCGAATTCATGGTACAGCGTCGAGATGACGTTGGCGGTGACAAAATCCTGCGCGCCATCGGCATGGGCGGGGGCTGCAAGCAACAGCGAGACGGCAAGCGTGCGGAGCATTGGACATCCTTGGGGTGCGAGGGGCCGCAGAGTGGTAGGCAACTGCGGTGTGTCTAACAGAGTCTGCGGGATCGGAACAGTGGACGTCGGTGGCGATGGCCTGCGCGCGGGCATCAGGGGGCGCATCAAAGCCCCCCGATGCGGTAAGATATCAGCGCGAAAACAGCGAGGTGTCAAATGCAAGGCCCACCACAAGGCGGCCGCGGGCATCATTGGCATCATGATAACGCATATCTACCGTCGATGTGTCATTCAAGCTGTAAGATACGCCCAGATCCGCATAGGTCTGCGCGTGCTGAACCTTGCCAAGTGAACCCGACAGGCTGAACTGGTCGTTCAACGCATAATCGCCGGTCAGCTCAACCGTATTTACCTTGGACCCCGGATCATAGGACACAGAGCCGCCCACTGTCGTCACATCGGACGGGCTGTAATCCATGCCCAAGGCAAATTCGCCACAGCAATTGCCGGAATTGTTGTAAAGATAGCGGGTATAGCCAATGTCATAGCCAAGGCCATTCGGCAGTTCGTTGCGATAGCCTAGCGACAGGTCGGTTTCGGTATTGTCGGTGCCATCGTTCAGCGACGACATCCAGATACCGCCGTAAAAGCCGGAAAACGACCCTTCAATATAGCCTTGAACGGCGGGTTTGTCGTTCGACAGGGTATGGCCGTTGGAGATATAGTTGGAGGTCACGCCCAGGCCGGCTGTGACCTCTACCGATTGGGCAGTCGAAACGGTTGCCAACCCGATCAGGGCGGCAGAGAGGGAGAGGATACGCAAAGCCACGATGGGACTCCGTTTAATATGAGGGGGTCAGAGGGGCATAAGCGCCCAATAATCAAGATCAAGCAACACAGATGGGTCATATTTGCCATCGGGCCCGCGCAAAGCAAAGGGCTTTGTTTCGGTATTTTCAATGTGTTGCACGGCAACCAGACGCAAGCGGATCGCCCCCACGCCGGGTGCGTCGGTTTCTGCCTTGTCCAGCACCTGCGACCATGCCCGCACGGTGGTTCCGGCAAAGCAGGGATTGGCATGCGCGCCTGCGTTCAGCGCCACGATCATCTGCGCATTCGCCAGCCCGTTGAACGACAGCGCACGCGCCAAGCTGATGATATGGCCGCCATAGATCAGGCGGCGGCCATCATCGCGGTGGGTGGCATCAAAATGCACCTTGGCGGTGTTTTGCCACAGCCGAGTGGCGAGCATATGTTCGGCTTCTTCAATCGTGACGCCGTCGACATGGTCGATCTGTTCGCCGATGGCGTAGTCGCCCCAGCGGTGCGGCTCACCCGCCAGCGTGAAGTCGTAATCGGTGAAATCCAATCCCTCGGGGATGACAAGCCGGTCTGGCGTGACGGTTTCGGGCAGGTCTTGGATCACGGTTTCGGGCGCAGGCGTGTCGCGGTTTTTGCGGACCATGACCCAGCGCACGTATTCAAGGACGGGCTCATCCCGTTGGTTCAGGCCGGTGGTGCGTACATAAACCACGCCGGATGTGCCGTTGGAATTTTGTTTAAGCCCGATCACCGTGCTTTGCGCCCGCAGCGTATCGCCGGGGTAGACGGGGGCCAGCCAGCGACCATCTGCGTAGCCAAGATTGGCGATGGCGTTCAAGGAAATATCGGGGACGGTTTTGCCGAACACGGTGTGAAAGGCGATGAGATCGTCCAGCGGCGACCCTTCCAACCCGCAATTACCCGCAAAATCATCGGATGAATACAGCGCGTGGCGGGCGGGATAAAGCGCATGGTACAGCGCGCGTTCGCCTTCGGCCAAGGTGCGCGGCACGGCATGGTGGATGGTTTCGCCCAAGGCATAATCTTCGAAAAAGCGGCCGGAATTGGTTTTCATGGGATGGTCCTTGGGGTGGGGGCGGTGGGTTGGTGTGGTGCGCTAAAGCACACCCTACAACAGCCGTAGGGTGTGCTTTAGCGCACCGTTTGCCGGTGTTAGTGCTGGCCCAGCTTGGTGTCGGGCGTATAGGTGCCGGGGGCCTCTTTCACCACAGCTTGACCGCAGCGCATGACGCCCTGAGCCGCATCCCACGCATAGGTGGGAGAGCCGTAAAGCTCCCACCCTTTGTTCAGCGCGTCGGTGACTTTGTGGCAAAAGGCCGAAGTGTCTTCTTCGGTTAGCAAGCGATAAAGTTTCATGGATCACCCGAATGGATTGTAGCCGAGCCAGATATGGACCGCGGCGGTGAGGAAAAAGACGACGATGGTTGCGACGACTGCGGTAATCTCTTTCTTGATTGGAACAGCGTGATAAGGGCCGGGCGGTGCCACGCGGTTCAGCACAATCACCTCGGCCAGCGCCCAAGCAAACAGGCCGCCGAACAGCAGAAAGGATGGCGTGTCGCCATTCACCAGCAAATGCGCGATGGCAAACACCTTGACCGACGTTAGCTGCGGGTTGCGCACCCATTTGGTCACGCGGGTTTTGGCACCCGATGCGGCGAACAGGTAAAAAGCAAACAGCATCAGCAGGTTGTTGATGCCGGTCATCGCAGAGCTGCGGCCCCAAAAGACCGTGCCTTCGGCGGCGCGGTAGCCGATGACCATCAGCACAATCGCGATCACCGAGCCTATGGCGACGATCGCTTTGCCTTTGTCCCCGAACCGTGCGCGGTGGTCGGGGGCGATGCGTTTCCAGAAATGGACGCCGGACCAGAGGATCAGGCCGAGAAGAATAAGGAACATGGGGTCGCCTTTTGGTTTAGGATTGGGCCTCGATGGCCTTTGCTTTTGCCAAAGTCGCCTGTGCCGTGACGATATGCAAGTTCTCTACGATCTTCCCATCCACAACCGCCACACCTTGCCCTGCGGCTTGTGCCGCATTGAACGCCTCAATCTGGCGCTGGGCGAGGGTAATTTCGGCCTCACTTGGGGCAAAGGCTGTGTTGGCGATCTCCAATTGCGCGGGGTGGATCAGGGTTTTGCCGTCAAACCCCATATCGCGCCCCTGTTCGCATTCGGCGCGCAGGCCTTCGTCATCCTTGAACGCGTTATAGACCCCGTCGATGATGGTCAGGTTATGCGCCTTGGCCGCGAGCAGGCACAGGCCAAGCCCCGCCTGCATCGGCAAACGGTCGGCGCGAAAGCGGCTGTTCAGCTCCTTGGCCAGATCATTCGTGCCCATCACCATGCCTGCAAGGCGCGGATGTGCGGCGATGGATGTGGCGTTCAGCATCCCCAAGGCGGTTTCCATCATCGCCCAAAGCGGCACATCGGGGGTCAGGTCGGCCACGGCGTCCAAATCCTCGGGCGTCGACACCTTGGGGATCAGCAGCGCGTCGATATCTGATCCGACAAAGGCCGCAACATCATCGGCGCCCCATTCCGTATCCAACCCGTTCACCCGCACAATCTTTGCGCGCCTGCCATAATCGGCCTTCGCCAAAGTTTGCACCAACAGCGCGCGGGCGGCGATTTTTTCATCCGGTGCCACGGCATCCTCTAGGTCAAAGATGATCGCATCGGTGGCAAGGGTTTGCGCCTTGTCCAGCGCACGGTCTTTGGACCCAGGGATGTAGAGGGCAGAGCGGTAGGGGCGAATGGTGGACATGATTCTCTCTCGCAATTTTGTTACGTTATGGGTCACGATTTTAGCAGATTCCTCAACCCCAAATTTGCCGCAATGCAGCATCCCACCTGCATGGCGCGGCTGATTAACCTTTCTTGCGCATTTCAGGCGCAGGCTTTGACCCTAAGATTGCTGGCCATAGAAAGGGACTACCATGACACAGAAACTCTTTGCGCTGTCGCTTGGGTTCGGCGCGCTGATCCTTGTGGCGCAGGCCCATGCCCAAACCCCGCAATGCGGCCCGCGCGCCACGGTGTTGGCCCAGCTTGCCGATAAATATGGCGAAACGCGCCAGTCTATGGGGATTGCAGCGAATAATATGGTGATGGAACTGTTCGCATCCGCCACATCGCAAAGCTGGACAATCACCGTGACCACGCCGCAAGGCCAAACCTGCCTTGTGGCATCGGGCGAAGGGTTCGAGGCGATGGTTGACGCGCTGCCCGCCAAGGGCGAACCGGCCTGAGGTCAGGCCAAAGCCACCCACAACATGCGCAAGGACAACAACAAAAGCGCCCATAGTACCAAGGTGTAGAACAGCTTTTCGGGCAGTAACCGCACCAGCCGCACGCCTGCGAACACCGCCAAGGTTGCGGGTAAGAACAACCACACCGCAATGTGCAGGCTGTCAAACGACAAAATCCCGACGGACATATAGGCCGGCAGTTTGACCATATTCACCCATGTGAACAAAATGGTCGACGTACCAGCAAACACCGCCTTTGGCAGGCGCAGGGGCAAGGTGTAAATCTGATAGGGCGGGCCACCTGCATGGCTGACAAAGCTGGTGAACCCCGCCGCCGTGCCCCAAACCACCCCCGGCACAACACGCGGTTCCTGCGCGCCAGCATTTGCCCCCCACCCCAACAAACGACTGGCGGCAAAACTGCTGCCCAACGCCCCGATCACTCCGCCCACCATCGCCTCGGAAATCAGGTTGGCCGTGGCCCAACCCAGCCCAATGCCAATGGCTGTGGCCGGAAACATGATCTTCAACACCCGCAGATCATAGGCGCGGCGGTATGCCCAAACGCCAAACCAATCCGACACAATATAGATCGGCAACAACAACCCCGCCGCCTGCAACGGCGGCATCACCAGCGACAGAATCGGCACCGACATCATCGCCACCACCGGCAATCCGCCCTTCGACAGCCCCACGGCGACTGATGCAAGCACAGCTGCGACCCAAAACCCCGTGCCGTCCATGTCTTGCCCCACAAGTTTCTGATGACTTTAGCGCAAACATTAACCTTTGCGCGCTAGCAAGGGCAATGCCGCGTTGCGGCACTCTTGCTTAATGCCCGCCAAGGGGCTAGGCATCCACGCATTCAAACACACCCGACCCGGAGATGGATATCATGGCTAGACCCAAGATTGCACTTATCGGCGCGGGGCAGATTGGCGGTACACTCGCCCATCTCGCCGCGATCAAGGAACTGGGCGATATCGTCCTGTTCGACATTGCCGAAGGCACCCCGCAAGGCAAGGCGCTGGATATTGCGCAATCCGGCCCGTCCGAGGGTTTTGACGCCAGCATGAAAGGCGCCAACGACTACGCCGATATCGCAGGCGCCGATGTGTGCATCGTGACCGCAGGCGTTGCCCGCAAGCCGGGGATGAGCCGCGATGACCTGTTGGGCATCAACCTGAAAGTGATGAAATCGGTTGGTGAAGGCATTGCCAAACACGCGCCGAACGCATTCGTGATCTGCATCACCAACCCGCTGGATGCGATGGTTTGGGCGTTGCAGCAGTTTTCCGGCCTGCCCACCAACAAGGTTGTCGGCATGGCTGGCGTGTTGGATAGCGCCCGTTTCCGCCACTTCCTGTCGGTCGAATTCAACTGTTCCATGCGCGATGTGACCGCATTCGTTCTGGGCGGCCACGGCGACACGATGGTGCCCTTGGCCCGCTATTCCACCGTTGGCGGCATTCCACTGCCCGATCTGGTCGAAATGGGGTGGACGACCCAAGACAAACTGGATGCAATCATCCAGCGCACCCGTGATGGCGGCGCCGAAATTGTTGGCCTGCTGAAAACAGGTTCGGCGTTTTATGCACCTGCGACCAGCGCCATTGAAATGGCCGAAGCCTACCTGAAAGACCAAAAGCGTATGTTGCCTTGTGCCGCCTATTGCGATGGCGAGCTGGGCGTGAAGGGCATGTATGTGGGCGTCCCCACAATCATTGGCGCGGGCGGCATTGAACGTATCGCCGACATCAAGATGAACGTGGCCGAGCAGGCGATGTTCGACAAGTCGGTAGACGCGGTAAAGGGCCTTATGGCGGCCTGCAAAGAGATTGACCCGTCGCTGGTCTAAGGGCGAACGGATTTTGGCCATGTAAAGTGGCCTAGTCGAATCAGAAAAAGCGGCCGTTGGGAAACCAGCGGCCGCTTTTTTGTTACAAAAAAACCTATATGTTTCAGTATGTTGTTTGTGGGTTTTGCGAGTGTTATCTGACTGTGATCTGGATGTCATCTTAGCGTTACATAGCGTTTGCTACATTTTCCCAACGAGCGTGTAACAGAATGAACAAAGGCGGCCCCAAGGATGCATCGCTGTGGTGTTGGGGAAAGGCTAAGAACCGGCAAACCGGAATAATCCTGCCCGACACTATTCGCGAAAGGGAGAGCGAACATGCAAGATCTGCTGACACTTTTGCCCGATTGGGCAGTCTATACCGGCCTGTTTCTGAGCGGTGCGGTTGCGACAAAGGCCGTAAGCACGGGGATCAAGGTTTCACACCGTTGGAGTGGGAAGAAGGGTCCACGTACAATAGTGACCCTGAACTCTCAGCGGAGGGGGATCGCTTATCCTCCGCTGCCAACGTCGCGGTTTCAAAAGCGGCGCATGCCACCGCTTGCCCCAATCGCAAAGCAGCGGCAAACGCCTGTTGTCCGTGAAACGAACCTTATCTTCGTGCTGCCCGATAGGGGGCAAACACCACCGAAGAAAGCAAAGTCAAAATCGCGTAAAGCGGCAAAGCGGTAAATTGGCGTGGGGGCTGTTCAACGGGATAGGCCCCCATTTTGGCGTGTAATGCTTGCCTTTATCTTGGCTGAAAGGCCATCATTGAAGCCTGCGAATCATAAGGGTTCGTTAAACCGATCAGCTTTGTGATCACACTTTTCAAGGCTGTGATCACAAATGTCGGAATTTTCCGTCAAAAGCTGCTTTTCCGATAAATCCCTTTTGAATCGGCCTGTTTTTGTGGCATGACGGGCCAAATTCCTTACCGATGGGACAGTCGATGAACATTCACGAATACCAAGCCAAAGCCCTGTTGCGCAGCTATGGGGCGCCTGTGTCCGATGGTCGCGTTGTCCTGAAAGCCGAAGAGGCCAAGACGGCGGCGGGCGAGATGGATGGCCCGCTTTGGGTGGTAAAGGCGCAAATCCACGCAGGCGGTCGCGGCAAGGGCCATTTCAAAGAGGCGCAGGCCGGTGAAAAAGGCGGCGTGCGCCTTGCAAAATCGGTGGCCGAAGCGGCCGAGATGGCCAAGCAAATGCTGGGTCGCACCTTGGTCACGCACCAAACCGGCCCTGCGGGCAAGCAAGTGAACCGCATTTATATCGAAGACGGTTCCGACATCGCGCGCGAACTGTACCTTGCCCTGCTGGTTGACCGTCAATCCAGCCGCATTTCCTTCGTCGCCTCGACCGAAGGCGGTATGGATATCGAAGAAGTCGCCGCCAACACGCCCGAAAAAATCGTGTCCTTCTCGGTCGATCCGGCCTCGGGCTTGTCTGATTTCCACGGTCGCCGCGTGGCGTTTGCCTTGGGTCTGACCGGTGGTCAGGTCAAGCAATGCGTCGGTTTGATTAAAATCCTCTACAAAGCCTTTGTCGAAAAAGACATGGAGATGCTGGAGATCAACCCGCTGATCGTGACACCCGATGGCAACCTGAAATGCCTTGATGCCAAGATGAGCTTTGACGGAAACGCGATGTATCGCCACGCCGATATCGCATCCTTGCGCGATGAGACCGAGGAAGACCCGAAGGAGCTGGCAGCGTCCAAGTTCGACCTGAACTATATCGCGCTGGACGGTGAAATTGGCTGCATGGTCAACGGTGCCGGCCTTGCAATGGCGACGATGGACATCATCAAGCTCTATGGTGCCGAGCCTGCGAACTTTTTGGATGTGGGCGGCGGGGCGACCAAGGAAAAGGTCACCGAGGCGTTCAAGATCATCACATCCGACCCGAATGTTAAGGGTATCTTGGTCAACATTTTTGGCGGTATCATGCGCTGTGATGTGATCGCCGAAGGGGTTATTTCGGCCGTGAAAGAAGTGGGTCTGAAAGTGCCGCTGGTTGTGCGTTTGGAAGGGACCAATGTTGAAGAAGGCAAAGCCATCATCAACAATTCCGGGCTGGCCGTGATTGCAGCGGAAAACCTCAAAGATGGCGCGCAAAAGATTGTAAAGGCGGTAAAGGGTTAAGGCCCAGCCGTGAAAAACCGCTTACGGGCCAGACTGGCCCGTAGCCAAAACCAAACCCCGTGAAAAAGGCCAAGCGCCTGCGGGTAACGTCAACAGTGGTGAAAGGGTTTACGATGATCAAGTTTGTAATGGGTTCTGCGGTTTTGTTGATGCTTGCAGCGTGTGGTGGCTATGGCGGGAATACCGCGGGCGGCACTGCCAGCGATGGCAACGAAGAGATTGTGTGTGACCAGCAATCGGCTTGGGCACAATCCGGCAAAATCGGCGGCGGCGACATTACCATCACCTGCCCGGGCAACGCGCGCCCCGCCTACTGATAACCAGCGCCTTCGGGTGCTTTTCTGACCGCATAAGGAGGCCCGAATGGCCGTTCTCGTCAATTCCAATACCCGTGTTATCTGCCAAGGTTTTACGGGAAGCCAAGGTACCTTCCACTCCGAGCAAGCGATTGCTTACGGCACCAAGATGGTCGGCGGCGTGACCCCCGGCAAAGGCGGTTCCACCCATCTGGACCTGCCGGTGTACAACTCGGTCCACGAGGCGCGTGCAGCAACGCAGGCCAATGCCACTGTGATCTATGTGCCGCCGCCCTTTGCCGCCGACAGTATCCTTGAGGCGATAGACGCCGAAATGGAGCTGATTGTCTGCATCACCGAAGGCATTCCGGTGCTGGATATGATGCGGGTAAAACGCGCGCTGGAAGGGACGAACAGCCGCCTGATCGGGCCAAACTGCCCCGGTGTCATCACCCCCGGCGAATGCAAAATCGGCATCATGCCCGGCCACATCCACCGCCGCGGGTCGGTCGGTGTTGTGTCGCGCTCGGGCACGCTGACCTATGAGGCGGTCAAGCAGACCACCGATCTGGGCCTTGGCCAATCCTCGGCTGTGGGCATCGGCGGCGACCCGATCAAAGGGTCCGAACATATCGACATCTTGGAAATGTTCCTGGCCGATCCGGAAACCCAGTCGATCATCATGATCGGTGAAATCGGCGGTTCTGCCGAAGAAGAAGCCGCGCAGTTCTTGGCGGATGAGCGTAAAGCTGGTCGTTGGAAACCCACCGCAGGCTTTATCGCTGGCCGCACCGCCCCCCCCGGCCGCCGCATGGGCCACGCAGGCGCAATCGTCGCCGGTGGCAAAGGCGATGCGGAAAGCAAGATCGAAGCGATGAAGCGCGCCGGTATTGTTGTTGCCGAAAGCCCTGCCCATCTGGGTGAAGCCGTGATGCAGGCGATCAAAGCGTAAAATTCTTAAGGCGGGGGCAACCCCGCCTTGCCTATGCCAATTGTCGGGGTGAACCCCGGCCTACGGAGCAGATGTTGGGACCAATACAAGCCATTACGACCTGTTTTGCCAAGTCGTTCCAATTCTCGGGCCGCGCCTCGCGGGCGGAGTTTTGGTGGTTCACATTGTTTGTGAATGTCGTGCTTCTGGTTGCTTTCGGGGTATTCGATGTCTGGCTTTATGGCATTGATCTTTACGATGAGCATTCAATAGCCCCTGCGACAGAGCTTTTGTGTGTGGTCATGTTCTTTCCCGCCACAGCAGTGACCATGCGCCGGCTACATGACTGTGGTTGGCAAGGCTGGCCTGCGCCTGTCGTCATCGCCGGATTTTATCTAACGTCCTACATTACCATGTTAATGAAGGACGAAACATGGCCTTGGATTTCACAGCTGGAAACGGGGCTACTTACGCTGAACGTCGTCCTTCTTATCGCCGCACTCTTTCCCGGAAAACCGGGCCATAATCCCTACGGTCCTAACCCCAACGAGGTTCCCCAATGACCGAGCAGTCCCCCACAGCCCAATTCCGCGCCCAGTCCTATCTGGATGGCGCCAATGCTGATTACATCGACCAGATGGCGGCAAAGCATGCCCAAGACGCGGCATCGGTCGATGCAAGCTGGGCCGCGTTCTTTGACCAACTGGCCGAAGGGGACCGCGTGGCCGAAGCCGCCGCCGCTGGCCCGTCTTGGGCGCGCGCCGATTGGCCGCCTGTACCGAATGATGACCTGACCGCCGCCTTGACAGGCGAATGGCCGGTGATGCCCTCCAAAGAGGGCAAAGCGGCAGGCCAAAAGATTGCCGCCAAAGCAGCCGAGGCTGGCGTGTCGCTGACCGATGCACAGGTGCAGCGCGCCGTTTTGGACAGCATTCGCGCGTTGATGATTATCCGCGCTTACCGCATCCGTGGCCACCTTGCCGCCGATCTTGACCCGCTGAAAATGCAGGACACGACAACCCATCCCGAACTCGACCCCAAGGCGTACGGCTTTGCCGAGGCCGATATGGACCGCCCGATTTTCATCGACAATGTTTTGGGCCTGCAAATGGCCTCGATGCGCCAGATCATCGAGATTGTGAAACGCACCTATTGCGGCACGTTTGCGCTGCAATACATGCATATTTCCGATGCCGAACAAGCCGCTTGGCTGAAGGAACGTATCGAAGGTTACGGCAAGGAAATTGCCTTTACCAAGATGGGCCGCAAAGCGATTTTGAACAAGCTGGTCGAGGCGGAAGGGTTTGAAAAATTCCTGCATGTGAAATACATGGGGACCAAGCGCTTTGGCCTTGATGGCGGCGAAAGCCTGATCCCCGCGATGGAACAGATCATCAAGCGCGGTGGTGCGCTGGGTGTGCGTGATATCGTGATCGGCATGCCGCACCGTGGCCGCCTGTCGGTTCTGGCCAACGTGATGCAAAAACCCTACCGCGCGATTTTCAACGAATTTCAGGGCGGCAGTTCCAAGCCGGAAGATGTTGATGGCTCGGGCGATGTGAAATACCACCTTGGCGCCTCCAGCGACCGCGAATTTGATGGCAACAGCGTTCACTTGTCGCTGACCGCCAACCCGTCGCACCTAGAGGCGGTGGATCCGGTCGTATTGGGCAAAGTGCGCGCCAAGCAAGACCAGATGAATGATGTCGACCGTGAACATGTGCTGCCGATCCTGCTGCACGGCGATGCGGCCTTTGCGGGCCAAGGCGTTGTGGCCGAATGTTTCGGCCTGTCGGGTCTGCGCGGCCACCGCACGGGGGGCACCATTCATATTGTGGTGAACAACCAGATCGGTTTCACCACATCGCCATCGTTCAGCCGCTCTTCGCCCTATCCCACCGATATCGCGCTGATGGTTGAGGCACCGATTTTCCATGTGAACGGTGACGACCCCGAGGCTGTGGTTCATGCCGCCAAGGTGGCCACCGAGTTCCGCCAAAAGTTCCACAAAGATGTGGTTCTGGATATCTTCTGCTATCGCCGCTTTGGTCACAACGAAGGCGACGAGCCGATGTTCACCAACCCCGCGATGTACACCCAGATCAAAAAGCACAAAACCACCCTGTCGCTTTACACCGAGCGTTTGGTCCGTGACGGTCTGATCCCCGAGGGTGAGATCGAGGATATGAAAGCCGCGTTTCAGGCCTACCTGAACGAGGAATTCGATGCGGGCAAAGATTACAAGCCGAACAAGGCCGACTGGTTGGATGGCCGTTGGAAAAACATGTCCCGCGAAGGGGCGGAATATGAAGCAGGCAAAACGTCGATCACCAAAAAGGCGATGGCCGAGATCGGCGCAGGCCTGACCCGTGTTCCCGACGGATTTGATCTGCACAAAACCGTTGGTCGTCAGCTTGAAGCGAAAAACAAGATGTTCGCTGACGGCAAAGGCTTCGATTGGGCCACCGCCGAGGCGCTTGCCTTCGGGTCCTTGGTCACCGAAGGCTTCCCCGTGCGTCTATCGGGGCAGGATTGTACCCGTGGCACATTCAGCCAACGCCATTCCGCCTTTATCGACCAGAAAACCGAAGAACGTCACTATCCGCTCAATCACATCAAAGCGGGTCAGGCGCGGTATGAGGTGATCGATTCCATGCTGTCGGAATATGCGGTTTTGGGCTTTGAATACGGCTATTCGCTGTCTGAACCCAACGCGCTGACCATGTGGGAGGCGCAGTTCGGCGATTTTGCCAATGGCGCGCAGATCATGTTCGACCAGTTCATCAACTCGGGCGAAAGCAAGTGGCTGCGGATGTCGGGCCTCGTTTGCCTGCTGCCGCACGGCTACGAAGGGCAGGGGCCGGAACACTCCTCTGCGCGGCCCGAACGCTTCTTGCAGCAATCGGCGAATGACAACTGGATCGTGGCGAACTGTTCCACCCCCGCCAACTATTTCCACATTCTGCGCCGCCAGCTGCACCGCGATTTCCGCAAACCGCTGATCCTGATGACGCCGAAATCCTTGCTGCGTCACCCGATGTGCATTTCGGATGCCGAAGATTTCACCACCGGCTCGTCGTTCCACCGCGTGTTGTGGGATGATGCGCAAAAGGGCCATTCCGACCTGACGCTCAAACCCGATGCCAAAATCAAACGTGTCGTGATCTGTTCCGGCAAGGTCTACTATGACCTGCTGGCCGCCCGCGATGCCCAAGGCCTTGACGACGTGTATCTTTTGCGGCTGGAACAGTTCTATCCCTTCCCTGCCATGTCGATGGTCAAGGAACTGGAACGCTTCAAAGGCGCCGAGGTTATCTGGTGCCAGGAAGAGCCGAAAAATCAGGGCTATTGGACCTTTGTTGAACCCAATATCGAATGGGTTCTGGGCAAGATCAACGCGAAAACCAAGCGTCCGCGCTTTGTCGGTCGTCACGCCAGCGCCTCGCCGGCCACAGGTCTGGCCAGCCGTCACAAGATGGAACAAGAGGCGCTGATCGCAGATGCGCTGACGGGGGGCTAGGGCGCATGGCAACCGAAATCCGCGTTCCCACCCTTGGCGAAAGCGTCACCGAGGCGACCGTCGCCACCTGGTATAAAAAACTGGGGGATACCGTCGCCGTCGATGAAATGCTGTGCGAGCTGGAAACCGACAAGGTCACGGTCGAGGTGCCAAGCCCCGTTGCAGGCACCCTGACCGAAATCGTTGCCACTGAGGGAACTACCGTGGGCGTCGCCGCCCTGCTGGCCCAAATTGGCGCGCTGTCCGAAAATGCCGGGGCCGCCGCCCCGAAAACCAATGATAAAAGCGCACAGGCCACGGCCAGCGCGGAAGAGGGTAAAATGACTGACGTAAACGTGCCAACCCTTGGTGAATCTGTGTCCGAGGCCACCGTGTCCACATGGTTCAAAAAGGTCGGCGATACCGTCGCCCAGGATGAAATGCTGTGCGAGCTGGAGACTGATAAAGTATCGGTTGAGGTGCCAAGCCCCGTCGCCGGTGTGCTGACCGAAATCATCGTCGCCGAAGGCGAAACCGTTTCCGCCAACGCCAAATTGGCCGTGATCGCCGAAGGCGAAGCGGCCCCCAAAGCGATTGACGCAGGCCCCGAAGAGATGAAGCCGCGCAAGGCCGAAGACACCGTCAAAACCAAGGATGTCGAAGACGCCCCCTCCGCCAAAAAAGCGATGGCCGAAGCTGGCATCACCCGCGATCAGGTCACGGGTTCAGGCCGCGATGGCCGCGTGATGAAGGAAGATGTCTCCACCGCCAAGGCCCCCGCCGCCGCCGCGCCAGCCCCCGCCGCCGTGCCCCGCGCCCCTGTGCCTGCCGATGATGCCAGCCGTGAAGAGCGGGTCAAAATGACCAAGCTGCGCCAAACCATCGCGCGCCGCCTGAAGGAATCCCAAAACACCGCCGCCATGCTGACCACCTATAACGAGGTGGATATGTCTGCGGTCATGGCGCTCCGCAACCAGTACAAAGACGAGTTTGAGAAAAAGCATAAGGTCCGCCTTGGCTTTATGTCTTTCTTTACAAAGGCGTGCTGCCACGCGTTGAAAGAAGTGCCCGAGGTGAACGCCGAAATCGACGGCACCGATATCGTCTATAAAAACTTTGTCCACATGGGTGTGGCGGCGGGTACACCCTCGGGCCTCGTGGTCCCTGTGATCCGCGACGCCGATGCGATGTCATTCGCCGAAATCGAAAAAGCCATTGCCGAAAAGGGCCTGCGCGCGCGTGATGGCAAGCTGTCGATGGCTGAAATGCAAGGCGGCACCTTCACCATTTCCAACGGCGGCGTCTACGGCTCGCTCATGTCCTCGCCCATCCTGAACCCGCCGCAATCGGGCATTTTGGGTATGCACAAAATCCAGGACCGCGCGATGGTTGTGAACGGCGAAATCGTCATCCGCCCGATGATGTATCTGGCCCTGTCCTATGACCACCGGATCGTCGACGGCAAGGGTGCTGTGACCTTCCTTGTGCGGGTGAAAGAAGCGCTGGAAGATCCGCAGCGGTTGTTGATGGATTTGTGAGGGGCGGTGGGTTTCACCCACCCTACGGGCAACCTGTAGGGTGGGTGCCAACCCACCAACGGTCAAATACGATTCGAGCGTAGGGCGGGGTTTAGCCCGCCGTTTTCCCCAAAAGGAGATCGACGTGGACCTTAAGGATTTTATCGTTGAAACGGTCTCGTCAATAGTCGAGGCATCGGCTGACCTTACTATTAAGTTTGAATCCCATGGCGTAGTGGTTAATCCACCGGCCAATAGCTACGGGCGAGGAAATGAGAGTTTCGCAGAAGACAGTGTTAACTTTGCCAACAGACGTGTTCAGAATATAGAATTTGATGTTGCTGTTACTGCATCCAGTTCGACTTCTGGAAGTGGCGGTGGTGGCTTTAAAATATGGGTCGCCGAAGGGTCCGCAGAGGGTAGTCATGTTCGTTCGAACGAACAAGTTAATCGGATAAAGTTTTCTGTCCCATTGTCGCTGTCTGCGAGCAGACAAGAGAAAGACAACGTTCAGAAAAAGCTGAACACGCCGACAACGCGACATGTAGATGGTATGTATTGATGACCCCCGAACTCACCACCCTAGCCCTCGCGGCCCTGCTCCAAACCGTCCAATTCGCCCTCTTCGCGGTCCCCGCAAATATGGAACTTGGCACCGGCTACACCTCTTCGGCCCGCGACCGCGCGCCCTCACGCCAACTCTCGGAACGCACCGCACGCCTGCAACGCGCGATGAACAACCATTTTGAAGGGTTGATCCTGTTCACCATCGCCGTGGTCGTCGTCACCTTGGGTCAGCAATCGACCCAAGTGACCCAAACCGCCGCTTGGGTATACCTAGCGGCGCGCGTCCTATACATTCCGGCCTATGCGTTTGGCTGGCGGCCGTGGCGCTCGGCTATCTGGGGCGTCGGCTTTTTTGCGACCGTGACCATGATCGTCGCGGCTTTGATCTGAAATAAACGGCATACGGGTGTATGTACGGATGTCATACGCATCGCATACGCCAAACATACGAAAGGCTAAAACATGGCGAGTTTTGACGTAATCATCATCGGTGCGGGCCCCGGCGGCTATGTGTGTGCCATCCGCTGCGCGCAACTGGGGCTGAAAGTGGCCGTTGTTGAGGGGCGCGAAACCCTTGGCGGCACCTGCCTGAACGTGGGTTGTATCCCGTCCAAAGCACTGCTGCACGCGACCCATAGTTTGCATGAGGCCGAGCATAATTTTGCCAAGATGGGCCTGAAGGGCAAGTCGCCTTCGGTCGATTGGGACCAGATGAAAGCGTACAAACAAGACGTGGTCGATGGCAACACCAAGGGCATCGAATTTCTGTTTAAAAAGAACAAGGTAACTTGGCTGAAAGGTTGGGGAACGATCCCCGCTGCGGGCCAGGTTAAGGTCGGCGATGAGGTGCATGAGGCCAAAAATATCGTCATCGCCACCGGGTCCGAGGCGGCATCGCTGCCGGGTGTTGAGGTCGATGAAAAGACCGTCGTAACCTCGACCGGCGCGCTGGTTTTGGGCAAGATCCCCAAGTCGATGGTGGTGATCGGCGCGGGTGTAATCGGGCTTGAAATGGGCTCGGTCTATGCGCGGTTGGGATCGGAAGTGACGGTAGTAGAATACCTTGATGCGATCACGCCGGGCATGGACGCCGAAGTGGCTAAATCTTTCCAGAAGATCCTGACGAAACAGGGTTTAAAATTCATTCTGGGCGCCGCCGTTCAGGGCGTTTCGACGAAAAATGGCAAGGCCAAAGTGACCTATAAGCTGCGCAAAGATGACAGCGAAACGGTGCTGGACGCCGATTGTGTTCTGGTAGCGACCGGTCGTAAACCCTTTGTCGATGGATTGGGGCTAGAGGCTTTGGGCGTTGAGATGGAAAAGCGCGGGCAAGTAAAAACCGATCATTTCGCGACCAATATCAAGGGTTTGTACGCGATCGGCGACGCGATTGTTGGCCCGATGCTGGCCCATAAGGCCGAAGACGAAGGCATGGCGCTGGCCGAGGTTCTGGCGGGCAAAGCGGGCCACGTTAACTATGACGTCATCCCTGGCGTGGTCTACACGACGCCCGAGGTGGCATCCGTGGGCAAAACCGAGGAGCAGCTGAAAGAAGCGGGTCGTGCCTATAAGGTGGGTAAGTTCTCCTTCATGGGCAACGCCCGCGCCAAAGCAATTTTCCAAGCCGAGGGGTTTGTGAAAATTCTGGCGGACAAGGAAACGGATCGGATTTTGGGCGCGCATATCATCGGCCCGATGGCGGGTGATTTGATCCATGAGGTTTGTGTCGCGATGGAATTTGGTGCCTCTGCGCAGGATTTGGCGCTGACCTGCCATGCGCATCCAACATATAGCGAAGCAGTGCGTGAAGCAGCGCTGGCATGCGGCGATGGTGCTATTCACGCCTAAGGACAGTTTTGCGGATAATCTGAGCCTCCGGCGGAGGTATTTTGGCCAAGATGAAATGGGGCGCCCAGTTTTTGGGCGCCCCTTTTGTGTTGGTGCTGCGGGCCGCCTATTGCGCCGCGATGGTTTGGTCGTTCACCAAGGTAACGATGTCCATCATGATCCGGTTCAGTTCAAAGTCCTTGGGGGTGTATACGGCGGCCACGCCAAGGGCGCGAAGCTGGGCGGCGTCTTTCTCGGGGATGATGCCGCCGACCACAAGCGGGACATGTGAAAGCCCAGATTGTCGCATGTTTTCAAGTACCTCTGTGATGAGCGGTATGTGAGAGCCGGAAAGGATCGAGAGACCGACCACATGGGCATCTTGCTCTACCGCCGCACTCACAATCTCTGCTGGAGTCAGGCGGATGCCTTCGTAGTGGATATCCATGCCGCAATCGCGCGCGCGGGCGGCGATTTGTTCGGCACCGTTGGAATGGCCATCAAGCCCGGGTTTTCCGACCAAAAACTTCAACTGGCGGCCCAATTTGGCAGACACGGCCTGCACAGCCTCGCGGATTGGTTCCAGCCCCTCGGTCCGGTTCGATGGGTTGCGCGAAACGCCGGTAGGGGCGCGGTATTCGCCAAAAGTGGCGCGGATTGTCGCCCCCCATTCGCCGGTCGTCACACCAGCTTTGGCGCAAGCAATGGAGGGGCGCATGATGTTTGTCCCGTCCTGCGCGGCACTGCGCAGCGCGGCGAGGGCGGTCTCGACGGCCGCATCGCTGCGGGCTGTTTTCCAATCGGTGAGACGTTGAATCTGGTCAGCTTCTGCCTTTGGGTCGGCCACCATGATTGACCCATCACCAGCGGTCAGCGGGCTGGGCGTGGTTTCCACCCAGCGGTTCACACCAACCACGGTCGTCTCGCCCGACTCGATGCGGGCAATGCGTTCGGCGTTAGCCTCGACCAAGCGGCCCTTCATATAGTCAATCGCGGCGACAGCGCCGCCCATCGCGTCGATCTGGGCCAACTCATCCCGTGCACCTTGCTTTAACGAATCCACCTTACGATCCACGGCAGGGTTGCCATCAAAGAGGTCGTCATATTCCAGCAAATCCGATTCATAGGCCAAAATCTGTTGCATCCGTAGCGACCATTGCTGGTCCCAGGGGCGGGGCAGGCCAAGCGCCTCGTTCCATGCGGGCAGCTGCACAGCGCGCGCGCGGGCCTTTTTGGACAAGGTTACGGCCAGTGCCTCGATCAAAATCCGGTACACGTTGTTTTCGGGTTGTTGTTCGGTCAGGCCAAGAGAATTTACCTGCACGCCATAGCGGAAGCGGCGGTATTTTGCGTCTTGCACGCCATAGCGGGTTAGGCAAATCTCATCCCACAGGTCGACAAAGGCGCGCATCTTGCACATTTCGGTGACGAACCTGATGCCTGCGTTCACAAAGAACGAAATTCGCCCCACCATATTGGGGAAGTCCTCAGCTGCAACCTTGCCTTTTAAATCATCCAACACCGCGCAGGCGGTGGCCAGTGCGAAGGCTAATTCTTGTTCCGGTGTCGCCCCAGCCTCTTGCAAATGATAGGAACAGACGTTCATTGGGTTCCATTTTGGCAGGTGCTTTTGGGTATAGGCCGCAACATCGGTGATCATCCGTAGGCTGGGCACGGGCGGGCAGATGTAAGTGCCGCGCGACAGGTATTCCTTAATGATATCATTCTGCACGGTGCCGTTTAGGTCAGCAATATCAGCGCCTTGTTCCTCGGCGACCGCGATATACAGCGCCAGCAGCCAAGGTGCTGTGGCGTTGATGGTCATTGAGGTGTTCATCTGATCCAGCGGAATGTCGGCGAAAAGCGCGCGCATATCGCCGAGGTGCGAAACTGGAACTCCCACTTTGCCCACTTCGCCCCGCGCCAATTCGTGATCGGAATCGTAACCTGTTTGGGTTGGCAAATCGAAGGCGACAGACAGGCCTGTTTGCCCTTTGGCCAAATTGCTGCGGTAGAGCGCATTGGATGCCGAGGCCGTGGAGTGGCCGGCATAGGTGCGAAACAGCCAAGGCTTGTCTTTAACAGGGGCGGCGGTTTGGTCGGGCATGGCGAGCCTCCTAGATTCGTGTCACGCAATTTTCTTACGTTGTGGGATTGATAGGCGACATTTTGTGCCAATGTCAATTCGCTGCAGCGCAGCGGTAAGGGATTTGCGGTTGCGGCATTCCCTTGCGGTACATTCCCAGCGCACGCAGGTAAAACCACGCGGGGGAGTAGCTCTTGACCTGCAATCTGCGCTAGGTTGGCCAGTATGACCCAAAGCGTAACGCTTCCCCTTTGGCTGCTGATCCTGATCGTGCTGTTTGGCGCGGTTACCTTTGCATCGCATTTCGTGTTCCCATCGGTGCGCTGGTTTCTGCGCGGTCGGGCCGAGCGGGCCTTGGCGCAGTTGAATGCCAAGTTGCAGCGCCCTGTTGATCCCTTCAAGCTGATGCGCAGGCAGGATAAAATTGTCCGGCTGGTCTATGACCCCGCCGTGATGCAGGCGATCGCCGATCATGCCCGCGAGACCGGAAAACCGCAAAATGTGGTGTTTGAAGAGGCCAAGTCCTATGCCCGCGAAATTGTGCCGGGGTTTTCGACTTTGCTGTATTTCGGGGTGGCTACACGGGTCACGCGCTGGCTGACCAAGCAGCTGTACCGCGTTAAAATCGGCAGGATTGATACGGAATTGAAGGGCATAAACCCAGAAGCTACGGTGATCTTCGTGATGAACCATCGCAGCAATATGGATTATGTTTTGGTCACTTGGCTGGTCGCGGATCGCTCTGCGCTGTCCTATGCCGTGGGCGAATGGGCCAGAATTTGGCCGCTCAGCCGGATAATCCGCGCGATGGGGGCGTATTTTATTCGGCGTGGTAGCAGGAACGCGCTCTACCGAAAGGTTTTGGCCCGCTATGTGCAGATGGCCACGGCCGAAGGGACGACGCAAGCCGTGTTTCCCGAAGGCGGGCTAAGCCTTGATGGTCGGGTCGGTGAGGCCAAAATGGGGTTGCTGAGCTATATCGTTGCAGGATTTGACCCTAAGGGCCGCGACGTGGTGTTTGTGCCGGTTGGCCTTGCCTATGACCGTGTGCTGGAGGATCGGGTTTTGACCGAGGCTGCGCAGGACGACACTCGGCGGTTTCGGGCGCGGATTGGGGTGATGCTGCGCTTTGGTGGCAAGATGCTGTGGCAAAAGTTGCGCGGGCGGTTTGCGGGCTTTGGCATTGCCGCTGCGGGATTTGGTGCACCTGTGTCGTTACGCGATTGGTTGGCCAAGTCGCCTGATACGGGCCCAGAAGTGCTGGGTGCAGATTTGATGGCGCGGATCACCGCTTCGGTGCCGATTTTGCCTGTGCCTTTGATGGCCGCAGCGCTGACCCTAGGGCCGCTAACCCGCGAGGCGCTGGTCAAAAGGGCCGAAGCGCTGGTGCAGGCATTGCAGGCCAAAGGTGCGGTTTTGCGGTTGGGGCCAGTGGACGATTGGACCGCAGACGGGCTTGGCCCGTTATTGGCGCGTGGATTTGCGCTTGAGGTGGATAGCAAGCTGGCGGTGACCGAACGGGGCGCGCGTATCACTGCGTTTTATGCGGCACCGGTTTGGCAGGCCTTGGGGCACGACGCTCAAGATGCCGCAACGCAGCAGACATAAAATTACAAAAATTGCACTTCTCACTATTGCAAAGTTGCGTGATGGTCCGTATTCCTAGGCTTGAGCCGCCTGCGATTCTGCGATGCGGCATAATTGACCCGCGAGAGGAGGCCCCAATGGCTTTGGATACCCAGCTTGATATCGTTGCCTATGAGGCACCGCAAAAAGACCTGTATGAAATCGGCGAGATGCCCCCATTGGGCTATGTTCCGGCGCAGATGTACGCGTGGACCATTCGCCGCGAACGCCACGGTGAACCCGACACCGCCATGTTGGTCGAGGTGGTCGACACACCCAAAATCGACAGCAACGAAGTGCTGGTTTTGGTTATGGCGGCGGGCGTGAATTATAACGGTGTTTGGGCCGCGTTGGGTGTTCCGATCAGCCCGTTTGATAGCCACAAGCAGCCGTTTCACATTGCGGGCTCTGATGCGTCGGGTATCGTTTGGGCTGTCGGTGACAAGGTGAAACGCTGGAAGGTTGGCGATGAGGTGGTGATCCACTGCAACCAAGATGACGGCGACGATGAGGAATGTAACGGCGGCGACCCGATGTTTTCGACCAGCCAGCGGATCTGGGGATATGAGACGCCGGACGGGTCGTTTGCGCAGTTCACCAATGTGCAGGCACAGCAGTTGATGCCCCGCCCCAAGCACCTGACGTGGGAAGAAAGTGCCTGCTATACCCTGACGCTGGCCACCGCGTATCGCATGCTGTTCGGCCATGAACCGCATGACCTGAAGCCTGGGCAAAACGTGCTGGTTTGGGGCGCGTCGGGTGGCCTTGGGTCCTATGCGATCCAGTTGATCAACACGGCAGGCGCCAATGCGATTGGCGTGATTTCCGAAGAGGACAAGCGCGAGTTTGTTATGGGCCTTGGCGCGAAAGGTGTGATCAACCGCAAGGATTTCAAGTGCTGGGGGCAACTGCCCACGGTGAACACACCGGAATATAAGGTGTGGTTCGATGAGGCGCGCAAATTCGGCAAGGCGATTTGGGATATCACCGGCAAGGGGAACAACGTCGATATGGTGTTTGAACACCCCGGCGAGGCGACGTTCCCAGTGTCCACCTTGGTGTGCAAAAAGGGCGGCATGGTCGTGATTTGTGCAGGCACAACGGGGTTCAACTGTACCTTTGACGTGCGTTATTTGTGGATGCACCAAAAGCGTATTCAGGGCAGCCACTTTGCACATTTGAAACAGGCATCATCGGCGAATAAGCTGATGCTGGAACGGCGCTTGGATCCGTGCATGTCTGAGGTATTCCCTTGGGCCGAAATCCCTGCGGCCCATATGAAAATGCGCCGGAACGAACACAAACCCGGCAATATGTCGGTGCTGGTGCAGGCACCCCGTACGGGTCTGCGCACGTTCGAGGATACGCTGGACGCCAGCAAGAACCGTTAATCGCGGCAACGCCTTTGTAGCCGCCGTGCCCTTTGGGCACGGCGGCTTTTTGTTGGGCGCAAAGAAACCCGGATTTGGTTACTATTTATTGACAGTTAGGCAGCTAATCTGGCTGGGTCGACAGGTGTGATTTGGCGGCGTTTTCATAACCTTGTATTGGGGGCGCAATGCGCCATGACTGGATCTTTGATGTATTGGCCGATCTGCGGGCCTATGCGGATGAAAATAACCTACCCGCACTGGCGGCGCAGGTAACCGCCACGTTGCGGGTCGCAGATATCGAGGTGGCCGAGGAGGCGTTTGCTCGCGCGCAGCATGCCCCAGCGGGTGCCAAAGATAAGGGGAAACACGCGCGGCGCGCGCATTAGGGCACTGTGCGTCACGATTTGTGGTCTGCACCGCTGGTCTCGGCGCGGCGGGTTGGCTATGGTCGCGCGATGACCAGCACCGCACTTACATTTTCGGACGATCAGGCAGAGGCTTGGGACCGGCTTGCCGATCAGCTTCGCGGTATGGGCATTGATTTGGCCAATGCCACCTTGACCCCGGTGACTGAGGGGAAGGCCAGCGTTATGGCGGTCGTGGGCAAGGCGGGGTCGGGCAAAACCATGCTGCTGGCGAGCCTGTACAAGGCGATGGTTGCAGCAGGCGTTGATGTGGTGTCAGGCGATTACGAGGGGAAAAAGCGCAAAGACCGCCGAACATTGGCGATTTTGGCCCCGACCAACAAGGCGGCATCTGTGCTGCGGTTGCGCGGCGTGCCCGCGACCACAATCCACCGCATCCTCTATACCCCGCTTTATGATCCGCAATATGAGATGATCGCCGAATGGCTGGCAGGCAACGGCCCGCGCCCCCAAGTCGAAGGGTTGACCGAACTGGCGCTCGACCGTGCCAAGGCGTTTTACGATACGGTGGCTTCGATCCCCGGGGCTTTGGCGGCGGCTGGCCTGCGGGGCAGCGATTTCATCAAGGGCTGGAAGCGCCGCGAGGAGCCGCTGGACGTGGGGTTTGTCGACGAATCCTCGATGCTCGACCAGCGCCAGTTTGATGACCTGCGGGAAATTTTTCCAACGCTTGTGCTGTTTGGCGACCCTGCACAGTTGGCCCCAGTGGGCAATTCCGGCGAGATGGTGTTTGACAAACTGGGCGGCACGCGGCGGCTGGAATTGCAGCGTATCCACCGCCAGACCGAGGGTAACCCGATCCTCGATCTTGCCCATGCGCTGGCAGACCCCGACCTGACCTTTGAGCGGTTTGAGCGGATGGTCGAAGAGGCCGCTGCCCGTGATCCGCGCGTTGTGATGGCGCAGCGGGTGGACAGTGATTTGATGGCCCGCAGCCCCGTTCTGGTCTGGCGCAATGCCACCCGCATCCGTCTGATTACCGCCTTTCGGGCCGCGCATGGCGCGCCGGAATTTGAGCTGGTTCCCGGCGAGCCGTTGATTTGTGACGGTATCGAATTGCCGTTGAAGCATCGCAAAAAGCGGATCGACCTAGAGGCGCGCGGCCTGATCAAAGGCGCGCAGGTCATCTATATGGGGCCCGGCAACCGTGACGGCTTTGCCCGACTGCATGTCGTGGGTGCCGAAGAACCGCAGGTATCAGCCGCCAGTATTATCAAAATCGAAAAACCGGATGAGGATGAACCCTTTATCCCATCCGCCGCCAAAATGGGTGCAGCCTTTTTGCATGGCGCGGCCGTGACAATCCATAAAGCGCAAGGCAGTCAATGGGATACGGTGCAGGTGTTTGCCCCCGACCTGTGGGCCGCAGCCCAAGCGGGTCGGTCCGAGGCGGGGATGCCGTTGTGGAAACGGCTGGCCTATGTGGCCATCACGCGGGCGCAGGACCGATTGCTGTGGGTGGTGCGCAACCGTTTGGCCTTGCCGGTCACGGCGCTTGGCGTGTCCGATCTGGTTGCCAAACCCGCACCGTTGGAACTGCAACCCGAGGAATAAGGCTTTCCCCCCGCCGCGCCCGCGCCTATGTTTTGCGCAAAGCACAGGGAGCCACATCATGACCGCCGTATTCGTCCAATTCCGCTGCACCCCCGGCAAAACCTATGAGGTAGCCGACGCTATTTATGACCGCGAGGTGGTGTCAGAGCTGTTTTCCACGAGTGGCGAATATGACCTGATCGCCAAGATCTATATTCCTGACGGGCAAGATGTGGGGCATTATCTGTCGGCGGCTTTGTTCGATATTCCGGGTATCGTGAGGACGCTGACTACGATGACGTTCAAGGCGTTTTAAAGCCAAGAATCGCGGTCAGTCCCCACAGCATCGGCCACGCTGGCAAACCCGTCCCGTTCCAACAGGGCATCAAGCCCGCTGGCGATATCCGACGCAAGGCTGATCCCGTGATAGACCATCGCGGTGTACAGCTGCACCGCCGAAGCACCGGCGCGGATTTTGGCATAGGCTTGTTCGGCCGTGGCAATGCCGCCGACGCCGATCAGAGGCAGCGCGCCATCTGTCAGCTGCGACAGCTGCGCAAGAACGCGGGTCGATTTTTCGAACAATGGGGCACCGGAAAGCCCGCCCGCCTCATCCTTGTGGCGGCTTTGCAGCCCGTTGCGCGACAGGGTTGTGTTGGTGGCAATGATACCCGACAGACCAGAGGCAAGTGCCACCTCGGCTATTTGTGCTAACTCATCACCTGTCAAATCAGGTGCGATTTTCAGGAAAATCGGGATCTGGATTGGCAGTTCGTCACGCACATCCATCACCCCATCAAGCAGCCCCGCAAGGGCTGCGGGCCCTTGCAGATCCCGCAGCTTTTCGGTGTTGGGGGACGAGACATTCACGGTGGCAAAATCGACATGCGGGCCGCAGCGCGCCAGCACACGGGCGAAATCGCCTGCGCGGTCGTCAGATGTTTTGTTGGCACCAAGGTTCAAACCCACAGGCACGCCGTTGGGTTTGGCGGCCAAGCGTTCGGCGATGGTTTCCATCCCTTGATTGTTAAAACCGAATCGGTTGATCGCAGCATGGTCTTTTGTCAGCCGGAACAGCCGTGGTTTCGCGTTTCCAGGTTGCGGGAGCGGCGTCGCGGCCCCAACCTCTAACCAGCCAAACCCCGAGGTCATAAGCGCGGAAAGGGCCTCGGCGTTCTTGTCATATCCTGCGGCAAGGCCAATGGGGTTTGGCAATGACATGCCGGCAAGGGATGTCACCAAACGCGGTGTGGCATAGGGGCCTGGTTCAGGCGCCAGCCCCAACCGCAGCGCCAAAAGCGACAGGCTATGGGCGCGTTCGGGGTCAAGTTTATGCAGGGCTGCAAGGGCAAGGCGTTCGGCAAATGTCACGCTTTGGCCCCCGAAAACATGTGTGTTTCAGGGAAAATATGGCCAGATGCGCCCAGTGGCAGCGCCTTGTCCCAAAGCACATCGGCCATGCGCAGATGGCGGTACAGGTGCGGAAACAGCGCGCCATCGCGCGACGGTTCCCATTTCAGGGCCCCGCCCAAACCATCTGCCTCGACCGCGACAAGCACCAGATCCGACTGGTCAGCGAAATGGAGCGCGGCCGTTTTGGCCACCTGTGCGGCAGTCGAAAAATGCACATAACCATCGGCCAGATCAATCGGCGCGCCAGCGGTTTCGCCAAGGCTGCGGAGGTCGTTCCATTCGGGGCGGCGGAAGATTTTGAAAATAAGCATGGGGATGTACATGCACCGCGCGTAATTTTGCGTCAATGGGCTGCGTTTCGTTACGTCAGCGCTTTGACGCGCGGGTCATATGATCATGAGCTTTGACTCATTGCCGCCGTGGCGCAATGATGGGGCCATAAACCGATAGGGAGATTAGATATGAACATCCTAGCCAAACCTTTGTCCGCCTTGCTGCTCGGCGCGACCGCCTTGGTCGCAGTGCCATTGAATGCTGCCACGGCAGACACAATCAAACTGACCTTTTTGGGGGTCGGAGACGTGTATAATTTTGCTGACGAAAATGGCCGTGGCGGTTTTGCCCGCCTGAACGCCATCGCCAAGGCGGAACGCGCGGCCAACCCGAATACGATCTATGTGTTTGATGGCGATATGTTATCGCCGTCGATTTTATCAGGCTTTGATAAGGGCCAGAACACGATTGATTTGACAAATCTGGAACCGTTCGATCTGGCCGTTCCGGGCAACCATGAATTTGACTTTGGCCCTGAAAATTTCGCGGAAAAAGTTGCCGCGTCCAAATATCCTTGGGCTGCCATTAACATCACCCAAGCTGATGGCTCTGCGTTCCCGGGTCTTGGCGGTGTGATGGTCAAAGAGGTGGCAGGCCTTAAAATCGCGCTGATCCCTGTGGCGCAAGATACCTCGCCCACAGTGTCATCGACTGGCGACCTGAAGTTTGGACCGACGGTTGAAATGGGTGTGGCCGCTGCCAAACAAGCCCGCGAAGATGGGGCCGATTTGGTGGTTGGTGTCGTGCAAACCGACAAAACCAACGATGCAAAGCTGATCGAGTCCAAGGCGTTTGACGTGATTTTGTCGGGCGATGACCACAGCTATGCCACGTCTTATGATGGCATTACGGCCTATGTTGAAACCTCGATCGACGGGCGCTTTTTGTCACCAGTGGACCTGATGGTGGATGTATCGGAAAAAGACGGCAAGCGGGTGGTCAAATGGACACCGATGTTCCGCTTTATTGATACGGCCAATGTGACGCCCGATCCTGAAAGCCAGGCGATGGTAGATGCGTTTCAAACCCAGCTGGATGAAAGCCTGAACGTGGAAATCGGTACGACCGAAGGGGCGCTTGATTCGCGGCGCAACGTGATCCGCGGCGAGGAATCGGCGATGGGCAACCTGATTGCTGATGCGCTGCGCGACGCAACAGGCGCCGATATCGGGTTGGCCAATGGCGGTGGCATTCGGGGCGACACGACCTATGACGCGGGCAAGGTCCTTTCTCGGCGCGATATTTTGACAGAGCTGCCCTTTGGTAACGTCACGGTCTTGACCGAATTGCCTGGCAGTCAGGTGCTGGCGGCCTTTGAAAACGGTGTAAGCCAAGTTGAAAAAGGTGCAGGCCGGTTCTTGCAGCTTTCGGGGGCTACGATTGTCTATGACCCGACAGCGCCTGCCGGATCGCGCATTACCGAAGCAACCGTTGGCGGCGCGCCGTTGGATGTTAACAAAGTCTATACGGTTGCTGCCAATGACTACATTCTGGGCGGTGGCGATGGGTTTGCGGCCTTGGGTGGCGGTAAGGTTCTGATCAACGCGGGCAATGGCAATCTGATGGCCAATGACGTGATGGATTATGTCGTCAAGATGGGCGGCGTGACCAGCAAGGTTGAGGGGCGTGTGAAAAAGGTCGGCGAGTGACCTTTTGAAGGGATCTGAACAAGAGGCAAAGGCCGCGCGCACTGCGTGGCCTTTGGTCTTTTGGCTACAGGTGTGATTGAGTATTTGAGCAAAGATGAAGCAGCAAGGGTTAGGCGATGTGCGGCCGCATCTTGATGACCCATCCGAATGAGGCGATGGCTGGCGTGTTCAAGGCTGTGCCGGACAATGATTTGCCCGAGGTGCCGCGCTATAATATTTGCCCCACCCGACCTGTGGCCGTGGTCACTGGCAATGCGGATGGCGGGCGGCGGTTGCGGGCGCGGCGCAGTATTGTTCCGGCGACAGGGTTTTACGAATGTTTAACGGGTGAAGGTTGCACCCGCCTGCCGTGGCTGATGACGCGCACCGATGGCCTTTGCCGCTGTTTGGCAGGCATAGGAACAAGACTGCCAGCACCTGACCACTTGCGCGATGGTCACGACCGAGTCGGGGCATGGCGCAGCCCCTTTGATGGTGGCGGGAAAAGCAGGGGTGTTGCAGGCGCGGCGCGTGGCACCAATGGTCAATTCCAATCGCGCGCAAGGGCCGGAATTGATTGAACCCTTTGATGGTTGAATTTGCGCAGAACCTGCGCCACCCGCTTGCACCGGACCGTTACGGCGACTATACCAGCCTTAGTGCGGGTGTTGTGTAATGGTAAGACCCTAGCCTTCCAAGCTAGAGACACGGGTTCGATTCCCGTCACCCGCTCCAATCCTTTAAAGCGTTTCGACATAAACCTGAATCACATATCGCTACCTGAAATCAAAGATTTCAACGCGTTATGTGATGCGCCGTGTTTCAAGTTGAAGTCGAAACGCTCTAGCGTTGGTTTTGCCTCAGCCGCTGTGTGTGGGGATCGCCGTTGGGTCCATCCAGAACAGTTCAAACACATTGCCATCCGGGTCTTGGAACGTGCGCGTGTACATAAAACCATGATCGTCCGCAGGTTTGGGTTCTGTGCCACCAGCGGCCACGGCGGCATTTGTGATTGCATCCACGGCGGCGCGGTCATTTTGCGACAGGGCCAGCATGACCGATGTGGTTTTGCGTGTATCGGCGCGGGGGAGGGTGGCAAAGCCGTCAAAGCGCGGATAGGTCAGGATCATCAGAAAAATCGTGTCCGAAATGACCACGCAACAGGCGGTTTCATCGGCAAAATTTAGGTTCAAGGAAAAACCTAAGGCGAGGTAGAACGCTTTGGAGCGTTCAAGATCGGCCACCGGAATATTCACAAAGATGGATTGGGGCATGCGGCGGATCCTTTGCTTTGCAAAAAAGGATCACGCCTATTATATGCGTCTGTCAACCGATGTGTTCGGCCCGTGGCATCCCCAACACGTGATAGCCGCCATCCACGCGGACAATCTCGCCCGTGGTGTGCATACCGTAATCTGACGCAAGATACACCGCCGTGCCACCGACCGAGTCGAGAGAGGCGTTGGTTTGCAAAGGCGCGTTCGCTTCGGTGTGGCGGTAGGTTGCGCGCGCGCCGCCGATGGCCGCCCCCGCAAGGGTTTTCATCGGGCCCGGCGAGATGGCGTTAACGCGGATGTTTTGTGGCCCAAGGTCAGCCGCCAAATAGCGCACAGCCGATTCCAGCGCCGCCTTGGCCACGCCCATCACGTTGTAATTCGGTGTCACACGGTTCGATCCGCCATAGGTCATGGTCATCAAGCAGCCGCCATTCGGCATCAACTCTGCCGCGCGGCGCGACACGTCGATGAACGAAAAGCAGCTGATATCCATCGTATGTTTGAAATTGCTACGGCTGGTGTTGCTGATCCGGCCTGTCAGCTCATTCTTATCCGAAAAGGCAATCGCATGGACCAGAAAGTCGATACTGCCCCATTCCTCTTTGATACGGGCAAAGGCCGCGTCCAAAGATGCATCATCGGTCACGTCCACATCCACCATCAGGCTGGACCCAACTGATGTTGCCAGCGGCTCCAGCCGCTTGCCAAAGGCATCACCTTGATAGGTAAAGGCCAGCTCTGCCCCTTCAGCCGCCAGCGTACGCGCGCAGCCCCATGCGATGGATCGCTCATTCGCGACGCCCATCACAAGGCCCCGCTTGCCCTTCATCAGATCGGCCATGTGTTAATCCTTGTATTTCGACATCAGCAGCGTGGCGTTGGTGCCACCGAATCCGAAGGAGTTGGACAGGATGCTGTCATGATCACAGTCGCGGTATTCGGTCGCGATTTCTTCGGGCTTCAATTCAGGGTCCAACTGCGTGACGTTCGCCGATGCGGTGATGAAACCGCCCTGCATCATCAGCAAGGAATAAATCGCCTCATGCACACCGGTCGCACCCAAGCTGTGACCTGTCAGCGATTTGGTGGATGAAATTGGCGGCACCGACCCATCGCCAAACACACGGCGAATGGCCTTCACCTCGGTCACATCGCCTGCGGGGGTCGAGGTGCCGTGCGCGTTGATATAAGAAACCTTGCGCCCTTCGGGGATGGTGGACATGGCAAGCCGCATTGACCGCTCGCCGCCTTCACCCGATGGGGCCACCATATCGGCACCGTCTGATGTGGCACCGTAACCCGTGACTTCGCCGTAAATCTTGGCCCCGCGGGCCAGCGCGTGGCTCAGTTCCTCCAGCACCACAACGCCGCCACCCCCTGCGATGACAAACCCGTCACGCGTGGCATCGAACGCACGCGCCGCGAGTTCTGGCGTATCGTTATACTTACTGCTCATCGCGCCCATCGCGTCGAACAGGCAGGACAGGGTCCAATCCAACTCCTCGCCGCCGCCCGCAAAAACGATGTCTTGCTTGCCCATCTGGATTAGTTCCACGCCATTGCCGATGCAATGCGCCGAGGTCGAGCAAGCGGAGGTGATGGAATAGTTCACGCCTTTGATTTTGAACGGCGTGGCCAAACAAGCCGAGTTGGTCGACGACATGCAGCGCGTGACCATGAACGGGCCCATCCGCTTGGGCGCGCCCTTTTCAATCACAATATTATGCGCCTGGAAAAAGTTGGATGTCGACGGCCCGCCCGACCCCATAATCAACCCCGACCGTTCGTTTGACACATCGGACGCGTCCAAACCGGAATCGGCAATCGCCTGTTCCATGGCGATAAAGTTATAGGCCGCCCCCGGCCCCATGAACCGCAAGTCGCGCTTGTCGATATGGTCCTCTAGCACGATTTGCGGCATGCCGTGGATCTGGCTACGAAACCCGTGTTCGGCATATTGCGGGGCTGCCACGATGCCGGACTTGCCTGTGCGCAGGCTGGCCTCGACTTCGGCCGCGTTGTTGCCAATGGAGGATACAATACCGATACCGGTGATGACGACGCGGCGCATGGGCGCACTCCTTATTCTAAACCGTAATGGATAGGCGTTCTGCCAGCCTTAGCTTTCAGACAAAGCGACTTTCATGTCTTTGACGATATAGATCACCTCGCCGTCCGCTTCTACGATACCATCAGCCACGCCCATGGTCAGGCGGCGGGTTTGGATCGCCTTGGTGAAATCAACCTTATAGGTCAGCATCTTGCGGTCAGGGCGCACCATGCCTGTCAGTTTCACTTCGCCCACACCCAGCGCGTAACCGCGACCCTGCCAGCCACGCCAGCCAAGGTTAAAGCCGGTCAATTGCCAAAGACCATCAAGCCCAAGACAGCCGGGCATGATCGGGTTGCCGGGAAAATGGCAGTCGAAAAACCACAGGTCTGGGGTGATATCAAACTCGGCCACGATATGGCCTTTGCCATGTGCGCCGCCATCGCCAGACACTTCGGTAATGCGGTCCATCATCAACATCGGCGGGGCGGGCAACTGCGCATTGCCGGGGCCAAACAATTCGCCCCGCGCGCATTTCAGCAGGCCTTCTTTGTCGAAACTCGTTGGATACTGCGACATATGGCAATGCCCCTCTCTTGAACGCTTTTTCCTTCATTAACACCCCACTTTGCGCAGTGGCAAGTGCGGCGCAGGGTCAGCCCCGTATTTGCGCCCTGCATTCGGGTTGAAATTAGCCTGAAAAAGGCTTTATATAAAGGTAACTGGAATAGGACATACCCGAATGCTGGATCAGGCGGTACAACGCGGCACAGAATGGCTTGCCAAAGGGGGGCTTCGGCCCACACGGCAGCGTGTTGCGCTGGCGGGCCTGCTGGTCGGTGATGGTGTCGACCGCCATGTCACGGCTGAAAGCCTGTTTGCCGCCTCGACGGGCACGGGCGAAGGCGTAAGCCTTGCCACCGTCTACAACACCCTGCGCGCCTTTTGTGAGGCAGGGCTGATGCAGGAAGTCGTTGTTGACGGGTCCAAAAGCTATTTTGATACCCGCATGGATGACCACCCGCATTTCTACTGGGAAGACACGGCAGAATTGACCGATGCCCGCGCTGACCAATTGGAAATCGCTCGTCTGCCCGACCTGCCACCCGGAACCGAGATTTCAAAGGTTGATGTGGTGATCCGCCTGCGCCGTTTGGCCTGATGCTGCGTGCGTGAGGCTGATCTATACGCCCCCCTCAAGGCCTATCTGGAAAGCCAAGGCTATGAGGTGAAAGCCGAGATCGGCGATTGCGATATCATGGCGCGGCGTGGCGACGAACGGCCCGTGATTGTGGAAATGAAGCTGACGTTTTCGCTGCAACTGGTCATGCAAGGCGTAGTGCGGCAAGGCTTGTTCGACCATGTGTATCTTGCCGTGCCTGTCAGCAAAGGCTGGAAGCTGCGCTACCGTGACATCATCGCATTGTGCCGCCGCCTGTCGCTGGGTTTGCTGGCCGTTGGGCCAACGGGGGTCGAGGCGCATCTGGACCCCGCCCCCTATGCCCCGCGTCTGAAAACCAAAGCCGCCCAGCGGTTGCTGCGTGAATTTGACCGCCGCGTGGGTGATCCGAATGAAGGCGGGATTTCCGGCGCGAAAATGACGGCTTATCGCCAAGACGCAATCCGCTGCGCGCTGCATTTGCAGGCAGGGCCGTGCAAGGCGGCTGTGGTGGCCAAGGCCGTGGGGGTTTCGCGGGCGGCGGCGCAAATGCGCGATGATCATTACGGCTGGTTCGAACGGGTCGATCGCGGGATTTACCAGCTTACCCCCAAAGGGCAGGCGGCCCTGTTGGAACATGCCGAAATGGCGCAGCTTTTGGTGAAATGATGGGGCGGGGGGCCAATCCCCCGCCCCGATCCGTTTGCGCCCAAAGGGACAGACGCAGACGGATTACTTGGGCAACAGCACCTTGTCGACCACATGGATAACGCC
Source organism: Pseudorhodobacter ferrugineus DSM 5888 (assembly GCF_000420745.1). GTDB lineage: Bacteria > Pseudomonadota > Alphaproteobacteria > Rhodobacterales > Rhodobacteraceae > Pseudorhodobacter > Pseudorhodobacter ferrugineus. Next base: position 257,383 of record NZ_ATVN01000001.1, read on the forward strand.
GTTCGACTGGATCACATCGCCAATTGTCACACGGCCCGCATTCCCGCTTTCATCATAGATATAAACGGTGTTGCCACGAACCTTTGCCGACAGCGCATCGCCCGAAACCGTAGTCATGTTGCAAAACCCGTCCTTGCTTTTCGCTGCACAGGTTTTCAGCCGTGCCGCCGTCAGCGTGCCAGCAACCACATGCGCTGTCAGCACCTTGGTCAGCGTCGGTTTGTTTTCCGGCTTTAGCAGCGTGTCCACTGTGCCCGCAGGCAAGGCGGCAAAGGCCGCATTCACAGGCGCAAACACCGTAAACGGGCCGGGTGACGCCAATGTATCCACCAACCCTGCGGCCTTTACGGCGGCCACCAGCGTTGTGTGATCTGCCGAGTTTACGGCGTTTTCAACGATGTTTTTCGTTTCGAACATCGCGGCACCACCGACATCGGGATTGGCGGCCAAGGCGGGCACGGATGTCAGGGCAATCGCGGCGGATGCCACAAGGCGGGTGATCAGGTTGGTCATAGTTTCCTCCATCTGCCCAGACCATCCGGGCTGTTGTATGGAAGGAACGGGAGCAGGTTGGCGAAAGTTTCAACCAACCAGAAGAATTTGTGCCTCGCGGTGCAAGCCCTGCCGCGTTACAGCCCGAACCGCTTGTGAACCCGCGCAATAACCTTGCCGGATTTCAAGGTAACATCGGGCGCAGGCTGACCATCGCCAAACCCCATGCGGCTGTAATAGGCAAGCCCGCCTGTGTTGTCACAACGGATCTTGGCGTTCAGCTGGGTGAGCCCCAAACCACGCGCCGCCCTAATTGTTTCGGCAAACAGCGCAGAACCTACACCTTTCTGGTTCTGGCCAATCCGCGCATAAGTGCCCATCTCGCCGCAAGCCGCAGGCAAATAATCCGCGCGCCCCACCGATTGGAACCCGACCATAACACCGTCTTGCACGGCGACCGTGCAGAAAAACACCCTTGGGCCGGGCATCAAGAACCATTCGACCATCTCGGCCTTTGTTAACGGGGTCTCAATCGCGGTCGTTCCACCCAGCGCGATAATGGCGTTCAAAATATCGGTCGCCTCGGCTGCATCGGCTGTGCTGGCAGGGCGTAGGATCAGAACCATTGGCCCGGCTCCATCAAACCCAAATCCATTAACTGCTGGCTGTTCCACTGAAATTTGGTCGAATTGTGCCATTTGAAATCATGGATGTCATAGCGCGACCCGGGGTTGGATTTCAGCGCCTTGGCGGTGCGAAAGGATACGATTGCCGTCGTGATGTTGTGATGCCACGGGCAGGCATAGGTGTTGTACTCTTCATCCGAAAAGGTGAAGTCGGGCCGCAAAATCAACCCCGGCTTGGTGCGAAACAGTGCGATGCGGTCAATTTTGCGCCGCGCGGCGGGGATGTGTTCCTCAAACCGCCAACGCAAGCCGCCGAAAAAGTCCAATTGCCGGTCGCGCGGGTGATTGTGGTTGGCAGGGTCAGGCCGCCCAAGCGCATAATATCCCGATCTGTCCAGTAGCGCATTTTCAAGCGATACGGCGTTCGGGTGGGTTTCCAAATCATCGGCATAAAGGTCGATCACATAAGACAGCACGGCATCACGCCGCTCTTCGGTGTGAAAGGCCAGCAATTCCCGAATGTTGCGGCTTTCGCAAAACGGATGGAACAAATATTCGGCGTTAAACCCGTAATACATCCATATTCCGGACACGGCCTCGCTCACCTGATTGACGGCCGCTTGCATGGCATCGCGAACATGCGTCGCATAATCAATCCGCTCGACTTTTTCTTCAATCGATGCAGGCACAGCCGTTTCAGGGTTGGTCAGCAGCAAAACGGTCCGAAAGCCGATATCAAGGTGGTGCAAAACAGTGCTTTCCACCTCAACCGCATCTTCGGCCATGATGATCGCAATCGGCCCTTTGGCAAGGCCAGCGCGCCCCTTTTCCAAAAACGCCGTCAAACTCTTGTACCGCATGATGTCCCCGATGCCTGACCCAAGGCGCTGTTATGTACCAAAGGCTACGTACCAAAGGTTAAAGGGTTGGACCTGCCAAACGCAAGTCCCGACCGCAAAAGGTGGGGGCGTTGCGGGTTGGGGCAGGGCGGTGTACAAGCTGCGACGATCTGGAAAAGGTGCCGCCATGACTGACCCCAAAAAGCTGTTCATCAAAACCTACGGGTGCCAGATGAACGTTTATGACAGTGAACGCATGGCCGAAAGCCTTGGCGCCAGCGGTTATGTGCAAACCGACCAGATCGACGGCGCCGATATGGTGATGATCAACACTTGCCATATCCGCGAAAAAGCGTCGGAAAAGCTTTTTTCCGATCTGGGCCGCCTTCGCCCCGCCAAAGAGGCCAATCCGAACCTGAAAATCGCCGTGGCTGGCTGTGTCGCACAGGCCGAAGGTGCGGAAATCATGCGTCGGATGCCCTTGGTTGATCTGGTTGTCGGCCCGCAAAGCTATCACCGCCTGCCCGAAATGGAGGCGAAAATCCAAAAAGGCGAGCGCGCCATTGAGACGGAATTTCCGGTCGAGGATAAGTTTGATCACTTGCCCGAGCGCAAAGCGATGCGCGGCCCTGCCGCGTTTTTGACAGTGCAAGAAGGCTGCGACAAGTTCTGCGCCTTTTGCGTGGTCCCCTATACCCGCGGGTCCGAGGTCAGCCGCCCGCCGGAACGCCTGCTGGCCGAGGCCCGCAATCTGGCCAGCCGTGGGGTGCGCGAATTGACCCTGCTGGGCCAAAATGTGAACGCCTACAGCGCGGGCGGCTACGGCCTTGCCCGCCTGATCCGCGAAATGGCGCAACTGGATGGCATCCAGCGCCTGCGCTATATGACCAGTCACCCGAATGATATGGAAGACGACCTAATCGCAGCCCACGGCGATTGCCCCGCCCTGATGCCCTATCTGCACCTGCCCGTGCAATCTGGGTCGGACCGTATTCTTAAGGCGATGAACCGCAAGCACACCGCCGATGACTATTTGCGCGTGCTGGACCGCGTGCGCAACGCACGTCCCGATATCTTGCTGACCTCGGATTTTATCGTGGGCTTTCCCGGCGAAACCGATGCCGACTTCCAAGACACCCTTAATCTGGTGCGCAAGGTCGGCTACGGTATGGCATATTCGTTCAAATACTCGGCCCGCCCCGGCACCCCTGCGGCGGAAAAGCTCGATGTCGACACAGCCGTCGCCGATGCCCGCTTGCAAGAACTGCAAGCCCTTCTGACCAGCCAACAACGTGCGGCCCAAGATGCGATGGTCGGGCAAGTGGTCGATGTTCTTTATGAAAAGGCGGGGCGGCTGGATGGCCAGATGGTTGGCAAGTCGCAACACCTGCATGCGGTGCATGTAACGGATGCCGCTGGCCAAGTCGGTCAACTGGTGCGTGTGCGCATTACAGAATCCAAATCCAACTCTTTGGCGGGCGTGCCGCTGGGTTAACAATTTCTGCGTTTCCTAAACCTGTGGAAAAGCGATATGTGCCCCTGATTGCAGCGCAAAGCGCAACTATTGGTGCGAACTCTGCCAGTCATGGGCAGTTTTTGCTTTACAATGCTGCGACTGGGCTGCAAATCTTTGTGGGTATTATATAGTCTGCGGAATGCCCGGGGGGGTTACCACTGTGAAGCGAAAAATTAGTGCAACAATGAAAATGGTGATAGGTGGGGCCGCTCTTGCGCTGGGCCTGTCAGGGCCCGCTGCCGTGATGGCGCAGCCCAAGGTGTCCGGCCAAATCGAATGGGGTGTGTGGGTCGATGATGACGGCTGTATGCACTGGTGGGCGGATGGTGGTCTTGAAGGCTACATGGTGCCGCGCCGCAACCCGAAAACCGGCAAGCCGGTTTGTCTAAAGAAAAATACCTGTCTGGTCGAAAACACCGACACGCTTTTCCACACCGACTCAGCGCAGCTGACCAGCAACGGCCGCGCCCGTTTGCAGCAGTTTTTCCAAAGCACGGATGCGTTCGGCTATGCCATCTATGGCCATACCGACAGCCGCGCATCGCATGGCTATAATCAAAACCTGTCCGAACGCCGCGCTGCCGCTGTTGGTGGTGTTGCCCGTTCGGTTGGTGCAGCGGTTGAACGCCAGATCGGCTTTGGTGAAACACGTCCCGTCGCGTCGAACAATTCTGCCGCAGGTATGCAGCAGAACCGCCGCGTCGAAGTCATTTGCTACAGGTGGTAACAGATATGATCAACGCAATGAAAATCAGTGCAGGTCTGGTTGCCGCCGTGGTCCTTTCGGGCTGTGTTGGCGAGAGCTTTGAAGGTACCGAACGGTATCGCGGGTCGAATTCCATCATCGCAACAGGTCAGGATCAAGGTCGTGATACGGGTGTTTTGAACAACGGTGTCGCTGCAATCGCCTATGACCCTGATGGATGTCAGAACTGGATCATCGACGATGGTTTGGAAGGGTATTCCTCGCCACGCTATGACCCCGTGTCGGGTCTACCGATCTGTAACGACCTGTATCCACCGGGCACAGTGATCCGTGAATACCAATCCAACACTGAGGGTATTCAGGACAAAGTATCCGGCCCGGGCCGAAGAACCGTTGTCGTGCGCCGTTAATGGCAGGCATGCCCAAAATAAAGGCCGTAGCGAAAGCTGCGGCCTTTTTCGGTTTCCAGAGTGAAAAAATCTCTTGGTTATAGGACTTTACGAAATTGTCACTTGTCAGAGACCCACTTGCGCCCCACTCTAAGGCTATAATCTTTTGTAAAAGGAGACCTCCTTGGGCATCAGCGCGCTGACCCCCCCGACACCACCGCAAAACAGCAATGAAACCTTGCTGGAATTTCCCGACAATCGTTTGCTGATCGATCTATGTGGGGAATATGATCGTAACCTGAGCCAGATCGAACACCAAACAGGTGTGAATATTTTGCGACGCGGCAACCGTCTGGCCGTGTTGGGCGAGCTTTCGGCGCGTGACTATGCGGCTTCGGTTCTGACCGCCCTTTATGCGCGCCTGGAGGCCGGTAAAGGAATAGAGGCAGGCGACCTTGACGGCGCAATTCGGATGGGTCGCCCTATGCCAGACCGCGCCTTGCCTGCTGTGGAACAGATCGAAATGTTCTCGGGCGAACGCTATGAATTGCGCACCCGCAAAAAACCCGTTGAACCTCGGACCGCTGCGCAAAAAGCCTATGTCGGCAATTTGTTCGACAATGACCTTGGTTTTGGCATCGGCCCCGCTGGTACAGGCAAAACCTATCTGGCCGTGGCCGTGGGCGTGACCATGCTGCTGGCGGGGGCTGTCGACAAAATCATCCTGTCGCGCCCTGCGGTTGAGGCGGGCGAACGGCTTGGCTTTCTGCCCGGCGATATGAAGGAAAAAATCGACCCTTATATGCAGCCGCTTTATGACGCGCTGAACGACTTCCTTCCGCAAAAACAGCTGGCAAAATTGATGGAGGACAAGCGGATTGAAATCGCGCCGTTGGCCTTTATGCGCGGGCGTACCCTGTCAAACGCTTTTGTCGTGTTGGATGAGGCGCAAAACGCCACGACCATGCAGATGAAAATGTTCCTGACCCGTCTGGGCGAAGGGTCGCGCATGGTCATCACCGGCGACCGCACACAAATTGACCTGCCGCGCGGCACTGCAAGTGGTCTGGCCGATGCCGAACGCATCCTGAAAGGGGTCAAAGGCGTCAGTTTTAACTACTTTACCTCCAAAGATGTCGTGCGACACCCGCTTGTCGCCCGCATCATCGAGGCGTATGAGGCGCATGATGGAGCCTCTGGTTGACACAGTAATCGAAGACCCACGGTGGCAGACGTTTGACCTGCCCACCGTGGCCACCCGCGCCTGCAGGGCGGCGCTGGCGCATCTTAACCTACCCGCACAAGGCTTTACCCTGTGCCTGATGGGCTGCGATGATGCGCATATCGCGGGCCTGAATGCCGATTTTCGCGGCAAGCCAACCCCCACCAACGTGCTGTCTTGGCCATCCGAAGAACGCGCCGCCGACTATGCAGGCGAGGTGCCAGACCTGCCCGAACCCGGCCCCGCCGATGACCCCGAACACCTTGGCGACATCGCGATTGCGTGGGAAACCTGCGCGCGCGAGGCCGAAGCTGCAAACAAGCCGATGGTCGATCATGTCACCCATTTGGTTATTCATGGTCTGTTACATTTGCTGGGTTACGATCACATTGACGACATAGATGCCACATTGATGGAAACGACTGAGGCAGAGATACTTGAATCTTTGGGGCTTTCAGACCCATATGCTTAAGGTGCGCCCCCGTTTCGGGGCGATATTTATTTGGAAAAGGACAGATGGGTAGTACGCATAACGGATCCGTTGCCGCAGTTGAGGCACAAGATCCCTCCGATCCGGACAGTGATGAACCTCCGCAACGCGGTTTTTTCGGTCGCATCATTGACGCACTCAGCCCGTCTGATACCGACGCTGACAACACGGCCCAACCCGTTCAAGGTCCCATAAGGCCATCTTCCGGCGCCACGACGCATGGCATTGCCAACCTGCGCCGGATGCGGGTCGATGATGTGGCCGTGCCAAAGGTGGAAATCACCGCAGTCCCGATCACAATCGGCAAAGAGGAACTGGTCGAAGTGTTCCGCGAAAACGGGTTCAGCCGCGTTCCGGTCTACAAAGGCACGTTGGATCACCCGCTCGGCCTTGTGCTGCTAAAGGATTTGGCGCTGCAATACGGCTTTGCCGGCGCGTCGGGCAAGTTCTCCTTGCGCAAACTGCTGCGGCCTATGCTTTACGCCCCGCCCTCCATGCCTGTCGGTGTTTTGCTGCAAAAAATGCAAAAAGACCGTGTGCATATGGCGCTTGTGATTGATGAATACGGCGGCGTTGACGGTCTTGTCACGATCGAGGACCTGATCGAAACCGTCATCGGCGAAATCGAGGATGAACATGACGAGGCCGAGGGCCAGTTGTGGAAAGAGGAACCTCAAGGCGTGTTCCTGGCCCAAGCCAACGCGCCCTTGGACGAGTTTGAACAGGCCCTTGGCCTGACGCTGCGCAACGGCGAAGAGGATGACGATATCGACACCCTCGGCGGATTGGTGTTTTTGCGTTTGGGCCGTATCCCCGCGCGGGGCGAAATTGTGCCACATGAAAGCGGGGCCGAGTTTGAGGTGGTGGATGCCGACCCGCGCCGCCTGAAACGCCTGCGCGTCCGTTTGCCGGGCGCGGTTGCCCGCCGAACTGCTGCCGCGGCGGCGGCCGTGGTGGCGCCCCCTGTGGTTGCAAACCCTGTTGCGGCGCCCCCCATGGTGGCCGCCCCGACTGACGTCAAAGCCAGCGACGCATGATCCGGCGCGCCCTGCGTTGTGCTTCAAACGCGCTGTTCGGGTCTTGGCCGGGCTGGGTGCAAACGGGTGCGGCCTTCGGGATCGGCGCTGTCATGGCCTCCGGGCAGGCCCCGTTGGACTTTTGGCGTCTCGCGTTGCTCGGGCTCTTCGCGGCGTTGCTGCTCATCGCGGGGGCGCCCACAGCGGGGGCCGCCGCGTGGCTGGGCCTGTTCCTTGGCGCGGGGTATTTCCTTCTTGCCCTGTCGTGGATCGTTGAACCCTTTCTGATTGAACCCGAAGTTTACGCTTGGATGATCCCCTTCGTCCTTGTCCTCATGCCGTTTGGGTTGGGGTTGTTTTGGGCGGCGGCCTCCGGGGCGGCCCATCGCCTTGGGCAAGGGCACATCACACGGGTGCTTTGGCTTGCCATTCTGCTGACCTTGGCGGAAATCGCGCGCGGCTATGTGTTTACGGGTTTTCCTTGGGCCATGATCGGTCATATCTGGATTGATACGCCTGTGGTGCAGTTCGCCGCCATCTTTGGCGCCAGCGGCCTAACCGCATTGGCGTTGTTTCTGGCCGCAGTGCCTGCCGCCTTTGGCTGGCGCACGGCGGCGCTGCCGATCTTGATGATCGCCGCACTTTATACCACAGGGGATGATCGCCAAAGCCCCGCCTCTCCGCCCGATCCGGCCATTGTCCGGCTGGTGCAACCCAATGCCGAACAGCACCTGAAATGGGACCCCGAGCGCGCCCGCCTGTATTTCGACCGATTGGCAGACTTGTCCGCCATGCCCTCCGAAAAAGCGCCCGATCTTGTGGTCTGGCCCGAAACCTCGGTGCCATACCTGTTGAACGAAGAGAGCGGCTTGCTACAGGCCATCGGTGCTGCGGGGCAGGGCGCGCAAATGGCCGTGGGCATCCAGCGGGTGATCGGAAATCGTGGCTATAACAGCATGGCGATCATCACCCCCGATGGTCGCGTGGCGCAAGTTTATGACAAACACCACCTTGTCCCGTTTGGCGAATATATCCCCTTTGGCGATCTGGCTTACCGCTTGTTCGGCATCACGGCCTTTGCCGCCCAACAAGGTGCTGGCTATTCCGCAGGCACAGGGGCGGCCGTGCTCGACCTTGGCCCGCGCTTGGGCCGCGCCTTGCCGCTGATCTGCTATGAGGCGGTGTTCCCCCAAGACCTGCGCGCAGCTCCAACCCGCGCCGACTGGATTTTGCACATCACCAATGACGCTTGGTTTGGCACCTTGACTGGCCCGTGGCAGCACTTGGCCCAAGCCCGCCTGCGCGCGGTTGAAAACGGCTTGCCTGTGCTGCGCGCCGCAAACACGGGCATTTCTGCGGTGATTGACGCGCGGGGCCGTGTGGTGGCCGCCCTCCCGCTTGGCGTGGCCGATTTCCTTGATGCGCCCTTGCCGCCCCCGCTGCCCGAAACACCCTATGCGCGCAACGGCGATCTGCCGATTGTATTGTTGCTGCTGGGGCTCGCAGGCCTCTTGCTGATTCTCAGGCGGTTGGCAAAGGCTTGACTTGCCTATCCCGCCCGCATAGTCCGGAAAAATAGAACGTCACAACGGCTTCCTGGCGTGGCGTGAACAACAAACGGAGCACTTCCCCATGTCACGTAACAACTATGTATTCACCTCCGAGTCCGTCTCGGAAGGCCACCCAGATAAGGTCTGCGACCGTATTTCGGATGCGATCCTTGATGCCTTCATCGCGATTGAGCCCAACGCCCGCGTTGCGTGTGAAACCTTTGCCACCACCAAACGCGTTGTCGTCGGCGGCGAGGTGGGTCTGTCTGATCCGGTCAAGCTGAAAGAAATGATGGGCAATGTCGAAGGCATCGTGCGCGACTGCATCCGTGACATCGGCTATGAACAGAAAAAGTTTCATTGGGAAACCGTAAAGGTTCACAACTACCTGCACGAACAATCCGCCCATATCGCGCAGGGCGTGGATAAGGATGGCGCTGGCGACCAAGGCATCATGTTCGGCTATGCCTGCCGCGAAACCGATGCGCTGATGCCCGCGCCGATCCAGTACAGCCACGCTATTTTGAAGCGTCTGGCCGAGGTGCGCAAATCCGGTCAGGAAAGCACTCTGCGCCCCGATGCCAAAAGCCAGATTTCCTTGCGCTATGAAGATGGCAAGCCGGTGGAGGTGACCTCGATCGTGTTGTCGACCCAGCACGAGCATAAAAAACAAACCAGCCACGACATCCGCGCCATTGTCGAACCCTATATCCGCGAAGTGCTGCCAGCCAGCTGGATCACCCCCAAAACCGAATGGTGGGTCAACCCGACGGGTACGTTTGTGATCGGCGGGCCGGATGGTGACGCAGGCCTGACAGGCCGCAAGATCATCGTCGATACTTATGGTGGTGCAGCCCCCCACGGCGGCGGCGCGTTCTCGGGCAAAGATCCAACCAAGGTAGACCGTTCTGCCGCCTATGCCGCGCGGTATCTGGCGAAAAACGTCGTGGCCGCAGGGCTGGCAGATCGCTGCACCATTCAGGTGTCTTATGCGATTGGTGTGGCCAAGCCGATGTCGATTTACGTCGACACGCATGGCACCGGCAACGTACCAGACGCCGAGCTGGAAAAGGTGATTTGGGATGTGATGGACCTAACCCCCCGCGGCATCCGCACGCATCTGGGCCTGAACAAGCCGATCTATTCTCGCACCTCGGCCTATGGTCACTTTGGCCGCGCCCCCGAGGCGGATGGCGGCTTTAGTTGGGAAAAAACCGACCTGGTCGACGCGTTGAAAAAGCCGTTCTGATTGGGATGACAAGAATAGGAAAAGCTCCGTGAAAGCGAGGCTTTTTGCATTTCATACATTGGGTAGCCGCATGGGCACACTCAACGCGACACGTGTTCAGGCGCCAGCCCTGGAAAGCCGCCAATGACCCCTTGCAACCAAGTCCGCGCTTCGGGGATTACGGCTTCCAACTGGGGCAAATCGTTGACACACAAAAACTTTATGTGTGGCGCGCTGACCGCATCCAAAACCGACCACGTCTCTGTCGATGGTCGCCCAATACCGCAGCCGCTTTGGATATGGATATGGTCCTCTGCGGTGTGGAGCACAGCAGCATTCGCGGCGATACAGGCGTGATTGTGCAGTCCCTGCGGCAAGAACTGGTTCAAATCGCGAAACCGATATTTGATGTTGTCAACAAAGGCATCGGCGTGGCGCTCAAACAGGTCTGCCATAACCTTACGGCACAGCGGATGAACAACATGGGCAGACGAAAATAACCTATCCGCCTTGAAGCCCGCAATCGTCGCCGCGTTTATCTGCATGAAATGATTGAACTTTGACGGATCCTGCTGCATGTCAACATCGTGCAACATCTGGCTGTAATCAACCCAATCGCCGCGCAAAACAGGGCGCTGCCCGTCAAACACATCCCTTGGATGCAGCGGCGCTGTCAGAAATACATCATCGTTAAAATATAGAAAACGGTCGCTTAGTCCGTCAATCCGCCACAGCATGGTTTCAATGGCAAGCGAGTTGAAGGTCGGCAAAACCGCGCTGTATTCTGCAAAAATCTCCGCGTGAAACATAAACCGTATCTTGGCCCGCATCGCAGCAGACAGGGACGACAGGTTAGGCGTTTCATCGTCGACAACGATCCAGATATGTCGAGTCCAGGGTGCGAAATTTTCAATGGATTGAAGGCAATACAAAATTTCGTCGTTATTTGCCCAGCGATGTGGATTTATCGCATTTTCATGCAACGCGCGATCCGATTGGGCCATGTAAAGGGCCCGCTTTTGGCGGTGCGCATCCGTGTTGCCATTAACCCAGGTGATAACGGCGTCGATGGTGCAGGCGCTTGTATTTTGATCTTTGATCACGTTTTGGGTCCCGTATATCGTCACTACGGGACTTAGGTCTGCCAAGGCGGGTTGGTAGGGAATACTGCCAATTTTTGGCGGCATGCGTGTCGTTCGGCGTGCTGCAGCCGCAAATGCCGCGCCTGCCTCCAACCGCTGATCCCGTCAACTGGGGTCTGCGGTATCCCACTTATTCACATAATCGGTCTGATAGGCCCGTCCGCCCAATCCGCCCGTAGCTGGCTTGCGCACCACATAATGCATGATGATCGGCGCGTTTTGCGGCAAATCGCCAAGAATACGCGGCCGCTTGCCAGTGACATTCGGATCCGTAGTGCGGGCGATTTTTTCCACCGATGCAGGCAGGGTTGGTTGCAAAATCAACTCAAGAACCTCATAGCCCATCGCCTTTGCCCAAAACCCGTAAACCATTTCGGGGCTGATCTGGACAAAACCGTGATTGATCCAGTTATTGCAGGGTGAATGCCCGATCAACACACCGCCGGGCCGCAGCATTTTGTCGATGTTGCGAAAGGCGGTTGGCAGCTCGAACACATGCTCGCAGGTGCCACCATCATAGACCACATCGAACCGTTCGGTCAGCTTTTTACCAACCGGCTTCGACAGATCGTGGATAAGGCTGGCCTCTTCGAAGTCCGAAAAATCAAGCGAGTCGACCGACGTAAACCCCAAACGCGAAAAGAAGGTTTCGGCGTAGTCATCTTTGGGGTTGCACAGGTCTTCTTCCGCTACTCCGGGCAGGTATTTTTGGATCGCCTGCGCAAAAAGTTCTGCGGACCGGCCCTTTCGGCTCCCGATAAACCTTTGCCGTCCCAACATCAGAAATGCGCCGCCAAGCTGATGGTCCTTTACAGCCTGCAACAGCAAACTTGCCAATACGTCGGGAATAGCCATTCGTTTTTCCTCAATATGTTTGGGCAGGCCCGTTCGGTGCTTTGCCTAACTCAGTCGTTCCGTTCAATAGCCTGTACCAAATCCCACCAGCGCCGCGCCTGATTGTGCCTGTCTTGGCAGTCAGGATGCAAGGTTTAAACCTGCCACAGCGCGGGCGGTCCTTCACCCTTTCCAGTCTTTCACCAGCGCCTTGCACCCTGCCAGCAACACGCCAATATCCAGCCCAACGGCGGTAAACGTGGTTCCTGCCGCCACGGCCTCACGCAAAAACGCAGGGTCCGAACTCAAAATCCCCGCCGCCTTGCCCGTGGCCTTGATCCGCGCGATTGCATCCAAAATCGCGGCCTTTACGTCCGGGTGGTCCAACTGCCCCGGAAAGCCCATCGACGCCGCCAAATCGGCAGGGCCAATGAAAATACCGTCCACACCGTCCACCGCCGCAATCGCTTCGATCTGGTCCAAGGATGCTTTGGTTTCCACCTGCACCAGCAAGCAAATCTCATCATTCGCGCTCGCGGTATAGTTCGGTATGGCCCCAAACCGACTGGCCCGCGACAGGCCCGATACACCGCGCATCCCATGCGGCGGGTACAACACGGCAGCCACCGCCGCCCGCGCCTCATCGGCGGTCTGAACATAAGGCACCAAAATCGTCTGCGCGCCCACATCCATGATCCGCTTGATTTCCACCGCGTCGTTCCATCCCGGCCGCACGCCCGCATGGGTGGGGTAAGGGGCCATCGCTTGCAACATCGCCTGCACTTGGGCAGGGTCGTTCGGCGTATGTTCGGTATCGACCATCACCCAGTCAAACCCGCAGGTCGCGACCGCCTCGGCAGATGCCGCATTGGCTATGGACACCCATAGCCCGATCTGCTGCTTGCCCGCCTTTAGTGCGGCTTTAAACTCATTCTTTGGCAAATCCATATCGTCCCCCTAACCCAATTCCACCCGAACGCCTTGCGCCGATGACGCTAAAATCGCTTCAATCACCGCCAGCGTCCGCATCCCTTCGCGCGCGGGAACCAACGGCGGCTCTTCGCCTCGGATCACCCGCGCAAACTGTTCTATCTGCAACACCAACGGATCGCCATGCCCACGGGAATGCGTGGTGGCCGCAATCGGCGCCCACCAACTGTGCGCGCCCTCATGCTGCCAAATCCGCAAGCGCGGTAATTCCAGCGCGCCGTCCCGTCCGCCAATCATGTAGCAGGCCTGATCGGTCGGCGGATAGGCAGGGTTCTCGCCACTCGTCAGTTCCCAAGACCAAGGCGCGGGGATCGTGTCGGAGATATTCACCGTCCCCAACGCACCATTCGCAAATTCCAGCGTGGCGACACAGGTATCTTCAACCGCATGGCCACGGTGTGATGCGATCCGTGCCTGCACGGCCACCACATCCCCCACCAAATGGCGCAGCAAGTCGACATCATGGATCAGGTTCACAAACACCGGCCCCGCCCCCGCTTCGCGCCGCCATGCCACGTCGAAATACTCATCCGGTTTGCACAGCCAAAACTGCGCCTGAACGGATATCACAGGCCCGATCCGCCCCGCATCAATCATCGCTTTGGCCGCCGCAATCAGCGGGTTATGCCGCCGGTGATGCCCCACCAGAACGGCCACGCCCGCCGCCTCGGCCGCTTCAACCAAGATGCGGGCCTCGGCCACATCGGTCGCAATCGGCTTTTCGACCAAAACAGGCAAACCCCGCGCCACACAGTCTAAACCACCCGCAACGTGCAACCTGTTCGGGGTGGCCAAAATAACGCCATCCGCCAGCCCTTCTGGCACGTCCTCCAAACCAGCAAACCACGGCACACCCTGCGCCACAGCCACACCCCGCGCGCCTGCATCAGGATCAACCACACAGGCCAAATCGGCCCCCGATGCCGCCCCAATCGTCGCAATATGGCGCAAGCCAATCAGCCCCGCACCCACAACGGCGATCCGCACCGTCATGCCAGCAAGGTCGCCAACCGCCGCACGGCCGCTTGATAGCCTTCGGTCCCCAGCCCCGCAATCACCCCCTCGGCCCGCAACGACACATAGGAATGGTGCCGAAACGCCTCACGCTTATGGACATTGGAAATATGCACCTCAATCACCGGCCCTTCAAACGCATTCAGCGCATCCAGAATGGCGACTGATGTATGGGTAAACGCACCAGGATTGATCACAATCCCCGCCGCCTTGTTCCGCGCCGCATGGATTTTGTCGATAATAGCACCCTCGTGGTTGGATTGGAACGCCTCCAACCCCAACCCCAACCCTTTCGCCAAAGCCGCACAATCACGCTCGACATCGGCCAAGGTCTCATGCCCGTAAATCTCGGGCTGGCGCTTGCCCAACAGGTTCAGGTTCGGGCCGTTCAACAAATAGATCGTCTTCATAAGGGGCACACTCCGGCAAGGTCTGAGGCAATTCTTGCGCTAACTTTCACCCCGCACAGTTAAAATAGCAACGCCCCCCAACTCATCTGTTCATAAATATCCGCGCCGCAGGCTCCGCCCTGTCCGCGCAACCACTGCCGCACAGCTTGACGCGCGCGCCCCCGCAGGCTACGCCCGCCCCGCGCAAGCCAAGGGGGCCGCCATGACCGATGACATCAATTCCACACCCGAACGCCGCAATTTTTACGGCCGCCATCACGGCAAAACCTTGCGCCCCAGCCAAAAGGCATATCTGGCCGAAGATCTGGAACCCTTGCGCCCCGCAAACACCAGCCAGACCGACAATCCGCAGCGCGCAGTCATCGACCCGGCGACACTGTTCAACGACACCCGCCCTCTCTGGCTGGAAATCGGCTTTGGCGGCGGCGAACATCTGGTGCATATGGCGGCCCTGAACCCTCAGGTCGGTATCATCGGCTGCGAACCCTTTGTGAACGGCGTGGCGATGCTTTTGGGTAAAATCCGCGCGGCCAATGTGAACAACCTGCGTGTCCACCCCGAAGATGTGCGCGATCTGTTCGACATCCTGCCCGATGCCTGCATCGCCAAAACCTTCCTGAACTATCCCGATCCGTGGCCAAAGGCCCGCCACCATCGCCGGCGCTTTGTCACGCCAAACCATCTGCTGCCACTGGCGCGGGTGATGATCCCCGGGGCGGAATTCCGTGTGGCCACCGATATCGACGATTACGTCCGTCAAACGCTGGAAGAGGTCCCTCCCGCAGGCTTTACCCTGATCAACCAATCGGCAACCCCGTGGGATGATTGGATTTCAACACGGTATGAGCAAAAAGCCATCCGCGAAGGCCGCCCGCAGCATTACCTGACCTTCCAGCGCAACGGATAAAGGGGGCCTCCCGCCATTCGTTGCTTTTTGCCTTTGGCAAAAAGCGCCTCAATGTTGGGCCGCGCCCCTTCGGCGCGCGGCGACCGCTCAGGTCCTGTCAGCTTTGCTTTGGGCTTTCTGGGCGAGGCGGTTTGGTCCGGTACACAGGCAAGCCCCAGCCAAAGGCAATGCTCCCCGCCCGCAAAACGAAGGTCACACCGGCGCAGGCCAGCAGCGCATAGCCGCTGGAATAGCCCAATAACACCGCCAAAACTGCCGCCCCAGCCCCCGCAAAGGCGGCCGTGGCGTAAATCTCGCCCTGTTTTAACACCAACGGCACTTCGTTGCAGACAACATCGCGCATCAACCCGCCAAAGCAACCCGTTGCCACGCCCATCACCATCACGATAGCCCAGTGGTGGCCCAACCCCATCGCCACGCCCACACCCGCAGGCACGGCAATGGCCAAGGCGAACGCATCCAACCACACAATCGCGCGGTACCGGCTTTCCAGCAAATGCGCGCCGAAGAACACCAGTACCGCTGCCGCAACGGCTGCCAATAAAATCGAAGGATCCGCAATCCAAAACACCACATCACGGTTCAACAGCACATCGCGGATCGTCCCGCCCCCCACTGCCGTAAGGCAAGCGATAAAGATGAACCCGACAAGGTCCAGCTGGCTGCGCGATGCCACCAGCGCGCCCGTCAAGGCAAACACCGCGACCGATGCAAAATCCAAACCCAGCAACAACGTCACTTTGGCGCCCCCGCCTTGGAACCCATAACCTTGGCAGGCTTGAACGGCGCCATCCCCGCCCGCGCCAACTCATCCGCCCGCTCGTTTTCGGCATGGCCCGCATGGCCCTTGATCCAGCGCCATTCCACCGTGTGACGCAAACGCGCCTCATCCAGCCGTTGCCATAAATCCACATTCTTCACCGGCGACCCACCCGCCGTGCGCCAGTTCTTGCGCTTCCAACCGGCCAACCATTCGGTAATCCCGTTTTTCACATAGGCACTATCGGTCACCACAATCACGGCCGAAGGCCGCACAAGCGCCTCGAGCGCCGAAATCGCGGCCATCAATTCCATCCGGTTGTTGGTGGTGTCCGCCTCGCCGCCTTGCAAACAGCGCTCTTTGACCACCACATCGCCGTCGCGCGCCAGCATCAAGACACCCCAACCACCAGGGCCAGGGTTGCCCGAACAGGCACCATCCGTATACGCATAAAGGTCGGGCATTGCGGTCTCCTCGTTTTGCGCAGGTCTAAGCAGACGGGCGTCAAAGGTCCAGAGACTGCGCTGATTTCATCCACGGCCAACTGCCTAGGCGGCGCAACCTTGCCAGCCGACATGGGGGTGATGATCGCCCCCGCCTTGGGCATCCTCCGTCACCGCACAAAACCGCGCTGTTGCAGGGTGTCGCAGATCAGGCAAGATCAAACGCCGTGACACACAAACAAGCCAATACCACAGATGTCAGCAGCACACGCAATTGCATCCACCAACGCGGGGCAAGCCGCCATTGCCAGAACAGAAAATCAAGACATAACAGCCCCGCAAATCCGATCATCAAGTTGATCGCGGCAAGTTCCGGCCCGCCCCCAACGGTGAAAAAAGCCCACAGCGCCGGGAGTACCGACACAGCATAGGCCAGACCTGCGCGGTCGCCTGCCCGTGTTGCAAACCCCCACAAAACCCCAGACATGAACGATAAAATCACCGTGCCATAGGCAAGCCCCGCATAGGCACCCACAAAGTGCGGACCCAGCAGGGCCAACCCCCAGTCAAAAAGCGGCGCCGAGAGTTGCGTCGCAACGCTCCAAAGAAAAGGCAGCAACCCGGCCAGTCCCAACCAAAGCGCTGCGCGCGGGACGGGCTGCATCACACGCTTTCGCGCAGAACGCGCGGCACTTTAAACTCGACCGTTTCCTGCGCGGTTTCCACCAATTCGACTGTGGTGTCATAGCGGGCGCGAAACGCATCAATCACCTCATTGACCAACACCTCGGGCGCACTTGCCCCAGCGGTAATGCCAACCGCGCCAATCCCCTCCAACGCCCGCCAGTCAATATCAACCGCGCGCTGCACCAGTTGCGCATAGGCGCACCCCGCCGCGCGACCAACCTCGACCAAGCGCTTGGAGTTGCTGGAATTGGGCGCACCAATCACCAACAACGCGTCAATCTTGGGCGCAATCGCCTTAACGGCAGCTTGCCGGTTGGTGGTGGCATAGCAAATGTCTTCCTTATGCGGCCCCACAATCGCCGGAAACCGCGCCTGCAAGGCGGCCACGATCCCTGCCGTATCATCGACCGACAAAGTGGTCTGGGTGATATAGGCAAGCTTGGATGGATCGCGCACCACCAACCCCGCCACATCGGCCTCGGTTTCCACCAAAACCACCTCACCCTCGGGCAATTGCCCCATGGTGCCCACGGTTTCGGGGTGGCCCTCATGGCCAATCATGACCATTTGCAACCCGTCCGCCGAATGGCGCGCCGCCTCATTATGAACCTTGGTAACCAACGGACAGGTCGCATCAACGGCAATCATCGCGCGTGCCTGCGCCGCCGCAGGCACTGATTTCGGCACGCCATGCGCCGAGAATATGACGGGCCGATCATCGGGGCACTCGTCCAGTTCCTCGACAAACACCGCCCCTTTGGCGCGCAAATCGTCGACGACAAACTTGTTATGAACAATCTCGTGGCGCACATAAACCGGCGCCCCCCATTTTTGCAGCGCCAATTCAACAATCTTGATCGCGCGGTCCACGCCCGCACAAAACCCGCGCGGGGCGGCGAGATACAGCGTTAGGGGCGGCAAAGTCATCAGGTCGTCTCCGGTTGCGATCGCCTTACAGGTAAGGCCCAAGCCACCACAGGTCCAGCCCAGACCGCATTCTTTTCACCCGAAATGTCGGCCCCTGCTAGCCGATCAGCCCCGCCGTGATCAACGCCAGCCCGATATAGCGCGTGGTCTTGGCAATGCCGACCAGCACAATAAACAACCAAACAGGCGTGCGCATCACCCCCGCCATCACGGTCATCACATCCCCTGCAGGTAACCAACTGACCAGCAGCACCCAAACGCCCCACCGCTGAAACCAGGCTTCGGCGCGGGCCATCTGCGCAGGCGTGGCCGGAAACCAGCGTTTGCCTTCAAACCGCGTGATGCCAAAGCCGATGTAATAATTGACCAACGCCCCCAAGGTATTGCCGATGCTCGCGACCACAATCAACCAAACCACGGGAACACGCCCGGCGACTTGCAGGGCCGCAAAGATGATCTCTGATTGAAACGGCACAATGGTGGCCGCCACAAACGCTGCCACAAACAACCCAAAAAGTGACGAGAGTATTACCATGCCCTGCTATTGCCGCAGATCACTCCGCCTTGCAAAGACAATCCGCAGCGCCCCAAAGTGCAATCCCACCAACGCATAAACAAAAGGGGCGCAACCCTGCGCCCCTTTTTCCGTTTCTTGCCGCAAACCACCTCGTCCCCACAAGGCAGCCGCAGCCAGTGCTTATTTTACCGCAACAGGTTCCATCACGTCTTCACCATCCAACCGTGGTTCACGGGGTGGGCGGCCGATCACATCGCGCAGCTCGTCCAACTCGATGAAATTGTCGGCCTGACGGCGCAATTCATCGGCAATCATCGGCGGCTGGCTGCGGATGGTCGACACCACCGAAACGCGCACGCCCTGGCGTTGCAGGCTTTCGATCAGCGGGCGGAAATCACCATCGCCTGAAAAGATAACGGCATGGTCGATCCGCGGCGCAAGTTCCATCGCATCCACGGCCAGCTCGATATCCATATTGCCCTTCACCTTACGGCGACCTTGGCTGTCGGTGTATTCTTTGGCCGGCTTGGTTACCATCGAAAAACCGTTGTAATTCAGCCAATCCACCAGCGGGCGAATGGGCGAATACTCGTCGTTTTCCAGCAAGGCGGTGTAGTAGAACGCGCGCAGCAACTTGCCCCGACGCATGAATTCATGGCGCAGCAGTTTATAGTCGATATCGAACCCCAGCGCCTTTGCGGCTGCATAAAGGTTAGACCCGTCGATAAACAACGCCAGCCTTTCGTCCTTGTAAAACATTATTTTTCCCCTCAAATAATCTCGCACATGTCAATTTCGCGGGTCGTGCCTGATCGAAAAATGAATTGATACGAATATTCAGTCTTTATCGGTTTATTGGTCGTTATATCAAGCTTTGAATGTAAACCTGTAACGGGGAAAAACGAGGAAAAATGCGCATTCTTGTCGCCCTTGGCGCAAACCTGCCCAATGATGGGGTGTCCCCGGTGCGAACCCCCGCCGATACTGTGGCGGCGGCGCTGTCTGATATTGCCGCATCCGGTTTCACATTGCGGGCGCAAAGCCAGCTTTTCGCCACACCCTGCTTTCCGGCAGGCGCTGGACCGGATTACGTGAATGCGGCCGCCGTCTTTGATGCCCCCGATGCCCTTTCGCCCGATCAGGTTTTGGCATGTCTACATCGGGTCGAGGCGGCGCATGCCCGTGCCCGCAGCTCTCGTTGGGCGGGCCGCACGCTTGATCTTGATCTGTTGGCCATTGGCGACTTGGTGTTGCCCAACCTTGATGTCCATGCTCATTGGCAAACCCTTGTCCCCGCCGATCAGGCCCGCCTGACCCCCGATCAGTTGATCTTGCCTCACCCCCGCTTGGCCGATCGGGCCTTCGTTTTGGTCCCCTTGGCCGAGGTGGCGGCGGATTGGTGCCACCCGACGCTTGAGAAAACCACCGTCCAGTTGCGGGATGCCTTACCATCCGCCGATCTGGCATCCGTCAGGCCAATCGGGCAAGGCTAGGCTATCCCGATTCGCCTTGCGCCGCCAAATCCGCGCCCATTCACGGCAAATTGTCGCGTTTCAAGGCAAAACGAACGGCATAAGGCGCTTGTCAAGGGTTTTGCCAACCCTTACACAGGCCACTCCTAAACTCATTACTGAAAGGGTGTCTTTATGGCCCGCGTCACGGTTGAAGATTGCGTTGATAAAGTCCCGAACCGGTTTGAACTGGTCATGCTTGCGGCGCACCGCGCCCGCGAAATTCAGGCAGGCTCGCCGATCACGGTTGACCGCGATAACGACAAAAACCCTGTCGTATCTTTGCGCGAAATTGCAGATGAAACGCAGCTGGCCGACAGCCTGCGCGAACGGATGATCGAAAGCCATCAAACCCAGATCGAGGTGGATGAGCCGGAAGAAGACCAGATGTCGCTGCTCATGGGTGGCGAAATGGACCGTCCGGCACAGGATGACATGTCCGAAGAGCGTCTGCTCCGGGCTTTGATGGAAGCCCAAGGCTCCAACTAAGGCACGACACTTCGGGGCGCCGCTATGGGCGCCCTGACCCTAGGCAAACCGCCCAAAACAGGATGTGGCGAGGATGATCGACGTCGAAGACCTTGTCGCCCTCGTTCACAACTATAACCCCCGCACAAATGCCGATCTGATCCGCCGCGCCTATGCATATGGTATGCGGGTGCATGACGGTCAGGTGCGCCATTCGGGTGAACCCTATTTCACCCATCCCGTCGCCGTCGCCGCGATTCTGACCGAACAACGGCTGGATGATGCCACCATCATCACCGCCCTTCTGCACGACACCATCGAAGACACCAAAGCCACCTATACCGAAGTTGCGGAAAAGTTTGGCGATGAGGTCGCCGAGCTGGTCGATGGCGTAACCAAACTTACCAATCTGCAGCTGTCTTCGACTCAATCCAAACAGGCCGAAAACTTTCGCAAACTGTTCATGGCGATGTCCAAGGATTTACGGGTAATCTTGGTCAAACTCGCCGACCGTTTGCACAACATGCGCACCATCAAATCCATGCGCCCTGACAAGCAGGTCCAAAAGGCGCGCGAAACGATGGAAATCTTTGCCCCTCTTGCAGGCCGGATGGGCATGCAATGGATGCGCGAGGAACTGGAAGATCTGGCCTTTCGCGTCATCAACCCCGATGCGCGCAATTCCATCATTCGTCGCTTTATCACGCTTCAGCGTGAGGCGGGCGATGTGGTCTATAAAATCACCGCCGATATCCGCACCGAACTGGACCGCGCCGATATTGATGCCGATGTGTTTGGCCGCGCCAAAAAACCTTATTCCGTCTGGCGCAAGATGCAGGAAAAGGATCTGTCCTTTTCCCGCCTCTCCGATATCTACGGGTTCCGTATTATCACGCGGTCCGAGGCCGATTGCTACCGTGTCCTTGGCGTTATTCACCAACGCTGGCGCGCCGTTCCGGGTCGGTTCAAGGATTACATCAGCCAGCCGAAAAACAACGGCTACCGGTCCATCCATACCACCGTATCGGGGCGCGATGGCAAACGGGTCGAGGTGCAAATCCGCACCCGCCAAATGCACGAAGTGGCCGAGGCAGGCGTGGCCGCCCATTGGTCCTATCGCGAAGGTGTGCGCGCCAATAACCCCTTTGCCGTTGATCCGGTTAAATGGGTCGCCAAGCTGACTGAAAATATGAACGAGGATGATCACGATGATTTCCTCGAAAACGTAAAACTGGAAATGTACACCGACCAGGTGTTCTGCTTTACTCCCAAAGGCGATGTCATCCAGCTGCCACGCGGCGCCACCCCTTTGGATTACGCTTATTCCATCCACACCCGCATCGGCAATTCCACCGTCTCGGCCAAAATTGATGGCATCCGTGTGCCGCTCTGGACCCGTCTTAAAAACGGCCAGTCTGTTGAAATCATCACCGCCGAAGGTCAGCGCCCGCAAGCGTCGTGGATTGAAATCGTCACCACAGGCCGCGCCAAAGCTGCGATCCGCCGGTCCCTGCGCGAAGAGGATAAGGGCCGTTTCATCAAACTTGGCCGCGAACTGACCCGCGCCGCCTTTGACCACGTGGGCCGCAGAGCCACCGACAAGGCGCTGCGCACCGCTGCCCGCATGCTGGCGCTGCCCGATGAAAACGAACTGCTGGCCCGTATCGGCTCGGCCGAACTGACCGCCCGCAAAGTGCTTGAAACCCTCTACCCCGAACTGACCCAAGCGCCGGGCGATACTGTCGATTCCTCGCGCCCCGTCATTGGCCTCAGCGATGATCAAACCTTCCGCCGTGCCGCCTGTTGCCAGCCTGTGCCCGGCGAACGCATTGTCGGCATCGCCTACCGTGGCCAAGGCGTTGTGGTTCACGCCATCGACTGCGCAGCGCTGGAAGAGCTTGAGGATCAGCCCGAACGCTGGGTCGATCTGAACTGGCAATCGGGTCGCCACGCGCCCGTAAACACCGTTAGCCTTGATTTGACCATTTCCAACGATGCGGGCGTTCTGGGCCGCATGTGCACCCTGATCGGCCAGCAAAAGGCAAACATCTCGGACCTGCAATTTGTTGACCGCAAACCAGATTTTTACCGTTTGCTGATTGACGTTGACCTGCGGGACGTAGAGCATCTTCACATGATCATGACCGCACTCGAAGCCGAAACCGATGTGGCCGAGGTGGGCCGCCATCGCGACCCTCGGCGCAAGCCCTGATGCTATGAATAGGAAGACCTCAGGGTATGGTGTTTAAGCGGCGCGACAAACGGTCTTGGGGGCGGGTCATGGCCGAAGGGTTCTGGCCGCGCGGCGGTTGGACACGTGCAGCCCATTACATGAAACACCGCCTTCGCCGTTTGCCCGACGCACCCCACCGCATCGCGCGCGGTGTGCTGGCGGGAGTGTTTATCTCTTTCACCCCGCTGTTCGGGTTCCACTTTGCCGGTGCCGCGCTTCTGGCGTGGATCATACGCGGCAATATCATCGCCTCGCTCATGGCCACCTTCGTCGGCAACCCCATTACCTTCCCGTTCATCGCGGGCTTCGGCGTGGAACTGGGCAATTACCTGCTTGGCCACCCCGGCGTGATGTCGCCCTTGGAAATCTTTACCGATTTCGGGCAGGCAAGCGTTGAATTTTGGCACAACATCACCTCGCTGTTCAATGACGCCCCCGCGCATTGGGACCGGCTTCATCGCTTTTTCTTTCGCGTCTATCTGCCATATCTGCTGGGCGGCACCGTTCTGGGCATTTTCAGCGGCATTGCAGGCTATTACATCAGCCTGCCCTTGATCCTTGCCTATCAAAACCGCCGCAAGAAAAAGCTGCGCGAACGCTTGGCCAAACGCCTCGCCGCGCGTGAGGCCGAGGCAGAAAACCGCGCCGACCCGCTCGTCTCAGGGGATGACGTGGGGCCATCAAACGTCTAAACTTTGGCATAACGCCCTGCGGCAAGGCGGGGCACTTCGCAGATGAGACAAAAAGGAAAGTAAGATGAACACTTTTGGCAAGCTGCGGCTGGGCATCAACATCGACCACGTGGCAACCATCCGCAATGCTCGGGGCGGTGCGCTGCCCGATCCTTTGCGCGCGGCCCTGTTGGCCGAGGTGTCTGGCGCTGATGGCATCACCGCCCACTTGCGCGAAGATCGCCGCCATATCCGTGACGGCGATATCGAGGCGCTGATGGCGGGCATCTCGATCCCGCTGAATTTCGAATGCGCCGCCACGCCGGAAATGCAGGCCATCGCCTTGCGCCTCAAACCCCATGCCGTCTGCCTTGTCCCCGAAAAGCGCGAAGAACGCACAACCGAAGGCGGGCTTGACGTGGCAGGCGACGAACAGCGTCTTGCCGCCTTTATCGCCCCCTTGCGCGATGCTGGCTGCCGCGTGTCCTTGTTCATTGGCCATGAAGCCGCGCAAATTCATGCCTCGGCCAGAATTGGTGCTGCGGTGGTCGAACTGCATACAGGCCGCTACTGTGACCTCATGGCCGAAGGCCTGCACGACGAAGCCGCCCAAGAACGCGAAGCCCTGCGCAAAGGCGCCATGCTTGCCCATAGTCTGGGCCTAGAGGTGCATATGGGCCACGGGCTCGATTATGAAACCGCCAGTCATGTCGCCCTTTTCCCCGAAGTGGTCGAACTGAACATCGGCCATTTCCTTATCGGCGAAGCCGTGTTTCGCGGCCTTGGCCCCGCGATTGAGGAAATGCGCCGCCGTATCGACGGCGCGCGTGCGGGCGTCCCACAGGCATGATCCTTGGTATCGGCACCGATCTGGCCAATATCGAACGGATAGAGGCCACGCTGGCCCGCTTTGGCGACCGCTTTCGCAACCGTGTGTTCACCGACAGCGAACAGGCCCTTGCCGAACGCCGCGCCCATGCCCCTGCCACCTATGCCAAACGTTGGGCCGCCAAAGAGGCCTGTTCCAAGGCGCTTGGCACAGGTTTGCGCATGGGCATCGCATGGAAAGATATGGCCGTGTCAAACCTGCGTACGGGCCAACCGCAAATGCACCTGACAGGCTGGGCCGCCGAACGCCTGAAGGCCATGACCCCCGCAGGGCACGAGGCGGTTGTGCATGTGACCCTGACCGATGATCACCCTTGGGCGCAGGCCTTTGTGGTGATCGAGGCACGGCCCCTTAGCCCCTAATCCACAGCCGCAAATCTCTCACAAAACCCGCCCAAAACCCTAGGACGCTTGACTCCCCTCGCCCCCGCGCGCATGTAGCGCCGCAAAGCAGCAAAAGGCAAAAGATCATGGCCAGCAAGGCAAACCCCGAAGGCGGCATCGTCGAGACAATCAAGACCATCGTCTACGCGCTCCTGATCGCAGGCATTTTCCGCACTTTGTTCTTTCAACCCTTCTGGATCCCGTCAGGGTCGATGAAAGATACGCTGCTGATTGGCGACTTTGTTTTCGTGAACAAAATGGCCTACGGCTATTCGCAATATTCCTGCCCCTTGGGTCTGTGCCCCTTTACCGGCCGTTTGCTGTTTTCCGAACCGGAACGCGGCGATGTGGCGGTTTTTCGCCACCCCGTTGCAGGCTCTGATTACATCAAGCGTCTGATCGGTTTGCCGGGCGATACGGTGCAACTGCGTGAAGGTCAGATCATCCTGAACGGCACCCCTGTGCCCCAACAGCCAGACGGTCAGTTTTCCGAGGTGAAGGATTATCAAGGCCCCGCTGGCAATCTGCCGCGCTGTGAAAACTCTTCGGGTGTTCTGGGCATCGGCAGCGAATGCCTGAAATCGCGCTATATCGAAACATTGCCCAGTGCCAGCTATCCAAACGGGCGCACGCATTCGATCCTGAACATTGATGTCAACGGCGGTCTTGATAACACCGATGTCTTTACCGTGCCTGCCGGACATTATTTCTTTATGGGCGACAACCGTGACAACTCCCAAGATAGCCGCGTTGGGCGGGCCGTGGGCGGTGTCGGCTTTGTGCCGGCCGAGAACCTGATTGGCCGTGCGGACCGAGTGATGTTCTCGTCTGCGGGCAAGTCGTTGTTCTATGTCTGGACATGGCGGTCGGACCGTTTCTTCAAAGCGGTGCAATGATCCCGATGATGCTGGCCGCCGCATGACGCAAACCCAAAGCCTTTTCAGATCGTTTTTTGATATGAACGGCACAGCCTCGCGCAAGCGGGGCTGGTTGGTTTTTGGCATTTGCACTATGGCGACACTGGCACTCTTCGCGCGTGCTGTCAGCCGCCCCGACCTTGCGCGCTGGGCCTTTCCGTTGCTTGGCGTTCTGACCGCTGTCGCAGGCAAGTCGATGCTGGTTGTCACCACATGGCACGCTGGCCGCTATTGGGGGGCTGTGGAATGAAACTCGCCGCTGATCTGCGCGCCTTTGAATCCCGCTTGGGCCACAGCTTTAAATCCCCCGAGATTTTGGTTGAGGCCGTGACCCACGCCTCGCTGTCCTCGCCCACCCGCCCCGACAACCAGCGGCTGGAGTTTCTGGGCGACCGCGTGTTGGGCCTTGTCATGGCCGAGGCGCTGCTGACCGCCGACACAGGTGCCGCCGAAGGCCAGCTTGCGCCACGGTTCAACGCGATGGTGCGCAAGGAAACCTGCGCCGATGTCGCCCGCGAAATCGGCCTTGGCGATGTGCTGAAACTGGGCCGGTCGGAAATGATGTCAGGCGGGCGGCGCAAAGAGGCGCTGCTGGGCGACGCGCTTGAGGCGATCATCGCCGCCGTCTATGTCGACGCGGGTTTTGATGCCGCCCGCAGCCTGATAACGCGTTTGTGGGCGGACCGCATCGCCAGCGTCAAACAAGACGCCCGCGACCCCAAAACCGCGCTGCAAGAATGGGCGCAAGCCCGTGGCATGACCCCGCCGCGCTATACCGAACAAGCCCGCTCCGGCCCCGATCACCAACCCGTCTTTACGGTGATGGTGCAGCTGGACAATACTGAATCCGAAACGGCATCCGCCGGAACGAAACGCGCCGCCGAACAGGCCGCAGCCCGCGCCCTTTTGGCCCGGATGGAGCAAACAAATGACTGACGACACCAAACCAATCGGCCCCGGAACCAGCGCAGAAACCGGCCCCGTCGGCGGCGATGGCAACACCCGTGCGGGCTTTGTTGCCCTGATCGGCGAACCCAACGCTGGCAAATCGACGCTGCTGAACCGCATGGTCGGGTCCAAAGTGTCTATCGTGACGCATAAGGTGCAAACCACCCGCGCCCGTATTCGCGGCATCGCCATGCAAGGATCGGCGCAGATCGTGTTTGTCGATACCCCCGGCCTGTTCCGCCCTCGCCGCCGGCTTGACCGCGCGATGATCGCCGCTGCGTGGGGCGGGGCCGCCGACGCCGATCTGATCGTCCTGCTGATCGAGGCGCATCGCGGGTTGACCGAAGGCACCGCCGCCATCATCGACACCATGCGCGACCGCATCCCGCAGGGCCAAAAGGTGGCGCTGGCCATTAACAAAATCGACCGCGTCAAGGCCGAGGTGCTGTTGGCCCTTGCCCAAAAGATGAACGACGCTTTCCCCTTTGCCGAAACCTTTATGATCTCGGCCGAAAAGGGATACGGCGTTGATAAACTGCGCGAATGGCTGGCGGGTGAATTGCCAACCGGCCCGTGGTTCTATCCCGAAGACCAGATCGCCGATCTGCCCATGCGCATGATCGCGGCCGAGATTACCCGCGAAAAGCTGACCCTGCGCTTGCACGAAGAACTGCCCTATCAGCTGACCGTGGAAACCGAGAAATGGGAAGACCGCAAAGACGGCTCTACCCGCATCGACCAAATCATCTATGTCGCCCGTGATGGCCACAAAGGCATCGTTTTGGGCAACAAGGGCGAAACGGTCAAATCCGTGGGCCAAGCCGCGCGTGTGGATATGATGGAATTTCTGGGCCGCCCCGTGCATCTGTTCCTTCAGGTCAAGGTGCGGCCAAACTGGTTGGAAGAACCCGAACGCTATTCCGAAATGGGCCTTGAATTCAAAGACGGGAACTGACGCTTTGCCACCTGCAGCCCGTGTTTGCGGCGCCGGTTGATGGATATTTGTGAACAGAAAAAGGGCAAGGCATGGCCACGCGTCTGACAGCGGATTTTTGGGTAAGGGCCTATTTGAAGCGGTTGGAACTGGCGGGCATTCCGGCCTTTATCACGGCACATGGCGATGCAACGGCGGGGGCGGTTTTGGTAAAACAAGCGCCCCTTGATGGCACCGCCCGCGCCTTTCAGCGCAGTTTTGACCTGATGTCGGGCAACCGCGCTTGGGTTGTTTTGATCGCGGGGGCCGAGGCGGATGTGGATGCCGCCATCGCCCGCCAGCGCCAGTTTGACAGTGATCTTTGGGTGGTAGAGGTTGAAGACCGCGCGGGGCGCCATTTGCTCGAGGAAGAGGGGCTGGCAGACTAGGCTTGCGCTGCGCCAACACTGCATCCAAACATGGACATGCAAGCGTTGCCGCACCAAGAATTGGACAGGCTTTGATGGATTGGCAAGATGAAGGGGTGCTGATTGCCATGCGCGCGCACGGCGAATCTTCGGCCATCATAGAGGTGTTTACCGCCACCCATGGCCGCCATGCAGGGGTTGTGCGGGGTGGCGCGTCACGCAAACAGGCCGCGACCATGCAGCCTGGGACCCAGCTTGCGGTGGCGTGGCGCGCTCGGTTAGAGGACCAGCTTGGCAACTATACCGTGGAACCCTTGCAAAGCCGCGCGGGCCTTATGGGCGACCGTTTGGCGCTGGCGGGGTTGACGGCGATTTGCGCCATGCTGCGCGCAGCCTTGCCCGAGCGTGAGGCGCATCCAACCCTGTGGCGCGCCACCATGCACTTGCTGGCCGCATTGGAACATGACCCCGACTGGCCCGCGCTGTATCTGCGCTGGGAGTTGACGTTGCTGGAGGAATTGGGCTTTGGCCTTGACCTCACCCGCTGTGCCGCCACGGGCAGCCGCGACGATCTGGCCTTTGTCAGCCCCAAAACCGGCCGCGCTGTCAGCCGCAAGGGCGCAGGCGATTGGGCCGACCGTTTGTTTCCTTTGCCGCAATGCCTGATGGGGCAGGGGCCTGCAAGTGCTTTGGAAATCACCCAAGGTCTTGCGATCACGGGCCATTTTCTGGCGCGCGAATTGACCGAAGGGTTGATGGGTCGCCCCTTGCCCGAGGCCAGAACACGTTTGATCACCCTGTTAGGGAAAGCAAAATGAAAGCGCTTGTTGTCATCGGCCACCCCGCGCCGAACAGTTTTAACCATGCACTTGCCGCACGGATTGTCACGGCTTGGGAACAGCTTGGCGCGAAGGTCGTGGTGCGGGATCTGGCTGTTGAAACTTTCGACCCGCGCCTGACCCCCGAGGAGGCGCGGGGCGCGCCGACCACAGACCCGCTGGTGCGCCGCCACATCGCCGATCTGGCATCCGCCGATCTGTTGGCCGTGGTGCATCCTGTCATGTGGGGCATGCCGCCTGCCATTTTGAAAGGCTGGATCGACCGTGTGTTCGCGCTGAACGTGGCTTACGGGTTCCCACAAGGCACTGCGGAAGGGACCGACCCGATTGGCCTGTTGCCCCTGCGCGCGGCCTTGATTTTGAACACGTCAAACACATCGCCGGAAACCGAGGCGGCGCGGTTTGGCGACCCGCTGGACCGCATCTGGCGTGATTGCATTTTGGGCTATTGCAGCACAGCCCAAGTCACCCGCCGCACCTTTGCCCCTTTGGTTCCCAGCACGGACGCGGCCCGCGCGGCTTGGCTTGATCAGGCGGCGATTTTGGCGCAGGCCACGATTTCCAAAGCCTAACCATTCACGCCAAGCGATGTCGTATTTTGCCGCCCGTGTCGCACAGCGTCGCGACACCGCGCTTTGATCAGGCGCAAAAAGGGGGAAAGGCGAAGGAAAGCGCGGCCTATGGCGAACAAATATGTTCCGGTTTTGCTGCGGCACAGCCCTGTTCCCAAAGTCCGCGATTTCGCCTTGCTGGCGGGGCTTGACGCCTGTGTGCGGGGCATGTTGATTTCGGTAATGCCGCTGACCGTGTATGATGCGCTGGGCAATGCCGAAACGGTCAGCGAGGTGTATTTCATCGCGGGGCTTGCCTCTTTGTGTTTGGGGCTGATGGTGCCTTGGGCCACCCGCTATATTCCGCGCCGCTGGATGTATACGATTGGCGCGTTGATGTATGTGCTGGGGGCGGCGCTGGCGATGTATGGAACGGCTGTAACGGTTCCACTGGCGCTGATGGTCAACGCAGGCGCCACGGCCACCACATTCGTCTGCTTTAACGCCTATGTGCTGGATTATATCGACCGCTCCAACCTTGGCAAAGCCCAGTCGATGAACATGGTCTTTGCTGCAGCCCCTTGGGCGATTGGCCCGCTGCTGGGCGTGTGGCTGCGCGAGGTTTGGGCGCCGCTGCCATTTCTGTTGGCGGGTGTGTTGGGCCTGCTTTTGCTGAGCACTTTTTGGATATTGCGTCTTGGCAATGGCAAACAGATAAGCCGCGCGCGCCGCCCTGCCGCCAACCCCTTGGCCTTTTTGGGCCGGTTTTTCAAACAACCAAGGCTTATTGCCGGCTGGCTTTTCGCGGTGATCCGGTCTTGTGGCTGGTGGGTCTATGTCGTTTATTTGCCCATCTTTTGTATTGAAAACGGCTTGGGTGACAAGGTGGGCGGAGTGGCGCTGTCGCTATCGAACGCTTTACTGTTTCTTACGCCCTTGATGCTGCGCATCGCCACGCGGCTGACGGTAAGGCGCGCGGTCCGGGGGGCGTTCGCCCTGTGCGCACTGGCCTTCATCGCCTCGGCTTTCGTCTCACCACTGCCGTGGGCGGCAGTCGGGTTTATGATGGCGGGCGCTGTCATGCTGGTCGTGCTGGATGTGGTCGGCGGCCTGCCATTTCTCATGGCCGTCAAACCCTCGGAACGGACCGAGATGGCGGCCATATACTCCAGCTTTCGAGATGTGTCGGGCATATTGACACCTGGCACAGCATGGCTTGTGCTGCTGGTGGCCCCGCTTCCAGCCGTCTTTGCTGTGGCGGGCGCCGCCATGGTCGGCTGCATGGCCGTCGCGGGCAAACTCCACCCCCGCCTCGGCAGCCCGCGCCCGTCGCATGGGCGCTGGCTTCCGGGCGAATGACCCTTTAATCCAGCAGCCGCCGCGCAATCACCTGCGCCTGAATTTCGGCCGCCCCTTCAAAGATGTTCAAAATCCGCGCATCGCACAGAATGCGGGAAATCTGATACTCCAGCGCAAACCCGTTGCCGCCATGGATCTGCAACGCATTATCCGCCGCAGCCCAAGCCACCCGCGCGCCCAGCAGTTTCGCCATCCCCGCCTCAAGGTCGCAACGCTTGTCATGATCCTTTTGCCATGCGGAAAAATACGTCAACTGCCGCGCGATCATCACCTCAACCGCCATTATCGCCAACTTGCCGGAAACCCGTGGAAACGCGATCAGCGCCTTGCCAAACTGCTTGCGGTCAATGGCGTATTGCATCCCGACCTCAAGCGCGTTCTGCGCCACACCAATAGCCCGCGCCGCCGTCTGGATGCGTGCACTCTCAAACGTCTGCATCAACTGCTTGAACCCTTGGCCCGGCACGCCTCCCAAAAGGTTCTCACCCTTCACCGCAAACCCGTCAAACGCCAGCTCGTATTCCTTCATCCCGCGGTAGCCCAAAACCTCAATCTCGCCCCCCGTCATCCCCGGCGTGGGGAACGGCTCGGCATCGGTGCCGGGCAATTTCTCGGCCAAAAACATCGACAACCCGCGATAATCGGTCGTGTCAGGGTCGGTCCGCGCCAACAAGGTCATCACTTGGGTCCGCGCGGCGTGGGTGATCCAAGTCTTGTTCCCCGTCACCACCCAATCGTCGCCATCCTTCACCGCCCGCGTGCGCAACGCGCCCAAATCCGACCCCGTATTCGGCTCGGTAAACACCGCAGTCGGCAAAATCTCACCGCTTGCCAATTTGGGCAACCACTGCGATTTCTGCTCATCCGTGCCACCGCACAAAATCAACTCGGCCGCAATTTCCGTGCGCGTGGCCAGCGACCCCACACCAATATACCCGCGTGACAGCTCCTCAGACACCACCACCATCGACGCCTTGGACAACCCAAACCCGCCCAAGTTTTCGGGGATCGTCAGGCCAAAGACACCCATTTCCGCCAGCTTGTCGATAATCTCCATCGGGATCAGCTCGTCGCGCAAATGCCAGCCATGCGCGTGCGGCGTCACCTCTTCATCGGCAAAGCGGCGGAACTGGTCACGGATCATCTCCAGCTCTTCGTCCAATCCGCTGGCGCCAAAGGTCGCGCGCCCATGGTTGTCCTGCATCAAATCCACCAGCGCCGTGCGCGCCGCTTGCGAATTGCCAAACGCAATCAATTGCGCTGCGGCCGCACTCGGCACCCAAGCCAATCCCAAATCCGAAATCCGCGCAATTTCGCCCTGCGACATCGGAATCCCACCCGAAATCTGCGCCAAATATTCGCCAAACCCGATTTGCAGCAGCAACCGTTCCATGTCGCCAAAGGCGCCAACCTCGGCCAGCCGCCCAGCCCAGGCCCGCATCTGCACAAGGCTTTCGGTATAGGTCGCAAGCCAGCTGAGCGTATGCGCAGCCACCTGATTGGCCTCCAGCGCGGCAGATGACACCCTGCCACCCACCGTCACCATGCCCCGCAACGCCTCGCGCCCGTCTTCAAAAAGCGCAGTCACTTCTGGTAGCGCGGCTTCGGTCAGCCCCAACAAATCAGTTAAAATTGGGCTACCTGTGTCGGCTACGGGGTTTCCATCATGGGCCATCATCTGCTCCGTCTCTCAGGGAATGCTGCAACTGCGAAAGGTCTAATCCCTTTGCATTCGTAGCGCAACAAGATTTCAATCTACACGGTCAAAGCGACCGATTGTGTCGCGGTCATTTACCTGCTGCACATCTCTCTCTGCCACGATATAGGTCGCCCAAATCAAAGACAAAGCCGAAAAAGGAGCCGGAATGGAACAGGTCGTCGCAGGTCTTGCCTTGCCCATGTTTTTGCTTGCCGTAGCGATCACCTTGTTTGCGGGATTTGTCAAAGGGGCCGTCGGTTTTGCCATGCCGATGATCATGATCTCGGCCTTTTCGTCTTTCTTGCCACCCGAGGTGGCGCTCTCGGGCCTGATCCTGCCCACACTTGTCACCAACCTAGGCCAAGCGTTCCGTGATGGTGTCGCGGCCTTCGTTGGCTCTTTGCGCAAATACTGGCGGTTTTTGCTGGCAACCTTGGTCTTTATTACCGTGGCGGCGCAATTTGTTCGCGATATTCCACAGCCCCTGTTTCTGGCGCTGCTGGGCCTTCCCATAACCGTTTACGCAGTGTTGCAACTGCTGGGCCGCAGCATGGCGATCAAACTGGAACACCAAAGCCGCGCCGAATGGGGGCTTGGCGTTGTCGCGGGCCTTTATGGCGGCGTATCGGGCGTTTGGGGGCCGCCGCTGATCGTCTATCTGATGTCGATTGGCGTCGATAAGCGCGAAATGCTGCGCGTCCAAGGTGTCATCTTCCTGCTCGGCTCGGTGATCTTGCTCTCCGCCCATATCAATTCGGGCGTGATGACTGGCCCAAATGCGGCCTTTTCCGCCGCCCTTGTGGTGCCCGCCGTCATTGGTATGCTGCTGGGTCTGCGCGCAGGAAGCCACCTCAATCAGGCCCGCTTTCGCTGGTGGACCCAACTGCTCTTGGTGCTGACAGGTCTAAACCTGCTCCGCCGCGCAATGGGCCTGTGACCGCGTTAAAATTCGGTTAACAAAAATCAAGATAAATTTCAAAATCAATGACTTATAAAAATGTCCGCGCGCGGTCAAAGCGCCTGTCCGCGCGGTTTCATCTTTGCAAAAATACTCAAATCCCGTTCTCAGATACGGGCAGGCCGGAAGAAAACCAATCCCTCCGGCCTCAATCTCAAATTGCCGCCGCTTTCACGTCGTCATCAATGAATGGCACATATTGGCCAAAATTATCGGCAAACATCTGCACCAATTTGGCCGCCTGCACATCATAAGCCGCCGAGTCGCACCATGTCCGGCGCGGGTCCAGCAAAACATCCGCCACCCCATCCACGGACACCGGCACTTCAAACCCGAAATTCGGATCGCGGCGGAACTCACCTTGAACCAGTGTCCCGTTCAAGGCTGCCGTCAGCAAGGCCCGCGTTGCCCGAATAGGCATCCGCGACCCCGTGCCATACGCCCCACCTGTCCAGCCGGTATTCACAAGCCAACAGGTCGCCCCATGCGCCGCAATCTGGGCTTGCAGCAGCTTGCCATAAACTTCCGGCCGACGCGGCATAAACGGCGCACCAAAACAGGTCGAAAACGTCGGCGTCGGCTCGGTCACCCCCCGCTCGGTCCCCGCCACTTTCGACGTGAACCCGGACAAGAAATGATACATCGCCTGCGCCGGCGTCAACTTGGCGATGGGCGGCAAAACGCCAAAAGCATCACAGGTCAGCATGATGATATTCTTGGGATGGCCCCCCAATCCCGTTTCAGACGCGTTGGAAATCGCGTCCAAAGGATAGGCGCAGCGCATGTTTGCGGTCAGGCTGTCATCGTCGAAATCCAGCTCCAGCGTTTCCGGATTATAGACCATATTCTCGATCACCGTACCAAAACGGTGCGTTGTGGCATAAATCTCCGGCTCGGCTTCGGCCCGCAGATTGATCGTCTTGGCATAGCACCCGCCTTCAAAGTTGAAGGTGCCCTTATCCGACCAGCCATGCTCATCATCACCAATCAGCGTGCGCGCCGGATCAGCGGACAGCGTGGTTTTCCCTGTACCCGACAGCCCAAAGAAAACGGCCGCATCCTCGGGGTCATCGACCGCGTGGTTGGCCGAACAATGCATCGCCATCACACCCTTTTCGGGCAGCAAATAGTTCAGCAGTGTAAACACCGATTTCTTGTTCTCGCCCGCATATTCCGTATTCGCGATCAAGATTTCCTTAGCATCGAAATTCAGCGCAATCACCGTTTCCGTGCGGCAACCGTGGCGCGCAGGATCAGCTTTAAAGCTCGGGCAGTTAATGATTGTCCATTCCGGAACAAAACTGTCCAGCTCTGCCCGCTCGGGGCGGCGCAGCAAGTGGCGGATAAACAGCCCATGCCATGCCAGCTCGGCCACCACACGCACATCCAACCGATGCACGGGGTCCGCCCCCGCATACAAATCTTGCACAAAATAATCGCGGCCCTTCATGTGGGCCAGCATATCGGCGCGCAACGCGGCAAACGCCTCGGGCGTCATGGCGGCATTGTTTTCCCACCAAATCGTATTTTCCGTCGTGGCGCTGCGGACAACGAATTTATCCTTGGGTGACCGCCCTGTAAACTGCCCGGTCGAGACGAGGAACGCCCCGCCAATGCCCAGGTTCCCTTCGCCAGCCTTTACGGCAGCCTCGATCAAAGCGGGTTCGATCAGGTTATAGTGAACTGCCCCCAGCCCAGTAATGCCTTGGTTTTCAAGCGTTTGGTTTGGATTAACGCGTCCTGTGTTCATCTAGTGCAAGCTCCCGATGCCGATGATGCGACAAGTTTTGGGTTTTGAAGCGGGGCGCGGGCGTGCCGCGATCCGGTCGCCCCCGGAGCCGAGGCCGACAATTTGCCTATAGCACGGTGATTTGGATAGGGAACAGGACGCTTTGGCACAGTTAGCGCAACCAGACGAGCGTTAGCGCAACCAAATCGCTGCTGGACCGCTTAGTGAGGCAAATTAGTCATTCATTCGGTTTTTTGTTGTCTTCTAAAGAGGTCTTGAAGGGTGATTCGCAGTTTGCAGTTGATTCTTTGGCGCGGAAAAGTGCAAATGGGAAAAAATAACAATGAGCAGTATAGGGAAAACGCCCATGTCAAGGATCGCCCTTGTGGATGACGACAGAAATATTCTGACGTCTGTCGCGATGACTCTCGAGGCAGAGGGTTTCGAAGTTGAAACCTACAATGACGGCCAATCGGCATTGGATGCGTTTAACCGCCGCCTGCCCGATATGGCCGTGCTAGACATTAAGATGCCCCGAATGGATGGCATGGATCTGTTGCAGCGCCTGCGCCAGAAAACCCAGATGCCGGTGATTTTTCTGACCTCCAAGGATGATGAGATTGACGAAGTGTTGGGCCTGCGGATGGGCGCCGATGACTATGTGAAAAAGCCGTTTTCTCAGCGTCTGTTGGTCGAACGCATTCGCGCTTTGCTGCGTCGTCAGGATGCGATTGCCACCGATGAAGTCGCTGTGACCGAAGAGACTAAGGTCATGGAACGTGGCCATTTGCGGATGGACCCGCTGCGCCATGCGGTGGCATGGAAGGGCAACGATGTCTCGCTAACGGTTACCGAATTTCTGCTGCTTCAGGCACTGGCCACCCGCCCGGGTTTTGTAAAAAGCCGCGATCAGTTGATGGACGTCGCCTATGACGATCAGGTCTATGTTGATGACCGCACAATTGACAGCCATATCAAACGCTTGCGCAAGAAAATGCGCACCGCGGATGATGATTTTTCGGCGATCGAAACGCTCTATGGCATTGGCTACCGCTATAATGAAGAGTGATGCGCCTCTATGACCGCCTTGCCTCAAATCTCTAAAACCGCGCCCCGCAAGCCAGTAAAAGCCAACACTGGCGATGTGCTGTTGGGCGAAGATTGGACAGCCCCCGAAGATCTGGTGGAGCCCGAACTTCGGGGCTATCGCGGCAGGCGTGGCATTGTCGCGCTGAACCGGTCGCCCTTGGCGCGCAAAATCATCATTTTCAACATGATGGCTTTGGTTATTTTGGTGGCAGGTGTTCTGTTTATGAACCCCTTTCGTGACAGCCTTGTGACCCAGCGCGAACAGGGTTTGGTGACCGAGGCGGAACTGGTCGCCGATGTGTTCGAGGCGCAGCTCATCGGCGTTGCGGCCGTTGCCTTGAATGATCCGGCAGGGGTTGATGTTGCTAAAACCTTGGCGGCCGTCACGATTGCCCCGGGCGTTGATGTCTTTGTCTTTGATAAATCCGGTCAGGTTATTGGCGGGCAAGAGGGTCGGGCGCGCAATTACCCAATCGATTCAAAACCGCAGTCGACCCTGATTACCGATTTCCTGAACACCGTTTGGGAAACGGTTTCTGGCGTGCTGTCTGGCGCCGAGCAGGGGCTGGCCAAGATCAATTCCGAAAGTCTTGCACGCAACGGGTTTCAGGCGGCCTTAGCCGGGCAAACCAGTTCCAACATGGCCAAGGATTCCGGCGGCGGTACGTTGTTTTCTGTCGCCACCCCGATCTGGAGCGCGGGCGAAGTTCTTGGTGTGGTCGCCCTGACATCAGCCGAAGGTGAAATTGATCGGCTGGTCCGCCATGAGCGCGAACAGGTTTTGCAGATGTTTGTCATCGCCTTGCTTGTTTCGATTGGCCTCAGCCTCGTTCTCGCCTCGACAATCGCCAACCCTTTGTCCGATCTGGCCGCGGCTGCCGAATTGGGCCGTGACCGCGACGCCCGCAAAATGGCCCCGGGCCGCGTGCGTATACCCGATCTTGCTGCGCGCCCCGATGAAATTGGCCGCTTGTCTGTCGCGATGCGGGGCATGGTTGCAGCACTTTATGACCGGATTGATGCGAACGAACAATTCGCCGCTGATGTCAGCCATGAAATCAAAAACCCGCTTGCCAGCTTGCGCTCGGCTGTGGGCAGTCTGCGCATGGTCAAAAAGGAAGACCACCGCGAAAAACTGCTGGATGTAATCGAACATGATGTCCGCCGCCTTGACCGTCTGGTCAGCGATATTTCCAACGCTTCACGCCTTGATAGTGAATTGGTCAAGGAGGAGGAAGAAGAGTTCAACCTTATTAAAACCTTGCGTAATTTGTCGGACTATCTTGGCGAACAGGCCAAAAAGAACGGTGTCGATTTCATCACCGACCTGCCTGCCGATCCTATCGTTATCAGGGGCTTGGAAGGGCGGTTGGCGCAGGTTTTTGTTAACCTTATCACCAATGCTGTGTCATTCTGTGGAAAGGGTGATGCTGTTCGCGTTTGGGCGCGGCGCCGCGAAAACCGTGTGCTGATCGTGGTCGAAGATACCGGTCCTGGGATTCCTGAACAGGCGCTGACCAAGGTTTTCAAACGGTTCTATTCTGAACGTCCCGTTGCGCAATTTGGCGATCACTCCGGTCTTGGCCTCGCCATTTCTAAACAGATCGTCGAGGCGCATGGCGGCGTTATCTGGGCTGAAAACATTCGCCCCACGTCGGCAGATGTAACGTCTGAACCCCTTGGCGCGCGCTTTGTTGTCGGTTTGCCCGTCTAAAAACCAACCTGCGCGGGGCAAGGATGCGACCAAACTCTGGCCCTTATCCAACCGAAACGTTGCACGCGACCTGCGTGGCATTGGACGGTCGGGGCGTGCTCATCCTTGGCGCGTCGGGCGCGGGGAAATCCGCGCTCGGGCTTGAACTTATGGCGTATGGCGCGCGATTGGTGGCTGATGATCGCACGATTATCTCGCGGGCGGGCGATCACCTAATCGCCACCTGCCCACCCAAAATCCGCGGACTGATCGAGGCGCGAGGCATCGGTTTATTGGCCGCGGACCCTGTGGCGCAAGCGCGGGTAACCCTGATCGTCGATCTTGACCAATTTGAGACGGACCGTCTGCCCCCAAAACGCCAGCGCAGCGTCCTTGGTCTTCCGATTGACCTTGTATTCGGGGCAACATCTCGCCACTTTCCTTTTGGGATCTTGCAAGTGTTGCGGGCAAGTCGCATCGCCTAGACTAAGGAGACGACGAAAACACATGACCAAAGCCGACAGTATTTTTGAACATCGCGTTGTCCTTGTGACTGGTCCGTCAGGGGCCGGACGCAGCACGGCAATTCATGCGCTTGAAGATCTGGGCTATGAAGTCATCGATAATCTTCCGCTCTCGCTCGTCCCCCGCCTGATCGAAGGCGAGAGCCTTGGCCGACCGATTGCCTTGGGCCTTGATGCCCGCAACCGCGATTTCAACGCCACAGCCCTTATCGAGCTTATCGACCGGTTGCACACCGACCCGCGCGTCTCTCTTAGCGTCATTTACCTCGATTGCGCCGAGGATGAGCTGATCCGCCGCTATTCGCAAACGCGCAGGCGGCACCCTATGGCCCCTGATGGCACGCCATTGACCGGCATCGCGCGCGAGGTCGATCTTTTGGCCCCGATCCGTGCCCGCGCTGACCACTTGATCGAAACCACCGAGATGTCGCCGCATGACCTGCGGGCCGAGGTGGCGCAATGGTTTGGCGGCACAGAAAGCGTGGGCCTTGCCGTGTCGCTTCAGTCCTTTTCCTATAAACGCGGGGTGCCGCGCGGCATTGATATGGTGTTTGACTGCCGCTTTTTGCGCAATCCGCATTGGGTAGCCGATTTGCGCGCGCTGGACGGGCGCGACAGCGCCGTCGTCGATCATATTGCAACAGACCCACGCTTTGACGAATTCATCACCAAAATCACCGACCTTGTCCTGTTCTTGCTTCCGGCGCAGATGGATGAGGGCAAAACCCACCTTGCAATCGGGTTTGGCTGTACGGGCGGGCAACACAGATCGGTTGCCGTAACGGAACTTATTGCAACGAGCCTTGCAAATGCGGGCTGGCCAGTGGCAAAACGCCACCGGGAACTGGAACGCAGGGCAGCCGTGATGCCCTCTACAGCGGCAGGGTGAAACAGGCGTGATCGGCATTGTCATCGTGGCCCACGGGGGGCTTGCACGTGAATATCGTTCAGCGGTGGAACATGTTGTGGGCAAGCAAACCCACATGATTGCCGTCGCGATCGAGGAAGATCACGACCGCGCCGCCAAACAAGCCGAGATTTGCGCGGCCGCCGACAGTGTTGATTCCGGCGGTGGTGTTGTGGTTGTAACCGATATGTTTGGCGGTTCGCCGTCGAACCTGTCCCTGTTGGCGTGCTGTAGCCGTGATCGCCGCATCATTTATGGGGCCAATTTGCCGATGCTGATAAAACTCGCAAAGTCGCGGCAATTGGCCTTGCAGGATGCGGTCTCTCTCGCGCTGGATGCGGGCCGCAAATACATTAACAGCTTGGATTTGGGCGCCGAAGGAAACCAACCATGACCGAACGGCAGCTGAAAATCGTTAACGAAAAGGGGCTTCATGCCCGCGCCTCGGCCAAATTTGTCGAGGTTGTCGAAGGGTTTGATGCCAGCGCCGAAGTCACCAAAGACGGGATGTCCGTGTCGGGCGACTCGATCATGGGCCTATTGATGTTGGGTGCCTCGCGGGGCACCGAAATCACCGTGGCAACATCAGGCCCGCAGGCCGATGCGCTGTTGGATGCGTTGGACCAGTTGGTCCGTACCCTGTTTGGCGAAGACTTCTAACCCCTACCGCGTCGGCACTGGCACATCGCCACGATAGTCGTAAAATCCGCGCTGGGTTTTGCGACCCAGCCAGCCCGCTTCGACATATTTGGTCAGCAACGGGCAGGGGCGGTATTTTGTATCTGCCAACCCGTCATG
Source organism: Pseudorhodobacter ferrugineus DSM 5888 (assembly GCF_000420745.1). Taxonomy (GTDB): domain Bacteria; phylum Pseudomonadota; class Alphaproteobacteria; order Rhodobacterales; family Rhodobacteraceae; genus Pseudorhodobacter; species Pseudorhodobacter ferrugineus. The sequence continues at coordinate 297,595 of NZ_ATVN01000001.1, forward strand.
CAGCACGTTCATAATCGCCAAACAGGTATCCAGCCCGATAAAATCGGCCAGTTCCAGTGGCCCCATCGGGTGATTGGCCCCCAGTTTCAGTGATTCGTCGATGGATTTGACCGACCCGACCCCTTCGTACAGCGTATAAACCGCCTCGTTGATCATCGGCATCAAGATCCGGTTTACGATAAACGCAGGAAAATCCTCGGCACTTGCTGCCGTTTTCCCCAACTTTTCCACCACCGCCAACAAGCTATCATAGGTTGGGCGGTCCGTCGCAATCCCGCGGATCAACTCTACCAGCTGCATCACCGGCACGGGGTTCATAAAGTGAAACCCCATGAATTTTTCAGGCCGATCCGTCCGGCTTGCCAGCCGCGTGATCGAAATCGACGACGTGTTCGAGGTCAAAATCGTATGCGGCTGCAAATGCGGCAGCAGATCGTCGAAAATCGCCTGCTTCACCGTCTCGCGTTCCGTTGCCGCCTCAATAATCAGGTCCAGCTTGCCCAGATCGGCCAGTTTTAGCGTGGTTTTGATCCTCGCCATCGCCGCCGCCTTATCCTCGGCGGTGGTTTTGCCTTTGGTTACTTGTCGCTCGATATTGCGGTCAATCAGCGCCACGGCTTTGGTCAGGCTCTCTTGGCTGATGTCCGTCATTGTCACGTCAAACCCTGCAAGGGCAAACACATGCGCAATCCCGTTGCCCATTTGCCCCGCTCCGACGATTCCGACTGACTTGATTTCCATGCGCCCGTTCCTCTGCATCTGACCTTGGGCAAACCATATGCCTTGCCCGTGCCCGCGCGCAAGGCCGCGTGCCAAATTCCCCTGAAATACAAAGTATTCGTACCAAATTCAGGATTTAGCGATTCGGTAAGACCTTTGCGTCAATCCTGTTCTTGGGTGTTAAAACAATTTGGGTGGGTGAAATGGCCTATGCTTATCCGAGCGAGGGGTCGCTCGATTATTTTCCGTGCCACTATGGTACGTCCAAACTGGTGTTTCGGGGGCCAAAGAAAAGCCTGCTGAAACCCTATATTGCAGCAATTGGGGGGACGGAAACTTACGGCAAATTCGTTCCCGTGCCGTATCCTGCGGTATTGGAAAGTGCGGGGTATAGCGTTGTAAATCTGGGCTGGATGAATGCTGGCCCCGATGTGTTTTTGAATGAGCCCGAGGTGTTGGACATCGCCTGCGGGGCTGATCTGACCGTTGTGCAGGTGCTTGCCGCGCAGAACCTCAGCAATCCGTTTTATACGGTTCATCCGCGCCGCAATGATCGTTTTTTGCGGGCCAGCACGCGCCTTCAGAACCTGTACAAAGAGGTGGATTTCACGGAGTTTCACTTTACCCGTCACATGTTACAAAGCCTGCATCAGGCATCGCCGCACCGCTTTGTCGAGGTGGCGACGACGTTGCAGGCCACATGGGTTGACCGTATGGGCCAGTTGCTGCGGGCGGTGCGGGGGCCACGTTTGCTGCTTTGGATGGGTGATAACGCGCCGCCACAATCCAGTGCGGGTGCTAATCCCTACACCAATTCGGTGCTGGTCAATGCCACCATGATCGAACAGGCCCGCGCTCACGCGACTGCCTATCTAGAGGTGGTCGCCAGCCATGAGGCGTCGACCGAAGCGATGGAAGCCAAGGCGTTTTCGGCCATGGAACGCCCCGCGGCCCAAGGTGTCCCCGGCCCCTTGGCGCATAAAGAGGTTGCAGCAGCCCTTGCCGCCGCAATTGACCAGCTTTTAGGTCCGCAAGCAATGCACGCATAAAAAAAGGGCACCCAAACGCGGGTGCCCTTTTTGCAATCAATCCAAAATCTTACAGTTTTTCGATCAGCTCTGGCACGGCCGTAAACAAGTCGGCAACCAGCCCATAATCGGCCACTTGGAAAATCGGCGCCTCTTCATCCTTGTTGATCGCGACGATCACTTTGGAATCTTTCATCCCCGCCAAATGCTGGATCGCACCGGAAATCCCGATGGCCACATACAGATCGGGCGCCACCACTTTGCCGGTCTGGCCAACCTGCCAGTCGTTCGGTGCATAGCCGCTGTCCACCGCTGCGCGGGATGCGCCAACGGCGGCGCCCAGTTTGTCCGCCAGTTTCTCGATCATCGCAAAATCAGCCTCGGACCCAACGCCGCGACCACCGGAAACCACAATCCCAGCACTCGTCAGCTCGGGGCGGTCAGATGCCGCAACCTTGTCTTCAACCCAAGCCGACATCGCGCCGTCCATCGCCGCGCCAATCTTTTCAACGCTGGCCGACCCACCGGTCCCTGCCGCATCAAAGGTCGCGGTGCGGATGGTCATCACCTTGGTTGCGTCGGTCGACTTCACCGTCTGAATCGCGTTGCCTGCATAGATCGGGCGCTCGAACGTGTCAGCATCGACCACGCCCAGCACTTCCGACATCAGCATCACGTCCAAAAGCGCCGCAACCCGTGGCAAAACCGATTTGGAAAACGCCCCTGATGGCGCGACAATATGGCTGTAATCGCCCGCAAGCGACTGGATCAGCGCCGCAGTCGGCTCTGACATCGCATGGCAATAGACGTGGTCATCGGCAAACAAAACCTTTGTCACGCCTTGCAATGTCGCCGCCTCGGCCGCCGCTGCATCGCCACCTTTGCCCGCGATCAGCACTGTGACTGGGCCAAGCGAAGCCACAGCCGTCAGTGTTTTCGCCAATTGATCGGTCGCCAGCGCGCCATCAATCACTTCACCCAACAGAAGAACAGCCATCAGATAACCCCCGCTTCGTCTTTGAGTTTCGCAATCAGTTCGTCGACCGATCCCACCTTGATGCCCGCTTTGCGGCCCGCAGGTTCAACCGTTTTCACAATGGTCAAACGCGGGGTCACATCCACGCCGTAATCGGCAGCAGTCTTTTCATCCAGCTGCTTTTTCTTTGCTTTCATGATGTTAGGCAATGATGCATAGCGCGGTTCGTTCAAGCGCAGGTCCACTGTCACCACCGTTGGCATCGCCACTTTGATGGTCTGCAAACCGCCGTCAACTTCGCGGGTCACGACGGCCTTGTCGCCTTCAATCGCCAACTCGCTGGCAAATGTCGCCTGCGACCAACCCAACAGCGCCGACAGCATTTGCCCCGTCGCGTTCATGTCATTGTCAATCGCCTGCTTGCCGCACAGCACCAGCCCCGGTGCTTCCTCGTCGACAACCGCTTTCAGCAGTTTCGCCACGGCCAGCGGCTCGATGTCATTGTGCACATCATCGGTCGCTACGATCAAAATCGCGCGGTCGGCGCCCATCGCCAGCGCGGTGCGCAGCGTTTCTTGCGCTTGCTTCACGCCAACAGACACCACGATAATCTCGTCAACGGTGCCCGCTTCTTTCAGGCGGATCGCCTGTTCGACGGCAATTTCGTCAAACGGGTTCATCGACATTTTGACATTGGCAAGATCAACACCGTTGCCATCCGCTTTCACACGGACTTTCACGTTATAGTCGATCACACGTTTGACAGGCACAAGAACCTTCATTGGCGCGGACTCCTTGGTTGGGATGGGGCAGGTGGCCCCAAAACTTACTCGGTTTTGATATAATCTTGCGCGGGGAATAAACAGGCCAAAATCGTCATGTTAGCGACAACGGACGCCGCGTTTTCACCACGCGGGCAGGTTTGCGTGGCGACAATCCTGCCCAAACCCTGTTTTCAAGCGTTAGGATTCGTTAGATTTCCAACCTAGCGCGTCAGCCCCGGCACCCAAAGCACATCATCCTTGCCGTCATTATTGGCAATCCGCCCCGCCACAAAAAACCAATCCGACAGCCGGTTCAGGTATTTCACGGCCGCAGGGTTCACATCCTCGACCTGCGACAGTTCCACGGTCAACCGTTCGGCCCGTCGGCACACCGTCCGGCACAGATGCAACTGCGCCGCCAGCGCCGACCCGCCGGGCAGGATAAAGCTGCGCAAAGGTGTCAGTTTCGCGTTCATCGCGTCAATCTCGGCCTCCAGCCGGTCCACTTGCGCATCCACCATCCGCAAACGCGGATAGGGCGCATCTGCATCGCCCGCGCGGTCGGGCGTGCACAAATCGGCGCCCAGATCGAACAAATCATTCGACACCCGCGCCAGCGCTAAATCCATGTCGCCCACACTATGTTGCCGCGCCAAGCCAATCGTCGCGTTGGTTTCATCGACCGTGCCATAGCTCGAAACCCGCAGGCTGTGCTTGGCCACGCGGTCACCGTTCCCCAGCGCCGTTTCGCCCTTATCCCCCGTGCGGGTATAAATTTTGTTCAAAACAACCATGCCTCAGGCCCCCATTTTCCGCATCCAGACAAATAACAAGATCAACGCCACTGCAAGCGCCTGCGCATAAATTCTGTATTGCATCAGCTTGTTGGACCGTTTGGCGCTGCCTTCGCCGCCCTTGCCAAAGGTGCCTATCCCAAGGATCAAAATGACAAGCACGCCAAGGCAGGCAATCGCAGCAATTATGAATAGCGGGTCGTTCAACATGATCAGTCCCTCTCTGTTTGTAGCGGATGTAAGCGGGTGCGACCAAAAAGCGAAGGATATTTCGTTGCGGCGAAACGTCTTTTACGCGCGCTTGCCGCCCGCCAACACCCAATCCAGCGCCCGCACCGGCAAAATGCGCCGCGCGATGCCCATGATATGGGTCGGCATCGTCACATAATACCGCGCCTTTGGCCGCTTGCTTTCCAACGCATGGATCAGCTTTTGTGTCACCGCCGATGCTGGCAGTTCAAACCTGTCCGGCCCTGTCGCATTTTCAAACCGCGCCAGCACCTCTTTGTATTCATCGCGGCGGGGCGAGGTTTCCCATTTCACCCAGCGTTTGAATTGCAGCGCAGAATTGTCGCGAAACTTGGTCGTAATTGGCCCCGGTTCAATCAAAATCGGATGAATCCCTGTGCCGCGCAGCTCAAGGCGCAGCACATCGGTGATCCCCTCCAACGCGAATTTTGTCGCCACATAGGCGGTGCGCCAACGGTATCCGACCATCCCCAAAATGGATGAGTTGTTCACAATCCTCCCATGCCCTTGCGCCCGCATCATCGGCAACACGCGGCAGGTAAGGTCGTGATAGCCAATCAGGTTGGTTTCCAAAATCGCGCGAAACGCGTCACGTGGCAAATCCTCGAACGCGCAGGGAATCGCAAAGGCTCCGTTGTTGAACAGCGCATCCAATGTGCCGCCCGTGCGTTTGGCAACTTCGGCCACGGCGGCCTCAAGGCTGGCCACATCATCATAATCCAGCCGGAAACTTTCCAGCCCTTCGGCCCGCAACCGCTCGCAATCCGCTTCGGCGCGGCAGGTGGCAAACACCCGCCAGCCCCGCGCGCGCAAGGTCCGCGCCGCATCAAGGCCAATGCCCGACGAACAACCTGTTATCAAAATGGACTTGGGGATCATGCTGCAACCTTTGAAATCAAAGCCACAGCTTTACCGTCAAACACCATGCACCGCAATTGCGGCCTAGTTTGCCGCAGGGTCCGTATCGCTCAGCAACCGCGCCGCGATAAACCCTTCCAGCCCGTCGCCTTCAATGGCAATCCGCACCCAGCCGTCTTGCGCGGGTTCCATTACCGTCACGGCTTCGGCGCGAACCAATCGGCCAACCACTTCGTAATCGGTCGATGGCCCGCCGCGCACATTCACCGAATTGCTGCTGACATACATCACTGGCAAGGCATCTGCATCGGCCTCGTTCACAACCGCCGCGACGGTTTCAACCTTGGCTTGGCCCACAATCACAAACGACCCCGCAATCACGGACGTGCCCGATTTCATTGCAGGCAGCGGCGCTTGCACTGTGACAGGGGTAAAATTGGCCAAGGTTGCTTTGGGCTTCGGGGCGGGTTTTGGCGCCACAGCCGCGCTCACTACATGCCGCTTTGCAGGTTCAGCGCTCACGCCAATCAGGCCTTGGCGCACTTGCCCCTTGTCTTCGCCCCCAATCAAAAGGGTTAAAAACATACCGGCTGCCAAAACTGACATTAACTTGAACATAGCGATCCCACCCAGACTGCGTGATTTGCGAACTCTTACTTTCACAACTATGTCACTTTTTTGTGTGGGAAAAAATGCCAAAAGTTCCCGAAACAGATTTTCCTTAATAATTCTGCCGTCCGCCAATGCGTCTTTCGGCTGGACCGTGCGGCGATGCCCGATTACACAACATGCATGACAAAATCGCCCGATGATCCCAACACCCAGTCCGTAACCGTGTCTGAACCGCTGCGCCGTGCCATCGGTGATCGGTATCTGACCTATGCGCTGTCCACCATCATGCACCGCGCGCTGCCCGATGCGCGTGATGGATTGAAGCCTGTTCATCGGCGAATCCTCTTTGCGATGCGTGAATTGAAACTGTCCCCCACGGGCGGTTTCCGTAAATCCGCCAAAATCTCGGGCGATGTGATGGGCAACTATCACCCGCACGGTGACATGGCGATTTATGACGCGATGGCCCGCTTGGCGCAGGATTTCAACGTCCGCTATCCTTTGGTTGATGGCCAAGGCAACTTTGGCAATATCGACGGCGATAACCCTGCGGCAAGTCGTTATACCGAGGCGCGGCTGACAGCGATTGCCGAAAAGCTGATGGAAGGGCTGGCCGAAAACGCAGTCGATTACCGCCCGAACTATGACGGCACGCTCGAAGAGCCTGTCGTCATGCCCGCCGCTTTTCCGCATCTGCTGGCCAATGGCTCCTCTGGCATCGCCGTGGGCATGGCCACCAACATCCCGCCGCACAACCTGCATGAATTGATCGACGCCTGCCTTGCGATGATCAAAGACCCCGCCATCGCCGATGACGCGCTGGTCGATCTGGTCCCAGGCCCCGATTTCCCCACAGGCGGCGTAATCGTCGAACCCCGCGGCAACATCATCGATGCCTACCGCACGGGTCGCGGCTCTTTCCGCCTGCGCGCCCGCTGGTCGGTTGAGGATTTGGGTCGGGGCCAATGGCAAATCGTCATCACCGAAATCCCCTATCAGGTGCCAAAATCGCGCCTGATTGAGAAATTGGCCGAACTGATCCAGACCAAGAAAATCCCGATTTTTGGTGATGTCCGTGACGAATCCGCCGATGATGTGCGCCTGATTATCGAACCCAAGGTCCGCACCGTTGACCCCGATATGCTCATGGGCATGCTGTTCAAAAACTCGGATCTTGAAATCCGCTTCAGCCTGAACATGAACACCCTGATCGATGGCCGCACCCCCAAGGTGTGCAGCCTCAAGGAAGTTCTGCGCGCCTTCCTCGACCATCGCCGCAACGTGCTGCAACGCCGTTCGCAGCACCGCATGGATAAAATCGACCACCGCCTTGAGGTACTGGAAGGCTTCATTACGGCCTTCCTAAACCTCGACCGCGTGATTGATATCATCCGCTATGACGCCGACCCCAAACGCGCGCTGATGTCCGAAAACTGGGGTCTCAAACACCCCCGCGCCATGTCGGAAAAAGACTACGTCTCGCCCCCTGTGGCCGAAGGCGAGCTGACCGAGGTTCAAACCGAAGCCATCCTCAACATGCGCCTGCGCTCTTTGCGCAAGCTAGAGGAAATGGAACTGGTGGCCGAGCGTGACGCCTTGATGAAGGAACGCGCCGACCTTGAAGATCTGCTGGCCGACCCGCGCCTGCAATGGAAACGCATCAGCGCAGACCTTGCCGATGTGCAAAAAACCTTTGGCAAATCTTGGGCGCAAGGCAAGCGCCGCACCACTTTCGCGGATGGTGACGTGATCGAGGATGTGCCCTATGAGGCGATGATCGAACGCGAACCGATCACCGTGATCTGTTCCAAAATGGGTTGGATCCGCGCGATGAAAGGGCACGCCGCGCTGGATACCGAGGCCAAGTTCAAAGACGGCGATGAAGGCCGCTTCTTTTTCCACGCCGAAACCACCGACCGGATCATTCTGGTGGGCAGCAACGGGCGGTTTTACACCCTTCTCGGCGCCAACCTCCCCGGTGGGCGCGGCATGGGCGAACCCGTGCGCCTGATGGTCGATCTGCCGAACGAGGCGGAAATCGTTGATCTGATGATCCACCGCGCGGGCATCAAATTGCTGATCGCCTCCTCGGATGGTGACGGGTTTATCTGTCCGGCGGATGAGGTGGTCGCCCAAACCCGCGCGGGCAAACAAGTGCTGTCCTTGCGCGGCACCGCCAAAACCGCCGTGTGCAAACCCGCCATTGGCGACCACATCGCCGTGGTCGGTGAAAACCGCAAAGTGTTGGTGTTTGCGCTGGATGAATTACCGGAAATGGCCAAAGGCAAAGGTGTGCGCCTGCAAAAGTACAAAGACGGCGGCTTGTGCGATGCCACCACCTTTACGCTGGCAGATGGCCTCAGCTGGAAAGACCCCGCAGGCCGTACCCGTGTGGAAACCGCGCTAGACGAATGGCTGGCCAAACGGGCAACCGCTGGCCGAATGGCCCCGCGCGGCTTCCCAAGGGACAACAAGTTCAACTAGCGGACAAAAAAACGGCCCCAACTCGGGGCCGTTTTCCATTTTGGCGTCGCGGTTTACACTTCCGCCCACATCCGCAGCAAATTCGAACGCGTTTTGCAAAGGCAATCAAACAGCGCCGACTTGCCCGCACTTGCATGCAATTCCGCAATCGACCGGTCCAGATCAAACAAGATCTCGCGCTGGTCCGCCTGCCTGATCCGGCTTTGCACCCAGCCTACAACCGCCAGCCGTTCGCCCCGCGTCACCGGTTCAACGCGATGCAAAGTCGTGGACGGATATAAAAACACCGTTCCCGCCGCCGGTTTCACCGCCCGCGCCTCCAGACTATCCTCGAGTATCAGCGCGCCGCCGTCATAGGTTTTAGGGTCTGACAGGAACAGCGTGAACGAAATATCCGTCCGCAAGTCCCCCATCAGCGCATCGTCCACATGCAGCCCATAGGTTTGCCCGCTGCGATACCGCGACAAAATCAGCGGCGTCATCGCCCGTGGCCGCGCGGCTGATGCAAACAGCGCATTCCCCTGCAACGCCCTCGCCACCAGCGCCAAAACCGCATCGCGCGCGTCCGATGGGGCGGCTTGGTCATTGGCCTTCACCTCACGCGCGAACCGCCCTGCCGTGTTGGCCCCGTCCTCAAACGCCAACCCCGCCGCCTCATCCCGTAAGGCCCCAACCGTGGCCGCGTCCAGCAGCCCGTCAATTGCCAAAAACATCGTTTACCGCACCTGAGAGCTGATAAGCTCTACCCGTGCCGCAACCCCCAGTAAAATCGCAGGGTCACGCGCGGCGAACGCCCCGTCCACCATAGCAAACGCCTCGGCCGCAGGGTCCATCGCCGCCACGGCCCGCGTGACCAACCGCTCTTGCCCCACGATGCCCACAACCATGCCCCGCGCCACATCCACAAAGGCCTGCGCCTCGTGATAGGCCAGCACATCCGTCACCACGCCGCCTTCAATACTGCCCGCATATTCCGCCGCCGCTGCCCGCAAAACGGCGACAGAAACCGCAAACCGCTTGGCCGCATCGGGCGCGTCTGCCCCAATCGCACCCGCAACCGCGATCTGAAATGCTGCCAGTTCGGGCATCACATCGGCAGCACCCCCCTCCATCGCAGTGGAAAACGCCTGCATGAGCGGCGTGAAATCGGCCTGCCCATGTGCGGCCAGCGTCTCGCGCACCTCGTCCATCATCTCGGCCTCGGGGTGATAGGACAACCCAATCGCATCATCGACCATCCCCGCACGATACAGGGCTGCCGCCGCCAGCAAATGCCCTTCGACAATTGCCAATCGCACGACATAGGCGGTGTCTGCATCAACCCCTGCCACAGCTCCCGCTTCACCACCCTCGCCACCTTCGGTCGCGGCCACCCAAACCGTCTGGTCCCCGACCATAACAGGCGGCCCCATCCGCGCCTCGGCCATGCCCGCACCAAGCGCGGTGGTGGCCAGCAAAAGCCCGGTCCATTGACGGGCAGACACAAGACGGGGGGCCGCGGGGCGGGCAGGTGCATTGGTCATAGGGATCCTCGTTTATCCTTAGTATTTTAGTCAGCAATACAAATTCACCATTTCCCTGTCAATAATAATTTAGTAAAAAAATCAGGAATGCCATCCAAAATGCACATCACAGACTCAGGCTTTGTCGCGCCGCCACGCAATTTCTCTTTATTGGGCGCTGGAAACACGTTAACAACCGGAAGCAGAACACTTTTAACGATTTCTCAGGAGCCATTCATGTCATTGAATTCAAGCGGAAATACCCGCTATTCCGGTCAATCGACCCCCATTTTCAAGCTGGCCTTTGTCACCGGATTGCTGACCGTCCTTACGGCAGGTATCTACCGTTTTTGGGCAAAAACCCGGATGCGCAAATACATCTGGTCTTCTGTGTCCATTGATGGGGACTCGTTTGAATACACCGGCACGGGGCTTGAAAAACTGCTTGGTTTCTTGGTCGCCATTGTCTTTCTGGCGGTCTATCTGGGTGGCATCCAACTCCTCCTGACCTTCGCAGGGCTTGGCATCATGGGCCAACCTGACAATGAACTGGCGATCCTTGCCTCGGTCTACCTGTCGTTCTTTGCGGTTGCGCCGTTTATGCTCTTTGCCGTCTACCGCTCGCGCCGCTACAAATTGGCCCGCACCCGCCTGCGCGGCATTCGGTTTGGGATGGAAAGCGCTGCTTGGGGCTATGCCTTGCGCGCAATGGGCCACTATATCCTGACCTTCCTGACCTTGGGCATCTTGCTGCCGCGCCAAAGCTTTTACCTTGAAAAATTCATGACAGACCGCAGCCATTACGGCGATGCCCGCTTTGAACAAGGCGGCCGCTGGCAGAGCCTTTACGGCGCGATGAAACATGTGTTCATCGGCCTTGGCATGATGGTATTGGGCGGCGTCTTGGCGATCGCGGTGCCAATACTTGGCGCTATCATCGGCGTCATCGGGTATTTCTGGTTCTTTGTAGGCTTTGCCTATTACCGTGTGCATTCCTATGCCTACCTTACCAATCACAAAACCCTAGGCGGCCAAGTCACCTTTGTCGCAACCCCCAGCGCGGGCGAGATTTTGAAAATCGTCATACTGGGTGGCATCGCGGTTGGCCTTGCTGGGGGTATCGCCTTTGCTATCCTCGGCGGCCTTTTTGCGGCGTCCTTCAGCGGCATGGGTATGGGGGCAGGGCCAAGCCCGCTTGCCATCGCCCCCCTGATCATCGGCTATCTGCTGATCCTCGTGGCCTTGGGCGCGCTTGCCATAGTGATGGTCACCCAACCCGTCATCGCGCATCTGGTGAACCACCTGCATGTCAACAACACCGAGGCCCTTGCAGGCATCCGTCAGCGCGCGGCTGACAGCGGGGCCGATGCCGATGGCTTTGCCGATGCGCTGGATGTTGGCGGGGCGATCTGATGATCGGCGCTGCGCCGATTGCGGCCACCTTTTTCGATGGCCAAACGGCGCAGCGCCACCCTGTTTTGGTGTCCGTGACCAGTGATGGCAGCGGCCTGATACTGGACCTGCAAACCGGCGTGGCCCCGTGGCTTTGGCCATTGACCCGCCTGCGCGCACTGGGCGATCAGGCGGTCGTGAACGCGCTGACCCTAACCCTGCAATCCGACAGCGACGACGAATCCCCGCGTGACCCCGCGCGCCTTGTGATCACCGACCCTGACCTGATGGCATGGGTGCGCCTGTCGGCTCCCCAGCTTGCCAAACGCGACGTGCGCCGTGGCACGGCCACCAAAATCATCACACGCCTTGCCCTCGCCGTGGCCTCTATCGGCGTCATCGTCTTTGTGATTTTGCCGCGCATGTCCGATTTTTTGGCCGACCGGATGCCCTTGGAAACCGAAGTCAAATTTGGCCGCGCCGTGGTGTCGCAGATGAAATATCTGCTGGGCGCAGGCAAAAGCGGCACCCTTGCCTGCAATAATCCAGCAGGCGAGGCCGCGCTGAACCGCATGGCCTCACGGCTGATGGACGGGCAAGAGCTGAAATATGCGATCAGCTTTTCGGTGCTGGACCATGAAATGGTCAACGCCTTTGCCGCCCCTGGCGGTCAAATCATCATCCTGCGCGGGCTGCTTGATACGTCGGATACGGCCGAGGAAGTGGCGGCGGTGCTGGCCCATGAAATCGGCCATGTCGAAGCCCGCGATCCGACCCGCCTGATGCTGCGCGCCGCAGGCTCGGCAGGGATCGTGTCGATTGTCCTGGGCGATGTGACTGGCGGGTCGGTGATCGGCATCATCGGCGACCAAATGCTGCAAACCTCCTACACCCGCAAGGCCGAGGCGGCGGCGGATGAGTTTGGCTTGGCAATGCTGCAAGCGGCCAAGGTAGACTCGGCCGCCTTTGCCGATTTCTTTGACAAGCTGTCAGGGTTAGAGGATGGCTTTGTCCCGCCCGAATACCTGTCCAGCCACCCTTCAACCAGTGCCCGCGCCGCCCGCGCCCGTGACTTTGCCGCCGCGCAAACCGGCACAACCCCCATTCTGACCGATGCGGAATGGCAGGCGCTAAAGGGCATTTGCAAAGGCTAAAGCGCAATTGCCAATGTGGCGCCTATCCCGTTGCGGTACGGGAACACGCCTGACAATCGCGCTGTCCTGCGGTTTGGCAACGTGATGCAATATCGGTGCAATGTGGAAAAAAGCGCACCACCCCGTCAACCATAGCGTTTCGACTTTAACGTGACCCAGCATACATCACATAACGCGCCCGAATCTTTGATTTCAGACAATGTTATGTCCGTAAGGTCTAAGTCGAAACGCTTTAGGGTCACTTGGCTGGCAACAGCCCTGCCTTTTGGGCTGCGGGTATAAAGCTGCGGCTTATCGGGCGGTTCGTTCCGTCTGAACTCAAAACCTCTGCCCGATCCCCAGCGCGTTTGACATCTTTAACCTGATGAACGGCAACCCAATGCGATCGGTGAATCTGCAATCCGGCCGTGTCTCCAACCTCTTTTACGGCATCTGACAACCGCATAAGAACCAACGCGGCCCCCTTGGTTGTCACAATGCGCACATAATGATCTTCCGCACTCAGGGCGACGATCTCTCCGCGCTTATCAAACGGCAACCGGTCCAGTATCGCGGCCCGCGTGCCCCGTCCTTCGGCGCGCAACTCGGCTGGCAACTCGGCCCGCAGCGCAAGGCTGCTCAGCTCAACCACAGCCGAAATCAACGTCACCATGCCCAGCCGGGATAAAAGCACAGTCCAGTTCTCAAACCACAGGCCAAATGCCGCAAGATTTAGCAGGCTCAACGCGGCGGTAACCGTCAGCCCGATCGCCGCGATGCTGACGGTATGGCAGAGCCACGGTTGGCGGCGACCCAGCGCGCTATGGACAACAGAACTGACACCGCTACCAGCCGCAAATGTCACGGCGACAACGACAACCCAATACAAAATGCGCGGCACCGCGGGCAACGTATCAAGCGTGTTGAACGGACCCGAGATGCCAAGAATACCCCCAAGGGCAACCAGACCGATCAAGACTGGTCGCTTGCTAAAAGTCGTCTGCAATTCGCGAAGCGCGGATGGAAAGAGCCTGTCAGTCACGTTGAAATTCTATCCCTTTGCGAATGGCGCATTGAATCGGCTGCGAATTGGGCCTCCGAACAGTGGCACCATAATCGATCCCTGCCAAGATGAAGGAAACCCTATGTCCCTTTCCCCCATTCTAAGCGCCCCGTTCGTTATTCAACTGCACGCCCTTGCAGCCGTTCTGGCCGTTGTTATCGGGCCATTCGTTTTGCTCCGCCGATCAAGGGATATTTGGCACAAAGGTTTTGGCTATGTGTGGGTCATTGCTATGGGACTGACGGCGCTGACATCCTTTGGCATCACCGCGCAAATTGGCCCTGGTCCGATCAGCCCGATCCATGTTTTGTCTGTGTTCACCGTTTGGAGCCTTTGGAACGGGGTGAACGCCGCACGTCAGCGCCGGATCAAAGCCCATCAAAAGAACATGCAATCCCTCTATTTTTGGGCACTGGGTATTGCAGGTCTGTTCACGTTTCTGCCGGGTCGGCGCATGAACACCGCGCTTTTTGGCGAGTCCTCGATGGCTGGGTTCCTCGTGATGGCTGGCGTCATCGCTGCAGGCTTGGCGTGGTATCTTTACGCCAGTCAAAAAGCAGCTGCGCGGGGCTAGGCGTTTCGGCAAAGGCTGTCCTGCGCAGGGGGTGGTCATGCGCCCTTTTGGGCGCTTTCACGGCGCAAAGGTCAAGAGGAACTGACGCTCAACAACTGTCCTGCGATTTGCGCGTAACGCGGCCTGCCCGTGTCGTGTACCCCGTAGGATGGGGTTTCACGCCACCATTCCGTATCATCCCAAACTACATCTGTCCGCGTGGACACGGGTTAATATTTGGTAAACAAAAATATCAAAACGGTTTAATAACAAGTGCTTACATAAATGTTCGCGCGCGGACATATCGGCTTAAACAGTCTCCACCTTCAACCAAACCCCACCTCCGGGCCGCAGGGTCAAAATCATCACAGGCTTGGGCGCCTTGCCTTCAATCAGCGAAAAACGGTGCCGCGCCAACATGGTGGCTAGAATAATAATCGCCTCTTGCAGCGCAAAATTGGCCCCGATACAAACCCGCGGCCCATCTCCGAAAGGCAGGTAGGCAAAGCGGTCAATCGCCTTTGGATCGGCAAAGCGGGACGGGTCAAACTGGTCCGGATTTTCCCACAGCATGTGATGGCGATGCAGCGCATAAATAGGCAAAACGACCGTATCGCCGGGCCGGATTTCGCGACCACACAGCTCATCCGCTACCTGCGCCGTCCGCGCCAAAAAGGCCGCAGGCGGGTAGAGCCGCAAGGTCTCATCCACGATCCGGCGGATCAGCGGAAGGTTCGCGATATCGGCCTGCGTGGCGGCCCGATCCCCCAAAACAGCGCGCGCCTCGGCATGGGCCTCGGCCTGAACAGCGGGATCAAAGGCACACAAATACAATGCCCAAGACAGGGTCAGCGCCGTGGTCTCATGCCCTGCCACAATAAAGGTCAGCAGATTGTCTCGCAGTTCCGATGTGGTCATCTTTCGCCCGCTCTTGGGGTCTTCGCCTTCCAACAGCAGGTCCAAAAGATCCGGCACCGCGCGGCGCCCATCCATGCGGCGGCTTTCAATCGCATCATCCGCAATCCGCTTCATGTCCCGCATCGCGGCGCCTGCCATCATCCGCCCTGGCCGTGGCACCCAGCCGGGGACGCCCAACAAATCCAGCACGGAAACCTTGGCTGCATGCGCGATATAGCCCTCAATCGCGCGGTGAACGGCACCGCGATCAAACCCTTCTCCGCCCGAAAAGGTAACGTCGGAAATCACTTCAAACGTGGCGGCAACCATTTCGGCAAGCATATCCACCGCCCGCCCGCCAGACGGCCCCGCAGCAGCTATAACCCGCGCGCTCGACCGCTCGGCCGCAGCTGTCATGACAGGGGCAAGGGCAGCCACATTCCGGTGGCTGAACACAGGTGCCGCCGTGCGACGTTGCCACAACCATTCGGCTCCTTCGGCCACAAACAGACTGTCTCCAATCGCCTTCTCAAGGATCAGCTTGGTGACAATCGATTTAGGGTAATCCTCGACCTTATCGCGCAGCACCCGTTTCAACGCGGTGGGATCCATCACCATATGCCAGCGCCGCCCTGTCCGCCCCGACAACATCGGTTGGCGCGTTGCGATCTCTGGGATTAGCTCCAACACATTCTTTTGCCCCGCCCGTGCCGAGGCCAAAATACCCAGCGGGGTGTTATGAAGCGGCACCCGCGCGGGGACCCTTTGCGGCATGTCAGTGTCTGGAACCGTGGAGGGGGGCATTGTCTGGTCCGATCCATCAAAAAGCATAAGTTGAATATAGTAGGCTTTGGCGCGAGGGGAAGGCGCTATGGTTGCGCAGGCGTTTCGCAAAGGCTATGTCAGAGAAGTTGTTTTGCCCAAAGGACACCTCATGAAAACCGCGCGCCTCTCTGCTTTTCTGCTTGTTGCTGGTTTGCTCTCGGCATGTGCCGGACCAAATGTGGTCGAGGCTCCGGTCAATCTCGGCAACTTCAAAATGGGTCATAACATCGTTGTCGCGGACAATCCGCAAAAGGTACCAATCTCACGCGAGGCGGATCCGAAGGATTGGGATGACAGCTTGACCGCGGCCATTCAAACCCGTTTGGGCCGTTATGATGGTGACAAATTCTATAATCTCGGGGTTTCGGTCGATGCCTATGCGCTTGCCCCTCCGGGCATTCCATTGGTCATATCGCCGAAATCGGTCGTTGTTGTGACCGCGACTGTTTGGGATGATGAAACGGGCAAAAAGCTGAACGATAAAGGTGAGCAGTTCACCGTGTTCGAAGGGCTGGACGGCGAAACGATGATTGGTTCTGGTCTGACCCGCACAGCCGAACAGCAGATGGAAAAGCTGAGCTTTAATGCCGCCAAGCGAATTGAGCGCTGGCTGTCAGACCATCCGGAGTGGTTCGCTTTGCCCGCGAAGCCGGTTGAGGTTGTCGCATCCACCAAGTGACACTTGATTTTTCCACCTTTCATGGCTATCTCGCCCTCGATGTAGAACGGGACCCAAATAGGGCCCCCCAAAGGGTTGAGGCATTCCGCGATGGCAAAGGCAAAGTTTGAACGTAACAAACCGCACGTAAACATCGGCACGATTGGTCACGTTGACCACGGCAAAACGACGTTGACAGCTGCGAT
>NZ_ATVN01000002.1 GCF_000420745.1 Pseudorhodobacter ferrugineus DSM 5888
AACAGCATTGACGCCATCATGACATAGAGAACATAACTAATGGGTGGGTCAAATCGCGGTGACAATGCCGGGTCAGTTCTCAGTGACAATCAACAGTATTGGGGCTAAAATGCCCGCCCTTCTGACTGGGCAACAGGGGCGCATCAGGCTGATCAAAATCCACCAGTTCTGCATATTCAGCAAGGGCACGGCGCAAGCGTTGGTTCAAATAAACTGTTCTGCGATGACCGCCCTTGCTTTGTTCCGCTGACAAGATGAACTCGCTACGCACCGCCCCTGACTGCTCAAACACATCGCCGATTTTGAGCCCTGCAATTTCCTTGGCACGCAATCCGGCATAAAAGCTGACCATGACGATTGTGCGGTCACGAAGGGCGTGACGTCTTGTGGCGGTGTATTGTAGAACACGGCGCAGTTGAGCTTCATTGAGTGTAATGGCTTGGCGCATGCTGTTTCCCCTAAAAGATAACCTTATCAGTTGCTTGACTGTATAATATTAGGTCTGGGGACGTCGATCAGAAGCCGAACAGCAATTCCATCAAGGCCATCAATTGGTTCGGCTAAGACCTAAGGTAATGCTGGTTACATTAGGTTTTGGCCCGCTGCATATCCTGCTGGTCAGGCCACATTTGACGCCGTTATTTGCGCAAGTTGATAAATAACGATGAAGGCAGAAAAGGCTCAACTTAGGCACCACAAACGAGACCAAGGCTGGCACGCCGAATGATATAGTGCTGCGAACCCGTTCTGATGTGTGACGGTAAGCAAATGGGCTGCTCGTTGCCCGCTTCAAGTGACTACCCCATCCTCGTCGGTGGGATGCCTAAAGTTGCAAGGGAATAAATGTTTATCCAGCCAGCAGCTTCACTTGTCGGAATGGTGTTTGGTAACGTGAGTATATAGGCCGCAGAGCGGAGAAATATATGCTTACGGAAGTGAGGCGGATGACAGAGTTGGAAACAATGCCCGCCGTTTTGTAGGGTTGCCTGACCGTATGGGTCCTACAGATGCGTATGATACGCCAATAATAGAGATGATAGCAAAACCTGCTCTCCCCTGCGAAGGGTTTGGTGGTACGGGATGATAAGCGATATGCAAAGTGCATGAGCGATTTTAGATCAGAGCCTTCATCGGCTCTGGTCTGATCGCTCCTTGCAAGGCCCTAATAATACAAGAAAAGTTCAGTCTTTTATTCGAGTTAGCGGAAGTTCTGAAGGATTGAAGGACGAAGCGAATGCGAGCCGGCAATCCGAGGGACACATAGATGCGTAGCAGATATGTCGGATAATCAAAAATATCAGTGTTACCATTAAGGGCATGTCTGCCTGAATGAATGTGGGTTGGATGGCTCAATATTCCTCGCCAAGCATGATGGTGAGCACGCGGCAGGTGACATCTGGATCGCTGGGATCAGGGGAATGCATCTGCAAGTCCAGGTCGTAATAATCGAACTTCCAGAAGATGGTGGCTGCTGCGTGCACCAATGACCCAAAGTCGTGCTCGCCATAGGGATCATTGTCAGGGGTAAAGGCATCAAACCAGCGCACCCGATCCAGCAGGTCATGTAAACCGTCCAGTGCCTGAATGCTGGGTGTGAGCACAACGCGGCAGCCTGTAAAGGTCTGCCGTGCTTGGTCGTTTAAGTCACGAATGCGATTATCCGTCATGGCGCTTGCCCGACTTGATGGTCAGTGCCAATGCCTGATCCAGATCACCTGCAAGGGTGGCGTCGCGCAGGGCGTCCAATACCTCAGCCACTTGGGCTAAGTTTTTGGCAAAAACTGCGTTATGTTTGCCGTCAATCAGCAGCACCCGCAGCCCATAACGGCATTGCACATACCAGCCATCGTCTTGCACAAAAAACCAAGGACGGATGGTGCGCGGCTTGATCAGCTGCACCGCTTCACCAGTGTCATTGGTGACGGTGCGCTTTTGCGCAATGGTGTAGGTTTCGCCTTTGACGGCAGCGGCCAGCACCAGCTTTTGCTGATCAATTGCGGCCACGATCTTTGTACGACGTGTCGCCACAGGATCGGGCTGCTGGATATGCCGTGTCACCGATTTGAAGGTAAACTTGCTGAGATGTGTCATGCGCTTGCTCCTTGTGCTGCATTCACCAGCCAGCCTAGCGCCAGAAAAAATGATGGCCGACCAGAAGGTTAGCCATCAATGCCTTTTGTTTGGCGGTCCGTGGTTTCAAGCACGAGAGTGTGGAAAGCCCAGTCAGGGCTTTCCACGCGTCAATCAGATCGAGGTGCCGTTGATCGACACCTTTGGCGAGCTGGGCCGAATGATCCGCCCCGAACTGGCCACAATGCCCACACTGGGAGGGGCGGCATGACGTACATACCCCTCGACCCAATCGATCATCTGACGCAAACTGCCGTTAAAGTTGGTCAACAGCGTCTGCACAGCAGCAGGCGAGCAAGGCAGACCCTCTGCCCGCAAAATGTCCTGAACACGCTGCTCAATATCGCTGATACCTGGCAGGTCAACACGGACGACCGCACAGCGATCACAAAACCAATCCGGCAGATCATGCAAATTATTGGTGGTCATAATCACAGTGCCCTTGCGATCCGTTTCAATCAGGGCGTCCAGTTGTCCACGCAGTTTCGGGCTGCATTCGTCAACTTCATCGATGATCGTGTAGGCGCGACCTGCACTATTCACCATGCGCTGCAAATCCCAATCGCGCTCAATGTCTGCCCAGTCTTTGCGATCTTTGTCGATGCGACCATTGACAGTGATGTTTGGCAATTCATCAAAGGGCTGTCCGCACCGCTCAGCGACAATCATTTTGGCGGCACTGGATTTGCCAGACCCAATAGGGCCATGCAAAATCAGGTGCTTGGTGGCTTTGCCCGCAGCATAGTCGCGGATCGTTTGTTCCACATTGGGGTCTTTGAAGACCAGATCGTTGATGGACTTGGGCTGGTGGGTATTACGAAAAGTCATGGTGTTCTCCTTTTAATTGACTTTTTGGGGTAGTGAGTGGGCAGCGCATCAAACGCTGCCCATACTTGCTTGGCGGTTTAGGCAAATGCAGGCTCAGGGGTTTCCTGCGCGGTTTCGACAGCAGGTGCCTGCTCGGCCTCAACGACAGCAGGTGCAGAGGGCTGCAACATCTTCTTGCTCAATGCCGCGAGGTTCGCCCGCTTTTGATCCTCCGCACTCTGGTGCAGATCACTAACAGCCACCTTGGCAGCAGTGCTTTGGAGCGCCTTGCCCGCTTCCGTCAAAACGCTGTTCACAATGCTGGCTTTTTTGGTGCCGAAGATAATCGAGCCTGTGCCGTCTGCATTCTTGCGCACCAAGGCCAGCGAGTAGCGCTCCCCATCCGCAGGCATCAGCTCAGGTTTGAGCTCGAAAGCATCGTAGAGGGTGGGGCGATCTGCCTTTGCAAACTCAGCCTTTGCGATGCTCTGAATGGCTTCAGGGGCATTCGCGGGGGTGGTGCTGCTGGCACGGCGGATTTCGTCAATGCCGCCTTTGTGCTCAATAAACGCGGCCAGTGTCTGGGGCGTTTGGTCTTCTGCATGAGCAACCGCAATCACACGAGCATACCCGTAAAGGCGCTGCTTGATCTTCGTGTAAGTTGCTGGCGTGGCAAAAACGATGCGCACAACTTTGGTTGCAAGCGAAGTCCCGCTGTTGCCCTTGATGCCAAGCCCCTTGAGCACATCCTTGATCGCATCTGCGACATGGGGCTCTTTGGCGGCCTGCTGGTAAAGTTCCAAGCACCGCGCAAGGATTGCGTACAGCTCAGTGTTGCTGGAAGCGTAGGTGCCCAGCTCCCACTTTTTGCGCTGTGCTACGAGCTCAGCGATTTCTGCGTCAAAGTTTGCTTTGAAAACGTTCGTCATTTGTAGTTCCTTTATGTTGTGCGGCATCATTGCCGTGAACCAAACATGCCGGATTGAGCCCTCAAACTTGACTGGCCCGCGCACCCCCTGACTGAGGTTGTTAACATTGGGCAGATCATCACTTGGCAGCACGGTGACATTGCGGCAGGCTCAGTGACGAGCAGGAGGATGCAGCGTGTACGAACAAGAACGATTGGCTGATCAAGCGCAGGGCCTATTCTATTTCAGGCACGCACCGCCGTTGTTGACCCGCAACTTCGACATCCAAAGCTATCCAGCCAAACGCCCACAGCCCCCCTTCAAGGACGCAAAAGGCTGGCAATGCAGCGTCTACTATTACTGGTGGCGCTTTCTCAAAGAGAACCACGACCTCAAATCAGGCCGATATCGGGATGCCGATGGCCCACAAGGACGGGTGGCACGGGATTTTCGTGGCATTCATCAGATGAACTTCCCAAACTGGTGGATCAGCCATGGCAGGGAATTGTTTCGTGAACCTGCCGCAGGTGGCATTCAGGTCGTCAAAGGCGTGCCCAGCCCTGCCGACCGATTGGGTCGCGTGCTGGTATCCATCCCCTTCAATGGCGATGTGGATCGCACCTTGGCAGAATTGCGCTCGATCCTTACGCCCGCATTCAAAGATATGCAGCTGGAATTGGGACCAAGCCGCGCAAGATACCCTGTGCAAGTCACAACACCGCTTTATGCCTTGCACCGACGCTATGCTGTTTGGCGGGCACGCAGGGATAACCCCGAACTCAAGCTGCATGAGGTCGCGTTACTGGCGGGTATTCCAGCAAATGGACCAGAAGACGATCCAGACGTAAAACGAGTGCTGGCGGCTACGGCTAGTCGCTGCATCAAGGAAGCTGACGTCATCATTGAACAGGCTGGGCATGGCCTGTTCCCCATCACGAACGCCAAACAATTCGCTCAAGCCCAGAACAATCAATGTGTCGACGATGCTGACTGGGCTGATGACAGGGCTGAGATTTCAGAAAACGATCTGGCGGTGTGGTTGGATAAAATCCACGCAGATGACCCAGAGCGGGCTGCGCAGTACAAAGCAACAATTCTGCGATTGCGCGACGAATAGGGCAGAGTGTCTGGGAACATACTCTTTGAACATCGTTTTCAAAACACAGTCTTCAAACACGCTGTCAGACCACAACCTTTTCCCCTGCCGTGGATAAATACATGGGCAGGGCACAGGCCCGCTGCCATACGGGGAGATCAACAATGTCAATAATAGTGCTGGAACAGATCAGGCAAGAATTACTGGACTGCCGTGCCGTGTCATCCAACAGGGAGTTTTGTGAAGGTTGGCTTGCCAAGGACGAAAGCTACCTGCGTGTGTTACGCTTTCATGGCCTAGCACCCAGTGCAGACGCTCTGGGAACCTGTGCCAGCAAACTGGGCTACTATGCCTACCACCTGCGCCACAGCGACAAACCTGAACATCTGGATTGGGTGGAGCGCTTCTTGCGTCTTCGCGGTATTTGCTTTGACACCATTGAACGTCAGGGCAAAAGCAAATGGATGACACCCACGAGGATGGGGCTGTGATGCCAAAAGGGTTTTGCGAGGGAAAGATCGCTGACGCCCAGTTTTCTGGGGACCAGTACTTACAGTTTCAGGGGGCTGTTTTCGCCCGCCCCCAACCGGGAGAGCTGTCTTGTTGATTTGCGAAGTCGTTGCAAAATGCGACTGTGCTCGCTGTCAGAGACGGCCCCGCCCGCTGCCCATACCCGCACCAACCAAAAGCAAGCCGCGACCAGTCCGCAAGTCCAAGCCTGTGCCATTCAATCAAACCAAGTCTGACAATCTTAGCTGACCACGCTCAGACAGAGCTGCTGATGGGCAGTTCGCATCGTTGTGCGCCAACACCCCCGCCAATCAGGCTGTAGGTTTCTGCACTCTTTCTGGGCGACCTGCATCAAAAACATATGGACAAGGCAAAAGTTTGACCCGACCATGCTCTTGCATAGCGCAAATGCTTGAGGACCTCAGAATGCCAGTTACCTACAATCCTGCTGCTGAAGCTGTTTTCTACGCCAGCATCGCCAATGCGCCCGTGCTACTCAAAACGTTCTTTGATCAGCTGGCTGGGCATTTTCGCAAAAGGGGCGATACTTTTGTGGCCTATACGTTTTCCAATGAGCTATGGTCGCAAAGGCCAGATGCGCATCTGGGCGTTTTGGAAAAAAGCCGATGGTACAGAAGGCAAACGGGTTACTGCCACGTTGCACTGGCAATCACGCAAGCAGGCGGTATTTGTGCGCTGTTTGCTCACACCTGCCGAGATCAAACAGCGTGGGTTTGATGCGGTGGATAAGCCAAAAGCTGCGAAGGAAACGCTGAGCTGTGACTGGTTCTTACATGAAGATGACTGGGCGCACCGTTCATCGGATGTCATCGCCGCTCTGGACGCTTCTGCCAACAAGGCTGGGCCATAAAGGTTCCACCTGTCGGCTGGCATAACTTTCTCAATCGAAATATGCGTGCACCAATCCACTTTATTTTGAAAACTTCGATCAGACGACTGAAGTCGGCAAAACTTTTCTCCCAGCGCATTGAATTTCAGCACTGTCTCGATGGTCTGGGTCATTTGGGTTGCGGTCTTTGAGGCCATCATACGGTCCGAAGATTTGGACGTACTTATCGTAATGAGCGCAAGCCTACCATGATTTTCTTCCACCCAAAGGGGGCAATCCGGAAAGCGAACCTGTAGGCTTCTCGTCTGGAAAGCTTGCGGAAACGTGTTGAAATGTTCCCGTCATTGATATTCACGGTGGAAGGTGTGGCGATGTGAAAAATCCTCTCACCTAACTCGTCTTTTGCGAGTCTCAGATAGAGTTCATAGTCCATCGAATACCGTGCCGACAGGTTGAAACCATACCGTTTGACAATGTCAGATCGGATGTAGGTGTTCTGCATTCCCGCAATGGTTCGATGCTTCATTAACAATGGAAGGGTCATTGCCTTACAAGGGCATAGTCTGAGCTTGCGTTGACCCATTGCGTTCTGGGAATAACTATCGAAAAAAACCCCAATCGCTAAGGGCCGCTCATCTAGGGCTCTGAAAACATTTCGTAATGTTCCCGGCAAAATAATATCGTCAGCACCTAGATATCCAAATATCTCTCCATCTCCAATATGCTTAAGCCCTATATTGAGCGCATCTGAGATTCCCCTATCTGCCTCCTGTATCCATAATATATCCGAGTTACGCTCAGAAAAACTCCTGATTATATCATGTGACCCATCAGAGGACGCAGAATCCACAATAATCAGGCGTTTGTTCTCGTAATCCTGTGCTTCGAAAGCTTCGATGCATTCTTTCAGGTATTTTTTACAATTCAGGTTTGGTAGAACAATTGAAATTCTCATTAAGCTTCCCGTTTCACGCACCGAATTAGCACTCCCCCGTGAACGCATGTCACGGGGCTGCGCTAAGCAGATCCGGAACCAATTCACACCCTCAACTATCGCTGCAAAAGCAATGCCGGTCAAGGGTTGCAGCCGACATTCCCCAAGTGGCATGCTGGCTTGGCTGTCGGATGCCTTGCAAGGCATTTTTTCGGGTGACACCGACTACAGCGCCTTGATTGATAGCTTTAGCGGAATTCTTAGGTGATGGTGACAAGCAGAACAGGAAGGTTGGTAGAAATGATCCCTGCCTTTGCGGCAGCGGACGTAAAGATAAGAAGTGCTGTGCAGCAAACTGAATGATGACAGTGTGTTTTTCAAAGCAGTGTGTTCTGAGACTGTGTTTGGTTTACTGTGTTGACCACAGTGATTGCATCTGTGAAAGTGGAGATGGCCATCACACAGTTTTTCACACATAAGAAAATATTGTGGATTTATGGTTTTATATCAATGGCTTATTTTCAACGCAAGTATTGAAAATCCGCGTGTCGGCGGTTCAAATCCGTCTTCGGGCAACACTTTTACCAATATTATCATATAGTTAGGTATCGCACAGTTTAGACTTCGTGCGTTGCACAGTCATCGCACAGTTTTTTTCTGCGTTGGTACCTGATTTGGCTGGGTGATTTGGTATGTTGAACACAGTCTTCAGAACATGTGTAAAAACACAGTTTTCGCCCATACTTTTCAAACATAGTCACTGAACACAGTGGCATTGGAAGACCGCAACAGAATTGAAAAGGATTGCCGCATGACGCTGGTCGCACGTCTCAAGGTGACATTATCCGATATAGAGCCTCAGGTGCTGCGGCGCTTCGATGTGCCACTCAAGATCAAACTGAACCGCCTGCACGACGTGATCCAGGCCGCGATGGGATGGACCGACAGCCACCTTTATGAGTTCCGGGCCGGCGGTGTTGGCTGGGGCGCGCCAGATCCTGACGGCTATTACGATGGCCCGCTGCCCGCGAACAAATCCAGCCTGCTGGATGTCATCGAAGATGTCGGCACCAAGACCATCCATTACATCTATGACTTTGGCGACAACTGGCACCATGTGATCAAGGTCGAGAAAATCGACGACGCCATCCCGGGTGCTGCATACCCGCGCCTTGTCAGGGCCATCGGGGCATGCCCCCCTGAAGATGTGGGTGGCTTCCCCGGATACGCCGACTTCGTTGACGCCATGGCCGCCCCCAAACACGAAGAACACCATCGAATGCTGGAATGGTATGGGGAAAAGTTCGACCCTGAAGAGGCCGAGATCGGTCGCATCCTCGACAACTTCGAGCGCCTCGCCAAAAAGTGGACCCCAAAACCCCGCAAACCAAAGGCAGTTCCAAAACCCGTTTGAACAATAGGGCACGTCAGCGGCCTTCGGCGGGGGACTTCCTGGCGAAGTATGCGGTCGCTTTTTTAGGATGTCCCGCTCCTTCGTAACCCGCGCCAAATCGCGCTTGAGGCGGCGGATCTCATTCGCTTGCGCATGGACCTCTTTGACCGCCTTTGCGGGCCGCGAAAACAGCTTTTGCCAACTGTAGATCGACTTGGTGCTGCTTCTCGGCGATTGCATTCGCAATGCGCCTGTCAGCCAACGGGCACCCAATCGCTCGGCCACCTCGCGCACCGGATAGCCCCGATCCTCGACTTGGGCCACCGCATCGCGCTTGAACTCATCTGTGAATTTAGCTCCGGACATATCGTCCTCCTCGCTGCCAAAATTACCAAGCAAGGCGCCTAAAAATTTAGGGGCTATTCACTTGAATGATATCACAAACACGCAAACTTACTGTGTGATGAAGTTGGAAGGATAACATCCATAGCCACATTGGAGTCAGATGCCCACGTTCTGCTGGACGGTGCTGGCAAAGTGTAAAAGCGCAGCAACACCAAGCGCTGGCAGGCAACGTTTCAGATCGAAGGCCATTGGGTAGGCATCAGCACGGGCAAACGTGATCTGGAAGAAGCCAAGAACGTGGCCCGCGAACAGTATCTGGACTACAAATTCCGCGCCAACCACGGCTTGCCTGTTGTGACCAAGCGATTTGAAGATGTGGCCCGTGGCTTTGTGTCCCAAGCAAAAGTGCCCATCTGATCAACCCTTATTGGAACAATCTTACGCCACTATTGGAACGCTATTGGAACAAGTCTCATTGCCGTAGGGCGGCAAAATTTCAAAATACAAAAATATTATTATAATATAATCAATATTTTAGGTGGAATGGCTTGTCGAATAATCCTTATCGAAACAAGCTCGTTCGAAATAAAAATTCATCTGTCGTTCAGCCTAAGTCACAAAACCTATGGGCGCGCGCGGGTTTGGCAAGCATTGCACAATCGCGCGCCCCCTAAACCGATAAAATGCGAAAACCGTTAGACCCGCCACAGCATTTTTTGTTGATCGCCGCCTCCTTTGCATGTGACAGTTGATCAGGCGACCGCCGCGTGATGCGGTCAATAACGCGGGCGGTTCATGGCATTCGGTATCTTCATCCACAGGACAGATTCGATTTACGATGACGTGCCATCCGAGCAGTATCAATTCCCCAAGCAGTACCTGACCCGTGCCAAAGCATGCGAAGGCGACTGGGTGATCTACCTTGAACCCAGCAAAGTGCGAAATACCAAAGGCTATTTTGCCGTGGCGCGGGTTCAGCAGATCATCCCCGATCCACGGCACAGCGATATGTTTCTGGCTGTTATCGCGCCGGGCACTTACCTTGATTTTGGCGACGTTGTACCCTTTCGGGGCGATGACAACGGCGTCGTTGAGCGCGGCATCCTGAATGAACACGGCCAAATCTCGGGCCGTGCCCAAGCGGCGGTCAGGCCGCTGTCCCCATCCGATTTCGCCCGAATTGTCGAACGCGGGCTGGGGCAAGATGAAAGCATTTTGCCGCGAACCGACCAAGCCCCCCCAGGCTTTTCCGATGCTCCGGCGCTGTTTATGCACCTGACGGCCCGCGACCGTGTGGCCCAGCTGACGAACCGCGCGCTGCGGGATCGGAATTTTCGCAAAACCGTGCTGCGCGCCTATGGCGAGCGGTGTGCCATTACTGGCCTGCGGCTGATCAATGGCGGCGGGCGGGCCGAGGTGGAGGCGGCGCATATCCGTCCGGTTGAAAAAGATGGCCCCGATATTGTCAGCAATGGCATCGCCCTCTCGGGCACAGCGCATTGGATGTTTGATCGCGGTCTGGTGGGGCTGGATCAGAACCTGAATATTCTTGTATCGCGTCACGCCAATGATCCCGATGCCATTCGAACTATCCTTAATAAAACCGGCGCCTTGATCGCCCCAATCAGGCCCGCGGATCGCCCAAGGGCAGAGTTTGTGGCGTGGCACCACCAGAACTGCTTTAAGCACTAGCTGGTTAGAGCGGGACCAAACCAACCCACTCAGAAATAAGTGCGGATTCCCCAAACCAACGCTTATATAAAATACCAAACAAAATCGGTATCTTGAGTTATTGCTATCGCATATCGACCCGTTGATTTTGCCTAACACGGCACTTGTGCCCATGGTTTCCCTATCGCCTCGACTGCTCGGGGCCAAAGTCAAAAGGAAACCGACCATGCTGCTGACATCCAAAACCATCGCCTTTGCCACTGCCCTGTCCTTGACGCTTGGCGCCGCCGTTCCTGCCCATGCCTGGGGCCGTAATGAGCAGAATTTTTTGAAAGGTGTTGCTGCGGCCCTGATCGTTGGCGCCATCGTGCATGAGGGACAAAAAACGCGCAACGCGCCGCAGACCGCGCCAAAACAAACCTATCGCCAGCCGGTTTATCAAGAGCCTGCCCCTCGGCAAACCCGCCAGCACCAGCCGCGCTATCAAGAGCCAAAGGTCAAAACCGGGCGGGTAATTGGCCAAACTTCGCCCTATGGTTCGGGCGTGAATGACACCACCGCCGCCCGTGTCTTCAACCGCTATTCCTATGCCGAACGTATTGCTATCCAGCGGCAATTGGCGCGCTTTGGCTATTACTCCGGCACTCTGGATGGCAGCTTTGGCCCGCGCACCCACCAAGCTGTTTATGAGTTCGCCCGCAAGGCCGGCAAGCAACAAGCACTCGCATCCTCGTCCGGTGCCTACCGCGTGTATGACGCGCTGCTAGGGTGAAACGAAAACGGGGGCGGCCATCGCTGGCCACCCCCGTCCCAAATCATGCAAAGGGCAGATTATGCCAGTGCAAGGTTCGTTGCCGACTCACGACCATCACGGCCGGATTCGATATCAAAGGTCACAGCCTGACCATCGTCCAACTGGCGGATGCCAGCGCGTTCCAGCGCGGACACGTGAACGAATACGTCACGGTTTCCGCCTTCTGGCGCGATAAATCCAAAACCTTTGGTTGCGTTGAACCATTTCACGGTGCCATTGGCCATCGTGTATACTCCTAGTGTTTCGCCGCCCACATAACGCGGCAGCCCGGCTCAGTCAGATCAAGATCGAAAAAACTGAAGCCGTTAGGGAAACAGAAGGTCGAAAAAGAAAGCGTTGCTGTGCTCACATAGGGGCTTGTGCCCGCAATTGCAAGGGCAAGGTCGCCGTTCCAATCCCCTTGCAGCGCAGACCCACGGCCCGTAGCCTCAAACCTTAACCAGAACAACCAACAGGCCGCTCCAATGTTTGAACGTATCCTGCAGCTTTTCTCGCCCGTCAGCAGCTACCGCACGCCTTTACCCGAAGCCGATGCCAAACATGCGCTGGGCGCGCTTTTGGTGCGTGTGGCGCAGGCCGACCGCGCCTATCTGTTTCAAGAAGTCGAACGCATCGACCGCATTCTTGCCAAGCGGTTTGACCTGAACCCGCTAGAGGCCGCAAAAATGCGCGCGGGATGTGAGCGTTTGTCCGAAGACATGCCCGAAACCGAGGCGCTGATCGCCGTGCTGCACGACGCGATTGACGTCAAAGAGCGAGAGGCGACCTTGTTCGCCCTTTGGCAGGTGGTGTTCTCGGACGGGCAAGTGCATGAAACCGAGGATGATATGGTTGCCTTGGTCCGCCAAACCCTTGGTGTATCGCCCGAGGTTTGCGCCCGTCTGCGTCGCGACGCGTTGGCAGCACATAACACAGACTGACAAACACCCTTACGGTGGCTTACGGTGGCGGGCGCCCTTTGGGCGGCCGATCGCCTTAGCCATTATAGGCCCTGCGCCCACGGCTTTCCCCGCCGCCCCCCGCAGGCTGGTTTTGACCTGTTTTAGTGCCGATCTTATTCGCGCAATGTTTGCGCTGAAGGAGATAAGAAATGGCAAAGCGCCTTAGGCTTAGGGACCTTTTGGGTGCAGGTGAAACCGTAAGACTGCGCTTTTTTCAGGCCATAAGGCCGGGACATTAACCTTGGCCGTTATCGCCTATGCCAGCGAAACCGGCGAATTGATCGCTTTCGATCCACATGCCGGGACTGCAAGCACGCGCCTCTGACCGGTCGGGTGGTGCTGGGAAATGTCAGACGGGATGGGTTGTGGGTCTAGGCCTATGGTGCAGGCATCCTGTCAAAAGGGGGGGCCAAACCCACTATTGCTTTTGGTGCGACATCTTTTATCTGCGCCCAGTTGCAGATCAGCAAACTGCAAATCACTGTTTAGGTCAGTGTCCGATTTTTGGGCCGTCGCTTCGGCCCCCTTGACCGCAGGACTGCGATAGAGGGGGCCTTGGTCGATTTTGAAGCGGTGTTTTGATGTCGGCGGTGCAAGCGTTGGGTGCCACACCAGCCCTTGGGTTTAGATTTTCTTGGCGTCGTCTACGATGTTCAGTTTTGCCACGCCGCTTTCACCCAAGGGGATCGCAGCGAAGGGGCCGCCGTGGCACATATCGGTGGGGTCTTGGGGGTTGAGGGGGGCGGCTTGGCCCAGTATCTCGGCGGCGAATTGTTCGGCGTTATCCTTGGGGCGGTAGCCGAGGTAGTGGGCGAGGCTGTTATCGACCGGCGCGCGGTCGTTGTTGGACACGCCGTAGACCACGGTAAAGCCGGTGACGGGGGTGTCGATGGCGCGGGTGACGAGGTGGATCAGGTCATCATAGCTGAGCCATGAGCCGAGCGCGCGGGGATTGCCGACTTTGGCCGCGCTCAGGATGCGCATGCAGACGGATTCCACGCCGCGCTTTTCCCAATACAGGCTGGCCAAATCTTCGGCAAAGCATTTGGCGAGGCCGTAGAACGTATCGGGGCGGTGGGGGACATCGGTGCCGATGAACTGGTTTTTCGGATACATGCCGACCGCGTGGATCGACGAGGCATAGACCACGCGGCGGACCTTGTTTTGATAGGCGGCTTCCCAGATGTTATAGGCGCCGATGATGTTCGAGGGCAGGATCTGATCCCACGGTGCTTCGTCCCCGATGGCACCGAAGTGGACAACCATATCAGCGTCTTGCAGCAGGTCTACCATGGGCGCGAGTTCGGCAAGATCGGCCTGCACATAGCGTTCGTTGGGGTAGAGTTTGCCGATATCGGCGATACGGTCGGTGGTGACGAGTTCGTCGCACATCTGCGACAGGGGTTCGCGCAGGTAAGAGCCGAGGCGGCCGGCGGCACCGGTGAGGACGAGTTTTTTCATGGGTTTGTTCCTTGTATCAGATCGTTTCGCCCTTGCGGACCCTATCTTGCACTTGCGCGATGGCATCGGCGCTTAAACCATAGTCGCGGGCGGCGGCTTCAGGCGTGATATAGCCGCGCGCAAGGTCGCGTTTCACGGCATCCACAGGGCGCGCGCTGGGGTCGCCGTAGCCCGCGCCCCCCGGCAAGGCCAGCATCACGCGGCGACCTGCGGGGACGAATTGCTTGCCTTTGCCTTGCATTTTTGTGCCGTCATCTTGGGCGATGGTCGTGGGCGCGCCTGCATGCCCGCCTTGGCGGCCACGGGCGGGGTGATGGACGCGGTCGAACATGGCGGAAAAGTCGAATTCATAACCGTCGCGCGCGCCGACCTCCATATACTGCCCCAAGCCGCCGCGCGTGGCGCCTGCGCCGCCGCTGTCGGGGCGCAATTCCTTGCGCCAGATGATGACGGGGCCGGCGTGTTCGGTTGCCTCGATCGGCATGGTCATCACGCCAGAGGGGAAGGCGGTGGCGTTGAGGCCGTCATGATGGGGCCGCGCGCCTGCACCGCCGGAATTGAAGGTCAGCACCTCGGCCCGTGTTTTGTGGGGGCTGTTCGGGGCAGGGTGGAGCGAGAGTTGGAAGTTGCAAAGGCACCCCGCGCCTTCGGCTGGGACCACGCCGGGGATGATTTTATCAAGCGCGGCATAGACCGCATCGGGGACGAAATGGCCGATGATATGGCGCAGGGCCACGGGGGCGGGGTGGACGGCGTTGACGATGGAATTTTCGGGGGCGGTGACGCGGAAGGGTTCCAAAGACGCGGCGTTGTTGGGAATTTCCGGGGCAATCGCGCATTTCAGGGCATAGCAGGCATAGGCCTTGGCATAGACCAGCGGACAGTTGATGCCCTTTTTATCGACGCCGCTGGTGCCTGCAAAATCGGTCAGGATGTGGTCGCCAGCCACGGTCAGTTGCACGGCGATGGTGATGGGTGTGTCGAAACCATCGACAGTCATAGACCCGCTGGCCTGTATTTGTGGCAAGGCATTGATGCGGGCAATCGTGGCGCGGCGCGAGTTTTCAAAGATGAAGGCGGCGATGCCTGTCAGGTCATCAAGGCCAAATTCGGTCATCATATCGTGCAGGCGGCGGTGGCCGATTTCATTACAGGTGGCGAGTGCGTAGAGGTCGCCAACCAATTGATCGGGTTGGCGGACATTGGCGCGCAGGATTTGCAGCAAGGTTTTATCAACCGTGCCGCGTTCGGCGAATTTCATGATGGGCAGATAGAGGCCTTCTTCGAACACGCTGGCCGCATCGGCGCCGAAACCGCGGCCGCCGATATCAACCACATGGGCGGTGCACGCGAAAAAACCGGCGAGCTGACCTTTGTGGAAAGAGGGGGTGACGACGGTGAAATCATGCAGGTGGCCGGTGCCTTCCCACGGGTCGTTGGTGATGTAGACATCGCCTTCGAAAATATTATCAGGCCCGATGCGGCGGATGAAATGGGCCAAAGCATCGGCCATCGCATTCACATGCCCGGGGGTGCCGGTCACGGCTTGGGCGAGCATGCGGCCTTGGGCGTCATAGACGCCTGCCGACAGATCGCCTGCCTCGCGCACGGAGGTGGAAAAGGCGGTGCGCACGAGGGCTTGGGCCTGTTCTTCGACCACCGAGATGAGGCGGTTCCACATGACCTGATAGGCGACGGTTGAGGGGTTTCTGGTCATGGCTTGGCCCCTTGTGCGGTGATGTCGATGCAGCCATCGGGTTGGCAGATCGCGCGGCGGCTGGAGGGGAGGATGATGGTGGTTTCATCCTCGGTTATGATGGCGGGGCCGATGATATATTGGCCGGTGGCCATGTCGGCGCGGTGGATGATTTTTGCGTCGACAAAGGCGGACAAGGCCGGATCGAACATCGCGCGGCTGGAATGGCTGGCGGCGGGGGTGGTTTCTTGCAGTTCTGCAACTTGCGCCACGGTTTCGGGCGGGGTTGTGGCGTTGACCGACCAGACGGTGATTTCGATATCGAGGCCTTCTACCACGCGGCCGAAAAGTTTGGTGTATTCGGTTTTGAACAGGGTGGTGAAGGTGGCGGCATCGGGGGTGGTGGCTTGGGCTTCGGTTAGCACAATCGGAATTTCCCAGCCTTGGCCGGTGTAGCGCATGTAGGTTTTGTATTCGGAATTTATGGTCGCTTTGGCATCGCAATTGCGGACAAAGCCTGTTGCCTCGGATTTCAGATCGGCCAGAAGCGCGGTGATTTTGGCGGGGTCAAAATGGGATAGCTGCATGTAGACCGAGCGGTTTGCCTCAAAGCTGAAGGGCGCGCGCAGGAAGCCGATGGCAGAGCCTACGCCTGCGCCCGGCGGGACGAGCAGGCGCTGGATGCCCAGTTTTTCGCACAGGCGGCCAGCGTGGAGGGGGGCGGCGCCGCCAAAGGCGATCATGGTGTAGTCTGACAAATCCTCGCCGTTTTCAACGGCATGGACGCGGGCGGCGTTGGCCATGTTTTCATCCACCACCTCGGCCAGACCAAAGGCGGCGGTTGTGGCGTCCATGCCCAAAGGGGTGCCGAGGGTGGTGATGAGAGCGGTTTTTGCGGCATTCGTATCCAGCGCGATGGTGCCGCCTGCAAAACCGTCAGGATCAAGTTTGCCAAGCACAAGGTCGGCATCGGTCACGGCGGGTTTCGTGCCGCCACGGCCATAGCAGGCAGGCCCCGGTTCGGACCCCGCGCTTTCGGGGCCGACACGGATTTGGTTCAGGGCGTCGATATGGGCCAGAGAGCCGCCGCCTGCGCCGATTTCGACCATATCAATCACAGGGATGGAAATGGGCATGCCCGAGCCTTTTTTGAAGCGGTAGGTGCGGGCGACTTCGAACACGCGGCTGGTTTTGGGGGTTTGGTTTTTGATCAGGCAAATTTTGGCGGTGGTGCCGCCCATATCGAACGACAGCACCTTATCCAGCCCATGGCGGGCGGCGATGTTGGCGGCAAAAACTGCGCCGCCTGCGGGGCCGGATTCGACCAAGCGGACGGGGAAATCGGCGGCGCTTTCGATTGAAATAATCCCGCCACCGGAGTGCATGAGGAAGATGTTGCAGGCGACACCTTCGGTTTTCAGGCGGCCTGCGAGGCGGTCAAGATAGGACTTCATCAAGGGTTTGATATAGGCGTTGGCGACTACGGTGTTGAAGCGTTCGTATTCCCGCATTTGGGGTGATACTTCGCACGAGATGGAGGCCATGACATCGGGCAGGCGCTGGGCCAGCACATCGCGGACCATGCGTTCATGCGCGCCGTTCAGGTAGGAATGGATCAGGCCAACGGCAACGGATGTATAGCCGCCTTGCGCGATTTGGTCGGCAACTGTTTCAATATCGGCGCGGTCTAGTGGGATCAGGATGTCGCCCGAAGCATCAACGCGTTCGGTCACGGTAAAGCGCGATTGGCGGGGCAACAGGGGTTCGGGCAGCGTCAGGTTCAGGTCATACTGTTCAAACCGGCTTTCGGTGCGCATTTCAATCACATCGCGAAAGCCTTGCGTGGTGATAAGGGCGGTTTTTGCACCGCGCCGTTCGATCAGGGCGTTGGTGGCAAGGGTGGTGCCGTGGATGATCTGGCCAATGGCGGCTGGGGTAATGCCCGCCTTGGCACAGACCTGATGCATGCCGTCGATGATGGCGTTTTCGGGGGCGGCGTAGGTGGTCAGCACCTTGGTCGAATGGGACGTGCCGTTATGTTCCAGCACCACATCGGTAAAAGTGCCGCCGATATCCACGCCTAACCGTGTCGAAAACGTCTGCATAAGGGGTCGCCTGCCTTAAAATTTGAGTGTCGTTTCAAGCACCCTAGCGCGGCGGGGAGGGGTGTACAATTCTTGTTTGAGGCGCTGTGTTTTGACGCGGATTAAGGGGCGAAGGCGCGCAAGACCTGCCGTGTGGCGGCGACCATCGGATCGTGGGTTTCTTTCAAGATCGTCACGCGGTCAAAGCGGGCGGGATCACTGTTAACGGCTGTGCGCAGGGCCGCGCCAAAGGCCATGCGCAGTTCGGTGCCGATGTTGAACTTGCAGATATTCGAGGTGGTCGCCAGCAGGCGGCGTTGGTCAACTGGCACGCCTGATCCGCCGTGAATGACGAGGGGCACATCGGTCAGCGCCTCGATCGCGCGGATGCGGGCGATATCAAGACCACCCTCTTTATCCTGTTGCAAATGGACGTTGCCAACGGAAATCGCCATCGCGTCCACGCCGGTTTCACGGGCAAACTTTGCCGCTTCTTCGGGGTCGGTGCCTGCCGAGTTTTCGCCATTGGCATAGCCGACAAAGCCGATTTCACCTTCGCAGGAAATACCTGCCGCATGGGCCATTTCGGCGATTTGTGCGGTTTCCGCGATGTTTTGGGCAAGCGGTTTGCGCGACCCGTCGAACATGAGCGAGGTGAAACCGCTGTCGAGTGCCTCGCGGCATTCGTCATAGGTATAGCCGTGGTCAAGATGGGCGACCACGGGAACCGAGGCGTGTTCGGCCAGATGGCGGAACATTTTGCCAAGGATGGGCAAGGGCGTATGGGCGCGGCAGGATGGGCCTGCCTGAAGGATGACGGGGCAGCCTTCGGCCTCGGCTGCGGCCACGAAGGCGCGCATATCTTCCCAGCCCAATGTGACCAGACCGGCCACTGCATAACGGCCAGACAGGGCTGGTTGCAAGACCTGTGCAAGGGTGGCGAGGGTCATTTGAACTTTGCAATCATGTCTTTGATGCCGGGGATCGTTTCGATCTGATAGGCATGTGTGGGTTGGAAATACTGGATCAGGCTGCGCTGGGTCAGACCGCCGAGGATGGTGAAATAATACATCTCGTAGCCGGGCATCACGACGCAGGGATGATAGCCGCTTTTGAGGGTGATGGTGGATCGGTCCATGAGCTGATAGGCGTCGCCCGGCTTGCCCTCTTCGTGTTGGATGATCTGCACACCCGAGCCGTGATTGGGGCGAAAGCGGAAGTTGTAGGTTTCATCGTGGCGGGTTTCAATGATGTTGCCAGCGGCATCTTTGCGGTCGGTGTCATGCTTGTGTGCGGGAAAGCCGGACCAGCCGCCTTGACCGACGGTGAAGAGTTCGCTGACCAGCAAGCGGCCGACTTTGCCGTGGTATTTGGTGCCTAGGATATGCTTGATCTTGCGGTGGGTTTTGGTCTCGTCTGATCCGTATTGAACCTTATCGATATCGGCCACGCGCACCTCGAATGGGTCGAGCACCTTGTCATAGCGTGCGCCGGCGATGAAGGTTTCGGTGTCGCGGGTGGCGATGATTGTGACCTTTGCACCGACAGGGATGTAGACGCCTTCGGGTTCACCGTCCCAGACATCTGCGGTGCGGGTGCCGAGGGCTTTGTAGGTGATGCCTTCGACCTGCACATCGACGGTGCCTGTGGCGGGGACGATGCAGGTTTCATACCCCGGCACTTGGTATTCAAACGCCTCGCCTGCCTTTAGCTTGACGATGTTGAAATAGTTCAAGGGGACCGAGGCGTCATCTGCGTCTACGATGGGTTTGTTGTGGTTGTCATGGGGGGCGTAATGCATGATTTATCCTATTTCGGTTGGGTCGGGCCGGGGTGTGCGGCGAAGAATTTGGTAAGGTCGGCAGGGTAGGGCATGGCGGGGGCGCAGCCGGGTTTCGCCACGACAATGGCCGCGCAGGCCGAGCCGCGCAGGACCGCTGTGTGGATATCTTGGCCCGCCGCGATGCCAGACAGCAGGCCCGCCATGAAGCTGTCACCCGCGCCTGTGGGTTTCAGGGCGGAGACGGGGTAGATGCCGGTTTTGATCTCGGCGTTTTCGGCAAAGGTGATCGCGCCGAATTCGCCCATTTTATAGACGACGATGGCGGCGGTTTTGGCAAGGTCGCGGGCCTTTGCGAGGCCGCGGTCTTTGCCGCCCGCCATAAAGCCGAACTCATCATCATTGCCGACGATCACGTCTGACATAGCGCCTGCGCGTGACAGCACATCGGCGGCGACTTGGGGCGAGGGCCAGGAATAGGGGCGGTAATCGACGTCAAAGATGATGGGCAGGCCAGCGGCGCGGGCCAGTTCAAACGCGCGAAAGGCGGCGGTGCGAGAGGGTTCGGCTGCGAAGACCGTGCCTGCGGTGACGAGGGCGCCGTAAGCGGTGTAATCGATGGCCTCGACATCCTCGATGGTCATTTGGAAATCGGCGGCACCGTTGCGGTAAATCACGGATTGGTGGCCTTGGACGCGGCTTTCGTAGAGCGCGAGGGAATTGCGCGCCTCGCCGCCGATGGGTTTTACATGGGTGGTATCAACGCCGTAGTGGTGGAGTTTGTTCACGCAAAAGCGGCCCACGGCATCATCGGACACGCGCGTGACAAGCGCTGCTTGCCCGCCGAGTTTGACGATGCCCGCCGCGATATTGGCGGATGAGCCGCCCATATCGGCGGTGAATTGATCGGCGGTCTCGACAGCTTCACCAGGGGCGGGGAACAGATCCATCCCCACGCGACCGACGATGATAAAACGGTTTTTGGCGATGCCTTGGCGGACGTCCATCACACGCCCTTTCGCTGTTTGGCGCGGCTTGATTCCACCTCGCGGTGTTTTGCAGCGACTTTCGGGTTTTGGGTGGTATGGGGCGTGCCCACCTCCCACCATGTGTGACCTTGGGTGGTCCAGCCGTCATAGGCATCGACCTGCATGACAATGACGCAGGTTTTGTCGGCGGCTTGGGCGCGTTTGAACGCGGCTGCAAATTCGGCGGGGTTCGATGCGGTTTCGGTTTGTGCGCCCATAGCGGCTGCATGGGCCGCGAAATCGACAGTAAAAGGGGCGGGGACGGTAGGGCAATCGGCGATCAGGTTGTTGAAACTCTCGTTGCCGGTGTTGTTTTGCAGCTTGTTGATGACCGCAAAACCGCCGTTATCCAGCAAGCAGATGATCAGCTTGCGGTTGGTCAGGACCGAGGAGTAGATGTCGGAATTCATCAAAAGATAGGAGCCGTCGCCGGTGAAAACTATGGTGTCACGGTCGGGTTCGCGTTCGAATTGTGCAATGCGTGCACCCCAGCCGCCGGCGATTTCATAGCCCATGCAGGAAAAGCCGAACTCGACATCGACGGTGCCGATATCTTTGGTTTGCCAGTGGGCCGTGACTTCGGCGGGCAGGCCCCCTGCGGCGGCGACAACGCGGTCGCGGGGGTGGCAGAGGTCGTTTACAGCGCGAATGGCCTTGGCATAGGAATTGGGGCCGTTCGAGGGGGTTGTTATGTCATTGGTATAGGCAACCCATTTGGTGCGTTCGGTTTGTGCGAAGTCTGTCCAAGTAGCGGGGGCGCGGTGGGATTTGAGGGCGGCGGTCAAGGCGGCAAGCGCCAGTTTCGCATCGCCCACCACGGGGAGCGAGAGGTGCTTCATCGCGTCATGGCGGCCCACGTTCAGGCCGATGATCTGGGCATCCTTGGCGAATGCGGTCCACGACCCCGTGGTGAAATCTTGCAAACGGGTGCCGACAGCAAGGATAACATCGGCCTGTTCGGCAATGGTATTGGCGCTGTCGGATCCGGTGACGCCCACGGGGCCGATGTTCAGCGGGTGGGTTTGGATCAGGTTGGCACGGCCTGCGATGGTTTCGACCACGGGGATGTTATGCGCCACGGCAAAGGCGGTGAGGTCTGCCACGGCGCCGGAATATTGCACGCCGCCGCCTGCGATGATCATCGGGCGTTTGGCGGTTTTCAGTAGGGCGGCGGCATCGTTGATTTCCAGCGCATCAGGGGCTTGGCGGCGGATGCGGTGGGTGCGTTTGGCGAAAAAGCTTTCGGGGTAGTCATAGGTCCAGCCCTGCACATCTTGGGGCAGGCCGATGAAGGCGGGGCCGCAATCGGCGGGGTCGAGCATGGTGGCAAGGGCGGCGGGCAAGGATTGCAGGATTTGCGCGGGGTGGGTGATGCGGTCCCAAAACCGCGTCACGGCCTTGAACGCGTCATTCACGCCGAGGGTTGGATTGCCGAAATGTTCAAGCTGTTGCAGCACGGGATCGGGCAGGCGGGTCAGATAGCTGTCACCGCAGAGCATCAGCATGGGCAAACGGTTGGCATGGGCAAGGGCGGCGCTGGTGAGCAGGTTGGCCGTTCCTGGCCCCGCGCTGGCCGTGCAGAACATGAAGCGCTGACGCAGCCATTGTTTGGCGTATCCGGCGGCGGCAAATCCCATGCTTTGTTCGTTCTGGCCGCGATAGAGCGGCAGCGCATCGCGGGCGTCATAGAGGGCCTCGCCCAGACAGGTCACGTTGCCGTGGCCAAAGATGCCAAAACCGCCACCGCAGATGCGCCGTTCCATCCCGTCAATCTCGATATACTGGTTGGACAGGTAGCGAATAATCGCCTGCGCTGTCGTCAGCGTAATGGTTTTATCGGTCATGTCAGTGTTCCCCAAAGCCTGCGCTGCAAATGCCGCTTGCGCGTGTATCATGGCAAGGATACAAGTTTTGCAACCGGTTGCAAACAGATTCAATCCGCGGAGGGCACCATGGCAGAAATTGGTATCGGGATCATCGGCGGCGGCTATATGGGCAAGGCGCATGCGGTGGCGATGGCGGCGGTGGGGGCGGTGTTTGACACCGCATTGCGGCCACGGTTGGAGATGGTTTGCGCCAGTACGGATGCGAGTGCGGAACGCTATCGCAAGGCGTTCGGGTTTGCCCGTGCAACGGCGGATTGGGCCGTGTTGGTGCGTGACCCGAAGGTAGAGGCGATCGTGATCGCCTCGCCGCAAGAAACCCACCGCGAGATAGCCTTGGCGGCATTCGCGCTGGGCAAGCCGGTGTTTTGCGAAAAGCCCTTGGGCGCGTCATTGGACGACAGCCGCGCGATGGCGGCGGCGGCCAAAGGCCAGATCAGCATGACGGGGTTTAACTATATCCGCACCCCTGCCAGCCAGTTTGCGCGGCAGTTGGTGGCAAGTGGTGCGATTGGCGATGTGACGTGGTTTCGGGGGGAGCATACCGAAGATTTCATGGCCGACCCGAACAGCCCCGCGACGTGGCGCACGCTGGGCGATGCGAATGGCACGATGGGCGATTTGGCCCCGCATATGATTAACGCAGCCCTTGCGCTGATCGGGCCAATCGGGTCGTTAATTGCCGAGGTGGAAACGGTCCATCCCACGCGCCCCGGTGGGGTTGTGACCAATGATGACCACGCGCAAATGATGTGCCGTTTTGCGAATGGCGCGATGGGGCAGATGTATTTCAGCCGGATCAGCCATGGGCGCAAGATGGGCTATGCCTATGAAATTACAGGTACAAAGGGCGCGATCAAGTTTGACCAAGAGGACCAGAACGCGCTGTGGCTGTATTCGATGGATGAGCCAGAGGCGACGCGCGGCTTTCGTAAAATTCTGATGGGGCCTGCGCATCCTGATTACTTGCCGTTTTGCCAAGGTCCCGGTCATGGCACGGGATACCAAGACCAGATTATCATCGAGGCGCGGGATTTTCTGCGCGCGATTGAAACGAAAACTCCCGTTTGGCCCACCTTTCAAGATGGGCTGGACGTGACCCAAGTTGTCACCGCGGCGCTTGCGTCATCCCGTGCGAAAGCATGGGTCGACGTGGCTGCATTTTAGGTTTGCGAAAGGCACTGACATGACCATCAAAATCGGTAACGCGCCCTGTTCCTGGGGCATCGAATTCGCCAGCGACCCGTCCTATCCGACATGGCAGTCCGTGTTGGATCAGTGTGCAGGCGCGGGTTATAAAGGGATCGAACTTGGCCCCATTGGCTTTATGCCCGAGGATCCAAAGGTGTTAGCACCTGCCTTGGCCGAGCGTGGTTTGGAGATTATCGGTGGCGTGGTGTTTCGGGCGTTTCATGATGCGGCCAAATGGGACGATGTGATGGATGCGTCTGTACGCACCTGCAAGGCGCTGGTCGCACATGGGGCCAAGCATCTGGTGTTGATCGATAGCATTTCGCCCCGCCGCGCGCCGACTGCCGGGCGGGCAGGTGAGGCCGAGCAGATGGACCGCGCGGAATGGACCGCGTTTCGCGACCGGATTGCCACCATCGCGCGGATGGGCGCCGAGGAATATGGCCTGACCGTGGGCATCCACGCCCATGCGGCGGGGTTCATGGATTTTGAGCCGGAATTGGAGCGGTTGCTGGACGAGGTGGACGAAAGCATCTTGAAGATTTGCTTTGATACCGGCCACCATTCCTATGCGGGGTTTGACCCTGTGGCGTTTATGGACCGCCATATCAAGCGCATTTCCTATATGCATTTCAAAGACATCGATCCGGTGGTCAAGGCCGATGTGGTGGCCAAGCGTACCGATTTCTATACCGCCTGCGGACAAGGGATTTTCTGCAATCTGGGCAAGGGCGATGTGGATTTTCCAGCTGTGCGCCAACGCCTGCTCGATGCAGGGTTTGAAGGGTGGTGCACGGTGGAGCAAGATTGCGACCCATCCAAGCCCGGCACGCCGATGGAAGACGCGCGGGCGAACCGCGAATACCTGCAATCTATTGGGTTTTAAGGGGCATTTGACATGGCAAAACTGAAATGGGGCATGATTGGTGGCGGTGAAGGGAGCCAGATTGGCCCCGCCCACCGTTTGGGTGCGCAAGCTGACGGGCTGTTTGAATTTGCGGCAGGCGCGCTGGATCACCGCGCCGATGCAGGGCGCGACTATGCCCAACGGTTGGGGGTTGCGGCGGACCGCGCCTATGGCGATTGGCGTGAAATGTTGGCGGGCGAAAAGGGGCGGGCGGATCGTTGTGATCTGGTCACGGTTGCCACGCCCAACGCCACGCATTTTGAGATTACCAAGGCGTTTCTTGAGGCCGGATTCAACGTGCTGTGCGAAAAGCCGATGACGATGACGGTGGAAGAGGGCGAAGAGATTGTCCGGGTCGCAGAGGCCACGGGCAAGATCTGTGCCGTGAACTACTGCTATTCCGCTTATCCGATGGTGCGCCAAGCGCGCGCAATGGTGCGGGCGGGCGAGTTGGGCAAAATCCGTCTTGTCGTGACCAATTTCAGCCACGGCCACCACGGCGATGCGGGGAATGCCGACAATCCGCGCGTGCGCTGGCGCTATGACCCGGCCATGGCGGGGGTGTCGGGGCAGTTTGCCGATTGCGGTATTCATGCGCTGCATATGGCGAGTTTTATCTGCGACGATCAGGTGGAAAAACTGTCTGCTGATTTCGCCTCGACCATCCCAAGCCGCCAGTTGGAAGATGACGCGATGGTTAATTTCCGGATGGCGGGCGGTACGGTTGGACGGCTTTGGACATCTTCGGTGGCGATCGGGCGGCAGCATGGGTTTGAGATTCAGGTGTTTGGCGAGACGGGCGGCTTTCGCTGGGCGTCCGAGCAGCCGAACCAGCTGATCTATACTCCCGTGAACGGGCGCACGCAGATTATCGAAAAGGGTGAGGGCGGTTTGCATGCCGATGCGCAGCGCCTGAGCCGCGTGTCGATTGCCCATCCCGAAGGGTTCCCGCTGGCCGTGGCAAATATTTACTGCGATTTGGCCGATGCCATTCGGGGTGAGGCGCGCGACGGTTTGCCAACGGCATCGGACGGGGTGCGGTCCATGGCGGCGGTGCATACGGCTGTGGCCTCGGCCAAAGCTGACGGCAAGTGGATGGATGCGCGGCCACCGATGTTTCGGTAAGATCTATGGCTTTGAGCGGGGCCGTAATGTGCCCCGCTCGATCACTTTGCACGGAAACAGCCGCGCCTCGGGGTAGCGGTCGGGTTCGCTGAGCAAACCGACCATCAGTTCGACGGATGCCTTGACGATGGGCTTGATGGGTTGGTGGATCGTGGTCAGGTTGATGTTCTGCCACGCGGCCATTTCCATATCGTTCAGGCCAATGATGCCGATATCCGTAGGCACGTTCAGGCCCGCATCCTTAATCGCGCTGAGGGCGCCGATGGACAGCACATCGTCGCCACAAAAATACGCCTCGGCGCGGGGGTGCGCGAGCAGGCGCTGCATTTCCGCGCGGCCCGCGACAAAGGAATAGGCATCGGCAAAGCTGTGGGTGCAGGCGATGTGGGGGTGTTGGGCGATTTCTTCGGCAAAGCCTTTGAGGCGGTCTTGGGTTGAGGTGGCGGCTTTGGGGCCGCCAAGGAAAGCTACGTGCCTATAGCCGCGCGCCACCAGTTCGCGGGCGGCCATGCGCCCCGCCTCGACGTTGTCGATACCCACGACATGCACATCGGGGTTGCTGGTATAGCGGCCAAAGGTGTGGACCACGGGCAGGCCCTGTTCGCGGTAGGCCTTGGAAAACACGGGGGGCAGGGTGGAAGACGCAACGATTGCGCCATCGACCGAATATTGCTGAAGCATTTGCAGGGAATGTTCGGGCTGGGTTTCATCGCTGAGGTTGACCAGAAGCGGGCGCAGGCCGCGGTCTTGCAAGCCGCGGGTAAACAGGTCGAAGACTTGCAGAAAGATCGGGTTGTGAAAGTTGTTGCTGATCAGGCCGATCAACTGGGTGCGCCGCGTGGTCAGGCTGCGGGCCAGAAAGTTGGGGCTGTATCCGAGTTCAGCCGCGGCACTTTCGACTTTTTGGCGCATTTTCGGCGACACAGACGCACCATCGGTAAAGGTGCGCGACACAGCCGAGGTGGAAACCCCCGCCCGAATTGCCACATCCTTTAACGTCGCCGCCATTTCGCCCGCCTTTTTCCCGTTTCAGGCAGGAGAGCCACAGCAATATACACTTGTCCACAGAAGAATTCGCAAATTTTCCTTTACAGGGTTTCGTTCCGGGCACACTATATTTAGTAAGGGGTTTGTTAGCGGAACGCTGTTTCTTGCTGAACACACAGCTTCTTGTGGTGCGCGCATAGAGTATGGGCATAGCGGCAAGGGGTATAAAAACGAGGCTGGGCAATGTCACTTTCTGAGGACTATCTGTCGGATGATATCCATCCGATCGACATCGTGGAAACGCTGGCACAGAACCATGCGTGGGAATTTGACCGCGTCACCGATGACCAGATTGCGATGTCTGTCGAAGGGCAGTGGCGCACCTATTCTCTGACGCTGGCTTGGTCGGCGCAGGATGAAACCTTGCGCCTGATTTGCACGTTTGAGATGGAACCGCCAGAGGGGCGAATCTCGGCGTTGTATGATGTGATGAACCGCTGCAACGATATGGTTTGGACCGGCGCGTTTACGTGGTGGGGCGACCAAAAGCTGATGGTATGGCGCTATGGGTTGTGCCTTGCGGGTGGGCAGATCGCCGGACCTGAACAGATTGACCGCCTTATTTCCAGTGCGGTGATGGCAGCGGAGCGGTTTTATCCGGCGTTCCAATTGGTTACTTGGGCCGATCACACGCCCGAAGCGGCGATGAAGGTTGCGATTGCCGAGGCTTACGGGCGGGCGTGATGGTCGGCTGTTGGCGGGTTTAGTCCAAACCCGACCTGTCAAAGAGGATGTTGCTGCTTTGGCCAAAGATGTAGCGCATGCAAAAAGCGATCACGATGACGCTCAGTATCAGCCAAAGCCCGCCCCAGAACAGCGTTGGGCCGCCAAACTCTTCGGCAAGCATGTAGGCGTCAGAGCGTTCGTTTGATCGGGCGATGGTGTCGCTGAATATGTCATATGGAACATAGATCAGGCTGCACAGCCCGATGACGCGCAGGATTAGGTCACTGATATTTCGGTTGAGGTAACGCGCTGTTGCCAGCATCGCGGTCCCAGTCAGTGTGCAAAACACCAATGGAAAAAAGTCTCGGATATAGAAGCCTGCTATCAAAAGTGTGACAAGGCCGCAGCCTGCCATAACCGCGCGATCGGCATGGGTGCGCAGCGCGATCAGCAGCAGCATCGCGCCAAGCAGGAGTGAGCCAAGATAACCAGCGGACAGGGTTAAAAACCGATTTCCACCCTGTAACATGGCTTGTCCGCCCTGTTGCG
The DNA here is from genome assembly GCF_000420745.1 of Pseudorhodobacter ferrugineus DSM 5888. Classification (GTDB taxonomy): domain Bacteria; phylum Pseudomonadota; class Alphaproteobacteria; order Rhodobacterales; family Rhodobacteraceae; genus Pseudorhodobacter; species Pseudorhodobacter ferrugineus. The sequence goes on from NZ_ATVN01000002.1 coordinate 27,817, forward strand.
GGGACAGTGAAATTTCGGCGATGGAACCGCCGGTCAAGATGGCCGCTAGCCCGTGCGAGAGTTCATGCATGAACACCACGAGTATTTTGAAAGGGAGGACGACGGGCGTATTCCAAAGCATGAAGACAAGTCCCGTAAGGGTGAGAAGTTGCCAATGCCTCTTTAGGATTTGCATGTTACGCCCGCTTTTTCCGCCATTTTTTCAACTCAGCAAAACCGCTCTGTCCCAAAATGCAAGGCTTTCGCGTCAAACCTTCACGACCATTTTGCCAAAGCTCCGCCCTTCCAACAGGTCGTAAAAGGCTTGGGGCGCTGCCTCCAGCCCGTCGATCATTTGTTCGGTGTAGTGCATTTTGCCCGCCTGCAACCAACCCGTCATGTCGCGTGCAAACTCGGCATAAAGGCTGCGTGGGAAGCTGTCGAAGATGATGAAGCCTTGCATTTTCACCTTCATCCGCAGAATGGTGCCCATGATCGCGGGGCCCATGTCGGGACCATCAAGCAGGCCGGGCAGGTTGTACCATGACACCACGCCACACACCGGGATGCGGGCGAAGGCGTTGAGCAAGGGCAGCACGGCATAGAGCACCTTGCCGCCGACGTTTTCGAAATAGACATCAATACCCGATGGACAGGCCGCCTTTAACTGCGCCGCAAAATCAGGGGCTTTGTGGTCGATGCAGGCGTCAAAGCCCAGCACATCCACCACATGCGCGCATTTTTCGGGCCCGCCCGCGATGCCCACCACGCGGCAGCCTTTGATCTTGGCAATCTGGCCCACGGTGGCCCCCACAGGGCCAGTGGCGGCGGCGACCACGACGGTTTCACCTGGTTGAGGCTCGGCTATTTTCAGCAGGCCCGCATAGGCGGTGTACCCTGGCATCCCCATGATCCCCAACGCCCACGACGGGTTGGCGGGGTTTGGCCCAAGGTTCAGCACATCCACCCCGTCTGACAGCGCGTAATCTTGCCAGCCATTCCCCGCCAGCACATAGTCGCCAGGGGTAAAGGCGTCGAGGTTGGACAGCATCACCTCGGCCACCACTTGCCCTGTCATCACGCCGCCAATCGCCACGGGTTCGGCATAGGATTTCGCATCATTCATCCGGCCGCGCATGTAAGGGTCCAGCGACAGATAGGCCGAGCGCAGCAGCATTTGCCCTGGTCCGGGGGATGGAATGGCCGTCGTGTCCATGCGCAAGGTGTTCGCATCGGGGGCACCCTTGGGGCGCTGGGCCAGAACGATACGGCGGTTTGTTTGGGCGTTTTGCGGCATGGTGTTTCCTTTGTGGCTGGGTGCAACCTAAGGCGTGGAGACATGGGGAAACAAGGGGCGGTGGCGGAAAAGAAAGTGATTCAGCTTTGCGGCGTTTCGCGTTAGGTTTGGGGAAATGCAGGGGGTCTTATGGATTTGACGGATGTAAACGCGCGTGGCTTGGTGCTGCTGGGCTGCGGTAAAATGGGGTCGGCTATGCTGCAAGGCTGGTTGGCGCAGGGGGTGCAGGCGGGGTCGGTTTGGGTCAATGATCCGTTTCCGAGCGATTGGCTGCGTGGCACAGGGGTGAACCTGAATGTAACTTTGCCTGATTTGCCCGCGATTGTGCTGATCGCTGTCAAACCGCAGATGATGGCCGAGGCGCTGCCGACCTTGGCCGCGCTTGGCAATGGGACGACGCTGTTTGTGTCGGTCGCGGCGGGCACGACAATTGCGTTTTATGAACGGATTTTGGGGGCGCAAACGCCGATCATCCGCGCCATGCCCAATACGCCAGCCGCCGTGTCGCGCGGCATTACGGCGATTTGCGGCAATTCGGTTGCGACTGCGGCGCATATGGCATTGGCCGAGGCGCTGTTGCGTGCCGTGGGGCAGGTCGTGCGGCTGGAGGGCGAGCATCAGATGGATGCTGTCACGGGGTTGTCAGGGTCCGGGCCCGCCTATGTGTTTCATATGATCGAAGCCATGGCAAAAGCGGGCGAGGCGGTTGGCCTTGCGCCCGATCTGGCCATGACCCTAGCGCGCGCTACGGTGTGCGGTGCAGGCGAACTGGCGCATCAGGCGCATGAGAGTGCAGAGCAGCTGCGGATCAACGTCACCTCGCCCGGTGGCACCACTGCGGCAGGTTTGGCCGTGTTGATGGCGGAATTGCCCGCCTTGATGACGCGGACTGTGGCTGCGGCCACCAACCGCGGCAAGGAGTTGGGAAAATGATAACCTATGACCAGTTCGAGGCGGTCGATATTCGCGTCGGCACCATAACCCGCGCCGAACCTTTCCCTGAGGCGCGCAAACCGGCGATCAAGCTGTGGGTCGATTTTGGCGGGGATATTGGCGAAAAACGGTCTTCGGCCCAGATCACGGCGCATTACACACCCGAAGAGTTGGTCGGGCGGCAAGTGCTCGCTGTGGTGAACTTTCCGCCGCGCCAGATTGGCAAGGTTATGTCTGAGGTGTTGGTGCTGGGCGTGCCGGATGCGGCAGGTGAAGTGGTGCTGATCGGTCCCAGCCTGCCCGTACCAGATGGAGGAAAACTGTTTTGAAACCCGAAGTTTACATCACCCGCCCGATGCCCGGCAAAGTCATCGCCGAGGCGATCCGGCATTTTTCCCTTACGATCCGCGAAGACACGACGCCCCTGACGCCCGAGGAATGCGGCGCAATGCTGCACCAATATGATGCGATTTTGCCAACCTTGGGCGACCCTTTCGCCGCTGGCGTATTTGCCAAAAACCACGCGCCGCGCTGCCGGTTGCTGGCCAATTTCGGCGTGGGCTATAACCATATCGACGTGGCGGCGGCCAAAGCGGCGGGTGTGATTGTCACCAATACGCCAGGGGCTGTAACCGATGCCACGGCTGATATTGCGCTGACCTTGATGCTGATGACCGCGCGGCGGGCAGGCGAAGGCGAACGCATGCTGCGGGCAGGTGCATGGCAAGGCTGGCACCCGACCCAAATGCTGGGCGCGCATATGTCGGGCAAAAGCCTTGGTATCATCGGCATGGGGCGGATTGGTAAGGCTATTGCCAAACGCGCGCATTACGGCTTTGGCATGCCGGTGCGGTTTTACAACCGCTCGCCCGTGGCAAACCCCGGTGTGCCCGCTGAACAGGTGGCCTTTGACGAGGCTCTGGCGGCGGACTTTGTTGTCATCGCCGTACCCGGTGGCCCTGCGACCCGCCATTTGATCGACGCAGACGCCCTTGAAAAAATGCCGCTGCACGCCTTCCTGATCAACATTGCTCGCGGCGATATTGTGGATGAGGCAGCTTTGATCGCGGCCTTGGACGCAGGCATCATCGCCGGCGCTGGCCTTGATGTCTATGAACATGAACCAAAGGTCGCTGCAGGTTTAATAGCACGGGAAAATGTTACCCTGTTGCCCCATCTGGGCACGGCGGCACTAGAGGTGCGCGAGGCGATGGGCCTGATGGCGGTAGATAACCTGCTTGCGTTTTTTGAGGGCAAACCCTTGCCGAATGTTGTCTGACCATGGCTTTCTTTTCGGTCCAAATATCCTCGCCGAAGGCACTGTCCGGGCGTAAACACGGCCCTGACAGGCACAAGGGCCAACGCCGCCTGCGGGGGCTCGATGCCCCCAATGGCGGCTCCTCCCTGCCATGATCATATCCCATGGCCGCAATTATATTTTTGTCCACATCCCCAAAACGGGGGGCACGGCGCTGACCCTGGCGCTAGAGGCGCGGGCGATGAAGGATGATATTCTGATCGGGGACACGCCCAAGGCGCAGGCGCGTAAGGGGCGGCTCAAGGGGTTGAAGGCCGCAGGGCGGCTTTGGAAACATTCGACTTTGGCGGATATTGACGTGGTGGTGACGGCTGAGGATTTGGCCGCGATGTTCACCTTAACATTGGTGCGCAACCCTTGGGACAAGGCCGTCAGCTATTACCACTGGCTGCAAGGCCAAGGCTTTGACCACCCCGCAGTGGCCTTGTCCAAGCAATTGAGTTTCGGGGATTTCCTGCACCATTCGCAAACCCAAAGCAGCTTTCGCGCCTGGCCTGCAAGCGCCTATATGCGGGGTGCGGATGGGGGTGAGCATTGCACAGCCTATCTGCGCCTTGAACATCTGGACCAAGATATCGCCCCGTTTGAGGCGCATTTGGGGTTCCGGCTTACACCTTTGGAACGCGCCAATGCCTCTACACGGCAGCGCGATTGGCGGGGGTATTATTCCGATGCCGATGCAGCCCTTTTGGCCGATCTTTGCGCCGAGGATATCGCACGGTTTGGCTATGGGTTTGACGATATCAAAAAGGGCGGCACCGATTAGGATGCCGCCCTTTTATGTTCGCAATCGGCGCGGGCGTCAGGCCGCTTTTTGTTGCGGGGCAAAGCGTGTGTAGAACCCGTCACCTTTTGCCGCCATATCGCGCAGCAGGGCAGGCGTTTTGAAACGGTCGCCAAATTCGGCGGTCAATGCATCGCAAATCTCTACCGCGCGCGGTGCCCCGATCATATCCAGCCACGACAGCGGGCCACCCGACCACGGCGCAAAGCCCCAGCCAAGGATCGCGCCGACATCGCCTTCGCGGATGTCCATCAACACGCCATCTTCCAGCGCGCGCACGGCTTCCAAAACCTGCGCCATCAGCAAGCGGTGCTGGACCAGCGTCAGGTCCGGCTGGTCATCTGCCACGGGATAGGCGGTTGCCAAGCCGTCCCACAGGTCGGCGCGCTTGCCTTTTTCGTCATAGCTGTAGAACCCCGCGTTCGACTTTTTGCCCAAACGGCCCTGATCGGCCATCGCAAACAACACCGCATCCACCGCGCCGTCGGGATAAGCATCGCCCATTGCCAGACGCGTGGCCTTGGCGATTTTCACGCCCAGATCAATCGAGGTTTCATCGACCAGTTGCAGCGGCCCCAAGGGCATACCCACCAGCTTGGCCGCGTTTTCGATCAGCACGGGTTCGACGCCTTCGGCCAGCATGCGAATGCCTTCGTTGATGTAGGGAATGATGCAGCGGTTGGCATAGAAAAAACGGGCATCATTGACCACAATCGGCGTTTTGCGGATTTGGCGCACGAAATCCAGCGCCTTCGCCACAGCACGGTCGCCTGTTGCCTTGCCGCGAATGATTTCCACAAGCAGCATTTTATCCACAGGCGAAAAGAAGTGGATGCCGATAAATTGGTCTTGGCGGGCACTTGCCTTGGCCAGATCGGTGATCGGCAGCGTCGAGGTGTTGGTGGCGAAAATACAATCGGGGCCGACGACCGCCTCAACCTTTTTCGTCACCTCGGCTTTGACGCCCATATCTTCAAACACTGCTTCGACGATCAGATCACAGCCGGCTAGGGCTGCGTAATCTGTGGTGGCAGTGATGCGGGCCAATACTTCGGCTTTCTTGTCCTCGGTCACTTTCTTGCGGCTGATGCCTTTGTCCAAGATGCCCGCAGAATAGGATTTGCCACGGTCGGCAGCGTCTTGGGCGGCATCGATCAACACCACTTCTATCCCCGCATTTGCCGAGACATAGGCGATGCCCGCCCCCATCATGCCAGCCCCGATGATGCCGAGTTTTTTGACGGTCTGGTCAGGGGCAGCAGGGCGCACGGCCCCTTTTTCCAACGCCTCTTTGTTGATGAACAGGCTACGGATCATCGCACTGGAGGACGGGTTCATCAAAACGGATGTAAACCAGCGCGCCTCAATTTTCAGGGCCACGTCAAAGGGCACCATTGCGCCCTCATAGACTGCCGAGAGCAAAGCCTTGGCCGCAGGATAAACGCCCATGGTTTTGGAGTGGACCATCGCGCTTGCGCCCACAAAGGTCATGAACCCCGCCGGATGATAGGGCGCGCCGCCGGGCATTTTATAGCCCTTGGCATCCCAAGGTTTCACCATATCGACATCTTTGGCCGCCAGCACCCATTCCTTGGCGCGGGTCAGCAGGTCCTCAGGGGCGACGACTTCGTCAATGATACCTGCGGATTTCGCCGTTTTGGGATCAGACAGCTTGCCTTCCAGCAAAAAGGGTGCGGCCATCATCGCGCCCATTTTGCGGACAAGGCGGGTGGTGCCGCCCGCGCCGGGGAAGATACCAACCATGATTTCCGGCAAGCCGATCTTGGCTTTCGGATTGTCGGCGGCGATGATGCGGTGGCAGGCCAGCGGGATTTCCAGACCAATCCCAAGCGCGGTACCGGGCAGCGCCGCGACAATCGGCTTGCCGCCTTTCAGGGTTTTTGGGTCCATGCCAGCGCGTTCGATCTTGCGCAAAATGGCATGCATGTTCATCACGCCGTCAAAGATGCCCTTGGCCCCGCCATCCTCGCGCATTTTGGCGATGACGTTCAGGTCCATCCCGCCTGCGAAATCTTTCTTCGCGGATGTGATGATGATACCTTTGACGGCCGCATCCGCGAGTGCCGCGTCAATCAAGCTGTCCAGCAAGGCAAAGCCTGCCAGCGACATCACGTTCATGGATTTATCGGCCACATCCCAAGTAATCGTGGCGACCCCATCGGCGTCTGTTTTCGATATAAAATCAGTCATTTGGGTGGTTCCTTTGGAAAGTAGATACGCCAGCGGCCCGTGTATTGGTGCAAAAGGCGGCCATGGCGTTAAACCCGTTCGATGATCGTGGCAGCACCCATGCCGGATGCGATGCAAAGGGTGGCAAGGCCCACTTCTTTGTCCGAGCGTTCCAGCTCATCCAGCAGCGCACCAATGATGATGGCCCCCGTGGCCCCCAAAGGGTGGCCCATTGCGATGGAGCCGCCGTTCACGTTGACGCGTGCAGGGTCTACGTTGAAGGCTTGTTGAAAGCGCAGCACGACCGAGGCAAAGGCTTCGTTTACCTCGAACAGATCAATATCGCCGATGGTCATGCCATGGTCGGCAAGGATTTTATGGGTGACGGGCACGGGGCCCGTCAGCATGATCGTGGGGTCAGTGCCGATTTTGGCAGTGGCGCGGATGCGCGCGCGGGGTTTTAGGCCGAAGCGTTCGCCAAATTCCTTGTTGCCGATCAGCACGGCGGCGGCCCCATCGACGATGCCGCTGGAATTGCCGGCGTGGTGGATGTGGTTGATGTGCGACAGGTGCGGGTATTTCATCATCGCGATTTTATCGAAACCGGGCATCACCTCGCCCATATCCTTGAACGCGGGTTTCAGGCTGCCAAGGCTTTGCATATCGGTGCCGGGGCGCATGTATTCGTCACGGTCCAGAATGGTCAGGCCGTTTTGATCGGTGATTGTGATGATGGATTTGGCAAAGCGGTTTTCGGCCCAGGCTTGGGCGGCGCGCTTCTGGCTTTCCACCGCCAAAGCATCGGCCATATCGCGGGTAAAACCGTATTCGGTGGCGATGATATCGGCGGAAATCCCTTGCGGTACGAAATAGGTTTTCATGGCAAGGCTGGGATCGACCGCAATGGCCGCCCCGTCAGACCCCATCGCCACACGGCCCATCATTTCCACGCCGCCCGCGATGTAGCCCATGCCCGCGCCGCCACGGATCTGGTTGGCGGCGATATTCACCGCCTCCATCCCGCTGGCACAAAAGCGGTTGATGGCAAGGCCGGGGATGCGTTCATCAAGGTCCGAGGCCAGCACAGCCGAGCGTGCAAGGCAACCGCCCTGTTCACCGACTTGGGTGACGTTGCCCCAAATTACATCTTCGACCGCGTGGCCTTCGAGCCCGTTGCGCGATTTGACGGCGTTCAACACCTTGGCCGACAGCGCGACCGAGGTCAGTTCATGCAGGCTGCCATCGGGGCGGCCTTTGCCACGGGGCGCGCGAACGGCGTCATAGATATAGGCTTCGGTCATTGGGTGTCTCCCGGTCTTTGGGTATTGGATGCGAAGGGTGGGGCTAGGTTTTGGCACGGTCAGAGGGGTTGCCCGGCATCATGTCATAGGGGGCTTTCCAACCCGGAAGCTCTGCTATCTGATCAAGCCAGCGGGTGATATGGGGCCAGTCGGCACGGTCAAAGCCGAAGGGTTCGGGGTAGTAAAGGTAACCACAGCACGACAAGTCTGCGATGGAGACTTGATCACCCACGATCCAATCGGATGTGGCAAGGTGGTCGTTCAGAATTGTGTAAGACGCTTTCAGGCGTGCCTGATTAAACGCAATCACGGCCTCGGGGCGCTTGTCTGCAGGAAGGAAGTTCATCAAGAACCGGGTCGTGCCTGCAACGCCGGAGAGCTTGTGATTGTCCCAAAACATCCAGCGCAAAACCTCGCGCCGCTCGGCCGCAGAACGCCCCCCCAATTTGCCGGTTTTCGAGCTGATATAATCAAGGATGACGCCCGATTGCGTCAGCGTCGTATCGCCATCGACCAAGACAGGCACTTCACCCATTTCGTTGATGGCGCGGAATTCCGGGCTGCGTGCCTCGCCGCTGAAGAAGTCGACAAAGACTGGATCCCAGTCCATATCGGCAAGGGTGAGGGCCAGCGCGGCCTTGTAAGCATTGCCGCTTTCGCCAAAGCAATAGAGTTTCGCGGTCATAAGATCGGTCTCCTTATTGAGGGGCAGGGCGGGGGTTTCACACCCCCGCACCCCCGTGAGGTGTATGCGCCAAGATGAATAAGGGTTTGTTAACCATCCTGATGTATCGATTGTTTTGCGGTACAGGCTGAGGAGCCGATGACCGCCCAAGGTGAAGTCGCCCCGGTCTTGATGTGAAGCTCTCGCATGGATTGGACCGATCCCCTGAACCGGGGCGCATTCTTTGGTATTTCATCTTGGCAAAAATACCTAAAAACGGTTCCTCATGTGAGCGGCTTAGGTTTTACGCTCCTCTAATTCCGAATTGAACAATCGCAGGCGGTGGGTCATCGTGTTGTGATCGATTACCGAGTTAAAGTTTTCAAACAAGAACGACAGCGCCTCGCCTTCGTCCAGCCCTGCTTCACCCGCGAACCGTCTGAGGCGGCGATAACCGTCTTCGGTCATGGCGACCGGAAAGCGGCGGGTGAGGCGAAAACGTTTTGGCATGGGCAGGCTCCGTTTGGAAAGCAGGGGTAGGGTGGGTGATAACCCACCTTACCTTAGAACGCCTCGGCGGCGAGTGCCATCACAGGCTCCGCTCCGCTTTCGATACGGGCCAGGTGCATGCCTGTCGCGGGCATGTGGCGGGCCATATAATATCGGCCTGTGGCGATTTTGGTGGCAAGGAACGTGGCGTCGCCCGTGCCTGCATCTTGTGCCGCAAAGGCGGCTTTGGCCATACGTGCCCACATGAAGCCAAGGCAGACATGGCCCATCATGTGCATAAAATCATAGGACCCTGACAGCGCATTGTTCGGGTTTTTCATACCGTTTTGCATGAAATACATCGCGGCTGCTTGCAGGTCTTTGGAACCTGCTTTCAGGGCGTCATTGAACGGTTTCATCCGCTCATCTTCGCTGTTTTCTTTGATGAAGCTTTTGATCATCTCAAAGAACGCCATCACATGCTTGCCGCCATCCTGCGCCAGCTTGCGTCCCACAAGGTCAAGCGACTGGATGCCGTTCGCGCCTTCATAGATCTGGGCAATACGGGCATCGCGGACGAACTGCGACATGCCATTTTCTTCGATATAGCCATGGCCGCCCCAGACTTGCTGCGCATTCACGGCCATTTCAAACCCTTTGTCGGTTTGGAACCCTTTGATGACGGGGGTCATCAGGGAAATCAGCCCTTCGGCATCGGCGTCATCCATGCGGACAGAACGGTCGATCAGATGCGCGCCCCAGAACGTAAACGCGCGCGCGCCTTCGACAAAGCTTTTCTGGTCCATCAAATTGCGCCGAATGTCGGGGTGGACGATCAGCGGATCAGCGGGACCCGATGGGTTTTCGGCGCCTGTCACTGCGCGGCCTTGCAGGCGGTCATTCGCATAGGCGACGGCGTTTTGATACGCAGCTTCGGCCACGGCATAGCCTTGCAGGCCGACGCCCAAACGCGCCTCGTTCATCATGGTGAACATGGCCTTCATGCCCTTGTGCAGATCGCCCAGCAGCCAGCCTTTGGCCCCGTCATAGTTCATCACGCAGGTCGCGTTGCCGTGGATGCCCATTTTATGTTCGATAGACCCGACCGTGACGCCGTTACGATCCCCAAGCGAGCCATCGTCATTGACCAAAAACTTGGGCACGATGAACAGCGACACGCCTTTGATACCATCCGGCCCGCCGGCGGCCTTGGCCAGCACCAGATGGATGATATTCTCGGCCAGATCATGTTCGCCTGCCGAGATAAAGATCTTTTGGCCGGTGATGGCGTAGGAGCCATCATCTTGCGGGTCGGCTTTGGTGCGCATCAGGCCCAGATCGGTGCCGCAATGCGGTTCGGTCAGGTTCATTGTGCCGGTCCAGTCACACGAAACCATCTTGGGCAGGTATTTGGCCTTTTGCTCATCCGTGCCATGCGCGTGGATCGCAGAATAGGCGCCGTGGGTCAGGCCTTGGTACATGTTGAAGGCCATGTTGGCCGAGACTAAAATCTCACCCACCGCGGTGCCCATCAGATATGGCAGGCCTTGGCCACCGTATTCGGGGTCACAATCAAGGGCGGTCCAGCCGCCGTCTTTCATCGCTGCAAAGGCCTTGTCGAACCCTTTTGGCGTGCGCACCACACCGTTTTCCAGTGTGCAGCCTTCTTGATCGCCCGACAGGTTCAAGGGGGCCAGCACGTCGCGTGCCACTTTGCCCGCCTCTTCCAGCACGGCGCTGGTAAAGTCTGCTTCCAGATCCTCATACCCCGGCACGCCGGTTTCGGTGACGTTCAGCACGTCTTGCAACAAGAACTGAATGTCTTGGACGGGGGCATTATAGATGGGCATCGGACTCTCCCTGAAATTGGTCTTGATGCGGCCGGATCAGGCCGCGGATTGGGTCTTGTTTTCGGCGGAATAGGTTTGGAACATGTCAGCCCCACCCGCCAATTCGGTCTTTAACTCGGCAATCGCCTCGGTCAGTTCGTCGCGCTGCTGTTCCATTTGGACCAGCCGTTCTTGGGCCAGCGCATAGGTGCGCAAGTATTGCGAACGCTCGGAGCCTTCGAGGTCATACATGTCCAGCAATTGCCGGATATCTTCGAGGCTGAAGCCAAAACGCTTGCCACGCAGGATCAGTTTCAGGCGCGCGCGGTCGCGGCGGTTATAGAGGCGCTTGGTTCCTTCGCGCTTTGGAAAGATCAATTCTTTCGCCTCGTAAAAGCGCAGGGTGCGCGGGGTTACATCAAACGCGTCACACATGTCGCGGATTGTTAGCAGGTCATTGGCGGTCATCACGTGTCTCACAGCTCCCAAGGGCAATTGTGGGGCATGCAGCCCCTTCCGTTAGGTCACATGGTAATGTTGAGATTAGCTTACCAGAGCAATTGACGTTAACGTCACCGTGACGTCACGTCAGATCAAAAGGTGACGCTGTGTCAGGCCAGATATAGCTAAAAACGGGGGTCAGATTTCTTTGGCGGCGGTGTCACGCAAGGCGCGCAAGTCGGCGATTGTCACGTCCAATTCGCAGCGCTGGCGGTCAAGTTCGGCCAATTGGCGGTCGGCAAGGGCAAGCCATGCCTGCAATTGCGACTTGTCGCCTTTTTGGCGGTAGATCATCAGCCATTGGCGGATTTCTTCCAGACTGAAACCGAACCGCCTGCCGCGCAAAATAAGGGTCATGCGTGCAATTTCACGAGAGGTGTACCAACGGGCGCGGCCTTCTTTTTCCGGCTCAATCAATTCAATATATTCGTAATAGCGCAAGGTGCGCGGTGTTACGTCAAACTTGGCGCACATTTCTTTAAAGCTGAGACGCGTGTCGGACATTTCAGTTTCTCCCTTGGGGCAAAGACTAAGCCGATGTTGCCCGCAGTGCAATCGCTGGTAGCATCGACGCGAGGGGGCTTGCAGGCGGGCGGTCAATCGGGACTATGGCGGTAACAAAGGATGGGCTGAAATGATTGATAGCAAAAAATTCGTGCGCCAATTCATCGAGGCACTGCCGCATAGTCAGGCCTTGGGGATGGAACTGGAAATGCTAAAGGACGGCGTGGCTGTGGTCGCCATGCCCTATGACACCCGCTTTATCGGGGATCCGGCGACGGGGGTTATTCATGGAGGTGCCGTTTCGGCGTTGATGGATACGGCGTCGGGAGCGGCGGTGATGTGCCATCCGTCGCAACCGGCATCGACCGCGACGATTGACCTGCGTATTGATTATATGCGCCCTGCGACCCCCGGCCAACGGATTACTGCGCGGGCGGAATGTTACCATGTCACGCGGTCTGTGGCCTTTGTGCGGGTGACAACCACGGATGAGGATAGCGCGCGGCCCGTGGCCACGGCCACCGGCGCCTTTACCATCGAACCTATGAAGGGAGCCAAGGCATGACACGCGATGCACCCAAGCGGCCCCGCCCTGAACCCGTGCAAGTGATCAAGCAGCGCCGCGATGCGGCCTTGCACCGTTTGGTGGACGGGGTGCCCTATATCCAGTTTCTGGGCATCAAGTTTGATCGGCGCGGGGATGAATTGACCGCCGTTCTGCCCTTTGATGAAAAGCTGATCGGCAACCCGATGTTGCCTGCGATTCACGGCGGGGTGACAGCGGCGTTTCTGGAAGTGGCGGCTATTATCGAGTTGAGTTGGTCGATGCTGTGGGAGGATATGGAGCAGGGCCGGTTTGATGCGGCGGCATCCGATGCCGTGGCCCAGGTACGCCTGCCGAAAACCATCGATTTTACGGTGGATTACCTGCGATCCGGTCTGCCTCGTGATGCTTATGCGCGGGCGCGGATCAACCGATCGGGGCGGCGTTATGCAAGCGTGCATGTGGAGGCGTGGCAAGACAATCGCAGCCGTTTGTTTGCCCAAGCCACGGGCCATTTCCTGATGCCCGCGCGCGAGGATGAGGCGGGCTCCACGGGGTTGCTGGCCACCTGATGCAGTTGGCCGGAATCACCCATGCCCGCGTGATGCGGGTCGCGGTGCCTATTGTTTTGGCCAATGTGACCGTGCCGCTGTTGGGCGCGGTGGATACGGCTGTGGTGGGCCAAATGGGGCTGCCTGCCCCGATTGGCGCAGTGGGGTTGGGGGCGATTATCCTGTCGTCGGTCTATTGGATATTCGGGTTTTTGCGGATGGGCACCACGGGGCTGGCATCGCAAGCCTTTGGTGCAGACGACCACGCCGAAGGGACCGCGATTTTGCTGCGGGCCTTGATGATCGGGGCGGCGGCGGGGGTGTTTTTCATTCTGGTGCAAGTGCCGTTGTTTTGGGGGGCTTTGTGGGTGTCGCCGGGCAGTGAGGCCGTAGAAAGCCTTGCGCAGGAGTATCTGCAACTGCGGATTTGGGGCGCGCCTGCAACGATTGCGCTTTATGCGGTCACGGGGTGGTTGATTGCGACCGAACGCACGCGGTCGGTGTTGATTTTGCAGATCTGGATCAACGGGGTCAATATCGGGTTGGATTTGTGGTTCGTGTTGGGCCTTGGCTGGGGCGTCGAAGGGGTGGCGATTGCCACGCTGATTGCGGAATGGACCGGGTTGGCGTTCGGGTTGTGGTTGTGCCGCGCGGCGTTTGGGGCGGCGCTGGCCCCCGCGTTGGCGCGACTGCGGGATGCGGCTGCGTTGCGGCATATGGCGGTGGTCAATGGTGACATTATGATCCGGTCGGTGTTGCTGCAAATCAGCTTTACCAGCTTTTTGTTTCTGGGTGCGGGGCAGGGCGATGTGACCTTGGCCGCCAATCAGGTGCTGATGCAATTTCTGACGATTGCGGCATTTTTCCTTGATGGTTTCGCCTTTGCGGCCGAGGCACTGGTGGGCCAAGCGGTGGGCGCGCGGTCGGTGATTGCGGCGCGGCGGGCGTCATTGGTCAGCACGCAATGGGGGGTGGGGGCGGTTCTTTGCTTGTCCCTGGTCTACCTTGTTGCGGGGCCTGCGCTGATTGATCTGATGACCACTGCGCCCAATGTGCGGCTGGTGGCGCGGGATTATTTGCCGTGGCTGGTGGCGGCCCCGATTGTGGGCGTTTGGGCGTGGATGCTGGACGGGATCTTCATCGGCGCCACGCTGACACGGGAAATGCGGCAAACGATGTTGCTGTCTGTTCTGGCCTATGGTGCGGCGTTGCTGGTTTTGGTGCCGATTTGGGGCAATCACGGGCTGTGGGCGGCGCTGATGGTGCTGAACATTACGCGCGGCATCACCATGGGGCGCAAATGGTCGATGGTGGAACAAAAGGCCGCTGGCGCTAAACCCTGAAGCCACAATAACCCATAGGCATCCAGCCTTTCCGTGCAAAAGGAAGGGAAAGCCGCTTCGGGGGTTATAGTTTATGTCGTTTTCTGGCAAAAGGTCGCAAATAGGCCTTATCCACCGCAAGCTGCGCCAGCCGTTTGGCAAGCGGCGCCTAGACTTTGCGATGGACAGACAAAACCAAGGAGGATGCGATGACGTCACCGCAAGAAGATCAAACCGACACGCCCGATGTCGAAGAAATACCGGTTCCTGAAGGGCCAACCGAGATTATCGAAACGGATTTTGAAATCGGGCAGAACAATGTGTCAAACCGCATTCTGAGCTTTGATTTTGACATTCACAATCCGGTTTTCCCGCTGTCAGCGCTGACCATTATTGCGTTTACTTTTGCGACGATGGTGTTTCAAACGCAGCTTGAGCCGATGTTCACCGCGTTGCGCGATGGGCTAACGGGCAGCCTCGATTGGTTTTTCCTGCTGGCGGGCAATGTGTTTGTGCTGCTGTGCCTGTTCCTGATTGTCTCGCCGCTTGGCAAGGTCCGCCTTGGCGGGCCGTTGGCGACACCGGATTATGGCTATTTCGGCTGGTTCGCGATGTTGTTTGCGGCTGGTATGGGCATCGGGTTGATGTTTTATGGCGTGTCGGAACCGATGTCGCATTATTCTACGTCCTTTGGCGGTGTGGTTGTTGGCGAAAACGGGGTTCGGACTGACTGGGCACCGCTTGGCGGGGCTGTCGGTGATGTCGAAGGGTCCAAGCGTTTGGGCATGGCGGCGACGATTTTCCATTGGGGCCTACACCCATGGGCGATCTATGCGGTTGTGGCGCTTGCACTGGCCTTGTTTTCCTACAATAAGGGCTTGCCGCTGACGTTGCGCAGTTGTTTCTACCCAATTTTTGGCGAAAAGATTTGGGGTTGGCCCGGGCATATTGTTGATATTCTGGCCGTGTTTGCCACAATCTTTGGCCTTGCCACATCCTTGGGTGTGGGCGCGCAACAGGCGGCGGCGGGCCTTGATTTCCTATTCGGGTTTGGCACGTCGAACGGGATGATGATTTTCCTGATCATCTTTATCACGCTGATTGCGATTGTATCGGTGGTGCGCGGTCTTGATGGCGGGGTGAAAATTCTGTCCGAGCTGAACATCGGCTTGGCGGCGCTTTTGTTGCTGTTCATCATCGTGTTTGGCCCGACGATGACGATCATCAAGGATTTCTTCAGCAACCTGCTGGCCTATGCTGAATATCTGCCTGCGCTTTCAATGCCGTTCGGGCGTGAAGATGCCAACTTTGCTTCGGGCTGGACGGCGTTTTACTGGGCGTGGTGGATCAGCTGGTCGCCTTTCGTCGGCATGTTTATCGCCCGTGTGAGCCGTGGCCGGACTGTGCGGGAATTTCTGATTGCTGTGCTGATCGTGCCGACCATCCTGTCGGTACTGTGGATGACGGCGCTTGGTGGAACCGCGATTGACCAGTTGGTCACCGCTGGCTTTACCGGTGTGCAAGATGCGGCGTTGGAGCTGAAGCTGTTCCAGATGCTGACGCAGCTACCGTTGACAGCGATTACATCCTTCATCGGGATCATTCTGGTCGTGGTGTTTTTTGTTACCTCGTCTGACAGTGGTAGCCTTGTGATCGACACGATTGCAGCAGGCGGCAAGGTGAATGCACCCTTGCCACAGCGTATCTTCTGGGCCTCGTTCGAGGGGCTTGTGGCGATTGCGTTGTTGCTGGGGGGCGGGCTTGCCGCGCTGCAAGCCATGGCGGTGTCAACGGGGTTGCCGTTCACCATCGTCTTACTGGCGGCGTGTTATGCCGTTGTGCAAGGCTTGCGTGCCGAACCCAAGGCCTGAAGGGGTTTAAAGATGACCAGCGGCGCGGGGGCAACCTCGCGCCGTTTTGGTTTTAGCGGCGCAGCAACCCAAAAGCGGCAGAAGCCCCCCAGCCCGCCGCTACAGCCAGCAATAGCGACAACAGCCCGTAGATCAATGGTTGTTCATGCGCGAGGTTATAGATCCAGCGTTCTAACCCGTCCTTGTTGACGGAAATAATCTCTTCGTGCTTGTCGATCACCACACCGTCACGGGTAATGAACAGGCGCACCCGATATTCGCCTTCGGTCAGGTTGGCGGGCAAGGCCACATCGGCCCGAAACAGTGTTGATTCCAGCAGCTTGACCGTTTTTTCACTCAGCACATAATTGTTTTGTTCGCGCCGCAGCCGGATAAGGGCGTCCAGAAACACCGGCGCATCCTCGGCCTCGGCAGAGATGCCGACGGCGCGTATCGCACTGGGGATCGTCACCTCGTGGCGCAGGTTCTCAGTTTCGGACAGTGCCTCGCTGAGTGGAGCCGAGGAGGCGATGGCGTAAAAGGTGGGGGCGCGGCTGATCGTGACCGCGTCTGTGTTCATCCAGATGCCAAACTTGCGCTCCTTACGGCGAACGGTCAGCGGGCCGGACGGGCCTTGGACGGTGGCAATCACCTCAAGCGGGGCACCACCCGGGATGGGCTGTTCGCGGCGCACGGCACCGTAAATCAGGATCTCCGAACCTGTAAAATTCGTGGTGATCGCGATCAGGTTTTGGCTTAGGCCCGCAACGATGGTTTCACCGGTCGGGTTTGGAGCCTCTTGCGCGGATGTGGGAAGGGCTAGTGCCAAGAGGCACAAGAGGATGCGGATCATGGCAGCCTCCCTGGTGCGATAGAGTAAAGCTCATCCGGGGTCAGTAGCAGGCCAAGTGCGATGCGCAGGCAAACCGCCAGCACCATAAGAGCCAGTAAAATCCGAAGCTGTTCTGCCCGCAGTTTAACCCCAATCTTGGACCCGATCTGCGCGCCGATCACGCCGCCGATGATCAGCAATAGCG
Source organism: Pseudorhodobacter ferrugineus DSM 5888 (assembly GCF_000420745.1). Taxonomy (GTDB): domain Bacteria; phylum Pseudomonadota; class Alphaproteobacteria; order Rhodobacterales; family Rhodobacteraceae; genus Pseudorhodobacter; species Pseudorhodobacter ferrugineus. The sequence goes on from NZ_ATVN01000002.1 coordinate 44,910, forward strand.
CCAGAACCATATCGACGGTTTGGCTCGTTACGGCATGCATGACTGTTGTAAAGGCGGTAACAAACAGGATCTGAAACAGCGAGGTGCCGACCACAACTTTGGTCGGCATGCCCAAAAGGTAGATCATGGCAGGCACCATGATAAACCCGCCGCCAACCCCCATGATTGCTGACAAGAACCCTACGGAAGCGCCTGCCAGCATGGGCGGGATCACCGAGATATAAAGGCCAGATGCGCGGAACTTCATTTTCAGCGGCAGTTTATGGACGGCATAATGCACATGCGCCCGCCGGATCGGCGCACCCGGTTTGCGCGCACGCAGCAGGGCGCCAAGGCTTTCCTTGAACATCATTGCGCCAACAAGGCCCAAAAACAGGACATAGGACAGCTGCACAAACAGGTCGATCTGGCCTAAAGTCGTCAGCCATGCAAACACCCAAATCCCGATGGCGGACCCGATAAGACCACCTGCCAGCAGGACAAGGCCCATGCGAAAGTCGACCGCCTTACGTTTTAACTGGGCCAACACGCCCGACACGGACGAGGCGACAACCAGATTGGCCCCAGTGGCCACGGCAACAGCAGGCGGGATGCCCATAAAGAACAACAGCGGCGTGATGATGAAGCCGCCGCCAACGCCGAACATACCCGACAAAATGCCAACAATGCCGCCCAAGCCCAAAAGGGCAAAGGCGTTTACCGAAAGTTCTGCGATGGGCAGGTAAAGCTGCATGTCTGGGCAATCAACGCGGGGTTTTCAAACGGAATATGCATCGCGTTGGAGGTGCGATGCGATGGGCGGGGGCAGCATAACCCAAAATTGCGCTGCTTGGACTGCTATGTCAAACCCTGTTGGGGGGGGCAATGCACAAAGCCGCACAATTGGCGCTAAAAACCCTGCGAAACTGGTCTTAGCTGAAGCCGCTGTAGGTCATGTCGCGCAACATGCGGCGCAGAATTTTTTCCAGCTTGGCAGCACCCAAAGGTGCCATCGCCTTGGTGTGTTCATGGCTGATGTTCTCATCCGAAAGCCCCGCCGCCATGTTCGTAACGGTGGAAATCGCGGCCACCTTTAGCCCCAAGAACCGCGCGAGGATCACTTCGGGCACCGTGCTCATCCCAACGGCATCGCCGCCCAGAATTTTGATTGCTCGAATTTCGGCGGGAGTCTCGAAACTGGGACCAGAGTACCACGCATAAACGCCTTCGGGCAAGGCGATGCCTTCGGCCTTTGCTGCGTCTTTCAACGCGGCCCGCAAAGCAGGGTCATGCGCGTCTTTCATCGGCACAAAGCGGGCGTCTGTTGCCTCGCCTATCAACGGGTTCAGGCCGGAAAAGTTGATGTGATCTGACAGCAGCATCAAATCGCCGGGTTGGATGTCGGGGCGCATGGACCCTGCTGCATTGGTCGCAATCACGGCCTTTGCCCCCAAAGCGCGCAGCACCTCTAGCGGCAGGCGCATCGCCGCTGGGTCGCCTTTTTCATAGTAATGCGCGCGACCGCCAAACACCGCAACGCGCACACCTTCAAGATCGCCGATCACAAGGTTGGGGTTATGCCCCGAAACGCCCGCATGCGGAAAACCGGGCAGGTCGCTGTATGGAATGGGCGTGCCTGTTACGGCACCGGCCAAATGCCCAAGGCCTGACCCAAGGATCAACCCAAGTTGCACGGGTGCATCGCCTGCGCGCGCGCGGATCAGGGATGCAAGGTCATCAACGCTCTTTGACATAGGGTTCCCCTCCGGCGCGCGGTGGTCTGGCTTTGCCGATAAAACCCGCGAGGATCACGACGGTGATGATATAGGGCAAGGCTTGCACAAACTGCGATGGAATGGCGAACAGGCCAAGGTCGATGCTGGGAAAGCGGTTGCCGACAGCTTCTAGGAACCCGAACAGCATGGTGGCCCCGAGGGCGTACCACGGCCGCCACTTGGCAAAGATCAGGGCGGCAAGGGCGATAAACCCGCGCCCCGCCGTCATTTCCTTGCCAAACCCTGCGGCAAGGCCAAGCGCCAAATAAGCCCCCGCCAGCCCGCACAGCACGCCGCAAATCGCAACCGCAGCATAGCGGATGCCGGTCACCGAAACGCCAGCCGTATCCACAGCAGCCGGATTTTCGCCCACAGCCCGCAGGCGCAGTCCAAAGCGTGTGCGGTACAGCACCCAAGCCGAGGCCGGAACGCAAGCGATGGCGAGATAAACAAGGATAGAGTGGCCGGAAATCAGTTCGGCATAGATGGGGCCGATGATGGGCAAGGGCGCAATGGCATCGGCAAAGGGCAGGGTGATTGGCTCAAACCGCCCGCCATCCGTTAACGATGGGGTGCGCCCGCCAAGCCCGAACCATTTTTGTCCAAGTAGCACGGTTAACCCCGAGGCCAAAAAGTTGATCGCCACGCCGGAAATAAGCTGGTTGCCGCGAAACGTGATCGCGGCAAGGCCATGAATGCCTGACAGCAGCAAGGATGCGAATATTCCCGCCAGTACGCCCAGCCAAACCGATCCAGTCAGGGCTGCAACCGCAGCCGACAGGAAGGCAGCGGCCAGCATCTTACCCTCTAGCCCGATGTCGAACACGCCGGCGCGTTCAGAAAACAGGCCCGCAAGACAGGCGAACAGCAAAGGGGTTGCAAGGCGGACGGTGCTGTCGAGAATTTGGATAAGGGTGGCGAAATCCATCACGCTTTCCCCTTTCGCAGCAGCAAAAACAGGCTCTCAACCGGCTTGCGGACCATATTGTCCATCGCACCCGTGAACAGAATAACCAACGCCTGAATGACGATGATCAACTCACGCGGGATCGTCGTCCACAGCGCCAATTCGGCGCCGCCTTGATACAAGAATCCGAATAGGATAGCCGCCAAAAGCACACCCACCGGATGGCTGCGCCCCATCAAGGCAACTGCAATGCCGATAAACCCCGCCCCTTCGACCGAATTGAGCAAAAGCCTGTTCGCCTCTCCCATCACCGTGTTGATTGCCATCATTCCTGACAATCCGCCAGAAATCAGCATGGCATACATGGTTATGCGCACCGGGTTGATGCCGGCGTAAACACTGGCCTTTTCTGATTTGCCAAAGGCGCGCAGCTGGTACCCAAGCCGGGTGCGTCCCATCAAAAGCCACACGCCCACGCAGGACGCAAGTGCAATCAGCAGGCTGATATTGGCGGGGTTGCGGTTGTTGAACGGGATCCCAACCAGCCCTAAAATATCACCCAAACGCGGCAGTTTCAGCGCGGGGTCAAAGCGGGCAGAGGCGGTGTCCATAGAGCCTGTGGGCCGCAGCAACGTGACCAACACATAGATCATCAAGGCGGCGGCGATATAGTTGAACATGATGGTGGTAATAACCACATGGCTGCCGCGCTTGGCCTGCAAATAAGCTGGTATCGCCGCCCAAGCCGCACCAAACAGCGCCGCCATTGTGGCCGCTCCGATCAGCGCCAGTGACCAATGCGGCCACGGCACAAACAGACATGCCAGTGCCACGCCAAGACCGCCAAGACTAGCTTGCCCCTCGCTGCCGATGTTGAACAGTCCCGCCTGAAAGGCGACCGATACGGCAAGGCCGGTAAAGATGAAATTGGTGGAATAATACAGCGTATACCCCCAACCATAGGTCGACCCAAGTGCACCGGTGATCATCAGTTTCATGGCGGCAATCGGATCTTCGCCAATCGCCAAAATAACCAAACCCGAGATAACAAAGGCAATCAGCAGGCTGATCAACGGCACCAGCACCGCATCGGCCCATTTTGGCATTGCGGTCATTTTACCACCCCTGCCATCAGCAGGCCAAGTTCGCGTTCATCCGTGGTCGCGGGGTCGCGTTCGCCCATGATCTCGCCGTCAAACATCACGGCAATGCGGTCGGAAAGGCTCATAATCTCGTCCAGTTCTACGGACACAAGCAGAACGGCCTTGCCCGCATCGCGCAGGGCGATGATTTGCTTATGGATAAATTCGATCGCGCCAATGTCGACGCCACGGGTGGGCTGTCCCACAAGCAACAGGTTAGGGTTGCGGTCCATTTCGCGGGCGACAACGATCTTTTGCTGGTTGCCGCCGGAAAAGTTCTTGGCGGCTAGTGTGGGGATCGGGGGTCGCACGTCATAGCGTTCCATCTTGGACGCGGCGTCGGCGCGGATCGCGTCATTATCCATAAAAAGGGCCGATTTTTGGTATTCGGGCGCGTGGTGATAGCCAAAGGCCACGTTTTCCCACGCGGTGAAATCCATGATCAGGCCCAGATGCTGGCGGTCTTCGGGCACATGTGCGATGCCGCGCGCACGGCGGGTTTGGCCATCGGCTGCGGCAGTCAGCGCAATTTCCTGCCCGTTCAGCCGCACGGTGCCGGTGCCGCGCGCAATGCCGCCCAACACCTCCAGCAGTTCGGATTGGCCATTGCCTGCAACGCCTGCAATGCCCAGAATTTCGCCTGCGCGGATGGTCAGGGACACGCCTTTTAGGCGCTCAACCCCTGCCTCATCACGCACGCGCAGGTTTTCTACCTCGAGTACCATATCGCCCGGTGTGGCGGGGCGTTTGTCGACCGACAGCAGCACCTTGCGGCCCACCATCAGCTCGGCCAATTCCTCGGGGCTGGTATCGGCTGTTTTGATGGTGGCTGTCATTTGCCCGCGCCGCATCACGGACACAGTGTCGGTAATCTCCATGATCTCGCGCAGTTTGTGGGTGATCAGGATCACAGTCTTGCCCTGATCTTTTAAACCATTCAAAATGCGGAACAGTTGGTCAGCTTCGGCTGGGGTCAGCACGCCTGTCGGTTCGTCCAGAATCAGAATATCGGCCTGACGGTACAACGCTTTCAGGATTTCCAAGCGCTGTTGGTGGCCCACTGACAGATCCTCGACCACCGCGTCCGGGTCTATGTCCAGCTCATATTCCCGCGCCAGATTGGTCAGCGTTTCACGCGCTTTGGCCATAGCACCGCGCAACATGGCGCCCCCTTCGGCCCCAAGGATCACGTTTTCCAGCACGGTAAAGTTTTGCACGAGTTTGAAATGCTGAAACACCATGCCGATGCCTGCGCGAATGGCGCTTTGGCTGTCGGGGATCGGGGTCAGATTGCCGCTAATATAAATCTCGCCTGCGTCCGCTTTGTAGAATCCGTACAGGATCGACATCAAAGTCGATTTCCCTGCACCGTTTTCGCCAATGATGCCGTGGATCGACCCTTTGGCAACCTCGATAGATATATCCTTGTTGGCCTGAACCGGCCCGAAAGCCTTGGATATGCCACGCAATTCGATCGCAAGCGGTGCGGCGGTGGGGGCGGCAGTTGCCTGCCGCCCCGAAGTTTGCATCGCGGCCATCCTTAGAACGTTACCGCAGGGCAGGTGTTGTCCGAATGGTAATCATGGATCTTCAGCTCACCCGAGGCAATCTTGGCTGCAGCCTCATCGACCTTGGCCTTCATCTCGTCGGTGATCAGATCTTTGTTGTTGTCATCCAAAGCATAGCCAACACCTTGCAACGAAAGGTTCATGTTGATCATGCCCGGCTCCAACGCCTCACCCGCTTTGAACGATTCATACACGGCATTGTCGACCCGCTTGAGCATGGAGGTCAGAACTTTGCCTGGGTGCAGATAGTTCTGGTTGCTGTCGACGCCAATCGACAAAACTCCTGCATCGGCTGCTGCTTGCAATACACCAAGTCCGGTGCCGCCGGCGGCTGCGAAAATCACATCTGCACCTTGGCTGATTTGCGATTTTGCCAATTCACCACCTTTTACAGGGTCATTCCATGCAGCGCCTGTGCTGCCGGTCATGTTGGTCAATACGGTTGCATCAGGGTTCACTGCCTTCACGCCTTGGGCGTATCCGCACCCAAACTGGCGGATCAGCGGAATATCCATGCCGCCAATAAACCCAGCAGTGCCGGATTTGCTTGCCATCGCGGCCAGCATCCCGACAAGGTACGACCCTTCATGTTCGGCAAAAACGATGGACCGGACGTTGGGTTGTTCGACCACACCGTCAATCAAGACAAATTTCGTCTCGGGGAAATCCGGCGCAACGGTGTTCAGCGTTTCAATGTTGGAAAATGACATCACAACAATCGGATTTGCGCCGCTTTCAGCAAGGCGGCGGATCGCCTGTTCCCGCTGTGCTTCGGACTGGATTTCCAGCTCTTTGTAAGAGCCGCCGGTTTCTTTGGCCCAACGCTGCGCGCCTTCATAGGCGGATTCGTTGAATGATTTGTCAAATTTGCCGCCAAGGTCAAAGATCAAGGCAGGGTCAGCTGCGGCCATGCCCGCGGTTAGCGCAAGGGACGCCGTGGCAGCGGCGAGGTGTTTCATGAGGGTCATACTATCGTCTCCCGTTTGGATTTTTGCCACCGCAAGAATCCCCTGTGGCAGGGGGGGGTGGGGCGTTGCCAATTTAGTGCGGGTTTGGATCAAGGGGTCAATAGGTATTTCGACAATCCCGTCCGGTGATCTGGCCAATTGGTCAAGTTTTGCACGAAAGCGGCGGGCTATCGTTATGTCAAATCCCGGGATGTAGTAATTTGCTCATCACCAATGCGTCAATGTGGTGGCCTTGCGGCGTCTCAAAGTACCCGCGTCTGCGTCCAACCTGCGCATAACCCAATGAAAGATAAAGCGCTGCGGCAGCTGCATTATTTTCGGCAACTTCCAGAAAGGCGGTGTCTGCCCCCGTTTCGCACGCATGGGCTTCGAATTGCTGCATCAGGGTACGGGCAAGCCCTTTGCGCCGCTGGTTCGGGGCGACGGCAAGTGTCAAAATCTCGGCTTCGCCCGCGACGGAACGGCCCATCACAAAGCCGTTGGCATCGCCATGCCAAAACACGCCAGTGCCTGACAGTAGGGCTGCAACTTCGGCGGCAGACCACGGGCGCGGGGTGGTGAAGGCGCTGTGATGCAAGGCTGACAGGGCATCGGGTGTCATGTCTAAAGGTCCAGAATGACGGGGGGCGGGTCGCTGGGCGGTGCCGCATCGGCGGCGCGCATATAAAAAGGTTTGGGCAAGTGGGCCCCATTCGCCACATGCCTCACACCAAGATGGGCCAATGCGCGCAGGCGGGCATCGGTGTCGGGGCGCAGCACCTTGGCAGTTTCGGGCCAATCGCCGATCATGCCTACTGACGGGTCGGCAGGCCAAAGGTTCGGGTTATCTAATGTTGCGTCAAACGGTTCGGTAATGGCGTTTTCGCCGTCAAAATCCTGTAGGTAAAATGCTCCGCGCGGGGCGGGCAGCGCCACACGGTTGCGGCCTGTGGCGCCAAATGCCAAAACCTCCAACCCCGTGACCCCCACAGCAGGCACCCCCAGCCCCAGCGCCAAGCCACGCGCGGCGGCCACCGATATGCGGATACCGGTAAAGTTGCCCGGGCCCACACCCACAGCAACGGCACCCAGATCGCGCCAGCAGAGGCCCGCACCCGTTAGCATGCTTTCGATCATGGGCATCAGGCGTTCGGATTGGCCTTTTGCCATATCTTCGCGGGTTTGCGCAAGGATGACCCCGCGCAAGACCAAAGCGGCCGCGCAATGCGCGGCCGATGTGTCGAATGCCAAAAGGGGCAGATCAGGCGGCAACGGGCCGTACCTCCAACACCTCGGGGATGTAGTGGCGCAGCAGGTTTTCGATTCCCATCTTCAGCGTCAGAGTTGACGATGGGCACCCCGCACAGGCACCTTGCATATGCAGATAAACGATACCCCGATCAAAGCCGTGAAAGGTGATATCTCCTCCATCTTGGGCCACGGCAGGGCGCACGCGGGTGTCCAGCAACTCTTTGATCTGGGCAACAATGTCACCATCTTCGCCGGTATGTTCGGCATGGCCAGATGCCGCTTGCTCGCCCTCAATCACCGCAGCGCCCGACTGGTAATGCTCCATAATCGCGCCCAGAATTGCGGGTTTGATATGGTCCCATTCCGCGCCCTCAACCTTGGTCACGGTAACGAAATCATTGCCAAAAAACACACCCGCCACATCGCCCACTGCAAAGATGCGCTTGGCCAGTGGTGATTTATCCGCCGCCGTGGCCGACGGGAAATCTGCGGTGCCCATATCCAGCACGGTTTGCCCGGGCAGGAACTTCAGCGTGGCGGGGTTTGGCGTAGATTCGGTCTGGATGAACATTTTCTATCTCCGACAGTTCTAGTCAGATATGCGCCGTTGCGCGCTGTAAGTCAAGGTTTGGAATGATTCTAACCTTTGGAGCCATTATACGGCGAACAAGAAAATGGTTGGCACCAACGGCCGCGGATGATGCTGGCCAAGGTGTCATGCAGGTGTAAGTAGGCGGATCCGTCCGCCTATTGGCTTTGGTCATGGCTTTTGCTGTTTTGAATTGTACATTTTCGCCACCCGAAACGCCAAATCGTTGGCCCTGCTGCGGATTTCCCAGCCCTGCGCGACCATCATCTTATAAGATAAGTCATTCATGATTTTTTTGTTAATACTTGGCCACTTTTCGTAATAAACAACAAATACTGATCGGTGGAAAAATGGACGAAAAAAGGGGCTTTTCGTGAATCGATACCCACGTGATATGACTGGCTATGGTGCAAATCCACCCGATGCTGCTTGGCCGGACAACGCGAAAATCGCTATTTCTCTGGTGCTGAACTATGAGGAGGGTGGCGAAAACAACGTCTTGCACGGCGATGCGGGGTCCGAGGCGTTCTTGTCCGATATCGCAGGAGCCGCGTCTTGGCCGGGCAAGCGCCATTGGAACATGGAATCGCTTTACGACTACGGCGCGCGGGCTGGTTTTTGGCGCTTGCACCGCTTGTTCACCAGCCGCGACATCCCCGTCACGATTTACGGCGTGGCATCCGCCCTTGCCCGCAATCCCGAACAGGTCGCTGCGATGAAATCGGCAGGCTGGGAAATCGCCAGCCACGGGTTGAAATGGGTCGAACACAAGGACATGCCAGAAGACGAGGAACGTGCCGCGATTGCCGAGGCTGTGCGTTTGCATACCGAAGTTGTGGGCAGCCGTCCGAGGGGATGGTACACGGGCCGATGCTCTTGCAACACCGTGCGTCTGGTGGCCGAAGAGGACGGGTTTGACTGGATTTCCGACACTTATGACGATGATTTGCCTTATTGGGTTGAGGTGGCCGCCCGCGACCAACTGATCATCCCCTACACGCTGGAAGCCAACGACATGCGTTTCGCCACGGCCCCGGGCTACATCGAAGGCGAGCAATTCTTTCAATACCTCAAAGACAGCTTTGATGTGCTTTACGCCGAGGGGCAGGCGGGTGCGGCCAAGATGTTTTCCGTCGGTCTGCATTGCCGCCTGATTGGTCGCCCCGGCAAAATCGCGGGCCTGATGCGGTTTTTGGACTATGCCCAAGGCCACGCCGATGTCTGGTTCCCGCGCCGCATGGATATTGCCGCGCATTGGGCCGCCAAACATCCGCACACGCGCCGGATGCGCCCCAGCCAGATGGACCATGACACATTCGTCGCGCGCTACGGCTCTATTTTTGAACACTCTCCATGGATCGCGTCGCGGGCCCATGCGCTGGAACTCGGCCCCGCGCATGATAGCGCCACAGGGCTGCACAGTGCTCTGACCCGGATGTTCCGCTCGGCCAATCAAACAGAACGGATGGGCGTGCTGACCGCCCACCCCGATCTTGCAGGCAAACTTGCCGCCGCCAAACGGTTAACGGCCGAGAGCACCGCCGAACAAGCCAGCGCAGCCCTTGATGCGTTAACCGATACCGAACGCGCACAGTTTGAGCAGCTGAATACGGCTTATGTCGCCAAGCACGGCTTTCCTTTCATCATCGCGGTGCGGGACAACTCACGCGACAGCATTCTTGCCGCCTTTCAAACCCGCATCGGCAATGACACGGAAACTGAATTCGCCACCGCCTGCGCCCAAGTCGAACGTATCGCCGAACTGCGCCTAAAGGACATGCTGCCATGACCAATTACTACGCCCCCAAAGGCGGCCTGCCGCCGCAAACCCAGTTGATGACAGGCCGCGCGGTGTTTACCGATGCCTATGCTTTCATCCCAAAGGGCGTGTTTTCCGATATCGTCACCAGCTTCCTGCCAGGTTGGGATAAAACCCGCCTTTGGTTGATTGCGCGGCCCATGACCGGTTTTTCCGAAACCTTCAGCCAATACGTGATGGAGGTCGCCCCGGGAGGTGGGTCCAATGCGCCCGATAACGACCCAAGCGCCCAGTCGGTGCTATTTGTCACCGAAGGCGAGGTCTGGCTGTCCATCGATGGTGTCGAACACGACCTTGGCCCCGGCGGTTACGCCTATATCCCGCCCCATACCCCCTGGCAGCTGAAAAATGCGCATAAAACGCCTGCCCGCTTCCACTGGGTCCGCAAGATCTATGAACCCGCCCATGGTATCCCCGCGCCCAAAGCGTTTGTGACCAGTGACAAGGATGTAAAACCAACGCCGATGCCCGATACCAACGGCGCTTGGGCCACCACCCGTTTTGTCGATACCACAGACCTGTCCCACGATATGCACGTCACGATCGTCACGTTCCAGCCCGGCGGCGTTATCCCGTTTGAAGAAACGCATGTCATGGAACACGGGCTTTATGTGCTAGAGGGCAAGGCCGTCTACAAGCTAAACCAAGACTGGGTCGAGGTCGAGGCAGGCGATTTCATGTGGCTGCGCGCCTTTTGCCCGCAAGCCTGCTACGCAGCTGGCCCCGGCCCGTTCCGCTATCTGCTTTACAAAGACGTGAACCGCCACGCGAACCTGCGCGGCCCCCTGAACCCGCGCTAACTGCGTTCATCTTTGTACAAATATTCCACGGGTGTCCGGGGGTGTGAAACCCCCAGCACTTGCCCCAAAACCCAAAGGTCAGAATGACAAGAACCCTCTACACTGAACCGCTCACCGCTACTGCCTTTACTCCTTTCGGCGATGTGATCGAGGCTGTTGGTGCGTCGGATAAGATCATCAATCAAGGCCTGTGCGGCCGCTTCCATGACCGCGCCAAGCTTGATTTTGGCTCCGCTTCAGGTGGGGCCCGCGCGGGTATTTCCATCTTTCAGGCACAGCCGCGCAGCTTGCCCTACACACTGGGCCTGATCGAACGTCACCCTGAAGGATCGCAAGCCTTCTTGCCGATGTCGGAACACCCGTTCCTTGTTATCGTGGCGCCCGATTGTCAAGCAAAGCCCCGCGCATTTTTGACAAACGGCAGGCAGGGCATAAACTTTCACCGGGGTACATGGCATGGCGTCTTGACGCCGCTGCACGCCCCCGGCCTTTTTGCCGTAGTGGACCGGATCGGTCCTTCGGCGAACCTAGAAGAATTCATGTTCACCACCCCATGGGAGGTGCGGCACGAAGACCAAAGCAACCGCCAGCAAGAAGCGGTGTTTTCCCATCAATCCAACACGGAAGGACAGTAAAATGGCCGATACAACCCTCGGAACGCCAGAACAGTTGCGCGATCCAAATTATATGCCGCCTTTGGGCAACGCGGTCCCGCTCGGGATCCAGCATGTCTTGGCGATGTTCGTCTCGAACGTGACCCCTGCGATCATCGTCTGCGGTGCCGCAGGCATCGGTTTTGGGTCGGATCAGGGGGCTTTGGGCTTTCCTGATATGAACTACATGATCCAGATGTCGATGCTGTTTGCAGGCATCGCGACCTTGTTTCAAACCATCGGCATGGGCCCTATGGGCGCACGCCTGCCAATCGTACAGGGCACATCCTTTGCCTTTGTGCCGGTCATGATTCCGGCCGTGGCGGGGCTGGGCACAGCCGGTCTTGCAGGGCTTATGACCGGCGTGATGCTGGGCGGGGTCTTTCACTTCTGTCTCGGCTTTGTTGTGGGCCGCATTCGCTATGCGCTGCCGCCGCTGGTCACAGGTCTGATCGTCTTGATGATCGGTTTGGCGCTGGTAAAGGTCGGCATCCAATACGCGGCAGGTGGCGTGCCAAAAATGGGCACCCCTGATTTTGGCAGCCTTGCAATGTGGACACCGGCATTGGTCGTGGTCGTCGTGACATTGGCCATCAAGTTTTTTGCCCGTGGGTTCATGGCTGTGGCCGCTGTTCTTGTCGGCATCATCGCGGGCTATATTGTGGCCTATCTGATGGGCCAGGTCAGCTTTGCAAACGTCGGACGGGCCTCGGTTTTCGCGGCGCCGATGCCGTTCAAATGGGGGTTCGAGTTTAACGCCGCAATCGTTATCGGCATGTGCTTTATGGCGATCGTATCGGCCATCGAAACCGTAGGCGACGTGTCGGGGATCACCAAAGGCGGTGCTGGACGTGAAGCAACCGACAAGGAAATCTCGGGTGCGACCTTTGCCGACGGCGCGGGTACGGCCATTGCAGGCGTGTTTGGCGGCTTGCCGAACACCTCGTTTAGCCAGAACGTCGGCCTGATTGCCATGACAGGTGTGATGAGCCGCCATGTCGTGACCATCGGGGCGATCTTTTTGATCCTTTGTGGTTTTGTGCCAAAAATCGGCGCAGTCATCAACACGGTGCCGATCAACGTGCTGGGCGGCGGTGTGATTGTGATGTTCGGCATGGTTTGTGCTTCGGGCGTCAACATGCTGTCGGACGTGAAATGGAACCGCCGCAACATGGTCATATTTGCGACCGCGCTGTCGGTCAGCCTTGGCTTGCAGTTGGAACCCTCGGCGTTGCAGCACGTGGGCAAAACGGCACAAATCCTGCTGACCTCGGGCCTGTTGCCCGCGGCGTTTATCGCGATCGTGCTGAATTTGGTTTTGCCAGAAAACCTGAACGACGATTGATCCCGCTGGCGTCAAGCCTTGCTAAATATTGGGGGCGGCATCCTGGGTGCCGCCCTTTTTGCATGTCACAGGCCTGTCATGCCGCTGACCGAAGAAACACACTGGACGCGATTGATGAAAATGACCGAAGGTGGTTGCATATACCCCGTCGGAAAGCCGTTTATTTATGCGCCTTCTCATTTCCTTTGCAGCCCTGTTTTTGTCGGTCGTTCTGTTGCAGCTGGGATCGGGTGGGGTGGCGCCGTTGGATGCCATATCGGGGGCGGCGCTGAATTTCACCACCTCGCAAATCGGCATTCTGGGGTCGGCCCATTTTGTCGGGTTCTTTATCGGCTGCTGGTGGGCTCCGCGTTTGATGGGCGAGGTCGGGCATTCCCGTGCCTTTGCGGCGCTGATTGCGGCGGGAACGATCGGGATATTGGCGCATATGCTGGTCATCAATCCTTATGCCTGGGCTTTGATGCGGGTCGCGAGCGGGATTTGTATTGCGGGGTGCTATACGATTATCGAGGCGTGGTTGCAGGCCAAGGTCACCAACGAAACCCGAGGCCGCGCGATGGGGACCTACCGGGTCGTGGATATCTGTGGGTCTTTGGGCGCGCAGTTGATGATCGCGGTGCTAGAGCCTGCCAATTATGTTTCCTACAACCTTTTGGCCCTGCTGTGCTGCGCGGCCCTGTTTCCGCTGACCCTGACCAAGGCCGAGCCGCCGGAAACCCCGTTGACGCCCCGTTTGCGGCCACGGCTTGCGTGGGAAAGGTCGCCTTTGGCGGCGGCGGGGGTGATTGTATCAGGGGTGTCGGGGGCTGCGTTTCGGATGGTGGGGCCGGTGTATGGGATCGAGGTGGGGCTGCGGGCCGATCAGATCGCGCTGTTTTTGGCGGCTTTTGTGGTGGGGGGGGCCGCGTCGCAATATCCGGTGGGGTGGCTGGCGGATAAATATGACCGTAGGGGCGTGTTGATCGGGTTGTCGGTGGCGGGGATCATGGCCTGCGGCGTGACGATTTTGCTGGCGGGGGCGGGCACGGTAGCGGTGTTTACCTCGGCTGCGATTTTCGGCTTTGCGACCATGCCGATCTATTCGGTTTCCACTGCCCATGCCCATGATTTTGCCGTGTCGTCCGAGCGGGTGGAATTGTCTGCCGCTTTGATGTTTTTATACGCTGTGGGGGCAATTGCGAGCCCGTTTTTGGCGTCTTTGGTGATTGAAGGATACGGGCCATCGGGCATGTTTTTGATGATCGCTTTGGCCCATGTTTTTCTGATTTTATTCGGAATTGTCCGGATGGGCGCGCGGCCTGCCCCGGGGGAAAAGACGGCCTATACCTATGAGCCGCGCACGTCGTTTTGGGTGGGGCGGTTGCTGGGCAAGGGGCGCGAACGCCCGCGAAAATGACGGGATGTTCGCGCGCGGACATTTTTACAACCATCTGATATTATTATATATTGCGTTTTTTGTTAACCAAATTTTAATGCGGACGCGGCTTGTGCGTCGACTATCCGTCCGCGCTTGTGGGATGGGGCAGAGTGGATATTTATGACTAGATTAAGGGGGGGTCGTCTTGATGTTTCGGGCGGCAGAGCATGGGGGTGCGGCGGCGATTGCGGCGTTGGCAGCGGCGGGGATGCCACGTCTTGGCCTTGCGGTTGTGGCGCAGGACGTGGGCGCGCGGGCGACCTTTGCCCGCATGGGCGGGGTTGAGGCTGGCGGGTTGATCGGTGCGGGGCTGCTTTGGAAATCGGACACTATCTTGATGGTCTGGGATGGGGCGGTTTTGGGCAAGGCCCGCTGAGGGCTGACACGCCCCAAAAGGGCTGGGTTGACTTTGCGCTGCGATGGGGCGAGCAGATGGCAGGCCCCTATTTGGCAGAGCATTCCCATGATCCTTCGTGACCAACCGTCAGCCTTGCACCTGTTTTTCGTGATGCAGGGGTCCATTGTGCCCAAGATTATTTCCAAAATTCTGGGGATCACCGCCTTTTCTTTGGGTGTTTTGCTGTTGGACCGTTTTGTCCTGCCCTTGCCGCGTGTGCCCTTGGCGGCGATGGGGGTGTTTGGCGTGGCGCTGTCACTGTTTTTGGGGTTTCGCAACAATGCCGCCTATGACCGCTGGTGGGAGGCGCGCAAGCTGTGGGGGGGCATGATCGCCGATATGCGCAATTTGGCGCGGCAAACCGAGGTGTTTGTGGGCGCGGGGGCCGAGCGGGACAAGATGCTGTCGCATGCCGTTGCATTTGCCCATTTGCATCGTGGTTTCCTGCGCGGGGTGGATGCGCGTGCGGATGTGGAGCCGTGGGTCGGTGACGGCGCGTTGACGGAGTATCAGAACCCGGCGGATGCGGCCTTGCGCGCGATTGCGGAGCAGCTGCGCGGGCTGGTGGATCGCGACGCGGTTTCAGGCTTTGGGCAGATGGCCGTGTCGCAGGTTCTCGCCTCGTTCGGGTTGGCGCAGGCGGGGTGCGAGAGGATCGCCACCACGCCATTACCTTTTGTCTATTCCTTGTTGGTGCGGCGCACGACCTATTTATATTGCTGGTTGCTGCCCTTTGCCCTGATGGGGGATGCGGGCTGGGGGATGCCGCTGTTTGTGGCCGTGGTGGCCTATGTGTTTTTCGGGCTGCAAGCGGTGACGAATGAGCTGGAACACCCGTTTCGCAATGTGCAAAACGGGTTGCCGCTGGATGCGATGTGCCGGGTGATCGAGATTTCGGCCTGTGAAGCGATGGGGCGGGCGGCTCCTGCGCCCTTGGCCCCTCTAAAGCATGTGTTGAGTTGAGGCGGTTTCAGGCCCAGTTTCGCAAGGCATAGATCGCAAGGATGCCCGCGATCATGGTGAGGGGCAGGCTGCGGGTGGCAATTGCTGTGGCGAAGGCGGCGCTGGCCGCGATCCATTCGTTTGCACCGCCTTGCATCAGTTGCAATGTGACAAGAGCGGTGATGAGCGTGCCCGGCAGCGCCTTGAGGCCGCGCGCCCAAGGGCCGGATTGGGGCAAGGCCGCGCCGAGGTAATAGCCACCCAAGCGGATGACGAGGTTGGCCACGATCAGGCCTGCGATGACAAGGTTAAAGGGTGGCATGTTTGCCCCCGATTGCGGCGGTGAGCGCGCCCAAGATGCCGCCGATGACAAGGGCCCATGACGGTTCCATCGGGGTGAAGGTGTTCAGGCCAGCGACGGTGGCCGCGCTGACGGCCCAAGGCGCGAGGTCGCGGTTGCCCGACCACATGCCGCGCAGGATGGCGATGAAGGCGGCGGTGAACGCAAAGTCGATGCCCAAGGCGCGCGGTTCGGGCAGAGAGGCGGCAAAGCTGACGCCTGCGAGGGTGGAGGCGAGCCAAAGGAGCCACATGCCAAGCCCTGCGCCGACAAGATACCAATAGCTGGTGGTTTGGCCTTTGGCGCGGGTGGCGTGGAACAGCGCCCAGCTTTCATCGGTGGTCATATGCACCCCGAGGATCTTTTGCCACAAGGGACGGTCTGCCAGCACGTCGCGCAAGGAGGCGGTCATGAGCAGCATGCGCAGGTTCAAGGCGATGCCTGCGATCAGGGCTGTGATGGCCCCTGCGCCTGCCGCCAGCCGTTCAACCGCGACGAATTGGGCCGAGCCGGAAAAGACGAAGGCGCCCATAACGCCGGTTTGAAGGGTGGACATGCCAGCTTGGGCCGCGAGCAGGCCAAATGCCGTGCCGTAGAGAGCGGCACCCAGCGCGAGGGGCATGATGTCGCGGACGCCTTTGGGCAGGTCGGTGCGGAGATGCGGGGGCATGGGGCGGGCTTTCCTATTGAACGGTGCTTGATGCAACGGGTGTGTGTGGGCGTCAAGGCGGTGGTTTCGTCTTGTGCGGGGCGTGGCGCGCATTAACGGGGCATTGCTGCACGCGCCTTCTGGCGATTGGCGCGGGCTTGGGGTAAACCTGCGCAAACACTGTAAGAAGGGCGCCCCCATGGCCAGACATTTGATCACCTCTGCTATTCCCTATATCAACGGGATCAAACACTTGGGTAACCTTGTGGGCAGCCAGCTGCCTGCGGATTTGTATGCGCGGTATTTGCGGGCGCGGGGGCACGAGGTGTTGTTTTTGTGCGCCACGGACGAGCATGGTACGCCTGCGGAATTGGCGGCGGCCAAAGCGGGCAAACCTGTGGCCGATTATTGTGCTGAAATGCATGCGGTGCAGGCCGAGATTGCGCGCGGGTTTGATTTGTCGTTTGACCATTTCGGGCGGTCGTCGAGTGCGGAAAACCGTGCGCTGACGCAGAGTTTTGCCAAACGCTTGGCAGACCAAGGGTTGATCCGTGAGGTGGTGGAAAAGCAGATGTATTCGGTGGTGGACGGGCGGTTTTTGCCCGACCGCTATATCGAAGGCACCTGCCCGAATTGCGGGTTTGAGTCTGCGCGCGGCGACCAGTGCGACAATTGCACCAAGCAGTTGGACCCTGTGGATTTGATAAACCCGCGGTCCACTGTTTCGGGGTCAACCGAGTTGGAGCTGCGCGACACCAAGCATTTGTATTTGCGCCAGTCGGAAATGAAGGGTGCGTTGTCGGAGTGGATCGAGAGTAAGGCCGATTGGCCGATTTTGACGACATCCATTGCCAAGAAATGGCTGAATGATGGCGACGGGTTGCAAGACCGTGGCATCACGCGCGATCTGAAATGGGGGGTGCCTGCGCAGTTTGAAGGTGCGCCTTGGGCGGGGATGGAGGGCAAGGTTTTCTATGTCTGGTTCGATGCACCCATCGAATATATCGCCTGCGCGCAGGAATGGGCGGCGGCCACGGGGGGCGATTGGGAGCGCTGGTGGCGGACCGACAAGGGCGCGGAGGACGTGACCTATACCCAGTTTATGGGCAAGGATAACGTGCCGTTTCATACGCTTAGCTTTCCGGCGACCATCTTGGGGTCGGATGAGCCGTGGAAGCTGGTCGATTACATCAAGTCGTTTAACTATCTGAACTATGACGGCGGGCAGTTTTCCACCTCTCGCGGGCGGGGGGTGTTTATGGACCAAGCCTTGGGGCTGTTGCCTGCCGATTACTGGCGCTGGTGGTTGCTATCCCACGCGCCGGAATCTTCGGATGCCGAGTTTACGTGGGAGAATTTCCAGCAATCGGCCAATAAGGATTTGGCGGATGTGTTGGGGAACCTTGTTTCGCGTGTGACGAAATTCTGCCGGTCAAAATTTGGCGAAGTGGTGCCCGAAGGCGGCGACTGGGGCGTGGCCGAGGACGCGCTGATTGCCGAGATCGAGGGGCGTCTGCGCGCCTATGAAGGGTTCATGGAGGCGATGGAGGTGCGCAAAGCGGCGATCGAGCTGCGCAGCATTTGGGTGGCCGGCAACGAGTATTTGCAGGCTGCCGCCCCCTGGACCGTGGTGAAAACCGACCCCGCACAGGCGGCGGCGCAAATTCGTTTGGCGCTGAACCTGATCCGGATTTACGCCGTAATTTCGCAACCCTTTATCCCAGCCGCTGCCGCGTCGATGATGGCGGGGATGAAAACCGACGATTGGACTTGGCCAACCGATGTGCGGGCCGCGTTGGGCGCGTTGCCCGTGGGCCATGTGTTCGAGGTGCCCGAGGTGCTGTTCCGCAAGATCACGGATGAGGAACGGGTGGACTGGGCCGCGCGGTTTGCGGGGGTGCGGGACTAGGGCCGCCTTTTATCAGACGAATCGCGCATGCCGTGGGGACTTGGAACGCGTCATTCAAGCTGGATGATCACCGCTTCAAAATCCTCAGTGCTGGTTACCTGCGCTTGGTGCCCTTTGCCGTGACAGTCCTCCATATGCCAAACATCACTGAGGCCCATATCGCGGGCCTCGCCGTCGCTTGCGGTCACGTGTACGCGACCGGCCACGGAAATTGGCTTTTGCGGCACAGGTGTGGGGTGAATAGGTTCATTCCACCCGGCGCGAAGCCGCAGAAACATCATTTGCTTGGCTGTTTCCGGCTCTGAAATTTCAATGGCCTGTACAGGTGGGGCAAAGACACGCTCTGTCATGTCCACCCTTACGTCTTGCCAACGGCTGTCACCCGCCGAATCTGCATAAAGCCTTTGAAACTTCATAACCAAACCTTTCCTGTGCGACGTGCGCTCAGCTTCGCGACGCTTGTTTCGCGTAATCGACCGCATCGAACCATCCGCGCGAGGCCTTGATTTTCAGGTCAGGCCCAATCTCCCATTATTCCCATCCCCTTATGTTTAACGGGGGGGCCCGTTGCCGCGTCATGGCCTGTAAAGGTCCAGACATAAACGGCATGGTTTTCAGACAGACGTATATCATCGCAGGTCAGTGATAGATCGGGGACATCGGCATAAAACCCTGCGGCCATATCCGCCACGCGGGCGCTGCCCGACCACGGGTCACCATTGTTGATTATGATTTCTCTATCCTGAGCGTAAAAAGACGCAACAGCGTTAGAAGAAAGAGAATTCCATGCTTTGGTATATGCCTGCGCCATATCGGCGACAGCTTGGGCTGAACGCGTCATGGATTATTCCTGAAATGTGCGAATACAATGAGTTCAGCATCACCCATGCGGTCCAATTTGTCCAGTATCGTGTCGGATGCAGGAAAAGGTTGGATCAGCGGATGTCTTGCACCCGCACAGCCAGCCTATCTGCAAGCCGTTCCAGTGCGGCATCGTTCAGGCTGTCGGTTTCAAAGGCCTGCACCCCGTGTTCCAGCCGGGCGCGGTGTTTGTCATAGCGGGGGTCGTAGTGTTCGGCCATTAGGCTGGCGGCGAGGGATTCAAACGCGCCCGTTGCCGCCATACCTTGCCACGTAGCGATTTGATCGGCGGAATGGGCGGCGCGCAGGCGGTCGATGACAGCGGCAAGGCGGGCTGTATCCGATACCAAATCGGCATAGGCGGTGACCAAATATCGCGCGCGGGCGGTGACGGGGGCCACAATTTCCAGCCGTTTGGCCGCCGCCATCGCCTTCCACAGCATCGGCGGCAGGCGGCAATTGCCAACTTTGGAACTTTCCGCCTCGACGACCACCACGCGGGTCGGGTCCAACTGGCTGATCGCGGCGGCAAGGGCGGATTCGAACGCCTTTTGGCTGGGTTGGCCGCCCGGCATGGCGCCAAACAGGCTGCCACGGTGATGGGCCAGCCCTTCCAGATCCAGTACTTGCACATCGCGCGCGGCCAAGCGGTGCAACAAGTCGGTTTTGGCCGAACCTGTGTTGCCATCCAGCAAAACGACGGGGCAGGGAAAGGGCGTGTCATAAAGGGCGGTTGCGACCAGCGCGCGGTAGGCTTTGTAGCCACCATCGATCAGGTCAACCCGCCAGCCGATTTGGGACAGGATTGACGCGAAAGACCCTGACCTTTGCCCGCCGCGCCAGCAATAGACCAAGGGTTGCCAGCCGCCCGGCTTGTCGGCCAGCGCCCCTTGCAAATGGCGCGCCGCATTGGCGGCCACAAGGGCGGCCCCGATTTTGCGGGCGCGAAACGGGCTGTCTTGCTTGTAAATCGTGCCAACCTGCGCGCGTTCGGCATTGTCCAGCACGGGCAGGTTTATTGCGCCGGGGATATGATCTTCGTCAAACTCGTCAGGGCTGCGCACATCAATGATGTCGTCAAAGCCAAGGGCTGCAATCTGCGCAAGAGAGGTGAGGGTTAGGGCCATGATGCAGCCTCTCTACGCCAGTTGGTAGCGGGCCGAAAGCCACCATTGCGGGGCCGCGTGACCGTACTTGCATTTCATCTTTGCAAAAATACTCAAAAAAAGCGGCTGCAAAGCAAACGGTCAATACCCAGCTTCGCACCGCGCCAGCAACGCGTCCAGCATCGCCTCACACCGCGCCAGTTGGGCCAGTTCAACAAATTCATCCGGCATGTGCCCTTGGGCCATTGCGCCCGGGCCGCAAACCACGGTGGGCAGGCCAAGACGTTGGGCGAACATGCCGCCTTCGGTGCCGTAAGCGACTTTCAGATGCGCGTTGCCGCCGGTCAGGCCTTTGACAAAGCTGACCACATCGGCATCCGGTGCTGTGCCAAGGCCGGGGTAATCCCACAGACGCTCAATCTCAATCGCGGCTTCGGGGAAATCTGCGCGCAAGGGGGTGAGGATTTCCTTGGCCGCCGTTTCCAGTTGGGCGATCAGGGTAGCGGGGTCATGGCCCGCAAGGGTGCGGATTTCCATGTCGATCACGCAGCTATGCGCGACCACATTCACCTGCACGCCGCCATTGATTTTGCCAAGGTGCAAGGTGGAATAGGGCACGTCATAATCGGGGTCGAACGGGCCATTGGCGGCCACATCGGCCTGCAACGCCCGCACCGCCGCGCCGAAATCCATCGCCAGATGGATCGCGTTCAGCGCCATGGGGGCCATCGAGGAATGGCCTGCGCGGCCTGTACAGGTTACGCGCAAGGCGACCTTGCCTTTGTGCCCGATCGCCGCCTCCATGCTGGTGGGTTCGCCGACGATGCACAGGCGGGGGCGCACGGGCCAATCGGCCATTGCGTCGATCATGGACCCGACACCGCGACAGCCGACTTCCTCATCATAAGACAGGGCCAAAATCAGCGGGACTTTCAAATCGCGTTTGGCGGCATCCAGCATGCACGCGATGGCGCAGGCGTCAAAGCCTTTCATATCGGTGGTGCCGCGGCCATAAAGGCGGGTGCCGTCTTGGGTCAACGCGAACGGGGGCTTTGTCCATGTTTGCCCTTCGACGGGCACCACATCGACATGGCCGGACAGGACCACGCCCGGCACATCGCGGGGGCCAGCGATGGCAAACAGATTGGCCTTTGTTCCCGTTTCATCAAAGATCAGCGTGCTGTCGATGCCACCCTCTGCCAGCACCCCTTGGACAAAGCGCATGAGGGGGAGGTTGGTCATATGGCTGACGGTTTCAAAGGCGATCAGGCGGTCAAGGATGGCGCGCATTTGCATGGGTTGGCTCCGGTTTCATCACCTTTGGTGTAGCGTATGGGGGCACCGTTTGGCACCCCCAACTTGGCTATTCTTGTGCCCGCAACACTTGGGCCGGACGGGCCGCAAGGGGCCGCCAGACAAAGACGAGGCCTGCAAGCAAGGTGGCCAGCACGCCGCCCACAACGATGGCAAAGGCAGAAACGGGTTCAAATACGAAATCGGTTTCCATCACGAACCGCATCACCCCCCATGCGGCAAGGCCACCTGCGGCAATGGCCACCACGCCAGCAGCGGCCCCTGTCAAGGCGGCACGCAGGGCAAAGCTGCCCATGATTTGCGCACGGCTTGCCCCAAGGGTTTTCAGTATTGCCGCCTCATACACCCGTGCGCGTTCTCCTGCGGCAGCGGCCCCGATCAGCACCACGAATCCGGTCAGCAAGGTTGCGCCTGCGGCCCAAGCGGTGGCGGTGGCGATGGCGGTCAGCGCATCGGACACGCGGTTGATCGCATCGCGCACCCGCACGGCGGTGATGTTGGGATAGGCGCCTGCGACATCGCGCAGCAGTTTCGCCTCGGACGCCTCATCGGCGTACACCGTGGCGATATGGGTGTGGGGCGCACCTGCCACGGCGGCGGGGTTCAGCATCATCACAAAACCCATGCCGCCGGTGGAAAAATCAACCTCGCGAAAGCTGGTGATCGTGGCGTCGATGTCGCGGCCAAGGATGTTGACGGTCATCGTATCGCCGAGTTTCAGGCCAATCTCATCCGCTTCTTCCTGCGCAAAGGACAGTTGCGGTGGGCCTGTGTAATCGGCGGCCCAAAAGGTGCCGCCTGTCAGCTTGGTGCCGTCCGGCACGGTGGCTGCATAGGTCACACCACGGTCGCCGCGCACGACCCAATGTTCGCCAGCAACCTCGCGCGCATCTGTGCCGTTAATTTTGGTTACCACGCCGCGTAGCATGGGGGCTGTATCAACCTTTGTGACGCCCGGTTCGGCGGTGCTGCGGGTGATGAAGCCGTCGATCTGGTCATTCTGGATATCGACGAAAAAATACGATGGCGCGATGGCAGGTAAATCGCGGTCAATTGCGGCGCGCAGGTTGGCGTCAATTTGGCCCACGGCGGCAAGGACGGTCAGGCCGAGGCCGAGGGAAAGGATGACCGAGGCCGCCTCATCCTTTGGGCCACCGATGGCGGCAAGGGCTGCGCGCAGGCCAACGCGGCCACGGGCGATCCGAGAGCGGGCCAGCGCACGGGCGCCAAGGCGCAGGCCATAGGCGGTTGCGAGCAAGATTGCGAGTGCTGTAACGATGCCTGCCGCCGACCAAAGGGCAAGGAAGGCCAGCCCCGACAGCCATGCTGCCCCGCCGATCAGCAAGGTGACAAGCACCGCAAGCGCCAGCCAATGCACCCAATTGGGCCAAGCAACACGGCCCGCGCCGCCACGATAGAGCACCGCCGCGCGGACGTTTTGCACACGGGCCAGCGGCCAGATGGTGAACAAAAGGGCGGTGACGATGCCGTAAAACGCTGCCTCAAACAGTGGTGCGGGATAAAGGCCGAAGGCGACGGGGAAGGGGAGGGAGGCCTTGATAAGGGGCGAGAGTGCGAGGGGCACGCCGGCCCCGAGGATCAGGCCAAGGGTGACGCCGAGCAAGGTCAGCACACCGATCTGGATCAGGTAGGTTTGAAAGATCATCCGGCCGCTGGCGCCGAGGGTTTTCAGCGTGGCGATGGTGGCGATTTTGCCGTCGAGATAGGCGCGCACGGCGGCGGAGACACCGACCCCGCCCACGGCAAGGCCTGCAAGGCCGACCAGCACCAGAAATGACCCGATCCGTTCGACAAAACGGGCGACGCCGGGGGTGGCGCGGCGACTGTCGGACCACCGCAAGCCCTTGTCACGGAAGGCTGTTTCGGCACGGGTTTTGGCGGATTCTAGGTCGGTATCTGCGGGCAGCAGCAGGCGGTATTGCGATTCAAACAGGCTGCCCGCGCCGATCAGGCCGGAATTGGCAAGGCCCGTAGTGGGCACGATGGTGCGGGGGCCAAGGCCGAAACCGCCTGTGGCGCTGTCGGGTTCTTTGACCAGAACGGCAGACAAGTGGAAACTTTGGGTGCCCATTTTGAAGCTGTCGCCAAGGGCAAGGCCCAAGCGGTCAACCAGCACACGGTCCATCACCGCACCCGGCAGATCGTTTTGGGTGGACAGTGCATCGGCCAGCGGAATGGCGGGGTCAAGCTCGACGCTGCCGATCAGGGGATAGGCGCTGTCGACCGCTTTGACCTGGGTCAGCGCGCGGTCGTCGCCGACCACGGCCATAGAGCGAAAGTCGATGATTTCGGATGTCGCGGTGGCCAGATTATCCATAAAGGCGCGCTCATCGGGGGTGGCGGTGCGGTAGGTAAACTCCATCTGCGCATCGCCGCCCAAAAGGGACGCGCCTTGTTGTTCCAAGCCGCCTTCAATCGCCGCGCGGACCATGCCCACGGCGGCGATTGCGGCCACGCCAAGCGCAAGGCAGGCAAGGAAGACGCGAAAGCCCTTGAGGCCGCCGCGCAATTCACGGCGGGCGAGTTTGGCGGCGAGACGCAGGCTCATGCGGCACCTTTTTCGGCTTCGGCTTCGGTGTCGATTTTTCCGTCTTTCAGGCGGATGATGCGAGAGCAGCGCTGGGCCAATTCGGGGGCATGGGTGACCATGATCAAGGTGGCATCATGGCGGTCGCGCAGGCCAAACAGCAGGTCCATGATCGCGGCACCGTTTTTGCCGTCAAGGTTGCCGGTGGGTTCATCGGCCAGCAAAATCGCGGGGCGGGGGGCTGCGGCGCGGGCAAGGGCCACGCGTTGTTGTTCGCCACCTGAAAGCTGGCTGGGGTAATGATCCATCCGCGTGCCAAGGCCAACGGTTTCCAGTTCGGCCTGCGCGCGGGTAAAGGCATCTTGCACGCCGCCCAGTTCCAAGGGAAGGGCCACGTTTTCCAGCGCGGTCATTGTGGGGATAAGGTGGAAAGATTGAAACACCACCCCCATATGATCCCTACGAAAGCGCGCAAGTTGGTCTTCGTCCATCGCGGTCATGTCATGGCCAAGGGCGTGGACAGTGCCCGAGCTGGCCCGTTCCAGCCCGCCCATGACCATAAGGAGAGACGATTTGCCCGACCCCGAAGGCCCGATCAGCCCCAAACTTTCACCGCGCTGGACGTTCAGTGTGATCCCGCGCAAAATGGAAACGGGGCCTGCATTGCCCGCAAGCGTAAGCGCTGCGTTGTTCAGCGCCAGAATAGGTGTCGTCATGAAATCTGCCCTTTGGTCTTTTTGTCTTACCCTTGGATATGGGGCGGCGCGGGGGATCCGCAATGTTGTTTTTACGACTGTTGTCGGGATTTCCGCCGTTATGGGGGCAAATGCGCAGGATATGCCAAAGGTTTTGGCGCTGGGGGACAGTTTAACAGCAGGGTACGGTTTGGTGCCCGAAGACGGGTTCGTGCCGCAGTTGACCGCTTGGCTGGCCGAGAATGGTGCGGCGGTTGAGGTTATTAATGCCGGCGTTTCCGGGGATACGACAGCGGGGGGGGCCGCGCGGCTGGACTGGTCGCTGGCGGGCGGGGCCGATGCGATGATCGTAAGTTTGGGTGGTAATGATATGCTGCGCGGTTTGCCCCCTGCGCAAGCGCGTGCGAATTTGACGCAGATTTTAGAGGCGGCGCGCGGGCGGGATTTGCCTGTTTTGTTGGTGGGAATGTTGGCACCCGGGAATTTTGGGGCCGATTATAAGACTGAATTCGACGCGATTTACCCTGATCTGGCTGCCGAATATGGGGCGCTGTTGTTGCCAGCGTATTTCGCGCCGATTGCGACGTCGGATTTGGCGCTGGACCCTGCGTTCATGCAACCCGATGGCATTCACCCGAACCGTGAGGGCGTTGCAAAGATTGTTGCTGCGATGGGGCCTGTGGTGTTGGACTTGCTGGCGCAAGTGAAAGACTGATCTGAGGCTTGCTGCAGCGCCAAAGTTGGGCAACAAGTTGGTATACCATTTTTACGCGAGGGCCGCATGACATTGATTGCCGATTTGACCGAAGTTTTGGGACCGGCCCATGTGCTGACAGGCACAGATCGCGCGGGGCATATTGGCGATTGGACAGGCAAATATACGGCCGATCCTGTGGCCGTGGTGCGGCCCGCCAATACGGCTGAGGTTGCGGCCTGTTTGCGCATTGTCGCATCGCATGGCGTGGCCGTGGTGCCGATTTCGGGGCGCACTGGGCTTGTGGGCGGGGCGATGACGCGCGGGGGGCTGATGATTTCGGTCGAGCGGATGAATAAGATCCGCGAAATCCGGCCCGAGGCGCGGATTGCGGTGGTCGAGGCAGGCGTGATTTTGGACCGCCTGCACGCGGCGGCCGAGGCCGAGGGGCTGTATTTTCCGCTGTGGTTTGGCGCGCGGGGGTCGGCGATGATTGGTGGCGTGTTGTCCACGAATGCAGGCGGGTCGAACGTGCTGCGCTATGGGTCCACCCGCGCGCTGTGTTTGGGGCTAGAGGTGGTTTTGGCCGATGGGCAGGTTTTGAACTTGATGTCGGAATTGCACAAGGACAACTCGGGTTACGACCTGCGCAATCTGTTTATCGGGGCCGAAGGCACGCTGGGGATTATCACGGCGGCGGTGATGAAACTGGTGCCGCGCCCCAAGGCCTATGCCACCGCCACGCTGGCGGCGCGGTCCTTGCCCGATGCGTTGGTGTTGTTGAACCGTTTGCGAGAGGCGACGGGGGGCGCGGTCGAGGCGTTTGAATATATGCCCGAAAGCTATATGCGCCGGTTGGCAGAGGCGCGGCCCGATATTCGCCAGCCGTTCACGCCCCGCCAAGCCGTGAACATTCTGGTGGAAATCGGGGCGACAGCGCCGCGTGATGCTGTGCCAAATGCCGCAGGCGAGGTGCCTGTGACACTGCTGTTGCAAGAGGTTTTGGCCGAGATGATGGAGGAGGGTGCCGTGCTGGACGCCGAGATCGCCCAGTCCGAGGGCCAGCGCCGCGCGATGTGGGAACGGCGCGAACTGGCGGCCGAGATCACCTTTGCCCGCACGCCTGCGATTGATACGGATGTGGCCTTGCCCGTCGATAAGGTCGATGCGTTTTTGCGCCGTATGGCGGCACGGTTGCCCTTGCTGGATCCGGGTGCCGAGGATCTCTGCGTTGCCCACCTTGGGGATGGGAACGTGCATTACACCGTGTTCCCGACCCTTGATGACGCAGGCCTTTATGACCGCGTGGTTGAGGCAGTGGAGGATGAGGTGCAAGCCTTGCGAGGGAGCTTTTCAGCCGAGCATGGCGTGGGTCTGTCCAAACGCGCGTCGATGGCGCGGCGCAAGGACCCTGTGGCGCTGGCCGTGATGCGGTCGGTCAAGGCCGCGCTCGACCCTGACAACCGCATGAACCCTGGCAAGATTATTCCCGATCTGACCTGAAGCGCGCCAAGGTGGGGGCCAGTGCGGCCCAATCGCGCGAGCCTTTTGCGAGCCGTGCCAAGGGCGGCAACCAGCCCAGCCAGCCTGCAGTGACCCGTGCCTGCGCCCAGATGCCGGGGGCAAGGGCGCGGTAGGCGGTGATCGCGGCTTCTTGCAATGCGGGGGCGGTTTGGGGCGCGCGCAGCCCGTCGCCCATCAGGCTGTGCACAAAGACCATCAAATCCAGCGCCAGCCCGCGCGGATCGGATTTGACGGTGGAAAAGCGTTCCAGATCAATGAAGTGCACGGCGTTTCCATCCCAGCAGATGTCACGAATTGCAGGGCGGCCGTGGCGATAGCTGTGCAGGTGCAGATTGGCCAAAGCGGTGCCTGCGGCGGTGAATATCGGGGTTAGGGTGGCGGTGTCGGTGGTTGTCCACAACAGATGGCGCAAGGTTGGCCCAAGATCGGGGGTGATAAACCAATCGTCACCCATTGCCAGCACGGGCGGCACGGGCAGGCCCAAGTCGTCCAGCAACAACAACCCGTCGCGTTCGCGTGCAAAGGCGCGGGCACCATTACCTTTCTGGAGGCGCATTCTGCCTGAAAGCTGTTCGGCCCGTTTCAGCCAAACCTTACGGCCATCTTGCAGATCAATTCCCGTCACACGGCAGTAAGGCCCTGCCAAAGCCGCATCGATTGCAGCCTGCAAGGGGGCATCAATGCCCGCCATGTCAAAGCCAGTCAAAAAAATCTGCGGGCGCGCGGGATTTCAGGCGGCGGGCAAGGTCGCGGCCCATCTCAAGGCCATCGGCAGCAGGGCCGCGAATATCATCGGCCAAGGATTGTGTGCCATCGGGGCGCAGGATTTCACCGCGCAGCCAAAGCGTGTCACCGTCTAGCATCGCCAACGCCGCGATAGGTGTTTCACATGACCCGTCCAATTCGCGCAAAAACGCGCGTTCGGCGTTCACGCGGTGGCCGGTGGCCGTGCAGTGGATGGCATTGAGCAGCGCTTGGACGCGCGGGTCATCGATGCGGCGTTCGATGCCAATGGCCCCTTGGGCCACGGCGGGCAGCATGTCTTCGGGTTCAATCGCGCATTTCGCCATATGAGCCATGCCCAGGCGGTTCAGCCCTGCCATCGCAAGGAAGGTGGCTGCGGCCACGCCATCCTCTAGCTTTTTCATGCGGGTTTGGACGTTGCCGCGAAATTCGACCAGATTAAGGTCGGGGCGCCGCAGCGCCAATTGCGCACGGCGGCGCAGGCTGGACGAGCCCACGACAGCCCCGTGTGGCAAATCGGCCAAGCTGTTGATGGCGGGCGACACAAAGGCATCGCGCACATCCTCGCGCGGTAAATAGCAATTTAGGATCAGCCCGTCCGGTTGCAGGGTTGGCATGTCCTTCATCGAATGGACGGCGATGTCGATGGACCCGTCCAGCAGCGCCTCTTCGATTTCCCGCGTGAACAGGCCTTTGTTGCCGATTTCCTTGAGCGGGCGGTCGGCATCAATCATGCTGCGATCATCGCCGCTGACCTTGATCACGACCACCGTGAAGGCAGTTTCTGGCAAGCCATGCGCGGCCATCAGGCAGCGCCGCACCTCATGCGCCTGCCAAAGAGCAAGCGGAGAGCCACGGGTGCCAATCCGCAAGGGTTGGGCGGGGGAAGGGGGTGCGATTTTCATGGCGACAGTCTTAGCGCCGATGGGTTTCGGGGGCAACTGGCGATGATGTGTCATATTGACAAGCCCGCCCTATCTTGGAAGGCAGGGGGTCAGTTTGATATGGAGAGCCCGATGACCGATAAGACCATCTTGCGTGCGCTGCGCGGCGAAACCTTGGCCACGCCCCCGATTTGGATGATGCGTCAGGCTGGGCGCTATTTGCCGGAATACCGCGCGACCCGCGAACAGGCGGGGGATTTTCTGAAGCTGTGTTACAATCCCGATTTGGCGGCCGAGGTGACGTTGCAACCGATCCGGCGCTACGGGTTTGACGCGGCGATCCTGTTTGCCGATATTTTGCTGTTGCCACAGGCGCTTGGTGCCGATTTGTGGTTTGTAACGGGCGAAGGCCCGCGCCTGTCGACGATCACTGATATGGCGGGGGTCACGGCGTTGCGACCCACGACGGATATCCATGAGACCCTGTCGCCGATCTATGAAACGGTCAAGATTTTGGCCCGCGCGCTGCCGCCCGAAACCACGTTGATCGGTTTTGCCGGAGCGCCCTGGACGGTTGCGACCTATATGGTTGCAGGCCGCGGGACGCCCGACCAAGCCCCCGCGCACAAGTTGAAAGACACCGACCGCGCGGCGTTTGTGGCGCTGATTGACCGGATTACGGAAGGCACGATCGAATATCTTGATGCGCAAGTGCAGGCTGGCGCCGAGGTGGTGAAACTGTTCGACTCTTGGGCAGGCAGCCTGAAGGGGCAGGATTTTCAGGATTTCGCTGTCCTGCCCGCCAAGCGGATCATCGCAGAGTTGAAAAGACGCCACCCGACCTTGCCGATCATCGCTTTTCCGCGCGAAGGCGGCGATGGCTATGTCGGTTTCGCCAAGGCAACAGGGGCCGATTGTGTGGCGCTGGACAATTCGGTGACGCCGGAATGGGCGGCAGAACATGTGCAAATCGACGGGTGTGTGCAAGGAAATCTGGCGTCGCATCACATGGTCACCGGCGGGCAAGCGTTGGTGAATGAGACGCGGCGGATTGTGAAAGCGTTTTCGGGTGGGCCGCACATCTTTAACCTAGGGCACGGGATTACACCCGATGCCGACCCCGACAATGTCACGCGCATGATCGAGGCTGTGCGCGGAGGCTGAGGGTTGAATGAGTATTTAGGCAAAGATGAAATGGTAAGGCGTCCTTGTCCCTTCATCTTGGTCCAAATACCTCCGGAGGGTCAGGGGGGCAGCGCCCCCCTTTGTTTGAAGAATAAGCCTTGCGCGTAGCGCGCCTTTGGGGTCGTTTGACAGTCGAAATCAAAGGGACAAGACATGCAAGACTGGTGGCGCAATTCGGTAACCTATCAAATCTATCCCCGCTCGTTTCAGGACAGTTCGGGAAACGGGATCGGGGATATTGCAGGGATCACCGCGCGGCTGGATCACGTCGCCGCATTGGGGGTTGACGCGATCTGGCTTTCGCCCGTGTTCCCGTCGCCTATGGCCGATATGGGCTATGATGTCTCAAACTATACCGACATTGACCCGCTGTTTGGCACCTTGGCCGAGTTTGATGTGATGCTGGCGCGGGCGCATGCGTTGGGGTTGAAGGTGATTGTCGATCAGGTGATCAGCCATTCGTCGGATCAGCATCCGTTCTTTATCGAAAGCCGGTCCAGCCGCGATAATCCGCGGGCCGATTGGTATGTTTGGGTCGATCCGAACCCCGATGGCAGCCCACCCAACAATTGGGTGTCGGTCTTTGGCGGATCGGCGTGGGAGTGGGACGCGTGCCGCCGCCAGTATTACTTGCACAACTTCCTGACATCGCAGCCGGATTTCAACTTTCATAACCCCGATGTTCAGGATTGGCTTTTGTCGACCATGCGGTTTTGGTTGGAGCGTGGGGTGGACGGGTTCCGACTTGATACCGTCAACTTTTATTTCCATGACCAAAAGCTGCGGTCGAACCCGCCAGATCCGCGCAATACGGTCGCGCCCAAGGTCAATCCCTATGACATGCAAGACCATCTGTATTCCAAGAACCGCCCCGAAAATCTG
Source organism: Pseudorhodobacter ferrugineus DSM 5888 (assembly GCF_000420745.1). Classification (GTDB taxonomy): domain Bacteria; phylum Pseudomonadota; class Alphaproteobacteria; order Rhodobacterales; family Rhodobacteraceae; genus Pseudorhodobacter; species Pseudorhodobacter ferrugineus. The sequence goes on from NZ_ATVN01000002.1 coordinate 75,776, forward strand.
GCCTTTCTGGAACGACTGCGCAGCCTGACGGATGAATTTGAGGGTCGCGCGATGGTGGGTGAGGTGGGCGAGTCGCGCCGTGCGGGCGAGATTATGGCGGCCTATACGGCGGGCACCAGCCGCCTGCACATGGCCTATTCTTTTGATATGCTTGGCCCCGAATTTACCGCCGAGCATTTTCGCCAAAAGATCGAAGCGTTCTATGCCGCCGCCCCGAATGGTTGCCCCTGTTGGAGCTTTTCCAACCATGATGTGATCCGCCATGTCTCGCGTTGGGAGGAATTTGGCGAAGCGGATGTTTTGGCTAAACAGGCGGTTGCAATGCTGGTGGGGTTCCAAGGCTCGCTTTGTATTTATCAGGGTGAGGAGTTGGGCCAGACAGAGACGGATATTTTGTATTCCGAATTGACCGACCCGCCGGGGTTCAAGTTTTGGCCCGATTACAAGGGCCGTGACGGGTGCCGCACGCCGATGGTTTGGGATGATAGCGCGCAGGCGGGGTTTACCGTGGGGGTGCCGTGGTTGCCGATCAAGCCTGCGCAAAAGGCGCGGAATGTGGCGGATCAGGGCGAGGGGTCGGTGCTGGCGGCCTACCGCGCGGCGCTGGCCTTTCGCCGTGACACGCCTGCGCTGCGCGAGGCGGGGACCGTTTTCCTTGACCTGCCAGAGCCGGTTTTGGGCTTTCTGCGCGCGGATGTGATGTGCGTTTACAACCTGTCGCCGAAAGCGGTCACTGTCACGCTGACAGGGCAGGGGGTGTTGATTGGGCCGTGTCAAAATGCGGTGCTTGTCGGTGCGGTGTTGGCGCTTGGGCCGAACGGGGCCGCCTTTGTGCGGGGTGCGACGGGGGCCGTGGTTGCGGTTTAGGGCTGTGGTGCAGCGGTTTTGGGTGATCTGATCTGGATCAATCCCAAAACCGGTTTTTGGGGCTAGGGTTGGGAAACTCTGATCTTGAAAGCGACTTTTATGCGCCTGACCACACGCACTAACCTAGCCACCCGTGTTTTGGTGTTCTGCGCCGTCAATCAGGGCGTTACGGTGCGTACAGCGGACATTGCCAAACGGTGCAACGCATCGGTTAATCATCTTTTGCAGGTCGTGAACCTTTTGCAAAACAACGGATTTATTGACACGCTGCGCGGCCGTGCGGGCGGCTTGCGGCTGACGCGCCCGATGGAAGACATCTCTGTCGGCGCGGTCTTTCGGGTGTTTGAGGGGGGGATGCCCTTTGCTGAATGTTTTGATGAGGGGACGAATACCTGCCCGTTGACCGCAACCTGCCGGTTGAAAGGTTATCTGACCCGTGCAGTTGAGGCATTTTACCATGAATTGGATCAGGTGACTTTGGCCGATTTGGTGCAAGGCAATTGCGGGTTGTCGGCGCTGTTGGACATGTCGCCTGCCCGCAGTGTCGATTGCCGCTTGTCCGCCTGAGTTAGCTGGGTGGCGCAAGGTCGGCCAGTATCGGGCAATCGGGCCGGTCGTCGCCGTGGCAGCAGGTGACCAGATGCGACAGGGTGTCTTGCATGGCCTTTAGGGCTGCGATTTTTTCGGCGATTTGGGTTAGGTGGCGTTGAGCGATTTCTTTCACATCGGCGCTGGCGCGGCTTTGATCTTCGTACAGTGACAGCAGGACGCGGCAATCTTCAATCGTAAAGCCCAAGGCGCGGGCGCGGCCCAGAAAGCCGAGTTTATGCACGTCTTGCGGGCGAAAGGCGCGGTAGCCGTTGGTATCGCGCAAGGGGCGGATCAGGCCCACCTCCTCATAGTAGCGGATGGTTTTGGCGGGGAGGTTGGCACGTTTGCCGGCTTCTTTGATGTTCATAGCGTGTCCTTGGGGATTTGCGGGGTGACCCAGCGCAGGCGCAAGGCGTTGGTTAGAACGAACACCGAGGACATGGCCATCGCCCCCGCCGCCAGCATGGGTGACAGTTGCACACCCCAGATCGGGTAGAGCGCGCCTGCGGCCACAGGGATCAGGGCGGCGTTATAGCCAAAGGCCCAGAACAGGTTTTGTTTGATATTGCGCAGTGTCGCGTGGCTGATGGTCAGGGCAGACACCACGCCGCGCAGATCGCCCGACATCAGCACCACGTCCGCCGCCTCGATCGCGACATCGGTGCCGGTGCCAATGGCAATGCCGACATCGGCGGTGGCAAGGGCGGGGGCGTCATTGATACCGTCGCCGACAAAGGCGAGTTTCGTGCCATCGGCGCGCAGGTCATTCAAGGCGGCGACTTTGCCATCGGGTAGCACCTCGGCCACCACATCGCGGATGCCCAGTTCGGCGGCGATAACGCGGGCGGTTTCGGCATTATCGCCCGAAATCATCACCACCCGCAGGCCCATCGCCTTGAGCGCGGCAATGGCGGCGGGGGTGCCGGGTTTGATGGGGTCTGCCACGCCGATCACAGCGGCGATTTGGCCGTTCAAGGCGGCGTAAAGCGGGGTTTTACCTGTGTGGGCTAGCGTGTCGCCGGCCTTGTTCAGCGCGCCAATATCGACGTTTTGCTGCGTCACAAAGCGGGCAGAGCCGATAAGGACGCGCTGGCCTGCGACTTGGGCCTCGATCCCGTGGCCGGTGTGCGAGGTGAAATCAAAGGCTGGAGGCAATTCTAGCCCGCGTTCGGCGGCGGCGCGCAGGATAGCACTTGCTATGGGATGTTCGGACTTGGCCTCAACAGCGGCGATGCGGGCAAGCACGGTGTTGGTATCAAACCCTTTGGCAAGGATCAGGTCGGTCAGTTCGGGGCGGCCCGCGGTCAGGGTGCCGGTTTTATCCAGCGCGATGGTGCCGATGGATTGCAGCGATTGCAGGGCGGCGCCTTTGCGAAACAGCACGCCCAGTTCGGCGGCGCGGCCAGTGCCGACCATGATCGACACGGGCACGGCAAGGCCCATTGCGCAGGGGCAGGCGATGATCAGCACGGCCACACCTGCGACAAGCGCGTGGGTGAGCGCGGGGTCGGGGCCAAAGACCAACCAGACCAGAACGGTCAGGGCGGCTGCGGCCAGAACGGCGGGGACGAACCAACCGGTGATTTTATTGACCAGATCCTGCACCGGCAAGCGCGCACCTTGGGCGGCGCCGACCATGCGGATGATCTGGGCCAGCATGGTGTCGGCCCCCACGGCCTGCGCGCGGTATTGCAGCGCCCCTGTGCCGTTGACGGTGCCACCTGTGACCGTGGCACCGATGGTTTTGGCCACGGGTGCGGGTTCGCCGGTGATCATGCTTTCATCGACATAGCTTTGCCCGTCTGTGACCGTGCCATCGACGCCGATTTTTTCACCGGGCCGCAGGTGGAGGATGTCGCCGACGATAACTTGGTCCAAGGGCAGGTCTGTCACCACGCCATCCCGTTCGACTCTTGCGGTTTTGGGGGCAAGGCCCACCAGCCGCGCGATGGCGGCCCCTGTGCGGCCTTTGGCGCGGGCCTCAAACCAGCGACCCAACAGGATCAGGGCGACGATAACTGCTGCTGCTTCAAAATACACGGCGCGGGCGGTGGCGGGCAGCAGGGCGGGGGCAAAGGTGGCCACGGTGGAAAAAGTATACGCGGCGGCGGTGCCGATCATCACCAGCGCGTTCATATCGGGGGCGCGGTGGCGCAGGGCGGCCCAGCCACGGGTGTAGAATACGCGGCCAGGGCCTGCCAACACGGCGCTGGTCAGGGCGAACTGGATATACCAGCTGGTTTGCAGACCGATGGTGCGGGCGATGTAGTGGTGAAAGGCGGGAAACAGATGCCCGCCCATTTCCAATATGAACACCGGCAGGGTAAGGGCCAAAGCGATGAGCAATTGTTTGCGAAGAGCGGTTGTCTCATCGGCCCGTCTGTCCTCTTCGACGGGGGCGGTTTGTGGTTTTGCAACATAGCCCATGTTGGAAATTGCGGACATCAAGGTGTCGGCGGTCAGCGATCCTGTCAGAAATCGAACCTCGGCCGTTTCTAGGGCAAGATTTACCTGCGCGCTTGTCACGCCGTTAATCGCGGCCAGCCCGCGTTCCACACGGCCGACGCAGGACGCGCAGGTCATGCCTTCGACAGTCAGGGTCAGCGTGGTTTCGCGCGCACCGAAACCGGCATTGGACAAGGCGGCGGCAATGGCCGCAGCCGACCCGCCTGCAACACTGGCGCTGTTGTTGGCAAGGTTTGCTGTCGCGGGGCCTGCGCCATCAACGGATGAAAGGATCCGTTCGACGCGACCCACGCAGGCACCACAGGTCATGCCCTCGACTTCAAATACATATCCGGCCATTGCGCCCTCGCTTTCAACACCTACATAGGGGTTCTAGTCACTGGAAGGTCAAGCCCCCGAGGCGCTTAATTTCGCGCTTGACCTTCCCCCTGCCGAACCCCCTAGGCTGGGCAAAACAAAAGGAGCCGGTATGACTACGTTTTCGATTCCCGATATGAGCTGCGGCCATTGCAAAGCATCCGTGGAGGCGGCGATTTTGAAGCTGGACCCCGCTGCGAGTGTTGTGGTGGACCTACAGGCCCGCCGCGCCGATGTGATGTCGACCGAGCCGGATGAAGCCTTGATGAACGCCTTGAATGCCGTAGGGTTTCCCGCACAGGCGGTTTAAGGCGGCTTGCCCCCAAGGGGCGGGCAGGCCAGAATGCCCGCGACCTAAGCGGAGCATGTCATGATCCTTGAGAACCGGCTGTTTGAGGCGTTGAAACTGGGCGATACGGCGCAGGCCACGCGGCTGTGTACGGCAGATGATTTGTATATTTTCGCGTCGGCGACGGGCAACCACAACCCGTTGCATTTACCGGGGTTGGACGGTGACGGTGACGGGCAGGCCGAGGCGATGGTGCCTTCGGCCTTTGCCGCGTCTTTGGTGGCGGCGATTTTGGGCACGCAATTGCCGGGGCCGGGGATTGTGACCTTGTCACAAAGCTATGACTTTCACGCGCGGGCCCATGCGGGGGATGAGTTGGTGACGGTTGTGACCGTGACGAGCTTGGATGCGGGCGTTGTCACCTTGTCGGCGCAAGTGACGCGCGAAATGGATAAGACCCTTATTCTGTCGGGGGTTGTGCGGGTGCAGGCACCGGTTAAAACCTATCGTGTGGACAGTTCCACATTGCCCGGATTGACGGTGCGGCGGCATCGGCATTTTGAGGCGCTGTTGGCGCGGGCGGAACCCTTGCCCCCTTTGCGAACCGCTGTGATCTGCCCCGAAAATGCAGCGTCATTGGGGGGCGCGTTGCTGGCACTGAAGCATACCATCATCACGCCCATTCTGGTGGGGCATGCGGGCAAGATTGCCGCAGCGGCGGCGGAATTGGGTGCGGATTTGGCCGGGGTCGAGGTGATTGATTGCCCCGTGCATGTTGATGCGGCAGTCCGCGCTGTGGCGCTGGTGCATGAAGGTCGGGTCGATGCGCTGATGAAGGGCAATTTGCACACCGATGACATGCTGCGCCCGATGGTGGACCGCGACAAAGGCCTGCGGATTGGTCGCCGGTTGACCCATATTTTCGTGATGGATGTCCCGGGGTTGGAGCATCCGTTGCTGGTAACGGATGCCGCGATCAACATCGCCCCCGATTTGGCGACCAAGGTGGATATTGTGCAAAACGCGATAGACCTCGCGATTTCCATCGGGATTGCGCAGCCGCGTGTGGGGGTTTTGTCGGCAGTGGAAACGGTGAACCCGGCGATACCGTCATCCATCGATGCGGCGCTTTTGTCGAAAATGGCGGAACGTGGGCAAATCATGGGCGGCTTTGTCGATGGGCCGTTGGCGATGGACAATGCGGTGTCGATGGCCGCCGCGCGGACCAAAGGCATCACGTCCGAAGTGGCAGGCCGCGCTGAGGTTTTGGTGGTTCCCGGGATTGATGCAGGGAATATGCTGGCCAAACAACTGGCCTATATCAGCCATGCCGAGGCTGCGGGCCTGGTGATGGGGGCCCGTGTTCCCGTGATTTTGAATTCGCGGTCCGACAGTTCTATGGCGCGGCTGGCGTCTTGTGCGGTGGCCGCCATTCACCATGCGCGGATGAAAGGGGAGGCGATATGAAGCCGTTGGTGAAACCTGTTTTGGGCGCGGCGCTGACGCTCGACATGCTGGCCTTGCAGCGGGACTGGATGCTGTCGGCCCCGCGCGATCTGGAGATCCAAAGCTTTTGCCTGCCGCATGCGTTGAACGGCGATTTGGCGCCGCTTATTGCGCGCGCCAAGCAGTTGATTGACGGGCTGACGGGGCGGATCGGTTTGCATGGTCCCTATGTCGGGTTCAGCCTTGATACCCCTGACCCCGATGTCGCGCTGATTGCGCAGGCGCGGATGCTTAAGGCGCTGGAGGTGTGTGAGGCGTTAGGGGCCACGCAAATGGTGATCCATTCGCCTGTGACGATGTGGGATCATGGCAACCAGCAGGTCAGCCCCTATGACGCGATGAGCCAGATCGAACGGGTCCGTTACACCCTTGGGCCGGTTTTGAAACGGGCCGAAGACACTGGCGTGGGCTTGGTGTTGGAGAATATCGAGGATGTGGACCCGTTGGCGCGGTGCCGGATGGTCGATGCGCTGAAATCACCGGCGCTGACCGTGTCACTGGATACGGGCCACGCGCAATACGCGCATGTGATGGCGGGTGCGCCGCCGGTGGATGCCTATGTAATGGCGGCGGGCAAGCGCCTGAGCCATGTGCATTTGCAAGACAGTGATGGTTTTGCCGACCGCCATTGGCACCCGGGCGATGGGCCGCTGAACTGGCTTGCGATCTTTGCAGCCTTGCGGGCGTTGCCACAGATGCCGCGCTTGATTTTAGAGGTGAATGATCTGCGCAATGTAACGCGCGGTGCCGTCAATCTTGCAGCGCTGGGGCTGGCCGAGTAGGTGGTGGCGTCTTTTGAGATAAGGTCTTGGTGAATGTGGGTTCTGTTTGCGGCAATTCTTGTGACGCTGATTGTTTTTGCGCGCGACACCGGTCTGGCGCTTTGTGGGGCTTTTCATGCTGATCTGTGCCACCGCGTTTTATATCTGGGGGCGGCGCGGGATTGTGATGGCAAGCGTTCCGGCCGACAAGGTGGTCGCGGTTACCGAGTTTTCCGACGCCGATTTTACAGGGCCGTTGGATGAGGTTCTGATCGACGGGTATTTCCGGCAGGATCAAGCGGTTAAGGTGAGGTTTCCGAGATCCGTTAGGATATCGGTGCAAGAAATACTCTTAATCCCAGTAACCTCGACTGACTGAAAAGCGGGGGATTCTGTTCACGTTTATATCATCCCGAATTGGTATGGGGGCTGGGACAGATGCGCAGTCTTTGGCCGATGCGCGTGCAAAAGAGGGGTTTCCCCAAGAAGGTTCCGGGGCTGTGCGGCAAACGCGATTTTTGGCAAAGGCCAATCTCTATTCGTTTAAAGGCGATCCGACCGACGTCATTTCGGCAGCAGGTCTGCCCACGGATGGCCCTGTCCAGATCTTGCAGATTAATGAGCACGCGCGGGCGCGCGCTGGAACGCGCCTTTGAATGGTCGCGGACGCTGGCCATTGTTCCGGCGCTGCTGAATGCTGTCTTTGTGGGGGGCAGCCACCTTGCGCTTGTTAGTGCGCGCCGTATCATCCGTTAAACTGCTTCCGCATGTCAGCCAAGTCCAGCTGATTGCGTAACCTTCTTTACGCGTCCGATCCTAAACGCCACATATTTCAGTCGATTGTGACTGGTACAAAATTCCGCCCCGTGGCCCATTGATCCGCGCGCAGTGGCGTGGTCAGACTGCCGCAAACGGGGGGCTTGGGTCATGCGGATTTTCATCAACGGGTTCGGGCGGATCGGGCGGTCGGTGCTGCGGGCCTATTTGCAAAGCCCAGACCGTTGGCAGGGGTTGGAGGTGGTGGGCGTGAATGACATCGCCGCCCCCGATATGTGTGCCTATCTATTTGAGTTTGACAGCATCTTTGGCCCGTGGCGCGGGACTGTCGGGATGGACGGCGGCGCGCTGGTGATCGATGGGCGGCGCATTCCGCTGCACTGCGCGCGCGATATTTCCACCCTTGATCTGCGCGGTGTGGATTTGGTGATGGAATGCACGGGCCGTGCGGACGGGCATGAAATGGCCGCGCGGGGGTTGCGCGCGGGGGCGGCAAAGGTGCTGGTTTCGGGGCCATCACGCGCGGCGGATTATACGGTTGTGCTGGGCGCGAACGAGGATGGGATTTCGCTGCGCGACCACAAGATTTTATCGAATGCGTCCTGCACGACAAATGCTTTGGCCCCTTTGGTGGCGTTGATTGATGCCGAATGGGGCGTGGTCACGGGGTCGATGACGACGATCCACTGTTATACCGGTAGCCAGCCCACGGTGGATGCGCCTGCTGCCGATTTTGCCCGCAGTCGGGCTGCGGCGGTGTCGATGGTGCCCACGACGACATCGGCGCAGCGCTTGCTGGATCAGATTTTGCCGGCCCTAGCAGGGCGGATCGAAGCGTCGGCGGTGCGTGTGCCGGTGGTCAGCGTTTCGGCGGTTGATTTGGTGGTGATGACGGCGCGGCCTGCGACGGTTGCGGGCGTCAATGCGGCGTTTCGTGCGGTAGCCCAAACGGAGGGAGGCGTGATCGGGTCGACGGACCGCGCGCTGGTGTCGACCGATATGCGGGCGCGGCGGGAAAGCATTGTGATGGCCTGCCCTGAAACACGGATTACGGCAGGGGGTATGCTGCGCGTGTTTGGCTGGTATGATAATGAATGGGGATTTTCCAACCGTATGTTGGATGTGGCGGCGTTGTTAAAGGGAATGGCATGAACGAGGCGTTGGACCGGATCAAGGCGGCCATTGCGGCGCAGGCTGGGCAGGGGCGGTTGCTGATAGCGATTGCGGGGCCGCCGGGGGCAGGCAAATCGACCTTGGCCGAGGCCTTGGCTGTGCAGATTGACGGCGCAGTTGTGGTGCCGATGGACGGGTTTCATCTGGACAATCGCGTGTTAGAGGCGCGCGGATTGCTGCCCCGCAAAGGCGCGCCCGAGACTTTTGACGTGGCGGGCTTTACCGCGCTGGTTTCGCGATTGCGCGGAGCGGATGAGGTTGTGATCCCTGTCTTTGACCGTAGCCGCGATATTGCGGTGGCCGGTGCGCGGGTGATCGGGCCCGAGGCGCGGGTGTTGCTGATTGAAGGCAATTACCTGTTGCTGAATGAAGCGCCGTGGCGGGGATTGGCCGCGCATTGGGATGTGACGATAGCCATTGAGGTGCCGATTGAGGTGCTGGAGGCGCGATTGATCCAACGCTGGCGCGATCATGGGTTGACGCAAGATGCGGCGCGGGCACGGGCGTTGGGCAATGACATTCCCAATGCACGCCGCGTTGTGGCGGGGTCTGTGGCCGCTGACGTGGTTGTGCGCCAAGGCTAGCTGTCGCCGCTTGCACCACGCCGGAAATGATGCGAGTCTTTGTGCCGAAATACCCCATGAAAGGCTGATTTATGAAACACATACCGCTTGGGTCAACGGGCCTTATGGTGTCGGAATACTGCCTTGGGACGATGACTTGGGGGGCGCAGAACACCGAGCGTGAAGGGCATGACCAGATCGCCTTGGCGTTGGAACATGGGATGAATTTTTGGGACACGGCCGAAATGTACCCGACCAACCCGGTGCGCGCAGAAACGATTGGCGGCACCGAAGAGGTGATTGGCAACTGGTTTGCGCGCAGTGGCGGGCGCGATAAGGTGGTGCTGGCGACCAAGGTGATGGGCGAAGGCAACGGTTTTATGCGTGACGGTGCGCCGATTACGGGGGCGGTGTTGCGCGATGGGGTCGAGGCGTCTTTGCGGCGGTTGAAAACCGATTATATCGATCTGTTCCAACTGCATTGGCCCAATCGCGGGTCGTATCATTTCCGAAAAATCTGGGGTTTTGCCCCCAGTGTTGTGCCTGCAGCGGATGTGTTTGCCGATATGACCGATGTGCTGCAAACTGCGGCCGAGCTGGTGGCCGAGGGTAAAATTCGCGCGATTGGCCTGTCGAATGAAAGCGTGTGGGGGGCGGCCAACTGGCTGCGTTTGGCCCAAGCGATGGGCCTGCCGCGTATGGCGACGGTCCAGAACGAATATTCGTTGCTGTGCCGCCAGTTTGACAGTGACTGGGCCGAATTTTCCGCGATGGAAGACATGCCGCTGCTTGCGTTTTCGCCGCTTGCAACGGGGTTGCTAAGCGGGAAATATGCGGGTGGCGTGGTGCCCGATGGCTCTCGCCGTGTCAATTCACCCGATTTGGGGGGGCGTGTGACGCCTTATGTGTTTGAGGCGGTGGCGGCCTATCTGGGCATTGCGGCGCGGCACGGGTTGGACCCGAACCAGATGGCGCTGGCCTTTGTGCGGCAGCGCCCGTTTCCGGTGATTCCGATCATGGGCGCATCGTCGCTGGATCAGTTGCGGGTCAATCTGGGTGCTGCGGATGTGGTGCTGTCGGATGAGGTGTTGGCCGAAATTGACGCGGCACACCGTGCCTATCCGCAGCCGTTTTGACATGCACATCATGTGGCGCGCAGCCGTTTTGATGATGGGGTTGGCAGGGTGCCAGTTCGGGGGGGGCGGTGCCGCGCCAACCGATGTGGCCGCCCCAAGTGCCATTACGGGACCAGCGGTTGAAGTGACGGCTTTGGCCCCTTTGGGCAGCGTGGAGCCTGCAAGCGGCGCGCCAAGTGCTGCTGCACCAGTGGATGTGCCATCCGAAGCGCCAGTAGCTGCGGCACCACCAACGCCCGTGATCGTGAAATCGCCAAGCCAAGTGGCGTGCGAAAAAACGGGCGGCAATTTTGTGGTCATTGGTAGGTCCGGTGCGATGACCTGCCAAAAACCTACGCGGGACGGTGGCAAGCAATGCAAACGCGAAAGCGATTGTGATGGTGTTTGTCTAGCGCGGTCCAATACTTGCGCGCCGGTAAAGCCGCTATTTGGGTGCCAATCCATCTTGCAAGATGACGGGCGGAGGGTGGAGCTGTGTATCGACTGATCGTGCTGGTTTTGCTGGCGGGTTGTGTGGCCAAAGCGCCTGCAACGGTGGCGGGGTTTCGGGACCCAGCCAAACAGATTTATTCAAATGCCGTTTTGGAAAATGACAAGCTGGTGGGGCGTTGGGCGCAGGTTGCCGAATTCGCACCCATAGCTGCGCCAGAGTGTAAACTGGGCGGCGCCGAGATTGGGCGCGGGGCCGCGGGCCTGACGCTTGTGGCGCAACTGTGTCTTGGTGGGGAACGGGTCGCGTTTTCCGGTCCCTTGGCTGGGGCGGGGCCAGGCCGCTTTACCCCGCCAAAAGGCGAGGCATGGTGGGTGCTTTGGGCGGATGTCGGCTATCGCACCTTGGTGATTGGCACGCCGTCAGGGCGGTTCGGGTTTATCCTGAACCGTGGTGGTGATTTGCCGGCCGACCGGATGCGCGCCGCGCGTGAGGTGTTGGATTGGAACGGCTATACTCTGGCGCGGCTGCGCTAAAGCGTTGCGCGTAACTGCCGCAAATGCGCGGCGGCGTCGCGCGCGCCAAAGGCCGCTTCACGCACCAACCAGTCAAAATGTTCGGTCAAGGTTTCGACACGCGCGGAATCGCGGAACGCCATGTAGTGGCGGCCCAAATAGACCACGGCCAGCAATGGCCCAAACACGCTAACAGGGGCCGAAAACACCCGCCGCGCATCAAACAGATACAGCCGCAACGAGGGGTAAAGTGTATCCGCAAGGGCGATCAAATGGTCCAATTGCTGAACGCGCAGGTCCAAGGGCAAGCCCGTGTAATAGCCGCTTGCCTGCGCAAAAGCCGTGAGTTCATGCAAGGGCATGGCGATTTCATAATCTGACCGCGCATTTTGCATCCAGTTCAGCCGGTCGCGCGATGCGCCGATGGCCTGTTCCGTTGATTTGCCAAGATGGGGGTCATATTCCCAGCGCAGCATCGCATCGGTTTTCAACATGTCGGGCAGGGTGGCGGGCACATGGCGGATTTTGTACCCCGCCGCCTCAAGGTGCCACCGAAAGATCTGGTCATCGACCAATGCGCGCGGGGCCTCGGTCATGGCAAGCGAGGCCGCAAGCAGTTCAGCCCCCCTTTCAGGACGGTCCGTCAGGCCCAACAGCCAGTCGGCGCTGACCTGCAAGACGCGGGCGCATTCGGCAACCACCTGGGCGTTGGGCAATCGGCTGCTGTCTGCCGCCAAAAGCTGCGAGATGGTCGAGCGATCGACGCCGACATGCCGCGCAAGTGCAGCTTGGGACATCGCCGTCTGGGTCATCGCGAGGCCCAGCCTGTCGCGAAACAGGGCGGCGCGGATGCGTTTGTCGGGTTTAGTCTGCATTGGTGAATTTTTTAAACATTGTTCTATTAATATTGCGCATATGTAAGCTATCGCAACATGTGCTGCCGCGCTAATCCTTTTTCGAAAGAGGATAGCACATGGAAACCCGTAGCCGCAGTTTGGTAAAAGCCTTTGTTTGGCAAGGCCTTGGCCTGATATCGATGATTGCAATTGGTTGGTTTGTGACCGGATCTTTCGGCTTGGCGGGTGGATTGGCTGTGGCAAATGTGAGTGTGGGGTTTGTGGCCTATCTGCTGCATGAACGGGTTTGGGCGCAGATCACTTGGGGAAAGAAGACGGTTGAATGACGAAAATCGCGCGGGTTGAATGGCCGACATTGCTGCTGCTACTGGCCACCTATGGCGTTTGGGCCTTGGGGACGACCGTGGTTTATGCGTGGTCGCCGATGGTTGCGATTGTGTTGACAGGCCTTGCGATCACACAGTTTTCGTCGCTGCAACATGAGGCGCTGCATGGCCATCCGTTCCGGCAGCGCTGGTTGAATGAGGCGGTGGTGTCGCCTGCTTTAACGCTGACTGTGCCGTATGGGCGGTTTCGCGATACGCATCTGGCGCATCACCATGACCCGATTTTGACCGACCCTTATGATGATCCTGAAAGCAATTTCTTTGACCCTACGGTCTGGGCACGGACCCCTTGGTTGGTTCAAACCCTGTTTCGGGCGAACAATACATTGCTGGGGCGGATGGTGCTGGGCCCGTTGATTGGCAATGTGATGTGGCTGCTGGCCGAGGCGCGGCTGTTTGCCCGAAACGCGCCGGGGGTGCGGCGCGATTGGGGGCTTCATCTGTTGGGGATGGTCCCTGTCGTGGCGTGGCTTTGGTGGGGTGCAATGCCATTATGGGGTTATCTGCTGGCGGCGTGGATTGGCCACGGACTGTTGAAAATCCGCACGTTTCTGGAACATCGCGCCCATGTGGATGCGTTGGCGCGAACGGTGGTGGTTGAGGATCGTGGTCCCTTGGCCTTGTTGTTTTTGAACAATAATTACCATTCGGTGCACCATGCCCATCCTGGTGTGCCGTGGTATCGTTTGCCCCAAACCTATAGCGCCAACCGCGACGGTTTTTTGGCGCGCAATGACGGCTATGCGTATACGAGTTATCGCGAGGTATTTGCCCGCTATTTCCTGCGGGCCAAAGACCCTGTGCCGCATCCTTTGTACCCTGCCGCAGAACCGCTCGACAGCCGGTAATCTGCGTGCGATGAGGGCGGATGGAACTTTGGGTCATTGCCACAATCGCCGCTGCCGCCGTGCAGACCGTCCGCTTTATGCTGCAAAAGCGGCTGAAGGAGATTGGGCTGTCAACGGGTGGGGCCACGTTTTCGCGGTTTTTATTCGCCGTGCCGTTGGCTTGTTTCGGGGTCGCAGTTCTGGTGGGCTTGCGCGGGTATAGCATCCCGCCGCTGGGCCTGACGTTCTGGACCTTTGCCATCGCTGGCGGGGTGGGGCAGATCATTGCGACGTTCTGCACCGTGGCGCTGTTTTCGGAACGCAGCTTTGCCGTGGGGATCGCCTTTACCAAAACCGAAACTGTGCAGGTTGCGCTGTTTTCGGCGGTGTTTCTGGCCGAGGCGGTGTCGGGGCTTGGGATTGTTGCCATTCTGATTGGGCTGGCAGGGGTTTTGATGCTGTCACGCCCCGAACAAGGCTGGATCGCGGGCAAGATTTTCAACCGCGCCACTGTTTTGGGCCTGTTGGCGGGGGCGTTTTTCGGTGTTTCGGCGATTGGCTATCGTGGGGCCACGTTGGAAATTGCCAATGACGACCCGCTGTTTCGGGCGATGCTGGCGCTGGCCTGCGTGACCGCGTTTCAATCGGTTGCGATGGCTTTGTGGCTGCGCTGGCGCGAGGCGGGCGAGATTGGCCGCGTGTTGGGCGCATGGCGCGCGACCTTGCCTGTGGGGGTCACGGGTGTGTTGGGGTCGCTGGGTTGGTTCACGGCCTTTGCCCTGCAAAACGCGGCCTATGTACGGTCGGTCGGGCAGGTCGAGCTGATCTTTTCGATACTCGTGTCCATGCTGGTGTTCGGCGAAAAACCCAAAGCGCGCGAGGTGGCGGGCATGGGGCTGCTGGCGGTGTCGATCATTTTGATCGTGGCGGTTGCCTAAACCAATCTGTCAAAGGAGGCGGCGAAACTGCGGGCGCGTGCCGGAATTGTCGAAAAATGGCACACCTTGGGGCGGCAGGCCCGTGCGCAGCACAGCGGCCACCTCGGCCAGCACCACCTCGGTTATAAAGGGCAGATCAAGGGTGCGGGTTTGCGCAAGGTCGATCCAGTGCAGATGCGACAGCTCATCCGATGCGGCGCTGAAGTCGTCTATATCGCCCGCGATCTGGGTGGCGGGGACAAGGAAAAAACGCGCATCAAAGCGGCGCGGACGGCCGGGCGGGGTGATGGCGCGAAAGATAAATTCCATCGCACCCGCTGCTGGCAAAAGGCCGCGCGCCGCAAATCCAGCCCAATCATGCCCCACATCGGTGGGCGGCGCGGACCATGTGCCGGGGGTGCCAAGGGCAAGGCCGGTTTCCTCCCACAACTCTCGTATTGCGGCGGCGGCGAGGGTTTCGGGGGGCAAACTGCCATCGACGGCCAGGCGCGCGGCACATCCCGCAGGCAGCCCCACGCCAAGGGCGACATCGGCATCGGCAGGGTCAACCGCCCCGCCTGGAAAGACGTATTTTGAC
Organism: Pseudorhodobacter ferrugineus DSM 5888; assembly: GCF_000420745.1. Taxonomy (GTDB): domain Bacteria; phylum Pseudomonadota; class Alphaproteobacteria; order Rhodobacterales; family Rhodobacteraceae; genus Pseudorhodobacter; species Pseudorhodobacter ferrugineus. Next base: position 90,792 of record NZ_ATVN01000002.1, read on the forward strand.
GGCATAAAGGCGGCCTTGTCGCCGCGTTGGCCCATCAAAACCTGCGGCGCGCCATCCGACCCGTTGCGCCACAGCACAACGGTGGCGGCATGGCGCAGGGCGGTTTTATCAACCGGCGTTGTCACCGCCTCAGGTCTTTTTGCCAAAGCCGTGCATCTCTTTGGCCCATTGCATCGCAACCACGGCCCCTTTCAGGCGGGGCAGCAAAAACAACGACAGCGCCACAGTGCCGATCGAAAACCCTGTCGCCAGAAGCCACGGATCGGGGCGGTAAGCGGTGAATACCCACAAGATCATTGGGGCCATCAAATGCCCGACGATCAGGATGGTCAGATAGGCAGGCCCATCGTCGGCGCGGTGATGCGACAGGTCCTCATTGCACACAGGGCAACTGTCGCGAACGGTCAGATAGCCGCGCATCATCGGGCCCGACCCGCAATTTGGGCAACGGCAGCGCCACCCCCTGCGCAAGGCCTGGCCTACGTTGCGTTCTTCTTCCATAGGCAAGGCTTGGTCGGTCATGGGGGTTCCTGCATCTGATCGTGTCGGTGCGAACCTTTGTGATAGACCGTCTTTGCACAAAAGTAGAGTACAAGATGCCACTTGCGGCGCGATGTCGCAAAAAAGTTTGAGGTGTTGCGACGGAAACCTACGCTTGCTCCGTTTGACTGTACATGAAGGCGGACGAAACAGCCCGTCACAGCAGACCGGAGATTGAGCATGAAGATGAAAACAGTTTTGAGCGCAGTTACCTTGGCAGCCTTGGTTGCCGCAAGTTTTTCCACCGTGGCGCAGGCCGATGCTGGTGGGCGCGGAGGTGATCGTGGTGGCGATCGGGGTGGGCCGATGTTTAACTTTGTCGAAACGGACGCAAATGCGGACGGCAATGTGACCAAAGAAGAAATTACCGCCTATCATGCTGCCAAGATCGCCGCGATGGATACCGATAAAGACGGCAATCTGTCTGCGGCGGAACTGATTGCGGGTCAGGTTGCGCGGGACGCCGCGCGGCAAGCCGAACGTGGCGCCAAGATGGTCCAGCGCATGATGGAACGGCAGGATGCCAACAAGGATGGTGTTTTGTCGGTTGAGGAAATGACCCCACCAGCGGGCCGTGGCGACAAGATGTTTGACCGGATTGACGCCGATGGCGATGGCGCGATTTCTAAGGCAGAAGCCGATACGATGGGCGATAAGATGGGCAAGCGTGGCAAGGGTCGTGACGGCGAGCACCGCGGTAAAGGCAAGCACGATCGTGGTGGCCGCGGCGATCGTGACAAGGGCTAAGCTGCGTTTGATAAGCTTGCCCGCCGCCATATCCTTGGCTGCGGGCAGGATTGCATGTGCAGGTGCGCCGATATAGTTCCGCTAGGATGACCATGCCCTTTGACGCCATTTATGATACGCCCGACGAGGCCCTGTTGGTGCTGTATGCCAACGGGGACCCTGCGGCCGCGCAAGAATTGGCGGCGCGGCATCTGCCACGGGTTTTGGGCTTTGCCACCCGTATGTTGGGCGGTGATCGGGCCGAAGCCGAGGATGTTGCACAAGAGGCGATGTTGCGGCTGTGGCGGATAGCACCCGACTGGCGGACGGGCGAGGCGAAGGTATCGACCTGGCTTTACCGTGTGGTGACGAACCTGTGCACCGATCGTTTGCGCGGCACAAAACGCCGCCGTGCGGTGGGGCTGGACGATGCGCCAGATGTGGCAGATGGCGCGCAAAGCGCCCTTGCGGTGATGGTTGAAAATGACCGGATGACCGCCTTGAACGCCGCGTTGGACCTGTTGCCGGACCGGCAGCGCCAAGCCGTGGTGCTGCGCCATATCGAAGGGCTGTCGAACCCCGAAATTGCCGAGGTGATGGACATCGGGGTCGAAGCGGTTGAAAGTTTGACGGCGCGCGGCAAGCGGGCTTTGGCCCAGGCAATGGCCGGGCGGCGCGCGGAATTGGGATATAACGAGGAGGGAAGCTGAGATGCAAGACAGCGATCTGGACGACCTTTTTGGGGCGGCGCGCGCACCTGTTGCGGTGCCTAGCGCCTTGATGGCGCGGGTGCTGGCCGACGCGGATGCTATGCAATTTTCGGGGCGTCCGGTGGTGCGGGTCAGCCGCGGTACAGGTCTTTGGGCCGGGTTTTGGGCGGCAATCGGTGGCGTTGCCGGTGTGGCGGGCCTGTCTACGGCGGCGGTCGCAGGGGTTTGGATTGGCTTTGCCCAACCAACCGCGCTGACGGCTGTGACGGACGCTTTTTTGACCGGCGACCTTGTGACGGACACGTTCGATGTTTTTCCCGATTTTGACGCATTCTTGGTTGAAGGATAAATAATGTCTGATGCGAACCCTATCTCGCTGCGCGCACCAAAGCCGCCTTTTCGTTGGGGGCGGGTGGTTCTGTTTGTCTCACTTGCACTGAATTTGGCGGTGGCGGGTGTTGTGGGCGGCGCGGTGCTGGGGCGGTTTGGTCCGGATCGCCACGATATTGCGGCGCGTGACGTAGGCTTTGGTCTGTTCAACGACGCGTTGAGCAAAGAAGACCGCAAGGCCCTGCGCCGCGCCTATGCGCAAATGAACCCCGATATCCGTGCGGATCGGCAAAAGATGCGGGATGATTTGCAATCTGTTTTGGTGATGCTGCGGGCCGATCCGTTTGAGGTGGCTCCATTGCGCCAAGCGCTTGAGGCGGGAGCCGCGCGGATCACCGAGCGGCAGGAACAAGGCCAAACGGTCGTGCTGGACTATCTGGCGACGCTGTCGCAGGCCGAACGTGCCGTGGTGGCAGATCGATTGGAAGAGTCGTTGAAACGGCGCGCGCGTGGGCCCAAGCGCCCGCGCAATGATAGCGACGATTAAGCGGCAGTCCGGCTGATCGTGACCTGGTTGCGGCCAGCCGATTTGGCGACGAGCAGCGCCTGATCGGCGCGGTCAATGACAGCGGTCACGGGCTGTTCGGACCACCCTGTTTTCGCTTCGCCAATCGCCAACCCGATCGAGGCCGTCAAGGCCAGCGGTGCAAAGCCCGGAATATCAAACGCGGCGTCATGCACGGCGCAGCAAATACGTTCTGCAATCGGGGTGGCCATCGCCAAATCCGTTTCGGGCAAGGCGATCAGAAATTCTTCGCCCCCAATCCGCGCCAGCAAATCGCCATGCCGGATGTTGGCCGCCATACGTCGCGCGACCTCGGTCAACACGGCGTCGCCTGCGGGATGGCCAAAGCGGTCGTTCACATCCTTAAAACGGTCAAGATCGACAACCATCACGGCAAAAGGACGCCCCGACACGTCAGATTGCGCGGCGATTTCTGCAAGTTGGCTGACGGCATAGCGGCGGTTGAACAGACCTGTCAGCGGGTCAATCACCGCCAGCCGCAACCCGTTGCGCACAGACGCACGCAGCGTGTCTGCGGCCCGTTTGCGTTGCAGCAACCGCTTGATCCGCATGCCAAATTCGCGCGGGTCATCCGTTGCGGCGACGACATCATTCGCACCAAGGTCAAACGCCATAGCGCTTGCCCCGTTGCCGCGACTTTGTTTGACGATACAAATTGCGGCGTGGCGCGTTTCGGCACGGCTGCGCAGTTCCGACATCAGGCGTAAACCACCCATCGGATCGGCCAGTTCATATTCAATGACAAACACATCCGGCACAGGCATCAGTGCGGCATCGGACAAAGCTGCTTCGCGTGACAGCATCACCATCTTGTCCGAAAGCTGCCCTGCCAGATCGCGCCGCCAAAGCAAGGCCGTTTCGGGCCGGTGGGTGACGAGTGCGACTGTGCCGGGCAGTTGAAACCCTGACGCGGGTTCGGCAAATCCCAGCGCCCGAATGGGGGCCCCACCGCTTTCCAACTCGGCAATCGCTTCGCGTTCGCGCAGCAGGTTGCGCAGGCGGGCCAGCAAGGTTTGGTCATCAACCGATTTTCTCAAATATTCGTCAGCGCCAGCGGCAAGCGCACCCAGCCGCGAGGCGGCATCATCTTCGGCCGAAAAAACGACAACAGGAATCGCGGCTGTCGCGGGGTCGGCCCGCAGCCGGCGCAGCACCTCGGTGCCGTGCATGTCGGGCAGAATCAGATCCAGTAAAATAAGGTCGGGTTTTGTTTGCTGCGCCATCACAAGGCAGCTTTCCCCATCAGCCGCCAAGATAGGGGCATAGCATGCAGCGCCAAGTTTGACCTTGTACACGATGCGATTGGTCGCAACATCATCCACGATCAAGATTTTGCCAGACATTTGTTGTGACCCTACACTCGGACGATTAATAATATGATTAACTTTGCTTTGATTTGGTTAAGAAACCCTTTCCAATTTGAGAACAATCGACACAAACAGGGGGCATTTGGGTGATGCGCCCGCCAAAAGAGAGAGAATCCGCCGATGACTAAGCATGAAAGCGCCGAAACGATTGCCTTGCAGGCCTTGGGCTGGCTGGTTGGCAACGAAGACTTGTTGCCGGTGTTTCTGGGGGCGACGGGTGCGTCTGTTGGGGATTTGGCCAGCAGCGCCAGGCAACCGGCCTTTTTGGGGTCGGTTCTGGATTTTCTGGTGATGGATGACGCTTGGGTCGTGGCGTTTTGCGATGCGGCGGGTTTGCCGTATCAGGCCCCGATGCAGGCCCGCGCCGCATTGCCCGGTGGCGAGCAATTCAATTGGACGTGACATTGCGCACCGGCCTTGGCATCTTGGGCGCAAGCGATGGGGAGCAAGCGATGATTGACGGCGTAGTGTTTGACAAGGACGGGACACTGTTTGATTTTCGTCAAAGCTGGGGCGTTTGGGCCGCGCGGATGTTGGACCAGTTGGCGACAGATCCGGCCCATGCCGCGACCATTGCTGCAGCCATAGGATTTTTCCCCGACCGCCGCGATTTCGCCCCCGAAAGCCCTGTTATCGCAGGAACGGCGCAGGACATTGCCGAGGTGATGCTGCCGCATATGCAAGGCTTCAGTCAGGCAGATTTGGCCGCGCGGTTGAATGCATTTGCCCAAGATGCGGTGATGGCACCGGCCGTGCCGCTGCGCCCTGTCTTGGGGGCGTTGCGCGACCGCGGGCTGAAATTGGGGGTTGCCACCAACGACACCGAAGCGCCTGCGCGGGCACATTTGTCGGCGCATGGGGTGTTGGATTTGTTTGACTTCGTGGCGGGCTGCGATTCCGGCCACGGGGCAAAACCCGCGCCGGGGATGTGCCTTGCCTTTGCGCGTCAGGTTGGGATTGACCCCGCGCGTGCGGTGATGGTGGGCGACAGCACGCATGACCTGATTGCAGGGCGCGCGGCGGGTATGCGCTGCGTCGCCGTGTTGACCGGTATTGCCAATGCCGAGGCTTTGGCCCCCCATGCCGATGTCGTTTTGGCCGATATCGGCGCTTTGGGCGCTTGGATTGACGGTCTGTCCGCCGCGTAACTGCAAGTGTGTGCCAAAAACGACCATTTTATGTCGTCGGCTGAGTGCACATTTTCCGTTCCCATCAGTCATGCTTTGCGGGACAAGGATTTACGGAGTGTTTCGATGACCGAAGAAGCTGGACGGCGCCGCAGGGCGGGGGGGCGCGCGGGCAATAAGGTGCGGGCAGGGACGGCGGCTGTGGACCAGATGCCGTGGCGGGTGCCGATAAACCCTGACCGACCCGTAGAGCCGTTGGATGCCGATGGCGTGCAGGCGATTCACCGATCAGCCATGCGAATTTTGTCGGAAATCGGGATCGAGTTTCTGAACCCCGACGCCGTGGCCATTCTGCAAAAAGCGGGTTGTGTGGTGAACGGCGAAAACGTCCGGATGGACGAAGATTTTGTCATGGAAATGCTGGGCCACGCGCCCGAAACCTTTACCATCACCCCGCGCAATCCGGACCGTGAGCTGATTATCGGTGGCAAGCATATGGTGTTTGTCAACGTCTCCTCGCCCCCTAATGCCTGGGATATGGAGCGGGGCAAACGGTCGGGTGATTTTGAGACGTTCAAGGAATTCATGAAGCTGACGCAGTATTTCAACTGCATCCATATCGCGGGCGGCTATCCGGTAGAGCCGATTGATATTCACCCCGCCGTGCGGCACTTGGACTGTCTTTATGAGAAGCTGACGATCACCGATAAGGTGGTGCATGCCTATTCGCTTGGGGCCGAGCGGGTGGAAGATGTGATGGAGATGACGCGGCTGGCGGGGGGGCTGTCACAGGCGGAATTTGATGCCAAGCCGCGGATGTATACCAACATCAACTCGGTCAGCCCATTAAAGCATGATTATCCGATGTTGGACGGGGCGATGCGGTTGGCGAAACGAGGGCAACCGGTGGTGGTGACGCCGTTCACGCTGGCGGGGGCAATGGCACCCGTTACGATGGCGGGGGCGGTGGCGTTGAGCATTGCCGAGGCTTTGGCTGCGATTGCTTTGCTTCAGTATATCAATCCGGGCTGTCCCGTTGCGATTGGGACGTTTACCAGCAATGTGGATATGAAATCGGGCGCGCCGGCATTCGGGACGCCCGAATATATGCGGGCCACGCAGATGACGGGACAGATGGCGCGGTTTTATAAGCTGCCGTTGCGGTCGTCTGGTGTGTGCGCCGCCAACGTGCCGGACGGTCAGGCGATGTGGGAAACATCGAACAGCTTGTGGGCCGCCGTGCAATCGGGGACTAATATGGTCTATCACGCGGCGGGCTGGCTGGAGGGGGGGCTGATTGCATCCCCTGAAAAGTTCATCATGGATTGCGAAGTTCTTCAGATGATCCAGCGCTATTTTGAAGAGGCGACCTTTGCGACCACAGACGATGATCTTGCCTTTGAGGCGATCAAAGAGGTCGGCGCGGGGGGGCATTATTTTGGCTGCCAGCATACCCAAGATCGCTATCAGAACGCCTTTTATGCCCCGATGGTTTCGGATTGGCGCAATTATGAGGCTTGGGAACAGGATGGCGCGGTTTGGACCCATGAGAGGGCACACGGGATTTTCAAGCAGATCATGGCCGAGTTTGAGCCGCCTGAAATGAACGGGGATCACCGTGAGGATTTGGCCCGATTTGTGGCCAAGAGAAAACAAGAAGGTGGGGCACCGACTGATTTTTGAGGCGGGTTTTGGGATTTGACCGCGCGCGGACAAACCTGTAACGATTTGAAATATATGGATAACAGGTTTTTTGTTAACCTTATATTAACCTGCGAACGCAAGTTGATTTCGGGGCGCTGCCACAGCGCCCCGCCCTATTCCACTTCGTGCAGCACAGGGCCGCGTTACGCCCGAAGGGGCAGAGCCTGATCAATCTGGATTGCTATACTTAAGGTAATCTGCCTTTGGGATTTTCACGATACCTGTGATCCCAAGCAGCGCCTTGTCTTGATCCTCCAACGCGGCAATCGCCGCGCGGACCGCGTTAAAGACGAGATCCGCGTTGTTGCCCGACGCGGTGATGAGCGGCAATCCCGGCGTTGGTGTGGTCCAATCCAGCACCCGCAATCCCGTGGCAAAAGGTTCAAACTTTTCGATATTGCGCCATGTGACGGCATCAATTGACGCGATGTCGGCCTGACCTGTTGCAACTGCGCGCGCCGATCCGACATGCTGATGGGTCTGAAAACGGTTTTCAAACCAAATGCCTTGGGGTTTTAGATGGTAAAACGGCGCCGCATAGCCCGATTGCGAAAAGGTTTGATTATAGGCAAAGACCGCATCCTTGAACGCCGCTATTTGCGTTCGGGGATCATCGGCGCGCACGATGATCGCGCTGCGGTAATACCCCGCCGGACAATCCGCCAAGCCGTAATCGGGGGTGCCGACAAGCTGCACCTTGTGATGAAGCCATGTGCGGTACGGCATGCCGCAGGTCTGGCTTAGGACCAGATCGGGATGGTTCCAGACAAAGAATTCTTCAGCGGTTTGTGACAGGGTTTCGGGGTTGTTCATGCCTGCGGCCGTCAGGTTTTGACTGATCAGCGCCCAATACCGATCATGGGCATCCGCCAGTTGCGGCCGTTCATACATCATCAGATTGGCAATCATCGAAGGGGGTTCCTTTCCAGAACAACGGCTGGTTAGCGCGCGCGGGCGTTCAGCCAGTTTTGCCAATCGCCACGAGAGCCGGAGAAGGTGTTCAGGTCAACCTTGCCTTTGATGCCGGGCACCAGCCCTGTGCCGCTGTATTGCCAGAACCGCCATGATTGGCCGGGGTAAACCTTGGACGGGTGGCCCGCGACCGAACGGAGCCAGAAGTCATAGCCCGACAGGCGGCCCATCTGGTTGTCGGTAAAAAAATCGACGGTGGTATAGATGATCGGGCGTTGGCCGTAGTGGCGTTCAAGTGCGTCCATGAAGATGCGGGCCTCTCGCCGGACATGGGCGGCATCGGGGCGGGTTGTGCAGGTGGGGGAATGGGCGTTCCATTCCATGTCCAGCACGGGGGGCAGCGCGTTTTTGCTGCGGGGAACGTGGCGGATGTACCAGCGCGCCTGTTCGATTGCAGGGCGGCAGAAGTAGAAGAAATGGTACGCTCCGCGCGGGATGCCAGCGGGGCCTGCGCCGTTCCAATAGGTGTCAAAGGCGGGGTCGATAATGTCGCCGCCTTCGGTCGCTTTGAAGAAGGCGAAAGAAACGCCGTTGGCGCGGGCGGTTTGCCAATCAATATCGCCCTGCCAGCGCGAGGCGTCGATGCCGTGAACAGGATAGGTTTGAGGGGCGCGGCCGTCCCAATCATGCGGGTCGGCATCCCCGAATTGGGGGTGGTTTACGGTGGCAGAGGCATGGTGGCCCGCGCGTTCACGCTTGCGGTCTTGGCCACCGCCGCAGCCTGCGACAACCAGCGCCGCCATCAATAGACCTGCCCAAATTCGCACGTAACCAACCCCTAAAAGCCCCGGCGGCCAATGTGGCAGCCGGGGCGGGTTTTGTCACCAGCCAATCGGGGTGTGAGTGCCTTGGTGGGTGGATTTCACCGAAATCGGCTGTTTTACATTTTGCCGAAACCGACTGTTTTACATTTTGCCGAAATCGGCGGGGGTCATGCGCCCGTCGCCATCGCGGTCAATCTGGGTGAACACGGTTTTGGTGGCGGCGACAAATTCGTCCAGCGTCACCGTGCCATCGCTGTTAGCGTCATTATAGGTTTGGGTCATCGAGTCGTGGATGAACTTGCCGGGGCCGTGGCCCATGCCCGCGGCGGGGCCCTTTTCGCCTGTCTCGGCGGCCAGATGTTCGGCAATGGCCGCCCAATCGGTCGCATCAAGCACGCCATCTTCGGCCTTGTCGAACATGACAAACACTTCCGTGCGCTTTTCTTCGGCCTCGGCAAGGGTCACTTCGCCATTGCCGTCCATATCCCATTGTTCAATGAAATAGGCCCCTGGGGTGCCTTGTTGGGCAAGGGCAAGGCCCGCAGTCAAGGTGATGGCAGTGGTCAGAAGGAACAGGGTTTTCATTGCGATATCCTATATATTTGAATTGATGCATGTGTATAACGGCTTGCCGCCGTGGTTCCGTCGCAAGGTTGCGCATTTATTCTGCGGTTAGATCATCCCACGCGGCCAGCGCCTTGGCGGCATACATAAGCGACGGGCCGCCGCCCATTTGCACGGCCATGCCCAACACATCGCCCAATTCGGCGCGGGTGCCGCCTGCTTTGGCCAAGGCTTCGACGTGAAAGCCGATGCAGGCCTCGCAGCGATCGGCGATGGCGATGCCGAGGGCTATGAATTCAAGGGTTTTTACGTCAAGAACCTGTGCCTCTTTGGCGGCTTTGGACAGCGCGCCAAAGCCTTTTGCCACCTCGGGGATGGTGCGATTCATCACGCGCAGCTGGTCGCGCATATCGGCGTTTTTGGTTTTCCAATCCATCGGGGTCTCCTGTCCTTACTGTTTGGGCAGGGGTCGCATGGCGCGGCGGGGCGTGCCTTGATTTGCATCAAGGTTTTTGGGCCACCAGCAGCAGATTATTGGCGGGCATAGCTTCGGTCTGGCAGGTCAGGCCGTTGGCGGTCAGTTGCGTGGTGACCCAATGCAGGTCTTTATAGCCAACGCTTGGGTCGCGTGCGCGCAGGTCGGCGTCAAACTGCGCGTCGCCAGCGCTGGTCGTGCGGTCATCGCGCAGGAAGGGGCCATAAACCAACAGCGTGCCCCTTGTGGCCAAGGCTTGCAGGCTTTCGCGCAGGATGGTTTGCGCGGCGGGGGCGGACACAAGATGCAAGACATTGACCATCAAGATCAGCGACAAGTCTGTGTGGATTTTCGACCAGCCCTGTTGGGCCGCGTTAAGGACCACCGGCGGCAACAGGTTCGGCGCAGGGGCAAACTGCGCCCAAGCGGTGATCGAGGGCAGGTTTTCAGGGTCAAGATCCGAGGCCTGCCATGTCAACCCCGGATGGGCGGCGGCGAAATGCACAATTTGCTGGCCGCTGCCGCTGGCGATTTCCAAGGCGCGGCCCGTGGTGGGGGCGTGGCGGCCAAGGGCATGCATGATAGGGGCAAGGTTACGCTCGGCTGCGGGGGCGGTGCGGCGATTGGTCATGCAAAGCGGTTGGGCGATAGGGTCGCGATAACATCGGGGTCCATCGCGCTGGCTGTGCCGGTCAGCAGATCAGCCGCCAATTGCGATGCGGCAGGCGCGGATTGAAAGCCGTAGCCGCCTTGACCCGCCAGCCAGAAAAAGCCGGGGCTGTGGCGGTCAAAACCTATTACGGGAACACGGTCAGGCGAAAAGGTGCGCAGACCGGCCCAGTTCGCCAGCATCCGTGTGACGGGTTCTGTGACCATTTCCTCGTACCGCGCCAGGCCTTCGGCCAAGACCATATCATCGGCAAAGGCGTCATGCGGGGTGGTCAGATGCTCTTCGGCGGGCGAGACGATCAGCGCGCCTGCATCAGGTTTGGAATACCATGTTTCACCCGCGCCAAAAATCATCGGCCAGCGGCTGATATCAAGGCCGCCAGGGGCGGGGATGCGCGCCATCGATCGGCGCAACGGCGTGAACCCCAACGGAGCCACGCCTGCCATGCCCGCCACCATATCGGCCCAAGCGCCGGATGCGTTGACCAAAATTCGCGCCGAAAAATCACCTTGCGCCGTGGTCACGCGCCAACCGGCGCCGTCACGCGCAATCGCGGTGACGGGGGCCTTGGTCAGAATCTCGGCCCCTTGCGCGCGGGCTTGGCGGGCAAAGCCTTGCAGCAACAAATCGGTGTCAATGTCCCAAGCGTGATCGGCCAGCGCCACATGGGCCACCGTGTCAGGGTTCAGGATCGGCACAATCGCGCGCGCGGCATCCAGTGAAATGGGCACAAGGTCCATATCTGTCGCATCGGCTTCAAACTGCGCCGCCTCATGCGCTTGGCCGACAATCATCATGCCGCGCGGGCTTAGCACATCCTTTGCACTCCGAAAGTAATCGCCCGATGCCATCGATAGTGCGACCACAGGCCCCAAACCATAACGCGGCTCGTATAGGGCAGCGGATCGACCCGACGCGTGATGCGCTAATGCATCCTCGGCCTCGAGTACCAAAACCTTTCCCGCATGCGACAGGCGTGCCGCACAGGAAATTCCTGCGATCCCGCCGCCGATGATCAAAAAGTCGTAGTCCATAGTCATCCCTATTCAAACGCTGTTTCACAAATGACAAAGCCGAAACACATGTCGCCATGCTGTCCGGCTTTCTTTTCGGCAAAAATATCCTCGGGGGGTCCGGGGGGCAGACAGCCCCCCGGTTCTTTGTCACAGACCAGCGCAAGTTTACTGCGGAATGTCGCCAACAATGCCTTCGACATAAAAGTTCATGCCCAGCAAATCGCCGTCAGGTGCCGTCACGCCATCCGCCAACCAAGCCGAGCCGTCTTGCTTGTTGATCGGGCCGGTGAAGGGGTGATAGGTGCCAGCGCCAATCGCGTCACGCAGCGCTTCAGCTTCGGCCTTTACGTCGGCAGGAACGGCATCGGTGATCTCGCCGATTTCCACTTCGCCTGCGCTGATACCTTCCCAGCTGTCAACCTGGGCATAGCTGCCGTCCAGCAAGGCACCGATACGTTTTACATAGTAAGGTGCCCAGTTGTCGATGATCGACGACACGCGCGGGCTTGGCTTGTACGCCGCCATATCGGACGCTTGGCCAAAGCCGATCACGCCGGGGGTTTTGGCGGCTTCGGCCAAAGGTGCGGTGGAATCTGTGTGCTGCACGATCACATCCACGCCTTGTTCGATGAGCGCTTTGGCAGCATCGGCCTCTTTCGCGGGGTCAAACCATGTATAGGCCCAAACAACGGAAAGCGTCGCATCGGGGTTGACCTTTTTGGCATGCAGGAAGGTCGAGTTGATGCCACGGATCACTTCCGGAATTGGGAAGGACGCAATGTAGCCGATCTTGTTCGACTTGGTCATGCGACCCGCGATTGTGCCAATCACAGCGCGGCCTTCATAGAAGCGTGCGCCATAGGTCGACACGTTGTCGCTGTCACGCTTGTAACCCGTTGCATGTTCGAATTTGATATCGGGGAACTTGGCGGCAACCGCATTCGTTGCATCCATATAGCCGAAGGATGTTGTGAAAATGATATTACAGCCCGACAGCGCCATCTGAGTCAGAACGCGCTCGGCATCCGCCCCTTCTGGTACGTTTTCCTGGTAAGTGGTGGCATCGACCTTGTCGCCGAACGCCTCAATCACAGCCAGACGACCCTGATCGTGCTGATAGGTCCAGCCGCCATCGCCGACGGGGCCAACATAGACAAAACAGGCTTTCACCTTGTCCATGCCTGCGGCGTTTACGGTGCCGCCAAAGACAAGGCCAAGGCCCAGTGCGGCAGTAGCCATCAAAGTTCTGCGGTTCATTATCGTCTCCCTGTTAGATGGGCCATTTTTGGCCCGGTTAGGTTTGGCCCCTCGTCACCGAGAAGCATGGAATAATCCCTCCCTAGCGGGAGGCGTGGAAATTCTGGCCCAAGGCGGCGGGCGCGTTCATCGAGGCACGGCCTTTGCCGGACGACATGATCACAAGCACGATGATGGTTATCACATAAGGCGACATCGACAAGTACTCGACCGGAATCCGCGCCCCCGCCGCTTGAAGATTAAGCTGCAACACCGAGATTCCGCCAAAAAGATAGGCGCCGATCAGCACGCGCCACGGTTTCCAGCTGGCAAAGACCACAATTGCCAGCGCAATCCAGCCCGCGCCTGCGGTGATTCCATCGGTCCATTGCGGCACCCGCACAAGGGAAAGGTAGGCCCCGCCCAATCCCGCCATTGCACCCCCGAACAGAATGGCGAGGATGCGGATGCGTGTGACCTTATAGCCCAGCGCATGGGCCGCATCGTGGCTTTCGCCAACCGCGCGCAAAACCAAACCCATGCGGCTGAACTTCAGCACGGCCCAAACAGCGGCGATGATGATGATCGACAGGTACACCATCGGGTCATGGTTGAACAAAATCCGGCCGAGCACAGGGAGATCGGCCAAGGGGCCAAAGGGGACTTGGCTGGTCAGCGGCGGTTTTATCCCGACATAGCCTTGACCCATCAGGCTGGACAGCCCCAACCCGAAAAGCGTGAGTGCAAGGCCGGTTGCCACCTGGTTGGCCTGTAACACTTGGGTCAGAACGGCAAAGACCAAGGAAAGGCCTGCGGCGCCCACGGCCCCACCAACAAAGCCCAAAAACGGGCTGCCGGTTTGCACAGCCGTGATGAAACCGCAAATCGCGCCCATTATCATCATCCCCTCGACCCCGAGGTTCAGGACACCGGCCTTTTCCACCACCAATTCGCCAATAGCGGCCAGCATGATCGGAACCGATGCCACCATAAGGGACGCCACCAGAACCGCCGGATTGATACCACCAAAATCCATCACACCGCCCTCCCATTCAACAATCTGATCCGGTAATTGGACAGCAAATCCACCGCCAGCAGGAAAAACAGCAGCATCCCCTGAAACGCCTGAATGGCGGCAGATGGCAGGTTCAAGTTGGTCGAGGCCATCTCGCCGCCCACATAGGTCAGCGCCATGACAAGGCCTGCCAGCAAAATGCCCAAGGGGTTTAAACGGCCAAGGAAGGCAACGATAATTGCGGTGAACCCGTAGCCGGAGGCGAAATCAATGCTGATTTGCCCCGCTGGTCCCGACACTTCGAACATCCCCGCAAGGCCTGCCAAAGCGCCCGAAATGCCCATGCACAGCACGACCAAACGCGTGGGTTGCACGCCTGCAAACCGCGCGGCGCGCGGCGCTTGGCCCGCCAGTTTGATCTGAAACCCAAGCATATGGCGTTGCAGCAAAACATAGGCTGCGATCACCGCGATGAAGGCCGCGACGACACCCCAATGCATACCCGACTCCTGGATCAGTTCCACATTCCGCGCCGCCGGATAGGTAGAGAAGTTGCGGCTGCCCGGAAAGCCCATGCCTTGCGGGTTGCGCAAGAACCCCGTGGCCGCTTTGGACAGAATGGTTTGGGCGACATAAACCAGCATCAAGGACACCAGAATTTCATTCGTGTTGAACCGCGTTTTCAAAATCGCGGGGATCATGGCCCAAAGCCAGCCCCCAAAAGCGCCTGCCACAATCATCACCGGAAAAATCCAGCGGGTTTCCGTTGGAAACACGGCCAAGCCTACGCCTGCACCGAAAATCGCCCCGATGATATATTGCCCCTCGGCCCCGATGTTCCAGATGCCGGCGCGAAAGCCTAGTGACAGCCCCACGGCTATCAATATCAAAGGCCCGGCCTTAACCAGCAATTGCCCGCGCAGATAAAACGCGAATTCGCCAAACAGCGGGTCCCAGAAAATCGTGCGAATGGCGATGAACGGATCTTTGCCCAACAGCGCAAACATCGCGCCGCCTGCAATCATGGTCAGGATAACAGCCAAAACCGGCGTCGCATAGGTCCAGAACTGCGACGGTGACGGGCGCTTTTCAAGTACAAACATGTGTTACCTCCAAGCAGCTGCCTGATTTCATCTTTGTCCAAATACTCATACAATCCGCCCCGCAATCGCGCCGCGTCACGGCCGATAAATCCTTACCCATGATGCGCCACCTCCATGCCATGCGCGCCGCCCATCATCAGGCCGATTTCGTCCACCGTCAGCCCTTCGGTCGGGCGCGCCGGTGTCAGCCGCCCTTCGTTCAGCGCGGCAAAACGGTCGGACACTTCCAACAAATCATCCAAGTCCTGACTGATCACGACAACGGCGGCACCGTCTTGGGCGCGGTCCAAAATCTCTTGCCGGATAAAGGCGGCGGCGGCGGCATCAACGCCCCATGTCGGTTGGTTGATGATCACCACTTCCGGCGCTTGGCTTAATTCGCGCCCGATCAGGAATTTTTGCAGATTGCCGCCCGACAGCGCCCGGGCGGCGACCCATGTGCCCGGCGTGCGCACATCATATTGCGCCACCACCTCTTCGGCCCATCGCTTGGTTTTGGACCAGTCGATAAAGCCGTTTCGGGTCAGGGTTTTGCGCACGGCCCCCGACAGAAAAGCGTTTTCCACAAGGCTCATATCCGGTGCTGCGGCATGGCCCAAGCGGTCTTCGGGGGCCGCGACAAAGCCCAAGGCGCGCCGTGCATTCGGGGGGGTGTCGCCAATCGGGCTGCCAAAGCATTTCACCATTTCTGGGGCAGAGCGCAGCTCACCCGACAGCGCCAAAAGCAGCTCGTCCTGACCATTGCCTGCAACGCCTGCGATGCCCAATACCTCGCCGCGTTGTACGGAAAATGTGATATCTTTCAAGGATGTCCCAAAAGGAATTGGCGATGCAGCGCTTAGGCCCGTTACTTCTAACGCGGCATGCGCATCGCCCCAATCCTTGCGCGCCGATCTTGCGGGCGGGGTCAGCACCGCGCCCACCATCATTTCGGCCATGTCGCGGGCCGACACGTCACGCGGGGTGCAGGTGCCCACAACTTTGCCGCGGCGCAGGATGGTTGCCTCGTCACACAGGGCGCGGATTTCCTCCAGCTTGTGGCTGATGTACAAGATCGCGGTGCCTTCGGCCGACAGTTGGCGCAGGGTTTGGAACAAGATGTCCACCTCTTGCGGGGTCAGCACGCTGGTCGGTTCGTCCATGATCAAAAGTTTTGGGTCTTGCAGCAAGCAGCGCACAATTTCGACGCGCTGCCGTTCGCCTGCCGACAAATCTCCAACCCGGCGCGTGGGGTCCAAGGGCAAGCCGTATTCGGTGGAAACGGCGCTGATTTTTTCGGCCAGCGTCCGCATGGGTGGTGGGTTTTCCATGCCAAGCGCCACGTTTTCGGCGACATTCAGGGCTTCAAACAGGCTGAAATGCTGGAACACCATCGCAACCCCAGAATTGCGGGCGGCACTGGGGCGGGCGGGGGCATAGGGTTGGCCGTGCAGCGCCATGCTGCCGCTGTCGGGTTTCACCAAGCCGTAGATCATTTTGACCAAGGTCGATTTGCCCGCGCCGTTTTCGCCCAAAAGCGCGTGGATTTCGCCTTTGGATATCGCAAAAGACACATCGGAATTGGCAACCACACCAGGATAGGCCTTGGTCACGCCGTCAATGCGCAAAAGTTCGGTGGTCATATCGCCGTCTCCTGTCGTAGGCCAATGCGGTGGGGAAGGAGTAGCTGGCCCGCGACCCCGATGGCAATGGCTTGCGGGTGTTTGCCAAGGGCAGGGTCGCCGATGGGGCAAGTGATGCGGGCGATGGTTGTGGGCGCGTGGCCAAGGGTGGCAAGGCGGTTGCGAAATCTGGCCCATTTGGTTTTGGACCCGATCAGCCCGCATGCGCCAAAGCCGTGGCTTAGGGCGGCATGGCAAAGGGCAAGGTCAAGCGTGTGGGAATAGGTGAGGATCAGGTGTTCTGCATTTTCAGGCGCATGTTTCAGGACCTGCGCGGGGTCTGTAGCAGGCAACATGGTGACGCCTTCGGGGCTGTCCGGCGGAAAGCGGTCGGCATGAACATCGACCCAAGTGATCGCGAAATCCGGCAAGGGAGCAAGGGTTTGCACCAGCGCGCGGCCCACATGCCCCGCGCCCCAAACCCAAAGCGGGCGGGTGGGTTTGGCAATCGGTTCCACCATCCAGCCTTGGGTCAGGCCGGATGCGGGCGGTCGGCCTTGGTTACGTGCGCTCGCCAGCAGGCGTGAGATGGCAAGTGGCATAGGGCTTGCATCTGTGGCGCGGGCGAAAACCTCGGTATTGGGCAAGGTGTTTGTGTCAAAGAGTTCGGTCAGCAAGGTAACGGTGCCGCCACAGCATTGGCCAAGGCTTGGGCCCAGTGCCTCGCGCGTCAGGGTTTGGCTTTGGCCCTTGGCAAGCATGTCGCGCGCCCGCGCTGCGGCCTGATACTCCAGCGCGCCGCCGCCGATAGTGCCTGATTGTCCCGCAGGCCAAACCAGCATCGACGCCCCCACCTCGCGAGGGGATGACCCTGCGACTGCGGCAATCACCACGCGGGCGATGGGGCCGTGGGCGGTGATGGCGGCGCGTGCCGCGGCCAGATCAAACATCGCGCTGCCTTTGCACGGCGGCCAAAATCCGTTCGGGCGTGGCGGGCGCATCAAGCGCGGGATAAACCGTGCCATCGCCGCAAGCTGCCACCGCATCCGACAAGGCCATCAGCGCGGAAATCCCCAGCATGAACGGCGGCTCCCCCACGGCCTTGGACCGGCCAACGGTGGCTTCGGGGTTGTCGCGTCCCCAAAGTGCTACGTTGAACACAGGCGGGCGGTCGGAACAGGCAGGGATTTTATAGGTGCTGGGGGCATGGGTACGCAAAGCGCCTTTATCGTCCCAGACCAGTTCTTCCATCGTCAGCCAGCCCGCACCTTGGACATAGGCGCCTTCGATCTGCCCAATGTCCAACGCAGGGTTCAGGCTTGCCCCCGTATCATGCAGCAAATCTGCCCGCAAAATGCGGTTTTCGCCGGTCAGTGTGTCGATCACTACTTCGGTCACCGCCGCCCCATACGCAAAATAAAGGAAGGGTCGCCCGCGCCCCGCCGCGCGGTCCCAAGTGATTTTGGGGGTGCTATAAAACCCAGTTGAAGACAGCGATACCCGCCCCATATAGGCCAGCGCCGCCGCCTCGGCAAAGCTGTAATCGGCCGCACCCACGGTTACGCGGCCAGCTGCAAACTGCACATCGGTAACCTGCGCCTGATGCTTTTCCGCCAAAAACGCCGCCATCCTGTCGCGGATGGTCAAACAAGCGGCCTGTGCCGCCATCCCGTTCAGATCTGACCCCGACGACGCCGCCGTGGCACTGGTATTGGGCACCTTGGCCGTATCGGTGGCGGTGATTTTAATCAGATCCACCCCAACGCCAAACACCGATGCCGCCACCTGCGCCACCTTTAGGAACAAGCCTTGGCCCATTTCTGTGCCGCCGTGGTTCAAATGGATCGACCCGTCTTGATAGACATGCACCAAAGCACCCGCTTGGTTCAAATGGGTCAGCGTAAAGGAAATCCCGAACTTCACGGGCGTCAGCGCAATTCCGCGCTTCAACAGCGGGCTGCCTGCATTCCATACATCAATCGCCGCCCGCCGAGCCGCATAGCTTGAACTTTGCTCCAACGCGTCAACAATCCGGTCGCCGATAAAATCCTCGACCGGCATATGGAAGGGCGTGGTTTGCACACCCTTCGGCACAGGTAAGTCCCGCCCGTGTGCCGTGCTCACAGCCCCACGAGAGGCGAGATCGTCACCAAGCTTTTTCTGTTCAAAAATATCCTCGGGGGGGGAGGGTTTGCCTTGCAAACCCGTCGGGGGGGCAGACAGCCCCCCCACTGGTTCAAGCATCGCGTCATAAAAATTCACGCGCCGCACATCCAACGGATCAGCGCCGAGATCAAAGGCGATATGGTCCATCACCCGTTCAATCCCCACCATGCCTTGCGGCCCGCCAAAGCCGCGAAAGGCGGTGGCGCTTTGGGTGTTGGTGCGCAGGCGGTGACTCTCAAGCCGCACATCAGTCAGGTGATAGCAATTGTCGGAATGCAGCATGGCGCGGTCGGCCACAGGGATCGACAGGTCCAGCGCCCAGCCGCAGCGAAACAGATGGGTAAACTCAACGCCCGTCACCCGCCCCGTATCGTCAAACCCCGCGCGGTAGCGGATGCGCAGGTCGTGGCGCTTGCCGGTGATCATCATGTCGTCATCGCGGTCATAGCGCATTTTGCACGGCAGTCCCGTGTCACGGGCGGCAATGGCACAGGCAATGGCCAGCGCGTTGCCTTGGCTTTCCTTGCCACCAAACCCGCCGCCCATACGCCGTGTTTCAACCCGCACGCCGTGCATGGGCACATGCAAGGCGTGGGCGACTTTGTGCTGTATTTCGGTCGGGTGCTGGGTCGAGGAATGGATCAGCATATCCCCGCCTTCTTGTGGGATGGCGGCAGCGATTTGACCTTCAAGGTAGAAATGTTCTTGCCCGCCAACCTCCATCTCGCCTGTTACCATGCGGGGGGCGTTGGCGAGGGCGGCACTGGCATCGCCTTTGGTCCAGACCACAGGGCCGGATTCAAAGCGGCTGTTGGCGGCAAGCGCGTCATCCACCGTCAAAATCGCGGGCAGCGGGGCATAGTCGACGCGCCCCAGACGGGCGGCTTTGCGCGCGGCCAGATGGCTGGTGGCAACCACCAGAAACACCGGCTGGCCGATGTAATGCACACGGCCTGTGGCAAGCAAGGGTTCATCATGGGCCGAGGGAGAGCAATCGGGCATGTCGGTGAAATCATCGGCGGCGTAAACCGCGACCACGCCGGCAGCACTGCGCACGGTCGAAAGATCCAGACCCGTGATATCGCCATGGGCTATTGTGGATAGGCCAAAGGCCAGATGCAGCGCGCCTGCAGGCAAGGGGATGTCATCGACGTAACGGGCGCTGCCTGTCACATGCAGGGGGGCGGCATCATGGGGAAGGGCGTTTCCAATGCTTTGTGACTTAAGGCTCATGCTGTCACCTCCATCAGGTCGACGGGGGTGCCATTCAGATCATGGAAATAGCGGATCAGCATATTGCCGGCAGTTGTACTGCGGTACTGCGCGCTGGCACGCATATCGCTGAGGGGCGTGAAATCGCGGGCCATCGCCGCGCGGGCCTTGTGGATCGTGTCGATGGTCCAGTCTTTGCCAATCAGGGCGGCCTCGGCACCTGCGCTGCGTTTCGGAGTGCCTGCCATGCCGCCAAAGGCGATGCGGGCGGCGGTGACTTTGCCGTTTTCAAGGGTGATATTGAAGCAGCCGCAGACGGCCGAGATATCCTGGTCAAAGCGTTTCGACAGTTTGTAGCACCGCAAATTGGGGGCGTTGGTGGGGAAGGTGACGGCTTCGACAAACTCGCCGGGGTGGCGGTCTTGTTTGCGGTATTCAAGGAAGAAATCTTCAAGCGCCATGTCGCGGCGGGTATCGCCGTGGCGCAGGTGCAACGTGGCGCCGAGGGCGATGAGGGCAGGTGGGCCATCGCCGATGGGCGAGCCGTTGGCGATATTGCCACCGATGGTGGCCGCGTTGCGGATCTGGTCGCTGGCATAGCGGCGCAGCATTTCGGCAAATGACGGCAGCGTAGGGGCCACGGCGGCCATCAGCGCGTTGATGGTCACGCCTGCGCCGACTTTTAGGCCGGTTTCGGTTTTGTCGATGGTTTTAAGGTCGGGGATGCCGCCAAGAAAGGCCACCTGGCCCAGGTCGCGCAGCTGTTTTGTGACCCAGAGGCCGACATCGGTGGCGCCTGCAATCAGGGTGGCGTCGGGGTTGGCGGCGTACCAGTTTGCGAATTCGTCGGTGGTGGTCGGGCGGTAGGCGCCGGGGGGCTGTCTGCCCCCCGGACCCCCCGAGGATATTTGGGCCGAAAAGAAAGCGGGAGCAGCATCTTGGGCCAGCCAGTCAGGGATCGGGGCGGATTCTGCGGCCTTTGCGGCACGGATGATGGGGGCGTATCCGGTGCAGCGGCAGAGGTTGCCAGCAAGCACCGTGTCATGGTCGGTGCGGCCTGCGGTGTGGGCAGCGACCATTGAGACGACAAAGCCGGGTGTGCAAAAGCCGCATTGCGAGCCGTGATGGGTGACCATGGCGGTTTGCACGGGATGGGGTGTGCCATCGGGGGCGATCAGCCCTTCGACGGTACGGACCGATTTGCCGTGCAGTTGCGGCATGAACAGGATGCAGGCGTTCAGCGCCTTTGGGCCGTCTGCGTCTGTCACCATCACGGTGCAGGCCCCGCAATCGCCTTCGTTGCAGCCTTCCTTGGTGCCGGTCAGGGCGCGGGTGTCGCGCAGCCAATCGAGCAGGGTTTGCGTTGCGGGCACATCCGAAAGGCAGACCGGCGTTCCGTTCAGGTGAAACGCGATATCTGTCATGTCATAATCCGCCGCGGTCTTTGCATCTGGGTTTATGCGTGCCCGCCCGATGCGGCGTAAAGCGGGCCACGCGCCCTGTCTTGGGGAGCATCAAGCCCGTGCTGCGACAAAATAGCAAACAGAATTTTTCAGTTAATCTCGATAAATGCTTTTCGTTTTGTTTGAAATTGTCTTTGCCCTTTTTGTGATACGCGCCGCGCGTACCTGCACAAAGACGCGCCATCGCAGCAACGGTGGTCTTTCCCTGCTTGTCTGGCTGGTCTAGGGTTTGGCCATGTCAGCACCCCGATTCATTCATCTTCGCACCCATACTGAATATTCCTTGTTGGAAGGTGCTGTGCCATTGCAGGCGCTTATCAAGCTGTGTGTCGAACAAAAAATGCCTGCCGTGGCCGTGACCGATAGCAATAATATGTTCGGCGCGTTGGAGTTTTCGACCTATGCGGCGGGGGCGGGGTTGCAGCCGATTGTGGGCTGTCAGGTCACGCTTGCTTATGACCCGCCGCAACCCGGGGAAAAACCGCGCATCCCTGCGCCTGTCGTGCTGCTGGCGCAGACTCAGGCGGGGTACATGAACCTGATGAAGCTGAACAGCTGCCTGTATGTGGGGGCGGGTGGGCAATTGCCGCAGGTGTCGCTGGAACAGTTGGAGGCGCATTCGCTGGGGCTTATTTGCCTGACGGGCGGGGCTGAGGGGCCGGTGGGCAAGTTGTTGCAAACCGCCCAAATGCCGAAAGCGCGCGCGTTGATGGAGCGGTTGGCGGCGGCGTTTGAAGGCCGTTTATATGTGGAATTGCAGCGCCATCCGGGGGCGGGTGGGCGGTTGACCGAGGCCGAGCAGGCGACCGAGCGCGGGTTTATCGAGATGGCCTATGCGCTGGGCCTGCCGTTGGTGGCGACCAATGATGTCTATTTCCCCAAGGCCAAGATGTATGAGGCGCATGACGCGCTGATTTGCATTGCCGAGGGCGCCTATGTTGACCAGCAACAACCGCGCAGACGCTTGACGCCCCAGCATTATTTCAAGACCGAGGCCGAGATGGCCACGCTGTTCGCCGACCTGCCGGAAGCGTTGGAAAATACGGTTGAGATTGCGCGGCGCTGTGCGTTCAAGGTGCCGAAACACGCGCCGATTTTGCCGAAATTTGCCGATGATGAGGTGAACGAACTGCGCCGTCAGGCCAATGCGGGGTTGCAGGCACGGTTGGCGGTGATCCCTCATGCTGTCAGCGTGGAGGAGTATCAGGCGCGGCTGGATTTCGAGCTGGATATCATCATCGGGATGCAGTTTCCGGGGTATTTCCTGATCGTGGCGGATTTTATCAAATGGGCCAAGGATCAGGGGATTCCGGTGGGGCCGGGGCGGGGTTCGGGGGCGGGGTCTCTGGTGGCCTATGCTTTGACGATTACCGATCTGGACCCGTTGCGGTACAGTTTGCTGTTCGAGCGGTTTTTGAACCCCGAACGGGTTTCCATGCCCGACTTTGACATCGACTTTTGCATGGATCGCCGCGAGGAGGTTATCCAATATGTCCAAGGAAAATACGGGCGCGACAAGGTGGGGCAGATCATCACCTTTGGCGCGCTTTTGTCCAAGGCTGCGATCCGCGATGTGGGTCGGGTTTTGCAGATGTCCTATATGCAGGTGGACCGCCTGTCGAAAATGATCCCTGTTGAAGGGGTCAAACCTGTGTCGATTACCAAGGCGCTGGCGGATGAGCCGCGACTGCGAGAGGCGGCCAAGGAAGAGGTGGTGGCGCGCTTGCTGGATTATGGCCAGCAGGTTGAAGGGTTGCTGCGCAACGCGTCGACCCACGCGGCGGGGGTGGTGATTGGCGACCGACCGCTGGATGAATTGGTGCCCCTGTACCAAGACCCGAAATCGGACATGCCCGCGACCCAGTTCAACATGAAATGGGTGGAGGCGGCGGGGCTGGTCAAGTTTGACTTTTTGGGTTTGAAAACCCTGACGGTTATTCAATCGGCGCTGGATTTGCTGCGCTTGCGGGGGGTGGATCTGGATATTGCCATGATCCCCTTGGATGATGCCAAGACCTATGAGCTTTATGCCGCCGCCAAGACGGTTGCGGTGTTTCAGGTGGAAAGTTCTGGGATGATGGATGCGCTGCGGCGCATGAAACCCACCTGTATTGAGGATATCGTGGCACTTGTGGCGCTGTACCGCCCCGGCCCGATGGAGAATATTCCGGTTTACTGTGAGGTTAAGAACGGGCTGCGCGAGATTGAATCTGTGCATCCGACGATTGACCATCTGTTGGCGGAAACCCAAGGGATTATCGTTTACCAAGAACAGGTTATGCAGATTGCGCAGGTTATGGGCGGGTATAGCCTTGGCGGTGCCGACCTGTTGCGCCGTGCGATGGGTAAAAAGATTGCCGCCGAAATGGCCAAGGAGCGGCCCAAGTTTATCGAGGGGGCCAAGGCGACCCATGGTGTTGACGCGAAGAAGGCAGGCGAGGTGTTCGACCTGCTGGAAAAATTCGCCAACTACGGGTTCAACAAATCCCACGCGGCGGCCTATGCGGTGGTCAGTTACCAGACGGGGTATCTGAAGGCGAATTATCCGGTTGAATTTATGGCCGGTGTGATGAACTGCGATATCCATCTGACGGATAAACTGGCGGTGTATAAGCGCGAAGTGGACAAGCTGGGGATTGCGACGATTGCGCCGTCGGTGAATGCATCCTTGGCGACGTTCACGGTGCGCGAGGGTGCGCTGGTTTATGCGCTGGGCGCGTTGAAAAACGTGGGCGTCGAGGCGATGAAGATGATCGTGGCGGGGCGGATGACCGACCAAGGCGAAAAACCCTATGCGACCTTGTTCGACCTTGCCCGCCGTGTGGATTTGAAGCGGGTGGGCAAGCGGCCGTTGGAAATGCTGGCGCGGGCGGGGGCGTTTGATTGTCTTGATCCGAACCGCGCGCGGGTGTTTGACGCGCTGGACGGGCTTGCGGCCTATTCCGCTGCGATCCATGAGGCGAAAACGTCGAACCAAGTCAGCTTGTTTGGCGACGCGGGCGAGGATGTGCCGGAACCGCGCATCGGGTCGCGTGATGACTGGTTGCCAGTGGAACGCCTGACCGAAGAGCATAAGGCGATTGGGTTCTATTTGTCGGGGCATCCGCTGGATGACTATATGGCGCCGTTGAAACGAAAAGGCGTGTCCACGCTGGCCGAAATAACCGCGCGGGCCGAAGGCGGGGCAATGGTGGCCAAAATCGCGGGGTCGGTGTCGTCGAAACAGGAGCGCAAATCGGCGCGGGGCAACCGCTTTGCCTTTGTGCAACTGTCGGACCCCACAGGCCTGTATGAGGTGACGGTATTTTCCGATACGCTGGAAGCGGCGCGCGATATGCTGGAACCTGGCATGAACGTGGTGCTGACGGTCGAGGCGACGCTGGAAGGCGAGACGCTGAAGCTGCTGGCACGCGGCGCGCAACCGATTGATTCGGTGGCGGCCGAGGCGGGCGGTGTGGGTGTGCGCATTCACATTGACCGGATCGAGGCGGCGGCGTCTGTGGCGGCCTTGCTGGCCCGTGTGGCCAAGGACGGTGGGCGCAACCGTGGGGCCGTGACGATTTGTGTGCCCGATGCCGAGACGGGGCAGGAAATTGATCTGGAATTGCCGCAGGAATACCCCGTGACGCCGCAGGTCAAAGGTGCGCTAAAGGCGATGGGTGGCGTGGTGATGGTCGAAGAGCTTTAAGGCCCCAAGACGCGCCGTGCGAAGAGTTTCGCGATGCTGATCGCCAGCACGATGCGCAAGACATGGTGCAGGGTGACAAAGACCACGCTGATTTGCAGGCTGAGGGCAATCAGGCTCATTTCCGTGATGCCACCCGGTGCAAAGGCCAGAAAAACGGCGGTGAGTGGCAGACCGATGGTCAGGTGCAACGCTTCGGCAAAGACAAAAGCGATGAACAGCGAGGCGGCGGTGGACACCAGCGCAAGCAAGCTGCCGCGCCGCAAGGTGGCCGCCGCCATGCCCGCAAACCGCGCGCCAAGGCCGGTGCCGACCACGATTTGCGTCATCGCAATGGTCCATGCGGGGGGGACGGCATCGGTCACACCCGTCAGGTGAAAAATGGCGGATGCCGCCAGTGGCCCCGTCATGATGGCGGCGGGAAAGCGCAAGGCGCGGCCTGCGAAATATCCGCCAATGGCGGCGAGCAGCAGGGCCGCTATGTCCCATGCCTCGAGCGGGTTGTCAGCCCCTGTCATGGCCACGCCCGCGCTGGACCCGACGGCATGGCCTGTCAGAAAGGCAAAGAGGACGGGCACAAAAACGATGGTCAGGATCAGGCGCAGGAATTGCAAAAGGACCAGCAGGGCGACATCGGCCCCCGCCTCTTCGCCCAATGTGACCATTTCCATCAAACCGCCCGGAACTGCGCCGAAATAGGCGGTTGCAGGCGTCATCCCGCCTTTGCGGTAGATAGCATAGCCGCTGAACTGCGCCACAGGGACAAAGACCACCAACGCCAGCAAGCTGGGCCACCAGCCCGCTGCGTCGCGGAAAATTTCGGGGGTGAAGGCCCCGCCGATGGCGACGCCGATGATGGGAATAAAGGACATCCGTAGGGGTTGGGGCAGGTGAATGGGTTGGCCCAGAACGCGCCACCCCATGATTGCCCAGAACGCCACAACGAGGAGGGAGCCGAGCAGGTAGCCCAAAGGCAACCCCAGCGCGTGCCCCGCCATGCCGCCTGCAAGCCCAAGGGCGATGGTCGCGGCCAAGGGGATAGGGAGAAGTGTGGTTTTGCCGATTTGGATGGGTTTCATGGGCCTGATCTTGTTTGTCCCAAAAGGACCACCCGCAGGGCGAAAAGACAAGCCCCAAGATGCGACGTTTACGGTTTGGGCCGCGCCCACCAGCCCAAGGCAAGGCTTGCCAAGGCTAAGGTTAATGTGATGCCACGGCTGACCATCAACTTATGTGCGGCCACGGCGATTGGGTCGCGCAGATCGCCGAATTGGGTAAGGCTGTCATATTCGCTGGCCATGGCAATAAGGCAGGCGAACAGCACCGCACCCGCCGCCAATGCCTTGAACCCGCGTGCCCATGCCCCAGCGGTGAGGGCGGTGATCAGCCAAAGAGCCACGCCGAACAGTTGCACAAGGGCAAAGCCGCCGTCTTGCCACCACCTTGCGCGCAAGATCACGGTGTCAAACACCGGCTCGCCCACCGTGGTGAATGGGGCCACGGCTGTTGCCGCGAAAAACAGGGTAAGGATGGTGGTGGCCAGCATGGCAAACCGCCAGAGCCATAAACGAAAGCGCGCCACCGGCGTCACCAATGCGGGGGGCGCTGGTCGGTCAGCACGGCACCGCCTTCATCGGGGCCGGACATGCGGTCCAGCATATGCGCCATGCGGCGGGTCAGGCGGTCAATCTCATCCGCTTGGCGCGCCACGATGTCGGACAAATCCTCGACCGTGCGGGTCAGATGCGCCACGCGTTCCTCGATTGCGTCAATCCGTTCGGTCATCTGCCACTCCTCTCCTTGCCGCGCCTGCATCCATCCGCTACACCGCGCGGGCATAAGCTGCAAAGGGTTTCCCGATGGCCAAAGACAAACAACCCCGTAAACCGCGCGCTGAAACGCCCAAGGGCTTTCGCGATTATTTCGGTGCGGATGTGATTGAGCGCCGCGATATGCTGGCGAAAATCTCTGACGTGTATGAGCGCTATGGGTTTGATCCGCTGGAAACCAGTGCAGTGGAGACGGTCGAGGCGCTGGGCAAGTTTCTGCCCGATGTGGACCGCCCGAACGAGGGCGTGTTTGGTTGGCAGGATGAGGATGGCGATTGGCTGGCGCTGCGTTACGACCTGACCGCCCCTTTGGCGCGGGTGGCAGCACAGTTTCGCAATGATCTGCCCACGCCGTACCGCCGCTATGCCTTTGGCCCCGTGTGGCGCAATGAAAAACCCGGTCCGGGGCGGTTTAGGCAGTTTTATCAATGCGATGCCGATACGGTTGGCGCGCCATCTGTGGCCGCGGACGCCGAGATTTGCGCGATGCTGTCGGATGCGCTGGAAGAGGTGGGGATTGAGCGGGGCGACTATGAGATTAAGATAAACAACCGCAAAGTGTTGAACGGCGTTCTGCAAGCTGCGGAACTGTTGACCCCTGCAGATCCCAATCTCTTTGAGGCAGAGCGTGGCATCGTACTTCGGGCAATCGATAAACTCGATAGGCTAGGAATAAACGGTGTTCGGGAGCTTTTGGGACCCGGCAGGAAAGATATTAGCGGCGACTTTACTAAGGGCGCCGGGCTCAATGAACTGCAAATTGAAAAAATAATGGGCTTCGTTGGAGCCTTCGATTTGGTCTACGACCGTCTCGGTCGTGAGGCGCTCCGCGCAAGCGATGAAGGTGATGAGGAACGGGCCAATCGCCTTCATCACGCGCGATACTCGGTTGCCGGTCCGACCAAGTCTTCTGGGGACTATTCTTACGCAAGACACATTTGGAATCGACGGATGATTGACCATTTGCGCGATTTAGTTGGCGGGACTGATGCCGGTTGGGAAGGCGTAAATGAACTTTCAGAGATATACGATATTCTTTGTGCGCAAGGTTACACCGATGCGCGCTTCTCCATCGACCCCTCAGTCGTGCGCGGCCTCGGCTATTACACTGGCCCCGTTTATGAGGCTGAACTGACCTTTGAAATCCTTGACGAAAAGGGCCGCAAGCGCCAATTCGGCTCGGTTGCGGGCGGGGGGCGCTATGATGATTTGGTCAAGCGCTTTACCGGACAAGCGGTGCCAGCCACCGGCGTTTCCATTGGCGTTGATCGGTTGCTCGCAGCCCTGCGCGCCAAAAAGCTGGAACGCGGTGAGGCGGAAACCGTGGCCGCGGGTCCTGTGGTTGTGACCGTGATGGACCGCGACCGGATGGCGGATTACATGGCGATGGTGGGCGATTTGCGCCGCGCGGGTATTCGCGCGGAAATGTATCTGGGCAACCCCAAGAATTTCGGCAACCAGTTGAAATACGCCGATAAACGCGGCAGTCCGATTGCGATTATCCAAGGCGGGGATGAGGCGGCAAAGGGCGTGGTTGACTTAAAAAACCTTGTTCTTGGCGCAGTTATTGCGAAAAGCGCAACGCTTGAAGAATGGAAGGACCGTCCCGCTCAGGAGACTGTCAAAGTCGTTGACCTTGTGGCGGCTGTCCAAAAAATGTTGCAAGAAATTGGGTCTTTGAAAAGCATCTTGAGCAATGCGAGCAAGAATGACGATTAATCGCGCGGCGATACGGGCCGAAGCCGAGGCGCTGTTTACCGCGTTCAAGGCGGCAGGGGCGCAGGCAGTAGAGGCGGATACGCTGCTGCCTGCCGAAACGCTGCTGGACCTTTACGGCGAGGATATTCGCGCGCGGGCCTATGTAACATCGGACCCGTTGCGCGGTGAAATGATGCTGCGGCCCGATTTCACTGTGCCTGTGGTGCAGGCGCATATGAACGGCGGAGCCGAGCCTGCGCGGTACTGCTATATTGGCGAGGTTTACCGCAAACAAGACCACCTTGGACCGCGCGCGAGCGAGTATTTGCAAGTGGGGTTTGAGCTGTTTGACCGCGTGGCCCCCGAGGCGGCGGATGCGGAACTGTTTGCGCTGTTTCATGGCTTGCTTGCCCCGTTGGGGTTGCGGCCTGCAACGGGCGATATCGGGATTTTGATGGCGGCGGTGAACGGGCTGACAACGACGGATCGTCGCAAGGCCGCGCTGTTGCGCCATATCTGGCGGCCCGCGCGGTTTCGCAAGCTGTTGGACCGATTTTCGGGGCGCGCGGCGGTGCCACAGGCGCGGGCGGATATGCTGGCTCGCTTGGGGTCGGACACGCCGGATGCGTTGATCGCGGCGGCGGGGCCGATGACCGGCTTGCGGTCGGAGGATGAGATTGCCGCGCGGGTGGCAGGGCTGATCGAGGATGCCGAGACGCCTGCGCTGAAGGCACCCGAGGCGGCGTTGCTGTATGATTTGCTGACGTTGCAAGCGCCGGCGCGGGCGGCGCTGTCACATCTGCGCGGAATTACCTTTATGATGCCCGCGATTGAACCTGCGGTGGACCGTTTTGCCACGCGGCTGGATGCGCTGGAACGGCACGGGATTAACCCGTCTGACCTGCCGTTTGCGGCAAGCCATGGGCGGACCTCGATGGAATATTACGATGGGTTCGTGTTCAGTTTTCACGGGGCTGGGGATGGGCCTGCGGTGGCCACAGGCGGGCGCTATGACGCGCTGACGGCGGTGCTGGGGCAAGGGCGGTCCATTCCGGCAGTGGGGGGGATCATTCGCCCCGCGCTGGTGGCGGCTGTGCGCGAGGGGTTGGTATGAGCCTGAAAATCGGGGTGCCGTCCAAGGGGCGGCTGATGGAAAAGACCTTTGACTGGTTTGGTGCGCGCGGCGTGGTAATGGCGCGGTCGGGGTCGGACCGCGAATATGCGGGCGCGGTTGAAGGTATTGCGGGCGTGGAGCTGGTGCTGCTGTCGGCGGGGGAAATTCCGCGTGAATTGGCGGCGGGGCGCATTCATTTGGGGGTCACGGGGTCGGACCTTGTGCGCGACAAGCTGGCGGATTGGGAGGCGCAGGTGGTGGAACTGGCGGGCCTTGGGTTTGGCCATGCCGACCTGATTATCGCGGTGCCTGTGGCGTGGATTGATGTGGATACGGTCGATGATTTGGACGCGGCGGCGGCGGCGTTTCGGCGTGCGCATGGGTTTCGGTTACGGATTGCGACGAAATACCATCGGCTTGTGCGCGAGTTTTTGACCGAACAGGGTGTGGCCGATTACCAATTGGTGGACAGCCAAGGGGCGACCGAGGGTACGGTGAAAAACCTGACAGCGGAAGCGATTGCCGATATTACATCATCGGGCGAGACGTTGCGGGCCAACCATTTGAAGATTTTATCTGACGGGTTGGTGCATGCCAGCCAAGCGACTTTGTTTGCGGCGCGCGGGGCGGAGTGGGATGCCGACACGCGGACGACGCTGGCGGTTTTGGCGGCGCAATTGGGTGTGGTGGCCGAGGTTTAAGGCGCCGCACAAGGGCTTCTCCCGCCATTCGTTGACGGGCCTTTGGCCCATCGCCTCAAAATTGGTAAAACCTAAAGCGCAAGCGCTGCGAAACTTCTGAAAACCATAACGCGGTCGGATTGACAGTTAACGCAGCCCTATATCTGCCAAAGCACGGGCGAGTTCGGGGGGCAGCGCCTCTTCGGCTTTGCGGCCTTTGGGCAGGTCGCGGGGGGCATCCTCGACCGTCAGATAGCGCCAGCCTTGGAACGGGCGGCGAGGGGCGGGTTCGGTGCGGTGGATTTCGGGGTTCAGCACCAATGCACAGCGCAAAATGCCATCCTCGCCGCGCCGTTCCTCAAAGTTCGTGATGTTTTGGCGCGCCAGAATGACGCCTTTGAATACCCAATAGAGCGAGCCGCCGTTCAGCACCTCGGCCTCACGTTTCGGCCACATGCGGGTGATGTGGCGCGGCAAATTGTCAGGCCACAGCTTGCGGCGCATATCTTGCCACGTGGCCAGTTCCTCGACGGTTTCGGTGCCGACGCAGAGTTTCAACAGGTTAACGGTATCTGCCACGATTCCCCCTTGGGCCACCCCATGTGTGTTAACCCGAATTTAACCTTTTGGGTGGGCGGGACAAGGGGCGGGCCACAAAAGCCTGCGTTGACCTTGGTGCCCTACCGGCCTATCTTGTGTATTCGCGCGTGAGCACCCCCAATATACACATCATTCTGCCTAAAAGGACCGCCCTATGTCCCGTTTTTCTGCCCCCATCGCCGAGGCCATTTGGGATATGAAATATCGCCTGAAAGCCCAAGACGGCACGCCCATTGACGGGTCGGTCGAGGATACATGGCGCCGTATTGCCCGCGCGCTGGCCGCGCCCGAGGCCGAGCCTGCAAAATGGGAAGAGGCGTTTTATAACGCCTTGGACGGGTTCAAATATTTGCCAGCAGGCCGGATTACGGCAGGGGCAGGGACGGACCGTTCGGTGACGCTGTTCAACTGCTTTGTCATGGGCACGGTGCCCGATGATATGGGCGGGATTTTCGAGATGCTGAAAGAGGCCGCGCTGACCATGCAGCAAGGCGGCGGCATTGGTTACGATTTCAGCACGATCCGGCCCAAAGGGGCGGAAGTGAAGGGCGTGGCGGCCGATGCTTCGGGGCCCTTGTCGTTCATGGATGTTTGGGATGCGATGTGCCGCACGATCATGTCGGCGGGGTCGCGCAGGGGGGCCATGATGGCCACCATGCGCTGCGATCACCCCGATATCGAGGCGTTTATTGCGGCGAAAAAAGACCCCGCACGGCTGCGGATGTTCAACCTTTCGGTGCTGGTGACCGACCCGTTCATGGATGCGGTCAAGGCGGATGGCGCGTGGGATTTGGTGTTTGCGGGCCGCGTGTACCAAACCGTGCAAGCCCGCGATCTGTGGAACAAGATCATGCGCAACACGTTTGATTTTGCCGAACCGGGGGTGATTTTCATTGACCGGATCAACACGGCCAACAACCTGAATTATGTGGAAACGATTGCCGCGACGAACCCGTGTGGCGAGCAACCCTTGCCGCCTTATGGGGCGTGTTTGCTGGGGTCGATCAACCTTGCCACGCTGGTCACCGACCCGTTTGAGGCAGGGGCGCGGCTGGACCCTGCGGCGTTGGACAGCCTTGTGCGCCTTGCCGTGCGGATGATGGACAATGTGGTGGATGCCAGCCGTTTCCCCTTGCCCCAACAGGCCGAAGAGGCGCGCAACAAGCGGCGGATCGGGCTGGGGGTC
This sequence comes from Pseudorhodobacter ferrugineus DSM 5888, assembly GCF_000420745.1. Lineage (GTDB taxonomy): Bacteria > Pseudomonadota > Alphaproteobacteria > Rhodobacterales > Rhodobacteraceae > Pseudorhodobacter > Pseudorhodobacter ferrugineus. The sequence continues at coordinate 122,931 of NZ_ATVN01000002.1, forward strand.
ACGGGCCTTGCCGATGCGTTGTTGATGCTGGGCCAGCGCTATGGGTCGGCCCCAGCGGCGGCGCAAACCGAGGCGTGGATGAAGGCGATTGCGCGGGCGGCCTATTTGGCGAGCGTGGATTTGGCGCGCGAAAAGGGCGCGTTTCCGTTGTTTGATGCGGATAAGTATCTGGCATCCGGCAATATGATGGCGATGGATGATGACGTGCGCGATGCCATTCGCACGCATGGTATTCGCAACGCTTTGCTGACGTCCATCGCGCCGACCGGCACAATCAGCCTGTATGCGGGCAATGTCAGTTCGGGGATCGAGCCGGTATTTGCCTATGCCTATACCCGCAAGGTTTTGCAAAAGGATGGCAGCCGGACCGAGGAAGAAGTGGTTGATTACGCCGTGCGTTTGTGGCGCGAGCTGAAGGGCGATGCGCCTTTGCCGGATTATTTCGTCAACGCGCAAACCTTGCCACCTTTGGACCATGTGCGCATGCAGGCGGCGGCGCAAAAATGGATCGACAGCAGCATTTCCAAGACCATCAATTGCCCCGAAGACATCAGCTTTGAGGATTTCAAAGAGGTCTATATGGAGGCGTGGGATAGTGGCTGCAAAGGCTGCACCACTTACCGCCCCAATGATGTGACAGGGTCGGTTCTGTCGGTCAATTCCGCGTCGGATTCGGCCCCCGAGGTCGATGACGGCGCCGAAGTGGTCTATTTGACGGAACCCTTGGACCGCCCCGCATCGCTGGAAGGCGCGACCTATAAGGTGAAATGGCCGGGGTCGGAACATGCGCTGTATATCACCATCAATGACATCATAATCTCAAACCATCGCCGCCCGTTCGAGGTGTTTATCAACTCCAAGAATATGGAGCATTTCGCCTGGACCGTGGCCCTGACCCGCATGATTTCGGCGGTGTTCCGGCGTGGGGGCGATGTTTCGTTCGTGGTGGAGGAGCTGAAAGCCGTGTTTGATCCGCGTGGCGGGGCATGGGTTGAAGGGCGTTACATCCCGTCGATTTTGGCGGCGATCGGTGGGGTTATTGAACGGCATTTGGTCGCGATCGGGTTCATCGCAGGCGAAGGTATGGGGTTGAAATCCGACCCGCAGGCCGAAATTGTGTCAATGGGCGCGTTACGGGGCAAATCCTGTTCATCTTGCGGCAGCTATGAATTGCGGATGGTCGAAGGTTGCATGACCTGTGCGGATTGTGGATTCTCGAAATGCGGGTGACGGGTAGGTGGCTTACTGTCAGACACTGTAAATAACTGCCATTAACCCCACTTTTCTGCCATTGGGGCACATAAAAACTGCCATCGCCCGCCGTCCTGGCGGGCGTTTTATTTTATAATCATAGGCTTAATTGATTATCGCAGACGCGATCGCCAGATGCCCGAACGAGCGGCTAGCGCGACCCGCTCCCATTGACTGGGACGCCCAACCCCGGCAGGTACACGACAGACCCGGGTCTTTTCACACCAACCTCATCACCTGCACCAAAAGCGCGGTGACTTGACGCCGCCTTGTGCGACGCCGGAACGAAAGGCTCACCCATGTCCCAGCAGGCTGGATCGTCGGGGCCGCCAGCAATCAAGATATGATCGACAAGCCAAGACTCCAAGCCACGGCCCTAGGCCCAGATATTGACCTAGATCTGATCCATTTGCACAACGACGCCAGCGGTCAGGAACAACCCAGCCATCGGGATGTGACACCTAGGGGCTGTTGACGTTAACCTTGTCTGAATGATTGTTGCCGCGATTGGAATGAAGGCTTTGAAGCTCTGGTCTGTTTTGCAGGAACGCATCGCTCTCCCTCTGTTTTCCTTCAGTTTGCCGAAGTAATTTTCGATAAGGAGTGAACTGATGCGGTGGATGCCCCCACCCAACGGCATCAATTGTGCCAAGATGGTTTTGTTGTAACCACCAAGAGGGAGGCATCCATGTCGGAGATTAGCATATTGGCGATCGATCTTGCCAAGAACAGTTTTCAGGTTTGCGGCGTCAAGGCCGATGGCGTCGCCGTTTTCAACAGATCAGTGTCGAGAACGCGGCTGATCCAGCTTTTGTCGGATCAGAAGGCCTGTATTGTGGCGATGGAAGCGTGTGCCACGTCGCATTACTGGGGGCGGATGGCACAGGCACATGGCCATGAAGTGCGTATTATCCCCGCGATTTATGTCAAACCCTTCGTGAAACGGCAGAAGAACGATTTTGCCGACGCAGCGGCAATTGCGGAGGCCGCGTCCCGCCCCAGCATGAGTTTCGTGGCGGTGAAGAGTGCCGAGAAGCAAGGGCGAGCCGTGGCATTCAGGACGCATCAAAGCTTTGTGCGGTAACGCACGCAGCTGATCAATGCGCTCAGGGGCCATCTGGCCGAGTTCGGTTTGGTCGCGCCAAAAGGTCCTGCTTATTTGAAGGTTCTGCAATCAGCCTTGAATGGGCCGCAGGTTGATTTGCCCACAGTCGTGCGCGAGATGGGGCAGCTTTATCTGCGGCAAATAGATCAACTGACAGAGATTATCACGCGTCTGGCCGATGAACTGGAAGCCGCGACAAAAACCGATTGCGAGTTGCGGCGCCTTTGCACCGTGCCGGGCATCGGTCCAGTAACCGCTGGTGCCATCGCGGCGTTCGCCCCAAACCTTGAGACCTTCGACAGTGGCCGGAACTTTGCTGCATGGTTGGGTTTGGTGCCGCGACAACACTCGACCGGCGGTAAGACCCGCCTTGGCGCTGTCAGTAAAATGGGTCAATGTGACATCCGTAAGCTGCTAATCGTCGGGGCCATGAGCGTGATCCGCTGGGTTGTGCGTAGAGGCGGCAGCACTAGCCGGTGGCTGGCCAATATCGTCGCGCGCAAGCCTCGAATGGTTGCCGCAGTTGCTTTGGCCAACAAGATGGCCCGGATGGTTTGGGCCATGACGACGAAAGGCGAGGACTATAGAATAGCGTAACCCCGAGTCGCGAGGCGCGGGGTTACGCTGTAGGCCGCAAGGCCTGGGCAAGGTGATCGACAGACGGAGTAAGCGACACGGACTTCAAAGTTCAAGACAGGAAAACCCAGGCCCGGGGCTCGAGCGTTACAGCTCTCTGAACCGATGTGGGTCCAGTCTTCCGAACAGCATACTGGCCCGTGGCGTCATAAAGGCCACAATTTTGAGGCCTGACACACGACCGATTGAAGCCCAGCAGAAATGTCGAAAAATCAACTTGCAAAACAGGGGGCATCCACACACGCCCCGGGTTTACCGGAGACGTTCAAGCTGATTAAGGATGAGGGCTATGGAAAAGAGTAAGACATCAAACCGCTATTCACCTGAAATGCGGGCGCGTGCCGTTCGCATGGTGCTGGAGCATCAAGGCTCCTAAGAAACGCGATCTGCGGCGGCCGCTGCGATTGGCCCCGCTGCCCTGCAGCGTATGTTTACATGCGCGGAGGGGACGATTGGCTGCATCCTTGAGGTATTAAGGGTCTGGGTTCGGCAGGCCGAAAAGGACACCTACGTCTCAACATGGCAGGGCTTCGTTTACGTTGCCTCTCGCCATTGGGCTCGAACCAATGGCGCCTTCAATGGCTCGATGATCGACACCTTCGCCAACCGCATTGTCGCCTGCGTGATTTGCACGCAAATTCCTTCCGTGTAACAGCATGGAGGGCGTCGCGGTCTGCAAAGACCGACTTCGTTCTCCCCTCTCATCGCTGCAAGCAGCGATGAGAGGGCAATGGATGCACTTGAACAGGCACTTTACGCCCGCCGTCCGTCTCATCAGGGCGGGTTGATCCACCACAGCGACAGGGGAAGCCAATGCGTCTCGATCCGATATGCCGAGCGTTTGGGAAAAGTGGGCATTGACCCATCCGTTGGCAGCGTCGGCGACGCCTATGATCGAGCCAGTGGACGCCATTGGTTCAAGACCACTGGCGAGGGCTTTGGCCGAGACCATCAACGGCCTTTACAAAACCGAGGTCATCCGGCGGCGCAGTTCATGGAAAACAATGGAGCAGGTCGCCTTGTAATCCCTCAAATGGCCTTACGGCCCCACTCGGCAGATTTGGCTAGGCCAAATCCACCTGCCGGGCAACGGATACAAGCATCGCCCACCGGTTAACAGGTCGACTGGTTCAACAACCGCCGCCTGCTTGAGCCTGTCGGAAACATCCCACCGGCCGAAGCAGAGGAGGCCTTCTTTGCAAACCTGAACACACTCGATATGGTCGCGTAACACGAACTAATTGGTCTCCGGTAAACGCGGCGCAGTTCATTCCTCTGCTCAAAGCCCCGTTCCGCAAGCGCCTGAAGCAGGTTGAGCGCGATCTCGTGCAAGTCGCTGCGGCCGTTCTGAGCGTAATTGCACAGGATGAAGGCCTGTCAGAAAGCACGAAAATCCTCAGCAGCATTCGTGGGGTTGCTACAGTGACTGCCTGCGCGATGCTGACAGAGATGCCCGAACTCGGGACGATTTCAGGCAAGCAGGCGGCATCTCTGGCTGGCTGGGTTCCTATGTCTCGCCAATCTGGAACTTGGCAGGGACGCGAGCACATTCGCGGTGGTCGCGCAGTAATGCGACGATCCTTATATTTTCCGGCAGTGGTCGCAACACGCTTCAACCCCGATATGAAGGTGAAATATGATCAGTTCGTTGCATCAGGAACGTGCAAGAAACTGGCGATAACTGCAATCATGCGCAAGCTTCTCGTTATGGCAAATTCACTCCTGCGAGATCGCAGAAAATGGGTCGATATGCGTCCCTGATCGATACGGATACTCATGGTTTGCCTGCAAACCACTGCCGGGCAGCGGTGCTCTGGACTGTTGCCGATCCAGATCGAGCACGCCTACGAGATGGGCACAGCGGAATTGCTCTTGAACCAGCATCATGTTGGCAGCCAACGCGCAGGCCACGGACCGAAGCATGCACTTGGGGTGATCTCAGAAGAGGGCAGCAGAGATAGCAGAACGGCACAGAAAAAACTGTGATCAAATGCACAATCAGGCGGTCGGCTGCCTATGCCAAAAAGCGCTTGACTGGGACGACCCCGTTACCGAAGTCCTGACGCTAGTAACAATCGATAGCAAAGACTGCAGCTGGCGACACGCAGCCAAGATCGGGCGCAGGCCCGGCCAGAACCGGACGCGCTACTGAAAGATCAAGGCAATTTCGTCGTCGTTCAGCAGTTTCCACTGACCGGGGGCCAGGTCATCTGGTAACGAAAGCCCTCCCAAACTTTCACGGTGCAGGTCCTCGACATGGTTGCCCGTGGCCGCAAACATCCGGCGCACTTGGTGGTAACGGCCTTCGGTCACCGACAGCAGGGCTTCGGTGTCTGATACGACTTGCAATGTGGCAGGGGCCAGCGGTTTTTCTTCACCCTCCAGCATCATATCGCCCGTGGCAAACAGCGCGGCCTCGTTGCCCGTCAGGGGGCGGGCCAGTTTGGCGCGGTAGGTCTTTGTGACATGGCGCTTGGGGCTGATGACGCGGTGCAAAAGGTCGCCATCATCGGTCAGCAGCAAAAGCCCCGAGGTCTGCTTGTCCAAACGCCCGATGGTCGAAATTGCAGGCGTGCGCGACCGCCAGCGCAAGGGCAAAATATCATAAACCAGCGCGCCGACCTCTTTGTGCGAACAGGTCATGCCCAAGGGTTTGTTCAGCAAAATGTACAGGCCTGCGATCGGGTCCAGCGGTTCCCCCTCGATGGTCATGCGGGTCGGCAAATCTGGCGTCACAGGGATACGCTTGGTGGCATCCATCAGCCTGTTCCCATCCAGCCGGATCCTGCCCGATTTGCCCAGCCGTGCCACCTCATTACGTGACCCATAGCCCATTGAGGACAAAAGCTTGTCCACGCGAGAGGTTGGAATTTTTGCCATAGCGTCTGTCCTCATCTGGCCCGAGGGGTGCTGTATGGCACGGCGCGCGCCTTGGCGATACCGCTGTTGTGCCCTTGACGGCTGACGCCACCACCCAAAACGTGGTGGTAACACCTTGATTGCGCGGTCGTTATGGTCTTTTCTGGGGGCCAGAAATCGCGACAGCCTGTGAAAGGGTGGGATGCCCCTTGACGCTGGCCGCAATAGGCCTGCCTGATGCCGCGACCAACCCAGCCGCAGCTTTGCCGCAACAGCCCCAAGAGGACCTCATGTTCAAAAACTGGCAGCAAGAAAAAGCAACATCGGCTTTGATCGACGCCGCACAGGCGATGGCGGACAAGTTGGAAACCTCGAAGCCGCATTTCACCGAAAGCCATGCGGCCTTTGCGCAGGTTTGGGCAGCGACGTATCTTTTGAAAGATCAGGATCTTTACACCCTAAGCCTTTGGAAATCGGACGTTTTGAAGAAATTCATTCGCGCCGCCGAAACCAAAATCGAAGCCCTGCGCAAAAAACGGGACTATGATAGCAGCGATGGGCTGGCCGTCTGGCTTCATACTGCCCGTGCCATTACCGAACCCCGCATTGCTCCGCCCGTGCGCCATATCTGGCAAATGCTGATGGATATCGGGCCAAATGCCGATGCGATGGCGGATGATCTGCTGCAAGATGCGGGCCTGCCCGCACGCACGGCCCGCCGCATCCCGCAAGGGTTTTGACGGCTGCCGTTACCCCCGCTCGTCCGTTTTCATACGCCGTTCCAGCCAGCGCACCCCAGCCGACACGATCAGGATCAGCACCAGATATTCCAGCACCAAAACTGTGTAAATTTCCAACGGGCGGTATTCGGATACGACCAGTTCATTCGCCTTGCGCGTCAATTCCTGCATGCCGATCACCGACACCAGAGACGACATTTTCAGCATATAAACCAATTGGTTGCCCAACGCGGGCAGAATGCGCCGGATCGCTTGGGGCAAGATCACATAGCGCATCGTATCGCGGTAGCCCAAGCTGACGGAATAGGCCGCCTCATACTGCCCGCGCGAAATGCTTTGAATGCCCGCGCGGAAAATTTCCGCCTGAAAGGCACTGTCTGACAGCGCGAGCGCCAGCACACCCGCCCAAAACACGCCAATCGTGATGCCTGTCACCGGCGGCAACCCGTAGTAAACCCACAAGATCAGCACCAAAATCGGCACCGACCGCACCACCTCGACATAAGATCGGCTTAACCCTCGCAACCATTTGTTCGGCGACAGGCCGGGCAAGGCCACGAGCAACCCCACCACAATCGAAATGGCAATCGCCGTGGCCGAAAGCTGCACGGTATACACCAACCCCGACAGCATGAATTTCAGGTTTATCCACCCCTGCGGCGTTGCGGGGTTGACCACATACCAGCCCCAATTGCCCGAACAGCCCGACAATAACAAAAGCGACGACAGCAATGTGAAAATGCGCATGACCGCCCCCTTAGTGGTTCAGAATTTTTTGCAGGAAATCCTGCGCCCGCGCAGATTTAGGCGCGGTGAAAAACGTCTCGGGCGGGGCCACCTCGACAATCTCGCCGAAATCCATGAACACCATGCGGTCGGCCACACGGCGCGCGAAACCCATTTCATGCGTGACCACCAGCATGGTCATCCCCGTTTCCGCCAGTTCCGCCATCACGTCCAGCACCTCGGAAATCATCTCGGGGTCAAGGGCGCTGGTGGGTTCGTCAAACAGCATAATCTCGGGTTCCATGCACAAAGACCGCGCAATTGCCACCCGCTGCTGCTGGCCACCCGACAGTTGGCGCGGGTATTTATCGGCTTGTTCGGGAATGCGCACGCGCGCCAGATAGCGCAGCGCAATCTCGCGCGCCGCAGTGGCAGACATGCCCCGCCCGCGCATCGGCCCCAGCATCAGGTTTTCGATCACGGTCAAATGCGGAAACAGGTTGAACTGCTGAAACACCATCCCGACCCGCCCGCGAACCGCCGCAAGGCTGGCGCGGTCCACACCAACCCGCAGCCCGTTCACAATAATGTCACCACTGCCATAGGCCTCCAGCCCGTTTATGCAGCGGATCAGCGTGGACTTGCCCGAACCCGACGGCCCGCAAATCACGATCCGTTCGCCCTTGGCCACGTCCAAATTGATGTTTTTCAGCACTTGAAACGCATCGTAATGCTTGGAAACCTGTGCAAACTGAATAAAGGGGCCTTGTGCGCCCGCGGTTTGGTTCATGTTTTGCCCTTTGTTCTGCGCCAACCTTGACACGTGTCAAAAGGCCCTACCTAACCTTGCATCCCCCGCTGGCAACAGCAAGGATCAGCTTTTACACCGATAAGACCCCCAGGAGAGACGAAAATGACCTTTATGAAATCTATGATGCTGGCCGTTACGCTAGCCACCGCCCCGATCGCTGCATCCGCGCAGTCTATTTTGAACGATGTCCTCTCCTCTGGCGTGTTGAAGGTTGGCACCACGGGCGATTGGAACCCGATGTCGATGAAGGATGTCGCGACCAACACCTATACCGGCTATGATATTGACGTAATGACGGCGCTTGCCACCGATCTGGGTGTGACCGTCGAGTTTGTGCCAACCGATTGGAAAACCCTTGTGGCCGGTGTGACCGCAGGCACCTATCACATCACAGGCTCTGCCTCGATCAGTCCGGCGCGCGCCAAGGCGGCAGGTTATTCCAACAGCTATTTCAGCCTTGCGACCGTGCCATTGATCAACAAAAAAGACGCGGAATTGTTCAAGGATTGGGCCGATCTGGACAAGCCCGAGGTGACAGTCGCCGCAACCCTTGGGACCACGCAGGAAAAGCAAGTCAAGGAATTCTTCCCCAATGCGAAATACAGCATTGTCGAAGCGCCTGCGCGTGATTTCCAAGAGGTGCTGTCTGGCCGCGCCACAGCGCACATCACCTCGAATGTCGAGGCGAACAAGCTGGTCGCGCAATACCTCGAGCTGATGATCGTGCCCGTATCGGCCCCCCGCGCCAAAACACCCGTGGCGATGCTGATGCCACAAGGCGATCAGGTTTGGATCAACTACGTCAACACATGGATCACGCTGAAGCAAGAAGCCGGCCTGTTTGACGAGCTGGCCGTGAAATGGCAGCTTTCCAACTGACCTGACTACGGCCTAAATTGAGGGGCGCCCTGTGCGCCCCCTTTTTCATATCCGGACCCCTGACATGCTAACCCTGTATGCCATTCCCGTCAGCCTCTACTGCGCCAAGCTGCGCATCACCTTGCGCGCCAAGGGTTTGCAATGGCAGGAAATTCCGCCGCCGGGGGGCTATGGGTCGGCAGATTACAAAACCGTGGTGCCTTCAGGCAACCTGCCCGCCCTGCGCGATGGCGACTTGCTGTTGGCCGATAGCGAGGCAATCGCGGAGTACCTGAACGACATTCACCCAAACCCGCCGATGCTGCCCGCCACGCCTGCCGCCCGCGCCCGTATGCGCGAACGCGGGCGGTTTCATGATACGCGGTTGGAACCTGCCGTGCGCGCATTGTTCGGGTCGATCTCGTCGCCTGATCCCGCGCTCAGCGCTGCCCAATCGGCCAAGATCACCGCGCATTTGGCGCAACTGGCACAGATGGGCCTTGATGATTTGCCCTTTGGTCTTGGCGATTGCGGTTTTGCCATTACCTTCGCATGGATTGAGGCGCTGACGTCGGTGCTGGGGCTAGCAATCGACTGGCCCCACGCGGTGCAGGGCTACCGCCGCCGCATCAACGCCGAACCCGCTGTGGCCGCCGAACTTGGCGCGTACCGTCCCATTCTGGCCGCGTGGTTACAGGCGGCCAGATGATCCTGTTTTCCGTCCCCCACAGCCTTTACTGCGCCAAAACCCGTATCCTGTTGCGGGCCAAAGGCCTTGACTGGCACGAACAACCGCCAAGCGCGGACCGCGACCTCTTTGCCAAAGCGTCCCCTTTTGGCAATTTGCCCGCCATCCTCGACGGGGACTTTGCCCTAAGCGACAGCGAGGCGATTGCCGAGTACCTGAACGAGGCCTATCCCACACCGCCGATGCTGCCCGACGCGCCCGCCGCCCGCGCCCGTATGCGCGAACGCGGCCGTTTTCACGATACACGGCTGGAACCTGCCGTGCGCGCGCTGTTTCCCTTGGTTGCCGCCCCTAATCCAAACGCCGCCGCACAGGCCGCCACCGCCATCACACAGCGCTTGGCGCAACTGGCGATCTTGCTAAGCCACCCTTTGCCGTTCGGCCTCGGTGATTGCGGCTATGCGCCCACGTTTTTGTGGATTGATCTTTTGACCAAAGACATGGGCCTGTCGCTAGATTGGCCCCCCGCCGTGCGCGATTATCGCGCCGGTTTGGACAGCTTGCCCTGTGTTGCTGCCGAACTGTCGGCCTATCACCCACATGCCACGGCATGGATGGCCGAGAAACAAACTTTGCGATCCGCCGATGCCCAACCCGCCCGCAAATAAGCGAAAAACCGCACATTGCCCGCCCGTGAACCCCGCGTGGGGCCATATAACTTGCGGTTGCGGGCGTCGATAGTTCTATACCAAAGGGCGATTTTGGGTTAGCCTTGTATTAATGTATCGGTAATGTGGGTATTAAGGTTGATTGAATTAGATCATGGAAGCCGTCAAAGGCAATCCGCGTTGAATGAAGCGGCGATTTTGCGCACGCTCAATGCGTTTGCCGTTGATGTGATTACCATTCCCAGCGTCGACGATTTGTTCTGGTATGTCGCCCAAAACGTCGTGGGGCCGCTGGGCTTTGTCGATTGCGTGATTTATCAGGCTAACGAGGCCGGCACAAATCTGGCCCAAGTGGCCGCTTTGGGGGAAAAAAACCCCTATGACCGCAGCATCCTGAACCCGCTTCATATTCCCTTTGGTCAAGGCATCACCGGCCAAGTCGCGCAAAGCGGCAAGCCGATGATCGTGGATGACCTTTTGCAGCAGAGAAACTATATCCCCGACATGCAGCCCGCACGTTCAGAAATTTGCGTGCCTTTGCTGATAAAGGGGCGGGTTGTTGGCGTGATTGACAGCGAACACCCCGACAGCGGTGCCTTTGGGCAGGCCGAATTGGATATTTTGACCACCGTCGCCGCCATGACCAGCGCCAAGTTGGAACTGCTGGCCGAGGCGGAACGCTCGCATCAGCGTTACCTTGATCTCGCCACCTCTCATGTGCAGCTCAGTCAGGAAACCGCAAACCGCAGGGCGCTCGAATCCAAACTGTTCGCGGCCCGCAAGCTTGAGGCGATTGGCCGGCTAACAGGCCGTTTTGCACATGATTTCAACAATCTGCTGACTGTCATTTCCGGCAACCTTGAATTTTTGGCGGCAGATGTGACCAGTGCGGATGGCCAAGCCAGCCTTGCCGATGCGCAAACGGCGGCGGGGCGGGGGGCCAAACTTATCCGCGATATGCTGGCCTTTTCCCAACGCACCCGTCTGGCCCCCGAACTGGCCGATTTGAACGAGATTGCGGCGAATGTCATGACCCACGCAGCTCCAACTTTGCCTGCGAGTATCACGCTGACAAAATCGCTATCTGACAGTCTGGCGCTTGTTGCCGTCGATATCCGTGAAACAGTCAATGCCCTGCGCAACCTGATATCGAATGCGCGCGACGCGATGTCGGGGGGAGGCATTTTGCATATTTGGACCGAAATGGTGACCCATAGCTGGCACGAAAATGCCAGCCTTGTCACCCCGCTGGCCCCCGGCGCTTATGTGTGCATAAGCGTCCAAGACAGCGGCACCGGTATTCCCGAAGACAGCCTGCCGCAACTTTTTGATCCGTTTTATACCACCAAACCCGTGGGGCAGGGCGCGGGGCTTGGTTTGTCAATGATCTTGGGCTTTATGCAGCAATCGCGGGGCAGTGTTTCGGTGACATCCAAGCTGCACGAAGGCAGCCGTTTCAGGCTTTACTTCCCAATCGCGCAGATCGAGAAAAACGATTTGTTAACCATAGATCGTTAACCAAAGGTTCAGATCAACTGGAGGGGATCATGGCTAGCTTTTCAAACACACACACCACTGACGCACCGCGCCTGCCACTTATCAGCATTGCGGATTTATCATCGGGCGATCCTTTGAAAATAAGTGCCGTAGCCGATGCGATAGGGCTGGCGGCCCGTGAATACGGATTTTTCCGAATCTGCGATCACGGCATCGACCTTGACCTGATCGAGGCGGTTTATCACACCGCCAAAGGCTTTTTCGCGCTGTCCGATGCACAAAAGCGGCGCTATTACATCGGCGCCAGCCCCAACCATCGTGGCTATGTCCCTTTCACCGAAAAAGGCGATTACCCCGATGAGGTGCACCGCAGCTATGAGGCCTTTGATCTTGGCCTCGATTTGCCGCGCAACGACCCCGATTTTCTGGCGGGCAACCGTGTTTTGGGCCCGAATGTCTGGCCCGATTTCCCGGGCTTCAAAAGCACCGTGTCGCAATACTATGGCCATGTCTCGGCGCTGGGGCGCTTGATTTGTGGCGCGCTGGAATTGCACCTTGGCCTGCCCAAGGGGGCCATGACCAACCATATGACCAAACCCATCTCGCAGCTGCGCCTTTTGCACTATGTCCGCCAAGCCCACACATCCGACCACCGCTCGGTCAACATGGGCGCGCATACCGATTATGAATGCCTGACCCTGCTGCACACCCGCAATCAGGGGCTTCAGGTGATGACCGCACGGGATGAATGGATCGACGTGCCTGTCGACCCCACAGCCCTTGTCTGCAACATCGGCGACATGCTCGAGGCGTGGAGCAATGGCCTGTTGCGATCCACCCCGCACCGCGTGGTCAACGCCAGCCCCGAACGGTTCTCGTTGCCCTATTTCGTGGCGGCCAATCATGACACGCTGATCGAACCGTTCCCACAGCTGGTCACCCCCGACCGTCCGGCCCAGTACGAGCCGTTCTTGGCGGGCGCGCATCTGGAGCGTATGCTGATGCGTGATTTCCCCTATTTCCGCCATCAGGCACGCCAGCACCCCGCGATTATTCCATCCGTAACCCGTAACCCTTTCGAGGGTCGATTAACCCAAAGTGTGCCCTAACCTATGCCCCCCCTAGACTCCCTTATCGCCGTCGCCTTTGCCGGGTTTGTCCTTAGCGCAACCCCGGGCCCGTCCATGCTTTACGTCCTGTCGCGCAGCGTGGGGCAAAGCCGTGCGGCGGGGCTGGCTTCGGCCCTTGGGCTTGCATTGGGGGGGATGATACTGGCCGTCGCCACGGCCCTTGGTCTGGCGGCGGTTTTTGCCCAGTTCGGCTGGCTGGTCACGGTGCTGCGCTATGCGGGATCAGCTTATCTGGTGTGGCTGGGGCTGGATATGATTCGCAGCGCGCAGCACAACGCCGCCGTGACGCTGGCGGCCCAGCGTGTGTCACATTCCAGCCTGTCAAAAATCATCTGGCAAGGTATGGTGGTCGAGGTGTTGAACCCCAAAACCGTGCTGTTTTTCGCGCTGTTCCTGCCACCGTTTGTGCATGCAAGCGGCGCACAATTTGCTGAAAGCGGCGCACAATTTCAATTACTTATCCTTGGCGCGCTGGTGCCACTCACGGCGTTGCCGTCTGATGTGGTCGTCGCGTTCCTAGGCGGCAGCATGACCCGCGCAATCAACGGCAAACAGGCCTTTCGCACGGGCCTGGCATGGGTCGGCGGGGTCATCCTGATCTTGATCGCGTTGAACCTGCATCTGGGTGTTTTGGGTTAACCCCGCTGCAATTTTACCGGCTCGGACCGCCCCAGTTTCAGGAAATGCGCCATGAACGGTTTGGTCGCATCCTCCTCACGCGTGGCCGCATAAAGCCGCTTGGTAATCACTTCGGGCCCCAAGGGCCGCGTCACATAATCGGCGTTGCTGCGCAAATCCCGCAGCACCCAATCGGGCAACACCGACACCCCGCGATTGGACCCGACCAGCATCAAGATCACCGCCGTCAGCTCCACTGCCCGCGTGCCGCGCGGCTCTACCTTGGCGGGGGTCAAAAGCTCGGTAAACACATCCAGCTTGTCGCGCGTCACCGGATAGGTGATCAGCATTTGGTCCTTGAAATCCTCGGCTTCAATCATCGCTTTTTCGGCCAAGGGGTTTTGCGCGCTGGCCACAAACATCGGGTGGTAATCAAACAAGGGGTTAAACACGACATTGGCCAAGGGGGCAGGATCAGAGGAAATCACCAAATCCACCTCTTCGCGTTGCAGGGCTGGCAGCGCCTCAAATGCCAACCCCGCACGAATATCCACATCAATTTCCGGCCACGCCCTGCGAAACAGTTCCAGCACCGGAAACAGCCATTCAAAACAGGCGTGGCATTCAATCGCAATATGCAGCCGCCCCGATTTGCCCGACCGCAACCCGCGAAATTCCTCCTCCAGCGCGTCCATTTCGGGCAAAATCCGCTCGGCCAGCCGCAGCATCCGTATCCCCGCCGCAGACAGTTTCAGCGGTTTGGACCGGCGTACGAACAATTCCACGCCCGCCTGCTCCTCTAGCCCCTTTACCTGATGCGACAGCGCCGATTGGGTCATGTTCAAAATATCGGCGGCGCGGGCCAGCCCCCCCGCCTGATGAATGGCGCGAATGGTCCGCAGGTGGCGAAACTCGATGTGCATTATGCGGTCAACCTCATAAACATGATTAGTATTATGAATTTGTCTCACATCGCGAAATCGGCGACAAGAGGGCAACGCAGGAGTTTGCAAAATGACCAAGACACCGAATATTTCTTTTGAATTTTTTCCCCCGCAAACTTTGGATGCGTCTTTTCGGCTGTGGGATACGGTGCAAACCTTGGCGCCCCTGAACCCGAGTTTCGTGTCCGTGACCTACGGCGCAGGCGGCACCACCCGCAAGCTGACGCATGAGGCCGTGGGCGCAATCGCCAATAACTACGGGCTGAACGTGGCCGCGCACCTGACCTGCGTTGATGCGACACGCGCGGAAACTATGGAAATCGCCGAAAGCTATGCCGCCGCTGGCGTGACCGAAATCGTCGCACTGCGTGGCGATGCCCCAAAGGGGGCGCAGCGGTTTACCCCTCATGCAGACGGTTTCGCATCTTCGGTGGAATTGGTCGAGGCGCTGGCCAAAACCGGCAAATTCAAAATCCGCGTTGGGGCCTACCCCGAACCGCACCCAGATTCGGCCGATACCTTGGCCGATGTCCGCTTCCTAAAGCGCAAGATTGACGCCGGTGCGACCAGCGCCATGACCCAGTTTTTCTTTGAGGCCGAAACCTTTCTGCGTTTCCGCGATGCCTGCGTGCGCGAAGGTATCACCGCGCCCATCCTGCCCGGCATCCTGCCGATCCAGTCGTGGGACGGCACCAAGAAATTCGCGGCCCGTTGCGGCACAACTGTTCCTGCATGGCTCGATGATGCTTTCATGGCCGCCAAGCGTGACGGGCGAGAGGAGCTGTTGGCAACGGCCCTGTGCACCGAACTTTGCGACACGTTGATCGGTGAAGGGGTCGAGGATCTGCATTTCTACACCCTCAACAAACCGCATTTGACCCGCGAAGTGTGCCATGCGCTGGGCGTTACTCCGAATGTCGCCTTGCAAAACGTGGCCTAGGGCCAAGGCGACAGAATATCTCCAACTCGGGCGGCGCAATCCGCCCGTTTTTTATTTGCGCCTGCCCACGCGCGGAATACCCGACGGGGCCAGCGGATAGGTGGCCACCGGATGCGGCGGCACCCCATGTGTGCGGCTCCAAAACGCCGTGCCACCCAAGCCCAACAGCACCGGAACCATCATCAACATCCCCGCGATAAACCCGCCCGCATGCGCCCAATAGGCCACACCGCCGCCATCGCCGGGCGTGGAAAAGCCGCTGAACAGCTGCATCGCAAACCAAACCCCCAGCATCACCCAAGCTGGAATCGGGAAAATGCGGAAAAAGATCACGATGATGATCAAAATATCGACCTTGGCGCGCGGGAATAGCAGCAAATACCCGCCCATCACCCCTGCAATCGCACCCGATGCCCCGACCATCGGCACCCCCGATGACGGGTCGGCAAACACCTGCAACCCCGCCGCGGCCAAGCCTGACAGCAGGTAAAACCCCAAATACCGGACATGCCCCAGCACATCCTCTAGGTTGTCGCCAAAAATCCATAAAAACAGCATGTTGCCAGCCAGATGCATAAATCCTGCATGCAGGAACATCGACGTGAACAGCGTCTCCCACCCCGTGCCCGCCAGCACATTGCGCGGCACCACACCCCAGTCGACAAAGAACATCGACAGCACGGCTTCATCGGGAATCGCCCACCAATAGCTGGCAAAAATCCCGATATTGAACAGGATCAGCCCATAGGTCACATAAGGCACACGCCCCGAAGGGTTATGATCGCGGATCGGGAACATCGCTACACGCTTCCCGATCCGCGCTTAGGCGTCAAGACCCTTTCAGGCCTCGCCCATTTCAGCCAACAGCTCGGCATTGCCGCCCGATGCCGTGGTATCAATGCAGACATGGCGTTCCAGCCGCACATGCGCCGCATCGGGCATCCCGCCAATCAGCGATAAAATGGCCCCATCGCGCGCGGCCAAGGCCAGCGCATAGGCGCGGCCCTGATCGGCATCCCCCCACCAGATCGCCCCCGAAAACCCGTCCAGTTTGGTCAGGGCCGAGGCAATCAGGCAGGTCGCTTCAACCGCCTCACCGCCCAAGCCCCGCACCGCCTCGGCCTGTGCCAGCGCTTGCGCGGGGCTTGGCCCAAGGCACAACAGCGGCGGGCGGGCATAGGCCGACAGGCGGTTGCTTTCGCCCGTTGGCCCCGGCAGGTCCATCACATGCACCACACGGCGCGGGACCGTCTCGGCCGCCAAGGTCCGCGTCACATCGGCAACCGAGCTGGTCCCTGCATCCCCCGCCAAAACGGGCGCATCCACCCGCGCAAACCGCACCATATAGTCGGGCCCGCCCGCCTTGGGGCCAGTCCCGGAAAGCCCTTCGCCGCCAAAGGGTTGGCTGCCGACAACGGCACCAATCTGGTTGCGGTTCACATAGGTATTGCCCACGTTTATCTTTGCCACCACCCGTTCCACGCGGTCATCAATCCGGCTGTGCAAACCAAAGGTCAGGCCATAGCCCATCGCGTTCACATCCTCGATCACCTTGTTCAACCCGCCTGCACGCCACGGGGCAATGTGCAAAACAGGGCCAAAGATTTCGCGCGGCATATCGGCAATGCCCCGTACCGCGATCACCGTGGGCGGAATAAACGTGCCACCACTCGGCACTGTGCCTTCTTTCAACACGCGGCCCTCGGCACGCGCCGCCTCGATATACGCCCGAATATCGGCCTGCGCGCGGGCGTCAATAACCGGCCCCACATCGGTGACCAAATCCCAAGGGTTGCCCGCCTCCAGATCATCCATCGCGCCGAATAACATGTCCTTAACAGTATCAGAAATATCATCCTGCAAATACAAACAGCGCAGCGCCGAACAGCGTTGTCCCGCTGATTGGAAACTGGACGCCAGCACATCGCGCACGGCCTGTTCGGGCAGCGCAGTGCTGTCCACAACCATTGCGTTCAAACCGCCGGTTTCCGCGATCAGCGGCGCCGTTGGGTCCATATGCGCCGCCATATTCTGACGGATGCGCATCGCTGTGGCGGTCGATCCGGTAAAACATACGCCATTGACGCGGGCATCCCCTGTCAGCCCTGCGCCCACAACCGCCCCTTCGCCAGGCAGCAGTTGCAGCGCCGTGGCAGGCACGCCCGCCTTATGCAGCAAGTCCACCGCAAAGGCCGCGATTAACCCTGTTTGTTCGGCAGGCTTTGCCAGCACCGCATTGCCCGCGCCCAAAGCCGCCGCGATTTGCCCCGAGAAAATCGCCAAGGGGAAGTTCCATGGGCTGATGCAGGTAAACACGCCGCGCGCGGGCGCTGTCAAACCCTCGGCCTGATCGGCATAATAGCGCAAGAAATCAACGGCTTCGCGCAATTCACCCACCGCATCCAGCAGGGTTTTGCCGGCCTCGCGCGCCAGCAGCGCAAAGATCGGGCCAAACTCGGCCTCATATAAATCCGCCGCACGGCGCAGCACTTGCGCCCGCTGTGCGGGGGCGGCATCCCACGGGGCCGCCGCGTTCAGCGCCGTTTCAATGTCGGGGGCCGATGCAGGCAGAATATGCCCCACCACAGCACCCGTTGCAGGGTTGTTCACTGCCCAGCGTTTGCCACCGGCAACGGGGCCCGCCAACATGGGCCGTGCCTCGAACAAATGCTCCAAGAACGGCCCGCGTGCGGCCTCAATCGCCGCCAAATCGCCGGCATCGGTCAAATCCCAACCACGGCTGTTGGTGCGTTTGCCAAACAGGCGTGGTGGCGCGCGCAGAATGTGGCTTTCAATCGGTTGCATTGCCTCCATCGCGTCCAGCGGGCAGGCGGCGACCACCTCCGGCGGCACAGCCTCATCCACAATCTGGTTCACAAAGCTGGAGTTTGCGCCGTTTTCCAGCAAGCGGCGCACAAGATAGGCCAGCAAATCGCGGTGCGCGCCCACGGGGGCATAAATCCGGCAACGCGTGCCTTTTTCTTCCAAAACAATGTCATGCAGGCGTTCGCCCATGCCGTGCAGGCGCTGAAATTCAAAGGCGCGCTTATCGGTGGCCATGTCCAGCACGGCGGCAACGGTATGCGCGTTATGCGTGGCAAATTGCGGGTAAATCCGGTCAGTCATAGCAAGCAATTTCTTGGCGCAGGCCATGTAGGACACGTCGGTCGCCTGCTTGCGGGTGAACACGGGGAAACTTTCCAACCCCATGACCTGCGCGCGTTTCACCTCGGCGTCCCAATAGGCGCCTTTGACCAAACGCACCATGATCTTGCGGTCCAGCCGTTCGGCGGTGCCATAAAGCCAGTCAATCACCGCGCCCGCGCGGCGCCCGTAGGCCTGCACAACCACGCCAAAACCATCCCAGCCCTTCAGCGCCTTATCCGCCAAAACCGCCTCGATCACTTGCAAGGACAGCGCCAGACGGTCGGCTTCTTCGGCATCAACATTGAACCCCAAACCAGCCGCCTTGGCCAACGCTGCCAACGCACGCACACGTGGCACCAGCTCTTCCATCACCCGCTCACGTTTTGCCACCTCATAGCGCGGATGCAGCGCCGACAGTTTCACCGAAATGCCGGGGTTTTCGCGAATGTCCTTGGATTTGGCCGCCTTGGCAATCGCCGTGATCGCGGCAGTATAGGCCAGATGATAGCGGCGGGCATCATGTTCGGTCCGTGCAGCCTCGCCCAGCATGTCATAGGAATAGGTGAAACCCTTGCCCTCCAACTCCCGCGCGCGCTTCATGGCATTTTCAATGGTTTCGCCCAGAACGAACTGCTTGCCCATTTCCTTCATGGCACGCGAAACAGCCGTGCGGATCACCGGCTCGCCCAAGCGTTTCACCGCACCCCGTAGGCTTGAGACTATGCTCGGCTTGCGGTCGTCCAGCACCTTGCCCGTCAGCATCAACGCCCAAGTCGAGGCGTTGACAAGGCTGGACGCCGACTGCCCCAAATGCTTGCCCCAATTGCTCGGCGCGATCTTGTCCTCGATCAACGCATCCATCGTCTCGGCATCCGGCACGCGCAACAGCGCCTCGGCCAGACACATCAAGGAAATGCCTTCATCGGTCGACAACCCGTATTCGGCAAGGAAAACCTCCATCAGCCCGGGTTTGGCACTGGCGCGAATGGCGCGCACCAGATCGGCCCCGCTGGCGGCGATGCGCGCGCGGTCTTGCGCATTTAACCCAGCCTCGGCGATCAGGGCGCGGACCAGATCGGCCTCGGGGCGCAGCGCATCACGGTCAACAATCGTCCAAGCAGTGTCAATGGAATCGCGGGGCATGGGCAAACTCTCCTCTTTCTCCTAATATATGCTGGAATCAAAAGCCATTCGTCCCGATTAACGGTAATCGGCAGTCGTTTTGGCCGATTGCAGGGGGAAAACCGCATGTCGTCAGAACCATTTGATCTGGACCGCTTTGATCAAGCGATTTTGCGGGTGCTGGCCACCGAAGGGCGCATTTCCGCGACCGAACTGGCGCGCCGCATCGGCCTGTCCAAATCGCCCACCCAAGCGCGGATGAAGCGGCTGGAAGAAACCGGTGTTATCACCGCCTACCGCGCCCAACTTGACCCGATCAAAATGGGTCAGGCCCATGTGGCCTTTGTCGAGGTGCGGCTGTCAGACACCCGCGAGGCGGCGTTGCAAGCCTTCAACAAGGCGGTGCTGGCGATCCCCGAGGTGGAACAATGCCACATGATGGCCAGCCGTTTTGACTATCTGCTCAAGGTGCGCACAGGCGATATCCAAGATTACCGCCGCGTCTTGGGCGAACGGATTTCGGCGCTGCCGCATGTGGCGTCAACTTCCACCCATGTGGCGATGGAATCGGTGAAGGAGGCGGGGGTTTAAGCCTCTAACACCAAGGCCGACCCGATCCCCCCTGCCGCCGCAATTGCACACAACCCGTGACCGCGCTGCAGATCGGCAAACAGCCGCGCCACCAGTACAGCACCCGATGCCCCCACCGGATGCCCGCGCGCCAAAGCGCCCCCGCCAATATTAACCCGCGCGGGGTCCAACCCTGCGCCTTGAATGCAGGCCATCGCTTGCACCGCATAAGCCTCCATAATCTCGGACCGGTCCAATACCAACGGGGGGGAAAGAACCCGGGCAATCGCCCCTAAAGGGGCAAGCCCGGGTTCTTGTGGGTTGGCCCCAAGGGTGGCCCCCGCAATAATCCGCATGGCCCTTGTGGCCCGTGCGGCGACCTGCGCCGATACCACAAGGCAAAACGCAGCCCCATCGGCCGCCACTGCCGCATTGGCCGGGGTGACAGTTCCCACAATCGCGCGCGCCCGCGCCGCCACCGCAGGCGTCAGGCCCCGCGTGAACCCGTCCCGCAGCACGCCCTCAATTCCTACAATCTCGCGATGCACCGCCGCCCGCGCCCGCGCGTGCGATGCCACGGCAAAGGCATCCTGCGCGGCCCGCGTAATCCCCAACCGATCCGCCAACGCCGCCGCCGCCATGTGCATGTCGGGGTCCCTGTCACGCCAAGGCGTAAACGGCGGCGCATCATAGGCCACCGCCGCCCCGCCCGCAGGGTCCGTCCGCAACCGCAACGGGCGGCGGGAATAGCTTTCCGCCCCACCCGCCAACACCACTTGCGCCGCGCCGCTTTCTACCAGCGCGCGCGCCAAAATCACCGCGTCCAAACCACCCGCACATTGCCGGTCAATACTCAGCCCCGCCACATGCTCTGGCAATCCCGCCGCAAGGGCCGCCACCCGCGCAGGGTTGCCGCCCGCGCCTAAAGCGTTGGATAAAATCACCTCATCGACCTGGGCCGCATCAATCCCCGCATCCGCCAAACAGGCCAGCATCACGGGCGCCGCCAACGCGTGCACCTCCAGCCCCGCAAAGGCCCCGCCCGCAGGCATCACCGCCGTCCGCCGCGCGGCAATAATAAACGCTCCGCTCATGCAGTCCCCTGCGCAATCGCCGCCAAATCCACCTTGCCCGATGGCAAAACCGGCCAATCCTCGCGCCAATGCACCCGCTTCGGTGCAATCAGCGGCCCAAACTGTGCCCGCAACGCCCCCAGCACATCCGCAGCGCCAGATCCCATCACAACTGCCTCCAAGACTTGCCCGCGCAATGCGTCTGCGCGCGGCACCACTGCCGCCCGTGCCACACCCCTCAGGCCCAATAAAAACAGCTCCATCGCTTCAGGATAGGCGTTTTGCCCCGCCACTGTCACCATCCGGTCAATACGGCCCCGCAGCACCAATTGGCCGGCCTCTATCCGGCCAACCTCGCCCAGCCCCAACCAGCCATCCCGCCATTCGGCCACACCCGCATCGGCGCCGGCATAGCCCGCGAACAGATATGGGCTGCGCACCCAAACCCGCCCCTCGGCCTCTGTGCCAAACGGCCCGCCAATCCCGATCTCAACCCCGGGATAGGCGCGCCCCACAGCATGCGCAGGCGTGGCATCATCGGCCAAAGTGATAAAGCTCGCCTCTGCCGCCCCGTAAAACTCGCGCACCACGGCGGCAGGGCACAGCGCGGCCAGCCCCGCGCGCAAACCTGCATCCAGCTTGGCCCCGCCCACCAGCACAAACCGCAAGTCGGGCAAGTCCGCACCGCCCGCCTCAACCAACAACTGCACCTGCGGCGGCGACGCCCATAAAACCTGCACGCGCCGCACCGCCAAAGCCGCGCGCTGCCGGTCCGGCCGCATCCCGTCCAACACATGAACATCCGCCCCAAGGCTCAATCCCTCGACCGCACCATACAGCGACAAGGATTGCACCAACCGCCCTAACACGGCGACACCCACCCCCGGCCCAATACCGAACAAACCCGCATTCACTGCAAAACTGCGCTGCCACGACAAAACATCCCGCGCAATCCGGCGCGGCACCCCCGTACTGCCTGACGTTAGAGTCTCAAACCCCGCCAATGGGGCAGGGGCCTCTACCGCGCCAATCCGAAACGGCCCCGCGCCAAACGCTGCCTCCAGTGCCGCCGCCACAGGCCTGTCCGCACATACCCCCAAAACGTCAAAAGGGCGCAGCAGCGCTACGCCCTCACTTCCAAAAACCCTTGCCTCAGAATGCCAGCGAAACCCGTCCATCCAGCCGCTCCTCGCAAGGCCTAATTACACCGCAGATTTCATCTTTGCTCAAATACTCAAAACCCGCCAGCGGCGCAAAGGGCCCGCCGCAGCAAGATCATTCCCCGCGAATAACCTTGCGGAACCCGTCAAACAGCGGCGTATTGGCGCAAACAATAGACCCTTTTTCCAAAGGCTCGTCGCCCTCGCGAATACCCGAAACCTGACCGCCCGCTTCACGCACCAAAACGATGCCTGCCGCGATGTCCCAAGGCTGCACACCGCGCGCCCAATAACCGTCAAACCGCCCTGCGGCGACATAGGCCATGTTCAGCGCAGCCGATCCCCAGCTGCGCACGCCCGCCGTGACCGGCGACAAACGCGCCAAATCTTGCAGCGTCGCGGGCAAAGTGCCTTTGCCACCAAACGGAATAGCCGTGGCAAAAATGCTCTCAATCATCCGGCCACGCCCTGACACGCGCAAGCGGCTTTCGTTCATCCAGGCGCCGCCGCCTTTTTCGGCCCAGAACATCTCGTCCTTGGCCGCGTCAAAGATCACACCGGCAATAATCTCGCCCTTATGCTCCAGCGCGATTGATACAGCCCAATGCGGCAAACCGTGCAAAAAGTTTGTGGTCCCGTCCAGCGGGTCCACAATCCAGCGGCGTGTCGGGTCGGACCCTTCGGTTTCGGCACTCTCTTCGCCCAAAAATCCATAGGTTGGGCGCCCGCCCAGCAATTCCTCGCGCAGCACTTTTTCCGCCTCGCGGTCGGCGCGCGTCACAAAATCTCCGGGCCCCTTGGCGGAAACCTGAAGGTTTTCCACCTCGCGGAAATCCTTGACCAACGCCCGCCCAACTTTGCGGGCTGCCTTCTTCATCAGGTTGAGGTTCGCGCTGCCTTGCATGCCGTGGCTCCATTCGTGTCCGGCCAAAGCCTATACGCGCGGCCCGACCGGATGCCAAGGGGGGGCAGCCCGCGCCGCCCATGCGGCACTGCCTGCAGGGCGAAATGGGGTGTCCCTGCATCAGATTGGCCGAATAGACCTAAAGCATGTGAAAATGAGGTTATAATAATCGTTTCAATCCACAAATTCGGTCGATATTCCTTTCTGAAATGGCGCATTATGTCGCAGGCAGGCCGAAAGGCGGAAATTCGCTACCTATGGGCCTTGCCGAAAACACGTAGCCCCACCGCAAAGGGAAAGACTCACTGTATGCCTGCCGCTAATTGGTGGAAAGTTGCGCCATAAAGCACTCTTTATAGTAATTCTTCGCATAATGGCGTAAAATGTCGAATAAATCCTGTTTTTCTTCGATGTCCCCGCCAGATAAAGGACCACCTGCGACCAGATGCCGCGCATATTTAAGTCGTAGGGGCGGCACCACGCGCCCCCACAAAACCGGCCAAACCGGCCAGACCAAAAGAGGGAGAGAAAAATGCCTGACACAATCGTCGTGGCCTGTGATGGCTCGGATGCATCCGCCCGCGCGCTTGATTTTGCCCATGCAAGGGCCAAGCAAATCGGCGGCGACCTGCTCGTTGTTCATGTCTTGGAATGGTCGCCCTACAGCTTCCTGACCCCCGATGAAATCGCCGAACGCCATGTGCGCCGCAAAGAGGAACTGGCCCGCGCCGATGCCGCGATCATCGGCCCGATCATCGCCAAATACAAAGACAAAGGCGTGAAAATTGA
The DNA here is from genome assembly GCF_000420745.1 of Pseudorhodobacter ferrugineus DSM 5888. Taxonomy (GTDB): domain Bacteria; phylum Pseudomonadota; class Alphaproteobacteria; order Rhodobacterales; family Rhodobacteraceae; genus Pseudorhodobacter; species Pseudorhodobacter ferrugineus. The sequence goes on from NZ_ATVN01000002.1 coordinate 147,167, forward strand.
AACAGCGGTCAAATACGGCCATGTCATTGACACGCTGATCGACGCGGCAACAACCGCCAATGCGGTCGAAATCATCTCGGGGCGTACCGGCAATTCGGGCGTGATGACACGGGTCTTCGGCTCGGTCGCGGGCACCTTGGCCCAAGTCTCGCCAGTGCCTTGCACCATCGTTCCATAAGTAATCCTACAGGGAGAGTAGAATGAAAATCATACCCCGCGTGGCCACCACGCTGGCGGCACTGGCTGCTGCATCCAGCGCAAGTGCCCAATCCATCGACGAAACCGTCAACGCTGTCTTTGCCAGCTCGACCGGCTGGTTCGTCAACTTTATCTTTGCCCCGATCCCCGGCACCGGTTTTCCGTGGATCGTGGCATGGCTTGTCATCGCGGCCAGCCTGTTCACCCTCTATTTCGGCTTTATCCAGTTCCGCGTGATCCGCCATTCGCTGCAAATCGTGTCGGGCAAATACTCCGACCCGAATGATGCCGGCGAAGTTTCCCATTTCCAAGCGCTTGCGACAGCCCTTTCGGGCACCGTGGGTCTTGGCAACATCGCAGGCGTGGCCGTGGCCGTTGGCATCGGCGGTGCAGGGGCAACCTTCTGGATGATCCTCGCAGGCCTTTTGGGCATGGCGTCGAAATTCACCGAATGTACCTTGGGTGTGAAATACCGCAACGAATTCGCCAATGGCACCGTGTCCGGTGGCCCGATGTATTACATGACCAAAGGCTTTGCCGAACGCGGCCTGCCGGGTGGCAAATTCCTTGCCATTCTGTTCTCCATCTTCTGCGTCTTGGGCGCATTGGGCGGCGGCAATATGTTTCAAGCCAACCAAGCGCATGAACAACTCGCAGGTGTCTTTGGTGCATATCCTGGCTGGATCACAGGCGTTGTCTTTGCGGGCATCGTGTTTGCGGTCATCGTCGGCGGTCTGAAATCCATCGCCCAAGTCACCGAAAAGGTCGTCCCCTTCATGGGCATCCTGTACGTTGGCACAGCTTTGGTCATCCTGCTGATGAACGTCCAACACATCGGCCCGGCTTTTGGCCAAATCATCGACGGTGCCTTTACCGGCGCAGGCGTGGCGGGCGGCGTGGTTGGCGCGTTGATCCAAGGCTTCAAACGCGCGGCCTTTTCAAACGAGGCTGGCGTTGGTTCCGCCGCCATCGCCCACTCGGCAGTGCGCACCAAGGAACCCATCACCGAAGGTTTCGTATCGCTTTTGGAACCCTTCATCGACACGGTCGTCATCTGCACCATGACGGCGCTGGTGATCATCATCACAGGTCAGTTGATGATTGATCCAACAACCGGCGACTATATCCTGAATGAGGCGGGCCGCATCGTCACCCTCGACGGCTCCTCTGGCGTTGGCCTGACCTCGGCAGCCTTTGCATCGGCCTTCTCATGGTTCCCATATGTGCTGATGGTTGCCGTGTTGCTGTTCGCCTTTTCCACCATGCTGTCTTGGTCCTACTACGGGCTAAAGGCATGGACCTATATGTTCGGCGAAGGCAAAAATCAGGAACTGTCGTTCAAGATCCTGTTCTGCCTGTTCATCGTCATCGGTGCCTCGGCCAATCTTGGCCCCGTCATCGACTTTTCGGATGCGGCAATCTTTGCGATGGCCGTGGTGAATATCACCGCGCTCTACTTCCTGATGCCAATCGTAAAGCGGGAATTGAACAGCTACCTGACCCGTCTGCGTTCGGGTGAGATCAAGCGCTTTCACTGAAGCGCCCGTGGTTTTGTAACCAGTGATCTGTTGAAACGCCGGGCTGTCATGGCCCGCCGTTTTTCTATGTGCGGCCCTATACGGGTCTGCGCGCCACCAAATCTATCAAGGCCGCTGCCCCGTGATGCCCCGGTCCCTCTGTTAGATCTGCCTCGTACGCCTCCAGCCGCAAAATCTCAAAATCGTCAAACGCCCCTGCCAACATTTCTGGGGTATACAGATGCGCCTCAATCCGCGGCCCGCCAGATGTGTAGTGCATTTGCGCAGGCGTAAACCCGTGCAGCAAGATAAGGCCGCCCGGTTTCACCGTCCGCTTCATCCCCTCAAAAATCGCCGCACGAAATTCAGGTTCGGCAAATTGGATAAACACCGCGACCACCACGTCAAACGCCGCCTCCTGCCAGTCCCACGCCCGCAAATCTGCCAGCTGTAAGGTCAGGCTAACGTTGCGGCTGTCAGCCAGCGCACGCGCCTTGGCCAACCCGTTTTCCGCCGCATCCATCGCCGTGACGTGCAAGCCCTGCTGCGCCAACCAAACCGAATTGCGCCCTTCGCCATCGGCAACCACCAAGGCCGATTGTCCGGCAGTCAGATGCTGGCGCTGGTCCAGCAAAAACTGTGCAGGTTCGGTGCCAAACAGATAATCCGTCCGGTCATATCGCTGGTTCCACATCGCGCCGCTCCATTTTGTATCGGTCATAAAATTCGTAGGTCGGGGTTCACCCCCGACTCCTCCCTATCCGTCCCGCCCCGGCTCATTCGGATCACTCGAAAACAACGCAATCTTGTTGCCCGTTGGGTCGCGCAAATAACCCACGTAAAACTGCGGCCCATACGCTGCGCGAAAGCCGGGTTTTCCCTCATCCAACCCGCCTGCGGCCACTGCGGCGGTGTGCAGCCTGCGGACCTCGTTTTGGCTGCCAGCCTCAAAGGCCACCATCGCGCCATTGCCGGATGAGGCGGGATGCCCGTCAAACGTCGGTTTCACATAGAAATCAGGCGAAACGGCGCGCTGGCCAACCGCAACTGGCACCGCAAAACTAAGCCCCTCGGCCCCTTCGGTCAGCCCATAGCCAAGCGCGGGCAGAAAGGCCGTATAAAACCGTTTCGCGCGGGCAATATCATCGGCGCCGACAGTGACATAGGCAATCATGCTGGCGTGTCCCTTTCCCCTTGCTTGTGGCAAGGCGTTGCCCTGCGTCCGCGTTAAAATTTGGTTAACAAAAACAGCAAAATATATTAGAATCAGTGGTTTGCGAAAATGTCCGCGCGCGAACACGCGCGGACAAATCGCTTAAATCGCGCTGTTTCAGCCCCGCGATAAAACCGCCTCGGGCCGCAGTTTTGCCAGCCCTTGGGTGATGAATCCGGCCATCCCTGCCTTGATCAAATCGCCGGGAATATAGGCCCCAACCAGCAAAGATGCCGCAACCCAGCCTTTGCCCAGAACCAGCGCCATGCCGGTGATTCCGAACAGATACAGCACCAAAACCCCACCAATCAAAGCGCCGCCAAAGGCCGCGACCCCAATCGCCGCGCGGGTCTTTTCGACGATCAATCCTGCCACAAAAGCCGCGATTGGAAAGCCGATCACAAAGCCAACAGTCGGGCTGGAAAACACCCCCAACCCACCACGCCCGCCGCTGAGCAAGGGCAGGCCAAGGGCAACCAATCCAACAAACAAAAGCGCGGCAAGAAACCCGCGTTTCGCCCCCAAAACCGTCCCACACAGCATCACACCCAAACTTTGCGCCGTGATCGGCACCCCGCTGGCAAGGCTGATTTGTGGCACCAAACCCAGCACCGCGATCAAGGCCGCAAACAGCGCGATATAGGTTACATTTTTTTCCATCAGTTCCGTTCCATTCCTGTTATAACCCGCCCCGCGCCCGAATAGCCTCGGCCACGCGGTCGGCATCATCCAGCGCCATCAAACTGATTGGCAGCACAATCCGCCAGTTCACCCGCCGTGCCGATCTTGCCCGCCATGCCTGCCCCAACTGCCCCGCCTTGTCCATCAAAACCGGGGTGAACCGGATCACCAAAGCCACCGCCACCGCCAACACCCGCGGCTTAACCCCGAACCGTGCCAAAGGGACGGCGAGCCGTTCGACCACGCCAATCATATCATCCAGCCGCGTGGTCATAGTGACCAGATTTGCCAGCGCCACCGCGACCATCATCTTACCACCAATCGCCGCCCCAAGCGCCCAGTCGCTGGTCCAAGCATGCCACAGCACCAAGATCGCCAAAAACGGCCAAAGCGGGCGCAGCATGGCGGCACCATAGCGGGCGAAGGTCAGTCCAAAAGCAAGATAGACACCGCACACCAACGCGCCCGCACCCAAGATGAACCAAAGGTTCTGCAAGCTGAAGATGACAACGCTCAGCCCCGCAAGGGCCGCCAGTTTCGGCCCCGCACCCAGCTTGTGCAAGGGCGTTTCAGTTGGTGAGGTCAGTGTCAGCATCAGTGCCCCCCAATCGGGCCATCTCGGCCGTGAACGCCTCAACAATCGGCCCCGCGTGCCCATCGGCCCGCACGCGCCCTCCTTCAATCCAGATCACACGATCATAGCCAGCCAATGTCTTTGGATCATGGGTGATCAAAATCAGGCGCTGCGGCAAAGCCGCCAATTCGCGTGCTAGACGGGCCTGGGTTGGCAAATCAAGACCTGCAAAGGGTTCGTCCAGCAAGATCGTTTGCGGCTGCATCGCAAGAACGGCCAAAAGGCACAGGAAATGCCGCTGGCCTTGCGAAAGGGCGGTGACAGAATGGTCCTCCCAGTGGCTGCGACCGTGACGGGCCAAAAGGTCTGTAACGGCTTGGGCAGAGGCCACTTTGTCCATGCCTTGTTGGCGCAGGCCAAAGGCCAGTTCCTCGGCGACAGTTGGAAAGATGATCTGATGGTCGGGGTTTTGAAACAAGATCCCGATGCGCGACAGCATGGCCTTGCGGTCGCTTGCAGGCACATGGCTGCCCAGCCGCACAGTGCCTGTTGTGGGGGCAATCAACCCCGCCACCAGCCGCAGGAATGTAGACTTGCCCGACCCGTTGCGTCCGATAATGCCGATGCGGCGTTCAACCAAATGCAAATCCAATCCCGACAGAATGGGCCGGCTAGCAACGGCATAGCCTGCATTCACCAGCACAGGGCCGTCGATATCGGCAAAGGGGGGGCTATCTGGCATAGGCTCGCAAATAAAGGAACGCGTTGCGCGCTTTTAGCGGGTTCGCGCCGCGCTGTCAAGCAAGCATAAAAAAGGCCGGATCGCCCCGATTTGAGAGGATCCGGCCAAGTGGGACACGGGGAAATGTGTCGAGAGGGAACAACAGGACTTAATCGTCAGGCGCACTTAGCAGGCGGCGATGAAACGTTCGCCACGGCTGTTGCGGTAGTAGCATTGGTTTGGACGGGGGGCTGTACCGATCAAGGTCGATGCGGCAACGCCTGCGGCGGCTCCCAAAGCGGCCCCTGCAAGACGGTTGTCGCTGTCAGAGACAGCAGCACCGAGAACGCCACCAGCAACGGCACCGGCCGCAGCGTTTTGATTACCGGTTTGGCACCCAGAAAGTGCGAGCGCGGCAAGGGGAAGAACGTATAGCAGCTTTGTCATTTTATCCTCGCATTATGTGATTTCGAGGAGGAAACGCTGGCGCTGATCAAAAGGTTCCCGTTCGATGCGGTTTTTTTCTGCCCGCGTGGGGGGGGATGAGAAAAAAGGGGCCTTTCAGCCCCTTTCTGTATCAGTGCTTTATTGCTTCATGCCTTGCGGGCTGCGGCGACAGAGGCTTCGAGGATATCCATTGCTTCGGCAAAATGGTCATCGGGAATGGTGATCGGCGCGAGGAAGCGGATGACGTTGCCGTAGACACCACAGGTCAGCAAAATCAGATTGCGCTTCAACGCCTCCAACCGCACGCGGTTGGTGAAATCGGCGTCTGGTTCATGTGTGTTGGGATTGCCGAATTCGACCGCGACCATAAAGCCGGGGCCGCGGATATCAATTACCTCGGGCGTGATGGACCGGATCGCCTCCAGCTTTTGGCGCAGACGGCTGCCCAGTTCATTGGCGCGGTCACAAAGTTGTTCTTCCTCGATCACATCAAGCACGGCATTGGCCGCTGCAATGCCAAGCGGGTTGCCGGCATAGGTGCCACCAAGCCCACCGGGGCGGGCGGCGTCCATCAGATCGGCGCGACCAGTTACAGCAGCAAGTGGCAAGCCACCAGCCAAGCCTTTGGCCATGCAGGTCATATCGGCGGCCACGTCATATCCATGCATTGCAAACATCGTGCCGGTGCGGGCAAAACCTGTCTGCACTTCATCCGCGATCATCAGGATGCCATGTTCATTGCAGAACGCCCGCAAGCTGCGTAGCAGATCCGGCGGCGCAGGGTAAAAGCCGCCTTCGCCTTGGACAGGTTCAAAGATGATGGCAGCCACGCGGTCTGGGTCGAGGTCGGATTTGAACAGTTTGTTCAGCGATGACATTGCATCGGCGGTTGAAATGCCGTGGACATCTTGCGGGAAGGGGACGTGATAGACATCGGGCATCATCGCGCCAAAGCCCTTTTTATAGGGTTCAACCTTGCCCGTCAGGGACATGCCCATGAAGGTACGGCCGTGGAACGCGCCGCCAAAGGCGATGATTGCGGGACGATTGGTCGCAATGCGGGCAATTTTAATCGCATTTTCAACAGATTCCGCGCCCGTGGTGACAAAGATCGTCTTTTTCGGGAAATCGCCGGGGACCAGTTCGTTCAGGCGTTCGGCCAAGCGCACATAGGGTTCATAGGGCATCACCTGATGGCAGGTGTGGGTAAAACGGCCCAGCTGTTCGGTGACGGCCGCCATCACTTTGGGGTGGCAATGGCCTGTGTTGACCACGGCGATGCCTGCGGCAAAGTCGATATAGCGGTTGCCTTCGATATCCCAGACCTCGGCGTTCAGGGCGCGGTCGGCGTAGATCTGGGTCATCATACCCACACCACGCGAAATCGCCTCGTCCCGCCGCTTGGCCACTTCTGCATTCAACATCATCGTCACCCCGATTGGAAATTTTGCTGATTTGACATTGTTTTTGGGCCCGCTTCAACCTGTCTTTGTTGTTAGATGTAAGCAGACACCAATGGATGCAGCGTGTCAGAGAGAGCTGCGATAGAATATTGCTCTGTTTTTGGGAATGGCAGGGGAATATTCGAACGAAGATGCGATTTCGGCGTGACATGCGTAGAATATTTGCGGGCACGCCGCTCACTCTTCGCCGCCAGCCGCTTTCATCAGGCGATCAGCCTTTTTGCGGACAAGAACGGTGCGCAGATCATGCATTGCCAGCAGCAAGGTGTCTGTGACCTGGTCTAATTGTTCTTCATTAGCGCGGGTTTGCACCCATTGGGCCGTCAGGTTCATATGGTCGACGGCGCGTAAGATGTCGTCTACCTCGCGCTCGGCCAATTGGTGGGACCGGTGCGCGATCCAGCCTTGGATTTCGGCCAGATCTTCGGCGGTCAAGGCGCGGTCGCCATGCGGCTTTACCTCGCCGTTACGGATGTTGATGGTGGCGATCTGGTCCATTTCAATGCGGCGTTGGCGATTCTCGGTATCAACCCGAAACACCAACGCGCCATTTTCGCGGATCCTGAAGTAATAATCCGGCAGATCGCCCGCCATAATGCCCCCGTTAAACCAAGCCTGCGCAGAACGTTTGAATGCGAGTGCAGGCCTCTTTCAACGCTGCGTCGGATGTAGCGTAGCTGACGCGGAAGTTTGGCGATAGGCCAAAGGCCGCCCCGAACACCACGGCGACCCCTGTTTCTTCCAGCAAAGCGGTGGCAAACACCTCGTCATTCGTGATTTTGGTCCCGCCCGCGCTGGTTTTTCCGATGCAGCCCGCGATGTCGGGATAAACATAAAACGCGCCTTCGGGGTTGGGGCAGGTCACACCTTTGGCCTGGTTCAGCATGCCGACCACAAGGTCGCGGCGGCGTTGGAACAGGGCGCGGTTTTCGGCGAGGAACTCTTGCGGGCCGTTCAACCCCTCCAACGCCGCGTACTGGCTGACCGAGGAAGGGTTCGAGGTGGATTGCGACTGGATCGTACCCATCGCCTTGATCAAAGCAACAGGGCCCGCGGCATAGCCAATGCGCCAGCCGGTCATGGCATAGGCTTTGGACACGCCGTTACAGGTCAATGTGCGGTCGTAAAGGCCGGGCTCAACCTGCGCAGGGGTGCAGAATTCGAAATCGTCGAACACGAGGTGTTCATACATATCATCGGTCATCACCCAAACATGCGGGTGGCGCATTAGAACATCGGTCAGCGCCTTCAATTCCGCGCGGGTATAGCCAGCGCCGGTTGGGTTGGAGGGCGAGTTGAAGATGAACCATTTGGTTTTTGGCGTGATCGCCGCCTCAAGCTGGGCGGGTTGCAGTTTGAACTGGGTTTCAATGCCTGCGGCGATGCAAACGGGGGTGCCACCCGCAAGCAACACCATGTCAGGGTAAGACACCCAATAAGGCGCAGGGATGATGACTTCATCACCGGGATTGCAGGTTGCCATCAAGGCATTATACAAAATCTGCTTGCCGCCCGTGCCGACCGTCACTTGGCTCGGTTGATAGGTCAGGCCGTTTTCGCGCGCGAATTTGGCGCAGATCGCCTTTTTCAATTCAGGGATACCATCGACCGCGGTGTATTTGGTTTTGCCCGCATCAATCGCCGCCTTGGCCGCGTCTTTGATGTTTTGGGGCGTGTCAAAATCCGGCTCGCCTGCGCCAAGGCCAATCACATCCTTGCCTGCGGCTTTCAGCTCATTCGCTTTGGTGGTCACTGCAATGGTGGGTGACGGTTTTACGCGGGCAAGGGTATCGGACAGAAAGGCCATTGGCGGCTCCGGATCATTGGGGGCGATTTGCCGCCGGGGCCCCCGGTTTGAACTTTGCGGCAGTTTGTCTTAGGGTGCGCTGCAAGTGCGATCAAGTACTAAGAATCCCAAAGGAGTGATGGAATGACCGATATGGACATGTCTGATTGGTACAGCGCTGAAGCCGCAACCTTTGGCGACCGTTTGGCCGGCGCGCGCGAGGCGGCAAATCTGACCCAAGAGGCGCTGGCGCGGCGTTTGGGCGTTAAGCTGGTGACTATCCAGAATTGGGAAAACGATCATTCCGAGCCGCGTGCCAACAAGTTGCAGATGGTTTCTGGCATGTTGAACGTATCCATGCGCTGGCTGCTGACCGGCGAAGGTGACGGAATCGAAAGCCCAGTTGAGGCGGGCAGCGGTGATCTGCTGAAGGCTCTTGCCGAAATGTCGCGGATGCGCGCACAAATGCTGGCGTTGTCTCAAGATATGGGGCATCTGGAAAAGAGGATGCGGGCATTGATGCGAGAGACCACAGTATGAGCGAAACAGCAGAGGCGCGGTTGAAGCGCATGGCAATGCGGTCTTGGCGGCGTGGCACCAAGGAAATGGATATGATTCTTGGTCCCTTTGGTGATCTGCATCTGGCCGGGATGGGCCCGCAGACACTTGATCTTTACGATCAGCTGCTATGGGAAAATGATCAAGAGCTGTTGCCTTGGGTTTTGGGCCAGGTCGCACCGCCCCCTGCCTATGACGAGCTGATTGCCGAGATCGGGGCTTTCGCCCGTGCGCGGTTGCAAGCCTGACCCCCGCACAGCTTATTTTGACAAATTCGTGACGAAACTGCCGTGAGTTTACGGAATGTTTGTGTTTTGTGCTGATTCTGTCCCTATCAATTCTTGGGGCGGAGACGACAATGACAGTACATACAAACCTACTCGATGGCTCGCACAAGGCACTTATGGCCAGTTATCTGGAAAGCCTTGCGCTGGTCGAACGGCTGCACAGATTGCTGCTGGATGTGGTCAAGGATGAGTTTGAGCGTGTGGGCGTGCTAGAGATCAACTCGGTTCAGGCGCTGCTGCTGTTCAATATCGGCGAGAATGAGGTAACGGCGGGCGAGTTGAAATCGCGTGGCTATTATCAAGGATCCAACGTCAGCTATAACCTGAAAAAGCTTGTGGAACTGGGCTATATGCACCATCAGCGGTCTGAAATTGACCGCCGGTCCGTGCGGGTGCGGCTGACGGAAAAGGGACGCAATGTGCGCACATTGCTGAATGATCTGTTCGCACGCCATACCGAAGGCTTTGAAAAACGCGGAATTATTGATGCGACTGGCATGGAAGATATCAACCAATCGCTGAAGCGGATGGAACGGTATTGGGCAGACCAGATCCGCTATATTTACTGATCTCTGTCAGCGCCACAAACCGGCATAGCTTGCGAGTTGGCCTTGCAGTTTTGCAAGCAGGCGGTTGGCAAGCGAAGCCTGCGGGACCGTGCCATCACGCAAGCGGTCCAGCACTACCTCGGGCGGGCAAGGCAGGGCGCTGATCGGATCGAAGTAGCGCGGATAGGCGATCAGCGTCGCATAGGCGAGGTCGGTGAGCGTTGGGCGGATTTGCGGCGTGTCATCCGGGCGTTTGAGGCGGCGTTGGGGAATTGGGCCCAAATCGTGGGTCAGGCCCCAGCCTGAATAAAACGGCGCGCCAAGGCAGGTAACGGCCTTGCCGCGAAGCAGCGCCTCGAACCCCAATAGCGATGTCATGGTCCACACGGCATCAACTGCGTCGAGCAACGCGATGGGGTCAGCATGGATCGCGACGTGCTGGACCAACGGGGCGAGGGTTGCAGAGTCAATTCTGCCTGGCCTCAGCCCCACCTCGACATCGGGGTGGGGTTTGTAAATCAGTATGGCATCGGGATTGGCGGCTCGCACGGCGCGGATCAGGCCAAGATTGGTGCGCACATCGCCCGCGCCGAGTTTGATCGAGGCGTCATCCTCGACCTGACCGGGGATCAGAATGCGATGGCCTGCGGGCAAGTCGGGCAGCGCCGCGCCGCCGAGATTGTATTTTGACAAACGGCTCTGAATGATTGCCGCAACCAAGGCGCAGGTTCTTTCAAGGCCGCCGGGCGGGGCAGGACTAAGGATAAGCTGTTCGAGGCGACTTTCGCGGGTCGGGTCATAGTAGATCCCAAGATCATCGGTCACAAGGCTGAGCGGCGGAATAAGATCTGCGCCAAGCCCGCGCGAGCGAAGAAAGCCATCCTCTACCCGTCGGATGGGGCCGGAATGTTCGAACGGAGCAGAAAGCACCTGCGCCTCTTTGCCTGCCCAAACCAGCAGGCCTTTGCCTGCTGACTTGCCCTCGACCTGCGCGGCGGTGCTTGCAAAGCGCAGCGGTGCGTAGCGGCCAAAGACCTTTTGCAACCGCCCGCGTTTCCACAGCCGCATGCCAAGCGCGATATGTCCCGCATAATCCTCGCGGTAGGCGCGGGTTTCCGCCTCAAGCTGATCCACGGCCTGTTCAAAGCTGCACAATTGGTCACGGCAAGGGTCATACCAAGTAGGGGCAAGAATCATTGCAGCGGCGAAAAGCTGTTCAGGGGTGCGCGTGCGGGTGCGACGGGGTGCTGGTAAATCATCGTCGGACAAGCCCCAGCCTGCGTAAAAGGGCAGGCCAAAAACTCGGGGGCGGTGGCCTGCCAAAATCGCCTCGAACCCCAGTTGCGACGATACGGTGTAAACGGCGGCAGCGTTTTCCAAAAGGGCCCAAGGCGACACGGGATCGGTCAGCAACGCATAACCTTCGCCTGCGCCGAAATGACCGGCGCGCAGGTTCAAGGTGGTTTCAGGGTGGGATTTGACGATGATGCGTTTGCCGGGATGTTCAGCCTTGGCAGAGACAAGCATCCGGTCAAAAACATCGGGACCAGCACCACTATAGCGCACGGACGCATCGCCTTTGGTCTGGTCAATCACCAAGACATAGCCGGGCGCGGGCGCGGCAAGCCCCGTTTGGTGCATGTTGTATTTAGACAAATTCAGCGCCGTGAGCCGCGCGATACCAGCGGAGGCGCGGGCCAAAAGGGTTGAACCATCCAGATCAGAGGTTTCCAACAGGGTTTCCAAAAGCGATGGGCTGCCCGCATCAAAATGGATGCCTGTCGGGTCAATCAGCAAGCCGAGCGGGGCATCACCTGCGCGACCTGGCCGGACGGACCGCAAGAACGCGTCCTCAATGCGAAGCAGGTTGGCACCACGCCGCCGTGCCACCGTTTCACCGCGCCACGCGAAGGGGCTGCGCCCCCAAACGACGACGGAATCACCAGCCGAGGGCACGCCTAGCGTAAGGTCAAAGCCCGCAAGCCGTAGAATGCGGCGCAAACGGCGGCCGCGCAGAAAGCCCGCGTTGTAATAGAAAAGCCGCCGAGGGTGTGCCCCGGCGGCTTGAAGAGTTTGGACCTGTTCGGTCATGTAACCGTTATTCGGTCGTGGCGGCCGAGGACAGCGATGTCGCGGCACCGGCTGTACCTGTCACGGCCGAAATGGTTCTTTGCCATTGAACGAACGGTGCTTCGGTCACGTAAACCGTATCGCCATCGCGGATCAAGAAATCGCGGGCCTCAAACATGCCCGTTGGTTGGGTCAAGTCCAGCACATAGACAAAGCGCTGATCCCCCGTCAGATCCGAGCGCCCCAAGACGGAATTTGCGATTTCCGCAGGTTCGTTGCGGAACACGAAAACGCCGGTCGGATCGGCCAAGGTGCTGTTAAGGCCGCCAACCTGCGCAATCGCCTCAATCGCGGACAGATTTTGCGTTTCAAATGGCACGCGGTTTTGAGCGCCCGTCGCACCCAAAGCGACAAAGGCGCGTGTGTCATTTTCCACTACAATCCGGTCACCGCCGCGCAAAGCGATGTCCAGCGACGGGTTTGCATATAGGTCTTCTAGCCAGATTTTTCCGGTTTTACTACCACGTGTTACACGCACAATTGCAACGGCGGGTTCAATTGCCACGCCGCCAGCCCGTGCGATCATAGCCGTCAAAGTACGGGTCGGGCGTTCAATTGGATAGACGCCTTGGCCGGAAACCGCCCCCGAAACCGACACGGTAGAGCCGTCACCTGCGACACGCTGCACGCTGACTTGTGGGTCAGGGGTCTGTGTATCAAGTTTGCGGGTGATGGCGCGGCGCAGGCCGTCAGGGGTTTGGCCTGCGGCCTTGATGCGCCCTGCATAGGGCACAAAGATAAAGCCGGATCCATCGACTTGCACTTGTTCTAGTGCCGAGACACGTTGCCCCGTATTGCCTAAAAGCGGATCATCCTTGACGTTTTCAAACACGGTCAATGCCAATGTATCGCCAGGAGAAATGGTGTCAGAGCCTACAACGCCCGCGTTGCGGAAGTTGGACCCAAAGCCCAGTGCAGGGGTCACCGAAGTTGCGCGCGTCACGCGGCTGTTCACCGAGACGATATATGCGTCACCTTCTTTGAGAACCGAGCCTGCGAAGATTTCTTTTTTGTTAGGACCAGATCGCGGCAAGCCGCAGGCTGCCAATGCCCCAACAAGAATAACAAGGGCCAAGCCTTTGGCCCCTTTTGATACCGATAGTTTCACTGCCCGGGCTCCTTTTTTGGATATTGCCTCAGAATTTTTTTACAACGCTATATGCGCATGTCAGAAAATTCCAGCTTTCCGGACCTTTATCAGTTTACGACGCGCAACTGTTGCCGTGGTGCCGCGCTTCCTTTGGTTAGGGCGTCGTAGGGATCGTCGGGTAAAAGCATCATATCTACTACCTGTCGTAGGAGCTCGCGTCTGCCACGCGAGGAGTAGAAGCCGCCGGGCACTTGGCTGGTTTCCAGCAGGTAGTGCCGATAATCGCGGTAAGCGCGGCTGTCAGGGCGGGTAGGATGCGAAAAAAACGCGTCGAGTGGCTGAGAAGACACAAATTCCGGCTTGGCATAGACTGCGGCGCCGAACACTTTTAGCGGCAAGCCGCGCCACAGAACCTGCTGGGCAGCGGTCGAGTTCACGGTCACGGCAGACCGCGCGTGGTTCAAAAGGGCGGCCAATTTGCCCCCCCGCACGAAATGCACGCGGCCTGTTACGCCATGCAATTTCGCCAGACGCTGGATTTCACGGGCTACGGGAACACGACCATCTTCCAGCGGGTGCGCCTTGAACACGAGGTGGTGATGGGGCGCGGCACCTTTGGCAAAACCGTCCATCACAAGTGCCAGAAATTCGGTCATTGTGGAAAAGGGCGAGTGCATTTGAAAGCTGCTGTCATGTTCTAGTTGCAAAAGCACAAGATGGTAGGGAAAACCACCATGTTTGATGCGAAAGCTGGCCAGCATCCGTTCCCAGCGGTGAAAGGGGAGCAGAAGCAGGCGTTTGCAATAGAGCATGAACTCTTGCCCCACGGTCAGCGCGCGGTGGGGGCGATAGGTGCGGTAATCCCAAAAGCCGGTCATCACGAACCAATGGTAAAGCGCGCCCCATGTCATGTGCTGGCGCATGTCGCCCCATCGGGCCGGGGCATCGGGCAGATCCATATCACAATGGGCAAGGTCGGTTTGCATTTGGGCCAGTGTCAGGTCCATCAGGCGCGAGTTGCCATTGGACCCGCCGCGTTCATACGTCACCCAATGCGGGCGCATGTAACCCTCTTCAAACACATGCACACAAATGCCTGCTTTTTTGGCGATATGGACCGCATAGGCATGGATCGGGCGCGTATCGCCATAAAGCACGATATCCGTGATCTGCATTGTGTCGATCAAGGCGGAAAAGGTGGCGGGCCATTCCTCGGCGGTGCCTTTGTAGGGGATGTAATTGGCCGGATTGGGCCAAAACGCACGGTCGCCGCGGTTAAAGCCTACACGCCAGACCTGCGCGCCCGATTGCCCCAACATTGCGCCCAATTGCCCAAAGAACGGGCCATGCGGGCCTTGCAGCAATAAAAACCGACGATTTTCACCAGATACGCGCATCACAACCCTTTTTGGCCTTTGCAGTGCATTTTGCGCCTTTGGTAAAGGGGAAATCATCTGCTAGGTTTCTTATGACGCTAAAGGCTGGCTAAAATATGGCAGTGTGCCGATGCTGGTCGCTTGCAAGGCGCGTGCGGCGCGGCTAGGCCTTTGGCGACCAAAAAAGGGGAATGCGCATGTTTACGGGTATCGTTACAGACATTGGCCGCGTGTTGGAGTTGGAGCAAAAGGGCGATTTGCGGGCCCGTATAGGCACCAGCTATGATGTTGCGGGCATAGACATTGGGGCGTCGATTGCCTGTGACGGGGTGTGTTTGACGGTTATCGCCTTGGGTGCGGCGCCGCAAAACTGGTTTGACGTACAAATCAGCGCGGAATCGGTCAGTAAGACCAATATCAGTCGCTGGGCTTTGGGCAAACGGCTTAACCTTGAACGGGCGTTGAAGGTGGGTGATGAATTGGGCGGGCATATTGTGTCAGGCCATGTCGATGGGCTGGCCGAGGTGGTGGGTCTGCGCCGCGAAGGCGACAGCACACGCGTGACCTTTCGCGCACCGCATGCTTTGGCGGGTTTTATAGCCCCCAAGGGGTCGGTTGCGCTGAACGGCACATCGCTGACGGTGAATGAGGTGGACGGGACTGATTTTGGGATCAATTTCATTCCCCATACCCAAGTCGCGACCACTTGGGGTGAGGTGGCGCTGGGCGACCGTGTGAATTTGGAAATTGATACAATGGCCCGCTATGTGGCGCGGTTGCGCGATTGGTCGCGGGAATAACAATGATGATTGGGCATAATAACGGCCCGACGATGGACGCTGGGGGCGCTTGGCGGACCCATTGCTGGGGCGCTGCCCGCAAGGCGCTGTTGCCACATCTGCCGATTGAGGTGCTGCGGGGGCGGTTGAAACGGGCGGGTGAATTGGGGCTGGATTACCGCACCTATGCCGGCATTCGGGCCACAACGGGGCGCGATATCGTGGCGGTTTTGTTTTCGTCCAACGCTTTGGAATTGCGCAAAGGGCAGTTGGAATTTGCCGCTAAGAAAATCGAAAAGCTTATGCAAACAGAGGCTTGGCGCCAAGGACTTGCCACGCAACCTTTGCAACCTTGTGACATGCTGCGCGCCGCACCTTTGGACGGCGCAAGCGCAGCGCCAGCGGCTTTCGCGCCGTTTCGCGTTCAAAGGCTCGCGTTACAGCAAGCGCTGAGCGGTTTTGCCAGTGATGAGACGATTCTTGTCGGCGCGTATGGTGCCGAGGCCGAGTGGTGCGCCACGGCTCGCTTGGCCGGATACGTGCCCACACAGGTGTTTTTCGCTGAATAGTCGCGCGCAGATTTCTGCGTTTGTTTAAAATTCAATCAGTTAGTCAAAGCAGTTGACGGGGTGGTCTTTTATCGCCCAGTCTTAAACTTGTTATAAACCTGTCGCAAAAAAAATGACGTGACCGACATAGGGAAAAAACTGTGTCCGACAGAAACAAGGGAGAAGACATTATGAAACATTTTATGCTTTCGGCTGCGGCCGTGGTTTTGTGTGCCACTGCGGCGCAGGCGGAGTTTACGCTCGACAGCCGCTATACCGATGCAGACGGCGATATGATTGCCGATATTCCAACCGATCCGGCGCAGTTGGTCGACCCTGACACCCTGATTTTTGCCTATACCCCTGTCGAAGATCCGGCGGTTTATGCGACCGCTTGGTCCGATTTCCTGACCCATATGGAAAAGGAAACCGGCAAAAAGGTGCAGTTTTTCCCAGTTGGTAACAACGCCGCCCAGATTGAAGCAATGCGTGCGGGCCGTCTGCATATCGCGGGCTTTAACACAGGCTCCAACCCCTTGGCCGTGGCGTGTGCGGGCTTTCGCCCCTTTACGATCATGGCCGCCAAGGATGGTAGCTTTGGCTATGAGATGGAGATTATCACCTATCCTGGTTCGGGGATTGACGATGTCGCAGGCATCAAGGGCCGCAAAATGGCCTTTACGTCCGAGACATCCAACTCAGGCTTCAAGGCCCCTTCGGCACTGCTGAAGGCGGAATTTGGCATGGTTGCAGGTACGGATTTTGAGCCTGTGTTTTCGGGCAAGCACGACAATTCGATTCTTGGTGTGGCGAACAAAGACTATGACGCCGCAGCAATCGCCAATTCGGTGAAAACCCGAATGATTGACCGCGATGTGGTTAAGGCCGATCAGTTCAAGGTGCTGTATACCTCGCAAACTTTTCCGACCACAGGGTTTGGCACGGCCTATAACCTGACGCCGGAATTGCAGGAAAAGATCAAGAATGCGTTCTACAATTTCGATTGGGAAGGCACGACCTTGCAGACCGAGTTTTCCAAATCGGGTGAGGAATCATTTATTCCGATCACGTTTAAGGACAACTGGGCCGTCATCCGCCAGATTGATGAGGCGAACGGCGTTTCCTACGCTTGCCAGTAAGCATCTGAAAACACACTGAAACCGGGGCCAATCTTTGGCCCCGGATACCCTTATTGTGCGGAGATGCCATGTTAAGCGTCGAACATTTGACCAAAACCTACAAGACCGGCGACAAAGCGTTGTCGGACGTGTCCTTTACCGTGGAAAAGGGTCAGGTTGTCGGGCTGATCGGGCCATCGGGGGCGGGGAAATCGTCGCTTATCCGTTGTGTGAACCGGCTGGTGGAACCTACATCAGGCGCGATCAAACTGAACGGCACTAATTTGGTTGGTCTGGGGGCAGGGGATCTGCGCCGCGCACGCCGCCGCATTGGAATGATTTTTCAGGAATACGCGCTTGTTGAACGGCTGACGGTTATGGAAAACGTGCTGTCGGGACGGCTGGGTTATGTGTCGTTTTGGCAAAGTTTTTCAAGACGTTATCCTGCCACCGATGTGGAACGTGCTTACCGCTTGCTGGACCGCGTTGGTCTTATTGACCACGCAGACAAGCGCGCCGATGCGCTGTCGGGTGGGCAGCGTCAGCGTGTGGGGATTGCGCGCGCGTTAAGCCAAGAACCCGAGCTTTTGTTGGTCGATGAACCGACCGCCAGCCTTGACCCCAAAACCAGCCGCCAGATCATGCGCCTTTTGATCGAGATTTGCCAAGAACGCGATTTGCCCGCGATTGTGAACATCCATGACGTGCCACTGGCCCAGCAATTTATGCAGCGGATCATTGGGTTGCGCGCTGGGGCCGTGGTGTTTGACGGCACCCCCGACCAGTTGACCGAAGACGTGCTGACCACGATTTACGGTGCCGAAGATTGGACCGCGATGCGCACAGGTGCCGCAGAAGACGAACAGGCCGAACGTGACGCCGCGCGCGAAATGGCAAGGCTTGGCGCATGACCAGCTATCCGACCACATGGAAGCGCCCGCCGCAGATTTTCAAGCACCGAGGCTGGCGCATTGGCTTGCAAATTGCCGTACTGGCCTGGTTTGTACTGGCAATTGGCAGCATTGACGCCAATTGGGAACGCATCATTGCGGGCGGCGAGCGCGGCCTACGCTTTGTTCAAGGGTTCTTGCAACCGGACTTCACCTCGCGTTGGTCGGATATTCGCGGCGGGCTGATCGAAAGCCTGACGATGACGTTTACATCCACCATCGTCGGTATCGCCATTTCCATTCCTATCGGCATCGGGGCCGCCCGCAACCTTGCGCCCCGCCCCGTTTATTACGTTTGCCGGTCCATCATCGCCGTCAGCCGTGCGCTGCAAGAGGTGATTGTGGCGATCTTCTTTGTCGCCATGTTCGGCTTTGGTCCCTTTGCAGGCTTTCTGACGCTGACCTTTGCGACCATCGGCTTTATCGCCAAACTATTGGCCGAAGATATTGAAGGCATTGATGAATCCCAAGCCGAAGCCGTGCGGGCCACAGGCGCAAGCTGGTTGCAATTGATCAATTACGCCGTGCAGCCGCAGGTCATGCCACGCTTGATTGGCCTGTCGCTTTATCGGTTCGACATCAACTTTCGGGAAAGTGCTGTAATCGGGATTGTGGGTGCGGGCGGCATTGGTGCCACGCTGAACACCGCGATTGACCGTTATGAATATGACAGTGCAGGCGCGATTTTGCTGATCATTATCGGCATCGTTCTGATCGCTGAATATGGCTCCTCTTATCTGCGGAAGTTTTTGCAATGACGGGTGATTTTCCGAAAGAGTGGCAGTACCGTACACCGAAAACCAAGCTGCTGATCTGGGCTTTTTGGCTGTGTATGGTGGCTGGATTTGTCTATTGCTGGCAGGTGATGACCGAAGGCACGATTTGGTATTTCGTGCAGGATGCGCCGCGCCAAGCCGCCGATATTGGCGGGCGGATGTGGCCGCCAAAGCTGTCTTATGTGCCGGAATTGATGATCCCGCTGTGGGATACGCTGAATATGGCCACGCTAGGCACCATGCTGGGTGTCATTCTGGCGGTGCCTGTCGCGTTTATGGCCGCGCGCAACACCACGCCTTCTGCGACATTCCTGCGCCCGCTTGCGCTGTTCATCATCGTGGCGTCCCGGTCGATCAATTCGTTGATCTGGGCACTTTTGCTGGTCGCCATCCTTGGGCCGGGCATTTTGGCGGGCATTATCGCGATTGGCCTGCGGTCGATCGGCTTTGTCGGCAAGCTGCTGTATGAGGCGATTGAAGAAACCGATGTCACGCAAATTGAGGCGATCCGCGCCACGGGGGCAAGCCCTGCACAGGTGCTGAACTATGCCATCGTCCCGCAAATTATGCCGGCATTCTGGGGCATTACGGTGTTTCGCTGGGATATCAATATCCGTGAAAGCGCGATCTTGGGCTTGGTCGGTGCGGGCGGTTTGGGGCTAAAGCTGCAAGCGTCCCTCAATGTCTTGTCCTGGCCACAGGTCACCACGATCTTGCTTTTGATCCTGATAACGGTGGTTATTTCAGAATGGGTTTCGGCACGGGTTCGCGCCGCGCTCATCTAACGGGTCGCTGTCGCGGCCTCTGGCATTCATCTGCAAGGCGCGGTATGGGCTGGGCAAGCAAGCACGAGGCCAAGAGATGACCGATACCGAATATTCCAAAGACATATCTTCGATTGAGGAGATTATCGCGGATGCGCGCGCAGGCCGCATGTTTATTCTGGTCGATCACGAAGACCGCGAGAATGAGGGCGATCTGGTGATCCCCGCGCAGAAATGCACTCCTGCTGCGGTGAATTTTATGGCGACCCACGGGCGTGGCCTGATTTGCCTGACATTGACCGAGGCGCGCATCGACGCGCTCGGTTTGACCTTGATGAGCCCCAAAAACTCCAGCCGCCATGAAACCGCCTTTACCACCTCGATCGAGGCGCGCGATGGTGTGTCCACAGGCATTTCGGCTGCTGACCGCGCGCTGACTGTGGCCGTGGCGATTGATCCTGCCAAGGGTCCGCAAGATATAGCTACACCTGGCCATGTGTTCCCCCTGCGCGCCCGCAATGGTGGCGTTTTGGTGCGGGCAGGACATACCGAGGCGGCGGTGGACGTGTCGCGCCTTGCAGGCCTCGACCCGTCGGGTGTGATTTGCGAGATTATGAACGATGATGGCACGATGGCGCGTTTGCCAGACCTTATCGGTTTCGCCAAAAAGCATCAGATGAAAATCGGCACGATTTCCGATTTGATCGCCTATCGCCGCCGCAATGACAACCTTGTGCGCGTCAGTTCCGAGGCGACCGTGACATCTGAATTTGGTGGCGATTGGGTCATGCGGGTTTACACCGATGATACCGAAGGCGCCGAGCATGTGGTGCTGATCAAAGGCGATCTGTCGACGACTGGTCCGGTTTTGGTGCGGATGCATACGATGGACCCACTTTTGGATGTTGTGGGCCTTGGTCCCGTTGGCCGGACGGGCGAATTTGGCGATGCCATGCGCCTTATCGCGGCCGAGGGGCGCGGTGTGTTGGTGCTTTTGCGTGATCTCCATTCCAAGATGGTTTCGGATACCGAGGCCAGCCCGCAAACCTTGCGGCAATACGGCTTGGGCGCACAAATTCTGTCAAGTCTTGGGATCAAGGACTTGGTTTTGTTGACCAACTCCCCCCGTCCGAAGGTCGTTGGCCTTGATGCTTACGGTCTGACCATCACTGGCACCCGTGCCATTCCGAAAGGGTAAAATATGGCCAGTTTAGAGTCACACTACACCTTGCCACTGCCAGAGTTTGACAAGCCGGTAAAGCTGTTGATCGTGGTCGCCCCTTATTACCGCGCCATTGCCGATCAGATGATCGCAGGGGCCACCGCCACCGCCGAGGCGTGCGGCGCGAGTTTTGAAATTGTCGAGGTTCCAGGCGCTTTGGAAGTGCCGACCGCGATTGCGATGGCCGAACGTCAAAGTAATTTTGACGGTTATGTTGCCCTTGGCTGCATCATCCGCGGTGAAACCACGCATTACGATACGGTCTGCAATGACAGCAGCCGCGCCTTGTCCTTGATGGGGCTGCAAGGGGCTTGCATCGGCAATGGCATTTTGACCGTTGAAAACATGGATCAGGCGCAAGTGCGTGCCAATCCTGCTGCCCAGAACAAAGGTGGCGGTGCCGCTGCCGCCGCCCTTCATCTGATCGCCTTGTCGCGCCGCTGGTCCAGCGCCCGCAAAGGCATCGGTTTTCGCCCGCCCGAGGATAGCTTTCGCGCATGACCAAGCCTGACCCCAAAAAAGACCTGAAAAAGCAAATGAAATCCGCGGCGCGGCTTTATGCGGTACAGGCGCTGTTTCAAATGGAAAGCTCAGGCCAAACGGTAGAGGCCGTGCAGGCCGAGTTTGAAACCCATCGTTTTGGTGCCGTTTATGATGGCGACGAGATGGCCGAAGGGGACGCGACCCATTTTCGGGCCGTGCTGAACCATGCCGTGAACCGGCAGGCGCGGATCGACCAGATGACCGACCGTGCGTTGGCGGCGGCTTGGCCGATTGACCGGATCGATCCGGTTTTGCGCGCGCTTTTCCGCGCGGCGGGGGCTGAATTGGTGGAGATGGTGACGCCGCCCAAGGTGGTGATCAATGAATATGTGGACCTCGCCAAAGCCTTTTTTCCGGACGGCAAGGAACCGAAATTCGTGAACGCGGTTTTGGACCACATGGCGCGCGAGGCCAAGCCCGAGGCGTTTTAGGGTTGCGACAAAAAAACCGTGTCGTAAACTGTTCTTCGCGTGCTACGTTGGGTTGAATAGCATCTGGGGGCCGCCATGCCAAAACTGATCCGTCTTTATATTATCAATGTCGCCATTGGCTTTGCCTTGGCCCTCGCTTTTGTGTCGCTGATTGTCTGGCTGGATGTGGGTGGGTTGCGCCATCTTGTGACCGAAACGGAAATGGGCTGGCTTGCCTTTACGATGATGGTTGTTTTCAATGGCGTGGTCTTTGCTGGCGTTCAATTTGCCTATGCGGTGATGAGCCTGGCCGCGCCGGATGACGAACCGAAGGGCGGCAAAAAGCAAGGTGTTACGGCTGAACTGGCCCCTGTTCATGTGGGCGCCAAGCGGCGGTAAAGGTGGCGGGAACCGCAGCAGCCGTGTTTGCGTGAATTTCCCGAGAGCCTGAGTTTTCAGGTGGTCGCCAGGTACTTGGACCAGGATCCAAACAGAGCCAGCTCCCTCGGAGATGCTTATGGGCCACTGGAAATGTGCGACGCACGAACCGAGCAGAACCCGCCTTTCTGAAAGATAGGGCTTGAGGGGGGGTAAAGCAAGGCCCCCCGTGCTCGCAGAATGTCCGCGTGCGAACATTTGTGTAAGCATCTGATATTTATTGATACTCCGTTTTTTCTTAACCAAATTTTAACGTGGACAGGTGGCGATTTTCGTTCCCCTAGGCCGCGATCTGCTTTGTGATTGGGCGATGGGACCGGATTTGAGGTGCTGGGCGTCCGTCCGTCGCCGAGATTGCAAAACCCCTTCAACACCGGCTTTGGTTTGGCGACGTTTTTTTGGGCGCGGACCCTTCGGAGTTTTTTGCCTCTGCCTAGAAGGGAGGATTTGTGGCGCTGCGCCTTTTCAAAGCTGCCGTTCGTGGGTCTTGCATGAACGGTCTGGTTTGAGCCCAAAGTGCACAAAGCTGCCTGACGCAGGAACGACGGCTAAGCAGGTCGTGTCAAAGCTTAGTCAAACCGTCTGCTATCTCTGCTGCGATTGCCTTGGCGTCGACACCCTCGCGTTCGGCAGAGACCCTTAAACCCAAAAGATCAGACTGATACCTGCGGGCAAGCACCTTAGGATCATGCGAAACATCAATGTCGCCCGCGTATTGAGCCTGCTGAAATAGGTCTGCAAAATGTGCCTCCATCTTTAAAAGATGCAGATTCGCTTCGTGCGCTAAAGGGTGGTTGTGTGCGTGAAGTTCAAGAAGCGTCTTTGATAGCATGCAGGCCTTGGCGGGAGCGGCATCGTTCCCGACGACCATCTCCGGGAAACGCTGAAGGGCTTTGATCGGGCCGTGTTTTTCCGCCAACGTTTTCAGGCGTTCCCGCCCGTCAGTCGCATACTTTTCCATGGCCAGTGCAAACAGAGCATCTTTAGAGCCAAACGCAGCATAAAAGCTGCCCGGCTTCACCTGCAACACAGCTTCGAGGTCTTTCAGCGAAGTACCCGCCCATCCACGTTTCCAAAATAAATCGCGGGCGCGTTCGATCAGTTCATCTCGGTCATAATTCGGTTTGGGTGGCATTGGATCACCAGTTCTTGAATGAACATTCAATTATATACTTGAGTGATTGATCAAGAAAGCCTAAAAGACACATATTGCAGTTTAAAAAAAGGACGCACCGATATGAATTTCCCTTCGCATGATCTGGACACGGCTCCAGAAGCCTCCAAGCCGCTTTTGGAGACGTCGCAAAAAGCCTTTGGCCGTTTGCCCGGGTTGCACAAAGTTCTGGCGGAAAGCCCACAGGCGTACGAGGCATATCAACTTCTTCATAAACTCTTCACTGAAACAGACTTTGACGCCGACGAGCTAACTGTTGTGTGGCAAGCAATCAATGTTGAGCATTCATGCCATTACTGCGTACCGGCCCACACAGGCATCGCAAAGATGATGAAGGTTTCGGACGATATCACAGATGCCCTGCGCAACGAGACGCCGCTGCCAACGGCAAAGCTTGAGGCTCTGCGATCTTTCACAATCCAGATGGTGCGCGAGCGCGGAAACGCCGCTGATGCTCAGATCGAAACTTTCTTTGCTGCCGGTTACAGCCATCGCGCTGTGTTAGATGTCATCTTGGGCATCGCCCAGAAAACGATGTCCAATTATATTAACCATGTGGCGGTAACGCCAGTTGACGAAGTGTTCCACCCGTTGAAATGGGAGCGCAGCGCTTCACCTCTCGAAGTTTGAAACACTGAAGGCGCGCTTTTATGAAAAAGTGGAGCGTGCCTTCGTTCGTCGCAAGAGTTGAACCGGACATCCGAGTTAAGATTGCTATTGACCGCAAAGTCCGCCAAGCGGAAGGTCATGCACGTCGCCGCGAGCGGCCGCTCTGGGGTGTTTGGCGCGGCAGAAAAGCGGTTATTTTGGCACGGTCGGGGCTGCGGCGGCTTATGCCGCCGAGCCGCCCACCGTCAGCCCCCCGATTAGCAACGTAGGTTGCCCCACACCGACCGGCACCCATTGGCCTGCCTTGCCGCAATTGCCGATGCCGGGGTCCATGGCCATGTCGTTGCCGATGGCGCGGATGTGTTGCAGGGCGGTGGCCCCGTCACCGATCAGGGTAGCACCTTTGACTGGGGCGCCGATTTTGCCGTTTTGGACGCGGTAGGCCTCGGTGCAGGAAAACACGAATTTGCCGTTAGTGATGTCGACTTGGCCGCCGCCAAAGCCTACGGCATAGATACCGTCTTTGAGGGACGCCACGATTTCTTGCGGGTCGGTGTTGCCGCCCAGCATATAGGTGTTGGTCATACGGGGCATGGGGATATGCGCGTGGCTTTCGCGGCGGCCGTTGCCGGTGGGGGCGACACCCATCAGGCGCGCATTCTGGCGGTCTTGCATGTAGCGGACGAGTTTTCCGTCTTCGATCAGTACGTTGCGTTGGGAAGGGGTGCCTTCGTCATCGAAGCTGATCGATCCGCGCCGGTCGGGCATGGTGCCATCATCCAGCACGGTGACGCCTTTGGCCGCGATTTGTTGGCCCATAAGACCCGCGAACGCCGATGTTTTCTTGCGGTTGAAATCGCCTTCCAACCCGTGACCAATCGCCTCATGCAGCAAAATGCCTGGCCAGCCTGCACCAAGAACGACATCCATCATGCCTGCGGGGGCAGGGACGGCATCAAGGTTAACAAGGGCGATGCGCAGAGCCTCACGCGCAAGGCCTTGCCAATGGGCGGGGTCCATCAGTCGGGCAAGACCGTAGCGGCCACCGCCGCCCATGCCGCCTTGTTCGCGGCGGCCGTTCTGTTCGATGATGACCGAGATGTTCAACCGCGCCATGGGGCGGATGTCGGACAGGCGCAGCCCTTCGGGGCGCAAAATTTCCACCTCTTGCAGGCCTGCGGCGATGGTGGCGCTGACTTGCACGATGCGCGGATCAAGCGCGCGGGTATAGGCATCAATTTCGCGCAGAAGGTCGATTTTGCCTGCAAATGTGGCATCTGCCATTGGGTCGGCATCGGTGTAGAGTTTCTGGTTGGTGCCTTTGGGGGCATCGGCCAAGGTGCCGCCGCCTGCGCCCACGGCAAGGCGGGTAGTGTCCATCGCGCGTTTGAGGGCGGATTCGGAAATTTCGGTCGAATGGGCATAACCTGCCACCTCGCCGCGCACGGCGCGCAGGCCAAACCCTTCGGAGGCGTCATAGCTGGCGGTTTTGACGCGGCCATCATCCAAAACGATGGCTTCGGAGCGTTTTCGTTCCAAAAACAGCTCTCCGTCATCGGCGCCATGTGTGGCCTGGCGCAGCAAATCAAGGGCGCGTTGTTCGTCGAGATGCGAGTCAAACGGGCGGAACGGGGCATCGGTCATGTAAAAGTCCTTGATTTACATCAAACGGCGTCGGTTTGCCGCAATGGTTTCTCTTGTCGTTACGGTCTTAATATGGTTTCACCAAGAGTAGAAACAACGGGATTCTGCCCAAGAGTCGGGCAAACCTAAAATGCAGGCTGAAAGAGCCGCGTAACGAACGGGATTTGCACATGCGCATGAAGACGGGTTTTTTCGGTATCACCGCAGGTTTTGGAACAGTGATGGGGGCCGGTTTGGCCCTTGCGCAAGACGCGGCCTCGGGGCGGCCTGTGGACGGGGCGACCGGATTTCAGGTGGCAGCAACGGAATTGGCGCGTGACATCCATTGGCTGGATCAGTTTATTCTGGTGATCATCACTGCGATCACCGTGTTTGTAACGGGGTTGCTGCTGTATGTTTTGTGGCGCTTTAACGAAAAGCGTAACAAGGTGCCTGCGACATTCACCCATAACAGCCCGCTGGAGGTCGCTTGGACGATTGTGCCGATCGTAATCTTGGTGTTCATAGGCGCGTTTTCTTTGCCGGTTTTGTTTAAGCAGTTGGAAATTCCCGAAGCGGATATCACTATTAAGGTGACTGGCAACCAGTGGTACTGGAGCTATGAATACCCTGATGAGGGTGTGGCGTTTGATAGTTTTCTGATCGGCGATGGCAAGGTTATGAATGCCGAGGTTGAGGCCGAGCTGGTTGATGCCGGTTACACCAAGGAAGATTTCTTGTTGGCGACGGATACGGCGATGGTGATCCCTGTCGGCAAGGTGATTGTTGTGCAGCTGTCGGCGGCGGATGTTATTCATGCCTGGATGGTGCCCGCGTTTGGGGTGCAGAAATCGGCAGTTCCCGGTCGTTTGAACACGTTGTGGTTCAAGGCCGAGGTTGAAGGCACATTCTTTGGCCAGTGCACCACGCTGTGCGGCAAGGACCATGCCTATATGCCGATCACCGTGAAGGTGGTTTCGCAAGAAGCCTATGATACGTGGTTGGCGGGTGAAAAGACTGCTGCTTTGATTGGTGCGGCCCCTGTTCAAGTGGCGGCGGCGGACTAATTTTTTAGGTGGGGACCGTAATTGGCCCCTGCCGTTCTGGCTTGGGAAGACATGTGATGAGCGACACGGATACTATCGGGCAAGCAGGTGAGGCGGGGTTCGGCGATTACGTCGCCCTGTTGAAGCCGCGTGTCATGTCGCTGGTGGTGTTTACAGCGCTGGTCGGCGTTTTGGTGGCGCCCGGGGCTGTGCATCCGTTTATTGCCATGACGTCGATTTTGTTCATTGCGCTGGGGGCTGGGGCCTCGGGGGCGCTGAACATGTGGTGGGATGCCGATATTGACGTGATCATGAAGCGGACCGCCAAGCGGCCCATCCCTGCTGGGCGTGTGCAGCCCGGTGAGGCGCTGGGGTTTGGTGCGGCGCTGTCTGGAATTTCGGTTGTGATGCTGGCGCTGACGGCAAATATGCTGGCGGCGGCCTTGCTGGCGTTTACGATCTTTTTCTATGCCGTGGTCTATTCGATGTGGCTTAAACGGTCGACACCGCAGAATATCGTGATTGGCGGGGCGGCAGGTGCGTTCCCCCCGATGATCGGTTGGGTTGCGATGACCGGCAGCGTTTCGATTGAAGCGGTGCTGATGTTCATGCTGATTTTCATGTGGACGCCGCCGCATTTCTGGGCGTTGGCCTTGTTCATGAACGAGGATTACAGCAAGGCCGGTGTGCCGATGCTGACCGTGACGCACGGCAAGAAGGTGACGCGGAACCACATTTTGGTCTATACGATCGCCTTGGTGCCGTTCGCGCTGGCGGCTGGGTTTACGTCGATTGGCGGGCCGCTGTATCTGACGGTTTCCGTAGTGTTGAACGCAGGGTTTCTGTGGGGCGCGTGGAAGATTTGGCGGCGCGATGAAGTGCAGGCCGAGGCGGATAAATACGCGGTTGAGCGGCAGGTTTTCAAATTCTCGCTGCTATATCTGTTCTTGCATTTTGGGGCGTTTTTGGCCGAGGCCGCGCTGAAACCTTATGGGCTTGGGGGCTGGTAACATGGCGTTTGACGTAGAACATGAGCTGCACAAGCGCCGTTTGGGCCGCAATGTGGGCCTTGGCGCTGTGCTGGTGGCATTTATCGCCTTGGTGTTTGGGCTGACGGTGGTCAAAGTGACCGATGTGGGCCAGATGCAGGGGTTTGACCACGTGCTACGGCCAGAATTGGTTCCATTAGACGCGCAAACAACCGTGGGGACAAAACCATGACTCCGATTCAGAAAACCGCAGCTCAGCTTTGCTTTGTGGCGGCAACGATGGCCTCTTTGTCTTTTGCGGCAGTGCCGTTTTATGACTGGTTTTGCCGCGTAACCGGCTTTGGCGGAACTACGCAAGTTGCCGCAACCGCGCCCGACCAAATTTTGGACCGCACCATGAAAATCCGGTTCGATGCATCGTTGGAACGCGGGATGCCGTGGAAATTCACGCCGATGCAAAACACGATGGACGTGCGGATCGGCGAGACCGGCCTTGCGTTTTACGAGGCCTATAACCCGACCGACCAACCGATTGCAGGCACTGCCAGCTATAACGTTACGCCTGACAGCGCTGGTGGATATTTTACCAAGATCGCCTGTTTCTGCTTTACCATGCAAGTGCTGCAGCCAGGTGAGCGGATCCAGATGCCTGTTACGTTTTTCGTCGATCCAGACATTATTAACGACCGCGAAGGCAAGTATGTGCGTGAAATCACGCTGTCGTATACCTTTCACGTGACCGATATTCCGGCAGGCGAGCAAGCAGCGCTTGCCCCAGCCACACCCAAGACACTAAACTAAGAAAGCTGCCAAGCGCAAAGCGCGGTATACCAAAAACGAGGGAACGACCACCATGGCCCACGCCAAGAACCACGATTATCATATTCTACCGCCATCCGTCTGGCCGTTCATGGCTGCTGTTGGGGCGTTTATCATGCTGTTTGGCGCGGTGCTGTGGATGCACGGTTCCGGACCCTGGATGGGCCTGATCGGCCTTGCGATGGTGCTGTATGTCATGTTCGCATGGTGGTCGGATGTGGTGCATGAAAGCATGGTTGGAGACCATACGCCGGTGGTGCAGATTGGCCTGCGGTACGGGTTCATCATGTTCATCATGTCCGAAGTCATGTTCTTTGCCGCATGGTTCTGGTCGTTTTTCAAACACGCGATGTACCCGATGGGGCCACTGTCGCCAGCGGTTGACGGTCCTTGGCCACCTGTTGGAATTGAGACGTTTGACCCGTGGCACCTGCCGCTGATCAACACTCTGATTTTGCTATGTTCCGGTGCAGCAGCAACTTGGGCGCACCACGCGCTGGTACATGAAAACAACCGCAAGGACATGAAGAACGGCCTGATTTTGGCGGTTGTCTTGGGCGCGTTCTTTACCTTGTTGCAGATCTATGAGTATAGCCACGCGGCATTCGGGTTTGCGGGCAATATCTATGGCGCAAACTTCTTTATGGCGACGGGGTTCCACGGGTTCCACGTGCTTATCGGTACGATCTTTTTGCTGATCTGTTTGGCGCGTGTCTATAAGGGCCACTTTACCCCGCAGCAGCATATCGGCTTTGAGGCGGCATCGTGGTACTGGCACTTTGTGGATGTTGTGTGGCTGTTCTTGTTTGCTTCAATCTATGTCTGGGGCCAATAATCTGATCCGACTTGGATGAAGGCAAAATGACACAGGGCGCGGGTCGAAAGGGCCGCGCCTTTGGTATTGGACGGGATGAAATGGGTTTGACGATGCGGCGGATGATTGTGCCTGTACTGTTTGGATTGTGCGGGATGGCTGTGCTGGTGTCGCTTGGGGTTTGGCAGTTGCAGCGGCTGGCGTGGAA
Organism: Pseudorhodobacter ferrugineus DSM 5888; assembly: GCF_000420745.1. Taxonomy (GTDB): domain Bacteria; phylum Pseudomonadota; class Alphaproteobacteria; order Rhodobacterales; family Rhodobacteraceae; genus Pseudorhodobacter; species Pseudorhodobacter ferrugineus. Next base: position 176,586 of record NZ_ATVN01000002.1, read on the forward strand.
AGAGTCGGTTCTGGCCGAGATTGACGCGCGGATCGGGTCAGCGCCTGTGGGATTGCCTGCCATGCCGGATGCAGAAGCGGACAAGTTTTTGCCTGTCGTGGTAGCGGGCCGCTTTACCGGCGATCAGTTGGATGTTTTGGTGAGCCGCAAGCAAATTGGCCCCGGCTTTCGGGTGATTGCCGTGCTGGAAACCGATGCAGGCCGCCGTGTGATGGTAGACCGCGGTTTTTTGACTGATGAGGCGCGGGGCCTGCCGCGGGATGTTGTGGTAGTCGAGGTGACGGGCAATCTGGTGTGGCCCGAAGAGGTGGACGGGTTTACACCCGCGCCGGATTTGGGGCGCGGCATGTGGTTTGCCCGTGATGTGCCCGCGATGGCCGAGGCATTGAACACCGAGCCTGTGCTGATTGTGGCGCGGTCGCTGACCGGAGATGGAATCGAGCCGATGCCGGTGGACAGTTCGGCGGTGCCGAATGATCATATGAACTATGCGATCACGTGGTTTTTGCTGGCCTTCGTCTGGGCGGGGATGACAGGCCTCTTGCTGTGGCGTATGAGGCGGAATGTTGAATAAGGGGGGCGTGACGATGCGCTATATCTCGACACGGGGTCAGGCCCCGGTTTTGAGCTTTTCCGAGGCGATGATGACGGGGCTAGCGCGCGATGGCGGCCTGTATGTGCCCGAATCCGTGCCGGTGATGACGCAGGCCGACATCGCGGCGCTGGCCGGATTGCCCTATGAAGAGGTGGCGTTTCGGGTGATGTGGCCGTTTTTGGGCGACACCTTTTCCAAGGATGAGTTTCGCGGGTTGATTGCCAAGGCCTATGCGGGGTTCGGCCATGCGGCGCGCGCGCCTTTGGTGCAGTTGGGGCCGAACCACTTTTTGCTGGAGCTGTTTCACGGGCCGACCTTGGCGTTCAAGGATTTTGCCATGCAGTTGATTGGCCAGATGATGCAGGCCGCCTTGGCCAAATCGGGTGAGCGGATCACGATTGTGGGCGCGACCAGCGGCGATACAGGGTCGGCCGCAATGGAGGCGTTTCGCGGGTTGTCGAATGTGGATCTGTTTATCCTGTATCCGCATGGCCGCGTGTCCGAGGTGCAGCGCCGCCAGATGACCACACCGGCTGAGGCAAATGTGCGGGCGATTGCGATGGACGGCGATTTTGATGATTGTCAGGCGCGCGTGAAGGATATGTTCAACGACTTGGCGTTCCGCGATGAGGTGCGGCTGGCAGGGGTGAACAGCATCAACTGGGCGAGGATTTTGTCGCAGGTGGTGTATTATTTCTCGTCCGCGGTGTCCTTGGGCGCGCCGCAGCGTGAGGTGAGTTTCACTGTGCCGACGGGTAATTTCGGTGACATTTTCGCAGGCTATATTGCGAGGGCGATGGGGTTGCCGATTGCGCAATTGGTGATCGCGACGAACCAGAACGACATTCTGGACCGCGCTTTGCGGTCGGGGGAATACCGGACGGATGGGGTAAAACCGTCGATCAGCCCGTCGATGGATATTCAGGTGTCGTCGAATTTCGAGCGGGTTTTGTTTGATGCCTATGGGCGTGATGGGGCGGCCGTTTCGGCGTTGATGGCTGAATTGCGCGGCGGTGGGTTCAATATCTCTCAAGGTGCGTTGGAGATGTTGCGTGATACTTTTGCGTCGGGTCGCTGTTCCGAGGCAGAGACACAGGCCACGATTCGCAGTGCGTTTGCAGATACGGGCGAAGTGTTGTGCCCGCATTCGGCTGTTGGCGTGAAGGTGGCCGAGGGGCATTTGGGCACGGTCCCGATGATCACGCTGGCCACCGCACATCCGGCGAAATTCCCCGATGCGGTTGAGGCGGCGATGGGCACCCGCCCCGGTTTGCCGGACCGTATGGCCGACTTGTTTGACCGCCCTGAGCGTGTGACGCGTATGCCCAATGATCTTGCCGCACTTCAAGCCCATATCCGCGAAGGGATTGCCAATTGACCAGCCGCCTGACGACCTTGCCAAACGGATTTCGCATTGTGACCGAGGCGATGCCCGGCCTTAAATCGGCCAGCGTCGGTATCTGGATCACGGCGGGCGGGCGGCATGAACGGGCCGAGCAGAACGGCATTGCGCATTTTCTGGAGCATATGGCGTTTAAAGGCACGGAAAAGCGCAGCAGCCTGCGAATTGCCGAGGAAATTGAGGATGTTGGTGGCTATATCAACGCCTATACATCCCGCGAGATGACCGCCTATTACGCGCGTGTGCTGCAAGATGACGTGGCGCTGGCGCTGGATGTGATTGGCGATATTGTGTTGAACCCCGTGTTCGACCCAAAGGAAATTGAGACCGAACGCCATGTGATTTTGCAAGAAATCGGGCAGGCCTTGGACACGCCCGATGACATCGTATTCGATTGGCTGCAAGAGGCGTGCTATCCTGACCAACCCTTTGGCCGCACGATTTTGGGGCCTGCGGAACGCGTGAGCAGCTTTAGCCGTGCCGATTTGACGGGATTTGTGGCGGAACATTACAGCCCTGACCGGATGATCCTGTCGGCGGCGGGGGCTGTGGACCATGATGCGATTGTGGCGCAGGCCGAAGCGCTGTTTGGCGACCGCCGCGCAGGCGTTGGTGGGTTGATCCAGCCTGCGCAATTCAAAGGCTCGGAACGCCGCGAGACGAAGACGCTGGAGCAGGTGCATTTCGCGCTGGCCTTTGACGCGCCGGGGTATCGGTCTGCCGATGTGTATATCGCGCAGATTTACGCGATGGCGTTGGGCGGCGGCATGTCGAGCCGATTGTTCCAGAAAATCCGTGAGGAACGCGGGCTGTGCTATACGATTTTCGCGCAATCGGGGGCCTATGAGGATGCAGGGCAGATCACGATTTATGCTGGCACATCCGAGGAAGAAATCGGCGATTTGACAGCGATCACGGTGGAAGAATTGAAGCGGGCCAGCGGCGATATGGCCGAGGCCGAAGTGGCGCGTGCGCGTGTGCAGCTAAAGGCGGGGATGCTGATGGGGCTGGAAAGCCCGTCGAGCCGTGCGGAACGCCTTGCGCGGCTGCTGGCGATTTGGGGCCGTGTGCCATCACCCGAAGAAGCTGTTGCCAAGATTGATGCCGTGACCACCGCCGATGTGCGCCGCTATGCCGGTGAAATGATCGGCGCCGATGTGGCGCTGGCGTTGTACGGTCCGGTCGCCCAAGCGCCGAGCCTTGAGGAGATCCGGCGCGGGCTTGTTGCCTGATGCTGGGCTTTCGCCGCAAGATCCGGATTGAAACCGAGCGGATGACGCTGCGCCTGCCCATGCATGGCGACTGGCATCCTTGGGCCGAGTTGCGCGAGGAAAGTGCCGCGTTTTTGACCCCTTGGGAACCTGTTTGGTCAGATGATCATTTGTCACGGCGGTCGTTCACCAACCGTGTTTATTGGGCCGCGCGGGCGCAGACCCAAGGGACGGCCTTGCCGATGTTGATGATCCGGCGGTCGGATGCACAGCTTTTGGGCGCGATCACGCTGGATAACGTGCGCCGTGGCCCTGCGCAGGCGGCAACTGTGGGCTATTGGATCGGCCAACCTTTTGCGCGGCATGGATATATGCGCGAGGCGATACAGGCCATGGTGCATCATGCCTTTACCCATCTGGACCTAAGTCGGGTCGAGGCGGCTTGTTTGCCGGAAAACACGGCATCGCGCGGGGTGCTGGAAAAGACGGGTTTCAAATACGAAGGTGTTGCGCAAAGCTATTTGCAAATCTCGGGGCGGTGGCGCAACCATGTGCTGTATGCCAATTTGCGCCATGACCGGCGGGGGCGCACGGCAGTCGGCTAGGCGCGTGACTTTTGGTTTGGCGGCGCTAGTCTTATTTCCACTGGGAAATTGGGGGCTGCTAATGATCCGCTATATTTTGCTGTTGATGCTTGCCACGCCTGCGATGGCGCAAGACCGCGTCCCAAGCCATTGCATTGCGTTGGCCGATGCGGGCACGCCTGTGCATCGGGTGGCCTTTGCAGATCCGGTGGCAATGGGCGACGTGCGTATCCGCTATCTGGATCATGCAAGTTTCGCGCTGCGCACGCCGCAAGGTAAGGTGTTGGTGACCGATTACACCGGATTTATCGGTGGCGATGATACGGTGCCCGATGTGGTGACGATGAACAATGCGCATGGCACGCATTGGACCGCGCGCCCCGATCCGCGCGTGCCGCATGTCTTGCCCGGTTGGGGCGATGGGGCGGCGGCCGAGCATTATCTGGATCTGGGCGAGGTGTTGGTGCGCAATGTGCCGACCGATGTGATGAATCGCGGGGTTTTGCGCAAGGACGGCAACTCGATTTTTATCTTTGAGGTGGCGGGCCTGTGCATCGGGCATTTGGGCCATTTGCATCATATTCCCGATGCCGCGCAATTTGCGGCTATTGGGCGGCTGGACGTGCTGATGGTGCCGGTGGATGGCGGCTATACCCTTGATTTGCCATCCATGATGACGGTGGTGCGGCGGTTGCGGTCATCGGTCGTGTTCCCGATGCATTGGTTTTCAGGCGCGTCCCTGTCGGCATTTTTGGCCGAGATGGGGGATCAATTTCAGGTGGTGGAACCCGGGATCAGCCAGATTGATCTGTCCTTGGCGCGCCTGCCGAAAACGCCAACGATCATTGTGCTGGAGCCGGAGTATTTGCCCTAGAACAGGAAGGACAGGGCGGGGTAACATGGGGTGATAACAGGAGGCGCCATGCTGAACCCCGCTGATACCGCATTTTTGGAAACGCTGGCCGCCGCTTTGCCAGACGGCACGATAGGGGCGGTGGAACCCCGCTATCTGGCCGATCCGCGCGGGCGGGTTGGCGGCCATGCCGGTGGTGTAGCGCGGCCGCGTTCGGTGGCGGAGGTCTCGCAGGTTATTGCGGCCTGTCATGCGGCGCGCGTGGGCGTTGTGCCCTTTGGCGGCGGTACGGGGCTGGTGCTGGGGCAGGTGATGGATGGAGGGCCGATGCCGTTAGTCCTGTCGCTGGAACGAATGCGGGCGGTGCGGTCGGTTCATCCATCCGAGAATGTTGTGGTGGTTGAGGCGGGCGCGACCTTGGCCGAGGTGCAGGCGGCGGCGGATAGCGTGGGGCGGTTGTTTCCGTTGTCGCTGGCCAGTCAGGGAACCGCACGGATTGGCGGCAATTTGGCGACCAATGCGGGCGGGGCGAATGTGCTGCGCTATGGCAACGCGCGCGATTTGTGCCTGGGGCTAGAGGCGGTTTTGCCTGACGGTAGCATTTGGCACGGGCTGAAACGGCTGCGCAAAGACAATACAGGCTATGATTTGCGCAATCTATTGGTGGGGTCCGAAGGGACGCTGGGGGTGATTACGGCGGCGAGCCTTAAACTTGCGCCTATTCCGGCGGCGATGGGCACGGCGTTTATGGTGGTTCCGAGCCCTGCCGCGGCGCTCGAGTTGCTAGCCTTGGCTCAGGCGCAGTTGGGCGGGCTTGTTTCTGCGTTTGAGCTCATTGCAAAGATGGGGTTGGCGTTTCTGGCAGAAAAGATGCCTGAACAGCGCCAACCCTTTGCTGAAGCACCGGATTGGATGGTGCTGATCGACGTGGGTCTGCCCGATGGTTTGGACCCGCAGCAGGCGCTGGCAGCGGTGTTTGAAGCGGGGGCCGAGGCGGGTTTGGTGCTGGATGGGGTGATCGCGCAATCACAGGCGCAGCGGGCCGAATTTTGGGCCTTGCGCGAAAACATCCCCGAAGCGAACCGCCGGATCGGTGCGATTTCCAGCCATGATATTTCGCTGCCCTTGGGCGAGGTGGCTGGATTTATCACTGATGCAGGCCCTGCACTGGCAGGTTTGGGGGATTGGCGGATCAATTGTTTCGGGCATTTGGGCGATGGCAACCTGCATTACAACGTGTTCCCGATGCCCGGCGAAGCCCGCGCACAGCATGAAAACAGCCGCGCGGCGATAAAAACCTTGGTGCATGACATGGCCCACGCGCGCGGTGGGTCTGTCAGCGCCGAGCATGGAATTGGGCGGCTGAAGGTGGATGATCTGGAAAAATACGGCGATCCGGCGAAACTGGCGGCGATGCGCGCGATCAAATCAGCCCTTGATCCGCATGGCATTATGAACCCCGGTGCTGTTTTGCGCGCCGCCCGCTGATTTAATCTTAACAAAAATGCCTAATCCAGCCTGTGCGGCAAACATTGGCGCGCGCAATCATAAGACCAAAAAAGTTAGCCCCACCGGGGTGAACCGGCGGGGCTGGGGTCTGGGGTAAAGTGGTCACGTGTTTCGCAAGCAGCGACCGGTTATCCCGGTTCCATACGTTTAGGGCGAATCCGTTACTAAATGGTTACCGTCCATCCTGTTTCTGGCAAAATCTCAAAAGCCTTCAAAGGAACACAGGGCATGAACCTCCATCCCCATCTTTTCAAGCTTGGTGCGCCCGCCCAGATCGGGCAGATCGACGACAAAAGCGCAGCCGACCACCTCGGCGCCCAAGCGTTCGATCAGCTTGATCCCTGCTTCGGCCGTGCCGCCGGTGGCCAAGAGGTCATCAACCAACAGCACCTTTTCACCGGCCAAAAACGCGTCGTCATGGACCTCGACCACCGCCTCGCCGTATTCCAGCTTGTAATCCTGCGCGATGGTGCGGCCCGGCAATTTGCCCTTTTTACGTATTGGCACAAAGCCTGTGGAAAGTTGATGCGCCACCGCCCCGCCAAGGATAAAACCCCGCGCCTCAAGGCCCGTCACCTTGTCAATCCGCAGGCCAGCATAGGGCGATAACAGTTGGTCAATCGCCATGCGAAAGCCGCGCGGGTCGGCAAACAGGGTGGTCACATCGCGAAACAGGATCCCTTCGTGCGGGAAATCAACGATGGTGCGGATGTAGTCTTTGACGGTTTTCATAACACGCTCCTTTGGGGTGCGGACAAGGTGGGGAAAGCGAATGTAATGGCGGCGATGGCGGTTTTCAGGCGCGCAGGGCCGGTGTCGGTGATCGGGATGACATTGGCGTTTTGCGCTGTCAGTTGCGCGGTCAAGCGGGTTTGGAAGGCCTCGCGCGCCACCGGATCGCCCAGATAGCGGGTGCCGTCATCTTGCCATGCTAGCCCCGTGTCAAGCAGCAGGTACAGATCTGCCAAGGGCAAGGGGGTGGTCGTGATCTGGTCGGTGTTCAGCAAGGTTTGTTCCCAGATGCCGGTTTGCAGCGGATCAGTGTCTTCAATCAGCAAGGGGCCAGCTTGGGGCGCAAGGGCGTTGCGCATGGCGGTGTGAACGGTCGCGATACGTTGGAAATCATGGGGTTGCCAGCCGATATGGCGCTGCATGGTATCATAGCTGCGGCCATATTCGGGCATGTAGACCGTGCCAAAATGCGTGGCCAGTGCAGCGGTCAGCGTGGTTTTTCCCGTGCTTTCCGCGCCAACCACCGCAATCCGCTTTTGGTAGTATGCGCGCACAGGGCCGGGGATCATCGCCCAATGGGCGGCGGGATCGGTGCGGATGGCGGTGGCTGAGGTGGGAAAGGCCAGCCGGTCGGCGTCTAGAATTACCGGTCGCGTCTTCAGACAGGCTGCAAGCCGGGTAACATAGGGTTCCGAGCCAAAGACGAAATCCAAAGGCTCGGGGTGGGCGGTTTGGCAGATGTTTTGCCAGATGGGCCAGAAATCGGGGTGATCGGCGGGGGCTTGGGGGACGACCTTGTCAAAATGGATGATGCGGGCGTGTGGCAGCAGTTGCATCATCCATGCCGCGCGGGCAGGGCCAGGGACCGGATCATCGGGCAAGGTGCAGACCAGCACGGTGAGGTGATCGACCAAAGCCGCTGCGGTTTGGCACATGAACAGGTGCCCCTGATGCGGCGGCATGAATTTGCCCAGCAAGAACCCGCGTGTCATGCGACGGCCGTACCGTTTCGCCATGCGCGCTGCCACGTGAGCAAACCCGTCACGGCCAGCACGAGGAACAGCGCGTAAAGCGTGGCCGTGGGGACCAAGCTTTTGGTGGCAAAGACCCCGATTGCCAGCACATCAACCGCAATCCAGACATACCAGTTTTGCAAGAAGCGGCGGGCGAGCAAGGTTTGCGCCACCACACTGAGGGCGGCCACGCTGGCATCGGCGAAGGGCAGGCTTGCATCGGTATAACGGTGCATCAACAGGCCAAGGATGCCCGCGCCAACTGTCCCTGCGGCAAGGACCATTCCGAACTGCGCGGGCGGCATAGAGCGGACGATAACCTGGCCTTGGGCATTGCGGCCCGACAGCCACCAAAACAGGCCAAACACCTGAATAACCAAAAAGAATACTTGCAACAGCGCATCGCTGTAGAGGCGGTAGTCATAGAAGATCCATGCATAGAGGATGACCATGAGGATGCCGAATGGATAGTTCCAGATGCTACGCCGGATGATCAGGGCGACATTGATAAACCCGCAAGTAGCGGCGATGATTTCAATGGCGCGGCTGCCAAACATGCTGGCAAAGAACTCGGTAATTGTGCTGTCCATTGGTTGGGCCTGTGAGTTATAATACCCGCCCTGCGACGACATCCAGCTTGGCCAGAAGATCGGTGTCGCGGGCGGTGGGGGCTGTCATGATGGCGTGGTCCAGCGCGCGGTCGCAGCCGTGGGGGCAAGGCGCGCGGGTATGGTCGAGCAGCGCAGGCAAGCCTGCGATCATCGCTTTGGCGTGGCCGGAGTTGGCGGTAAGTGTGGCGATGACCTGGGCCACATCGACCGCGCCGTGGTCGGGGTGCCAGCAGTCGAAATCGGTGACCATCGCGATCGAGGCATAGCAGAGTTCGGCCTCGCGGGCCAATTTCGCCTCGGGCATATTGGTCATGCCGATCACATCGGCGCCCCACGCGCGGTACATCTGCGATTCTGCGAGGGTGGAAAATTGCGGTCCTTCCATGGCCAGATAGGTGCCGCTCTTGTGGACGCGCACGCCTGTGGCCGCTTGCGCGCAAGCCGCCCCAAGGCGGGGGCAGGTGGGGTGGGCGACCGACACATGTGCCACGCAGCCTGCACCGAAGAAGGATTTCTCGCGGGCAAAGGTGCGGTCAATGAATTGGTCAACGATCACAAAATCACCGGGCGCGTAGTCTTCGCGCAGCGACCCGCAGGCCGAGACAGAGATGACATCGGTGCAGCCCAGCCGTTTCAGCGCATCAATATTGGCGCGGTAGGGCACATCGGTTGGCGACAGGCGGTGACCGCGTCCGTGGCGGGGCAAAAAGGCAATTGGCATGGCATGCAAGCGGCCCACCAAAATGTCATCGGACGGTTGGCCCCACGGGGTTGTGACCGTGACCCAAGACGCATCTTGCAGCCCGTCGATGTCATAAAGGCCCGAGCTGCCAATCACGCCGATCATGGTTTTCATCGCAGCCCCCTGTTGCGCGCCGACATGCAGGATAGGCGGCAAGTTGCGGTTGCGAAAGGGCAAAAACGGGTTGCGAATGGTGCGGGTTTGGGGTTTTGATGCAAAGCCCTTTGGATGGTCAAACGGGTGATTTTCGCATAGCGGAGGGTGGCGCCCTTGTACCAAATGCACGACGAGACCGAAGCGGACTTGTGGGAGGTCGAGGCGCTTTATGACCTGTGCTTTGCGCCGGGGCGGACGGCGTTGTCATCGTACCGTTTGCGAGACGGGGTGCCAACAATTGGGCCCTTGTGTGTGGTGTTGCGGGATGCAGACGGTGTTTTGGCCGCCGCCATCCGGTTTTGGCCTGCCAAGGTTGGCGGTTTGGACATATTGCTTTTGGGGCCGATTGCAGTGCATCCGACACGGCAAGGCGAAGGTTTGGGCGCGCTTTTGATCACTGAGACGCTGGAGCGGGCGCGGAATTTGGGTTGGGCGCGGGTTTTGTTGGTGGGGGATGCGCCCTATTACAAGCGGTTCGGTTTTGCCAAGCTGGAGGGCGTGGTGATGCCTGCCCCAACCAACCCCGACCGTGTGTTGGGGATTGAATTGCAAACGGGTGCGTGGAACGGAGTTGCGGGCGAGGTGGTGCGCGCGATGGCTTGACCGCTTGTTTTGGCGATTGGGGCGCATTATCTTTGGGGGATGGACCAAGATGTGACCCACCCTTTGCCTGCCTTGCCCACCCCTGATCCGGGGTTGGAGATTGCTGTGTTGGCCGCGCGGCAGTTAAAGGCGCATGGGCCGCTGATGCGGATTATCAACAAGTTTGGGGGCAAAATCGAAGGGCAGATGGCACATTTGCCCGATGGGGTTCGGGCCCAGATTGAACGGATCACCGCCGATGCGCTGACCCGCGCTGTGAAGGTTGCAGAACATGGGCGCCATGCGCCCGATTTTGGACCCAAGGGCGCGCCTGCACTGGCGGCGCTGACGGGGGCGGTTGGTGGTGCGGGGGGGATTGTGACCGCATTGGCCGAATTGCCGATCACCATCACTGTGATTTTGCACGCCATTTTGCGCGCGGCCGAGGAGGAGGGGTTTGACACCACCTTGCCCGAAGTGCGGGCCGAGGCGCTGCGCGTGCTTATGGCCGGCGGGCCTTTGGCCGATGATGACGGGATTAACACGTCCTTTATCGGCGCGCGGATGACCCTGACGGGGCCTGCACTGCACAAGTTGCTGGCGAAAATTGTGCCGGGGTTTGCCGCTGTTTTGGGGCAGAAACTGGCGGCGCAGACGGTGCCGGTTTTAGGTGCCTTGACGGGGGCGGGGCTGAATGCAGCGTTTTTAACCCATTACCGCGAGCTGGCGCATATCCGCTTTGGCCTGTTGCGGCTGACGGTGCTGCATGGCGCAGAGCCTGTGCGCCGCGCGTTTGAAGCGGAAATGAAGACGCTGAAGATCGGAAAAACCTAACCCTTGATCCCGTAGCGGGTCATTTTGTCGGCCAAAGTGCGGCGCGGGATGCCCAGTGACTGCGCCGCGCGTTCCACCGATTGCGGATAGCGCGCAAGGGCTGCGGTGATTTCACGAACCTCATATTCCGCCACGCGGTCGGGCAGGGTGTCACCTTTGGGCGCATCATCTGGCAGCGACAGGCCAAGCCCAAGGGCAAAGCGTTCGGCGGCGGTTTTCAACTCGCGGATATTGCCGGGCCAGTCGTGGCGTTGCAGATCACGGCGCAGCGATATGGTGATATCGGGGGCGGCGCGGCCATAGAGACGGGCGGCGAGCGTGGCGTAATGGGCAAATATCAGCGCGATATCGGGGCCAAGGCCGCGCAGGGGGGGCAGGCGGAGTTCGGCCCCTGCAAGGCGGTAAAACAGATCGGCGCGAAAGGTTTTGTCAGCGATGCATTGCCGGAGATCGGTTTTGGACGTGGTGACGATGCGCAGATCCAGTGGGCGGAGGTGGTTTTCACCCAAGCGTTCGACTTGGCGTTCCTGCAACGTGCGCAAAAACTTGGCCTGCACGGGCAAGGGCATCGATTCCACCTCGTCCAGCACCAGCGTGCCACCATTCGCGGCCTCAAGCTTGCCTGGTTTTTCCTGCGCCCCCGGAAAGGCGGCGGCGGCGTGGCCGAACACCTCAAGCTCAAACAGGCTTTCGGGGAGGGCGGCGCAGTTCAGCGCGACATAGGGGCCGTGCGCGCGGGGCGAGGCTGCGTGCAGCGCGCGGGCCGACAGTTCCTTGCCCGTGCCGGTTTCACCGGTCAGGATGACATCGACGTTGAGGGGCGCAAGAGCCGAAAGCTGGTTTCGCAAGGCCACAAGGGCGGGGCTTTCGCCCAAAATCGTTTCGGATTTGCGGGCAAGTTCCGTTTGCAGGCGCGCCACCTCATCCCGTGTGGCCTTGGCGCGCAGGGTGCGGTTCAGGACGGACAGCAGGTGCTGGGCGTCATAGGGTTTTTCCAGAAAATCTTCGGCACCTGCTTGGATGGCCTGCACGGCCGCGGTGACATCGCCGTGGCCTGTCAGCATGATAATGGGGATGTCGTGGCCAAGCGCGGTGATGGCAGTGATAAGCGCCATCCCGTCCATTCCTGGCATGCGCAAATCGGTCAGGATGGCATCGGGCGGCGCGGTGCGGGCGGCGGCAACGGCATCTTGGGCGCGCAAAAATCCGGTTGGGGCATGGCCGCCCACGTCGACCAGATCACACAAGGCGGTCAGGTGGTCGGCATCATCATCGACGATAAAGATGGTCATGCGGGGCCTATGGGTTGCGGGCTGGGCAAGGTGACGGTGACGGTGGTGCCTTGGCCGGAGCGTGAGGTGATGTCGATCTGGCCGCCGAATTCTTGCACGATGGCCTGCGAGATGGAAAGGCCAAGGCCAAGCCCTTCGCCGGTGATTTTTGTGGAAAAGAACGGTTCTGTCACGCGGGGCAGGTCGGCGGGGTCGATGCCTGCGCCGGTGTCGGTGACCGTCAGGGTGGTTTTTGTGCCGTCGCTGGTGGCGGAAATGGTGATCTGCGGGTCTGTTTGCCCATCGACCGCGTCAAAGGCGTTGAGCAGCAGGTTGACGAGGACCTGTTCCATGCGGATCGCCCCCGCGCGGATATAAAGCGGTGGGTCTGGTAGGGTAAATTGCGGTGCGATACCTGCGGTTTTGGCGCGTGGGGCGGTAAGTTCTATTGCGTTTTCAACGGTCTGCGCGATGTCGATCAGCGAGAGTTCGCCTTGTTCCTTGCGGCTGAAGCTTTTGAGATGTTTGGTCGTGCGCTGCATGCGGCGGACAAGGCCACGGACGGTTGCGATGCGGTTTTGGGTTTTGTCCGGTTTGGATGTATCGCCTGCGGGCAGCGCGAGTTCGGCGGCGGCCAGTGTCGCCTCCATCGCGGCGAGGGGTTGGCTGATTTCATGCACGATGGCGGCGGACATGCGGCCAAGGGCGGCCATTTTTTCGGAATGGATCAGGCCTTCCTGGGCGGCACGCAGCTCTGCCTCGGTTTGGCGGCGGGCCTGGACCTCATGCGCGAGGTCGCGCGTGCGTTCGGCGACGCGGGTTTCCAGCAGGGCGTTTTGGCGCAGACGTAAGGCTACCAATTGGCGGCGTTGATTGGCGATTTTCGCAAGACCCGTTGCGAGGAAGGTTAAAAGTGCCGCGCCGAGTGCCGAAAGGATGGACGTGGTTGTCACTGGCGCAATCAGGCTGCCCGCCATCAGGGTCCAACCATCATCGGTCAAGGGGTGCGCGCGGATCAGCATCGGGCCATTGGCCGATCTGGCACGGTCGGGGCCAATTAAGATGGCTTCGGCATCGACCAGTTCCACCCCGTTATAGGTGCGTGCATCACGGATGCGGGCCAGCCGTTCTGGCGACAAACCCAAGGTGGGGCGATAGAGCCATTCGGGCGCGCCCGACAGAAAGGCGACACCGTCTTGGTCGATGATCGCGGTCGCGAGACCTGCACTGAGCCATGTCGACTGCAAAGGTGTCAGGTCAACCTTGACCACCAAAACACCGCGGGCCGAACCCACTGTGACAGGGGTGGACAGAAAATAACCCGGTTCGCCTGTGGTGGTGCCGATGGCGTAATAGCGGCCATTCTGGCCCTGCATCGCGGCTTTGAAATAGGGACGAAAGTTGAAGTTGCGGCCCACGAGGCTGAGGTCGGTTTCATAGTTTGACGCAGCAAGGGTGACGCCGTTTTCATTCATCAAAAACAGCAAGGATGCGCCGGAATAGGTGCCGATTTTGGCGAGGTAGCGGTTCGCCTCATCCACATTCGCGGTGTAGCCGGGGGCTGCGATGACGGCGCGGATGCGGGCATCTTCGGCGGCAATACCGGGCAGAGAGCCAAAACGGGCGATTTCGGTTTCGACGGCGCGAGCGGTCAAAATCAGCGTTTGGTCGAGTTGCGCACGTAAGGCCACTTCATTGGCGCGGTAGGTAAAGACGTAAGTGAGGGCTGCGGCACACAGGGCCAGCGCCATGGCCGCAAGGAGAGTGCGACGCCCTGTCATTGTGCTGCCAGCAAGCGATCAGCGATATGGGCTGCGATTGGGATGGCCGAGGTTGCAGCAGGCGAAGGCGCGTTGCAGACATGCAGGCTGTGGCGGGTGTCTATGAACAGGAAATCGTCGATGATTTTGCCATCGGGGGCGACGGCCTGCGCGCGCACGCCCGATTTATAGGGGGCGAGGTCATTCAGCGTGATGCGGGCGCAGTATTTTTGCACCTTTTTCAGGTAGCGTTGTTTCGAGAGGGACGAGGCAAGTTCATCGGCGGCCGAGCCTGCGTTGCGGGCCAGCAGTTTCCAAAAGCCGGGGTAAGTGAGGGCAGAGGCGAGATCGGCGGCGTTGAGGCTGAACTTGCCGTAGCCTTCGCGTGCGCCGGCCAGCACGGCCGAGGGGCCCACGGTGAACCCGCCATTCATTTTACGGGTCAGATGCACGCCGAGGAACGGGCGTTCGGGATCAGGGATGGGGTAGATGAGGTGTTGGACCAGATCATCGGGTTGGTTCTTGATGGCGAAATAATCGCCCCGAAACGGTATGATGCGAAACTGAATGTCTGCACCAAAGGCGCGTGCCACGCGGTCGGCGTGCAGACCCGCGCAGAACACGGCTTTGCCCGCCGAGAGGGTGCCGTTTGTGGTGTGCAGGGTGATGCCTTGCGGCGTTTCCATACCGCCGGTGACGCGGGTATTGAACAGGATTTCACCGCCGCGGCTGGTGAGAATGTCCGCCATTTTGCGGGCCATGACGGCATAGTCGACGATGCCTGTGGAGGGGGACAGGAGCGCGCCTGTTGCCGAGATATTGGGTTCGAGTTTCTGGGCGTCTTCGGCTGTCAGGCGTTCGATGGGGATGCCGTTGGTGCGGGCACGGGATTCGAGGGTGGCCATGCGCGCGAGTTCATCAGCGTTGGTTGCGACGATGAGTTTGCCGCAGGTTTGGGTCGGAATCGCGTGTTCGGCGCAAAAGGCGTTGGTGGCGGTGACGCCAAGGGCGCAGAATTTGGCCTTGAGGCTGCCCGGGGCGTAGTAGACGCCTGCATGGATGACGCCGGAGTTGTGACCGGTTTGGTGCTGGGCGGGTTGGGGTTCTTTTTCCAGCAGGATGATTTTGGCGTTGGGGTGACGCGATTGCAGGTCAAGCGCGGTGGCAAGGCCGACAATGCCGCCGCCGATGATGGCGAAATCTGTGGTGGGTGTTGGCATTTTGGCCTCGTTTATATGCGGCGGGGTTAGGGGGCGGGGGCTTTGCCCCCCTTGGCCTTATGGCCAATTCCCCCCAGGATATTTTTGCCGAAAAGAAAGGGGAAGGGGTTATGAGGTTGGGCAGGGTTTGATCGTGATGGGCGGGCCGGATTGGGTGCCGAGATCCTGGCAAGTTGGGGTGCACAGATGCCAGCCTGCGCCTGTGGCACCCGAGGCGGCGAGGGTGAGGTTGGGGAATTGGGTCATCGGGTGCCAGACCCACCAGCCGTTTTCAAGGCGCGCGTCATCTGCCGGTTCCATACCTGCGCCGGAGCCTTTGATCGCCACGCGGGTCAGGGTTAGGGTTGGCGGGGTGATTTTCCAGCTTTCCACCCAATCGATCTTTTCGACCGAATGGGTCCAGCGCAAGGTGAAATCGGGGGTTGGCAGGGACAGGAGTGCTGCCCCCACCATCAGGCAAACGCTCATGCTGCCGCCTGTTTTTTGCGCCACCAGAGGGAGGCTGCGAACAGGGCCACAAGGGCAAACCCGATTTCATCGGTGATGGGGAGGGCGGCGATGAGCGTGCCTGCGGCGACGACCGCCAGCAGGCGTTCCCAGACTGCCAGCGGACGGCCGAGCCAGCCGATGACTGCGGCCCCCCAAAGGCCGATGGCCAGCACGGCCTTAAGCACGATATAGGCCACGGCGGGGACAAAGCCTATCGCCTCGGCCAAGGGGCCACCCGGTTGCAGCATGAGGGCTGGGGTGTAGACCGCCATGAAGGGGATGACAAAGCCTGCGGCAGCGATTTTCACCGCTTCGATCGAGATGCGCAGGCCGCTTTCCTTGGCAATCGGGGCGGCGGCAAAGCAGGCCAGCGCCACGGGTGGCGTAAGGTCGGCGAGAATGCCGAAGTAGAAGACGAACATATGGCTGACGATCAGCGGCACGCCGAGTTCCAGCAAGGCTGGGCCTGCGATGGCCGATGTGATGATGTAATTGGGGATCGTGGGGATGCCCATACCAAGGATGATGCAGGTGATCATGGTCAGGATCAGCGACAGGATCAGGCTGTCCTGGCCAACCGAGACGATGAAGCTGCCGAAGGTGTTGGCCACGCCCGTCAGGGTCATGGTGCCGATGATGATGCCGACAAGGGCGCAGGCAATGCCCACGGGCAGGGCGGTTTTGGCACCGTCGGCCAGTGCGTCGCGGCACACGAGCAGGGTTTCGCGCCCGCCTTTGGTGGCGGCGTTCAAGACGATCAGGGCGATGATGGCTGACATGACCACCCAGATGCCGAACTTGAAAAACGCGGCGGCGATGATCCCGAGGCCGATCCAGAAGATGATGCGGAATACGCCTTCGGGCAAGTTGAGCGACGCGGCGGCACCGAGGATCAGAAGGACTGTCAGCGCGAGGCCGATGGTGCCGGAAAAGAGCGGCGTGTAGCCGGAGAAGAGCAGGTAGACGAGGACGGCGAGGGGGAGGATGAGATACCAGCCTTCGCGGATCGCTTTCATCGGGGAGGGCAGTTCACTGACGGCAAGGCCTGTCAGCTTGGCGCGGCCGGCCTCTAGGTGGACCATCCAGAAGGCGGAGGCGAAGTAGAGGATGGCGGGGATGAGGGCGGCGGTGACTACCTCAAAGTATTCGACGCCCAAGGTTTCGGCCATGATGAAGGCCACAGCGCCCATGACGGGTGGCATAAGCTGGCCGCCCATCGAGGCCGTTGCCTCGACCCCGCCTGCAAAGGCGGGGCGGTAGCCGAAGGATTTCATCAGGGGGATGGTGAACTGGCCCGTGGTGACGACGTTCGCCACGCCAGAGCCGGAAATGGTGCCCATGAGGCCGGAGGACAGGACGGACACCTTGGCAGGGCCGCCTTGTTTATGGCCGACAAGGCCAAGGGAGACATCTGTGAAGAGTTTGATCATCCCCGCTTTTTCGAGGAACGAGCCGAACAGGATGAACAGGAAAATGAAGGTCGAGGAGACATAGACGGGGATGCCGTAGATGCCTTCGGTGCCAAAGGCCATGTGGTCGACGACTTGGGAAAAGTCATAGCCGCGGTGGTTGAACGGGCGGGGAAGGTATTCGCCGAACAGGCAATAGGACAGGAACAGGCCCGCGATGATGGGCAAAGCGGGGCCCATAAGCGCCCATGCGGCGGCGAAAACAGTGAACAGGGCGATGCAGCCGATAACGATATCACGGGTTTCTGGGTCGCCTGCGCGCATGATCAGCGGCACATATTCCCACCACTGATAGAGTGCCACGGTGACGCCAAGGGCGGCCATGAACCAGCCCAAGGTGCGGGCGGGTTTGGAGCCGCCTTTGAGGGTGGCGAGCAGCGGAAAGCCCAGCAGGGCAAGGAAACCCACGTGAAAGGCGCGGGTGATCTGGCTTGCGAAATCAATCAGATGCGCGGCAGTAGCGATTTGAAAGGCGGAAAAGGCGACTGCGATCCAGAACAGGATGCGGCCTTCGACGCCCGGGGGGAACCCCGAGGATAAAGGGTCGTGATGGCTTGGCTCTTCGGTTTTGGTATTCATATCCCACCCTCCCCAGCGGTCAAAAAAGGGGCGGCCCTTGGTTGCAAAGGCCGCCCCGTGAAGCGTGTGGTCAGATTACTTGATCACGCCAACTTCGCGGTAGTAGCGCTCTGCACCGGGGTGCAGCGGGATCGGCATGCCGGTCAGCGCGGTTTCGAGCGAGATGGCCGAAGCCGATTTATGGGCCGCAACCAAGGTAGGCAAGTTTTCAAACATCAGTTTGGTCATCTGATAGGCGGTTTCATCGGATACGTCCTCGTGGGTGACGAAAAAGTTCATCACGGCCACGGTGGGCACATCTTCGGTCTGGCCTTCATAGGTGCCTGCGGGGATCACGCCCGGCACGAAAGGCGCGCCCAGCTTTTCGACAACTTCCAAGGGGACCGCAACGATCTGGGTTGGCATGTTGGTCGCCAGATCCTTGATCGAGGCCACACCGATACCCGCCGATTGCAAGGTCGCGTCAAGCTGACGGTTCTTTTGCAGTTCGACCGATTCTGCAAAGGGCAGGTATTCGACCTTGGACATATCGTCATAGGACATGCCGGCGGCTTCCAAAATCGCGCGGGCGTTCAGCTCGGTGCCCGATTTTGGCGCGCCGACCGACAGGCTTTTGCCTTTCAGATCTGCCAGCGTTTTGATGCCACTGTCAGCGGTTGCCGCGATCTGGATAAAGTTAGGATAAGCGGCGGCGATACCGCGCAGCTTGGACAGGGGCTCCTTAAAGCCGACATCGGCGTTGCCTTCCCAAGCGAATTTGACGGAATCGCCCAGTGCCAGCGCCAGTTCGCCCTTGCCCTGTTGCAGCAGGTTCAGGTTTTCAACCGACGCTTTGGTCGATTGGACTTGTGCCTGCACATTGGGGATGTTTTCGCCGTAAAGCGTCGCAAGCGCCGACCCCACGGGGTAATAGACGCCCGATGTGCCGCCGGTCAGGACGTTGATGAATTCTTGCGCATTGGATGCGACAGGGGCAGATGCGATAACGGCACCGGCCAAAAGGCCACGCAAGGTTGCGGTCATTTTTGACATAGGATCCTCCTCCAAGGTGTAAGTGTCACGTCTTTAACAGCGTGATCCTAGGGGAGTGTGGGCAAAGCGGGGGCAATGCTCAATGGTTTTCGGCCCGAAGGGGGGAATTAGATGACGGTTGGCCGCCAAACCGGCGGCGAAACCCCGCCAATCGGGGGTGGGTCAGTTCTGTTTGGCCAGAAAATCCATGACCGCGGGGCGGATGGTTTCGACACCTTTGTCGCATTCGGCAAGGATGACGGCGCGCAGGGCGGTAAGGTCGGTGCGACGGATCAGGGCTTTGACCGGGCCGATCGAGGCGGGGCGCATGGACAGGTTTTTCAGACCCATAGCTGCCAGAACAGCCGCCTCGACCGGGCGGCCCGCATCTTCGCCACAAAAAGAGAGGGACGTGCCCGTTTCATCGCAGCGCGCGATGATTTGGCGGATGAAGCCAAGAAAAGACGCGTTTAGCGTGTCATAGCGGCGGCGCACGCGTTCGTTTTCACGGTCAGCGGCAAAGAAAAACTGTTTCAGGTCATTGCCGCCGATGGAAATGAAATCGGTCGCCTCGAAAAATGCACGGGGGGCATAGGCGAGGCTGGGGGTTTCCAGCATCGCGCCAATTTCAAGGCTGGCCGGAACGGGGTGGCCCATCGCCGACTCACGGTCAATTTGGTTCAGGATATGGGCACGGGCGCTAATATATTCGGCGTATTCGGTAATGAAAGGGAACATGATGGTCAGTGGGCGGCCAGCGGCGGCGCGGATCAGGGCCTGCGCCTGCATCCGCAAAACACCGGGTTTATCAAGGCCTACACGGATTGCGCGCCACCCCATCGCAGGGTTGGGTTCATCCTGCGGCTTCATATAGGGCAGCACTTTGTCAGATCCGATATCCAACGTGCGAAACGCCACGCGGCGGCCACGGGCGGCATCCATTACGCGGGCATAGAGTTGGGCGAGTTCATCGCGCTTGGGCATCCGGCTGCGGATCAGAAACTGCAATTCGGTCCGAAACAGGCCCACACCTTCGGCCCCCGATCCTTCAAGACTTGGCAAATCGGCCATAAGTCCCGCATTCATTTGCAGGCTTATGGTTTGACCGTCCAGCGAAAGGGCGGGTTTGTCGCGCAGGTCTGCATAGCGTTGTTGCGCCTGCGTTTGCATTGCGATTTTTTCGCGGAATGCCTTGGCGACCGATTCTTCGGGGCGCAGATGGACGATCCCTTGATCGCCATCGACCAAGATCGGATCGCCGTTCAGCGCCTCGACGATCACGCCTTGCGCATGGATGACCAGCGGGATTGCCAGCGCACGGGCGACAATGGCGGCGTGTGACCCGACCGACCCTTCGGACAGGACCACGCCGCGCAGTTTGCGGCCGTATTCCAGCAATTCGGCGGGGCCGATGTTGCGGGCCACCAACACGGGGTTTTCCGGCATTTCGGCGCCGGTATCATGCCCTTGCCCTGTCAGGATGCGCAAAAGGCGGTTGGACAGGTCATCCAGATCATGCAAACGGTCGCGCAGATAGGCATCTGGCACCTGTGACAGGCGGGCGCGGGTGGCGGATTGTTCCTTTTCCACGGCCGCTTCGGCGGACAGGCCCGCCTGAATATCCTCTTCCATCCGGCGCAGCCAGCCGCGCGAATGGGCGAACATGCGATATGCCTCAAGCACCTGTTTTTGTTCTTTATCAAGGCTTTGTGCGGCAAGCAGGTCATCAACCGACACCCGCAATTCGCCAACAGCGGCACGGATGCGGACCAGTTCGGCCTGCGCGTCATCGGCCACGGGGTTGGTGACAACCACGCGCGCCTCATGCAACCAGACATTGCCTTCGGCGCTGCCTTCTTGGCCAGTGGCACCGCGAAACATCACGGGTTGTTTGTGCAAGGCACTCAGCGCCTCGCCTTCACCCAGAAAAGCGCCCAGCTCGGTCATCTCGGCCAGAACCATGGCCACGACTTCCAGCGCGTACACCTCATCATCCGAAAACTGGCGGGCGGCGCGCGATTGCACGACCAACACGCCCAGCTTTTCGCCAACCCGCTGGATCGGGACGCCAAGGAAAGACGAATAGATTTCCTCGCCCGTTTCGGGCATGAAACGAAAGCCTTTTTCAGACGGGGCATCGGCGGTGTTGATTGGAATGCCGTTAAGCGCCACACGGCCCACAAGTCCTTCGCCCAGACGCAAGCGGGTTTGGTGAACAGACTCTTGCAGCAACCCTTCCGTGGCACACAGTTCCAGCGTTTCGGTGTCGCGAAACAGATAGATCGAACACACCTCGGACCGCATAGAATCTGCAATCAGATGGGTGATGCGGTCAAGCCTATCCTGGCCCTGACCCGGTTCGGCAAGACTGTCGCGCAAGCGCTTCAAGAGCTTGCGGCTGTCGCTTTCACTGCGTTCTGGCATAGCCCCCCGTTGAATTGGTATATGCGCCGCGGATTAGCCCGCTTTTTCCAATTCAAAGGCATCATGCAGCGCTTGGACCGCAAGTTCCATATATTTCCGGTCAATCAGCACCGAGATTTTGATCTCGGAGGTGGAAATGACCTTAATATTCACGTTCTCACTTGAAAGTGCCTTAAACATAGTCGCTGCAACCCCTGCGTGTGACCGCATGCCGATGCCCACGACAGAAATCTTGGCGACATCGCTGTCGACATTCAGCTCTTCAAAGTTGATATGGCCTGCGGTCTTGGCGTCTTCCATCGCCTTGCAGGCGCGGGCCACTTGGTTGACAGGACAAGAGAATGTCATATCGGTGACTGCACCCACATCGCCTTTTTCGGAAATGTTCTGCACGATCATATCGACATTCACCCCTGCCTCGGACAAAGGCCCGAAAATGGCGGCTGCAATGCCGGGGCGGTCGGCCACGGTGACCAGTGTTATCTTTGCCTCGTCGCGCGAATAGGCGACACCAGACACAACTTTCGATTCCATGATTTCATCCTCGTCACAGACCAGCGTACCAGAGTTTTCATCGGTATCCTCGAACGAGGATAGCACACGCAGACGCACCTTATAGCGCATTGCAAGTTCGACCGAACGGGTTTGCAGAACCTTGGCGCCAAGCGACGCGAGTTCCAGCATTTCCTCGAACGCGATTTTATCCAACTTGCGCGCTTTGTTGGTGATGCGCGGGTCGGTGGTATAAATGCCATCAACATCGGTATAAATATCGCAGCGCTCGGCGTTGAACGCGGCGGCAAAGGCCACGGCGGTGGTATCGGACCCGCCACGCCCCAAGGTGGTGATGCGGCCTTCGGGGGAAACCCCTTGAAAGCCTGCAACAACGGCGACCTTGAAGCCTTCCGCAAATTTCGCGTTGATATTGTCGGCAGGGATTGACTTGAATCGCGCCGAGGCGTGAGCCGATGTGGTGTTGATCGGCACTTGCCACCCTTGCCAGCTGCGTGCGGGCACGTCCATTTCTTGCAAGGTCAGCGCCATCAGACCAGCGGTCACATTCTCGCCCGATGACACAACCGCATCATATTCGCGGGCATCATACAGCGGCGAGGTGCTTTCGACCCAGCCCACCAACTCATTGGTTTTGCCAGACATTGCGCTAACAATGACGATCACGTCATAGCCGCGCTCGACCTCGCGCTTGACCTTCAGCGCCGCATTCTTGATGCGCGCCATATCGGCCACCGAGGTGCCACCGAATTTCATTACAAGAAGCGGCATGGATATCCCCCCCGACCCCTAAAGTTCGCGCAGCTTTTAGGCGGCAAATCCGACAGGCGCAAGGCCTGCGTCATTTCGCGCCGCCTTGCCATTTCATCTTTGCAAAAATACTCAAATCCAACCTAGGGCCCAAGCGCCAAGGTAGGGCATCACAGCGCCCGCCAACCAATGTCGCGGCGGCAAAACCCGCCCGGCCAATCAATCGCATCCACCATTGCATAGGCGCGGGCTTGGGCGGCTTGCAGGCTGTCGCCCCGTGCCGTTACGTTCAACACCCGCCCGCCTGTGGCAACAATATCGCCACTCTGCACGGCTGTGCCCGCGTGAAATACCATATTGAAACTGTCCTCGGGCAGGCCCTTCAGCCCGCCGATCACGCTGCCCTTAGCATAAGCGCCCGGATAACCATTTGCCGCCATCACCACCGACAGCGCGTGATCGTCGGCCCAATTCGCCTGCGCGCCAGCCAATTCGCCCTTGGCACAGGCCAAAAGCAGATCCAAAATCTGCGCGCCCAGCCGCATCATCAGCACCTGACATTCGGGGTCTCCAAAGCGCACGTTATATTCCACCAGCCGCGCCTGTCCGTCCTTGATCATAAATCCGGCATAAAGGACCCCTTCAAACGGGGTCCCGCGCCGCGCCATTTCCGCCACTGTGGGGCGCACGATTTGTGCCATCGCCTGTTCCAAAATCGCATCGCTCAACACGGGCGCGGGGCTGTAGGCCCCCATGCCGCCCGTATTGGGGCCAGTGTCAGCGTCACCCACGCGCTTGTGGTCTTGGGCGGTGCCGATAGGCAAACAGGTCACGCCATCCGACAGGATGAACAGGCTGGCCTCCTCGCCCTCCATGAACTCCTCGATCACCACTTCAGCGCCAGCCGCCCCAAAGGCCCCGCCAAAAATCTCGTCAATCCCGTCCAGCGCCTCGGACAATGTCATCCCCATGATAACGCCTTTGCCTGCGGCCAAACCATCGGCCTTGATGACCAAGGGCGCACCATGTTTGGTCACATAGTCGCGCGCCGATGCCGCATCGGTAAAGCGGGCGTAACCTGCGGTGGGAGCGGCGCAGGCATCGCAAATTTCCTTGGTAAAGGCTTTGGATGCCTCCAGCCGCGCCGCCGCTTTTGATGGACCAAAAGTCAGCAGGCCCGCCGCGCGGGTTGCATCGGCCACGCCTTCGGCCAATGGGGCCTCGGGGCCGACCACGACAAAATCTACGGCGTTTTCTTCGCAAAACGTCACAACCGCCGCGCCGTCCAGAATGTTGATGTCGGCGCATTCGGCCAATTGTGCGATGCCCGCATTGCCCGGTGCCACGATGATCCGGTCACATTTCGGGTTTTGCTTGATCGCCCAAGCAAGGCTGTGTTCACGCCCGCCGCTGCCCAAAATCAAGATATTCATCGCGCCTCCGTCTCTTGGCCCCACTTGGCCTTTGTTGGCAAGCGTTCTAGGGTGCGGACACACAGATCACAAGAAGGCGCGTGATGTCAGACATGTTCGAAGACGGCCCCGCCACACCCAGCGGCAATTCCCCCGAATTTACGGTGTCCGAGCTTTCGGGTGCCGTGAAGCGGGTGATCGAGGGCGAGTTTGGGCTGGTCCGTGTGCGCGGCGAAATTGGCCGTGTGTCGCGCCCCGCGTCCGGCCATATGTATTTTGACCTGAAAGATGATCGTTCTGTGATCGCCGCGATTTCGTGGAAGGGGCAGGTTTCGAAAATGCAGGTGAGGCCCGAGGAAGGCATGGAGGTCGTGGCCACAGGCCGTATGACCACCTTCCCGGGCCAGTCAAAATATCAGCTGATTGTTGAAGATATCGCGCCTGCGGGGGCAGGAGCGTTGATGGCGATGCTAGAGGCGCGGCGCAAGGCGTTGGCGGCGGAAGGGTTGTTTGACGCGGACCGCAAACGTGCGCTGCCCTATTTGCCTGCCGTGATCGGGGTTGTCACCTCGCCCTCGGGCGCTGTGATCCGCGATATTCTGCACCGTTTGCGCGACCGGTTCCCGCGCCATGTGCTGATTTGGCCTGTGGCCGTGCAGGGGCAGGCCTGCGCGCCCGAAGTGGCAGCGGCGATCCGTGGGTTCAACGCGATTGCGCCGGGCGGGCCGATCCCGCGCCCTGATTTGATCATCGTCGCGCGCGGCGGTGGATCGCTTGAGGATTTGTGGGGGTTCAACGAGGAAATCGTCGTGCGTGCGGCGGCGGAAAGTGACATTCCGCTGATATCGGCCGTGGGCCACGAAACCGATACCACCTTGATTGATTACGCCAGCGACAGGCGCGCGCCCACCCCCACGGCCGCGGCGGAAATGGCCGTGCCGGTGCGCATGGAATTGGTTGCGGGGCTGGACGGGCAAGGCGCGCGGTTGTCTCGGGCCGTTGTGCAAATGGTGGGCCTGCGCGGTCAGCGGTTGCGCGATCTGGGCCGTGCCTTGCCACGTTTGGATACGCTGACCCAAGCGGCAGCACAGCGGTTCGATCTGTGGTCTGGCCGTCTGGGTGGCGCGCTGGTTTTGGCCACATCTGCCAAGCGCACCGCGCTGGACCGTGTGGCAGGGCCCATGCGGCCACGGTTGTTGCTGGATCTGGTGGCGCGCAGGCGTGACGGTTTGGCCGTGCAGGCCCGTGCCCTGACCCAAGCACAGACCCGCCGCATGGAGCGCGCGGAGGAGCGGCTGGCGCAGGTATCAGCCCGCCTGACCCCCGCGCTGGACCGCGCCTTTGCAGATGCGGGGCGCGAAATTGCGCGGTCGCGCGACAAGCTGGCAACACTTGATGCACGTTTGCAAGCGGCACCAAAATTGCGGCTTGCCGATCTCGGCAAACGGCTGGATGCCTTGGACCGCACCCGTCAAACGCTGGGCTATGCCGAGACATTGCGGCGCGGCTATGCCGTTGTGCGCGGCGAAGGCGGGGTGGTTACCAGCAAGGCCGCAGCCGAGAGCGCAGGGGTGTTGGAGATTGAATTCCATGACGGGCGCATGACCGCAGGGGCCGCGCCACCCAAACCCACGTCCCCGAAAACACCCCCAAAGGCCCCGCCTGCGGGGCAGGGCAGCCTGTTTTAACAGTGTTCGATTGGTGAAAATTCGCGCGCAAAGAGGCACGGGTTTTGTTTTGTAACGGCCACTAAGTCACGGGCCGATGTTCGATTTGTGACGTTACACACCCACATCCGGCCCGGTGCAGGCCAGTGGATTGGTGGTCTGCTCTACCTCTTTCAACTCGGTCCCTGGCAGGTCGGACACAAAGCGCGCCATCAGCTTGCCACCTTGCAGTTGAAACGTCCAACATTGCGGCGTCGCGTCATGTTCATAGACAAAACAAATCTCGCCCGCGTCTTCGTACCAATGGCCGATGCGGCAGGTATCATCGACAAAGGCCCAGCGGACACGGCGATTGGGCAAGTATTGCTCTACCCCGTAAACCTGCCCGTTCGAGGCATAGGTCAGGGTTTTACCTGTGGCATAGGCCTCAAACTCCTTACCCGTCATCGTGGTTTGGGCTTGGGCTGTCGTGGCAACAAAAAGGGCAAAAGACAGTATCACAGCGCGCATCGGGTGGCCTTTCGGACGGATAGGGTTGGTATTAGACTGCCACGGGCAGTGGGGGAATTCCAGTCACAGCTCCGTTTGCCATTTGTCCAACCGCCGCGCCATCAACCGCTCCCAACGGCGCGGGGCCAGCGCGATGGTGCAGCACAAGGGCAGCGGATAGGGCAGATAGGGTGCCTGCCCCCGTGCAGGCAATCGCAGCGCCGGATAGGGCCGGCTGGGATGTGCGTGGTGATCGGAATGGCGGGGCGCGTTCAACATCAGGGCCGATGAAAACCACTGCGGCGCGTTCCAGCTGTGGCGCGCGTCCACGGGTTCCAGCTTGCCATCCGGCCGCGTGGCGCGCAACAGCCCGTAATGTTGCACATAATCGGCCAGCAGCAACTGGCTGTGGCCATAGACCGCCAGCGCCAGCCAAACCAACAGCCCCGCCACACCCGCAATCGCAAACCCAACCGCCAAGGACACGCCCGAAATCAGCGCATAAACCGCATAGGGGTGCAGCCCCTTGCCGCCGCGCCGCGCGCTTTCCGCCCTAAACCCCGCGAGGTACGACCCTGCCCAAGCGCGCGGCCAGAACTGATAAAAACTCTCGCCGCGCCGCGCGGTGTTGGGGTCATCCAGACTCGCGGCAAAGCGGTGATGGACCAATCGGTGCGCCGAGGCGTGGTGGCCAAACAACATCGTCGCGTAAACCGTTACACCCAAAGCATAAAGCGCGCGGTTGCCCCGATGGATAAGCTCATGCGCGCAGGGGTTGGAGACTTGGCCAAACCATTGCCCTGCTGCCAGCGCCAGCAAAACACGCTCCCATATTGCCAAACCGCTGGGGCCAGCAATCGCCCAAACGACCAAAGGAAAGGCGATCAAATGGCCCAAGGCCAAGGCAACCAACAGCGCATCGGCCGCCGGAAACTCGGCCCCTTCGGGCGCATCGGGCAGGACCATCGGCACGAATTGGTCCAACAAAAGGGTAAACACCCCCATGTACAAGAATGCGAACACGACCCACAGCCCGCCAAAGGGCACGGCAAGCGTTAGCAACCAAAGGGGGGTCAGGGCGGCAATCGCAAAGAGGGGCATTCGTGGCATGGGGCAGGTCCAAATCATCGGGTCTTTGCTACGTTACACCATTTTTTGCCAAAGCTAAATCGCCAACCGCTTGCCCTGCCCGTGGCATTTGGGCATTTGTTAAGGCGTGCGCCCATACTGCCCGAAAGGCCCGTGATGATACCTTCGCTTTTAGAAACCATGCTGTTGCTTTGTAGTGTTGGCTGCTTTCTGACCTATTGGATGCGTTGGGCCGCGCTTGACCAGATCAACGTGATCGGCGCGTGGGTAAAAACGGCTGCGACGGGATTGATTGCCCTTGTTGTTTTGAGGGGTGCGGCTTGGCATCAGGCAGTCCCTTTGATGGGCCTTATGGGGCTTGGGCTGGCCTTTGGGGCTGCTGGTGATTTTGCGCTGGCCCTGCGAAATGATCGCGCGTTTTTGGCAGGAATGGCGGCCTTTGCGATTGGGCATCTGATTTATGCTTGGGCGCTTTGGGCGCAGACACAATCGATCATGGGCATGAGCCTTGATGCTGGCGGGGCGTTTGGCGGGGCGGGCCTGTCACCTATGCAGATTGGCGCATTGGTTGGTTTGGCGCTTGTGATGCTGTCGACCGAGGCGTGGTTGGCCCCGAAAACAGGTGCGCTGCGCTGGCCTGTGCGGGGGTATGTTGTGGTGATCGGCATTATGGCAGCCGTTGCGATCTTGCTGGTGGAAAACGCGGGGGGCGGTGTTTTGCGACTGGGGGCTGCGCTGTTTGTGCTGTCGGATCTGCTCCTTGCGCTGCGGCTGTTTGTGGTGACGACATCGCCGTGCCAAGCTGACATTATCGCTGGCTGTATGGCCGGCTTATTGGCTGGGGCAAGCCCTGTTAATGCTTGGCGCAACTGGCTATGGGGCGTTTCCCAAGGGCTAACCCCTTTCCATGGCCGCGCGAATTGACTAGGTGACAAGAAACCCATTGCGCAGGCGGAGGCCCGATGTCCTTTTTCAAAAAGCTGAAAGACCGGATGTTCCGGTCGTCGGACAAAATCTCTGATGGGCTGGAGGCTTTGGTGGCCGAAGATGCGGGCCCAGAGGTCGCAGCGCCCTCGGTTGAGGTGCCAGTCATGCCACCGCCCGCTTCGGCCCCCGCGCCCGCGCCCCAAGCGGCCCCTAAACCGGGCATCCTTGGCCGCCTGATGGGCCAAAGCCCCGATGAGGTGAAGCGCGAGTTTGACGATGCGATGCTGGAAAGCCTTGAGGAGTTGTTGATCGAGGCCGATATGGGCGTGGATACCGCCCTGCGCGTCACCGCCAATATCGCCGAGGGGCGGATGGGTAAACGAGTCAGCGCCAATGACATCAAACGCGCCTTGGCGGATGAGGTGGCGCGGATCATGGAACCCGTGGCCCGCCCCATGCCGATCTATGCCAAACGCCCGCAGGTGGTGCTGGTTGTCGGGGTAAACGGTTCAGGCAAAACCACAACCATCGGCAAGCTGGCCAGCCAGTTCAAGGCCGCAGGCAAATCGGTTGTCATTGCCGCCGGCGATACGTTTCGCGCGGCGGCGGTGGAACAATTGCAAGTCTGGGGCACCCGTGCAGGCGTGCCCGTGCTGACGGCGCCTGAAGGGTCAGATCCCGCCAGCCTTGCCTTTGATGCGATGACCAAGGCACAGGAAAGTGGGGCCGATTTGCTGCTGATCGACACCGCAGGCCGATTGCAAAATCGCGCGGATCTGATGGAGGAATTGACCAAAATCGTCCGCGTTATTCGCAAAAAAGATCCTGAAGCCCCGCATAATACTTTATTGGTTCTGGATGCGACGACGGGTCAAAACGCGGTCAGCCAAGTCGAAATTTTCCTCAAACTCGCTGATGTGTCAGGCCTTGTCATGACCAAACTGGATGGCACAGCCAAGGGCGGCGTGTTGGTGGCCTTGGCCGATAAATTCGGTCTGCCGATACATGCGATTGGGGTCGGTGAACAGATAGACGACCTGGCTCCCTTTGATCCGCAAGATTTCGCAGCAGCCCTCGTAGGCCTTGATACATGAAGTCCCTTTCTTTTCGATCCAAATATCCCGGGGGGCTGGCCGCCCAGCGTTTCACGGTTTGAGCGACTGGATCCGCGCCTTAGAAGGCACAGCCGACGGTCATAATCTGGCCTTGGCCTTGGCGTTGCTCGCAGCTGTCTTGCATGCCTTGTTTGGGGCGTTGCAAAAGGGCAAGCATGACCCGTGGATGTCGCGCACCGCGATTGATATCAGCTACGCCCTGATCGCCACCCCCTTTGCCCTGTTTGTTGTGCCTTGGCCGGAACCACATATGTGGGTCATTTTTGCTGGTGCGATGGTGATCCATGCGGGCTATAAATACCTGCAAGCCATGACCTACAGCCGCGGCGCCTATACGGTGGTTTACCCGGTAGTGCGGGGAACGGGGCCCTTGTTTGCGGTGCTGGGCGCGATGGTTTTGTTCGATGAGCATTTCACGCTGGGGCAATGGCTGGGGCTTGCCGTTCTGCTGGCAGGGATTTTCGGGCTGGCCGCCTACAACCTGCGCTATGTGGTGGTCGCGCGCGAAACTTTGGTCCAGGCGCTGGGCTATGCGGTCGCGACGGGGGCATTTGTGGCGCTTTATACGACCTATGATGCCTATGGGATCCGCGCGACCTATGATCCGTTCACGTTTCTGGCGTGGTTTTTCATGCTGGACGGGTTTTTCATGCCATTGGTGATGCGGCGCGAATTGGCGGTCCTGACGCGGGATGTGGCGGGGCCTTTGTTCAAGCGCGGCGTTTTGGGTGCGTTTGTGGCCTTTTTCAGTTTTGGGTCCATTTTAATGGCAACGCGGCTTGATAAAGTGGGCGAGGCGGCGGTGCTGCGCGAAACCTCGACTGTTTTTGCCGCATTGATTGGTCGGCTGGTGCTGAAAGAACGGGTAACACGAGTGCAACTGGGGCTGATGGCCCTGATCGCGGCGGGGGCCGTGATTGTGGAAATGATGGGGTAGTACATGGCGGAGCGGAAAGTCAGTGGCGGGTTGAAACTGCTTTTGGAACTGGGGCCGGTGGCCGCGTTTTTCATTGGCTACGTCAAGCTGAAGGGGGAGGTGTTCACCTTTGGCGGCGTCGATTATGACGGGTTCATAGTGGTCACGGCGGCGTTCATTCCTTTGATGCTGGTTTGCACCGGAATTTTATGGGCGTTGACGGGCAAGCTGTCGAAAATGCAGGTCATGACCGTGGTTTTGGTCGTGGTTTTTGGCGGGCTGTCGGTCTGGTTGAATGACGAGCGGTTTTTCAAGATGAAACCCACGATGATCTACACCCTTTTTGCGACGATTTTGGGGTTCGGGTTGTGGCGGGGCGAATCCTATCTGAAAACGCTGATGGGTGAGGTTTTGCCAATGGAGCAGGCAGGTTGGATAATTTTGACCAAGCGGCTGGCTTTGTTTTTTGCGGCCCTTGCTGTGTTGAATGAGATTGTTTGGCGTGGGTTTTCGACCGAAGCTTGGGTCAATTTCAAGACTTTCGGGCTGACGGCCGCGCTGTTTTTGTTCTTTATGACCCAATCCCGCATTTTTGCGAAGTACGGGATTGAAAAACCCGATGAGGAAGCCTGATGTCCGCGCGCGGTCATTTTTCCATCACTTTGATTTAAAACGGATTTCCATTTTTCATTAACTCTATTTTAACGCGTACAAGCGCACACATCACGCGCGGACGGTCTTTCCCGAGGCCAGCACATCGGCGCGCTGTTTGACCAGTTCGGGCGGGGTTTCATCGCGAAAGAGTTGCGTTTGTACCTGAAACGGGATCTCGATTCCGGCCGTGTTAAACGCAGATTTTCCGTTTTTTTCAGAACCGCCACGCGGGTTCCGATGATCGGGCCGTTCGATTTGACCCACCAGCGCAGCCGGATCGTGACCCATGACGCATCAAGCGACCACGGTAAGGCTGTGGGGGCGGGCTCTTGCTCTATCCCCTCAATTTCGGACACGGCATCCAGCATAACCTGACAGGCCGCATCGATGTCGTCGACATAACCGATGCCAAAGTCCATTTCCAAGCGCCGTGTCGGGTAGGCGGTGATGACTTGGACAGCATCGGTATAAAGCTCGGCGTTGGGAATGATCACGCGCTGGCCGGCATAGGTGCGGATCAGGGTGGCGCGGCTTTCGATGCGTTCCACCGTTCCTTCGCGCCCGTTCACCGAAATCTCATCCCCGACATTGAAGGGCTGGTTGAGGAGCAAGAGCATCCCTGCGAGCCAGTTTTGCAAGATATCCTTGAACGCAAAACCAATCGCCAAGGTGCCGATGCCAAGACCCGCGATCAGGTCGGCGGGGTTCAGGTTAGGCAAAACGATGGTCAAGGCAACCAACGCGCCAAAGGCAAACACCGCCCAACGCGCAAAACTGCCAAAGACCTCGCCCAGATTGCTGCGCCCGCGGGTCGCCGCCGCTTTGCGCAAAAGAAAGCCTGCGAGGCGCGCGACATACCACGTTACACCCGTGAAAATCAGCGCGATAAGGATGTTCGGTGCAAGCACGGTTGCGGTGCCAAGCCAGTCGTCAATTTGCGCAAGTGCCTTTTCGGGTTCAAGATCAATGGTTTGAACAGGGGGGATGCGGTGGGCCCTGTCGCCATTGAAAATGCTTTTCCTTTGGCTCCGTGGTATAAATCCCCGAATTTGGGGGCTGGTGTACCAACACGGTGCGGCTGCAAACGGTTCCTGCAAAACCTGGCACAGGGAAAACGGCGCGGGTGGGGGGCCCCAACCACAGGCGCAATTGTGCCCAACTGCTGCCCGATTTGCGGCCTACCCCAAGGCAAAGGCAGAAAACGGAGGCCGGAATGGACGGGCGTATCTGGATGTCGTTGCAGGTGTTTGCAGCGTTGTTTGTGAAAATACCGATGATCGAGGCGCGCGGCATGTTGCCTTCGGCTGTATTGCTGATTGCCTATCCGGTGTTGATGGCGGTGTGGCCCGACGCGCCCGAAATGGCGTTTGTGACTGCTTTTGTGCTGTGCCAAGCCGCGCGGTTTTCGCTGCGTTGGCGCGAACAATTTGCCCGCGAGGCGCGGCGCAGCGATGCGGGGGCGGCGCGCAAACGTTTGATGGGTGCGTTTTTGATTCCCGCTGCGGTGCTTATTGCGGCGCAGCACCCCGCGCTGTTGCAGCATGTGCCAAGCGTGATCAGTGCAGGTTTTGTGCTGCTGTTTGCGATTGATGCGCTGGACAGCAGTTATTCCACCACGCGGGCCTATTGGCCGGGCCAGATGTTTGCGCCCTATGCCCGTGAGCTGACGCAAGCGATGCTGGTGCTGCATCTGGTATATATTTTGCTGAATGAGACGGTGATCAAGGCCACGTCGGTTGAGGGGTGGATGGTGTATTATGCGTTTTTGCCGATCGTGCATCTTGTGCTGTTGACGGCGATGTTCCGGACGGTGTTTTGGTTGACGCCGGAACCGGACCAGGATGCGGATTTGCGGCGACCGCGCTGAGGTTTTGCGGTGCTGTTCTTGGGGCGGGGGGCGGAGCCTCCGGCGGGGATATTTTTACCGAACAGAAAGGGGGGGGGCGCCGAGAGGGCCCCCCGATTGGTTTTAGGGCTTTTTGCCGAACATGTTGGTTTGCGCAGATTTGTCCTTGGTGACATCGCGGCGCAAATCTGCGGCAAGGGCGCGGCCCGCGATGACGCCCGGACGGGCGGACAGAGCGGTGAGCCAGCGGGCGAGGTTGGGCTTATCGTCCATGGTTTGGTCCTGCCCTTCCCATAGCGACGCCCAGCCCCAGCAACTGATATCTGCAATCGAGAAGAAATCACCTGCGAGGTATTCTGTTTTGGCAAGTTGGCGGTCCATCACGCCGTAAAGCCGCGCGGTTTCATTCCGGTAGCGGTTTTTGGCATAGGGCAGGTCGTTGGGCGGGTCCATGGCGGGGGCGTATTTCAGGAAGTGGTGGGTTTGGCCTGCCATGGGCCCAAGGCCCCCCATTTGCCACATGAGCCATTGGTCCGTGCTGATGCGGTCCCGTTCGGTGGTGCCATAGAACAGTCCCGTTTTACGGGCGAGATATTGCAAGATGGCACCGGATTCAAAGATGGAAATGGGGCGGTTGTCGGGTCCGTTTGGATCAATGATCGCGGGCATGCGGTTGTTGGGCGCGATTTTCAGAAATTCGGGTTTGAACTGGTCGCCTGCGCCGATGTTGATGAGGTGCAGCGTGTAGGGCAGGGCCATTTCCTCAAGCGCTATGGAGATTTTCCAGCCGTTGGGGGTGGGCCAGTAGAAAAGGTCGATTGGGTTTTGCATGGGTGCCTCCGGCTGTTTGGGGCATCAAAGCGCAAAGGGCGGGCGAGGGGAAGGGGGCGTTGACGTTTTAATCAGGGGGGCGTAATTAGAATGTGTGGCGCTTTGTTACCGGATTGCGGGCCACGTTAAACAAACCGCTAAAAGGGTTCGGGATTGGCCCGGCACCTATGGGTAGCCGGGCTTTTTGTTGGGGTGACCGCCGATGACGAAAGAATGGAAAACGCGCACGCAACTGGTGCATGAGGGCAGCCGCCGCAGCCAGTATGGCGAGATGGCCGAGGCGATTTTTCTGACGCAGGGCTTTGCCTATGACAGTGCCGAGGCTGCCGAGGCGCGGTTTATCGAGGCTGGCGAGGATGAGTTTATCTATGCTCGTTACGGCAACCCGACGGTGCGGATGTTCGAGGAGCGGATTGCCGCGATTGAGGGGACCGAGGATGCCTTTGCCACCGCGAGCGGGATGGCGGCGGTGTCGGGGGCGCTGACGAGCATGTTGAAGGCGGGGGACCATGTTGTCAGTTCCCGCGCGCTGTTCGGGTCGTGCCTGTATGTTCTGGAAGAGGTTTTGACGCGGTTTGGTGTGCGCGTGACCTTTGTGGACGGGGCGGATTTGGCGGCGTGGGAGGCGGCCTGTGTGCCTGACACCAAGGCTGTTTTCTTTGAGTCGATGTCGAACCCGACGTTGGAATTGGTGGATATCGAGGCGGTGTCTGCGATTGCGCATAAGGTGGGCGCGATTGTGGTGGTGGACAATGTGTTTGCCACGCCGATTTTTTCGCGTGCCGTGGCGCAAGGCGCGGATGTGGTGGTGTATTCCACGACCAAGCATGTAGACGGGCAGGGCCGCGCGCTGGGCGGGGTGATTTGCGGCACGAAAGCCTTTATTCGCAAGGTGGTAGAGCCGTATATGAAGCATACCGGCGGGTCGATGAGCCCGTTTACGGCGTGGATTATGCTGAACGGCATGGCGACGTTGGATTTGCGGTGTCGCGCGATGGCCGAGGCGGCGGCGCGTGTGGCGGCGGTGTTGGAGGGGGATGCGCGGCTGGAGCGGGTGATCTATCCGGGGCTGTACAGTCACCCGCAGGCGGATCTGGCCGCGCGGCAGATGGGATCTGGCGGGACGATGCTGGCGTTCGATATAAAGGGCGGCAAGGCGGCGGCGTTCCGGTTCATGAATGCGTTGGAGATTATCAAGATTTCCAACAACCTTGGGGATGCCAAGACGATTGCAACGCATCCCTATACCACCACGCACCAACGCCTGCCCGAGGCGCAAAAGGTGGCGTTGGGGATTACGCCGGGGTTGATCCGGTTGTCGGTGGGGTTGGAGGATCCGGAGGATTTGATTGCGGATTTGCAGGCAGGGTTGGCCGCGGTTTAGGCTGCTTGCGGGTATTTCCTCGCCGAGCGTGGAAGGGTCTGATAGAATGACGGGGCGGATGCGGGGTGGGGGGCCGTCCCGCATTGCTAATTCGGTGGGGGGGCCTATATCGCCCCCTATGGCCCGTTTGTCGGGGCAAGAACCCAAGAGGGACGTGCAATGAATATTCATGCGCCAAAGGTAGATACGGGCCCGACCCGCGACGAGGCCGAAGCGGCGCTTGCGGTTTTGCGCGCATGGGCGGCCAATGCGCCCGAGGCGGAGCGGTTGCAGGCGGGCGATGTGTTGGGGGTAAGATACCCCGAAATGTCAAACACCTATCCGGCGGATTTCAAGGTGGATGCGGCGTATAAGGCCGGTTTGCCGGATTTGCAGAACGGGCCATCCAGCCTGATCGTGGGCGAAAAAACCCTGATCCAGCATGTGGGGATTTCGAATTTCCGCCTGCCCATCGGGTATCATACCCGCGACGGGGCCGATGTGATGCTGGAAACCAGTGTCACCGGATCGGTCAGTCTTGAGGCCGAGAAAAAAGGCATCAACATGAGCCGCATCATGCGGTCGTTTTATGCCTATGCGGAAAAATCCTTTAGCTACCAGGTGATCGAGCGCGCGCTGGAGGATTACAAGCGTGACCTTGATAGCTTTGACGCGCGCATCCAGATGCGGTTTTCCTTTCCGATGAAGATTGAGAGCCTGCGGTCGGGCCTGTCGGGTTGGCAGTATTACGACATCGCACTAGAGCTGGTCGATCTGGGCGGGCAGCGCAAAACCATCATGCATCTGGATTACGTCTATTCCAGCACCTGCCCCTGTTCGCTGGAACTGTCGGAACATGCGCGCCGCACGCGGGCGCAATTGGCCACACCGCACAGCCAGCGGTCGGTGGCGCGGATTTCGGTAGAGCTGGTGGGCGACAAATGCCTGTGGTTTGAAGACCTGATCGACCTAGCCCGCGCCGCGGTGCCCACGGAAACGCAAGTGATGGTCAAGCGCGAGGATGAACAGGCCTTTGCCGAATTGAACGCCGCCCATCCGATTTTCGTGGAAGATGCGGCGCGCAGTTTTTGCGCGCAATTGCAGGCCGATCCGCGCGTGGGTGATTTCAGAATCGTGGCCAGCCACCAAGAAAGCCTGCACAGCCATGATGCGGTAAGCGTGCTGACGATTGGCGAGACGTTTGCGGCCACCAGCCTTGACCCCAAGCTGTTCACGACTTTGTTTCACGTCGGTTAATTAGGCCCCGTACCGGACCTTAAATTTGGCCAATTGACGTTTCCGAGGCGCAGGATTACCGCTTGGCGCATTATGATCGACATACGCCCCGTTGCCTATGTGATCGGGCGTATCCTGATCGTGCTCGCCATTTTAATGCTGGCGCCGGCCTTGGTTGATTTTCGCGATGGGCTGCACAACGGATTTCGGATATTCGAAGCGGCGCTGGTGACGGGATTTGTCGGGATTTGCGTTGTTTTGGCGACTCAGAACGCTTTGCGCGGCAATCTTTCGGTGAAACAGGCGTATTTGTTGACTACGGGAATTTGGGTGTTGGTGCCAGTGTTCGGTGCGCTGCCATTTTGGATGGGTGCGCCGCATTTGCGGTTTTCGGACGCGTATTTCGAGGCGGTGTCGGGCATAACCACCACAGGCGCCACAGTGATATTCGGGCTGGACGAATTGCCTGCGGGCATGAACCTGTGGCGCGGGATGCTGAACTGGTTGGGCGGCCTGGGGATTGCGTTTATCGCGATGATTTTTCTGCCCTTGATGCGCGTTGGCGGCATGCAGTTTTTCCGCACCGAAGGGTTTGAAACCTTTGGCAAGGAACTGCCGCGTGCGACCGATTTGGCGGTAGAGTTGGCGCGGGTTTATGTGCTGCTGACGGTGGCCTGTATAGTCAGTTACGGGTTGATCGGGATGACAGCGCTGGATGCCATTGTGAACGGTGCCGCGACGATTGCGACAGGGGGCTTTTCGCCGTCGGATCTGTCGTTTGAAAAGTATTCTGGCGCGGGCGAATATGTGGGCACGCTGTTTATGCTGTTGGGATCATTGCCCTATTTGCGCTATGTGCAATTGATAAAGGGCGATGCGAAACCGCTGTGGCGCGATGCGCAGGCGCGGGCCTATCTGCGCTGGTTGGGCGTGGCGGTTCTGCTGGTGACGGTGTGGCAGGTCGCGCGCACCGATATGGCGTGGGAGCCGGCGTTCCGGCAAAGCCTGTTCAACCTGACCTCTATCATGTCGAGCACGGGGTTCTTTTCAGGGTCATTTCCGGCATGGGGCGGGTTCATGCTGATCGTGGCCTTTGTGATTGGCACGGTGGGGGCCTGTTCGGGATCATCTGCTGCGGGGCTAAGCGTGTTTCGGGTGCAGGTGGCGATGGCGGCGCTGCGCGCGCATTTGGCGCAGATCACCAGCCCGAATACGGTATCGGTGGTGCGTTATGACGGGCGGCGGGTGGAAAACGACGTGCTGAACGGGCTGATCCTGTTTTTCACGGGGTATATTTTGCTGCTGGGGATTATGACCGTTGCGGTGTCGCTGACGGGGGTGGATACGGTGTCGGCGCTGTTTGCGGTGTGGACCAGCCTTGGGAATGTTGGCTACGGCTTTGGCCCCTTGGTGCTGCGCACGGGGACGTTTATTGATTTTCCGCAAGGGGCGATTGCGATTATGACGGTGGCGATGCTGCTGGGGCGGCTTGGGTTGTTGGCCATTTTGGTGATTGTTTTGCCCAGTTTTTGGCGGCGTTGACAGGGCAAGGTGCGGCAAAGTGTTGACAGCCGCGCCTGCCCGTTCCAAGTCTGCGGCATGTTAGATCTTCGCCCTGTTGGATATATTATTGGTCTGCTGATCGCCACTTTGGGCGCGATGATGCTGTTTCCAATGGCGCTGGATTATTTTTCCGGCGATGGCAATTGGATGGCGTTTCTGGAATCTGCGGTCCTGACCTGCCTTGCCGGGGCGTTGTTGTCGCTGTCTTGCGCCAATAGCACCAAGCGCGGCGATGGAATTACCTTGCGCCAAAGTTTCGTCCTGACCACGGGGACATGGGTGATGTTGCCGCTGTTCGGTGCCTTGCCATTCATTTTTGGTGTGCCGGATGCGACGTTTACCAATGCGGTGTTCGAGGCGGTGTCGGGCATGACCACGACAGGCACCACGGTGTTTACGGGATTGGACGATATGCCCCCCGGGGTGAATCTGTGGCGCGGGATTTTGCAATGGCTGGGCGGCCTTGGGATTGTGATCGTGGCCTTGATTTTCCTGCCGGTGATGAAGGTCGGCGGGATGCAGTTTTTTAGGTCCGAAGGGTTTGATACGCTGGGCAAAATTCTGCCGCGCGCGCTGGATATTTCATCCGCGCTGATACAGATTTACATTGTGCTGACGATGGCCTGCGCTGCGGCGTATTTCGCCTTGGGTATGAGCGGGTTTGACGCGGTGGTTCATGCGCTGACCACGGTGTCGACGGGCGGGTTTTCCAGCTCGGATATCTCGTTCGGCAAATTCGCACATTCGATGGAGGTGGTGGCGATTGTGTTCATGCTGCTGGCGTCGATGCCGTTCATCCGCTTTGTGCAGGTGATGCAGGGCAACTTTACGCCGCTGTGGCGCGATGCGCAGGTGCGGGCCTATGTGCGCTGGAACGCTTATGCCGCGCTGGCGGTGACTGCGTATGAAATGTACCATTTTGACCGCCCGTTTCTGGAATCGATCCGCGAAAGCAGCTTCAACATTGTATCGACGTTTTCCGGCACTGGGTTTGCATCGGTGGATTTGTCGACATGGGGGCCGTTCCCGTTCGTGGTGCTGATTATGGTCGGGCTGATCGGGGGCTGTACGTCATCGACAGGCTGTTCGGTCAAGGTGTTTCGCTATCTGATCTTGTTTGAGGCCATCAAGGTGCAAATACGCCGGTTGCACAGCCCTTCGGCGATGCTTGAGGTGCGCTATGAAGGGCGGCGGGTCGGCGATGATGTCATCAACTCGGTCATCGTGTTTTTCACACTGTTTATTCTGACATTCGGTGTGGTGGCGGTGGCCTTGTCGCTGACGGGGCTAGAAACCAAAACCGCCTTTACGGCCGCTTGGACCGCCGTTGCCAATGTCGGCCCCGCCTTTGGCCCCGAGGTGGGGCCAACGGGTGCGGTTGACGGCTTTCCCGCCGCCGCACGCTGGATCATGATTGCGGGCATGTTGGTGGGGCGGCTGGAACTGTTGTCGGTCTATGTGCTGTTTCTGGCGCGGTTCTGGCGGAACTAAGCGACCCGCGCAGATTTCATCTTTGCACAAATACTCAAAACAACCCGCGGCCAAGCCGTACTGTGGCGGTTATTCCCAGCACGACACCAATACAGTCAGCGATGTCGCAAGATCGGTCAGATCCTCGGGCGGCAGCGCGCCTTGGCGGACGGCGGTTTGCGGCGCAACGCCTGCGGCAGTCAGCATGGCCAGAATGCTGGTGGCATCGGCGGCAAAGGAGACCTCGGCAGGCAACACACGGCTGCCAATGGCCGCGGCGGGCATCAACATGCCCAGCACCGCCCCCGTCCCATCGACCACAGGGCCGCCTGCATCACCTGGCAAGGATGCCAGCGACAGGCGTGCCACGCCGACCTCGTCCGCCAGCCCCTTGGTATCCTCAACCGCGCCATAGGTAAGTGTTGGCGAGGGGAGCGCGTCTTCATAGCTGTAACCCGCCAGCGCCACTTCGGTGCCAATGCGCAAAGCGCCGGCCTCGAACGCCGCGACATGGTGGGGGGCAAGTGGTTTGGTCGGGGTCAAAAGCGCAAGGCCAGTTGCGGCATCTTGCGCTGTAATCTTGGCCTCGATGTCGCGGTCAATGGTGATGCGGCCACAAGATTGCAGCGCTTCGACCGTGGTCAGGACGGCCCCTGTGTCAGACACAAAGAACCCGCTGCGCGACAGGCGCGGTTTGCGCACTTCCATACCGGCCAGCAGGCTGCGGCGTTGTGCGTCATCCAGTGACACCAGGCCCGGGTCGAGCGCACGGCCACCGATGGTTTTAAAGCTGGCCTGCATCGCGGCCAAAGCGCGGCCTGCCTTATCGGCGGCGGCGGGGGTCCAGACCAACATATAGCCTTTGATCAACCCGCCGCTCAGCTCGGCAAAGGCATGGGATGCGATCGCGTCATTCGCGGCATTGATGGTAAAGCCGCGGTCCGTCAGGCTGCGGTCGCCCGCGCTTGGCACCACTTCCAAGGTTTGCAAAATGTCATAGAGCCCGCGCAGGGTCGCACGGTCGCCAGGTTCGGAAATGAGAATTACACGCAGGCCAGACCCGTCTTTTTCGGCAAAATGCACGAAGGGAGGTTCGTAATTGTCAAATGCCACCATTGCCAAGGGCAAGGTGACTTCGATGCCCGCCTCCTCCTCGACCACCGTTTCAAGGCCAAGCTCGGCGATGATCGTGGCGCGGGTGGTGATGATCTGGGCGCGCTGCGCGGTGGTCATAACGCCCGTCGCCTCGAACCCATTCGCCTCTTGCCATGCGGCCATCGATGCGCGGGTGCCGCGACCAAAAGCGCCATCAATGGCGGCGTCGTAAAAGCCGAACCATTGCAGGGCTGATTGTAGGTCTTGGCGTTCCTCGCGGGATAGGGCGGCCTCGGCGCGTTGCGATTCGGCCAAGGTCTCGGCTTGGGGTTCGATCACGACCACTGTTTCTGTTGCAGGCGCTTCTGGGGGTGTTGCAGGGCCCGCGTCTGGGGCGGTGACCGCGGCGCTGGTTGATGTATCGGGGGCCACAGCATCGGGCGCAGGCGTCAACGCCTCGGTTGTGACGGTTTCGGGAACGGCCGCCCCAGGTTCAGCGATCACGGGTGCCGCGATCACAGGTGCCGCATTTAGGGATGCTGGGGCAGGGTCTTGGCCAACCGGCCAAAAGGCTGTGCGAAACTGATCACCCGAGGCGATAAAGCTGTCGCGCGGGATCAAATTGTCGCGGCGCAATTCGCGCAGGCGGGCAATGGCTGCGTCCGGATCATAGGGTCCAAGGGCAATGGCATACCAACCCGACCCCATTTGAAACCCTGCTACATCACCAAAGGCCGCGGCATAGGCGCGGGCGCGCTCTTCGGCTTTAGTCAGCGTGGGCTGTGCCTCTATTTGCACCCAAGCGCGGTCTTGTGCCGCAGCGATACCCCCGTTGAGGCAAGTGATTACAAGGGCGAAAAGGGCAAGAAAATGGCGCATGAGGGACCCGTTATGGTGAAAACAATTGGCAACCCTTGTCCGAAAGCACAAATTTTCACATTTTACCAGAGTGTGACGCGTTTTTGGCCGTATTTCGCAAGGTTTCGTGGCACTTGAGCGCATTTCGGTCCATTGACCCTTTGCCCCCTTTTGCCTATGCACGGCTTTGCCTGTAAACGGGCGCAAACCTATGCCTATGACCGTGGCCGCCACGGCCCTACCCCTAAAGGGATTGCCATGACCCAGATGCCCGATGCGCCCCGCAGTTTTCAAGAGATCATCTTGCGCTTGATGTCCTATTGGGCGGCCAAGGGCTGTGCGGTGCTGCAACCCTATGACATGGAGGTGGGGGCAGGGACGTTTCACCCCGCAACCACCTTGCGGTCTTTGGGCGCGAAACCTTGGGCGGCGGCCTATGTGCAGCCGTCGCGCCGCCCGACCGATGGGCGCTACGGCGAAAACCCGAACCGTTTGCAGCATTACTATCAGTATCAGGTGTTGATAAAACCCAGCCCGCCGGATTTGCAGGCGCTGTACCTCGGCTCTCTGGCGGCCATCGGCATTGATATGGACCTGCATGATATCCGCTTTGTCGAGGATGATTGGGAAAGCCCGACCCTTGGCGCGTGGGGGCTTGGGTGGGAAGTGTGGTGTGATGGCATGGAAGTCAGCCAGTTCACCTATTTTCAACAGGTTGGCGGGCATGACTGCCATCCGGTTTCAGGCGAGCTGACATACGGGTTGGAACGCCTTGCGATGTATATTCTTGGCGTCGATCACGTCATGGACATGCCCTATAATGACCCTGACGCGCCGATTGCGCTGACCTATGGGGATGTGTTCCGCCAGACCGAGCAGGAATATTCGCGCTGGAATTTCGACCAAGCCGACACGGCGATGTTGCTACAACATTTCGTCGATGCCGAGGCCGAATGTGACCGGATTTTGAGCGCGGATGACGTGGACGCGGCAGGCCGGCGCATTATCATGGCGCATCCGGCCTATGACCAATGCATCAAAGCCAGCCATTTGTTTAACCTTTTGGATGCGCGCGGGGTGATTTCGGTCACCGAACGGCAAGCCTATATCGGCCGTGTGCGGGCCTTGGCGAAACGCTGTGCGGATGCCTTTGTGCGTACAGAGGCGGCGGGGGCAGCCCCCGCAAGTCGCGAATTGGAAACGCTGTGATAGGCAAACTCTTTGTAGGTGTGATCGTGATATCGGCATTATTGGCAGGCGCTGCCATCTATTATCAACAAATGTATGCCTATTATTATGAGGTGAAGGCAAACGCGCCTGCCGCCGAAATTCGCATGACCACGATGGACGGGGTCGCAGAACCCGTGCTGATCGAGGGGTTCGAAGGGATTGACGCCGATAGTTCGCCCATCCGGTTTCGCGCCTGTTTCCGCACGCCGCAAAGCATGGCGATGATGACCGAAACCTACCGCGTGTATGACGGCGCCACCCCCTTGGTCGCCCCCGGTTGGTTTGGCTGTTTTGATGCCAATGCGATTGGCGAGGCGCTGGAGCAGGGCCGCGCCGTGGCCTATCTGGGCGAGGAAAACATCGAATACGGCATCGACCGTGTGATTGCCGTTATGGATGATGGTCGCGCCTTTGCGTGGAACCAGATCAACAAATGCGGGGCCGTTGTGTTTAACGGCGAACCCGCGCCCGAGGGTTGCCCTGCTCAACCTGCTGCCGCACCAAAGGAATAAACCCATGCCCGATATGCTGTTGGAACTGTTTTCCGAGGAAATCCCCGCCCGCATGCAGGCCCGCGCCGCTGCCGATTTGAAAAAGCTGGTGATGGATGGGTTGGTCGAGGCGGGGCTGACCTATGCGTCGGCGGGTGCGTTCTCCACCCCGCGCCGCTTGGTTCTGACGATTGAGGGGCTGCTGGCCGAGAGTAAACCCGTGCGCGAGGAGCGCAAAGGGCCAAAAGCCGATGCGCCCGATGCGGCCTTGCAGGGGTTTTTACGCTCAACGGGTTTGACGCGCGAGCAGTTGGAAGTTCGTGACGATAAAAAGGGCCAAGTGTTCTTTGCCGTGCTGGAAAAGCCGGGCCGTTCGGCCCCTGCGATTATTGCCGAAGTGGTCGAGGCGGCTATCCGCAATTTTCCATGGCCAAAGTCGATGCGCTGGGGCACGGGGACGTTGCGCTGGGTGCGGCCGCTGCATTCCATCCTCTGCGTGCTGTCGGATGAAGGCGGGAATGAGGTTGTGCCGATCACCGTCGATCACCTGACGTCAGGGAACACGACCTATGGCCACCGCTTTATGGCCCCCGCCCGCCTTACGGTGACTGGTTTTGAGGATTACACCGCCAAGCTGCGCCGCGCCTTTGTGATGCTGGACGCAGGTGAGCGTGAAGCCGCGATTTGGCAAGATGCGCAGAACCAAGCGTTCGCGGCGGGGTTGGAAATTGTGCCGGATGCGGGGTTGCTGGCCGAGGTGGCAGGGCTGGTCGAATGGCCCGTCGTGCTGATGGGCCGGATTGGCGAGGCGTTTTTGGGCCTGCCTGCGGAAGTGCTGCAAACCTCGATGCGCGAACATCAAAAGTTTTTCTCGGTCAAAAACCCGAAAACGGGCCGGATCGAAGGGTTCGTGACCGTCGCCAACCGTGAAACTGCCGACTATGGCGCTACCATTCTGGCAGGCAACAACAAGGTGCTGTCGGCGCGCCTGTCGGACGCGAAATTCTTTTGGGAAAATGATCTGCGCACTGTCGGGGCCGTGGGCCTTGACGGCATGGGCGCGGGACTGGCGAACGTGACCTTCCATAACAAACTCGGAAGCCAAGCCGACCGCATCACGCGGATCGCCGCCTTGGCACGCGAAATTGCACCGATTGTGGGGGCTGATGCGGACATGGCCGAACAAGCCGCAAATGTCGCCAAGGCCGATCTGCAATCGGCCATGGTCGGCGAATTCCCCGAACTGCAAGGCACAATGGGCGGCTATTACGCTCGGGCAGCTGGCTTGCCCGAGGCTGTGGCGGCGGCCTGCAAAGCGCATTATTCGCCGCTGGGTCCAACCGATGATGTGCCATCTGACCCCGTGTCGGTTGCCGTGGCGCTGGCCGATAAGATCGACACGCTGACAGGGTTCTGGGCGATTGACGAGAAACCGACGGGGTCGAAAGACCCCTATGCGCTGCGGCGGGCGGCACTGGGGGTTATTCGATTGGTGCTGGGGAATGCCCGCTTGTCATTGGCATCACTAATCGCAACAAGCATGATCGACCACTACCACCGACTTTACCGTGAGCTAAGCCTACAGCGCAGGTCTGGTATTGCTGAAGCCGCGTCAGAATTGGGTATTAGCCCATTTGAAGTTGAGCGACTTAAGATGGAAGCCGACAAAAGAAAACTTCAAGCGGAAAGGCCAGAATTGCTGGCCGATACGGGCATCGATGAACGTGTGGCGAGAACTATGCTCCCCTATACAATCGACCTCCTCGCTTTCTTCCACGACCGCCTCAAAGTCTTCCTCAAAGACGAAGGCATCCGCCACGACATCATCGACGCCTGCATCGCAATGCCAAATAACGACGACCTAACCCTCCTCGTCAACCGCGCCCGCGCGCTCAATGCCTTCATCACATCTGACGACGGCACCAATCTCCTCCAAGGTTTTAAGCGCGCCAACAACATCCTGACCCAAGCGGAAACCAAGGACGGCGTCGAATATTCCTACGGGGCCGATATCAAATTCGCGGAAACCGATGCCGAACGCGGCCTGTTCCATGCCCTCGATGCCGCCGAATACACCATCAAACCCGCGATGGAGGCCGAAGATTTCGCCACCGCCATGCAAGAACTCGCCAAACTCCGCGCCCCCATCGACGCGTTCTTTGACACGGTGCAGGTGAACGCCGACTCAGAGGTTATCCGCCGCAACCGCCTCAACCTGCTGCACCGCATCCGCGCCGCTTGCGCCCCCGTGGCCGACCTGACCAAAATCGAAGGCT
This sequence comes from Pseudorhodobacter ferrugineus DSM 5888, assembly GCF_000420745.1. Taxonomy (GTDB): domain Bacteria; phylum Pseudomonadota; class Alphaproteobacteria; order Rhodobacterales; family Rhodobacteraceae; genus Pseudorhodobacter; species Pseudorhodobacter ferrugineus. The sequence continues at coordinate 221,424 of NZ_ATVN01000002.1, forward strand.
AACCTGCTGCCCGCATTCTTTTCGGCAAAAATATCCCACGGGGGTCCGGGGGTGTGAAACCCCCGGCGGTTGGTTTGGGTCCGGGGGTGTGAAACCCTCGGCGCTGGCCCCGCTAACCACCCTAAACGCTTGCGTGACATCCCATTCCGCGTATGCTGCGCCTGAATAAAGCAGGATTGCCGCAGTGCAGAAACTTGAGCCGATCACCGACTTCACCGAAATCACCCCTTCGGCCACTATCGCCACCGAAAGCCACGGCTGGCGGGCGAAATGCCTGCAGCGGCTGGTGCGGCTGGATATGCCTGTGCCGCGCACGGTGGCGCTGCCGTCGGCAACGGTGCGGGGCATTGCTTCGGGGCGGTCGCTCGATTGTAATGGGGTTTTGGCCCATTTCGGCGATAGCCCCTTGGTGTCGGTCCGGCCAAGTCCGGCCAATCCTGATTGGGGCGGTCCGTCGACAGTGCTGAATATCGGGATGAATGCGGCGCGGCATGCGGCCTTGGTTGAAACGCAGGGCCAAGCGGCGGCAGATGCGCTCTACCTTCGGTTTGTGCAAGGATATGCGGTTAATGTCGCCCGGCTTGACCCCGATATGTTCGAAATTGCCGAACCTTCGGCTGCGGCTTTGCGCGATGCCTTGCGTGCCTACCGCGATGAGATGGACGCAAATTTCCCTGAAGACCCCGCCCAGCAGCTTGCCGATGTGTTGCGGTCCATGGCGCGCGCATGGGAAGGCACGTCCGCGCGCCTGCTGCGCCAGTCCAAGGGTGCGCCGGCCGATGCGGCACTGGGGCTGGTCGTGCAAGGTATGGCGCAAGGGATCGGGCAGGGGGTTTCCGGCAGCGGGATGATCCAGTTTGTCGATCCGGTCACGGGTCTTGAACAGGTCACGGGACGGTTTTTGGGCCAAAGCCAAGGCAGCGATATCAAGGCGCGCGGCGAGGATGCGATTTACCTGACCCATGACCCGCGCGGCCCCTCGCTAGAGGATCTTGCGCCCGATGTGTTTGAAAGCCTTGCACGCCAAGGATCGGCCTGCCGCGCCAAGCTGCGCGAAGAGATGCAGATCGAATTTACCATTGATGACAGTAAGTTAGCTGTAATTGATGCGGTGCGTGTGCCACGGTCCAGCCGTGCTGGCCTGCGCATTGCGGTGGATCTGGCCAAGGACGGTATCATTACCCGCGAAGAGGCGATTTTGCGGGTTGAACCGCGCGCACTGTCGGAACTTTTGCACCCGCAAGTCGATCCGCGCGCGCCCCGCGATGTGGTGGGGCGGGGAATCGCGGCCAGCCCCGGCGGGGCAACTGGCGTGATCGTGTTTTCATCCGCTGCGGCGCAAGCAAGCGCGTCGCGGGGCGAACCTTGCATCCTTGTGCGGCGTGAAACCGCGCCCGAAGACATTCGCGGCATGCATTCCGCCGTTGGGGTCTTGACCGAACGCGGCGGCATGACCAGCCATGCGGCAGTGATTGGCCGCGGCTTGGGCCTGCCGTGCATTGTGGGGGCGTCTGACCTTAGCTTTGACGCGAAAGACCTTAGACTCGTTACGAAATCCGGTCGTGTCTTTGTCGAAGGTGATTTGATTACCGTCGATGGCACGACGGGTGAGGTGCTGGCGGGGGCCGCTGAAATGCTGCCGCCTGCGCTGGATGATGCCTTCCGGACCTTGCTGTCTTGGGCCGATGATGTGCGCGATATTGGCATTCGCGCCAATGCTGACACGCCCGCCGATGCCCAAACCGCGCGGAATTTTGAGGCGCAAGGGATTGGGTTGTGCCGCACCGAGCATATGTTTTTCGAAGAGGCGCGGCTGGTCGCCATGCGCGAGATGATCTTTGCCGACACGCCTGCCGACCGGGCCACGGCGCTTGCCCGCCTGTTGCCGATGCAGCGTGAAGATTTCGTGCAACTTTTTGAAATCATGCAGGGTTTGCCGGTTTGTATTCGTCTGTTCGACCCGCCTTTGCACGAATTTTTGCCCCATTCCCGCGAAGGTCTGCGCGAATTGGCCGAGGCGCTGGACCGCCCCTTGTCGGATGTGACCCGCCGCGCCGAGGCGCTGGCCGAGTTCAACCCGATGCTGGGGATGCGGGGCGTGCGTTTGGGCATTGTCCTGCCCGAAATTTACGACATGCAAGCGCAGGCGATATTCGAGGCCGTGGTCGAAGTGGCGCGGCGCGGCGGGTCGATTGTGCCCGAGATTATGATCCCGCTGGTGTCGGCCAAGCGTGAGGTGGAACTGGTCAAGATGCGGATGGATGCTGTGGCGGCGCGTGTGCGCGATGCCAAGGGCGTCGATTTTGCGTATAAACTGGGTGTCATGGTCGAAACCCCGCGTGCGGCTTTGCGGGCGGGCGATATCGCGCAGCATGCGACCTTCCTGTCCTTTGGCACAAATGACCTGACGCAAATGACCTATGGCTTGTCGCGCGATGACGCGGGCCGGTTCATGAACACCTATGTTCAGCAAGGAGTGTACCCCGAGGACCCGTTCCATATTCTTGACGTCGAAGGTGTGGGCGAATTGCTGTTGATCGGCGCCGAGAGGGGTCGCCAGACCCGCGAGAAGCTGACCCTTTCAATCTGTGGCGAGCATGGCGGCAACCCCGAATCAATCGCCTTTTGTCGCAGGGCAGGGTTCGACTATGTGTCTTGCTCATCGTACCGTGTGCCCCTTGCACGGCTTGCCGCAGCCCATTTGGCCCTGCTTGATCCATTGGATGATAAGTCTGATTAATCAATGACTTGCTGTTGTCTCTTGCCGCGACATGCTCCATTTTCCGCCTATGAATGTGGCAAAAATACCACAAGGAGTGGACTCTTGGGATTATTTTGTCTAGGAGTCCGCCCTGTTACCCGAGGGAGCCTGGTTTGTCTGGCAGCGGGGACGGCATTGAAACGATACCAGGACGATACCAATGAACGTGCGATTAAGCTGCTTGGGCGGGTTGGCCCTATTGGTTGCTTTGGCTGGCGCTTCGGCAGCCGAAACGACTGTTAGCCGGTCTAACAGCCCAACGGAAAAGCTTGGAACTCTGATCGGGGCCGAGCAAAGTGCACTTGCATCCCTTCCTGAAGAGATGATTGTCGACGGTCGTCAAAAAGCCACCGGCACACGTATTAATTATGACCGTGGTTGGATTGCGGCCCAGCCAAGTGCGAAGGGCGGCGACCAGCTTGCCTGCCTTGCCAAGGCGCTGTATTTTGAAGCGCGGGGCGAAACAGTCAAAGGCCAGTTCGCTGTGGCCGAAGTGATTTTGAACCGCGTTGACAGTGGCCGCTATCCGAATTCGGTTTGCGGCGTTGTGAGCCAAGGTGCCAATGACAACGTAAAGGGCTGCCAGTTTTCGTATGCCTGTGACGGTCGCGCCGATACGATCCGCGAAAAAGCGGCCTACAGCCAAGTGGCCAAGATCGCGCGCTTGATGCTGGATGGCGCGCCGCGTGGATTGACCAAAGGGGCCACGCATTTTCACACCACCAATGTGAACCCGAAATGGGCACGCCGTTTCCCCAATACCGCGAAATTCGGCAGCCACCTGTTTTACCGCCAACCGTCTTAAGGGGTGGCAATGTCGGGTCCCGTCCTGCAAGGGGCGCGATCAGGCATGGCCGCAACCTTGGGCACATGCTATTGCCGCAAGGCACATAGGTTGCCTGCGGAGTGGCTATGACCCTGAATTCCGGCCCTGCTTTTGGCCCTTTGACCGACCGCGCCGCTGCCATAGCGGGCGATGACCCGTTTGACCGCATTTCTGTGCGCGATTATGTGGTGTCGGTTGAAATCGGGGCTTTTGCGCAGGAACGCGGGTTGCTGCAAAAGGTTCGCTTTAACATTGTGGCCGAGGTGGCCCCCGTGCCGCAGCCTTTGGACGATGATGTTGATTTGATCCTGTCCTATGACCGCCTGACCGAGGCCGTGGGCCACGAGCTGCGTGCCGAGCGGATTAACCTGTTGGAAACCTTGGCCGAACGGGTTGCCGTGCGCATTTTGCGCGAACCCCAGGCGATGCGCGCCTTTGTCCGGATCGAGAAAATTGACCGTGGCCCCTATGATTTGGGGGTCGAGATTGTGCGGAGCAAAACCGCTGTGCCCGCCACGGCCGAACCTGCACCCCGCCCGCGCGTGGCCTTTATTGCCCCGCAGGCCATGTCTGAGTTGCCGAAATGGATTACGCAGTTGGGCCATGACGCGCCGCTTATCCTGACCGGTGGCTCGCTGTCCTTGCCTGTGCCGCACAGCGCGGATGCCACGGTGCAACGGCGCATTGACCTGTTGGCGATCGACCAAGCCGCCTTGGCGCTTGCGGGGCAAGATGCCCGCTGTTTTGTGGTTGGCACGCGGACCGAGCTGGATTGGGCGATGAAAAACGGCCAGATCAGTGTTTGGGCGCCGTCGCGCATGGTGACGGATGCGGTGCGTCCGCCGCAAGGCGACGGTTTGGCGCTGGCGGTTTGGCTGGCCGCGCAGATGGATGCAGTGGAATTGGCGGTGATTGGCGCGCAAAGCCCTGTGTCACCCGTGCCCGTACCCGTGCGGATGGTGGAGGCCTAGGCCATGCAACCGGTATACCCAGCAATTTGCGGTCTGACGTTGGACCGCCCCCGCATCATGGGTATTGTGAACGTCACGCCCGACAGTTTTTCCGATGGCGGCGATGTGACCACGGTACAGGCGGCCGTGGCCCGGGCGGCCGCGATGCAGGCGGCCGATATCCTGGACATTGGTGGCGAAAGCACGCGGCCCGGTGCCGAAACCGTAAGCATGGCCGAAGAGATTAGCCGTGTCGCCCCCGCCATTCGTGCCATCCGTGATGCAGGCATCATCACCCCGATCAGCATCGACACCCGCAAGGCCGCGGTAGCCGAGGCCGCGCTCGAGGCTGGCGCGGATATGGTCAATGATGTGTCGGCCTTTCGCTATGACCCCGAATTGGCCGATCTGGTGGCCGCGCGCGGTGTGCCCGTGTGCTTGATGCATTCCAAGGGCGACCCTGCGACCATGCAGCACGATCCGCATTATGTGGATGTGGTGCAAGAGGTGATGGATCATCTGGCCGAACGTCTGGAATTTGCGGCCTCACGCGGCATTGCGCGCGCGGGTGTGATCCTTGACCCCGGTATCGGGTTTGGCAAGACGCTGGCGCATAACTTGGCGCTGCTGGCGGAATTGCCAAGGCTGCATGATCTGGGCGCGCCCGTTTTGTTGGGGGCATCGCGCAAGAAATTCATCGGGACGATTGGCGGGGCCGAGGTGGCAAAAGACCGGATGCCTGGGTCGATTGCGGTGGCGCTGCACGGGGCCGCGATGGGCGTGCATATTTTGCGCGTCCATGATGTGCCGGAAACCGCACAGGCCTTGGCGCTGTGGCGGGCCATTACCTTGGCCAAACCGCTTTAGGCCGATGGGGCAGGGCGGCGTTGTGACAGCAAAAGCCCTGTCAGAATGAAGGCCAGAGCTGCGAAAAACCGCAGGGGCAGATCTTCGCCCAGAATGATGACCCCGAAGAGGACCGACCACACAGGCACCTGATAGCTGGTCAGGGTCATGAACCCAGACCCCGCGCTGCGGATGACCGACACGCGCAAAAGCGCCGCAAGGGCTGTGGGGACAAGGCCCAGAACGATAATCGCCGTGCTGGGAATGCCGCCTTGCCAAACGGGCATCCCTTCGGTCAGCAACATAATCGGGATCAGGGGAATGGCCCCGATGACCAAAGAGATGGCCGCAAGGGTGATCGGGTCAATCTTGGGGCAGCGGCGGGTCAGGATGGATGCAAAGGCATAGCAGAGTGCGGCCCCGATACAGGCAAGGCGCGGCAGAACCAGCGCGCCGCCCGTCACGATCTCGGGGCCGAGCAGGATAAGCGTGCCGACAAAGCCAAGACCAAAGCCCATCACCTTGTTTTTGGTCAGGGTTTCGCCTGTGAACAGGTAAGCCAACGGCAATACGAACAAGGGCACGGCAGCCATCGACAACCCCGCAAATGCCGATGGAACAAAGCTTTGGCCCCAGCTGAGCAGCGAGAACGGGAGCGCCGAGGACAAAAGGCCGATGGGGATAAGATGCGCCCAAAGCCGTGCATCGCGTGCGGGCAAGGGGCGACCCAAAACAGCGGCAAGCGCCACGAGCGCTAGGGCCCCCAAGACCACACGCGCCGTTGCCACCGTTACAGGGCCATCGCCGCGCAACGCAAAGGACACGACCATAAACGTACCGCCCCAGACCACGCCGAGGAAGAGGATAGACAGCCAGTCGCGGCGGGTTGGTGTTGTCATTGTGCAATCCCAAAACAAAAGGGGGGCCAGAACGGCCCCCCGAAAGTTCGATTTTTATAAGATCAGTTGCGGGCCTTGTCGACCATTTTGCCTTTAGAAATCCAAGGCATCATGTCGCGCAGCTTTTGGCCGACCAGTTCGATCTGATGTTCGTCGTTGGACCGACGCGACGCTTTGATCGTTGGCTGGCCAACAGCGTTTTCCAGCATAAAGTCGCGGACGAACTTGCCGGACTGGATGTCGGACAGGACGGCTTTCATGCGGGCTTTGGTTTCATCGTAGGGCAGAATGCGCGGGCCGGAGACGTATTGGCCGTATTCGGCGGTGTTGGAGATCGAATAGTCCATGTTGGCGATGCCGCCTTCATAGATCAGGTCGACGATCAGCTTTACTTCGTGCAAGCACTCAAAATACGCCATTTCAGGCTCGTAACCAGCCTCTACCAGCGTCTCAAAGCCCATGCGGATCAGTTCAACCAAGCCGCCACACAGAACAGCCTGTTCGCCAAACAGGTCGGTTTCACATTCCTGACGGAAGTTGGTCTCGATGATGCCGGAACGACCGCCACCGATGCCCGAGCAATAGGACAGGCCGATTTCCATCGCTTTGCCAGTCGCATCTTGGTGAACCGCAACAAGGCACGGCACGCCGCCGCCTTTGGTGTATTCGCCGCGCACGGTATGGCCGGGGCCTTTGGGCGCCATCATGATGACGTCAACGCCGGGCTTTGGTTCGATCAAGCCGAAATGTACGTTCAGGCCGTGGGCGAATGCCATGGCAGCGCCTTCTTTCAGGTTGTCATGCACGTATTTCTTGTAGGTTTCGGCCTGCAATTCGTCGGGCATGGTGAACATGATCAGGTCGCACCAAGCGGCCGCTTCGGCGATGCCCATAACTTTCAGACCTTCGGCTTCGGCTTTCTTGGCCGAAGGCGAGCCTTCGCGCAGGGCAACCACAAGGTTTTTCGCGCCAGAATCGCGCAGGTTCAGCGCATGGGCATGGCCTTGGGAACCGTAGCCGAGGATCGCTACTTTCTTGTCTTTGATCAGGTTGATGTCGGCATCACGGTCATAATAAACGCGCATGGTTTTATCCTTTGGTTTGGGCTTTCGCCTTTGATGGGGGCAGAATAGGGGTTTTTGGGGCGTGTATCCTGCATTATTTGACGAATTTCATGCGGTATGCGAAAGATCATGCGTGAGTTTAGAAAAAGTGAATAAATCATGCAAGTTGACGATACCGATAAACGCATCTTGCGCCATTTGCTGGCCAATCCGGCCTTGCCCAACGCGCAACTGGCCGAACGGGCGGGTGTGACGGCGGCGACCTGCTGGCGGCGATTGGAACGGATGCAGGCGGCGGGGCTGATTTCGGCCCCTGCTGCGGTGATAAACTGGCGGGCGATGGGGTATGAGGTGGAGGTATCGCTGCGCTTTAACCTTGATAAAACCGAACCCCGCGCCTTTGACGAATTTCTGGCCGCCGCGCGGGAGGTTCCCGAAGTCATTGCAATTGAAACCTTTTTGGGGCGCGTCGATGTGCGCCTGAACGTCATCGCCCGCGATATGGCGCAGTATCAGGAGATCTATCGCAAACGCATTCTGACCTTACCGCATATCGCGGATATTGAGGCCTTGATGCTGATCGCCACCATTAAAAACGAAAGCGCGTTGCCATTATGATTGATCTTGATGACATCGACCGCGCCTTGCTGCGCAGCCTGTCGCGCGATGCCACGACCAGCGCGGGCGAATTGGGCCGCCGCTTGGGGTTAAGCCAGCCCGCCGCGTGGCGCCGGATCAAACGGCTGGAAGATGCGGGAATCATTGCGGGGCGGCGCGTTGACGTGGACCGACCGGCGCTAGGATTTGGTGTGACAGTGTTTTTGGGAATAAAACTGGCGACCAAAGGGCGGGTGTCGTTGGAGGATTTTGAGCGCGCGGTGCAGGCGATCCCCGAGGTGCAGGTGGTGCAACACGTTTTGGGGCTATTCGATTACCGGCTGCGTGTGGTCGCCCGCGACATTGCCGATTTTGAACGCGTTTTGCGCCGCCGCGTTATGACCCTGCCCGGCGTGGGGCAGGTAGAGGCGAATGTGTTGCTGACCGAAGAGGCGCGACCGGGGCCATTGGGATAAGGGCGTGATCGCCTTGGCACGATACTTGTGCCGAAAAGAAAGCCATTTGGGGTTTTTGCTGGATTGCGCGGGGGGGACGTGGCAATCAATGGGGAAGCATAAAGGAGATCGCTATGAAATTGCCGCATGATACCGTTGATCCACAGGGGCTTGAGGAATTTTCGGTGGTGTTCACCGATCGCTCGCTCAACCATATGTCGGCCAAGTTTCAGGCGACAATGCGTGAAATCTCGAGCACCCTGCGCGAGGTTTATAACGCCGACGCGGTGGCCGTGGTGCCAGGCGGTGGCACCTATGGGATGGAAGCTGTCGCGCGGCAATTCGGGCGCAGCGCGCGGGTGATGGTGGTGCGCAATGGCTGGTTTTCCTATCGTTGGAGCCAGATCTTTGAGGCCGGCGGTTTTGCCGCCAGTGTCGATGTGGTGATGGCGCGGCAAACGGGCAACGACCCGCGCGCGCCATATGCGCCGCCGCCTATCGCCGATGTGGTCGCGCGGATCCATGAAACCAAGCCCGAAGTGGTGTTTGCCCCGCATGTCGAAACCAGCGCGGGGATTATTTTGCCCGATGATTATATCAGCCAAATGTCCGCCGCCGCCCATGAGGTGGGGGCGTTGATGGTGCTGGATTGTATCGCTTCGGGCTGTATCTGGCTGGATATGGCGGCGGTTGGCGTGGATGTGCTTGTGACCGCGCCGCAAAAAGTGTGGTCGTCGAGCCCTTCGGCGGGTTTGGTGATGATGTCACCGGCCGCTGCGGCGCGGCTGGAGGAGACGACGTCGGACAGTTTTGCGTTGGATCTGAAGAAATGGCGCAGCATCATGGCGGCGTATGAGGGGGGCGGGCATGCCTATCATGCGACCATGCCAACCGATGCTTTGGTCGGGTTTTTGGACGCGATGCGCGAAACCAAGGCGATGGGATTTGCAGAGGCAAAAGCCGCGCAATGGGAATTGGGCACGGCGGTGCGGGCGCTGTTTGCCAAGCGCGGCGTGATGTCGGTGGCTGCCGAAGGCTTTGGCGCGCCGGGTGTTGTGGTCAGCTATACCGATGATGCGGGCGTTCAGAACGGGTCCAAGTTCCGCGAGGAAGGATTGCAAATCGCCGCAGGCGTGCCGCTGCAAGTTGGCGAAGGTGCCGATTTCAAAACCTTTCGTATCGGTTTGTTCGGGTTGGATAAACTGGCCGATGTTCCCGCAACCGTGGCGCGGTTGGAACGTGCTGTTGACGCGGTTTTGTAACGTTCAGGGCGGGATTTAGGTATTTTTGCCAAGATGAAATTGGGGTGTTAGCGCAGCCCAAGGCCTGCCTTCATCAAGGTTTTGCGGACGGGTGCGGCGGAATAGAGCGCGCCGAGCAGGGACGCACGCAGGTCGCGCAACACTGGCGCGCCCATCATAGACGCACGGTTCAGCGCGTCGATACCTGCCACGCGGGCCTGCACCTCTCGGTGGCGGCGATTGTGATAGGCGTCCAGCATTTTGGCACTGCCCAGATCGGCATGATCTGCCAGCGCAAGGTCGCGCAGGGTGGCAAGGTCTGCAAGACTCATGTTCAGGCCCTGTGCGCCGATGGGGGGGACGACATGCGCGGCCTCGGCCATCAGGGCGATGCGTTGGGCGGACATGCGGGTGGCGATCTGGCTGATGATCGGCCAGATGGTCAGCGGGCTGGTGCGGGTCATCGGGCCAAGGATATGGCAGGCGCGCAGGTTCATCTCGGCCTCGAACGCGGGCTGAGGCAAGGCGGCAAGGCGCGCGATTTCGTGGCCTTCCTCCATCCACACCACGGCCGAGGCGGGCAGTCCGTCATGGTCGGGAAGCGGCACCATGGTGAACGGCCCGCCCGAGCGATGCACCTCGGTTGAGACATTGTGATGCGGGATTGGATGGGTGGTGGTAAACGCTAGTGCTTTTTGCCCGTAACGGGTGGTTTTTACTGGAATTCCAGCAGCTTGGCGCACGTTGGAATCGCGACCATCTGCGCCGATCAACAACCGCGCCCGCCAGCTTGTGCTGTCGGACAGGGTGACCAGCGCCTCGGTTTCACGCGGTGTGATTTGGGTGGTTGAGACGCCTGCGCTGAAGGTCACATTGGGCAGGTTGGCCAAATGCGCGACCATTTCGCGGCGCAAAAGCCAGTTGGGCAGGTTATAACCAAAGGGGTGTTCTGACAGCTCGGCGGCGTCAAAATCGCGGGTCATCCGCGCGTCACCCGCGACCCCACCGGCATCGGCAATCCGCATGATTTGCAAGGCGGCGGCATAGGGCTGTAGGCGGTCCCACAGCCCGATATCTTGAAACAGTTCAACGGATGGCATCAAAAACGCCGTGCTCCGCATATCTGCACCAGCACTTTGGCGGTCGGTCACAGGCGCGCTTGGGTCGACGCAAAGCACGTCAAAACCAGCCTCGCCAAAGGCGATTGCGGCCGTCAGTCCGGCGACACCGCCACCGGAAATCAGGATATCTGTTGATTTACGGACCATCGGCACCTCCCCTTTGCGGTATAGATAGGGCGTTTGCGCGCCGTCGTCCAATGGGCAGTCTGATTTAGCCCAGCGTAATCGCGATAAGCGTGACCAGCATAATCGGCACCATCGCCAGCGCCGTCATTGCCAGTGCTACCAGCCCCCAAGTTTGCACCCCCAGCACCACAAGCGTCACCAAAATGACCAAGGCGTAGTATATGCTGTTGATATCCTTTTGAATATCGCGCGTGATCGTGCCTACAACGGGCGTTGCCTGCAGCAGGCGCATCGCCAGCGGTACGGGTGCAAGTCTTTGTGTCATGTGTTCCTCCTGTTTACCGACTTTAGATAGCGGCGCAGGCGGAAGCTTTTAGGTGGCGGTTTGACGCGGCGCGGCGCTGTGCCGCAGGGCGGGTTAGCCGATCAATTTCGCCAGAAATCCGGTCAGGTCATCGGTGTGGTGGTGGATGTGGTCGGCGGGTTCCACCAAAGGCGTCACATGCACCGTGCGCATCCCCATCGCATGGGGGGCGGTCAGGTTGCGGCTGTCATCTTCGAACATCGCACCCGTTGTCGGGTCGAGCTTGTCTATCGCGAAAATGGTTTCAAAGGCCGCGCGTTCCGGTTTGGGGCGAAAGCCAGCGTGTTCGACGCCGTAAACCGCATCAAACAGGCCGGACAGCCCGCGTGCCGCCAAAACCCGCTCGGCGTAAGGGGCCGACCCGTTGGTATAGACAATCCTGCGGCCCGGAAGGGCGCGGATATGGCCCGCCAGCGCCGTGTCCTGCTCCAGATGGTCCAGCGAGATATCATGCACATCGGTCAAATATGGCGCGGGGTCGACCCCGTGTTCGCGCATCAAACCGGCCAAAGTTGTGCCATAGGTCGCCCAATAATGGCGGCGCAGCCGATCTGCCTCGGCGCGGTCCACCTTTAGGGATTGCATCACCCAATCGGTCATCCGCACCTCGATCTGGTCAAACAGACGGGCGGCGGGGGGATAAAGCGTGTTATCAAGGTCAAAGACCCAATGGCGCACATGTGCGAAATCTTCTGTAAACATGGCGGCAAATTAGGGCGGGTGCGGCGGCTTGGCAATCGCTTTGCGCGTGCGATTGCGGTTGAGGTGACGCGCCTTGCCCGCTAACCTTGCCGCCACCTGACATGGAAAGTGCCGCACGTGCAAAAAGATGCCTATACCCTGATCCTCGAAGCGATTGACGCAGGTGTCTATAAGCCCGGTGATCGGTTGGTCGAATCAGAGTTGGCGGACCGTTTCGGCGTGTCGCGCACCCCTGTGCGAGAGGCGTTGCAGCGGCTGGAAACCCAATCCATGCTGACCCGCGACGGGCGCAGCCTGATTGTCGCGTCACTGGATCACAACCAACTGGCCGAACTTTACGCTGTGCGGACCGAGCTGGAGGGTCTGGCCGCACGACTGGCCGCACGCCACGCGACCGAAGAGGAAACGCGGGTTTTGCGGTCGATGGTGGATGAGGATATGGCGCTTTTGGGCGGCGATCCCCGTGCCTTAAGCCGTGCCAACAAACGGTTTCACAAGCAAATCCACCTTGCCTCGCACAATCGGTTTTTGGTGCAGCAACTGGATCTGGTGCATCGGTCGATGGCGCTTATGGCGTCGACATCCTTTGCCGCCGAAGGCCGCGATGCGGTGGGGCTTGCCGAACATGAAGCGATTGTTCGCGCCATTGAGGCGCGTGACGGCGACGCCGCCTATCAAGCCTTGCGCGGCCATATTTCCAAGGCATTTGAAACGCGGTTGCGCATTGACGCCGGTGAATTGAAAACGCGTTAATCCGGGGCCGTTTGGTCGAAATGCCCGTGGCTGGTCTTGTCCCAGTAAAACGGCTTGGTGACCATCTCCCATGCCGCCTTGTAAGATGCCAGCGCGCCCAGCGGGAAATAAAAGTGCAGCGAAAACACCCACAGCAGGCTCATCTTATGCTTGGTTTGGCGCAGGCCCATGATGTTCAGGGTTATGTTGACCACTTCGGTAAACAGGTACAGCCCGACCAACCCCAGCATGACCAACGGGGGGAGGGCGGCGGCCAAAGGGTGAGCAAATCCAAAGGGCACCAGCCAGAATGACCACAGCACAGGGGCCAGCAGAAACTGCGATAAAGTGCATAAAAACAGCACTTGAAAACCGAAAAACTTCCATGCGCCAAGCTGGCGCCACAACAGCGCGGGGTCGCGCATATGCACAGCCCAAGTCATCATATAGCCCTTTAACCAGCGGGACCGTTGGCGCACCCAAGGCAGGGCGCGGCAGTTCGCCTCTTCCTCGGTCACGGTTTCCAGCAGTTCGGCGCGGTATCCGTGGCGCGCCAGCCGCATGCCCAAATCGGCATCCTCGGTCACATTATGCGAATCCCATCCGCCCAGTTCCTCAAGGGCTGCGCGGCGGAAAAACAGGGTCGTCCCGCCCAGCGGAATGGCAAGGCCCATTCTTTGCAATCCTGGTAAAATGATCCGGAACCATGCTGCGTATTCCATTGTAAAACAACGAGATAGCCAGTTGGTTTCGGGGTTGTAGAAATCCAACACCCCTTGCAAACAGGCTACATCGGCCCCGCGCTGATAAAACCGCTCCACCACTTTTCTTATCTGGGCAGGTTCGGGCGCATCCTCGGCATCATAGACCCCGATGATCGACCCGCGGCACAAATCCAACCCGAAATTCAGTGCGCGCGGTTTGGTTTTCAGTGGCCCGTCCGGCACCACAACCACCCGCATCCACGGGGGCAGATCGACTGTTTTCAGTGCATCCCTTGTCAGATGATCCTGCTCTTCGACCACCAGCAAAATATCCAGCAGGTCGCGCGGATAGTCCAAGCGGTCCAATCGCCGGATCAGGCGCGGGGCGATGTCGCCCTCTTTGAACAAGGCCACCATGACGGACACCACGGGCAGGCGCGCGATGATCGGTGACGGCGGGGCGGGGTCCTTGTGCCGCAAGGCCGCCATCACGGCCCCCGCGCGCAAGGCGGTGGATAAGGCCAATGTCAGCGAGGCCCAAAAGGTAAAAGCCAGCGCCATGAACGCAGGCGACACCCAAAGCCCGAGGGCGAAAAGGCCAAGAAACAGCGCGATCTTTACCGCCATTCCTTCGCGCCCCCAATCGCGGCAACTTTCGGCGGCGGTGACGCGGTTTTCGGCAGCATGGTTCAGCACATCGGCACGCGCGCGCATCACCGCAGATTCAATTCGCGATGCAGGGGCAAGGGCCATCACCACCGGCCCGAATGCCTCGCGCAAGCGTTTGTAATGTTTTGAAAATTCTTCGGGATAGGCGGTGGCAACCACCACAATCTGCCCGACCCGTTGCCAAGGGATAAGCCCTTCGCGCAGGCATTCTGACGCACCAATCTGGTCAATAAGCCGTGGGTCAGCGGGCTGCGACATGGGGTCAATCAGCCGCACATTCCAATGGCGGGCCTGCGCCTCATACAATTGCTTTTCGCCGATCAACTGGCGCGACAGCAAAATGTCACAAAGCCGCCCGCGGTGGCGTTTTTGCAGACTAAGTGCCATCACCAGATCATCGGGCGACAGCAACCCTTCGCGCAACAAGGCCACGCCAAGGTTGCGCACCGATGGGGCCGTAACCGCAATTTTCCGCCCGCCAGCCGGTTTGGCCGAGACTTGCACCGCATTGCCCTGCGCCCTGTCCAAGGGGGTAAGGTCGCGCGCAAGGTTGCGAATGGCAGCGGTCATGGTCTTCCCCATCGTTGAACCGAGCCTTGCCGAGGCGGAGTTAACAGGGGGTTAATGGCCTAATTTTAAAAGAATTTTCTGAAAACAGGCTATACAATTAGTGGCCGGATAAATACCGGCCACTAAATATGGAATGGCCCAAAAACGCCTCAGGCGGCGCGGCGGGCCTTCATGGCGGCTGCGAATCGCTCAAACAGGTAATAGCTGTCTTGCGGGCCAGGGCTTGCCTCGGGGTGGTATTGCACGGAAAATACCGGCTTGCCGTCGACCGCGATGCCACAGTTCGACCCGTCAAAAAGGCTGACATGGGTTTCACGCACGCCTGCGGGCAGGGTTTGCGCATCGACGGTAAAGCCGTGGTTCATCGAGGTAATCTCGACCTTATTGGTGTCGTAATCTTTAACCGGATGGTTGGCCCCGTGATGGCCGTGGTTCATTTTGATGGTTTTACCACCCAACGCCAGCGCAAGCATCTGATGCCCAAGGCAAATTCCGAACACCGGAATATCGGCCGCAAGCACACCCTTGATCATGCCCACAGCATATTCGCCTGTTGCAGCAGGGTCGCCCGGACCGTTCGACAGAAACACGCCTTCGGGGTTCAGGGCCAGCACATCCTCGGCCGTGGCAGTGGCTGGCAGCACCGTCACATCACATCCGGTCGAGGCCAAGCAGCGCAAAATGTTGCGTTTCGCGCCAAAATCAATCGCCACCACGCGCAGGCCATCGCCCGTGCGCTTGGTATAGCCATCAGGCCAGGCCCAACGCATTTCATCCCAACGATAGCTTTGCGCGCAGGTCACATCCTTGGCCAGATCCAACCCTTCCAGCCCGCGCCACGCCCGCGCGGCAGCGACCATCGCCTCAATGTCAAAATTCCCGTCAGGATCATGGGCAAGCGCCACGTGCGGCGCGCCTTGTTGGCGGATCGCGCGGGTCAGGCGGCGTGTATCCAGCCCGCCAATGCCAATCCGACCCTTTGACAACAGCCACTCGGTCAATTCTGCCGTTGCGCGCCAGTTCGACGGCTCGGTCGGGTCCCATTTTACCACCATGCCAGCGGCGACCGGATCAAGGGTCTCGTCATCCTCGGGGGTTACACCCGTGTTGCCGATATGGGGGAAGGTAAAGGTGACAACCTGCCCCGCATAGGACGGATCGGTCATGATTTCCTGATAACCGGTCATCGCGGTGTTGAACACCAGCTCGGCCACCGTTTGCCCTGTGGCACCAAACCCGCGGCCGTAAAAGATGGTTCCATCGGCCAGCACAAGGCAGGCGGTAGGTTTGGCAGTGCTATCAGTATGGGGCATGGTACGACTCTCTCTGGCCGGATTTCGGGGACACTACGGGCAGGGGCCTTCGGGGTCAAGGGAGGGGGCGAAATGGAATATCGCACCTTTCCAATGGCTTGCAAAAATCCTGTCTGGTTGCGCGGGCTTTGGCTTCACGCTATGGTCGGCAGTTGCTGAAACCTTGGGAAAGAACACCAAAATGACTTTGCGCGATCGGCTGCAATCGGCCCTGAAAGATGCGATGCGGGCACGTGAGGCGGAGCGGCTTTCGACCCTGCGCCTGATCAATGCGGCCATCAAGGACCGTGAAATCGCAATGCGCGGTGACGGCGCCGAGGCCGTGGTGTCCGAGGCGGATATCACCGCCATTCTGTCCAAGATGGTCAAACAACGCCAAGAAAGCGCGCGCGTCTATGAAGAAGGCGGGCGGTTGGAGTTGGCTGAAAAAGAATTGAACGAAATCAAAGTTATAGAAGAGTTCTTGCCCCGCCAGATGGACGCGGAAGAAGTGGACGCCGCTATCGCCGCCGCGATTGCCGAGGCTGCGGCCACGTCGATCCGCGATATGGGCAAGGTGATGGGCGTGCTGAAGGGCAAGTTCACGGGCCAGATGGATTTTGCCATCGTTGGCCCGCGTGTCAAAGAGATGCTCAGTTAACGCGTTTCGATTAAAATACGCCTCACATATTGCAGCCTGAAATCAAAGATTTCAATGCGGTATGTGAGGCGCAGTGTTTCTGGTTAACGTCGAAACGCTAAACGCCCTATTCGGGGTATTTGCGCCGCGCTTTTGCAACCCCCAGCTTGCCGCTTGATTTGCCGCTTTGCGCTGTGGCCGTCCATTCATAGGTGTGGCGGCCACCGGGCGGACAGGGGCTTTTGTATTTGAACGCGCCGGGATCAATCGTTTTTTGGCTATTCCACGCCACCAACCCGCCGCCATGGTTGTAACCGGGCGCATCACGGTCGGTCAGTTTGAACCGGATGTATTTGGTCCCCGCAGGCACATCTTTGACCACAAAGCGCGGGTTCGCCACGGTGTTGGGGTTGCCGCTGGTGCAGGATTTCAGCCCCGCCCAATCAAAGGCGATATCAAAGGCAAGGGCAGGGGCCGCCGTAAGGGCAAGCGTTGCGGCAAGGCAAAGGGACAATCTGTTCATCGGGAAAACTCCTTTAGCGTCAATAAGCCCGCAGCTTACCGTGACCCGTGGCGCCCCTGTCAAGACCGCTGGGAACAGCGCAACCCTTAGGCCCACCCCCCTGCGTTATGGGCGCGCAACGCCTGCCGCAGACCGGCGACCAAAGTCACGCGTTCCCCCTCGGATAAAAACGCGCCCAATTCCACCTCGCGCGGGCCACCGGCCAGCGTGATGTACTCGGGCACCGGCCCCCCCGTCTTATGCTGCACCACGCGCACCCAATGCGGGTTCGCCTCCCACTCTTGCCGCTTGCCGCGCGGACCAACCCGCGTCAGATGCAATTGACTACCGTTAAACGTCAGCGTCTCGACGATCTCGCCGTCGCGGTAACTGCGCTCCAGCGCCCAATAGAGGCCCGTCACGGCCAGCACCAGGAACGGCAACAATCCCCACAGCACCGGCGACCCCAGAACGACCATCAAAGGGATCGCAACCAAAAAGGCCGTCCCGCCGATAAACGCTACAAACCCGCGCCGCGGAAGCGAGCGGTAGGGCCACAGGTGCAGCACCTGCGCGTCGGGTGATTTGGTCCATTCATAGGGCATGATCGGCCTTTGATAATCTGGGGGTTTCGCGAAACCTAGCGGGATCTGACCATAGGGCAAGCACCAACCCGCAGCACAAGAAAGGGCCCCGACATCGCTGTGGGGCCCTCTCGGTCTTATCTCTCAAACGGTTTGGGCCTTTTAGTGGCTATGGCCCTTGTCCCAGTCGGACTGCTTTGGCAGCTGCTCGAACGTGTGTTCGGGCGGCGGGCAAGGCAATGTCCATTCCAGCGTATCCGCATATTCATTCCAGTAGTTGTTTTCCGTGATGCGCTTGCCGAAGCGTAGCGAATAAACAACGATCCCGATAAAGAAGATGAAGGATGCAAAGGACAGGAACGCACCGACCGACGACCAATAGTTCCACTGCGCGAACGCCTCTGGATAGTCGATGTAACGGCGCGGCATGCCTTGGCGACCAAGGAAGTGCTGCGGGAAGAAGGTCAGGTTTGCACCGATGAACATCATCCAAAAGTGCAGCTTGGCCGCCCATTCCGGATACTCACGGCCCGACATTTTGCCGAACCAAAAGTAGATGCCTGCAAAGATCGCAAACACGGCCCCAAGGCTCATCACATAGTGGAAGTGCGCGATGACATAATAGGTGTCATGATACGCACGGTCCAAACCGGCTTGCGACAACACGATGCCCGTGACGCCCCCAACGGTGAACAAAAAGATGAACCCGAACGCCCAGTACATTGGTGCTTTCATGTCCAGCGATCCGCCCCACATGGTCGCGATCCACGAGAAGATCTTGATCCCCGTAGGCACCGCGATAACCATCGTTGCCAGCATGAAATAGGACTGCTGGGTCAGCGACATGCCAACGGTGTACATGTGGTGCGCCCAGACAACAAAGCCCAAGACCCCAATGGCCACCATCGCATAAACCATTGGCAAATAGCCAAAGATCGGCTTGCGCGAGAAGGTCGCGATAACCTGGGAAATGATCCCAAAGCCTGGAAGGATGATGATGTACACTTCTGGGTGGCCAAAGAACCACAAGATGTGCTGGTACAAAACCGGATCGCCGCCACCCGCCGCATCAAAGAACGTGGTGCCAAAGTTGCGGTCTGTCAGCAACATGGTGATCGCGCCCGCCAGAACCGGCAAAGCCAGTAGAATCAACCAAGCGGTGACAAACACCGACCATGCAAACAAAGGCACTTTGTGCAGGGTCATCCCCGGCGCGCGCATGTTCAAAAAGGTGGTGATGATGTTGATCGCGCCCAAGATCGACGACGCACCCGAAAGGTGAACCGCGAAAATTGCCAGATCCATCGCATAACCAGGTTCAATCGTTGACAGCGGCGGGTACAAAACCCAACCCACGCCCGCCCCATTCTGGTCGTTCCCACCGGGCGCCAAAACCGAAGCCACAGCAAGCGAGGTGCCCGCGACATACAGCCAATAGGACAGGTTATTCAGCCGCGGAAACGCCATATCCGGCGCGCCGATTTGCAATGGCATGAAATAGTTACCAAAACCGCCAAACAATGCTGGAATAACCACGAAGAACATCATCAAGATGCCGTGGGCTGTGATGATCACGTTCCAAAGGTGGCCGTTCGGTGTGCAGGTGTCACCCACAGCGGCTGCGGTAAAGCGCGCGCCTTCCAAGCACATGTACTGAACACCGGGGTGCATCAGTTCCATCCGCATGTATACGGTGAAAATAACCGAAATCAGGCCAACAAGGCCGCCGGTGAACAGGTATAGAAGACCGATGTCTTTGTGATTGGTTGACATAAACCAGCGAGTAAAGAACCCGCGTTCGTCATGTTCGTGGCCATGAATGGCTGCGTCGGCCATGCCTGCCCTCCCGTTTGCGTTCTACGATTCCAGCGCGCGGGAAAATCAGAGTCCCGCCGCCACTTGTAATCCTGTTCTAGAATGCCCAAGCGGCGGCGGCAATTGAAGACTTTGACGCAGATCAATAAAAACCGCGTCAAAGTCACATTTTTACGTGTCAGTTTGCCGCAGGGGCGACAGATGCCAGATAGGCAGCCAGATCTTCGCCGCCTTTTGCCAGCTTGAACGACATTTTCGATTTCGCGCCGGCATCGCCTGTTGCCTCAATCAAAAACGCCTTTGGATCGGCGATATAGGCAACGATGTTGGTTTCGTCCCAAACCAAACCGGCAGCACCAGCTGCGACAATCGAATCGCCATATTTGAAATCGGCGGCGCCAGCGGTGCGGCCAATGATGCCATACAGGTTCGGGCCGGTCTTGCCGCCCTTTACAATCTCGGTGCCGTCATCTGCGACGATCATGTGGCAGGACTTGCACTTTTTGAACTCTTTTTCGCCAACGGCGGCGTCGCCTGCAAAGGCGGGCGCTGACAGGGCCAAAAGGGCGGCGGTCGTGATTAGGGTCAGTTTCATGGCTCTTCCTTGTTCGTGTGTCATGCCGGGGCCGTCAGCCACGGTCGATGGTCGTTGCGCAGGGCGCTACCAGACAAGGTCTGGCGCTATGGCCCGGGCGCCTATCATAGCGCAGCTTTATACAGCTTGACATAGGTCAAGCTGGCGCAGGATCAATATCCTCGGGCGTTCTGCGAAAGGGTTACATAACCTTATTCACGACGAATTTCAAACACCGCCTCAAATTGCTGTCGCAGCGCCACATCGACATCGGCCATAGCGACGGGCAGGCCCAAATCAACCAAGCTGGTGACCCCGTGGTCGCTAATCCCGCAGGGCACAATGCCGGTAAAATGGTCCAGATCAGGTTCAACATTGATAGAAATTCCGTGAAAACTGACCCATTTGCGCAGTTTCACCCCAATCGCGGCGATTTTATCCTCGGCTGGTCCCGCGGGTCCTTTCCGGTCGGGCCGCACAACCCAAACCCCCACACGTCCCGCCCGCCGCTCGCCACGCACGTTGAAGCTGGCCAGTGTCGCGATCACCCAGTTTTCCAGCGCGCAGACAAATTTGCGCACATCGCGCCCGCGCTTGTTCAGGTCCAGCATCACATAGGCGACCCGCTGGCCCGGCCCGTGATAGGTGTATTGCCCGCCTCGCCCCGCCACAAACACGGGGAATCGGTCCGGCTCAACCAGATCAACCGCTTTGGCGCTGGTTCCGGCCGTATAAAGGGGGGGGTGTTCCAACAGCCAAACCGCCTCGGGCGCGGTGCCTGCGGCAATCTCGGCCACCCGCGCCTCCATAGCGGCCAAGGTTTCGGCATACGGCGCCAGCCCGTCCAGAACCCGCCATTCCACCGCACCAAGACCCTGATCAAACCTGTCCAAATTTTATCCTTTTTCGTTGCCCCATTGGGGTGGGTCAAAACAAACTGGACTCAATTCAAAGTCGTGATACCCTGACATAAGTGTAGCACGTAGGGCCTGCGGGCGGAGTTTTCAAATGGTATTCAAAAAAATTTCTACAGCATTTGTGGCAACGGCACTTGTCATAACACCCATGCAATCACAGGCCGGCGATGCCTTTGTCGGCGGCATTATCGGCGGGATTATTGGCGGGGCGATCGCGAACAGCGCGAATCAGAACCGCAAAACCACCACCCGCAAAGCGGCCCCGCGCAAGTCCACGCGCCCGGCTGTATCATCCGCCCAACGCGAATCGAATCGCGAGGTGCAGGTCGCGCTGAACTACTTCGGCTTTCCGGTTGGCACGCCGGACGGGTCGCTTGGCCCTAAATCGCGCGGCGCCATTTCGCAATATCAGGCGCTTTTGGGCTTTGCCCCGACCGGCAATCTGAACAGCTGGGAACAGGATCTGCTGGTCCAATCCTATTACCGCGCGCAGGCCGGTGGGCCGCTGACTGCACAGCAAATCGCCACAAATCCGCGCGGCACCCAAGGTTTGCTAATCACCTACCGCGATGAAAAGCTTGGCGTGGCACCCCCCGCCGCAACCGCAGCCATTGCAGGCCAAATGGCCGCCGCAGAACCAGTCGCAGAACCCGCGCCTGCCGCAGGCTTGTCGCCCGTGGCCGCTGCTGTTCCTCAGTTCGGCGCGCCTGCCACCTTGCCGTCCTTCATGGCGCAGAACGCGGCCCAGGTTTCGCTTGCCAGCTATTGCAACAAAATCTCGCTGTTGACCAATACCAACGGCGGTTTTGTAACCCCGGTCACGCTGACCGACCCGGGCTTTGCCTTGTCTGAACAATTCTGCCTTGCCCGCACCTATGCCATTGCGCAGGGCGAGGATCTGGTTTCCAAGGTTACAGGCTTTACCCCTCAACAAATCGCCCAGCAATGCGAAGGGTTTGGCCCCGTTATGCAGCCGCATGTGGCCGCTTTGGCGGTCAAATCACAAGCCGAGGTGCTGAACGGTGTCGCGGGCTTTGTCACGTCTTCCGGTATGGCGCCGATTCAGCTGGCAGGAACAGCCAAGATTTGTCTCGGCGTTGGTTATGTCACGGATAACATGGATGTCGCCATCGGCTCCGCGCTTATCCTGACCGCTGTGGGCGAGGCGGCCTATGCCGAATTGGTCGGCCATCACCTATCGGCAGGGATCGGCGCGCCGCAGCGCATGGATCAAGCCTTGCCGTGGTTTGATCAAAGCACGGGGGCAAGTGCCAATGGCGCATCGCAGGTGTTTGCACCGGGCATGGCAGACCGTGCCAACCTGATCAAACTGGCCGCCTATTCCGCAGCAGGTCGCCCTGTGCCGGGCACCACGCAGCCTACCACCGCCTCGACCTTGCCCACCTTCAGTGTGCCGACCACACCGCCGGCAAACCCTTAAATCCGGCACATTTTCGCGGTAATACAGCGTGCACCGCTGGGCCTCGTGCCCAGCGGTGTTTTTTATTCGCAGGCTTTGTGCGGTTTACGGCCCTGTGCATGCATATTTCAACTTGAGGTCCGCCGCCGCCTTCGCTAAGACCCAGCGCAGTCAAGATCGTGCGGTCGTGGCGGAATTGGTAGACGCGCAGCGTTGAGGTCGCTGTTCTTTAACCGGAGTGGGGGTTCGAGTCCCCCCGACCGCACCAACTTGGCCTTTCTCGGCAATTGCATCAAAACGCTGATATCGTGGCCTCATCTTTGGCCTGATGCATCGCGTTTTTGCCCCTTCTGGCCCCTTGGTAGATGTCGTTTTTGGGACATTGAATGGAGCAACAGAATCATTTTTCCCGATTTTCAGCATAGAATCCCAGCGTCAGGCGCTGACAGGCTGCCGCCAAATCGCCGCCTGATCCTCATCGAAATGCACCATGCAAGGCAAAACGCCTGCAATTTGCCGTCTATTCGCCCGATAATCCCGCATTTTTAAGAAACCTTCATCTGCCTGCGGCTGGCTGTTGCAAAATGCCTGACATTTCGCTTTAGTCGTTTTCAATCAGAGCGCAGGTCACCTGCCGGAACGATCAGGGAGATAAGGGTGGTTACACAACCCCAGAACGACGGTTTCGTCGTCTTCGATCATGTGCAAAAAAGCTATGACGGGGAAACGCTTGTTGTCAAAGATCTGAACTTGTCGATTGGCAAGGGCGAGTTTTTGACGATGCTTGGGCCATCGGGGTCGGGTAAGACAACTTGCCTGATGATGTTGGCGGGGTTTGAAACGGCGACCAGCGGCGATATTCGTCTTGATGGCCGCCCGATCAATTCGGTTCCGCCGCACAAGCGCGGCATTGGCATGGTGTTCCAAAACTATGCGCTGTTCCCGCACATGACCGTTGGCGAAAACCTTGCTTTCCCCCTCGAAGTGCGCGGCATGGGCAAGGATGAACGCGAAGCCAAGGTCAAACGCGCGCTGGATATGGTGCAGATGTATGACTTTATCAACCGCCGTCCCGCCCAGCTTTCGGGTGGTCAGCAGCAGCGGATAGCGCTTGCCCGCGCTTTGGTGTTCGACCCCAGCCTTGTGTTGATGGATGAACCCTTGGGCGCGCTTGATAAGCAGCTGCGCGAACATATGCAGTTCGAAATCAAGCATTTGCACGAAAGCCTTGGCATCACCGTGGTCTATGTGACCCACGACCAAAGCGAAGCTCTTACCATGTCGGACCGTGTGGCCGTGTTCAACGATGGCAAAATCCAACAGCTTGCCCCGCCGGATGAGCTGTATGAACGCCCCGACAACGCCTTTGTCGCCCAGTTCATTGGCGAAAATAACAAGCTGGAAGGCGTGATCGAAACCATTTCCGGCGACGAGGCCGAAGTGCGGCTTGCGACAGGCGAGCTGATTTCGGCCACCCCGGTGAACGTGACCAAAAAGGGCGAAAAGGTTCTTGTCTCCATTCGCCCCGAACGGGTCGAATTCAAATCCGAAATGATGCCGAAAGGCGCCCATATGATTGACGCCGAAGTGCTGGAATTCATCTATATGGGCGATCTGTTCCGCACCCGTCTGCGCGTTGCTGGACATGATGATTTCGTCATTAAATCGCGCAACACCCAAGGCCAGACCATGCTGCGCCCCGGTGAAAAGATCAAAATCGGATGGTCGCCCGCCGATGCGCGCGCCCTCCAGCCCTGACCGCACGCTTTAATCCGCTTGATAAGCCAAAGCGAAAGCGGAAAGATCAACTCACGTTTTACACAATAGGAGGCCTTGCTATGAAAAAGCTACTAATTCTATCCACTGCATTGGGGGCCCTGTCGCTTCCTGCCGTGGCGCAAGAGGTGAACATCATGGGCTGGGGCGGGTCGTATACCACCAGCCAGATCGAGGCGTATCACAAGCCTTTCGCGGAAAAGACCGGCATCAAGGTCGTGTCGATCGACAGCGACAACCCTGCGACCCCGATTAAGGCGCAGGTCGAAGCGGGGAATGTCACGTTTGACGTGGCCTCGGTCGAATTTGCCGATGCGGTGCGCTTTTGTGATGAAGGTTTGCTGGAAACCATTGATCCGGCGATTCTGACACCGGCCCCCGATGGTACGGCTGCGATTGACGACTTTTTGCCCGGCACAGTGACCGAATGCTTTGTTGCGACAGATGTGTTCGCCACCGTCATCGCTTTTAACGGTAAGGCATACGACGGCAAGGAAGCGCCCGCAACGATGGCTGACTTCTTTGACCTTACCAAATTTCCCGGCAAGCGCGGCTCGCGCAAAAATGCTAAAACGCTGCTCGAAATGGCGCTGATCGGTGACGGCGTTCCGACCGCTGATGTTTACGCGATTCTGGCCACCCCCGAAGGCGTTGAGCGTGCGTTTGCCAAGCTCGACACCATCAAGTCCGAAATGATCTGGTGGGAGGCGGGCGCCCAACCGCCGCAACTGCTTGCCGATGGCGAAGTCGCGATGACCGTGGCCTATAATGGCCGCATCTTTAACGCCAATGTGTCAGAAAATCAGGATTTCCGGATCATCTGGGATGGCCAGGTCTATGATGTTGAAGGGTGGGTTGTGCCAAAAGGCGCGCCAAACCTGCAAAACGCCATGGATTTCATCAGCTTCTCGACCGGCACCGAGCCGCTGGCAAAAGCTGCGGAATGGATCAGCTATGGCCCGCCCCGCAAATCGTCGGCACCGCTTGTCGGCATGTACCAAGACGGGAAAACCGAAATGGCCCCCAACCTGCCAACCAGCCCGGAAAACCTGACCAACGCCTTGTTTTCCAATCTGGAATTCTGGGCCGATCGTGACACAGACTTGAACGAGCGTTTTAACGCCTGGCTCTTGAAATAACCCTGATTAGGGGCCGCACCCCCTTGTGCGCGCCCCCACAGGGCAACGCCGATACGGCTCCCTTCCCTTGGCGGGGGGCCGTGTCAAAACTCAAAAGGTGGCTTCAAAACGCCGCCATATAAAAAGGTCCAACAGGAACTCATGAAAAAAATTCTTATCCTTTCCACCGCCCTATCCGGCTTTGCCTTTGCTGCCTCCGCACAAGAAGTCGTGCTGCTGTCGTGGGGCGGGTCCTATGGCAAAAGCCAGAATGAGGCGTATCTCAAGCCATTCACCGCGGAAACCGGCATCAAAACCACGATGGTCGATGCTGACAACCCTGCAACCCCGATCAAAGCGATGGTCGAGGCGAACAATGTCACCGTTGACGTGGTTGATCTCGAATTTGCCGACGCCGTGCGCCTGTGCGACGAAGGTCTGCTGGAACAGCTGGACAAATCCATCCTCGCCGATGGCGCCGATGGCACCCCCGCGATGGACGATTTCCTGCCCGGCGCTGTGACCGATTGTTCGGTGGCAACCATCGTGTTCTCGACCATGTACGCCTATGACACCACCAAATTCCCGAACGGTGGCCCGGCAACCATGGCCGACTTTTTCAACATGGAGGCCTTCCCGGGCAAGCGTGGCATGCGCAAAGGCGCCAAGGCCAACCTTGAAATGGCCCTGATGGGCGACGGCGTTCCAGCGGCTGACGTTTACGCAACGCTGGCCACCGATGAAGGCGTCGATCGCGCATTTGCCATGCTCGACAAAATCAAGGCCGACACAGTCTGGTGGGAAGCCGGCGCGCAGCCTCCACAGCTGTTGGCCGATGGCGAAGTTGCCATGTCTACCGCCTATAACGGCCGTATTTTTGCGGCTGCCGTAACCGAAGGCAAACCATTCGCCTCGGTCTGGGATGGTCAGGTCTATGAATATGACGTGCTTGCCATTCCAAAGGGCGCAAAGAACATGGACGCAGCCAAGCAGTTCCTGACCTTTGCCACCGGCACCCAGCGTCTGGCCGATCAGGCGAAATACATCTCCTATGGTCCGGCGCGCATTTCGTCCGGCCCATTGGTTGGTCTGTTCGAAGATGGCAAAACCGAAATGGCACCTTTCATGCCAACGGCAGAAGCGAACCTGAAGAACGCTTTGGCATCCGACTTTGAATTCTGGGCTGACCGCGACACCCAGTTGAACGAGCGTTTCAATTCCTGGTTGCTGAACTAATCCCAACCCCGAAGGGGCGCAGCCTTGCGCCCCTTCACCCTAACGCCCCGTCAGAGGGCGCTCAGAAAGACCCAACCGACAGGACCGAACCGCTATGGCCTCTCCAGATATGACCACTGACACAGACGTGTTGCGCACCGTTGACGGCACACCGCTGAAAACCGCCTTGGCAATCGCCTCGCGCCGCGCCCGTATCCGGGCCTTTATGCTGGTCCTGCCGCTTCTCATCTTTATCCTGCTCACCTTTGCCGTCCCCATCGGGCAAATGCTGTCGCGATCCTTCACCGATGATAAATTCTCGTCCAATATGGTCGAACTCGGGAAATGGTTTGATGACAATGCAAATGCCGCCCCCGATGAGGCCGCTTATACCGCCCTTGCAGCCGATCTTGTGACCGCCTCTAACGAGCGTACGGCCGGCAGCGTTGGCACCCGTATCAACTATGAACTGCCCGGCACCCGTTCCCTCTTTACCTCGGCCGCCCGCAAGGCTGACAAGCTGGAAGCGCCGTTCAAAGAGGCGATTATCGCCCTTGATAAGGATTGGGCCCGCGCCGATCTTTGGGCCGCCATGCGCTCGGCCTCGGCGGCCGCCACGACCAATTTTTACCAAGCCGCTCTTGACCGTCAAATCGGCGCGGATGGTAATTTTGAGGCAGCCCCCGAAAACACCCAGATCTACGTCAAACTCTTCGTCCGCACCTTTGTCATCTCTATCGTCATCACCTTGCTGTGCCTGATGCTGGGCTTTCCCATCGCCCATCTGCTCGCTGTTTTGCCGATGCGCTATGCCAGCTTGCTGATGATCCTGGTGCTGTTGCCGTTCTGGACCTCGCTTTTGGTGCGTACAACCAGCTGGATGGTCATCCTGCAAAGTCAGGGTGTGATAAACGATGTCCTCGTTGCCCTTCGTATTGTGGGCGAGGATGGCCGCTTGGCCATGATGTACAATCAAACCGGCACCATCATAGCGATGACCCACATCCTTTTGCCCTTCATGATCTTGCCGCTCTATTCGGTCATGAAAACCATCCCCCCCAGCTATGCCCGCGCCGCGCGCAGCCTTGGGGCGACCTCGTGGACCACCTTCCGCCGCATCTATCTGCCGCAAACCGTATCAGGCATCGGGGCAGGGGGCATCTTGTGCTTCATCCTCGCCGTTGGCTATTACATCACGCCCGCGCTTGTGGGGGGGGCAGATGGGACGCTGATTTCCAACCAAATCGCCTTCCACATGCAAAAATCGCTGAACTGGTCGCTGGCCGCCGCCTTGGCCGCCATGCTCTTGGCCGCAGTTCTGATCCTCTATTGGGCCTATGACCGCATCATCGGCATCGACAACATGAAGCTAGGGTAAACGCATATGGCACTTCCCATCTACGCCGACACCGCCGAACGTATCTGGTATTATTCCTATCGGGTGATCTGCGCGCTGATTTTTGTCTTTCTGATCGCGCCAATCCTGATCATCATGCCATTGTCGTTCAACGCCGAGGCTTATTTCACCTTTTCGCGTGAAATGCTGACATTCGATCCGGCGGGCTATTCGATGCGCTGGTATGACAACTTGCTGACCTTCGGCATGCAGGCCCCCGATGCCCTGCGCGATGGCGGCTGGTGGGCCGATGTCTGGGCCAATTCAAAATGGCTGCAAGCGGCGAAAAACTCGATCATCGTGGGGTTCTTTGCCACAATCGTGGCAACCGTATTGGGCACCATTGCCGCAATGGGCCTGTCGCGCCCCGAAATGCCCTACCGCAAGCTGATCATGGCGATCCTGATCTCGCCGATGATCGTGCCGATCATCATCACCGCCACGGGCCTGTTCTTCTTCTACTCCGATATTGGCCTCTCGGGCACCTACTTCGGCCTTGTCATGGCCCATGCCACGCTGGGCATTCCCTTTGTGATCATCACCGTGACAGCCACGATGATGGGCTTTGACCGCTCGCTGATCCGCGCTGCGCAAAACATGGGCGCAGGGCCGGTAACAACTTTCTTCAAGGTGCAATTGCCGCTGATCACACCGGGTGTTGTGTCGGGGGCCCTCTTCGCTTTCGTCACCTCGTTTGACGAAGTTGTCGTGGTTTTGTTCATCGGCAGCCACGAACAGCAAACCATCCCGCGCCAAATGTGGAACGGCATCCGCGAACAGATCAGCCCGTCGATCCTCGCAGTGGCGACCATCCTTGTGATCTTCTCGATCTGCCTCTTGACCGTCGTCGAACTCCTGCGCCGCCGCTCTGAACGCCTGCGCGGCGTGACGCCGTCCTAACCAAGCAGGCTCACCTTCAAACCTACAGCAACGCCGCCCCAATCAGGGCGGCGTTTGCCATTGTCCGCCGCCCAAAACACCGCAGGCTCACGCTTCCCTCTCCTCACATCATCTTGGCAAAAATGCCTCCGCCGGAGGCTCCGCCCCATCGGTCAAGAACCGGCCCCTTAAATTGCGCGCAATCGCGGACGCGGGTTAATATCAGGTTAATGAAAACCACCAACACCCTGATATAAAATGAAAATAGAAAATGTCCGCACGCGGGCAAACCCGTCACGGCAAAATATGCAGCCATCCCCAAGCGGTCAAAACCGTCCCTGCCGTGGCCAGCAAAACAGTCGATGCCGCGACCCGTTTTGCCACTCCATACATATTGGCATATAAAAACGCATTCACCCCCGGCGCCATCGCAGCGGTCAAAACAGCCGATCTCATCTGGTCCACATTCAGTCCGAAAACATGCCCCAACCCGTAGGTAATCATCGGATGAACAATCAAGGTCAGCCCGCAGACAAACCCGATGGTTTTCATATCCCCTTCCGGCCGGTACCGCAGCAAAACACCCCCCAGCCCGAACAAGGCCGCAGGAATCGCCGCACGCACCATCATATCCACCGCTGAGACGACCACCCCCGGCAAAGGCAGCCCCGACAGATTGACGGCAAATCCGCTTAAAATCCCGATCACCAACGGCTGGCTCAGGATAGATTTCACCACCCGCGCCGCCAGCGCCCGCTTGGCCAGCCCCGCATCTTTGCTGCGGACCATTTCCATCAGGCTGATCCCGACGGCGTATAAAAGCGGCGAATGCAGCGCAATAATCGCGTAATTCCCCGCCAAGGCCTGCGCCCCATAAGCCCGCTCCGTGATGGGCAGGCCCAACAGCAGCGTGTTGGAAAAGCTGGCCACAAAAGCAATCGCCAGCGCATCTGCAGGAGGCCGCGCAAACAAAACCCGCGCGCCAAGATAGCCCAGCCCCCCCGCCGCAAACGCCCCGATATAAAAGCTGAGCAAGAGGCCCGGATCAAAACTCTGCGCCAGATCCAGCTTGCTCATTGACCGAAACAGCAGCGCGGGCACCGCGAAATTCTGCGCGAACTTCATCACCCCATCAATTGCCGCCGCATCGACAATCTTGCGCCACGCCGCCACATAGCCCGCGCCAAGGATCAGGAAAACCGGAAGGATAACATCCAGCAGCGCATTCATGCAGGCGCGTCGATTTCTATCACCATGCCGTCATAGGCAGGCGTGATGTGGTCAGGCGTCTCGGCCGCAACCGTCGCGTAATCCAGATCGATATGCATATTCGTCAACACCGCCCGTTTCGGTTTGGCCCGCGCGATCCATTCCAATGTCAGGGCCAGATGGGCATGGGTCGGGTGCGGCATGCGGCGCAAGGCATCGACGACCCAAACCTCCAACCCCTCCAGCACCGCCCAACCCGCCGCAGGGATGGAAACCGCATCCGGCAAATAGGCCAAGCCGCCGATCCGGAACCCCAAGGCATCCATCCCGCCGTGGTTCGCCAAAAACGGCGTCAAAACCAAATCGCCCCCCGCACCCGACACGGTAACAGGGCCGTCAATCAGGTGTAGGTCCAGAATTGGCGGATAGGATGATCCCGGCAGTTGTTCAAACGCATAGGCAAACCGATCCCGCAGCGCCGTTTGTGTGGGCACATCGGCCCAAACCGGCAACCGGCCCCGCATGTTATAGACGATCTGGCGCAGATCATCGATCCCGTGGGTATGATCGGCATGCGAATGGGTGAAAACCACGCCGTCCATCGTGCCCACATTGGCATCCAAAAGCTGCTCGCGCATGTCGGGTGAGGTGTCGATCAAGACGCGGGTCACGCCGGCATCCGTTACGCGTTCGACCAGCATGGAACAGCGGCGGCGGCGGTTTTTGGGGTCTTTCGGGTCACAATCCCCCCAATGTCCGCCCAGCCGCGGCACGCCGCCCGACGACCCGCAGCCCAGAATAGTGAAACGCAGTTTTGCGGTCATTTGGCTTTCCAGAACAAACGGTCAAAGTTGGCGGTCGTGGCTGCGGCAAAATCGGCAAGGGTCAGGCCAAACACCTCGGCCCCGACCTTTGCGGTATGCGCGGTATAAGCCGGTTCATTGCGCCGCCCGCGATGGGGCGGGGGGGCAAGGTAGGGGCTGTCGGTTTCCAGCAAAATCCGGTCCAAGGGGGCGGCGGCAAAGATCGCGCGCAAGTCGCCCGATTTCGGGAACGCGGCGATGCCTGACATTGACAGATAAAACCCAAGGTCAAGGGCGGCCTGCCCCAGTTCGGCGCTGGATGAAAAGCAGTGCATGACGCAAGTATACGCACCCTTGCGGTATTCATCGGTCAAAATCGCGGCTATATCGTCATCGGCATCGCGGGCGTGGATGATCAGCGGCAACCCCGTTTCGCGCGCCGCCGTGATATGGATGCGCAGGCTGTCGCGCTGCATCGCGCCACTTTCCGCCGTATAATGATAATCCAAACCGCTTTCGCCGATCCCTACGAATTTCGGGTGTTGGGCCAGCTGGACCAACTGGTCCACGCTCGCCATCGGTTCGGTTGCCACGCTCATCGGGTGGGTACCTGCGGCATAGTAAACCGATGGGTTCGCCTCGGCAATCGCACGCACAAGGGGTTCGTTTTTCAGCTTGGTGCAAATGGTCACCATGCGGGCCACGCCAGCGGCATGGGCGCGGGCAATGATGTCCGGCAATTCGCCGTTGAAATCGGGGAAATCCAGATGGCAGTGGCTGTCAACGATCGTCGGGGGGTTGGTCATAGTCTCACCTCTGGGCGAGCCGTCCCGCCGTCTCGTCTATCCTTAGAACCATATCCATGAGAAGCGCGGCAGGGTCAAGGTTTACGGCCCTGCCACGGCGCGCGCGGGCAGCCAGACCTTGGGCCAGATCGGCCCATTGACGTGCGGCTATCGGGTGGGGCGACAGGCGCGCGATCAGTTCGGCCTCGCCTTTTGCCGCCTCGGGTGGGCAATGGCCAAGCGTGCCTGCGCGGGCAAGGCGGGCAAGAAACAGATCAATCAGCGCAAGGATCAGATCGAATTTTTCTTCGTTCCCGCGCCCTGCACCCAGTTCGGCCAGCGTTTGCGCGCGGTTACGGTCAAGGCGGGGCAGGGTGGCAAACAGGGAAATCAGACCGGCATAGAGCTTTAGCCCGTCAAGATTCATGATCCGTATCGCTTCGCCCACCGACCCGCCCGACAGTTCGGCAAAGGGCACGGGGTCATCGGGCGCATCGCCCGTCAGGGCCAGTGCCGTTGCCATATCCTGCGCATTCAACGGCGACAGCCGAAGTTCGCGGCAGCGCGACCGAATGGTGGGCAGCAGGCGAAACGGTTGGTGGCTGACCAGCAGCAGGGTCACGTTCGGCGGCGGTTCCTCTAGCAGTTTCAGCAGGGCGTTGGCAGCTTGGGGGTTCATCTCGTCCACCGCGTCGATGATCGCCACACGGCGGCCCCCATCGGCGGCGGACAAGGAAAAGTAGTTTTTCATCTTGCGCACTTCATCGACCGTAATCACCGATTTCAGCTTGCGTTTGTCATCATCCCACGCGCGGCGCAGCAAAAACAGCCGCGGTTCAGACAGGGCGATCAGGCGGTGCGAAATGGGGTGATCGGGCGAAATATCCAGCGTTTCCGGCGGCGGGGCGGCAAACATCCCGCCCGCTTCATCCGGTGTTGCCAGCAAAAACCGCGCGATTTTCCACGCCAGCGTCGCCTTACCAAGCCCAAGCGGGCCGGTGATCATCCAGCCGTGGTGCAGCTTGCCCGAACGGTAAGCATCAAGAAAGGTTTGTTCTGCCACCTGATGGCCTATCAAGGTGGGCGTTTCGCGCGGGTGCGGCGCGCCTGTCACCTGATCGGGTTGCGGGCGGTCCTCGATCGCGGTTTTGGGGGCGCGGCTCATGCCAGTTTGGCCAAGGCGGTGGCCAGCACATCGGCAGCAATCGTTTCAGGGTCGCGCGCGCCGTTGATGACGGCAAAGCGGGGTTCGGTCTGGGCAAGGGCAAGGAAGCCATCGCGCATACGGGCCTGCATTTCGCTGCCCATATCCTCAAACCGCTGTTCCGCGCCGGCACGGGCAACGGCACGGGAATGGCCCGTGGCGGCATCAATATCAATCAAGACGGTCAGATCAGGTTCAACGCCAATCATGCGTGCGTGCAGATCATCGACCATCACGCGCAGATCTGTACCCGAACCACGACGGATGCCTTGATACATGCGCGTGCTGTCGGCAAAACGGTCGGTTATCACCACCTCGCCACGCGCGAGGGCAGGGCGGATGGTCTTTTCCAGATGGTCGCGGCGCGCGGCGGTAAACAGCAAAATCTCGGTTTCGGGGGACCAGCGGTCGGGGTCGCCTTCCAGCACAAGGCGGCGAATATCCTCAGCCCCCGCGCTGCCACCGGGTTCACGGGTAAGATGGACGGTGTGGCCAAGCGCGCGCAAAGCCTCGGCCAGCATGCGGGCTTGGGTACTTTTGCCCGACCCGTCGATGCCCTCAAAGCTGATGAAAAGCCCGCGTGCGCCCGCCATATCAGGTGGCCGGTTCCGCATCGGACAAGAAACGCTTGTGCAAAACACTGACCGCTTTTTGCAGCCGCTGGGTAAAGCTGGCTTGGCCCACAGCGGCTTCGGTCAATAGGGGAATACGGCGTTCTGGCAGGTCTGGGACGGTGATCACCAATTCGCCAACTTCGGTGCCTGCCGCAAGCGGGGCCGTCAGCGGGCCGGTATAGGTGACGTCGGCCTTGACCCCGTCTTGCACAAGGGCGGGCACCAGCATCGACACATCTTGTGCCGCAACAAGGCCAACCGTTTTGGCCGACCCCAGCCAAACATCAGCATCGGCCACACGGGTCCCAGCTTTTATCACGGTTTTCAAAACGAACTGGCGAAAGGCCCAGTTCATCATGCGGTCCGCCTCTTCGGCGCGCTCTTTTTCCGATTCAAGGCCGGTGATCACGAAAATCACCCGCCTGTCGCCTTGCTTGGCAGACCCGACAAGCCCGTAACCTGCCTCGGCCGTATGGCCGGTTTTCAGCCCGTCTGCCCCGCCGCCCAGTTTCAACATGGGATTGCGGTTGTGGCGGTTGGCGGCTGCGCGGTCGGCAAAGTTGAATTCGGTTTCGGCAAAGATCGGGTAATATTCCGGAAATTCCTCGATCAAACGGCGGGCAAGGATGCCAAGGTCGCGCATCGACATGCGTTGGCGAGGGTCCGGCCAGCCCGAGGCGTTGGCAAAGTTAGAATTGGTCATCCCCAAGGCGATGGCGCGATCGGTCATTTGGCTGGAAAACGCCTCTTCGGTGCCAGAAAGCCCTTCGGCCACCACCACACAGGCATCATTGCCCGAATTGATGATAATTCCGTGGATCAGATCGCGCGCGGTGGGGCGGTCGCGTTCGTTCAAAAACATGGTCGATCCGCCCATATCCTTGGCGCGGGTAGACACGGTAAACTCGGTGTCCATCGTGACACGGCCATCGCGCAGCGCCTCGAAAAGCATATTCAGGGTCATCAGCTTGGACATCGACGCAGGCGGCAAGGATTGGTCGGCGTTTTTGTCCATCAGCACGGTTTGGGTCGCCATATCGTAAACCCATGCCGCCGTGGCCCGCGTCTCGAACGCCTGCGCCTGTCCGATAAAGGGCAAAAGCGCAAGCATGCACAAAAAGCGTTTGAATAGCATTATGGGCTCCTTGGGGTTCGGGTCGGATAGATGTGGGGCGAATGGTTAGCGAGACACGAAATAGGCGTCGGTGAAGCCCAAGCCTTTGACCTTGGACAAGGTGGCGTCACGTGCATTTGCAGCCGCTGGACCTGCGACAACGCGCCAGAAGGTTTTACCCTGTGTGCTGTCTTTGGTCACATTGGCGGCGACGCCGGCCTGTGTCAGCGTGGCGGCGGCGCGGTTGGCGTTGGCCTCGACGCTGAAAATGCCGATTTGGATCAGAGTCTTGCCACCTGTGCTTGGCGTCGCAGGTTTGGTTTCCGGCTTGGCGGTTGCCTTGGCTGCGGCCTTGGGTGGCGCTGCGGCTGCAATCGGTTTGCTCTCAACCTTATCCAATGCGGCCGTTGAAACCGGATCAAGCGCCGTTGTTTGCACGGCCTCATTGGCATCAAGGATCGGGCGGGTGGCATCGGGAACTTCGGCCTCGGCCTCTTCGCGGCGCAGGGCGGTTACGTTAATTTTGGTCGGGCCACCAGCCAGAATGCCCAAGGCGGCCGCCGCATCAGATGAGATTTGCAAGGCCGGACCGGGGTTGATCCGTTCACGCCGGAATAACGCGCCGATCACAAATTTGCCATTGGACGGGTTGCGCAAGATAACACGTTCAGGATCCTTGGCATCGGGCGAGGCGACCCAAACACCGCCAAGCGACGGGCGACCATCCCAAAGCGCCTCATCGCTGACTTGGAAAACCTGCGGCGCTTCGACGTCGCGGTCGACAAGCCGGACCGAGGTTTCACTCGACACCGCAGCGCCGGAACCGTCAGGATTATCCTTGCTGGCAAAAGGGTTACTGCCGTTTTGGCAGGCCGACACCCCAAAGGCCGCGGCGGATACCAGAAGGAAAACTTTAATCGTCGCTCGTGCCATTCTTTGCCCCTATTGCCGCGCGCATTCTGTGGCGCGCTTGTCGTCCTGTCATCGGTTTGCCAGCACAGAGCCTTTCAAACAGCGTGACGTTGTGGCGCATCATATCGTGATGCCTGCCCCGTGGAAAGGCCTAGGCCTGCATTCGGCGGAATTTGGCAAAGCCTGTGATAGGAAGGTCCGGATGGGGTGGGATTCGAACCCACGGTACGGTTCCCCGCACGCTAGTTTTCAAGACTAGAGCCTTAAACCACTCGGCCACCCATCCCGGACGCCGTCCTGATACCACGGTCTTTGGGGATTTCAAGCCCAAGTCGCAGCGAATATGCGATGCGCCGATCTGTTTCGGGATGTTGCAGCTTTACTTTGCATTAAGTCGCAGCGGTTACGGTGTTGGGTGGCGGCTTTGGGGGCAGGTCCCCCGCGATACAGAAAGGCGGTGATGGATGGGTTTGTCTTTGGCGATGGGGGCAGCGGTTGGGCGCCGCACGGTGCATGTTGTGCAAGGCCAGATCGGTGTGACCGGCGATGTCCGCATTGTTTTTACGGCGATTATAGGGTCTTGCGTTGTTGTTTGCCTGTTTGACCCCGTTGCGCGGGTTGGCGGCATGGCGCATTTCCTGTTCCCGGGGGGCGAGGCAAAGCGCCTCGATGAAACCAGATTTGGCCCCCAAGCGATTGCAGGGCTGATGTCGGGTATCGTGGCACAAGGCGGCGATGTGGCGCGATTTCGGGCCTGTCTCTTTGGCGGGGCAAAAGTGCATGACGGGCGCCGTGATATGGGCAAGCGCAACGCAGATTTTGCACAACGGTACTTGGCGGAACAGGGCGTTTTGGTGGTCCAATCGGGTTTGGGCGGCAGCCTTATGCGGCGCATTCGGTTTTCGCCGACCGATGGCCACTGCGACGAGGTGTTTTTAAGCCATGGTCAAGGCGAGGAGAAAGGGGATGTTCTACCCTAGGCTTGATCCGCTTTGCTGCGGTCAAGGATGTAAATATCCATGACCCAGCCATGCGCAGCCCGCAGGATTTTGCGGGTTTCGATGATCTTTGGCCCCGTTTCCGCCAGCGGGCCGCTGAGTGTGGTTTGTTGCGGCATGCCAACATAGGCCGCCCACCAGATCGTGGTGTTCTCCGTCGCGACATCGGTAAACGAACATTCGCCGTCCAGCATCACGGCAATGCGGTCACTGCCCGCAGGCCAGCCCCCATCGCGCAATTGCCGCCCCGTGGTCACGGTGAACGGGGCCGCCAGATCATTCAGCGGAATGGCATGCGCCGCTGTCAGCCCTTGAAGCGAGGTGATGCCAGGAATAACCGTTATAGCAGGACGGGGCGTCAGGCGCGATGCAATGCGCAACGTGCTGTCATACAGCGATGGATCCCCCCAAACCAACAAGGCCACGCGGGCCTTTGGCCCGTCCGTTCGCGCCAGCGTTTCGGCCCAGACGGTGGCGATCCGGTCATGCCAATCCTCGACCCGCTGAAGGTAATCCGGCGTCGCCTCATCCCGTGTCGGTAGATCGAATTCCACAATGCGGGTGGCGGGGTTTGTCACGACTTCAGCACAAATTTCACGCCGAATTTCGGCCAGATCGGCCTTGCTGTCGCCTTTGCGGGGGATCAAAACCACATCAACCGCGTTCAGCGTCCGGATCGCTTGCAGCGTGATATGTTCGGGGTTTCCGGTGCCGATGCCAACAAGGAACAGGTCTTTCATGGCACTCTCCGGCAGGGGCTATCCCCGACAGCGATGCCGCCGTCGGGGATAAAGTTCAAGCTTTTTCTTGCGACCAAAGGTATCCGGCCAACCAGCCCAGCACGGCCCAGACCGTCAGCGCCGTGGCCAGAACGCGGGCCGAAAACATCGCCGCAACTTCGGGCGGGGCAACGCCCCAATAGGCATCGGGCAGCGGTGCCCCGATGATATGGGGGGCTGCCAACAGCAATACCGCCGCAGCAATCGCCACATATCCACGCCCATAGGCCAGCAGCGCAAGGCCCGTGCCCGTGGATAAAACCGTCCCCCACCACCAGATTTGCCGCGCCGTCAGGTCTGCCGCAATCGTGCCGGGCAGTTCGGGCGCAAGCCCCAAAGATGGCGCAAGCTGAAAGCTGGCAAAGCCCGCAATCCCCCACAGCAACCCTTCACGCGCGGTGATGACCTTGCCAAAACTGGCCGCAAGGCCAAAGCCCGCGGTCAAAATCAGCGCATAGGCAACATAGATCAGGCCCGCAAACAAAACCGTCAGGCTGTTGCGGGTCAGGGGCGTAACCTCGCCCGCCTCATGCGAATGGGCGTGCCCATCGGCGGCAGGTTCGGCTGTCATATCGGCGGCCATACCTGTCGCAGGTTCGCTGGCGGTTTCATCGGTGGCTTGGTCTGTGTCGTGGTCATGAAGCGTTGGGGGGGCGGCGGCATTTTCAAAATGCACAATCGCCCCGGATTCATATTGTTCGCCCAACAGAATATACTGTTGCACAAATGCGAAATGAAGCAGGGCTGCAAGCAGACCGGCCACAAAGCCAGCGATCAACGCGCTGGTCACCATTTTCTGGATCATAGGGTGGAAAACGCTGCCTTAGTGGCAGGGAAATCCGGTCGCGTGACGCACGTCATGGGCCGCATCATGCAGCGTCGACGATTGCGCATGGCCCGCCACAAACAGAACCGTGCCGCCCAACAGGGCTACAAACAGAACCGACAGCAGGGCCGAGGATTTGGCAGTTGCTTGGGTATTCGTCGTCATTTTCAGTCTCCTTACCGTCTCACCCGACGGGATATGTGTTTCCTTCGCAAGGCCGGTCTCCTGACTCGCGGGTCGTAGCAGCTTTCCGCCTTCCCAACCGGAACCCCGGTCAGTGGCAATTTGGAAAGCCGCTCGCCGCATACAGTCGCGGGGGCGGTTGGGGTTTGGGCGCCTGATTAGGTCCGCCCGTTCCCATTCCCGTTTCAGTTCGGGCGCTTTGCGCCGATCGAACACCTTGCCCCACCCTTGTGCCGTTGAACGGGGGCACGGGTCAAGGTGAATTGCGGCGCGGGATCGCTGTTTCGCGACCTTTATGCCGTTATCCAGGGATGCGGGCCAGTGCTTTTTGCCGCAAACGGCCCAAAGGGCGGGCATCGGCAAAATTGCCGTCGGGGCTGGCTGCATAAAGGCGCAAAAAGGTCAGGATATCTGGCAGGTCTTCGTCGGTGATATCACCGAACAAATAGGCGGTTTTGCCTGTGGCTCGACACGCCAGCGTGGACGGGCGTGCGCAGCCAGACATGCACTCCACGCTGGCCAGCGTCACATCAAAATCAAGCGTTTGCAATGCGTTGCGCAGCATATCATCAAACCCTGATTGCCCTGCGGGGCAGGATTTGCACAGTGTCAGCGTCGTCATGCGCTTTCCGCCAAAGGCCCGATCAATATCAGCGCAGGTCCATCATCGCCCGCAGCTTCGACCATTTGCGCCAGTGTGCCAAGCGTGCCCCGCGTCAGGCTTTGATCGGGTTTCGAGATGTTTTGCGCCAGTAAAACCGGCGTATCTGCCGCCATTCCATGCGCCTGCAAGTTTACCGCCAACACACCACAGGTCCGCTTGCCCATATAAACCACAGTGGTCGCCTGCGCATCGGCAAGGGCGGCCCAGTTCAGCCCTTCGGGCAAATCACCCGTCACATCGGCGCCGGTCAAAAACTGTACGCGCCGTGCGGTCAGGCGGCGGGTCAGGGGAATGCCAGCCGCTGCAGCCGCCGCAGATGCCGCCGTAACACCCGGAATAATCTCATACTTGATCCCCGCCGCGCGCAGCGCCGTGATCTCTTCCTCCAGCCGCCCAAAAATCCCCGCATCACCCGATTTCAGGCGCACCACATGCTGCCCCGTGCTGGCATAATCCACCAACAACCGGCTCACATGGTCCTGTTTGGGTGACGCGCGCCCCGCCCGCTTGCCCACGCCCACAAGGTCCGCGCCCTGTTTGGCATGTTCCAAAATGGGCCCCGACGATAGGTCATCAAACAACACTGCATCGGCCATTTGTAATCGTTTGACAGCGGCAAGGGTCAACAGGTCCGGATCACCGGGGCCAGAC
The DNA here is from genome assembly GCF_000420745.1 of Pseudorhodobacter ferrugineus DSM 5888. GTDB lineage: Bacteria > Pseudomonadota > Alphaproteobacteria > Rhodobacterales > Rhodobacteraceae > Pseudorhodobacter > Pseudorhodobacter ferrugineus. The sequence goes on from NZ_ATVN01000002.1 coordinate 260,921, forward strand.
GAGACAAAAGATACAAAGCCGGTCATGTTGCTTGCCCGATCAGGTGGAAATAGGTGCCCGTAGCCATGCCACCCCCGCCAAGCCTGCGCAAGGAGCCTGTCTCGGAAACCTGTGCGCCGCTGGCATCGCGCACGGTTGCCAAGGGCGCGTCCGGTTGTGACAGGATCGTGGAATAATGAAATTCATGCCCCCGCAAGGCCGCGCCCGCAGCATAGCCGGGGATGGGATGGGACAGGTGCGCCTGACGGTAGCCAAGGTGCATTTTGCGTTTCTCATAGGATGTCACAAGGCCCAAAAGCCCCGCCATTTCGTGGCTGACCCCGTCCTTATCCACCAGCGCGGCCCCCATCGCCATATAGCCCCCGCATTCCCCATGCACGGGGCGGGTTTGGGCAAAGGCCGTGATGTCACGGCGAAACACAGCCGCCGCCGCCAGCTTTCCGGCATGCAGTTCAGGGTAGCCGCCGGGCAGCCAGCAACAGTCGGCACTGTTATCCGGCCCTTGATCGGCAAGTGGCGAAAAGGGCAGGATCGCAGCCCCCGCCTGCCGCCAAGCTGCAATCAGATGCGGGTAAACAAAGGAAAACGCGGTGTCGCGGGCAAGGGCAATGCGCATGCCGGGCGGGGGTGATGCGGGGCCAGCGCTAGGCGTTGTGCTGGCCGCATTTGCCACATCCAACAGCGCGGGAATATCCACATTGGCCGCGATAAACGCTGCCGCACGGGCCAAAATCGCCTCCAGCTCGGGGTTTTCCTCGGCCTGCACCAGCCCCAAATGGCGTTCGGGCAAGGTGATGTCGGGGTTGCGTGGCAAGCTGCCAAACACGCGAATGCCCGCAGCTTCCATCCCTGCCCGCACCATCGCCTCATGGCGGGGGGATGCCACGCGGTTCAAAATTACCCCCGCAAAAGGCATGTCGGGCCGCAGTTTTGAAAATCCCAAGGCCACGGCGGCGGCGGATTGCGCCTGCCCCGACACATCAATCACCAACACCACAGGCCAGCCCATAAGGCTTGCGATATCGGCACTGGCCCCGCTGCCAGCCTCGCCTGCAATCGCCACACCGTCAAACAGGCCCATCGACCCTTCAGCAATGATCAGATCGGCCCCGTCCGCTTGGGCGCGAATGTCGTGCAGGGTTGCGGCAGGCATGGCCCAGCTGTCCAGATTGAACGAAGCGCGGCCTGCGGCAGCCGAATGAAACGCAGGGTCAATATAATCCGGCCCGCTTTTGAACGGTTGCACCGTGACCCCTTGCGCCCGCAATGCGGCCAGCAACCCCAAGGTCACGGTCGTTTTGCCGGTGCCCGACGCGGGGGCGGAAATCAGCAGCCCTTTGATCATTGATCCGCATCCGGAAAGCGCGGATCGGTGCCGACGGGGCGGTAACGGCGATCATAATCACCGGCATATAGGCGGCTTTCGTCAAACTCTTCGGCTCCAATGGCACGCCCGACAAGGATAAGGGCGGTGCGCTCCATTTCTGCCCCAATCGCGGTTTCCAAGGTGTCTAGCGTGGCCTTGACCACGCGCTGGTCCGGCCAACTTGCCCGCCAAACCACCGCCACAGGACAATCGGCGCCGTAATGCGGGGTCAACTCGGCCACGACAGCCTCTAGCATATGTACCGACAAATGAATCGCCAGCGTGGCCCCCGTTGCCGCAAAGGCCGCAAGCGTTTCGCCTTCGGGCATAGACGTCGCGCGCCCCGATGTGCGGGTCAGGATCACCGATTGCGCCACGCCGGGTAAGGTCAGTTCCGCGCCCAAGGCCGCCGCCGCCGCGGCAAAGGATGGCACCCCCGGCGTTACATCATAGGGAATGTTCAGCGCGCGCAGGCGGCGCAACTGTTCCCCCATCGCCGACCAAATCGACAAATCCCCCGAATGCAGCCGCGCGACGTCTTGGCCCGCCGCATGGGCGGTCGCAATCTCGGCCATAATTTCGTCCAGCGACATTGGTGCGGTGTTCACAATCCGCGCGCCGCTGGGGCAATGGGCCAGCAGGGCTTGGGGCACCAGCGACCCCGCATACAGGCACACGGGGCAGGCGGCGATCAGGTCGCGGCCGCGCAGGGTGATCAGGTCGGGCGCACCGGGGCCTGCGCCAATGAAATGAACGGTCATGTCTCGGGTCCTTGTGCAAGTGCCATTGTGGCGGTGCCATCGGCGGCGATGATGCGGGGGTGGATCAAAACGGCCATGGGCCCAGCGGCTGCCAGTGCGGCGGCTTCGGCCACAGACGTGTTCCCGTAACGGTGGGGTTGGTGGGGGGCAGGGGTTTGGGCACGCTCAACAGCCAAATCGGCCAGCGCGATGGGCAGCAAGGGTTTTGCCATAATTGCGGCCAAGCCGATCAGCGCGGGGTGGCTGGCCTTGTCGGCCACCACGGCCAGCGCATCTATCTGCGTCTCTCCCAGCAGTGCGCGCAAACTGGCCAAGGTGGCCGCGCCGCGCAGGCCAAACCCCGCGACGATCATCGCACCACACTCCACTGCACCACAGGCCGCAGCGGCACCCAGCCGCGCATCGTGCCCAAGGGGGCGGCATGTGCCAATTCCATCCGCAACAACTGCCCGCCCTTGGTTCCATGCCACTGTGCCAACAGCCCCTCGGTTTCCAAGGTAACGCCGTTAATCACCAACCGCGTCCCTTGTGGCAGATGATCCCAAAGCGCGTGCAGCAATGCGTCATTCGCCCCGCCACCAATGAACATCGCATCGGGCAGGGGCGCATCGGGCAACTCCGCCCCTACCTTGCCCTCGACCACCGTCATCTGCTGCGCTAACCCGAACCTGTCTATATTTGCGCGAATATTCGCGGCGCGCGCGGGTTTCGCCTCAAACGCCACGGCCCGCCCGCCTGCAAGGCACCATTCGACCGAGATGGACCCCGATCCCGCGCCAATATCCCACAGCACTTCGTCTTGCCTTGGGGCAAGCGCCGATATCGTTACCGCGCGCACAGGCTGTTTGGTGATCTGGCCGTCATGGGCAAAGCTGGCATCGGGCAGGCCACCACTGCGCGCGCGGGCCGTGGTTTGCATCACCTCAACGGCCACGGCAACGGGCGCTTGGACATCTGCCAGATCAAATTCCTTGGCGCTGGTTTGACGGCTGCGCTGGCGTGGCCCGCCAAGGCATTCCAGCACGTGCATCTGAGCGTCACCGGCCCCATGTTCGACCAGCCACGATGCCAATTCCGCAGGCGCCGCCCCATCACGGACCAAGCAAATCAGTTGCGCCCCGCGTGTCAGATGCGGTGCCAAATGGGCATAGGCTGCCGCATGCAGGCCAAAACAGCGCGCAACTTCCAGCCGCCAGCCCAAAAGGTTGGCCGCCAGCGCAAAGGTGGACGGGGCAGGGTAGGACACCCATTCCCCCGCATCCAAATGCTGTGCGATCGACCCGCCCGCCCCAAACCAGAACGGATCACCCGAGGCGAGGATAACCACAGGCGTGCCCCGCTGCGCCAGCACCGGACCTGTCGAAAATGGCACAGGCCACGCCTGCCCGCGCGCGCCCACGTCTGCCAGTTGCAAATGCCGTGGTGCGCCGAAAACCACGCAGGCGCGGTCCAATGCGGCGCGCGCAAGGCTTGACAAACCGTCCAGCCCGTCTTCATTCAATCCAATGATATGCAACCAAGGATCAGCCATGCGCACCCTCCTCTTGGGCGGAACCACTGAGGCAAGTCAGCTTGCCACCGCCCTTGCAGCACAAGGCGTAGACGCCGTGTTTTCCTATGCGGGTCGCACCGCAAACCCCGTGCCCCAGCCCTTGCCCACCCGCATCGGCGGTTTTGGCGGCGTGGCGGGTCTGTGCGATTACCTGCGCGCCAACAGTATCACCCATATTATCGATGCAACCCACCCCTTTGCCGCGCAAATGAGCCGGAACGCGGTTGATGCCAGCCTTGCCTGCGGTGTGCAACTGCTGGCCTTGGAGCGCGCGCCTTGGCAGGTCACCAGCGGCGATCACTGGATCCATGTGCCGAATATCGCAGGCGCGGTTGCCGCCTTGCCCGACACGCCTGCGCGGGTATTCTTGGCGATTGGAAAGCAAACCCTTGATGCCTTCGCCACCAAGCCGCAGCACCATTACCTGCTGCGGCTGGTCGATCCGCCCACAAGCCAACCCTTGCCGAATACCACCGTCATTATCGCGCGCGGCCCCTTTGATATCGCAAGCGATACCGCCTTGCTGCGCGGCAACAAAATCACCCATATCGTCGCCAAAAACGCAGGCGGCGCGGGGGCTGCGGCCAAACTCCACGCCGCCCGCGCGCTGGGCGTGGCGGTTATTATGATCGACAGACCAACCCTGCCGCCGCGTCGCATCGTGGCCTCGGTCGCGCAGGTGTTGGCATGGCTGGGTCATAGCGCCGACCGTGGTGTATAAACATGCCGCCCGATCCTGCGGGTCGCGGAATTGCCGACCAGCACAACCGTGCGCATATCGGCCATCTCGGGCACAGCCTCGGCCAGCGTCACAGTCTTCAGCGCCTCGTCCGGCGTGGACACGGCCCGCGCAAACGTAATCAACCGCGTGGGTTCACAATGCTCGCGCAACACCTCCAACACACGCGCAAACTGATGCGGGCGGCTGGCCGACCGCGGGTTGTAAAACGCCATCGCGAAATCGCCTTGCGCGGCCAGTGCCACCCGCTTTTCCACCGTGGCAAAGGGTTTCAGATTGTCACTTAAGTTAATCGCGCAGAAATCATGGCCCAAGGGCGCACCGGCCCGCGCCGCCGCCGCCAGCATCGCGGTAATGCCGGGCAGAATGCGGATATCAAGGGGCAGGTACTGCGGCATCGCCTCCAACGCCTCAAATATCGCCGAGGCCATCGCGAACACCCCCGGATCACCGGATGAGACCACAACCACCCGCCGCCCCGCCGCCGCCATGTCCAGCGCATGTTGGGCGCGGTCCATTTCAACGCGGTTGTCGGACGGATGCAGCGTCAACCCGTCACGCGGGGCCACGCGGGCAACATAAGGGATATAGCCCACAACATCGGTCGCATCGGCCAGTGCCGCCGTCACCTCTGGCGTGACCAAAGCATCCGAACCGGGGCCAAGGCCTGCCACCACCAACCAGCCCTTATCCTCGCCTTTCATTCCGCAATCTCCGGCCTGCGCCCATGCCCATGCACCAGCACAATGGCAAAATAGGGCGTGTCGCTGTCGTCCAGATCGGCCAGCTTCATCACACGCTGTTTGGGCATGGTGCCGCGTTCCACCAGCCACGCCGCATCCAGCCGCCCCGCCGCTTCCAGCGCGCGCCGCACCTTGGGCAGGTTGCGCCCGGTTTTCATAATGACCAGCGCGTCCGACTGGCCCATATGCTGCACCAAATCCGCCTCTGGCAAGGTGGCCATCAGCACGGTCATCACATCATCGCCCCAAGTGATCGGTACACCCGTGGCATTCCAGCACCCCGTCATCCCCGTAATGCCGGGGATCACGTCAATGTCCACCCGTCCTTGCAGGCGCGTATACAGATGCATAAACGACCCGTAAAAGAAGGGGTCCCCTTCGCACAGCACCACCACCTCGCCGGGCAGGGCGACCAGGCGTTCGGCCCAACCGTCATAGAAATGTGCCAGAATGTCGTTGTATTCCGGTGTGTTGAACAGAATTTCGGTGGTGACAGGGTATTCCATCGCCAGTTCAACCGCATCCGCGCGCAGCATGCCCTCGACAATCTGGCGGGCCTGGCCACGTTTGCCGGCCTTGCGGAAATAGGCAATCGTTTGCCCTGCACGGATAATCCGGTCCGATTTAACCGAAATCAGATCGGGATCGCCCGGCCCCAGCCCTGCGCAGATGATACGGGCCATTTTTATTCCTTCCGGCTGGCAAGCGCGTTGACCGCCGCCACAGTAATCGCCGACCCGCCCAACCGTCCCGACACCACCACGGATGGGACAGGCGGCGCCAACATCAGCGCCTCTTTGCTTTCGGCAGCCCCAACAAACCCCACAGGGCATCCGATAATCGCGGCGGGGCGGGGGCAGGCGGGGTCTTCCAGCATGTTCAGCAAATGAAACAGCGCAGTTGGCGCATTGCCAATCGCCACCACGGCACCGCCCAACATGGGCCGCCACAGCTCCAGCGCCACCGCTGACCGCGTGTTTTGCATATCGGCCGCCAGCCCCGCCACACGCGGATCGCGCAGGGTGCAGATCACCTCATTTTCGCGCGGCAGGCGTTTGCGGGTGATGCCTTCGGACACCATATGCGCATCGCACAAAACAGGCGCGCCGTCTTCCAGCGCTGCCCGCGCCGCAATCGCCATGCCCGCCGAAAACTGGATGTACTGTTCCAGCCCCACCATCCCCGCCGCGTGGATCATGCGCACGGCGACAATTTCTTCTTCGGGTGTAAATCGCGCCAAATCCGCCTCGGCGCGGATCATGGCAAAGGATTGCAGGTAAATGGCCGCGCCATTGGTTTCATAGCTGTGGGGCATTGGGTTTCTCAAACAAAAGGTCGGGGTTTGCCATAAGGTCGGCGGCGGAATGGGTGCTATGCGGCCTACCTGCCGCCGTGGCCTTGTGCAACGCAGCAAAGCCGTTTGTCGTGGCCACAAGCGTATATTCGGCAGGGGCAGGCATGGCGCACCCTTTGGCGCAGCCCGACACATGCAGGGTTTGCCCCTGCGGCACATGCGCGGCCAAAGCGACGGCCAGCGCGCGCGTGGGGGCCAGCGCCTGCAAACAGCCCGGCGCGCCCGTGCAGGCCACAACCCGCAGCAAGGGGTCATGGGGTGCGGTTATCAGGCTGGGCAGGGTGGGGGCCGTGGCCAGCCCTTCGACCAAAACCATACGCCACGGGGTCAGTCGCAGATCACCCAGATCGGCAAGGCTTGCAAGGGTTTGCGCCGTCATCTGACCAAAGGCAAAGCCCAACAGATACCCTTGCGCACAAGGCCCAATCTGCGGGGTCGCGGGGCTTGCGGGCAAGGCCTGTGTGGTTTGAAACGCCGCTGGCAGGCACGCATGGCGCGCGGCAGGGGCCAGCCCTGCAAACAGCGTCGCCATCCGCCCGCGCCCGTTCTGGATGTGCCCCGTTTGCGTGAACCAATGCGCCAATGCCAGCGCCAAAGCCGCCGCCTCGGCAGGGCACTCGGCCAGCGCGCCTGTCTCGAACCCGTCGCCTCGCACCAAAATCCCGCCGTTTCCCGCCTCGATCCGGATATCGGCCGCCGCCCCGCACAGCGCGTTCTGCGGCGACAAATCAATCGAAAATCCGAATTTTCCAGGCAGTTTCGGGGCATTCGTGCCCGACAGTCCGGCTTCCAACGCGGCATAAACCGCTTGGGTCGCATCCCCCGCCGCCCAAAACGGGCCAACCATAATATTGCGGCGCGCCTCGGCCTCGGCACTGTCATCCAAACAGCCAAGCGCGCGCAAACCGTCGATCAAGGCAGGGTGGCCCGCCTCGTTCACCCCCCGTATTTGCAGGTTGGCGCGGTTTGACAGGTCCAGCAATCCGTTGCCATGCCTGCCCGCCAGTGCGGCAATCCCCTTGGCCTGCACCGTCGTCAACCGCCCCCCGCGTGGCCGCACCCGCACGACCAAACCGTCGCCCGACATCATCGGGCGCAGCGCACCAGGGCACCAGCCTTGGACAATCGGCGCGCTCATTCTCCTGCCTCCAAGGGGTGGGCCTCTATCGCCGCCGCAATCGAATTGCGCCGCGTCAGCCACAGGCCCGCATCGCGCAAGGCGGCAAATTTGGCCTGCATCGCGGCCAAAGCTGCGGGGTTTTCGCGTGCCAGAAAGTCGCGCAAATCGTCGCGGCCCAAGGTCGCCTCGTGGTACAAATCAAACAGATGCGGCGGCACGGCGCGGGTCAAATGCGCGAATGACGCCAGATGGTCCAGTGTTGCGGCCACCTCGGCAGCCCCCCGAAACCCGTGGTTCATCATGCTGTTGGCCCAGTTCGGGTTGGCTGCGCGCGCCCGTATCACACGGGCAATTTCCTCGGCCAAGGTGCGCGCGCGGGGGCTGTCAGCCCGCGTTGCATCAATGTGGTACAGCGCAGGCGCTTGCCCCCCCAGTGCCGCCACCGCCGCCGCAAACCCGCCCTCGTGTGCTGCATAATCAGACGCGACCAGCACATCGGTTTCCGCCAAATCCTGCACATGGGCAAAGCTGTCGGCGGCCAAAACCCGCGCCTCGAGCGCGGCCCGTGCATGGTGCGACGCCCCTTGCGCATCAATCGCCCATTCCGACCCTTTCAACCACGCCTCACCCGCCAAGGCGCGGCCCTCATCGGAAAAATCCTCCAGTGCGTCGGTCATGCCCATGCCGTAAAGCCCCGGTTTGGGGCCAAAAACGCGGTGCGTACGGGCAATATAGGGGTTATCCTCCACCGTCTCATCACGCAGCGACAGCGCCTCGCTTGCGGCCTCAAACATCTGCGCAAGGCCCGGAAAAATATCACGAAACAGCCCCGACACGCGCAACGTCACATCAATACGGGGGCGGCGCAGCAGGGCGAGCGGCGTGATCTCGTACCCCGACACGCGTTCAGACCCTTCGTCCCAGCGCGGGGCCACGCCAGCCAGATGCATGGCCATCGCAAACTCTTCGCCCGATGTCCGCATCGACGCTGACCCCCACAGGTCAATCACCAAACCCTTTGGCCAATCGCCTTGGTCCTGCAAATGGCGGCGCAGCAATTCCTCGGCCAGCTTGACGCCTTGGGCATGGGCGGAACGCGACGGCACCGCGCGGGGATCAACCGAAAACAGGTTGCGCCCCGTGGGTTGCACATCGGTCCGGCCACGGTAGGGCGACCCAGACGGGCCTGGGGCCACGCGGCGCCCCGCAAGGGCCGTCAGCAACCCGTCCATCTCACCGCTGGGGCCAAAAATATGCAGCCCTTCGCCGTATTGGCTTTCCTTTACATCACAAACAAACCGGTCAATCCGCGTGATCGCTTCGGCGGGCGACGCATCAGCATCCAGCCCCAAATCCGTCTCTACCCCCGCCGCCTGTGCCTCGGCCCGAACATCAGCGATCAAGCGGTCACGCCGCGCTGGGTCCAGCCCGTCGGCAGTGGAATATTCATCCAGCAAGCGTTCCAGCCGCGTCATATTGGCAGGCGTTTCCGACAGCGCCATGGGCGGCGGCATATGGCCCAGCGTTACCGCGCCAATCCGGCGTTTGGCTTGCGCGGCCTCACCCGGATCATTGACGATAAAGGGATAGATCACGGGCAATGGCCCCGTCAGCGCATCGGGCCAACAGGCCTGCGACAAGGCCACCGATTTGCCCGGCAACCATTCCAGCGTGCCATGCGCGCCGACATGAACCAACGCGTGCAGGCCTTGTGCGCGCAGCCACAAATAGAACGCGACATAGGCATGGCGCGGCGTGCGCGACAGGTCGTGGTAGTCATCATCGCGGCTGTTCACCTCACCCCGCTCGGGTTGCAGGGCGACCAAGGTCTCACCGCGCATCACAGCCTTAAACCGCATCGCCCCATCCGCCGCAGCCGGATCATCTTCCGCCCCGCCCCACGCTTGGGTCAGGTCATCTTGCAACCCCTGCGTCAGGGATTTCAGCGCGGTCGCATAATCCTTTAACGGCCAAGCAATCGTGCGGTGGGTCAAATCCTGCCCCAGCCCTTCGCCAGCCACGGCACGATAGCCCTCCGCCTCTAACCGCGCCAAAATCGCCTCGGTCGACGCAATCGCATCAAGGCCAACCGCATGCGCCAGCTGATAGGTTTTACCAGGATAGGTGGACAGAACAATCGCCAAGCGCCGCGCAGGCGCAGGGGTTTGGGCCAGCGCATACCACGCCGCCACCTTCTCCACCGCCGCCTCAATCAGGCCCGTATCGGCGCGGTGGGTAAAGCGGGAAAACTGCAAATCGGGGTCGCGCGGGGTGGGGGCTTTGAAACTTACAGCGCCCGCGAAAATACGGCCATCCACCTCGGGCAACACCACATGCATCGCCAGATCGGCAGGCGACAATCCACGGTCGGCATCAACCCATTCGCGCCGCCGCGCCGTTGACAGACCGACCTGAAACACTGGGCACCCGGGCGCATCAAGCGGCGACGTGCCATCGGCACCCTTCGCCGAAAAAGCAGTGGCGTTGATCACCGCAACAGGGGCCAAATCGCCCAAGGCCTGCCGCACCCACGCCGCCGAAACGGGTGCCTTCAACGAATTGGCAAACAGCCCCACAGCGTTAAGCCCGCGCGCCCGCAAGCGGGTGATAAGTGCGTCAACGGGGCTGGTATCAGCCGAGGTCAAATAGCTGCGGTAAAACGTCACCGCCACCGTGGGGCCATCCGCCTTTGGCCCTGCAATGACCCCAAAATCAGGGTCATACCACCCACATTCCGGCACCGATTTATCGCCCACAACCGGCCCCGCATAAAGCCCCGCCGCCAGCGCCATTTGCGCCAAAGCCGCTTGCGCTGCCACAGCCCCCCCCGCCTCACACAGCGCCGACAACCGCCGCAAGGTCGAGACTGGCAAGGTCGACAACGCATCCAGCCGCGCATCGGGCCGCCCATCGGCAGGCACAATCGCCAAGGCAATCCCCCGCCTGCGGCACAGATCCTGCACCTGCGCCAAGCCATAGGACCAATAGCTTTCGCCCCCGATCAGCCGGATCAAAATCCCCTTGGAGCCTGCCAAAGTATTCTCAACATAAGTATCTACCGACAACGGATGCCGCAGCGCCACCAAATTGGCCAAGCGCGTTGTAGGCAGCGTATCCCGCCCCCGCTGCCAGCCCGCCGCAAAGGCCCCAAGGTCACTGTCGGAAAAGGACAATACCACCAAATCGGCAGGGCTTTGCCCCACGTCATAGGGCGTGTCCGTTTCCTCTAACCCGTGGCTTTCGCGAAAGACGACATGCATAGATCAGGCCTCTAGCACCGCGCGGATCGCCGCCTCGTTGATGTGGTCATGCTCGGCAATTACCACCAGTCGGGTCTGGCGCGGGGTATCCCCCCACGGGCGGTCATATTGCACGCGAATACGCTCGCCCACGGCTTGCACCAGCATCCGCATCGGCTTGCCCGTCACCGCAACATAGCCTTTGACCCGCAGGATGTGCTGTTCCCGCGCCAGACGAATAATCGCGGCTTGCAATGCGTCAGGGTCGGCCACTTCCGGCAAATCAATCACCACGCTTTCAAAATCATCATGCTCGTGGTCGTCATGCCCGTCATGATGGCTGGGGCGGGCGTCGATATCATCCTCCGCCGCCGAATTCAGACCCAAAATCACGCGCGGATCAATCACCCCATCCGTCATCGCAATCATCGGCACCTTACGCACGGTTTCCGACGTGATCACCGCGCGTGCAGCCGCCAATCCAGCCTCACCCGCCAAATCCGCCTTGGACAAAAGGATAATATCGGCACAGGCGATCTGATCCTCAAACACCTCGGACAACGGCGTTTCATGGTCAATACTGTCATCGGCCAAACGCTGCGCATCCACCGCCGCCACATCGGGCGCAAAACGGCCCGCCGCCACCGCCTCGGCATCGGCCAGCGCAATCACCCCATCGACCGTAATCTTGGACCGGATTGCAGGCCAATCAAACGCCTTCAACAACGGCTTGGGCAAGGCCAACCCCGAGGTTTCAATCAAAATATGGTCGGGCCGCTGCGGCATCGCCATCAGCGCCTCAATCGTCGGGATAAAATCATCGGCCACGGTGCAGCAAATGCAGCCATTCGCCAGCTCGACAATATTTTCCACCGGACAGCTTTCATCGGCGCAAGATTTCAAGATGTCGCCATCCACGCCCACGGTCCCAAACTCATTGACCAAAATCGCCAAGCGTTTCCCCTGCGGGTTCATCATCAAATGCCGGATCAGCGTGGTTTTGCCCGACCCGAGGAAACCAGTGATCACAGTAACGGGGATTTTGGACAGATCAGACATTGGGGGCATCCTTGGTCAAAGTAGCGGGGGTTAGGTCAATAGGGGTGAACGTGGCGGGCGGAATCCGCGCGATGCAATTCTTGCGAAAGTGTTGCGACCTTTCGCGCCACGGCACTAGCCCATCTGCGGCAGTCAGGTAACGGGCAGCGCCATCGCGCAGGGTTTCGACATCGGTATCGGGATTCAGATTGCCGTAAACATAGGACCAACGCGCGTCACCACCCCGCAGCGCCACGGTACAGCCGCGCGTGCAATTGGAAAGGCATTCCACCGCATGCACCTGCAGCCCCGCAGGCAACTCCCCTGCCATTAGCGCCGCATAAAGACGCGCACCGGGGCGGGTTTCATCCTCGGCCGCAGCCAAGTCAGCCAGCGGGTTTGCAGGCAAGCTGGTTTTGCAGGTCACGCAGATCAACAACTCTGCATCTGGCAAATTGGTCGCAGTGGCATCACTCATCGCATCGGTCCTTGGCATCACATCGGACCGGGGCAAAAATGGCGGGCGCATACGCAAATGCCCGACACCGGGGCACCCCGCCCGGACTTCGTGTCTCTCTCGCGCTGGCAGGTCTCCCGGCTTGCGGATATCGGGGCGCGGTTGCCCCTGCGGTTGCCCCGCCTTCCCAGCCTTACGGGCCAGTGGCATTGGGCGACCTCTCCGGTCACGGTCGCGGGGGCGGCTGTGCTTGGGGCGCGTATCGCCTTGGCACATTCCCTTTTCACCCGAAAACCTTCGGGCACCAGCAGCGCCCACTTGGGCCAAGTGGCGGGGCGGAGTCAAGCGCCCCCGTGCCGTAATTGACGCAGCAGCCCACGGCGGTTCGGGTTGTAGTGGGCCACAACTGGTGCCAAAGATGCGCCAAGCCGAATGAAAGGATGCCCGACATGGACCAGACCCCCACAGAAAAGCCGCCCGCCGAAAAGCCCCCCGTCGATAACGCCCGCCACGCCACTAAAATGGCCAAGAAAAAGGCCGCGCGCGACAAGATCATGGCCACCAAAGAAGGCGACAAAGGCCTCGTGATTGTCCACACAGGCGCGGGCAAAGGCAAATCCTCCTCCGGTTTCGGGATGATCCTGCGCTGTATCGCCCACGGCATGCCCTCCGCCGTTGTCCAGTTCATCAAAGGCGCATGGGACACAGGCGAGCGCCGCTTGATCGAGGCGAATTTTTCCGACATGTGCCAGTTTCACGCGATGGGCGAAGGTTTTACCTGGGAAACCCAAGACCGCGAACGCGATGTCGCCGCAGCACAGGCCGGTTGGGCCAAGGCCAAAGAACTGATCCTCGATCCCGAAATCCAATTCGTCCTGCTCGATGAAATCAACATCGCCCTGCGCTATGACTACCTTGATATAGCCGAAGTCGTGGCCTTCCTGCACGACCATAAACCGCCCATGACCCATGTGGTCCTGACGGGCCGCAACGCGAAAGAGGAGTTGATCGAACTGGCCGATCTGGTCACGGAAATGACCCTGATCAAGCACCCGTTCCGGTCGGGTGTCAAAGCGCAAAAAGGCGTGGAATACTGAATGAAAAAGCGCATGTTGACCGAACTGGGCATGGGCACATCGCTGCGCCGTCAAGATTATACCGAGGCCGCCGTGCGCGCGGTCAAAGATGCGCTGTGGCACAATTCCATCAACCTCGCCGAACTCTTTGGCCGTGACAAATCGGACATGTTGATTGATCTGGAAATTGGCGTCCAGCAGCCCGATCTGGTTGCCCAAGATACCCTCGCCGCCGTGTTCCCGTACGGGCAAGTCACGATTTCGGTGGTCAAAGGCGGGCTGGATGTGCCGCGCGCCGATGGTGGCAACCCCACCGTCATCGCCAATGCCGCAATCTCGGTGTCGTTTGAGATGGAGGCATAGATGCAGCGTTTTATTATCGAAATGGGCATGGGCAACGACCAATACGGCCAAGATTATACCAAAGCCGCCGCCCGCGCGATTGAAGACGCGATCCGCCATTCCGCCATCCCGATGTTTGAATCTGTCGGCATTTCCCATGCCGAAATGGAGGTCCGCGTGACCATCGGTGTGCAAAACCCCGATCTGGTGGATTGCGCGGCACTCGCCGAAAAACTGCCCCGTGGTCGGGCCACCGTCACCGCGACCCACGGCGGGCTGAACGTCACCAATCCCGACAACGGCAACATCCTCGTCATCGCCACCGCGGCGGTCGAGGCGTTCTTGCCCTTTCAAGGATAACCCATGCGCGCGCTGATGATCCAAGGGGCAGGGTCCAATGTCGGTAAATCCTTGCTGGTGGCGGGGCTGTGCCGTGCGGCTAAACTGCGCGGGTTGTCGGTGCGCCCGTTCAAACCGCAAAACATGTCCAACAACGCTGCCGTCACCGCCGATGGCGGCGAAATTGGCCGCGCGCAGGCCTTACAAGCGATGGCTTGCGGGGTGGACCCGATGGTCGATATGAACCCCGTCCTCCTAAAACCTGAATCCGAGGTCGGCTCCCAAGTCATCGTCCAAGGCCGCCGCGTGGCCACCGTCAAAGCGCGCGAATATTCGGCGCTGAAACCAAAGCTGATGGCCCCCGTCCTCGACAGCTTTAACCGCCTGAAATCGCAATGTGATCTGGTCATTGTCGAAGGTGCTGGCAGCCCTGCCGAGGTGAACCTGCGTGCAGGCGACATTGCCAATATGGGCTTTGCATCGGCTGCCAATGTCCCCGTGATCCTTGTCGGTGATATCGACCGTGGCGGCGTCATTGCCCAGATGATCGGCACCCAAGCGGTGCTGGACCCCGCCGATAACGCCTTGATCGCAGGGTTCCTTATTAACAAGTTTCGCGGTGATGTGTCGCTGTTCGATGACGGCTACAAACTGATTGCCGACCGCACCAATTGGCGCGGTTTCGGCGTGGTCCCTTTCTTCCCCAACGCCACGCGCCTCCCTGCCGAAGACGCGCTTGACCTGCCAAAGGGCGGCGGTTCGGGCGCTTATAAAATCGCCTGCCTTACCCTGTCGCGCATCGCCAATTTCGATGACCTCGACCCCTTGGCGCAAGAACCCGGCGTAAACCTGCAAATGATCGGTGCGGGGCAGGCGGTGCCGGGCGATACCGACCTGATTGTCATCCCCGGGTCCAAATCCACCCGTGGCGACCTCGCCTATCTGCGCGCGCAGGGTTGGGATGTTGATATCGCCGCCCATGTGCGGCGCGGTGGGGCTGTGCTGGGAATTTGTGGTGGATATCAGATGCTTGGCAATTGGGTGCGCGACCCGCAGGGCATAGAAGGGGCGGCGGGTGACACAGCTGGCCTTGGCCTTTTGGATGTTGATACGGTGATGAGCCCCGATAAAACCCTGACCCGCGTCTCTGCCACCCATGCCGAAACCGGATGTCCGATCACGGGCTATGAAATCCATATCGGGCGCAGCGACGGCCCCGCCCGTGCGCGCCCTTTTGCCCATATCAACGGCCAACCCGAAGGCGCCGTGTCCAGCGATGGCCGCATCATGGGCAGCTATCTGCACGGCATGTTCGGGGATGACAGTTTTCGCGCGGCGTTCTTGCAAGCGCGTGGCGCAGCTTCGTCGCAGCTATCGTACAGCGATACGGTCGAAACCACTTTGGACGCCTTGGCGCAACATCTGGAACAGTGCTTGGATGTCGAAGGCCTGCTGCGGCTGGCGCGCTAACCCGTTACAATTGCGCTTCAATCCGCCGTTGCAATATGGCCAGGCCTTCGTCTTGTGCCAATGCCGCCGCCCGCCGCAGCCCCGCATCACGGGCCGCGCGGTCACGGTTCAGCAACGCTTCGCAGGTCAACGCCCGCGCCTCATGGACGCCCGTGCCATCGCCATGAAAATTAGCCCGAAAATAGGCCAGATCCGCCAATGCCATGCGCCGTGCCACCAAACGCAGCTTTAACACCGTCAAAATATCGACCAGCCCGGGTTTTGGCGGGGGCACCACGCTGCGGTCGGGGTAATCGGGGCCGGGGGGCGGCTCTTTCATCAATCCGGCGATCTTGACCAAAATCTCGGCCCGCACCAAATGAAAATACCGGCTAAACACCACATTACCCGAGCTGCGCGTATCGTCCAACACCGCACACAGCCGCTTCCACCCCAAAGCAACCTTACCAAGCCGCAAGTAATAGATCGCGTCAATCAACGCATTTCCCTGAATAATGTTGTAATCCAGATAGTTGCGCGACAAAGCGATCATTTCGTCCAATGTGGCCCGCGCTGCCCTCGGGTTTTTCCCCAACACGGTATTGGCAGCCCAAAGCGACACCATCACATGCTTGTCTGCCGTTCCCGGTAAGGTCAGCGCCATTGATGCTTCGGCCAATTCCACAGCCGCCTCGTTCTCTTCAACCACTTGATACAACAGCGTTTGTGACCACGCGGCAAAGCCTTGGCCACGCCGATCATTCTGGAGAATGGCAAAATCGCGCAAGGCGTCGTTGCGTTCGCGCGCGCGGGCCATTTTCCCGATTGACCGGAAATGTGCGGCCTGCAAATAAATGATCTGCATTTTCAGCCGCGTCTCGCCAAAGCTTTCGGCCTTTCGCAAGGTGTCATCGGCCATATCCATAATGGCCGCATGGGGCACTGCGTTGGTTTCTTCATAGGCGCGCAGCAAGGGCAAATGCAGCCAGGCCGCCGACATTTCATCCCCGCGCTTTTGCGCCTGCGTGATGCCGTTTTTGGCCAGCTCTATCGCCTGCGGATAATCGCGCACATGGGTCAAGGCCGTTGCGTAATGTGACACGGCGATTTCAATCGCCCGCTCATTTCCACCGGCTTGCAGCTTTGGCAAAAACTCGCGCCCAACCTCAATCGCGCGGGCAAAATCACCTTTGAAATTCATTGCCTCCAGCCAAATCACGACCATCCGGTCAAGCTTGGCTTGGTCAATCAACGCAGGCTCGCGGCGCAACATATCGCGGGCCAGCGACAGTACTCTGTCCACTTCGTTCAGGTCATACACCTGCAAGGCCTTGCGCGCCGATTGGATCAGATAGGGCAACGCGCGCGCAGGCATGTGCGCCGCATTGAAATGAAAGGCCAGCGTTTCGCAATGCTCGTCCGCGTGGTCGGCTGTCATGGTTTCCAGCGCCATGCCAATGATCTGATGCATCGGCAATCGGTTGTCTTCCAGCAAACTGCCATAAATCGCATCGCGCAAAAGCGCGTGACGAAACCGCCATTGATCGGCATTGCCGCCGGGGGCAACCTCAATCAACCCACGGTCCGCGGCTTCCGCCAGATGGGGCGATAAATCTTGGCCCTGTTCGACGGATTCCAGCACCATTTGGCTGAACTGACGGCCTTGCACGGCGGCAAAGCGCAGCGTTTGGCGCATCGGGGCGGGCAAAGCATCGACACGCGCCATCACCAGATGCTGCAAATTGCCGCCAGCAAGGTCCACCCGAACACTGGGCCGGATGATCAACCCTTTTGGGCCGTCAACCAACGCATCTATCGACCCAAGGTAGCGCATGATTTCTTCGATAAACAGCGGGTTGCCTTCGGACTTTTCATACAAACGGTCCACAAGCTCGGGTGACAAAACCGCGCTGCGCACCCGCCGGGACGCAAGGTCGCGTGTTTCGTCCAGCGTCAGGGCTCCAAGGCGCAAGGTCGTGGTTGTTTCGTGGTGCGCCAAGGCGTTGATACCTTCGGGGCGCGTGGTCAGCAAGAACGGGCAGGCGGCGGGTGGCATCCGTGCCCCGCTTTGGCGCAGCAGATCGTCCAAAAGGCTCCTGGTGGACCCGTCGATCCAGTGCATATCCTCAATAACCATCAGGCTTGGGCTTATGGTATAAAGCCGCATCAACGCGCGCCGCAGCGTTTCGCGCAAGGCCAGCGCAAGGTTGCCGCCAGTTTCCGACGAAATCACTTCCTTGCCCGGCGCAAAAAGGTGGCGCAACGCAGATAGGTCAATATCAGCGCCCAAAACCTGCTTCAGCCCCGCCAATATGGCATCTGGCCCCTCGGCCGCATTAACCTGACTGACGGCAAGCAAAATATCGGTCAGGGGTTGGTATGGCGCTTGCGACCCCGACCTGCATTGCCCTTGAAACACCTGTCGTTCGCCTTGCATCGACAGCCGCAAATCATACAGCAACCGTGATTTCCCAATGCCGGGCGGCCCTTCGATCAAGGTCATATGCCAGCCTTGGGGCGTGGCATTGATGGCGTGGCGCAGGCCATCCAACTGCGCGCGGCGACCTACCATATCCACCAGCCCGCGGCGGATGCGGCCGGCAAAACGCTCGGATGCGTCCAGCGTTTTGTGCAGCACAAAGGCATGGGGCCGTCCGGTAAGCCCCTTCAGGGTCTGGGGGCCAAGGTCGGTGCAATCCACCTCTCCGGCCACCTGTTCGAACATCGCATCCGACAGCAAAATTTGCCCGGGCTGGGCTAATTCCTGCAACCTTGCCGCAGCATTCACGGGTTGGCCCATGATATTCAGGTCCATACCCGCATTCGGCCCCATATGGCCCACGACAACCATGCCACCGCTAATCCCGATGCGAAACTGGGGCCTGACCCCGAAACGCTGTTCAAGCGCGTCACTGTCGCGGGTCAGCGCCGCCTGAAACGCCAGCGCCGCGCGGCAGGCCCGCAAAGACGCATCTTCGACCGCAACAGGCGCGCCAAAGGACGCAAGCAAACTGTCGCCCCCAAAGGTCAGCGCCGTGCCGCCTTCTGCCTCAACCGCCGCAATCGCCATCGCGATCAACCGTGTCAGCAGTTGATAGGTTTTTTCCGCGCCAATCTGTTCAGTGATCGCGGTCGATGCGGCCATGTCGGCCATCATCACGGCCGTCCATCGTCGTTCGCCATCTGTCGCCGCTACATCCCGCATTAGGCCTGCACACCCCCATCACGCGCGCGCAATCGGTCCAGCAAATAGGGGAACACCTCATGGTGCGCGTTCTTGCCGATGAATATGTCCATATGCGCGTACTCTTCAAACACAACGCGCGTAAACATATTTTTTGGCGCGTCTTTATGTGTGGCACGCAGCCAATGCAGCGTCCGCAAGGTGGTTTCCGGCAAGAAGATACGGTTCTTGCCGCCTGCCACAAAATCAATCGGAATATCAATGTTTTCCGGGGTGTTCATATAGGTATCTGCGCCCCCCGCATCCACAGCTTTGCCCCAGCGCAAAATTTCTGCAAGCTGCAAAAACGGTTCGGTCGATATTTTGCCAAACACACGGCCCAATGCGTTGTGGGTGGCCTCGTTCAACTGGTCATGGGCAAAGGACGGGCCAAAAACGCCGAACACGCGGTGGCAAACGGGATTATAGCACGGAATTTCACCCGGAAAGGGCACAGGCCACAGCAGCGCATCCAGCGTTTTTGCGGCCATATACCCCTCGGCGCTTGGATCCACGATTGACACCATATCCACGGTTTTCATCCCGTATTTCACGATATCCCCCAGCGCGGGCGGCAGGCCGATCCCGTCCACCAATCCCCGCATCGCCTTTGGTACACCTTGCACCAACAGGTTGGCCAAATGACTGTCGGCCTTGGCATAATTGAACCAACCGCTGATCGGGTGCAGGCTGGTCTGGCTGGAAACGACCGACCGCACGCCCTTCATCCCCGCAAGCAACCCCATCAAAACCGAGGTCGACGCGAAACAATGCGCAATGATCTGCACATCGGCCGCGCCGGTGTTATCCCTCACCATCTCTATCGCCGCTGGCCAATCCTCACGCGCGATATCGTCGATGGTAAACGGCTGGCGTGATGCATCCAGCGCGGGGCTGCCGCGATAATCGAACAGCCAAACATCATATCCCCGCGCCACCAAAAATTCGGCAAGGTTCTCGTCCGTGGTGTCCATCGCATAGGACGCGGCAGTCACCCCAAACCCGGGCGCAAGGATCACGGGCCCAAGCGTGCCCCCCTTATACCGCGTCAGCCCCAAGGCCTTGTCACCTACCATCGGCACATGCACCTCGGGCGCAGGCAGTCGCATCGGGCGGTGCGGGGCCTGCGCATCGTCCAACGCCGGAAAGTTGTTCAAATAGGCCGTGACACCGCCATAGCAGCGAAACACCAGCTTTGCGAAGACACTGCCAAAGCGCATCACCTCGTTTTGCTGCACAATTTCCAACAACCCCGGATGCCCCATGCGCGCCGCGATCATCAACCCTTGGCGAATGATCTCGGCTCGCAAGTCCTGATCTTGCAGGCGTTGGGCCAAATTGCCTTGCCATTGTGCGGCAACCAAGGTTGCCAGAATGTCAAAGCCGCTGGTCCAGATGTTCTGGGCCATCGGTGTTTGCACAGTCGAAAGTTGCTGCGCCAAATCCTCTAGGCCCAATGTCATGATGCCTTGAAAACGGGGCAGGCCGTGCGGCGCGGTTCCGTCCCAGATATCCACATTCAACGTCGTCAGATCCGTCCACCAGCTTGACCCCGCGCGGCGTTTCAGCGTCTTCACCCCTTTGAAATAAAAGGGCGTTTCATCATCGCTGTCCTGCATTTTGCCGGAATAGATCATATTCCAGCATTCAATCTCGCCGTCATTGGCGCGCAAAAGGTCAAACACGGCGCCTTCGTCCAAAATCAGCCGTCCGCCCAAGGCAGGGCAATCTATGGTGCCGGTCAGCGTGGCGCGGTGGTCGGGATCGGTCAGCAAGCGTTCTATGCTCTCGGTCGAGATGGTGAAATGCCCCACGATCGCCGCCTCCGGCCCCGTCATTTCGCCGCGGCGCTGGGCAACGCGGTAAGCGTCGGAAATCGGGCGGTCCATCTGCCTGTCGGCTGGGGCGATCACCCCTTCCATCTTTTCGTCAAACCGCAGGCCGGGGGTAAAATCGCCCGCCGCATCCTCGATCACCGTCAGCGCCCCCAAGAAATCACCACTGTCGATCTTGGCGTCCACCGCCTCCAATATTGGCAAAAACTCGGCGAACACTTCGGCAATCGCCCGCATCAGGGTATCGGTCAGCATCAATCGCAACACAGCCCAAGACGGGGCAAGCGGGCTGTCGACACCTTCGGTCACAGCCTTATAGGCCGCCTCGAATATCGCGCGGGCCGCAGCATAGTCGCCGTTATCTATCAATGTCTTGGACGCTTTCATCGCATCAATGATGCTTTGCAACTGTGCTGCAATATCGGGCGGTGGCGGTGGTTTTATCGGGTCGGGCACATGGCATTCGGCGGGCAGGGGCCGTGTGCCGGTATACTCAATTGTCCAGCCGCGCGATGTGGCCATCTGTTCAACCGCATATTCAGCCACGGCCGAAATGGTCAGCAAAGGGTTCACGCCCAACGCGCCCGGAATGACCGCGCCATCACAGACATAAAGCCCCGCATGTACGCCCCCCGCGCCGTCAAACACTTGGCAATCTCCGTTCACAACGCCCGTATCGGCGCTGTCGGCCATCACGCAGCCACCGATGGGGTGCACCGTCACCAGCTTGCGCCCCATCTCGGTTTGCCACATCGGATTGGGCTGAAACTCGGCCCAAATTGCGTCAGAGGCTTGGGCCAAAATCTTGTTATTGCGCAGGATCGACGGCTCGCTGCCTGCACCTTGCCAGCGCACGACGGCCTGATCATTGGTCAGTGTCACCTCGCCATCCGATGCATCATGGCTCATCACCAAATACGTCTGTGTGCGCCCCACAGGCCCGTCATAGGCGAAACGGGACAAACTTGCCGGATCCGTGTTTATCGCATTGCCCACATCGGCGGCATCTTGCAGCCGCAAAGACGTATCACCAAACTTGAAGGGGTCGCCTGTAATCGCTTGGTTCAAAAAGAATATCGCGGAAAACCCCATCGCAAGCCCCCCGGGCATCACGCCTTCTTCAATCACCATACCATCGGTGACAGGGGCGGCCGGATCGCGGCAATCGATAATCCCCGCAATACAGGGGCCGGGCTGATATTCCGGTAAATCTGGCGCATTGCTGCCCGCGCCAATGCCGCGCAGCATTGGGCGTGGGGTCTCCCCATCCATATCCCCGTCCAGATTGGCGTTATAGCCAAAGGCCAGCACATCGCCGTTGCCCGAAAACCGTTGCCCCAACTGTTTTGACAGTGCCAAACCCTTGGTTTTGCTGCGCAGCAATATTTCGGTCGACCCCAGCGTGCCTGCGCCCATCACGACCAGATCGGCGCTGATGACCCGCACAGCCCCGCCCTCAATCGGGCGGATATGCACATCCCACCCCGTAGCAGTCTTTTCCAAATGCCGCACCTCGGCGCCTGTGAAAATCTGCGCCCCATGCGCGCGGGCATCGGGAAGGTAGTTCATCAAAGTGGTATTCTTGGCACCATAGTTGCACCCCGTGCAGCAATCGCCACACAGATTGCAGGCGTTTTGGGCAAACCCAAAGGCGTTTGGCCCGTCCTCGAACGTCACATTGATCGGCGGGCGGTAAAACGGTTTGCCCATCTCGGTTGCCGATTGCTGCAAGGCCGCAAGCTTGGGCAAGGCGGGTGCGGTTTCGGGATAGGGCCGTGACCCCAACGCCTTGCGCGCGCGCTCGTAATAGGGCGCAAGCAGCCCCGGATTGTCGCGATACACAGCAGGCCAGTTGAAATGGTCTATCAACCTCGGGTCGCTTTCCAAGGCGACATTGGCATTGATCAACGATGTCCCTCCCAGCCCGCAACCGATCAGAACGCTCAGATCATCGTTCAGATGAAAATCAAGCAAGCCATCCGCCCGCCCCAACCGTTTCCCCGTCTCCGCGACCTGCACCTGTGCATCGCCTGCAATCTCGGTCATCGACCTTGGAAAATCGCCAGGCCGCATCTCGCGCCCGCGTTCCAACACGGCCACCTCGCGCCCCGCCCTTGCAAGGCGTGATGCCGCGATCGACGCGCCATAGCCGGACCCGATGACCACCACCTCATACCGCGCTTTGGCATCCGACAGGGGTTTTGACAGTTGAATACGGGTCATAGGCATACCTCCTGCGATGATCGCCTCGTGGTCTGATCGGTTCAACCGTGCCAACAGCATCTCTTGGCGCAGCGCGTATTCTGTGGCGGCGACTTGTGCCAAATGCGCCCACACCGGCCCAGCGGCCGCCACATACCCTGCCACCTCGGCAGCAAAGGCCTCGCCATCCGGTGTGGGGTGTGACGCAAGCCGCACCTCGGTCGGGGCGACAGCCCCGTTCTGCGGCGTTGCAAAGCAGCGCACCGACACGACATTCAGCATGTCATCCACCAACACCAAGGCTACCCCTTCGCGCCCGTTCAGGCGGGGGCTGTCCAGATACCAGCCCCCCGTATTGCACAGCTGCACAACCGGCCCTTTGGCGGGCACCAGCGTGTCAATGAACGGCTTGTGCGTATGGCCGAACACAAAACTCAACTGCGGCGGAATATGCCCCAATTCGTCGCGCAACTGCCCCGCAAGCGGGCCGTCGATATAGGCTTGCACCCCATCAACCCCACTGTCAGACAAAGCATCCGAAATCGACGCGCGCGCCGTGTCGGTATAGGCCCCGAAACTTGCATCAAGCGCTGCCAGCACAGTGTACCGCAGCGCCGCCTTCACCCCTTCCTGCCCACCCATCGGCAATTTCGGGCCCAGTTCCGCACTGATCGCCCGCGCAATGCGTTGCCGCAAATGATGCGCCTCGGACGCGACCGACAAACCGGTATAAAGCGTCGCCACATCGCGGCTTAAGGTCGAGGATTGGCCAAAGGACGACCAGCCGAAATCTATCCAATTGGCATTTTCATCGGCCAGTTCGGCCACCGTCACATGCAACCGCGGCACGCCTGTCAACATGTCATGTGCCGCACTCATCATGCGGTACGCACTGTCCAGAAAATGCCCGTGATGAAACGCCACACAGCGCCCCAATGTGGGGTCATGCAAGGCAAAATTCGGGTAATGGATGCGCACATCGCCATAAATCCCCGCCCGTTGGTTCAGCGCAGTGACAAAGCCGCTGGGTAAGGCGTTTCCTGTCTCGGATCGGGTATAAAGCGCCATCTGCGGAGCGCCCCCCGCCGCGACCGACGCGGTTTCGGCCGCCATCCGTGCGCTCGTCCACAGCGAATGGTCATGATTGCCGGGCAGGAAAATCATATCCGGCGCAAACAATCCGGCCTGCGCCCCCACCAACCCTTTCAGCCACCCGACATAGCTTTGCGCAGCGGCATTACGGTCGCTGAACGCAAGATCCATGATATCGCCCAACAGGATAATCGTCGCGGGGTCATCCATAGCCGCAAGGGCTGTATTCTGTTGCATCAGCACAGATTGAACAGCGCGCCCAAAAGCGGCTGCCGTTATGCTGGGGATCGTGGGGTCGGTGCGCGCCCCGGTTTCATCAACCGCAGTGGCAAGCGAAAGCTCTGCCCCTGCATGCATATCAGATACGACAACAAAACGAATTTTACCCATATCTAGACTCCACACCGTATCTTTAAAAAGACTTGGAAACCCGCACAGAAATTGTGCTCAATCGTTAAATATGTATCTAAAGAAACTGGCAGAGCCCTTTCGACAAAACAAGGCCGGATGCCCATTCCCTGTATCTTAAATACGTATTTCGCGGGTCCGCGGGCAATCCAACCGCTGGACAATCCCGCATAGCGAATAGCACCCATGCCACCTTCCCGCCTAGCGTGTTTGGCGCGCCGCGACCTTTCCTCACACAACCCGCGGGTCTTGAAACCAAACAGATTGCCCCCATATTGTCCCTCTACCCCAAGCGCCCATGTATCACCTTGCTCTTTCGGGATCTTGCGTGTTGCAATCTCCCCGCAATACGGTGCGGGGCATTGGGGCTACGGCGTTTACAAAAAGGGATGAAACGATGCAAGAACGTGCAGTGTTGGCGGGTGGGTGTTTTTGGGGGATGCAGGATCTGATCCGCAAACTGCCGGGCGTGTTGAAAACCCGCGTTGGCTATACCGGCGGCGATGTCGCCAATGCGACCTATCGCAACCATGGCACCCATGCCGAAGGGATCGAAATTACCTTTGACCCCAGCCAAACCAGCTATCGCAGGCTGTTGGAATTCTTCTTTCAAATCCACGATCCCACCACGGAAAACCGCCAAGGCAATGACCGTGGTCTGTCCTACAGATCGGCGATCTATTATGTGGATGACGCCCAAAAAGCGACCGCACTGGATACGATTGCCGATGTCAATGCCTCCGGTCTTTGGCCGGGCAAAGTGGTGACAGAACTGGACCCGGTCGGTGCGTTTTGGGAAGCAGAGCCAGAGCATCAGGATTATCTGGAACGCCGCCCCGATGGCTATACCTGCCATTTCCTGCGCCCTGATTGGGTTTTGCCCAAACGCTAGAATACGGCTCAACTTTTTCCCTCGGGCCGGACCCAATTCCGGCCCGTTGTCATTCCACCGTCGCTATGCCCACTGCCACAGTCGAAACGCCCTACGCTTTAGCCGTCAAAGGACACGCCATGCCCCCAGCTGCAACTCCCCAAACCGCGCCAGATACCTTTGGTTTTGTCTTTGACAACAGCTATGCGCGCGATCTCGAAGGGTTCTATGTCGAATGGCAGGGGGCCGCGGCGCCGGAACCCGAAATCCTGCGGTTCAATGACAGCTTGGCGCGGGAACTGGGCCTGAACCCCGATGCGCTGAACACGCCCGAGGGGGCGGCCATCCTTGCAGGCGCTGTGGCCCCCGCAGGCGCTGCTCCCTTGGCAATGGCCTATGCGGGGCATCAATTCGGCGGCTTTTCGCCCCAACTGGGCGATGGCCGCGCGCTTTTGCTGGGCGAGGTGATTGATCGCAACGGCAATCGCCGCGACATCCACCTCAAAGGCTCGGGTCGCACCCCGTTTTCGCGCGGTGGCGATGGCAAGGCCGTGCTTGGCCCTGTCTTGCGCGAATATCTGATGGGCGAGGCGATGTATGCGCTGGGCATCCCCACCACCCGCGCGCTTGCCGCAACGGCCACAGGTGCCAATGTGATGCGCGACGGGGGGCCGCAACCGGGGGCCGTTTTGGCCCGTGTCGCCGCCAGCCATCTGCGCGTCGGCACCTTCCAGTTTTTTGCCGCGCGGGGCGAAACCGACAACCTGCGCCGTCTTTTGGACTATGCCGTCGCCCGCCATGCGCCCGAATTGGCCCATGCCCCCGATGCCGCGCCCGATGTACAGATGTATGTACCGATGGCATACATAAGGCATACGGTAAATTTACAGGCGAAATTGGTCGCGCAGTGGATGTCCGTGGGGTTCGTTCACGGCGTGATGAACACCGACAATATGGCGTTGTCTGGCGAAACGATCGACTATGGCCCTTGTGCCTTTATGGACGCCTACGACCCCGCCACCGTGTTCAGCTCGATCGACCGTCAGGGTCGCTATGCCTATGAAAACCAAACAGGAATCGCGCGCTGGAATCTGGCACGGCTGGCCGAAACCTTGCTGGATTTTATCTCCCCAGATGAGGAAGAGGCAATCCGCCTCGCCAGCGCCGAAATTGACGCCTTCGGCGCGGTGTACGAGGCCGAATGGCTTGCCCTGATGCGCGCTAAACTGGGCCTGACCACCGCCGAGGATGGCGACTTTGCACTGGCCCATAACCTGTTGAAATCAATGGAAGGGCAGGGGGCGGATTTCACCAATAGTTTCCGCGCCTTGGCTGATATTTTGCAGGGCGATTCAGGCGCTTTGCGGGCCCAGTTTACCAACCCCGACGATGCCCGCGACTGGCAAAATGACTGGCAGTCCCGCCTTGCCCGCGACCCGATAGACCCCGAAAAACGCGCCGCCGCAATGAACCGCGTCAACCCGATCTACATCCCGCGCAATCATTTGGTCGAGGCGGCTTTGGACGCTGCAACCAAAGGCAATATGGCCCCTTTTGATGCCTTGCTTGCGGTTCTAATGGACCCATTTACCAAACGGGATGGGTTGGATGCCTATGCCGCTCCCGCACCTGACAGCTTTGGAAATTATCGCACGTTTTGCGGAACTTAACCGTAGAAAGACCTGCACTACGGGCACACAGCTGAGCGCGCCTTTTACAAAGCTTTAAGACGCGCTAAATATATGCCTCAGTACTAAGGCAGGAACCGAAATGACACATGAAGCGATTTTGGTTGCCCACGGCTCGCCTGCCGATCCCTTCTCGCAAGAAGCGGCGATGAAGGCATTGGCGGTGCGTGTCGCAATGTGGTTGCCTGGTTGGCGGATCAGGGGCGCGACATTGGCCCAAGCTGGCGCGTTAGAAGCGGCTGTGTCGCAACTGACCGCCCCGCTCATTTATCCGTTTTTCATGGCTGAAGGCTGGTTTACCCGCACGAACTTGCCCCGCAGGCTTGCCGAAGCAGGGGGGGGAGCCTTGGTTCAGTTGCTTCCATTCGGGACCGATCCCGCGCTGATCGGCCTCATGGCCTCGGCTGCAAAGCGCGCAGCTGCGACGAACGGGATTTTGCTTGCCGC
Organism: Pseudorhodobacter ferrugineus DSM 5888; assembly: GCF_000420745.1. Taxonomy (GTDB): domain Bacteria; phylum Pseudomonadota; class Alphaproteobacteria; order Rhodobacterales; family Rhodobacteraceae; genus Pseudorhodobacter; species Pseudorhodobacter ferrugineus. Next base: position 288,262 of record NZ_ATVN01000002.1, read on the forward strand.
GCATGGTAGCAAGGTGTCCAAGACATCGTCCGAGACGACTTATGCAATGGTGGAAAGCCTGCTGCAACTTGGGTTTGCCCCTGTGAAGGCTGGTTTTGTTGAAGAAGCGCCCTTTCTCGCCGACGTCGCACGCGAACTGCCAAATGTCACGTGCTTGCCGTTTTTTGCATTGCGCGCGGGGCATGTTGTTCAAGATATACCAGAGGCCTTGGAAGCTGCGGGCTTTCAAGGTCAAACACTGCCACCCATTGGCGAGGATATCGGCGTCGCGCAATTGATCGCTGCGGCGCTGTTGCGTTTTGAGGACCACAAATCCACGCCATAGTGCGTCGCAAAGCGGACAAAACGATGCGTTAGGCTCGGCCGTGAAATCCAAAAGTTTCACGGCTTGAAACGCGTAATCTTTTGTGCGGCAATCCTTCGACAATACCAAAATTCAAAACCCAAAGAAAAACCGTAAATCCCACTTGCAACCAAAGGCGCACCCAGCTAAACGGCCCCCCAGACGATCCCCGCCGCGGAGAGGTGCCGGAGTGGTCGAACGGGGCGGTCTCGAAAACCGTTGAGCCTGTGAGGGTTCCCAGGGTTCGAATCCCTGTCTCTCCGCCACTGGGTATTGAATTCATTGAATAATTCCTGATTTTGGCCCGCTCACCCCATCCTGACCCCGTTTGGGAGGTTGGCTTGCTTGGTGTTGGCTTTGTCGGCGGCTTCATCGCATCGGCACGGATAGTGGTGCGTCAGAATGTCGCACCCTTGCGCGCGGTTGATCTATAGCTGTCCGGTACGGGCGGCGATGGTCGACTAAGCCGGACTTGAAGGCCGCGCCCGTGCCGGACAAGCGCAGGACGCCGGACGTGGGCAGGGCGGGACGCCGCGCTGGACGTGAAGTGCGGACGTGGACACAAAGGACACAGCGCCGGACGCGGGGGCCGGACATGGACGCGGCACGGACCCGGACCCCACCCCCCGGCCTACCCCGGCGGCGCGGCTGTAACCTCTCTATGCCGCGCCTACAAAGCGGCGATTTTTCCCATCTTTTGGGTGCTTGGACTATCCGCGTTGCGCGTTGTCTTGATTGCGCATCGGGATCGTGCCACCGAATACAGCACGACCGGGGCGTTGAATGACGCGACCCCTTGCCACCCCAATGCGATGAAGGAAGCAAAAAGATGGACCCCAAGACGCCAACCGAAAAGCCGACGCAGACGAACAACCAACCCTCCTCGAAAAACCGTCTGGTGGGCGAAGCCCTAGTCGCATCCGGCCTCAAGAACAACGAACCGTCGATGGTGAAGGCCGGGAACGAACTGCTACAGAAAGCCGTGGCCCCAACAAAGCCCACGGACAGTTGAAGGCGGAAGCCTTGCGGTCGGGGTGGCATGTCTTCGGCCCCACCCCCCGGCCTGCCCTGAGAACGGCAGTGCAAAAGTGAGCCACGGAAGTGGCGTGATAATCTCGCTGCGGGCAATGTAAAATGTTGCCACTTTGGCCCTTACTGGTTTCAGGGAGGGCGGGAGATTTTAGTCGTGGATTTATATTTGAAGGTCCGCCTCGCGCGTCGGGGCGGCATGAGCGAACGGGTGGCAGCGGGCCATTTCGGGATTTCGCGTGCGAGCGTGAAGAAGATGATGATGTTTTCGGTCCCGCCCGGATATCAACGAACGGCAGATATCAAGCGGCCCAAACTTGATGGCTTCACCGGCTTCATTGATCAATGG
>NZ_ATVN01000003.1 GCF_000420745.1 Pseudorhodobacter ferrugineus DSM 5888
CATGCGCGAGAGGGGGCTTTGGCCAGCAAAGAAGCCTAACGGTGAATGTTCCATTCACCTACCGGCCAACGGATTGCCGCCTTTTTTAACACTTCCCTCTCCTCGCGCGAGCTATGCGGACTTCTTTGCGAAGGGGTTCGTTCTCTTTCTCAACGTCCTCGTGCGGACCCGCCATAAGAGCATCGTGCTCCCTCTCGGGACATTGCTGCGCAATGCCCTGCCGGGCAACGGATGCTTTTGAACCCACGTGTTCAGCGTCGAAAGCCCAACACCCAAACCTGATGAAACTTGCGGTCGTGTTAAGCCGCTTGTAACCGCAATCCGCACTGCATCACGCGGAAACTCGCCTGTGTGTCTCGTTGCCATTCTTAATCTCCTTCATAGCAAACATTGCTCGAAAAAGACCGGAACCAAAACGGGGCAAGACCATTTCGGTGTGATACACGGGTCGCCCCCGCCTGAGATGATCCTGATACATTCTACCCAGCCTTTCTCGTTGTCAGTCAGATGGTCCCAGTTTGGAACCATGTGGCGGGGTGTGGTGAAAGGAGCATCGCTCATTTGCCAAAAATCCCCCGAAGGGCTGTCCGAGCCCGTCTGGCCAGTCTCGGGTCGCTCCGTATCCCGCTGATGCCGCGCCGAAGCGTTGGGCGGATCAACGAGGCATGCGAGACGGTGGTAATGCGTCGACGGCGCGATCGGCAGTACTCTGCAGATTGACTCAACGCCGCAAACAGCGCGCGGATCCTCCCCTCTCGAGCATGTGAACATGCGCTGACGGGCAGCGAATGAAGGCGATCATCGATTCAGTGGGCGGTCGAGTTCCCGCGGCCGGTCAGCGGTATGCAATGGCCGCAATCTCGCCCCCTGCATTTTGTAAGAGCCTTGATGCTCGAACACCATTCGGACCGCACGTGCGCGGACCTCTGGCGAGGAGCGATTTGCCATTTTGCTTTTCGTCATAACCGCAACCCTACTTAAGGTGATGGTCTCAGACAAACTCGGGGCGATTAGGTCCCCATCCGCGCCCCGCGCACGATCCCTGCGATATGGGCGAGTTGCTCGGCCAAGGGGTTGGTTTTGCGCCAGACCATGCCGATGGTGCGGGTGGGGCGGGGGTGGTTCAGGCGGGCGATGCTGACCTCGGCAGATCGGGTCTCAATCGCTACGGCCATTTCGGGGATCAAGGTAACGCCAATGCCTGCGCCGACCATCTGCACAAGGGTCGACAGCGCGCTGCCCTCCATCAAATCGCGCGGCAAGGCAGTGGACCCTGCACAAAACGACAAGGCCTGATCGCGAAAGCAATGCCCTTCCTCAAGCAGCAAAAGCCGCATTTCGCGCAAAGATTCGGGGTTAGGCACGGGGTTGCCCGCATCGGCCAGTGGGCGGACGAGGACAAATTCTTCGTCAAACAGGGGCTGTTCGTGCAGGCTGGGTTCCGACGCGGGCAGGGCCATGATGGCGGCGTCCAGAGTGCCGCCTTGCAGGTCATCCAGCAGCTTTTGGGTCACCGCCTCACGCGGGCGCAGATCCAGCGCGGCATACCGCGCACCAAGGTCCTTGATGATTTTGGGCAGCAGATACGGGGCAATCGTGGGGATGATGCCGATGCGCAAGCGCCCCATTAGCGGGCTGAAGGACGCGCGGGCCATATCACCCAATTCATCCACCCCGCGCAGAATATCCCGGGCGCGCAGCGCAAACGCCTCGCCCAAGCTGGTCATGCGGATCTGGCGGGCCGAGCGTTCGACCAAAGGCGCGCCGAGGATCGTTTCCAGTTCCTTTATTTGCAAGGAAAGCGCGGGTTGCGAGATGGCACAGGCCGCCGCCGCGCGGCCAAAGTGCTTGTGCTGCGAGAGTGCTTCGAAATAGCGAAGGTGTTTCAGTGTGATGCCAATCATAAGCACAGCATATGGCTTATATTGGAAAATGCAAATTTTGTTTATGGATTTGGCGTGGTATTATTCTGCTCAAGGGGGTGCGCCAGAGGATTCGGGCGGTGCCTGCCATGACTTAGATTAGCCAAGAATGGAGACTGCTATGGACGGAAGCGATACCGCAGGGAAATGCCCGGTGATGCACGGGGCTGTAACGGCCAGTTCGCAAGCGAATGCGGCATGGTGGCCGAATGCGTTGAACCTCGATATTTTGCACCAGCATGATAGCAAAACCAACCCGATGGGGCCTGATTTTGACTATCGCGAAGAGGTGAAATCGCTGGATTTCGCAGGGCTGAAGGCCGATTTGATCGCATTGATGACCGACAGTCAGGACTGGTGGCCTGCCGATTGGGGCCATTATGGCGGCTTCATGATCCGCATGGCATGGCATTCTGCCGGCACCTACCGCTTGGCCGATGGGCGCGGCGGCGGCAATACCGGCAACCAGCGCTTTGCCCCGCTCAATTCCTGGCCCGATAACGTCAGCCTTGACAAGGCGCGCCGCCTGCTGTGGCCGATCAAAAAGAAATACGGCAACAAACTCAGCTGGGCAGACCTGATGCTGCTGGCGGGCAATGTGGCCTACGAATCCATGGGCCTGAAAACCTTTGGCTTTGGCTTTGGCCGTGCCGATATCTGGGGCCCGGAAAAAGACATCTATTGGGGCGCAGAAAAGGAATGGCTGGCGGCAAGTGATGGCCGCTATGGCGATGTCACCGATGCGTCGACCATGGAAAACCCCTTGGCCGCTGTGCAAATGGGCCTGATCTATGTGAACCCAGAAGGTGTGAACGGTAAACCCGACCCGCTGAACACCGCCCATCATGTGCGCGAAACCTTCGCCCGCATGGCGATGAATGACGAAGAAACTGTGGCCCTGACCGCAGGTGGCCACACCGTTGGCAAGGCCCACGGGGCAGGGCGCGGCGAAGATATCGGCAGCGCCCCCGAAGGCTGTGATCTGGAAGAGCAAGGCATGGGCTGGCGCAATGGCACCACCGCCAATAACGGCCTTGGCCGCCACACCATGTCCAGCGGCATCGAAGGCGCGTGGACGACTGAGCCAACCAAATGGGACAACGGCTATTTCAAGCTGCTGTTCAAATATGACTGGGAGCTGCGCCGCAGCCCCGCAGGGGCGTGGCAGTGGGAGCCGATCAACATCGCGCCCGAAGATATGCCCGCCGATGTCGAAGACCCGACCATCAAGTGCATGCCGATCATGACCGATGCCGATATGGCGATGAAGATGGATCCGGCTTACCGCGCCATTTCCGAACGCTTTGCCGCTGATCAGGATTACTTTTCGGAAACTTTCGCGCGGGCGTGGTTCAAGTTGACGCACCGCGATATGGGGCCAAAGGCGCGCTATATCGGGCCGGACGTGCCTGCCGAAGATCTGATCTGGCAAGATCCGGTGCCAGCAGGCCGCACGGATTATGACGTGGCAGCGGTCAAGGCCAAGATCGCAGCTGCCGGTTTGTCGGTGTCGGATATGGTGACAACGGCGTGGGATAGTGCGCGCACCTACCGCGGGTCGGACCTGCGCGGTGGCACCAACGGCGCGCGTATTCGGCTTGCGCCGCAAAAGGATTGGGCGGGGAATGAGCCTGACCGTCTGGCATCGGTATTGGCCAAGCTGGAAGCCGTTGCGGCTGCAACGGGGGCCAGCGTGGCGGATGTGATCGTGCTTGCAGGCAACATGGGGGTTGAGGCAGCAGCAAAAGCTGCGGGGCATTCGCTGTCCTTGCCGTTCACGGCAGGCCGAGGTGATGCCACCGATGCGATGACCGATGCCTCCAGCTTTGACGTGATGGAGCCGCTGCATGATGGTTATCGCAACTGGCTAAAGGCGCATTATGCCGTCAGCGCCGAGGAACTGCTGCTTGACCGCACGCAGTTGATGGGCCTGACCGCGCATGAAATGACGGTTCTGGTCGGTGGTATGCGGGTCATCGGCACCAACCACGGCGGCACCGCGCATGGCGTCTTTACCGACCGTGTTGGCGCGCTGACACCCGACTTCTTTGTAACGCTCACAGATATGGCGTTCAAATGGGTGCCCAAAGGCCGCAACCTGTATGACATTCAGGACCGCAAGTCGGGCGCTGTAAAGTACACGGCGACACGGGTTGATCTGGTGTTCGGGTCAAACTCGGTTCTGCGCGCCTATGCCGAGGTGTATGCCCAAGATGATAACGCCGCCAAATTCGTGCGCGATTTCGCCGCGGTATGGACCAAGGTAATGACCTCCGGTCTGGCATGATCTTGCGGGTCTGAAACCAAAAATGCCGGGCGCGTTGCCCGGCATTTTTTGTAATATGGTCCGCAGACGCGCGATGTCTCGGGTTAATAAAAAGTAAATATTTTTACAAGTATTGACTTATATCAATAGCTTGTGAAAGTGTCCGCGCGCGAACATTGCGCGGACATTTGCCTTCAACCCTTCTGCGCCATCATATCCAACTGGCCTCGTAACCCTTCCAGCTGATAGCCAAACCGCGCCGGAATCCCGATCAGATCATCTGTAGGCATCTGCCCCGCATGGGCCAGCGCCCACACCACAGAAGACCGGTTTCCACTGGCACAATAGGCCAGCACCGGCCCCCCCGCCGCCTCCATCGCTTCCGCCTGTTCGGTCACATTCTCCATGGTCATCATGCCGCCAATCACAGGGTTGGCAAAAAATGCCAGCCCCGCCTCCTCGGCCGCGCGGCGCATATTTTCGGTGTGATGCGATGGCGGAATTTCCCCATCGGGCCGGTTGTCGATTACGGCGACATAGCCCGCCGCCTTGATCGCGGTCAGGTCGGACAGGTCAATCTGGGGCGACACGGCATAGGTGGGGGTCAGGGCGCGAATATCCATCATCATTCCTTAGGCGTTTGCACTGTTTTGGTCGAGTTTTTGGCGGACCTTGGGTGCAATATACATCCCAGCGCCCATCGCAACAAGAAAGAGCATCCCTCCCCAGCCACCAAAGCTGAGCGAGGCCATCGCAGGCCCGGGGCACAGGCCCGCAAGTCCCCAGCCCATCCCGAACAGAACCGAGCCGATGATCATGTTTTTATCCGGCCCTGCGGTGTTTGGTGCGGGGATTGTATCGCCCAAAAACGCGGTGCGGCGGCGGGCGGCAATGCGCCATGCGATTGCCATTGGCAAAATTGCCCCGCCAAGAACGAAGGCGAGGGTCGGGTCCCAATCGCCGAACACATCCAACCAGCCTTGAACCTTGGTCGTGTCGGTCATGCCGGAGATCAACAGGCCAGCACCAAACAGCCCACCCGAAAGGGCGGCAAACAGATTACGCAACATCAGATGACCCCCAAAACATGACGGAACAGAACCATGACAATGCCGCCTGCAAGCAGGTAAAACACGGTAGCAACAATGCCGCGCAACGACAGGCGCGAGATGCCGCAAACCCCGTGCCCCGAGGTGCAGCCATTGGCCAGCCGCGTGCCGATACCGACGAGCAGGCCTGCGGCGATGATGACGATCGGGTTGCTGGTGATGTTGGTTTCCGCGTTGCCGATCAAAGCTGCCAGAAAGGCCGGCACCACGACAAGCCCCGCGACAAAGGCGATGCGTTCGGGGGCATTGCCACGCGCCGAGCCATCCACCAGCCCGCCCAAAATGCCCGATGCGCCCATGATGCGGCCATTGACCAGCAAGTAAAGTGCTGCCGCCGAGCCTATGATCAGGCCGCCGATCAGGCCGTATATCCATGCGTCTTGTATCATCGGGTCCTCAGGGTTGTTATGTTTTGGGGGCTATAGCAGGAAAGCGTGGCCCGAGTTAGAGGCCGTTTACGGGGACCTTTAGATAGACTTGGCCGTTGTCTTCGGCTTCGGGCATCTGGCCTGCGCGCATATTGACCTGCAAGGACGGGATAATCAGGCGCGGCATCGCAAGGGTGGCATCGCGGGCATTGCGCATGGTGATGAAGTCGGCCTTGGATTTACCGGCGCCGATGTGGATGTTCAGCGCCTTTTGCGCGCCGACGGTGGTTTCCCATGCAAATTCGTCGCGGCCCGGGGCCTTGTAGTCATGGCCCACGAAAATGCGGGTGGCATCGGGCAGGGCGAGGATTTTTTGCACGGAATCAAACAGGGTGGCCGACGACCCGCCCGGGAAATCGCAGCGCGCTGTGCCGAAATCGGGCATGAACAAGGTATCGCCGACAAAGGCTGCATCGCCCACAACATAGGTCAGGCAGGCGGGGGTATGGCCAGGGGTGTGCATCACATCCACCCGCATTTGCCCGATCATCAGGCTGTCGCCTTGTGAAAACAATTGGTCGAATTGCGAGCCGTCGCGCTGGAACCGCGTGCCTTCGTTGAACACTTTGCCAAAGGTATCCTGCACCACGGTGATTTGCTGGCCTATCCCGATTTTGCCGCCAAGGCGTTCTTGGATGTAGGGGGCCGCCGACAGGTGGTCGGCGTGGACATGGGTTTCCAAAATCCATTGCAGATCAAGCTGTTCGGCCTGCACAAACGCAATCACCGCATCGGCCGAGCGTGTATCGGTACGCCCCGAGGCATAGTCGAAATCCAGCACGGAATCGATGATCGCACAGGCGCTGCCTTGGGGTTCGCGCACCACATAGGTCAAGGTATTGGTGGCTTCGTCAAAGAACGCGTGGACAAGTGGTTTCATGGCAGACCTCTGATTGCTGTGGTTGGTGTTGATATAGCAGGTCGCAAACATATTTCAAGATTTGAATATGTGGAAAGTTGTGCTTTTGATTTGGGTCAAGGCGGTTTTGCCGTTGGGCATGCTAGCATAATATGAGGCCAAACGAGAGACAGGTTTTGTGCCCCGCAGATCAAACCTTGGCTTGATGCCGTTTTGGGGGATGGGATGCGGATGGCACAGGTTAGGGGGATAGGATGACCAAGACACCGAAAACAAATGCTGCAAATGAGAACCATGCGACTGACCCGCTGGTCGCGGGCCAAAGCCTGACAGGGTTGTTTGACGAAATGCAGGCGCTGATGGCGGTGATGCCTGGGGCGGCGTTTGACACTGGCGCCAAGGTTTCGACCGAAGAGGAAACCGAAGCGATGTTTGATAACATGCCTGTTTAGGCGCAAAATCGCGGGTTTGGGCGGCATTTTGTGCGGCTTGGCATTGCAAAACTGCGACTGAGGCCTGTTAATAGTGCCAAGCACAGGCGTTGGGCCTGACGGGTTTGGGCGGGCATATGCAAAACGAAACAGCGTCACCGATCACGGCGGAACAGCGCGGCGCTGTGATGATCCTATGGATCGACAACCCGCCGGTAAATGCGCTGGCGGCGGGGGTGCGTGTCGCGCTGGCGCAAGCGATTGCGCAGGCCAATCGCGCGGCGGGTGTACGGGCCATCGTGCTGCTGGCGCGGGGGCGGACCTTTCCCGCCGGTGCCGATATTTCCGAATTTGGCAAACCGGCGGTTGAACCGCAATTGCCCGAACTTTGCGATCTGATCGAGGATAGCGCCAAGCCCGTGGTTGCGGGTTTGCATGGCACGGCGCTGGGCGGCGGTTTGGAACTTGCCCTTGCGGCCCATGCGCGTGTGGCACTGGCGGGGGCACGGGTTGGCCTGCCCGAAGTGGGTTTGGGCATTTTACCGGGGGCTGGGGGCACGCAGCGTTTGCCGCGGCTGATCGGGGCGGAACATGCCTTGCGCCTGATGCTGACAGGCAAGCCGATCCCTGCGGTCGAAGCGCTGGCTTTGGGCATTTTGGATAAGGTGGTGGAGCGTGACCTGCCAGACGCGGCGGTGGCGCTGGCCTTGCATATGGTGGGGCAAGCCCCCGTGCCCACGCGCGACAGGCGCGACGGGTTTCGTGACCCAAAGGCCTATTTCGCAGCCATTGCCGAGGCGCGGCGCGCGCAGGTCGCAGCCCCCATTCCGGGGCTAAGCCGGATTATTGGCCGGATTATTGATTGTGTTGAAGCGGCGCAATTGCTGCCGTTTGACCAAGGGCTTGCCTTTGAACGCGCGGCCTTTGCCGAGCTGGTTATCACCCCCGAAGCCGAGGCGCTGCGCCATGTGTTTTTCGCCGAGCGCCGCATGGGCCGAATGGTGGGGGCCAAAGCCAAAGCCACCCCCGTTTCGCAAGTGACCGTGCTTGGTGCGGGCGCGGATGGGGTGCGGCTGGTGGGCGAATTGCTGGCGGGTGGGTATGATGTGACCCTTGCCGATCACGCGCAGGAGGCCTTGGCCACAGGGTTGGAATCGGTGGCCACGGCGCTGGCGCTGGATCTTGAGGCCCAGAAAATCAGCGCGGCCGAGCATGATGCGCGCTGGGCGCGGGTGGTTCCGGCCTTTGCCGATGATGAGATGAGCGCGGCGGATATGCTGTTTTTGACCGGAGCCTACCGTTTGCCTGGGGCGGATGTGCCAAGGGTAACGGTGAAGGCAGGGGCCCCGATTGTGACGCTGGGGCGGGTTGGCGATGGCGGCGCGCGGGGTTTGGGCCTTGTGCTGTTGCCGGCCACGACGAATGGCAAGCTGGCCGAGGTTTTGGTGTCAGACAAAGCGGCACCAGAGGCGATTGCGACGCTGCTCGGGGTCCTGAAACGCCTTGCGAGGCAGGTGGTGCAAGGGCAGGGCACGGGGATCAATGCGGGGTTGGCGGTGACGTTTAACGCGGCTTTGCAGGTATTGGAGGCCAAGCATGGCCCCGAGCCGGTGCTGGACCTTTTGGGCCGTTGGGGAATGCTGCGCGCCAATGATCGGGCCGCCCCGCCACCCAAGGGCCGCGTGGATTTGTTTGCAGGGCTTGCAGCGCCTGTGATGGCCGCCTTGGCCAATGCGGGCCTGCGGATGATTGGGGATGAAACGGCACTGCGGCCATCGGATATTGATGTAGCGATGATTGTGGGTGTCGGGTTTCCGCGTTGGGGCGGTGGCCCGATGCTGTGGGCCGAACGGCGCGGGCTGATGGTGCTGCGCGATGATTTGAACCGGATGGCCGAGGATGACCCCGACATCTGGACGCCCGCGCCATTGTTGGACGACCTGATCCGGCAGGGGATTTCGTTGGGTGATCTGAACGAGGCCTGAGGCGAAACGCTATCGGGCCTTAGCTTAGGAAAATGCCTAAAACCACCAGCATCAGCCCAAGGGCGGAAACCCCCAGCGCACCCATGTTATAGGCGACGACCTTTTGCAAGGATTTGCGGGCCTCATCCTCGGGCAGGTCCGCGCTGCGGGCGCGCATGGCAAGCGCGATGCAATAGCCAAGACCTGCGACGCCAAGCAAGGACAGGGCTGCACCGATCCAAATCAGAATTTCCATCACGCCCCCTTTGCCCCCGCATATTTTGCGGTGATTTCGGGCGTAACCGACCAAGGCTTGCGTGACAAGGGCGGCAATCGGGGCGAAAGGGGTTTTCGCGGTGAAAGGGGTAAAAATAATGCGGTTTTGGTGTGGGTGGGCCATGCGGATGAAAACCTGTGCTTGAACGTCCCCCCCCGACCGCGCTAGGGAATGGGTTCCCTATGTATGAGGCAGTCATGAGCGACCCGATCGACCAATATTCCGTTACCGCAGACGAACTTCGCGCCTTTATCGAGCGTTTCGAGCAGTTGGATGCCGAGAAGAAAGACCTTGCCGAGCAGCAAAAAGAGCTGATGGCCGAGGCCAAGGGCCGTGGCTATGACACCAAGGTGCTGCGCAAAGTGGTTGCCCTGCGCAAACGCACACCCGATGATATTGCCGAAGAAGAAGCGGTTTTGGAATTGTACAAAACCGCGCTGGGCATGCAGTAAGACGGTTTTTGCGTTATATCGGCAGGGGTTACGGGGTGAGAAATGTCACCCCGTCCATCGCCATGATCCGCGACACATCTTGGTCATAGGCCTGCGTTGTGCGGTCGATCAAATCTTCGGACCAGCCTTCCATGTCGATCAGATAATCGACCTGTTCGGGCAAGGCGAATTTATCCAAGAACGCCGAAACAACGCGGCGGCGCTGCGCCGGATTTTGCGGTGGGTGGCTTTCCATATAGGAGGCCATGCGCTGCAAGCCATCGGCGGACATGATGGAGGCCACCAGATCATCGGTATCGGCCAGAGTGATCGCCGACGAATGGCCTGACACGGCCTGAAGCACCTCGGGCCACAAAAGTGGGGTGTCTTCGTCACACCAAACGGTTACGGGCATATCGGGGTTGGTTGCGCGCAAGGCCGCGATCAGGGTGGACCAGCGCAGGCTGTCAACTTGGACCCCGTCCATGAATTCATGATAGCTGCGACCGCTTTGTTTTTGAAACACGGCGGGGACAAAGGTGGCGGGGTTGCGGATCGCAAGGTGGAATTCGGCCTCGATCCCTGGAAACACCTGACAAAAGGCAAACATCCGTTCGGCGCCGGAACTATAGATGCCATTGCGCACAGCCCCTTGGGCATAGCCGAGGAAATTGTCCCATGACAGGATCAGGCGGTTGGCCTCGGATTCCGACATGATTTGATCAAGCACGAGCGCTTGGGTGTCTTGGGTTGCAGGCTGGCCCTTGAGGGCCATCGCGGTGTCGCGCAACAGCGTGCGGTATTTGGCGGGGCCAGGAACGATGATGCCTTCTGCGGCCAGCGCGCCGCGGTTTTTCAGCAGACAACGCAGTAGGCGTTCTTCGTCGGTACAATGGGCACCAAGGTGATAAACAATCCGCATCAAGGCCTTCCAGATGGTCTGTGTCGGGGCCGCTTTGTGCGACATCCTGTTGGCGCAACTATACGGCCTTTTCTGGACAGTTAAACAGCTTTCCTATATCAGGTTGGTTTATGACCAAGCAAAACACTCAACATCCCCGAATTGGAGCGCGCCTGCGGGTCGCATGGCCCGATGCGTGGTCGGTTGGTGCGGGGTTGATTGCGGTTTTGGTGGTTGCACCTGTGCTGTCGGTGATGTGGTTGGCCTTTCATCCTGTTGAAAACATCTGGCCGCATTTGATGGCAACGGTTTTGCCGCGCTATTTGGGCAATACGCTGTTTTTGATGGGGGGCGTCGGGGTATTGACGGCCTGTGTGGGGACGGGGGCTGCATGGTTGGTGGCGATGTACCGCTTTCCGGGCAGTCGTTGGCTGGATTATGCGCTGCTGTTTCCATTGGCGATCCCAGGCTATGTGGGGGCCTATGCGCTGGTCGATTTCTTTGACTATTCGGGTGTCGTGCAAACCGCCTTGCGGGCGGGGTTTGGCTGGGAAACAGCGCGCGATTACTGGTTTCCGGCGGTGCGCACACGGGGCATGGCGGCGATTGTTTTGTCGGCAGCCTTGTACCCCTATGTCTATTTGCTGGCGCGCGCGGCGTTTCGCGAACAATCAAACGGGACGTATGAGGTAGCACGCGCGTTGGGCACCGGACCTTTGGCGCTGTTTTGGCGCGTGGGTTTGCCATTGGCGCGGCCCGCGATTGCAATGGGGGTGGCGCTGGCCCTGATGGAAACCGTGGCTGATTTCGGCACGGTTGACCATTTCGGGGTGCAGACGCTGACCACTGGGATCTTTTCGGTTTGGTTATCTGGGGGCAATGCGGGGGGCGCGGCGCAGATTGCCTTGGTTATTCTGGCGATTGTGGTGTTTCTGTTGGGGCTGGAACGGCTGAGCCGCCGCAATGCGCGGTTTCACCAAATGTCGCGCGCGGCCCGCCCGCTTGAACCACACCGTTTGCGCGGGGCGGGGGCGTGGGCGGCGACGATTGCCTGTCTGATACCGTTCGGGATTGGGTTCGTTCTGCCCGTGGCAGTGATGTTGGGCCATGCGTTGAAAAAGCCCGAGGCATGGGTGTCCAAGGGGTTGCTGCAAGCGCTGGGCAATACGGTGGTTGTGGGGGGAATTGCGGCAGTCGTGACCGTCGCTGGCGCGCTGTTTTTGGTGTACGGTGTGCGGATGGCCAAACGCGGGTTTCCGCGCCTTGTGCTGCCTGTTACATCGGTTGGCTATGCCGCGCCCGGCACGGTGTTGGCGGTGGGGTTGCTGATCCCGCTGGCAGCCTTGGATCACCGGATCGCGGACGCCATTCTGGCGCTGACGGGGTTTGACCCCGGGTTGCTGCTGACGGGGACTGCGGCGGCGCTGGTGCTGGCCTATTTTGTGCGGTTTTTCGGCATTGCGCAGGGGGCAGTTGATTCGGCTTTTGGCCGTGTGTCGCCCAGTTTGCCATTGGCCGCGCGGTCCTTGGGGCGGGGTGCGGGCGGCACGTTGCGGGATGTGTATTTGCCCTTGATGCGGGGGTCGGTGGCGACTGCTTTGCTGGTGGTATTCGTGGATTGCGTAAAGGAATTGCCCGCCACGTTGTTGCTGCGGCCTTTTAATTACAACACACTTGCGACCCGCGTTTATGAACAAGCCAGCCTTGAGCGGCTGGGTGATGCCGCCCCTGCCGCGCTGTTGGTGATGGCGGTGGGGTTGGCGGCGGTGTGGGTTATGGCACACACAAATCGCGCATAAATTTACCGAAATCCAATTTCCACCCTTGCACGGTCCACCCGCAACGGTTATTTAAACCGCATTGCCCCTATAGCTCAGCTGGTAGAGCATCTGATTTGTAATCAGAGGGTCTGCGGTTCGAATCCGTATGGGGGCACCACTTCTTTCAGTGCAAGCACTTGCTGTGATTGGATTATTTTCAGTCGGAGCAAGATGCTATGCACACATCGTGTCACACAATGGTTCCACACTTGTTGGAACGTAAGGGTTCTTACTACTACAATCGGCGGGTTCCCCAACATGCAGTTGATGCTTTTGGGCCTACAGTTCGAATTAAGCTTTCCCAAGGTAGGGTGGAAGCATCCGAGCTTGCCAAGGCTCTCAGCACGAAGCTGGATCAGGCTTGGTCTTCAGGATCTCTGAAGCGGTCTGTAGATGTTAAGGCGCTTCTGGAAGCCGTGAGGCCCCGTCCTGTTCTCCTCAGTGACTGGGTGACAGAATATGTTGAGCTGAAGGGCATTGACCCCACACCCCCCAATGTTGCCGTTGATACACTTGTGTCCATAGTAGGCGACAAGGAAGCACTGGCATTCACCCGTGAGGATGCACGAGCGTTTGTTGCTTACTTGAGAACCAAGGGAAATTCGACAGGTACGGTCAGACGCAGGGTCAATTCAATTGCCGTTGTCATAAGCTACGCTCAACGTGAACTAGACGTCATGCAGCAAAACCCTTTCTCACGGCTTCATATTCAGGGAGAGGGCAAGGACCGCCAGAAGCGTTTGACGTTCACTGTAGAGGAGTTGAGGCAGGGAACTTCCTTGGCGATTGCAGGAGGGTCACGATTGGCCCTGTTGTTTCCAGTTCTCGCTGAAACTGGTTGCCGGTTGGGGGAGATGGTCGGTCTCAGACTTCAAGACATCGATCTCGAACAAGAACTGATTAGGATCACCCCACATTCCGCCCGAAGCCTGAAGACAAGCGGATCAGATCGTGAGCTGCCTTTGGTTGGCGCTGCCTTGGTTGCAATGTAAGCGGTGCAAAGACCCCATGTTTCAATAAAATAAGGGATTTGCGATATTGGGCACGTTCATCGAAGGGAGATGATTGTGCTGGATATTGAGCAAAAAGAGGCCCATGAGGTTTGGGGCATTCGGGTGCCGCGGCAAGCAAATGGCAAGTATCAGTGGCCCGCCGCAATCAAAACCAAGGCTGTCGAGCGGATCTTGGGTGGAGAGACGATTGTTTCAATCGCGATGGAAATCGGTGCCAACCAATCATTGGTTGCCAGATGGGCAGCCGGTGCCCGTGACGCATCAGTCAAACCCGAAGGGCCGCACAACTTCGTCGAGGTGATTTTATCTCATGACGCACCGCTCACCGCCCTTCCTATGTCCGAAATCCGGACAGGTCCATGACAGGTTCGCGCCGTTTGCAGTTGTCCCATGCCCAAGGGGCGGGTTCGTCAAAACCAAAGCTGAATCGCGTGCGGTTGGGGGCAGGCGTAGCGGGCGCTGTGGGGGCGATGACCACGCAGCGCGGCTTGGGTGCGCTGGTGCGGCGAATGGCGGGTTTGCGCTGCACTGGGGCGTGCGCTGGGGCTGGTCGCGGCGGGTGAGCCGCTTGCCACTGCACCAGCCAGTCGGGCTTGTCGGTCTGCGTGGTCATTATCGCTCCCAGACTCGGTTCGCCTGCTTGGTCCACCCCGCCCAAAGCCCGTCACGATGCCATTTGCGCAGGCAGTTAATAATGATGGGGAAGTCGATGCTGTCCAGCTTGCCCGCCGCAATGTCAGCTTCCGCCAACTCTGCAAATGCTTCCATTGACCCGTAGACAATCTCGACGGGCGAGCGCGGTGCAGCGCGTTGGGCTTCCAGCTTTGCGACTCTCGCCAACATGGACCGCACATTCGCGCCCATGTGGTTATCGCTTCAGCAGGGTCTTCAACCCCTCAAAAGCCGCCGCAAGCGTTGGTCCCATGTCAACCGCATGGTCAAGCGCGTCCTGCGCCACGCGCTTCTGATAGTCCGCTTCTTCAACGCGGCGTTGCTGGATTGCCTGCAAGTCGGTTTGCGTCACATCGTATTGCGTGCTGTCGTTTGGGGTGCCAGCCTTCATTTCAGTTCATCATGATGGCGATGCGCGGCGAGGCACCCAGCCTTGACCCCGCACGTGACACGCTGATCAATGTGAACGCCTTGGGGGAGGCGGTGCCATCGGCCCGCTTCATGGGCGGGCGTGAGTTTGATTTGGTCCTTGGCGGCACAAAGGCCAAAGCTACGGATGCCGACCGGCAGGCCGTGCTTGACCACTCCATCATGCTGCTGCCAGCGGTGGAACCAAACTCCGGCCCCTTTGCCTGTCATCAGATGCGCTGGACCAAGCCGCCCCAAACCGACGGGCAGCGGTTGGTTGCCCTATCCTATTACCTTGCGCTGATGACCCATACTGGCTTGCAGATGATCGGGGCGAAGGGGCCTTGTGTCATCGAAGGCCCCTTCGCGCGCAATCCTGATTACCTAGCCATGCTTGCCAGCCTTTGCCATGGCGGGGTCGAGGCAAGGGAATCCTCCACCGGCACAAGTGCCGGGGCCGCCTTGCTATTCGCGCAAAATGCGCCGGTTCTGGCATCGTCACATTATCCAAGGGGAGACTTAAAGTGCGCGGCTTATGGACAGTTCTGGCAAGCCACCGTCACCGCAGAAAGGCGTCAATGTTGAAAGCTTTCTGGCAATTCTGACTATATTGCGCAGTCTAACCGAGGTAGATTGCGGCGGTTATGCCCTCTTGCAACCAAAAAATAATCGTAATACCAAAGGCTTAAGTGTTTAAGGTTTCGCGCATGCACAGCGGCGCGCGTATTGCCACAGCGCAACATCAATATTGTACGAGCCCCTCCTGAAAACCGGGGGCTTTTTGGGTTTTGGGGGCTCGACAGCACTCAAGGTCCGCAAGTATTTGGTGGGGCTAGGGTTCCAAAGACCGTGCCGATGGAACCCCGCGGCGATTTTCTAGCCGAACACCAGCCCACCATCGACGATCAAGTTCTGCCCGGTCACTGCCCGGGCCCATGGCGACGCAAAAAACAGGACCGCATCCGCCATGTCTTCCGGTGTTGTCACGTGGCCCAGAGGGGTTTGGGATGCAATGATGTCGAACACAGCATCCGGCGTCGCTGAACTGGCATCGGTTGTGCGCAACAGGCCACCCGACACCATGTTGACCGTGATGCCCATAGGCCCAAGTTCTTTGGCCGCAGTGCGGGTAAAGGCCAGAGATGCGCCCTTGGCCGCGGTATAATCGTGATAGGGTACGATGGGATTTTGCACCAGGTTTGTGCCGATTGTGATGATGCGGCCAAAGCCTTGGGCTGCGCAGTGGGCCTGCATCACGGCAAGGCAGTTCAGCGCGCCACCCACCGCTGTTTCGGTCTGCCTCGCGATATCGGCCCAACACAGTTGGTCCAAATGGGTCCGCGCATCGCCGTTGAACGTGAAATCCGCCAGGGCGTTGTGGACCAGCACGTCCGGTGCGCCAAAGCGGTCGGTGATCTGGCCTACCATTGCCGCAACTTGCGCGGGGTCGGTCACATCCGCACAAAACGCGGCGGTGCGCGGGCCAAGGTCGGTTGCCAGCGCCTCGGCCGCCGCTCGGCTGTTGCGATAGTTGATGGCGACCCTTGCGCCTTCACGGTGGAACGCACGGGCGATGGCGGCCCCAAGGCCACGTCCAGCGCCTGTAATAAGAACGGTAAGATCAGCGATTGGGCGTGTCATTGGGTGTTTCCTTTGGTTATGGCGTGAAAATGGTGGGTCGGGCCGTGGCCTATGCCCACCGTCAGGGCATCAGCGGTGGCAATGGCGCGGGCGACATAGGCCTTGGCTTGGACCGCTGCCAGCGGCAGGGGCAGGCCATGGCCCAAATGAGTGGCCAGTGCTGAGGAAAGTGTGCAGCCAGTGCCATGGGTCTTGCGTGTTGGGTGGCGGGTGCCGGGCAGCCAGACCACACCCGCCGCACTGGCCAGCAGATCAGGGCAATCGTTCCCCGGCAGATGGCCCCCCTTCAGCAGCACCGCCTGTGCGCCCAATGCCAACAGCGCCTGCGCTTGTGCCTGCATATCCGCACGGGTCGTGGCCTCGGGAACCCCCAAAAGGTCGGCGGCTTCAGGCAGGTTGGGGGTGATGACGGACGCGATGGGCAGGGCTGCGCGCAAAGCGGCAACCGCCTCGGCCTGCAACAGCCGGTCACCGCTTTTTGCAACCATCACCGGATCAAGAACGATGTGCATCTTCAGTCCGGACAGCCCTTCATGAACCGCCCGGATGATCGCGGCGGTGCCCAGCATCCCGATCTTGACCGCATCCACCCTGATATCGACGCGGATTGATGCAATCTGTGCTGCCACGAAATCCGGCGCGATCATCTGAACGGCGGTGACACCTTGGGTGTTCTGCGCCGTCAACGCGGTGATCGCCGCCATGGCATAGCCGCCATTGGCCGAGATCGTCTTGATATCGGCCTGAATCCCTGCGCCACCCGATGGGTCGGACCCCGCAATGGAAAGGATGTTGGGGATCATGCGGTCCCCCATTCTGCCAGCAGGGCGCGGGTTGCAGCCTTGGGGTCGGCGTCGCGGGTCACGGCGCTGACCACCGCTATGCCGACTGCCCCTGTAGCGCGCACCGCCCTTGCATCGCCGGACTTGAGGCCGCCGATGGCAAAGGTGGGCAACGCAGTAGCCGCAACAATCTGCGCCAAGCCGTCGAAACCGATGGGCGGGGCATGGTCGGGCTTTGTCGGCGTGGCTCGCACCGGGCCTGCGCCGATGTAATCCACACCGGACGGGATAATGCCGGCTTGGGCCACAGTCTCGATGGAAAGACCAAGGATCATGCCGGGGGGCATTCGCTTGCGGATCGCCAAGGCATCGCCGTCGCCCTGACCGATGTGCAGTCCATGTGCGCCAGTGGCCAGCGCAACCTCCACCCGGTCATTCACGATGAGCCGCGCGCCCAGTGCGGCCATTTCTGGCGACAGCAACCGCACCAGCGCCGCCAGATCATCATCGGGCGCGGTCTTGTCGCGCAGTTGCACCAATGCCGCCCCGCCTCGCGCCGCCGCGCGCGCCTGTTCGGCCACGGGAAGGAGGGCGTCGGGGTCGGTGATCACATAAATCGGGCCCCTCATGCGCGGCTGACCCGTGCGCCTGCGGTCATATCCTGCGGTGACAGCGTGTAAAGCGCGTCCAGAAACGCCACCTGAAAGCTGCCAGGGCCATTGGCCCCTTGCGCCGCGCGTTCCCCAGCCAGCCCAAAGTAAACCAGTGCCGCCACCGTCGCGTGCAGCGCCGATTGGCCCACCAGAAACGCGGCGATTAGCCCGTTCAGAGAACAACCCAAGGCGGTGACGCGCGGCATCAGCGCATTGCCATTCTCCACACGGAAGCCTTGTGTGCCATCGGTGACATAGTCCACGGGGCCAGAGACAGCGACCACCGCGCCGGTGCGTATTGCAAGGTCGCGCGCACTCGCCTCGGCCGCGGTTACGGGATCAGCGCTGTCGGCCCCGCGCCCAGTGCCGTCCAGTCCCGCCAGTGCCAGAATTTCGGACGCGTTGCCGCGAATGACCGTTGGTCGCTGGGCCATCAGTCGCGCGCAGACATCACGGCGAAATTGCGTGGCCCCCACGCCAACCGGGTCCAGTACCCAAGGCCGACCCGCATCAGCCATCGCCTGCGCGGCCATCTCCATCGCCTCGGCCCAAGGCGTATCCAGTGTGCCGATGTTCACGCTGAGCGCTTGGGCCAGGGCCGCAAACTCTACCACCTCTTCGCGGGCATGCACCATGGCCGGTGACGCGCCTGCCGCCAGAGCTACGTTGGCGGCAATGTTCATGGCGACATAGTTGGTGATATTGTGTACCAATGGCGCGGCAGCGCGCATGGTGGCAAGGCTGGTTCCGGTGTCTTCCATAATGCTCCCCCGCTGTACGCAAGGGGCCAGTGGCGGGCACCATACGGCCATCAAAGCCTGAATGGGGCACCTACCGCAGACTCCCTACGCCAGCATGATCTGGTTCAGGTTCAAAGGGTACTTCTCAGCCCGGATCCCCGGACGCCCCTGTCGTGAATGCAATGAATGTTGATTCAAGGTCCAAGTCAATACCAATATGCCACAGCCGCAGCCGCAGCTTGGGCATCGGTTCGTTGCCCAAAGCGATGATCCCGTCGTGAAGCCACAGGTTGTCACCGATGCCGGGCTGCGTACCATCGGTATCGAGCCAGTGGTAGCCTAGACCATGGCCACGGCCCACAAAGACGCGGAGGAAGTGTAGCCACCGACGCCGAGATCAAGCAGGCGCTGCTGATCATGGCAACTTACATGCGCACCAGAGCCGAGATGGACATCGCCGCAGCGCGGGTCGATCAGTTCGGAGGCGCGAAGCCCCGTCTGCACCGCGACGGCGAACAGCGCGATGTCGCGCCGCCCGATCCAGGTCATTCGATCCGGTGCAGCGAGAAGGGCGCCCAATTCAGGTTCGGTCAGCCATGTTACCAGCCGCCGATCAAAGCGTTTTGGCGGAATCGTCAGAAGCCGTCCGATGATTGCGGGATGTTCGGGATGGTGCAGGGCGGCATAGCGGAACAGGGAGCGGATCGCGGCAAGCCCGGCATTTCGAGTCCGCACACCGTTCTTCCTGTGGCCCTCCAGATGGTCGAGGAAGGCCCCAATGATTGGCGCATCGAGTATCGTCTATACCGAACTCGCCCGGTGCCTTGCCGTGTCGCTCCGACGCGAAGGCCAAGAGCTGCCGCAGGGTGTCGCGATAGGATTTAACCGTATTTGCGCTGACCTGACGCTGGCGAATGAGGCGGTCGGCGAAAAACGCCTGTAGGGTTGTGGCGGGCGAGTTCATGCGCCACCCGCCAAGTGGCGCTCGAGCCTTTTGCCCGCCAGGCCCAGCAATTCGGGAGCGGACGACAGGTACCTGTACGTGGCGCCGGGACCTGTATGACCAAGGTTGGTCGACAGGATCGCGAGCCGGGAACCGGGGTTGCCCGACCGATAGCCATCGAAGGTGGTGCTAACCGCGAAGCTGTGCCGCAGATCGTGGATCAGGGGTCGGCAGGCCGCCGAGCGCGGACCGATGCCGCAGTGATGCAACCGCTTGTGCAAGATCGGTTGCACCATGGAGTAGCGCATCCGTTCGCCGCGCGAATTGATTAGCAAGGGCGGCATGCCCGAAGGTCAGGGGCGGTCATCGCGGTGCAGGTAGTGGCCCAGCTTCGCGACTGTGCTCTGATGCAGCGTAAGGCACCCGCCTTGTCGAATTTGCCGTGCCGGATCGTCACCATGCCACTGGCCGCGTCGAAGTCGCCGAGGCCGATCGCCTCGCTGATCCGCATGCCGGTCGCTGCCAAAAGACTGATCAAGGTCTGATAGATCGCCTGCACATGCGATCCGCAGAGGTGACCCATGGCTTGCATCAGAGCCGTAATCTCCTGTGGCGTGTTTGAATACGGCGTCGCGCTTGCGCTGGCAGCAAATCGGCAGGCGGTATCTCGGTTGTAGGGTCAAGTGTTTGCAGGTGTCGGACAAAGAGGCGAACCTCGGCCCGACGTCTCGAGGTTCGATCGCGGCGGCACCAGATGGGAAGGTCGCCTGGACCCGCAAAAGGACCACGGGCCTTTCGACGATGTGATGGCCAGACATCCTTCGTGATCTCGGCTCATCCACGCGATGACTGCGACGGCGCGGTGCGCCATCAAAGCGTGGTTTCAAACACCCGACGCGATGGGGCAGGCAATATTGATTTCAGCCTTCTCGATCTCGGTGCTGGGGTTGATCAGCCGGAACTGCTTGCTGAAGTGCAGCGCTACTTGCCGGGCATCATGCCGGAAACTGTGGTGGATCACGAAACTGCCCTGATCCGATTTCAGCAATTCTGTGTTGGTGCGGTCAAGGTCATGGGCGGCAAAAACATCTATCGTGCGCCCCGCTAGGTCAAACGCATCAAGGATCGCCCGGTTGCCGCCGCCAATTGAATAGACCGAGGTGATCTTGGGGTTATCGTGTAGCGCATGCAGGATCAGCGCGCCCGTGGGGGGATCCACACCATAGCTTTCAGAGACGGTCACCATCGCAAGTCTGGGCGCGTGTTTCGCAAGATAGCCTGAAAGCCAGAACGCCGGGCGCCCTCACTCTCAAATGTCTGGCTGGACAGTGTGATCAGCACGCTGGACGTTTGCGGCTGCGCCATGCGGGCCAAAAGCTAGGCGGCTGTGGCGCATGCACGGCTATTATCCATGCCTACATAGGCCAGGCGCAGCGGTTGGGCGGCATCTGTCACATAAGTAACGATCGGGATTTTCTGTGCGGCAAGGCTGGCCAGGCAGGCCTCAACCTCGGCGGTAGCTGGGACTTTCATAACGATGCCCTGCGTGCCCCGGCGGGTGATGGCCCGCAAAAGAGCGACCAAAACCGCATCGTCCAATCGCTCGGCCAAGTGAAAGCGGGCACGAAAGGTTACTGGCCGCATCAAGTGCAGTTCTGCCTCGAACGCGTAACATTGTCCGTCGTCATATAAAATGGGACGTTAGAGCGGCTTGAACATTGGAGGCTCTGGCTCGTTTGTGTGATTGAGTATGCTGCTTGTTTTTGATGTTACAAGCGTCGTTGTTGGATTGTCCATTTCTTGATCCTTTTCCGTTCTCTGAGAATGGCGTTGTCGCGTCCGAAGTAGACGTCTGCGGGCGTGACGTTGTTCAGGCTCTCGTGGTAACGCTGATTGTTGTAATACTCGACGAATACGCCATTCTGGACTTGCTACGGTTTAGTTCCGGTCTTTTTTGGTCTTGTCGCGGTTTGGTGCCGCTCCTTTGACAGCGTAATGTGCAGCAAAGGAGATGAACCATGGGCACAGTCAGGACGGATGAATTTCGCAAGGATGCGGTGCGGATCGCGCTGAGTTCGAAGGGCTAGAAAATGATCCGGGGGATCATTTTCTCTGAGGACGGGCTTTCACGCAAACAGATCGCTGATGATCTGGGTGTCGGGATGTCGACGCTGAACAAGTGGATCACAGCGTATCCGTTGCCCTCTCATGGTTTGCAAGACAAACCATGAGAGTGGGGACACAGATGTGGTGTCGCATGAGGATCGCGAACTAGTGCTTGAGAACGAACGGCTCCGGCGCGAAAACCGCATACTGCGCGAGAAGAGGGACATCCTAAACTGAGGCGGATCAGAAAACAGTCCGGGGGACTGTTTTTCCCGACGAAGGCCACCTATTACCTGGCAGGCGATTACGCAGTAATCTGCCGAGAGGGTTTCGGTTCGTCGAGGAACATCACGGCTGCTTTGCAACGGATCGGTTGTGTCAGGAGAGGAAGTCAGCCCTCGTGGCTTGTGGGCCATACGCCGCCGCCCTGCCAGCCGCAGGCAGCACACAGGCATGGTCGTTCTGGCCCATATCAAGGAACAATCGCGCCTGAGCCTGGGCAGCTATGCGTTGCCCGGGAGGTGATTGCAGGCAATCACCGTAAGGTGCAGGCCCCGGATGACGGAAGAGCTGAAGGACGTCGGGGTTGATGTGGGCCATCCGTTGTCCGGCAGCGGTTTGCCTTGCAAACCGCGAGAGGGTCCGGGTCGGGCGGCTGATGCGTGAGAACGGGATCGTCGTTGAAAGAACACGCAAATTCAAGGTGGAGGAGGGTCAGGAAATGATCCGGTGGATCATTTCCCCGACGACGCACGGACAGCGATCACACGTTCAACATCGCTCCGAACCTGCTGGATCGCGACTTCGCGGCGGCTGGGCCGAACCAGAAGTGCCCTCTCATGGTTTGCAGGCAAACCATGAGAGGGGTAACAGGCCGGTGATATCAGCTATATCTGGACCCGAGAGGGCTGGCTGTATCTCGCTGTCATCCTCGATCTGCATTCGCGGCGTGTCATCGCCCTGCGTGATTTGCACGCAAAACCCTTCCGGGTAACAGCATGGGCCCCCTCTCGGGATCATGCCTTGCATGACCCTGCCGGGCAACGGTCAGCAACCGCATGAAACGCGATCCGTTGGCCAGTATGCGCCGCTTTACTCGCCTGACCAATGCCTTTTCAAAAAAGGCTGAAAACCACGCATATGCCGTTTCCCTGCACTTCATGTATTACAACTTTTGCCGTACTCACAAAACGCTTCGCATGACGCCAGCAATGGCCGCAGGTCTTGTGTCTAGCCCTTGGGAAGTGTCAGATATCGTTGCGCTGGTAGAAAAGGCTGAGGCAGAAGCGGCCCCGAAAGTTCGCGGCTCTTACAAGCCCCGTAAAAAAGATATTTCAAACTGACCCACTACCGAAAAGCCCCTTGGCCTTCGAGCGCCAAGGGGCTTAAACGAGCATTCGGGGCCGCACGAATACGTGACAAGACCAGTGGCCGCAATTCCGCATCCCGCTGATGTCGTGCTATGCTTTAGAGTCTGATTTGAAACGAACGTAACAATTTCAGACACATGGCATTTGATGCGCTGCGCAACGTTTGCTGGTCGCCCTTCACCCAAACCCAACAAAATCAGATGTTAGGGCCGCCGACCTTGTCTGCCATGATGGCATTGCGATGCTTTGGTTGAGCGCAATACATTGATTTTATTTATTAATTTTGGATCGGCGCGACACACCAGGCGGTGATAAAATGTCGACGGCGCAATCGGCAGAACCCTGCAGATCGACTCGATGCCATAAACAATGCGCTGATCTTCCCCTCTCGCGCATGTGAGCATGCGCTGCCTGGCAGCGAATGAAGGCGATCATCGCTTCAGTGGGCGGTCGCGTTCCGTCCCACTGACAGACAGGGTATCGCGCAGCGATGTCCCGAGAGGAGGCGCAAAATAAGCTGAGGCTTCGCGGAGAATTTCATTCGCCTGCCGCAGCTCCCGGACCTCACGTTCCAAGGCCTTGATCCGGTCCCGTTCCCCGGTTGTGACCCCGTCGCGCATGCCGCTGTCTTTCTCAGCCTGCTTGACCCATTCGCGCAGGGCCTGGGGAATACAGCAAATCTTGGGTGCAATGGCCGCGATCGCGCCCCCCTGCGTTTCGTATGAACCTAGATGCTCAAACACCATCCGGACCGCGCGCGCGGTCCTCGGGCGAGTAGCGATTTGCCATTCTGCTTTTCATCATAACCATCATCCTTACTCAAGTTGATGGTCTCAGACAAAACCGGAGCGATTCAGACGGCGGCAGTGCGAGCTGACCTTGTTCCAGCATTTCAATGGCCTCTACAATACGCGTCGCCGCCGCTCAGCGCTGGGATGTAAAAGCCCCGCAACTTTCGAACGAAAAGTCGCATAATATGTGAGCACGAGGGCCAAAATGAAAGCATGACAAGTCCAGAGCCGTCTCATTCTATCCCGTCGCAGGGGCCGTAAAGCGGCTAAAAGAATTGCACACGCAGTCAGGCCGCCCTTCCAGCTCCCTACATGCAAACATCCGACGTTCGGTCGGCATGGCTTTGCTAGCCGGCACGAATGACTTCGGTATTCCATTCACGACAGCGGGCTTCAAGTTCTGGTGCCAACGGCTGATCCGTGAAAAACATATCGATTTCGTCCAGCGAGGCGATGCGGGCTGGGGCGGTACGTTGAAATTTGGAATGGTCAGCAACCAGAAAGCAGCGTCGCGATTGTGCGATGATGGCTTGGCTCACCTCGACTTCTTGAAAATCAAAATCAAGCAAATCGCCGTCTTGGTCCAAGGCCGAACACCCAATAACGGCTATGTCGAACTTGAATTGTTTGATTGTTTTGGAAGCCAAGTTCCCGATCAGGCCGCCATCAGAGCGGCGCAGCGTGCCCCCGGTGACGATGACTTGGCAGTCGGGGTTGGCGGCTAGAATTTGCGCTACATTCATATTATTTGTCACCACCAATAGCCGATGTCGAGTTAGCAGTTCCTGGGCGACGGCCTCGGTGCTGGTGCCGATATTCAGGAACAAAGAGGCCCCGTCGGGAATTTGTTTTGCGCAGGCTTGCGCGATGTTTCGTTTGGTCTCTCGGTTTAGGGTTCGGCGATCTTCATAGCCAATGTTAGTGGTTCCCGAAGGCTGAATAGCGCCGCCGTGGACGCGCTGAAGGCGGCCCGCATCTGCGAGCTCGGTCAAATCGCGCCGAATGGTTTGAACGGTCACGCCAAAGCGCTCTGCTAGGCCTTCGACCGTTACCTTGCCCTCGGAACGGACAATTTCCAGGATATCGGGCTGACGAAAGGTCTGGGACATGATTCTATTCCTCCAACGCAAAACTGTTCCTTTTCGTTCGTATCGGCAAGTATTTTGCCTCGTGGAGGATAATTTTCCAGGTTCATTGATAAAGCAAACTGCAAAATCCTAAGCCCGGAGGCGACATTAAAACCCGTCTCTAGCAGTGGGTTGTGAGAATTACTTATTCGAATTATTCGCTTTTTGGTAAATCGAAATTAAAACTTGCAAAAACGCGCATCCCGTGGTTCGTTATGTTATTGTTTTCGATCATTTGGTGGGGAGGCCTGATGTCGTCGCTAGTTACAGAAAATCAGGTCAAAGATCTGTTCATTATCGGCGGTGGCATCAATGGATGCGGCATAGCGCGGGATGCTGCGGGGCGCGGGTTAAGTGTGTCTCTCGCTGAAATGAACGACTTGGCCTCTGCCACATCCAGCGCCTCAACCAAGCTATTTCATGGCGGCTTGCGCTATTTGGAGTATTGGGAGGTGCGCTTGGTGCGTGAGGCGTTGATTGAACGCGAAACGCTGCTGTGCGCGATGCCGCATATCAGTTGGCCCATGCGATTTGTGCTCCCTTATCATAAGGATATGCGATTCGAAGGTGATACGCCCACGTCTAAACTTCTGGGTTTTGTCATGCCGTGGATGAAGGGGCGCAGACCCGCGTGGCTGATCCGCTTGGGGCTGTTCATGTATGATCACTTAGGGGGGCGCAAGGTTTTGCCGGGTACCGTCACCTTGTCGTTGCCTGGAACACCCGAGGGTGCGCCAATCGATGATCGTTTCACGCGCGCATTCGAGTATTCTGATTGTTGGATCGAAGATTCTCGGTTGGTTATTTTGAACGCCCGTGATGCCGAGGCGCGTGGCGCAGAAATTATGGTTCGAACGAAGGTACTTTCTGCCGCGCGCGCCGACGGTTTGTGGGAAATCACGTTGCAGCGGGGCGATCAAATCGAAACCCACCGCGCCAAAATGCTGGTAAATGCGGCTGGGCCATGGGTCGGCGATGTCATTCAGCAAAAGGTTCGGATCAATTCAACCGAGGGCGTGCGACTGGTTCGTGGTAGCCATATTGTTACCAAGCGGTTGTATGACCATGATAAATGCTATTTCTTTCAGGGGACCGATGGGCGCATCATCTTTGCCATTCCCTATGAGCAGGATTTCACCCTGATCGGCACCACCGATGCCGAACATGAAAGCCCTGACAAGGCCCCAGTTTGCACCGATAAAGAGCGCGATTACCTGATCGGGTTTGCAAATAAGTATTTCAAACAAGATATCACTGCCGCCGATGTGGTCTGGACCTATTCCGGCGTGCGGCCGCTGTATGATGACGGGGCCAGCAGTGCCACGGCTGCCACGCGTGATTATACGCTAAAGGTCGATGCGACAGGTGGCGCGCCTATTTTGAACATCTTTGGGGGCAAAATCACCACCTATCGTCGCCTTGCAGAAAGTGCGCTTGATAAGGTGGCAGTCTATTTTCCCGGCTTGTCCGGGAAATGGACGGCTGGCGTGGCCTTGCCGGGGGGGGATTTCCCGCAGGATGGCGTGCCGGATCTGATTGCGGCGCTGCGTAAGGATTATCCCTTTCTGACCGCCTTTTGGGCGCGTCGCCTGATCCGCGCCTATGGCACCGAAGCGGCCGTGGTTTTGGGTGATGCCAAAACCCCCACCGATCTTGGCCGTGATTTTGGCGCAACATTGACTGCGCGTGAGGTGGATTGGTTGATGACCCGTGAATATGCACGCCGCGCTGAAGATGTCGTTTGGCGGCGCAACAAGTTGGGTCTGCGGCTGGATGCAGGCCAAATAGCGGCTTTGGATGCGTGGATGCAAAGCAAGGACGACGTAGTGATAAAGGTGGGGGAATGACATGTCGCTAAAATTGCAAGGCGTATCGAAAGTTATCGAAGGGCAGACCCATATCCACCCCACGGATCTGGAATTGCAAAGCGGTACGATGAATGTGCTGTTGGGGCCGACGAGTTCGGGGAAAACCTCCCTCATGCGGCTGATGGCTGGGCTGGATGTGCCGAATACGGGGCGGATATTCTGGAATGGTGCGGATGTGACGGGGATGCGGGTGCAGGATCGCCGCGTGGCGATGGTGTATCAGCAGTTCATCAACTACCCCTCGATGACCGTATACGACAATATCGCCAGCCCCATGCGCTTGCTTGGCAAATCGGCGGCCGAAATTGATGCCGATGTGAAAAAGGCCGCTGATCTGATGAAGCTGACCCCGTTTTTGGCGCGCAAACCGCTGGAACTGTCGGGCGGTCAGCAACAGCGCTGCGCTTTGGCTCGCGCTTTGGTCAAGGATGCGGGGCTTGTGTTGCTGGATGAACCCTTGGCCAATCTCGACTACAAGCTGCGCGAGGAGTTGCGCGCCGAAATCCCCAAGATCTTTGAAGAAGCCGGCTCCATCTTTGTCTATGCCACGACCGAGCCGGAAGAGGCGCTGCTGCTGGGTGGCAACACGGCCACCCTTTGGGAAGGGCGCGTTACGCAGTTTGGGCTGACGCCGCATGTCTATCGCCGTCCCGTGGATGCCACGACAGCACGGGTGTTTTCTGACCCGCCGATGAATTTTCTGGATATCGTCAAGGCCGGATCGGTTTTGCGCTTTGGCGGTGATACTAGCCTTCCGGCAAGCGGGGCCATCGTGGGCCTGCCGGATGGTCGCTACAAGGCGGGGTTCCGGCCCAATCATCTGGAGTTGAGTCCCCATGTGGCCGGGGCGATGGAATTTGACGCCCGATTGACCGTAACCGAAATTACCGGATCCGAAACCTTTGTACATCTGGACCATCATGGGGCGCGTTGGGTGGGCTTGATTCATGGTGTTCATAATCTGGCCTTGGGGCAAAATCTGTCTGTTTATCTTGACCCTGCCCATATCTATATTTTTTCCGAAAATGGTGCTTTGGTTTCCGCCGCACCCTATGCAGAGGCGGCATAAGATATGGCAAAGATCACGCTTGATAATCTGGCCCATTCCTATCTGGCCAACCCGAAATCCGAAGATGATTACGCCTTGAAAGAGCTAAACCATGATTGGGTTGATGGCGAGGCCTATGCGCTTCTCGGCTCCTCTGGTTGCGGAAAATCCACCTTGCTAAACATCATTTCGGGGCTGTTGCACCCCAGCCAAGGCCGCATCTTGTTTGATGGCAAGGATGTGACCCATGCCCCCACCGCCGAGCGTAATATCGCACAGGTGTTTCAGTTTCCTGTCGTTTACGACACCATGACAGTGCGCGACAATCTGGCCTTCCCGCTGCGCAATCGCGGCCGCGATGAGGCTTATATCGCCGAGCGTGTGCAAGAAATTGCGCGGATGATCGGGATGGAGGATATGCTGAACCGCAAGGCGCGCGGGCTGACGGCGGATGTGAAACAAAAGATCAGTCTGGGGCGCGGTATGGTGCGCAAGGATGTGAATGCGCTGCTGTTTGACGAGCCGCTGACCGTGATCGACCCGCATATGAAATGGGAATTGCGCACGCAGCTTAAGCAGTTGCACCATGATTTCGGCCATACGATGATCTACGTCACCCATGACCAGACCGAAGCGCTGACATTCGCCGATAAGGTGGTCGTGATGTATGACGGGCGCGTGGTTCAGATCGGCACCCCGCAGGAATTGTTTGAACGCCCGGCGCATACCTTTGTGGGCTATTTCATCGGCTCGCCAGGGATGAACCTGCTGCCCGCCGATGTGGCAGGCAATCGCGCACAGGTCGCGGGGCACAGCGTGGATCTGGGCGCGCATTATACCGCCAGCGGCAAAGTGGAGCTGGGGGTGCGCCCCGAATTTGTGCGGCTGTCCACAACCGGCGGCATCCCCGCGCGCATTCGCCGGGTCGAGGATGTGGGCCGCCACAAGATCGTCCGGCTGGAAGTGGAGGGACGCGAAATCTCGGCCATTCTGGGCGAAAGCGCGCCTATCCCCGCCGATGTGAACGCGGTGCATTTCGCGCCCGAAGGCATCAATATTTACGCCAACGACTGGCGCGTGGCACCCAACGGAAAGGATGCGGCATGAACAAGACTGTCAATCAAAAGGCATGGTTTCTGGTCCTGCCGGTTCTGATTCTGGTGGCGTTTTCCGCCGTTATCCCCTTGATGACCGTGGTGAATTACTCGGTGCAGGATACATTCGGCAATAACCAGTTTTTCTGGGCAGGGCTGGAATGGTTTGATGAAATGCTGCATTCCGAACGGATGTGGGATGCGCTGGGTCGGCAATTGCTGTTTTCTGGCATCATTCTGGCGATTGAGGTGCCTTTGGGCATTTTTATCGCGCTGAATATGCCAAAGCGCGGGTTTTGGGCCTCGTTCTGCCTCGTGCTGATGTCCTTGCCGTTGCTGATCCCGTGGAATGTGGTCGGCACGATCTGGCAGATTTTCGGGCGGGTGGATATTGGCCTGCTGGGCTATACGCTGGACAAGATCGGGATCAGCTACAACTATACGCAAGATATTTTTGCGGCATGGGTCACGGTGATTGTGATGGATGTGTGGCACTGGACATCATTGGTGGCGCTGCTGGCCTATGCTGGGCTGCAATCCATCCCCGATGCCTATTATCAAGCGGCCAAGATTGATCAGGCCAGCCGCTGGGCCGTGTTCCGTTATATCGAACTGCCGAAAATGGCAGGGGTGCTGATGATCGCGATCCTGCTGCGCTTTATGGACAGTTTCATGATCTATACCGAACCCTTTGTGGTCACGGGGGGCGGGCCGGGCAATGCGACGACCTTCTTGTCCATCGACCTTGTGAAAATGGCAATCGGCCAGTTTGACCTTGGGCCTGCGGCGGCGTTCAGCCTAATGTACTTCCTTGTTATCATGCTGATTTCATGGGTTTTCTATACGGTCATGACGACCATGGATAAAAGGGATGGTGTGTGATGAACAAACGCCTTGGCATCAATGGCTCTACTTTTGTGATGGGTCTTTACCTGCTGTTCTTGTTGCTGCCGATCTATTGGTTGCTGAACATGAGCCTGAAAACCAATCAGGAAATTCTGGGCAGTTTCTCGCTTTGGCCCCAGGATCTGACCTTTGCCAACTATGTCGTGATCCTGACGGACGCGAGCTGGTACATGGGCTATGTCAACAGCCTGATTTATGTGGTGATGAACACGGTGATCAGCTTGGCGGTGGCGCTGCCGGCCGCCTATGCCTTTAGCCGTTACAGCTTTATGGGTGACAAGCATCTGTTTTTCTGGCTGCTGACCAACCGCATGGCCCCGCCTGCCGTATTCGCGCTGCCCTTCTTTCAGCTTTATTCCTCGGTGGGGCTGTTTGACACGCATATCGCGGTTGCCTTGGCGCATTGCCTGTTCAATGTGCCGCTGGCGGTGTGGATCTTGGAAGGCTTCATGCGGGGCGTGCCAAAGGAAATTGATGAGACCGCCTATATCGACGGCTATTCTTTTCCGCGTTTTTTCATCCGCATCTTTACCCCGCTGATCGCAAGCGGGATCGGGGTCGCCGCGTTCTTTTGCTTCATGTTTTCATGGGTGGAACTGCTGCTTTCACGGACTTTGACGGCGGTGGATGCCAAGCCGATTGCGGCCACCATGACCCGCACGGTTTCCGCGAGCGGCATGGATTGGGGCGTGCTGGCCGCCGCCGGTATCCTGACAATCGTTCCTGGCGCTTTGGTGATTTATTTTGTGCGCAACTACATTGCCAAGGGCTTTGCCTTGGGGAGGGTTTGATATGGACTGGATGGCTTGGACCGGCCCCACGGCAACCTTTTTTGTAATTATCGCCTGCCTGTTGATCACCTTCACGGTGCTGGCGATCAAATACCCCGAAACACCGCGTGTCGGTGTGCTGGGGATAGAAACAACGCGGGGTGATCGGTTGTTCATCACGCTCCTCGGCTCGGCCTTTTTGAATTTGGGCTGGCTGGGGTTGGTTGATGCGTCCCAATGGGGTGCATTGGTTGTCTGTGCTGTTTATGCGGTGGCAGTGTTTCGCTGGGTATAGACCGCGCAGGCAAAAAGGCGGCGGCCCCTTGGATGTGCAAGATCCATGGGACCACCTGAACTGACAACGTAATCGAAACCTGTTCTAAGGGAGGAACAAGATGAAATTGAGACATTTGTCAACGACGGCGATGGGGGCGGCATTGATGCTGCTGTCGGCGCCGGCATTTGCCGACATGGATGCCGCCAAGGCATTTCTGGACGCTGAAATCGGTGAACTGTCCACGCTCAGCCGCGCGGATCAAGAGGCAGAAATGCAATGGTTCATCGACGCGGCCAAGCCGATGGCCGGGATGGAAATCAAGGTAGTGTCCGAGACGATCACCACCCATGAATATGAAGCCAAGGTTTTGGCTGATGCCTTTACCAAAATCACCGGTATCAAGATCACCCATGATCTGATCGGCGAAGGCGATGTGGTGGAAAAGCTGCAAACCCAGATGCAGTCGGGCGAAAACATCTATGACGCCTATACCAACGACTCGGACCTGATCGGGACGCATTGGCGCTATCAGCAGGTGCGCAATCTGACCGACTGGATGGCGGGCGAAGGGGCGGATGTGACATCGCCCACGCTGGATTTGAACGATTTCATCGGGTTGCAATTCACCACCGCGCCGGATGGCAAATTGTACCAGCTGCCGTCACAGCAGTTCGCCAACCTTTACTGGTTCCGGTACGATTGGTTCAACGACGAGCCGACAAAAGCCGCGTTCAAGGAAAAATACGGCTATGATCTGGGCGTTCCGGTCAACTGGTCGGCCTATGAAGATATTGCCGAATTCTTTACCGGGCGCGATATGTCTGCCATCGGCGGGCCGACATCGGCTTGGGGCAACATGGACTACGGCAAAAAAGACCCCTCGCTTGGCTGGCGCTACACCGATGCGTGGATGTCGATGGCGGGTATGGGCGACGTTGGCACGCCAAACGGCTTGCCGGTCGATGAATGGGGTGTTCGGGTGAATGAAAATTCGCAACCCGTTGGCTCTTGTGTCAACCGTGGTGGTGCCACCAATGACGCGGCAGCGGTTTATGCCGTGACCAAGGCGATTGATTGGCTGAACAAATACACCCCGCCCGAGGCCGCCGGCATGACCTTTGGCGAGGCCGGCCCGGTACCAGCGCAGGGTCAAATTGCCCAGCAGATGTTCTGGTACACCGCCTTTACCGCCGATATGGTAAAGCCCGGACTGCCCGTGATGAACGAGGATGGCACGCCGAAATGGCGCATGGCCCCATCCCCGCACGGTGCTTATTGGCAGGATGGGACCAAGGTTGGTTATCAGGATGTGGGGTCGTGGACGTTGATGAAATCAACGCCTGTTGATCGTGCAAAGGCTGCTTGGCTCTATGCGCAGTTTGTCACGTCCAAGACGGTGGATGTGAAAAAGGCGCATGTAGGCCTGACCTTCATCCGCGAATCCACGATTCAGGATGAAAGCTTCACCAAGCGCGCGCCGGAACTGGGTGGGT
Organism: Pseudorhodobacter ferrugineus DSM 5888; assembly: GCF_000420745.1. Classification (GTDB taxonomy): domain Bacteria; phylum Pseudomonadota; class Alphaproteobacteria; order Rhodobacterales; family Rhodobacteraceae; genus Pseudorhodobacter; species Pseudorhodobacter ferrugineus. The sequence goes on from NZ_ATVN01000003.1 coordinate 32,111, forward strand.
TGGTCGAATTCTACCGCTCGCCCGCGCGTGTGGCGTGGTCGCCAACCGGCACCAATATTCCCGATTATCCAAAGCTGGCACAGTTGTGGTGGCAGAACATCGGGGATGCAATGTCGGGCGCCAAAACCCCGCAAGAGGCACTTGATGCTTTGTGTGCCGAGCAAGAAAAGGTCATGGAGCGGATTGAACGCGCAGGCATTCAAGGTGACATTGGCCCCAAGATGAACGAACCAAAAGATCCACAGGAATGGCTGGATGCACCCGGTGCGCCCGTTGCCAAACTTGCAAACGAAAAGCCGCAGGGTGAAACCGTCAGCTATGACGAGCTGATCAAATCCTGGCAGTAAAATCACGATTGGGGGCAGGGTTTCGACCTTGCCCCCACTCATCCGCTTGTAAATGTTTCTGCTGTCGAACAACTGCGCCATGCCTGTCTGCGGGGCTATTTACAAATGGATGGGCCGACGCAACGCTAAGGCCAAGGGGGCAATATGAGCCATATACTTGCGATCGATCAGGGGACAACATCAAGCCGCGCGATTATATTTAACAGCACGATGCAGATCGTCGCGACCGCGCAAGAAGAGTTTCCGCAGCACTTTCCGCAAAGCGGCTGGGTAGAACACGACCCCTCAGACCTATGGTCTACCACGGCGGGGACCGCACGTGCCGCAATTGAAAAGGCCGGGCTTGGCGTGGCAGATATTGCTGCGATTGGTATCACAAACCAACGCGAAACAACCATTGTCTGGGATAGAACAACTGGCCAGCCGATTTATAATGCGATCGTTTGGCAAGATCGGCGCACATCAGACTATTGCCGCAGTTTACGCGATGCAGGCCATGACAAAATGATCACGGCCCGCACCGGCCTGTTGGCAGACCCCTATTTTTCGGGGACCAAGTTGAAGTGGCTTTTGGACACTGTCGATGGTGCGCGTGAAAAGGCGCGGCGCGGTGAGCTGCTTTTTGGTACCGTTGACAGCTTTTTGATTTGGAAACTGACAGGTGGTGCGGTGCATGCCACTGATGCAACAAATGCCGCGCGGACCTTGCTTTATGATATTCACAAAGGCCGGTGGAGCAAAACCATCTGTGATCTGTTTGGCATTCCCATGGAAATGTTGCCGGAGGTCAAGGATTGCGCTGCCGATTTCGGCATGACACGGCCCGATCTGTTTGGGCGGCCGATCCCGATATTGGGGGTGGCGGGGGATCAACAAGCCGCAACTGTGGGGCAGGCCTGTTTTGCCCCGGGCATGATGAAATCGACCTATGGAACTGGGTGTTTTGCCTTGTTGAACACAGGCGACAAGGCGGTCACATCGACGCATCGTTTGCTGACAACGATTGCCTATCAATTGGATGGAAAGCCCACCTATGCGCTGGAAGGGTCAATTTTCATCGCAGGCGCCGTGGTGCAGTGGCTGCGTGATGGTTTGAAGATCATTCGCGAAGCCAGCGAAACACAGCCCTTGGCCGAAAAGGCCGATCCGTCGCAGAACGTGGTCCTGGTGCCCGCGTTTGTCGGGCTTGGCGCGCCGTATTGGAATGCGGAATGCCGTGGTGCCGTGTTTGGCCTGACCCGTGCGTCTGGCCCGGCCGAAATGGCGCGGGCTGCGCTTGAATCTGTCGGCTATCAAACGCGTGACCTGCTCGAGGCGATGCAGGCGGATTGGGCGACCACAGGAACGCAGCCAACGCTTCGGGTGGATGGCGGGATGACGGCCTCGGATTGGTCGATGCAGTTTTTGGCGGATATTATTGGCGCAAAGGTAGACCGCCCGATGGTACGAGAAACAACCGCATTGGGGGCCGCATGGTTGGCGGGACAAAGGGCTGGCATCTACCCGGATCAGGCGGGTTTTGCCGCTAATTGGGCCTTGGATCGCACATTTTCACCCCGGATGGACGAAACAACGCGCGCGACAAAATATGGTGCATGGAAGCGCGCTGTCGCCGCTACGATGCAATTTTGAACGTGTTCGAATTCTCGACTGCGGGGCGGATTATTTTTGGCAGGGGGCGGGCAGATGAGGCGTTGGGCGTTGCCCTGACCTATGGCCGTCGGATTTTGTTGGTGCGAGGATCGCATGTTTGGGGCGATCATGCCGCCGATGTTTGGCGCGCGGCAGGTGCCGAGGTGCTGGTGATCCGCGGCAGCGGTGAGCCGGACCTGGCTTCTCTGGAAGCTGCCTTGGCGCAAGGCCGCGCCTTTGATCCGCAAGTGGTTTTGGCGGTGGGAGGCGGGTCTGTTCTGGACTTGGGAAAGGCGCTGGCTGCGCTTATTCCAAGCAGCAGTCCGCCTTTGGCGCATTTGGAGGTGGTGGGAAATGGCCTGCCGCTGCAAACACCACCCCTTCCCTTTATCGCCCTGCCAACGACCGCGGGCACTGGGGCAGAGGTGACCAAAAATGCCGTTATTGGCGTGCTTGGTCGCAAAGTCAGCTTGCGCGACAGCCGTATGCTGGCAAATCTTGCCTTGGTGGATCCGGCGCTGACCGATGGTTGTCCGAAAGGTGTAACGCTGGCCTCGGGCATGGATGCTTTGGTGCAGGTGATTGAGCCCTATCTTTGCAACAAGGCCAACCCCATGACAGATGCGCTTGCGCGCGCGGCGATCCCGAAAGGGATTGCGGCGATAGGAGCGCTTATGCGGGGTGAGGACGCTGCTGCACGCGACGCGCTGGCGCAGGTCAGCCTGTTTGGTGGGCTTTGTCTGGCGAATTCAGGCCTTGGGGCCGTGCATGGCTTGGCTGGGGTGATCGGCGGCATGAGCACAGCACCGCATGGCGTGATTTGTGGGCGCCTTCTGGTGCCAGTTCTGCGCGCAAACAAGGCTGCGGCACAGGGCGCTTTGGCTGATATGACCCGTTATGATGAGGTGAATGCTTGGCTGTCAGTCGGCTTGAACTGCGCCCCGTCTTTTGCGTTGGAACGGCTGGAGATTGCATTGGATGATTGGAGTTTGCCGCGATTGGGCAAATGGCTCGCAGGGCAAGACCTTACGGACATCGCAAAATCGGCACAGGCGACTTCGTCCATGAAAGCCAATCCGTTCAAGTTGCCGATAGAGGCACTGATCAAGGCTGTGCGTGCTTCTCTTTAGGCCAACGAAATTTAGGCAAACATGGCGGATTGCTACGACAACAAGTTTGGCCGAAGCTGGGATCAAACGATCGGTCATAAGCGTTGGATGGCGCTCATGACAACACGCCGTGGAAACCGTAAACTGCGACGACAAAACCGAACTGATCCAACGTCAGGGTTAATGGCGTAAAATGTGGGCTCTGGAAAGGCACGGCCTTGCTTGGCCTGTTGGCGAACAGATCGACTGGTTCAATAACCGTCCACGGCTCTGACAAATCAGAAACATCCCGCCACCAGTGGCTGAAGACAAACGCTACGCACAGCGCGATGTGTCCGATACGGCGCGTAAAATGTAGCAATAGGTCTCATGCAAACGCGGGGCGATCCAGGCCCGTCAGGTGGCGATAGCCGATTCCAGTCGGCAGCCTGTAAAGGCCAATAAACTTGCCTCAATCTCGGCGCTGGTTTTCATCAGGCAGGCGGCAGTGGACAAGCCATCTGCAGTCGCGGCCGAGGGGGAGGTGATGCTGATTCCGCGCCAATGTGGGGCTGCCGTCAGGCCTGTCCGCGGATCCAGAATATGCCCTAATGTGCCCGCCGCATCAAAGACCGTGCCAAGCGGTGCCGATGTGGCAAGAGCTCGTGACGTCAGCGCAATAGTCCCGCCCTGTGCCAATTTGACCGGCCAAGCGCCGCCTTCAGGTTGCTGGCCCAAGGCATGGAATTCACCAGTATCAATCAGAATATCGGTCAACCCTTCGTCCGCCAGCAGCGTGGCGATCCGATCTGCGATATAGCCTTGTGCGATGCCATTCAGCGTTAGGGCCATTCCTGGCCGCAAACTGATTTGCGATGCATCCAATGACACGCCGCCCCATCCGGTCAATGCGCGTGCCCGATCAAGCGCTTGCGTATCAGGGACAGCGCGCCGCGCTGCGGCATCGGCATAGGCTGCCCAGAGCGGTTGCACTGTCGGGTCGAACAAGCCCTGCGTAGCACGATGAACAGCCCCCGCCAGCGACAAGCATTCCAGCAGCTCAAACGGAGGGGCGTCTATCACTGCGTTGAGGTTCAGCTGCGACAGGGCGCTATCCGCGCGGTACAGGCTAAAGATAGCTTCCAACCGCGCAATCTCGGCAGCCGCGCGGGCCGCAATGGCGGGCGCGTCCGCATGTGCAAGCCGGATCGTCGCGCGTGCGCCCAAGGCCATGCCCGTCCAAGTATGGATCTTTTGTGCCTTGGCCGCGACAGGTACGGCAAAGGCTGCGGCGCTGATGGCCAGAAAACGGCGGCGGGTTGTCATGGTCTTATCCTCCGGTCTTGCGTGAAAGTTCACGCAGACGCTGTTCAAAATCTGAGTCACTGTCATCATCTTGCGCAATGCCGTTCAGGGCAACGGGCGCAAGCACCGCCTCATCTGGAATTTGGTCCAGCGACATCACCGCCCCGCCGTTGGCCTTTGCAAAGGCTGCCGCACGGGCGGGATCCGAAAACGGCACAATCTCGGGTGCGCCCATTCCGCCTTTGACAGCTGCGCCAACAACATAAAGCGCCGTGTCCGCGCGGATCCAGTTGTCAATACCGGGTGCTTCCCAACTGGCCCCGTCAGCGCCCATATCATTGACCCAAACCACCAAAATGGAATGGCTTTGTTCCGGCATCCGGATATAGGCGACAGCATCGCGTACTTGGCTGAAAAATAAGGGCGCGCCGGGCAGTCCGGCCAAATGCGCCTGGCCCTTGGGCCCTTCGTGTTCCAGCAGTTCCATCTGGCAGAAATGCCCAACCGCCTGCGGATCCAGCGACACTGCCGATACATCCTGCGCCACGTCCTCTTTGCAGGCGGTCAGTGTCAGCAGAACAAGGATAAATGCGATATACTTCATGGCACCACCCTACGAAACGCCAACGCGGCCAAGGCCAATGCTGCAACAGGCCAAGCCAGCAAAGGCGACAAGGATTGCCATAACGGGATCGATGCGGCAGCGCCGCCAACCCCCGCCGCCGCCGCGGTTGCTTCGGATGCCGCAAGGTTGAACAGGCGAAATGCATCGGCGGGGTTGGCCAGCAGGGCCAGTGGAAAAAACCGCGTGGTGAAAACGCCGCCATCATCGGCTACGATCGCCGCCAACAGCCCAAGGTCATAAAGCACAACCAACCCCAACCACAGCCCAATCGCCAGCCCTGCCGCGCCAGACGGTCTGCGTGCCAAGGATGACAACGCATAGCCCGCACACAAGAATGTGGCCCCCAGCAAAACGCTGGTCCATGTCAGGCGCCACAAGGCAGGCAACCCAGCCGCCGCACGCGGATCGGTCGCAATCGCCGCAACAGCCGCAGCGCCATAGCCCGCAACAATCGCCAGCGCCAAAATACCCAAATGCGCCAGCAGCTTACCCAGCAGAATCTCCCACCGCGCCCCGGGATAGGTAAGCAGCAAGGGCAGGGTGCCCCGCTCCACCTCGCCCGCCACAGCATCAAACGACATCAGCAGCGCAACCAAAGGCACCAGATACACCGACAAAGACGTCAGCGAGGCAACAACAACCGACAGCCTGTCCGCCCCCAGCGCGCCCGTTGCCGCCGATCCGGCCGCAGCCAGAACAAGCGAAAACACCACCATCAAGAGCACCGCAATAGCAACCCAACGGTTGCGCCGCGCGATATGAGCCTCGGTGATTGCCGTTGCCAAAATGCGGTCAATCATTGCCCGTCCCTCCGGCTGAAATGGCTGTAAATATCTTCCAAACTGGGGGGCATCACATCCAGATCGGCGATCTTGGCCTCCAGTGCCGCGATCCGCGCCAAGGTGGGCAGCTTGTCGGCTTGGCAGCAACTGATCCGCAAATCTTGGCCCAAACCGGGCAAGGCGGCCATAAGATCGGGGGCAAAGCCATTTCGGGCGGTCAGTTGCATCACCACGGGCAAAGCCGCCTCTCGGCGCAAATCGCCCAGCGTGCCTTGGGCCACCATTTTGCCCCCCGACAAGATCAGCAAACGGTCGGTGCGCGCCTCTACCTCGGTCAGGGCGTGGCTGGACAGCAATATCGCCGCTCCGTCCGATGCAAGCCCGTCCAAAAGCGTGTAAAAATCGCGCCGCGACACGGGGTCAAGGCCACTCGTGGGCTCATCCAGCACCAAAAGCCTTGGCGCGCCGATCAGCGTTTGGGCAAGCCCGACACGTTGGCGCATACCCTTGGAATAGGTGCCGATCCGTCGCTTTGCCGCATGACCAAGGCCTACCCTGTCCAGCAAGCCCATAGCTTTAGAGGCTGGCTCTCCGCGCAGGCGCAAATAATGGCTGATCTGTTCCATCCCGGTCAGCGCAGGGTGAAAGGCGGCATTTTCCGGCAAATAGGCCACGGCTCCACGCGCCGCCATACTGCCCGGGGCCGCACCGCAAACCGAAATATCGCCTGTATCCGCCGCAATCAGCCCCAAGATAATCTTCATCAAGGTCGATTTGCCCGCGCCGTTATGGCCCAGCAACGCCACACGCTCACCCGCCGCGACATGCAGCGAGACGTCAGACAGGGCACGCACCCCGTCATAGGTCTTAGTGAGAGCTGAGATCGTTAATGTCGTAGTCATCATTCAGTCCTTTGGGCCTGCGGACGGCCGCTTCGGCCTCCATCGCGGCGTAATCTGGGGAAACGGCAATAACGGGCGCGGCCATCAAGGGCGCGGAATCCAGAACGCCACCCGGCAAGGTCGCCGGAAAGCTGGATTGGGACCAGCGGATCAGTTGCACCGCAGGCGCGCCCATCAGCAAAGCGGCAGCGGGTTGCGACCACAAAATGTGGTCCATCAAATCATTTGGGCGAAAGGCGCTGTCGGCAATACCGTTGCCATCCAGATCGAACGCAGGATGGTCCGACCAAAAATTGCCACGGTCTTCAAAGCTCCATTCCACATCTTTGGTACCAACGTATTTCACCTGTTCACGGTTCCCTATAAAGGCATTGCCGGTCAGCACGTTGCGTTCCGATCCGGCGGTGAAATGGATACCGATTTCACAGCCTTCAAAGCGGTTGTCATAGATCAGGTTCTTGTGCGCGTTATAGATAAAGGTGCAGCGGTTCGCCCCGCCCCGCACGAGATTGCCCGATATATCCGAACTGTTGGTATAGTTCAGCATCACACCGTGGCTACGGTCGGCAAGGCTCAGGTTATCTCGCAAAACGACCTTGTTGGAAAACATGATCGCATAGCCAAGGTGGTTGCCGATCGACACATTGCCCGACACCTCGGAATCGTTTGTATACATGTAATGCACGGCAAAGCGCAGATCGCGGAACAGATTGTTCCGATAGATACCTGTCCGCGACGTGTTGGAAAAAATTCCGTCACGACCCCAGCGGACCGAATTGCCCTCCACCAAGGTGCCGGGCGAATTCCATACATAAATCCCGTTGCCGCGGTCATTCATCCGCGGGTTTTGCGTGCCTTCAATTGTATTGCCACGCACCACGGCATCACGTCCGCCGTGCACATCAATCCCGTGCAGATTGCCCAATAGGTGATTGCCGTCCACCACTGCGCGGTCTGCTTTTTTCAAAATCTTGATGCCCGCATCCAGATCAGGGCTGCTAAGGCCCGAACCCGTTACAGTCACGCCTTTTAGGGTCACATCCGGCGCGTCAATGGTCACCACGGTGCCAATGCCCTGACCGTCAATCACCGCTTCAACCGGCCCGTGAATGACCAACGGGCGGTCCACCACCACAGCCCCGGCATAAAGGCCGGGCGTAAGGGTCAGCACATCGCCGGGAACGGCCCCGGCGATGGCAATAGCAAGCGTACCCTGACCGGGTGCCACGGCAACCTCCCGCGCCCAAAGGGGCGAGGCAGCAAGCAACAGCAACAAGGTCAGGGCGCGCATCATGGTTTTAGGCTTCCTTTGGTTCAACAAACATCCGGCCGCGCATTTCCATGTGAAGCGCGTGGCAGAACCATTGGCAATAATACCAGAAAACGCCCGGCTGCGCCGCGATAAACGTGACCGAAGAGGTGGCCTGCGCCGAGATTTCCATCGCAACACCGTGGTTCCCCATGGTGAAGCCGTGGGTCAGATCGTCGATGTCATCAAGGTTGGTCACAATTACCGTCACCTCGTCGCCTTGCTTTACCGTAAAGCTTTCAATCGCAAAGTTCGGCGCCTGAGACGACATATAGACCCGCACTTTGTTGCCATCACGAATGACCGTATCCTGATAACCGTCCAGATCAACACCATCCGCCTCGGCCTGTTTGCGGGTATCGGCCCACATGCGGTCATCTCGGGTCCAGATCGACTGCGGGTTTACGACCGACGGGTCAACGATAATGCTGTCATGCGGCTCGGCAAATGTCGGGCCATCATGGATCAGCGTCAGCGTGTCACCATCAATGGCAAACAACTGCTCGTTTTCCGGCTTCAAGGGGCCAACGTTCAAGAAGCGGTCCTTGGAAAACTTGTTCATCGTCAAGTAATACTTGCCGCTGGCATTCAAGGTTTCACCCATCACGGTAGAGTTGTGGCCGGGCTGGTAATGAACATCGGTTTTGGAACGGATCGGATCCACGGCCTCGCCATTATGGGCCTTGATCGCGTCTTCGATGTTCCAGCGCACGACCTGACTGTCAAGGAACAGTGTGGTCATGGCGTTGCCCTGCCCGTCAAAACAGGTGTGCAACGGGCCGAGGCCCAGTTCGGGTTCGGCGACCACGACCGAGCGCGGTTCGGCTTCGTCGTTGAACACGGCTTCCAGCTTGCGTACGTCGATTACCGAAACGGTGGGCGACAGTTTGCCCGCGATGCACAGGTGAATCTTGTCCGGTGCCATGTTGCAGCCGTGCGGGTTGTTCGGGATCGGGATGTAGCGGGTGTATTTCTTGTTCTTGCCCTTACGCCCGTCGATCACCTTGACGCCGTTCAGCTCGATAAAGTCACCTGCGGCGATGCCCGCCTCAATCTCGGCAATGTTATAGACCACGACATGGTCCATATCGGCTTCGGTCATTTCGGGCAGAGTCATCCCCATTTCCGAGTTATACGAGGTGGAAAACGCGTACTTGCCTTCGTAATCCGCATCGGTGTTGTCAAGGTTGCCCGTGACCATTACCTGCCACGCGACAGTCATGTCGTCAGCATTCAGCGCGGTGTAGAAGTTTACATACTCCTCCGGCTTGTCCAGAATCTTGCCGTCATTGACCATCGGCACTTCGTCTTCGCCGTTACAGAACACATAGTTCGTGCGCGGCCAACGCTGCGGACGCAAACCGTGAATAGCCTTAGCATTCGGAATCTCGGTGATCTTGTCACATTTCATCACGTCACAGCGAACGCGGGCCACGCGGGTGTTGGCCTTGTCGTTCATGAACAGGAAACGCCCGTCATAGGTGCCCTCGGTGAACGACATATGCACATGGTGCAAATCGCCGTTGCGCGGGAATTCCAACCCGTTGGCCGCCAGATATGCCTTGGTTTTCGGCAGCAACCCTTCGGTCAGGATTTTCTTGGATTCGTTGGTGATACCCCAGCCTGTGGCCGAACAGATGTTGAACACCGGCACGCGCATCAATTCACGCATGGACGGGATGCCCAAAATCCGCATCTCGCCACACTGGCCCGAGGACCAGAAGCCATAGTATTCATCCAACTGGCCCGGTGCGACAGTGGCCGCCTCGGACGCATTGGCCGCAGTGGTCGCTGCAACAGATGCCGCACCCAACGCGCCGCCTGCCAAAATGGCACGCGCCCCCAGACCACCAGCAAGGGCAGCGCCCCCGGCAGTGGCACCCAACAGGCCGCGACGTGTTAATTTCATTCTAAGATCATCAGACATACTGTGTCCTTTCAGTTCAGTTTGGATTTGAGTTGGTTCGGATGCCCCATAAAGCCGCGATCACTGATGCCAAGATCAGGCACATCGCCCACATTTTCACGGCGTTTCAGTTTCTTGATTACAACGGGGCAAGTGGTTTTCGACTGGTACAAAACCTGGCAATGCAGGCAGTTCACACATTCGTTCGGGTTAATCTCGCCCGTGGGGTGGATGGCCTGAACAGGGCATTGGTTGGCACAGGTCTGACACGGGCTTCCGCATTCCTTGTAGCGTTTCAGCCAGTCAAACATCCGAAGCCGTGCAGGGATCGCCAAGGCCGCACCCAAGGGGCAAAGGTAACGGCAATAGAACCGTTCCACGAACAGACCTGCGATCAGCAAGGCCGCGACATAGGCCACAAACGGCCATGCCCGCACGAATTTCAGGATGATTGCAGTTTTGAACGGTTCCACCTCGGCCAGATGCTCGGCTTGTTCGATGCTCATCAAGGACACGCCAAACAAACCCAGAAAGATCATGTATTTCAGCGGCCACAACCGTTCATGCAAACCCCAAGGCAGGGTCCATTGCGGAATGTGCAACGCCTTGGCCACACGGCTTAGCAATTCTTGCAGCGCGCCAAAGGGGCACAGCCAGCCGCAATAGGCACCACGCCCCCAAAACAGCAAGGCCGCCGCGACCGAAAACCATAAGATGAACGTCAGCGGGTCCAACAAAAAGGCTTGCCAGCTGAACCCCGAAACCAACGCGCCAAACAGCGCCATCAGGTTGACAACGGACAGTTGCGCATTGGCATACCATCCCAAAAACACCAGCGTCACCGTCAGATACCCGATACGAAACCAGAAAAATGCACTGGCATTTCGCGTAGCGATCCCTTGGAAAAAGAACACCAGGGTCAGCAGGGCCAGCATCACAGCCAGCACCGCGATCTCCAGTTTTTTGCCCAACCAGATGCGTTGCCACAGCGCTTGCTGCGCACTTGCTTCGGTTTGGTTGGTGACTTCGGCAATGGCCTCGGGCACTTCGACGGCAGGGGAGATGGTAACGGCGCGCAGGTACTGTTGCGGCAACTGATAGCCCAGATCAAACGTGGTAAAGACCTTTTCAATCGCCCCGACATCACGCTGCACCAGCAATTGAATGCGGAAAGGTTTGGTTGGGTCAAAATCGGTATCGGCCGGGATCTTAAACAAATCCGCCTCGTTAAAGGCTGGTGCACCTTCAGCGGCCAAACCGTTTATCCGGCGGTGCTGCTTGTCATGAAAGCGCACTGAAATATCGTCCTGAATCAACACGATCCGGTCGAAAATCCCGCCGCGCACATAGCCCGACCCTTTGAACGAATAGATCCCCTTGCCAACAATCGCGATGGCATGTTCACCCTCTTGCAACCAGGTGCCAAGGTTCGCGGCCTCGGCATCGCCCAGAATGCTGCGGGCAATCGCGGACTGCGATACCAAGGCGGCCTGCATTTCAATATAGGTGGTTTCGGGCGCTTCCTTCAGGGCTCGCTGTGCGGCCCGCGGATCCTCCATCGCGGCAAAGGCGGCATTTACCTGACCCACATCCAGCGACAAGCGGCGGATGGTGCCATCGCCTTCCAGTGTCATCCAATCGGGGGCGGCGGCGGCATCGGGATTCACTTCAAACTGCGGGCCAGCGGCTTTTTCCTCGACGGCAAGCCCGCCTAGGCCCAAAGCCCGTGCCACCTTCAGGCCAGACCGGACGATGGAATCGTCAATCACCATGATCGTCACAGTGGCGCCGGAAATGATGTCCAACTCATGCGAAGTGCCGCCGGCATTCGCCTCTGCCACCAGATCCATCCCGCGGTAATTCGCTACCAGCGCCTTGATCTTGCTGTCGGGGATACCAATCAACACAATCGGTTCCGAGTGTTTGACCAACTGCACGCCAATCACCTTGGCATCATCATCAATCGCCACCATCGTATGGATGGGCTTGCCGGAATAGCCGGTGGTCGATACAAAATCAGAGGCAATATAGGCCCATCCGATCGGTTGCCCGGCCTTCAAGATCGGAGCGACAGGCACATCTAAACGGATCGCGCCAAATCCGTCGGCACCATCGACCACCTCGCCTGCGACAATCGTGGGCAGCAGCTTGGACAAAACGGACTCAGCCGTTGCGGGCAGCGCCAGATATAGCGGCGCGATGAAACCAATAATAAAATGAATGGCATAGCGGCAAAGTGTCATACTGCGGTGTCCTTGAAATCCAACCCGCAGCTCGGCTCGGCGCATGCGCCTTTGTGCCGGTCCAAGGTTGGGGGGCCCCGCGCTTGGGGGCCGGTGTTATACTGTGCGGGCGTGTTTTGAGGGGTGACGATGCGGGCAAGTTTACAAAACTGCGCTGGGCCGGCGTCCATCTGGAAGGCGTCCATTTGCAAAGCCGCCGTTGGCAAATTGCAGTTCAAACAATCGCAGCAATCGGCTGTCTGCGAAACCGGCTTGCCATCGTATCCCACAATGATCGTTACCGGCCCGCTATCGGAACAAATCACCATCTCGATTGTGCCACCGGGCATACCTGCCGCAGCACTTGAAACCCCACTATAAAGTGTGAGGCACAAGCCAAGGAGGATAATTCCGAAATGGGACCAAGCGATTTTCATGCTGTGTGTTTGGCATACGAGTCGCAGAGACGAGTTGACCGAAGTCAAATGGCAGAAAGGTTTCACGGAAATAAAGTTCACATGATCGCGGTCCGGTATTGCCCCGGTTCAGTTCCTGTCTGTTTCTAGGGTCAGGACCCATTGATCTGCTTGAGCCCGTCAGGCTTTTTTGCTTCAAACTCTCAAACCCTGAGAGTGTTATGAGCAATCTGTACTGGCTAAGCGAAAAGCAAATGGCGCGGCTTTGGCCATTTTTTTCGAAGAGCCTTGGCAAAGCACGAGTGGATGATCCGTTGCCCGGCAGGTGGTGCAGCATCGCCGAGAGGGGGGCGCGTTCTAAGCGGGATACTATTTATCAATCGCAATGGTTTGCGCTGGTGTGATGCCCCGAAGGGGCATGGCCCAGCCAAGACCCTCTACAACCATTGGTAAGGGTGGGGTAACATGGGCGCCTTCGCCCGAATGATGGACGGATTTGGTTTCGAAGCCGCCACACCAAAGGCGGCATGAACCGCTGCCCGGCATGGCATTGCGAAGCAATGGCCCGGGAGGGGCTCAATTACATACTGTCACGAATGAGAATGGCCGCCCGATCCGCGTCTTCATGTCCGCTGGCGAAGTCAGTGACTACAATGGCGCTGCGGCATCGTTGGGCAGCCTTCCATCAGCCCAATGGCTTCTGGCTGTCCGAGGTTATGAGGCCGCTTGGTTCCGAGATGCCTTGCAAAACAAGGGTATAAAGCCGTGTATCGCAGGCCCGAAGTCTCGTACAAAGCCCGTTAAATACGAGAGGCGCCGATACAAACGCCGTAACAGGATCGAAATTATGTTCGGGCACCTGAAAGATTGGCGTCGTGTCGCTACGCGTTACGACAGGTGTCCGAAAGTGTTTCTTTCTGCTATCGCACGCGCCGCAACCGTCCTGTTCTGGCTTTGACGGTCAATGAGTCTGGAGCTTAGGGGGCATCAGCGTTGCGCCATAACCAGTTGGCTAGTTCGCGGTTCCCCTCAATTCCCGAGCTTAGTTTTTCAACGCCATATTGGCTCGCCATACTAGGCTTGTCACTGAGCATTGAAACTCCCATGTTTCCACGCGAGTTTGTTAATTTGTAACCTAACGCCTCAAGGAGTGTTGGATAAATATCATAGGCTACACTGCTTTTGTTTATGACAGTCTTATCACCAGCATTTAGTAAAAAGAACAAGTTTCGACGCGGTCCGTTCTTTTCTAATGTATCTGTAAACACATTTTTGAACGCCAAATGGTCGCTCATAACTGCAATGACCGTATCATTGCTAAGGCCCAGATCATCCACATGATTAACCAAATCCAGTACATGCTTAGAGGTGCAGGACAAAGCGGCAGGCAGGCTGCTGGTATGATCGGCAAAATCATTACAGTTTTTGTAGATAAACCCGTCGGGACCATGCGTAGCAACTGTTTCTACAGCTAGTAAAAACGGCACGTCCTGTTCGGCCAATGCCGTCAATTTCTCGTGGGCTTTTTTAAAGACAAGCTCATCGGCGACGCCCCATAGCTTGTTGCCATATTCCTGCCGCTCTTCGTCAGTTACATTATCGTCGCCAAACAACTCGTCCCACGAATGGCCAGATAAAAAAGTTCTGTAAGAAAACCCATCCAAATCTGAAGATATGAAAAAACTGCTGTTGTAACCATCTTCTTTCAGGACATCGCCCAGACATGTTACCTGGTTATAAACTCCGTTTTTGTTATCAACTCTTGCTTCAAACACGTTGAATGTAGCTCCCGGCAACAATGGAACACCACATTGCGTGGCCACCACACCCGCCGCTGAAAAATGGGTGCCGTGCACCTGCGCGACGTCGCTGAAATCGACGCTTTCACGGACCAGTTGCTGCAGTGGTTTCGTAAATGTCTGCAGCTCGGGGATCGTCACATATCCACGCTCTAAACTTTCCAAATAGAGTATCACAAGATTTTTCTTGTTTGTAGGGCGGCCGACAATTTCCACCTTATAATCCGAACGCGCTTCATAGATTTCAACGCTTTGTGCATTCGGAAAGTTCACCCGTCGAAAATATTCGCTTACAGGATGCAGCGCCATGAAAGCCCCGCTTAGCCCCACCAGTACCACCCAGAAATACTGCACACGTAAGTGAACAAATGCAGTGGCCAACAAAAAACTGATGCCAAAAGCAATTACCTTAAACGCAAGCAGCCCGAAATCAGCCGCCCCGAATTCAACTGCTGCGCTGACCGTGTTTCCTTCAAAAAACACCAGTAGTGATTCAACATCGTTTACACCCAAAGCGTATTTCAATATCAAAAACGGGACAGACAGCGAAAACACCAACACCCAAAGCCCTAGCAGCCAGCGCGATGCAGGCGTTGTCCTGTTCGGCACCAAGGTAAATAAAACAACCAAAGCCAAAATGACCAAAACGATCGGCAGTGCCTCTGGCGATGACAAACGCTCGGACCAACCCAAAAACAATGCGCCAATTCGGTAAATAACCGCCCCTATGTAAAACAAAACAAAAAATCGAACGGCCCTAAAGAACATCAATCTCATTATCCACCCAGTCCATATATAATTCTTCAGAGGGCTAAGCCCTATTCGTCAAGAGTTAACGGCGTATGTTCATCGGTTCCCGTGCTCATGCAGGCTGATCCACAAAAAGCGGCACAACTTATAAGCGTCTCATCGGTATAAACCTGTGTGTGCAATGTCTAGGGCCTTCACCGCTATGTCCATTGATATCTTGCCCCGTCCTTGGCTATGCGTTCTTTTCCCTAACCCCGATGGTCTGTAACCAGCCGCATCAACGCCTAAGTGTGGCTTTCGCTAAAGTCTTCGAACCCCTCATCGGATACATCAAAACCCGCCGCGCATTTCATGCGCCGGCCGTATAATTGGGCATCCGGTCCCCGCATTTTGGCGACACCCTTGGCGTGGATCACATTGCTTTGCCCGACGCCCGCGCAGGTTTCTAGCGAGTCGTTGCCGATCACGTTCTCAAATTATCGCCAAGGCTTATGGGTTGGCCAGTGGGCGTGATTGCCGTCTGTGGTTGGATGCATCAACCTATGCGGCCTATGGGGTTTGTGACTGCATCTCTGACCGGATCGCGTCCGTGGCGCATGTCAAAACGATTGCACGGTTCTTTTGCGCTTAGGCGTATCTCAAAAAGGCTGACTTGGCTTGCATTTCTATCGCTCAGATCATGCAGCGGTTTGCGCCTCGCCTTACATGCGGCACGCCAGATTGCGAACCACGACCATTGTGTTGGTTGGATAACTTCGGCGCGCCCTGCGGAAATCGGCTGCCCTGAATTGGAAATTATGGCGATCACAGGCCATCAGACCCCAAAGACGTCACGCGTTACACCAAGGCCGATCGTCAAAATATCCTGGCCGCAAGCACATATCGCGATAGGGGGGACAATCAAACCTGAAACCAGAACATCCAGATTTTTACTCTCGTGCCAAAAGCGCCTGCAATCGTAAAATTAATACAAATTATTTTGTGATTGCTTTACAAAATTGGCAGTCCGTAGGGGAGTCGAACCCCTCTTCTCAGGTTGAAAACCTGATGTCCTAACCGATAGACGAACGGACCGCGCTCTCTGTAGGGCGGGTTTTAGTCAGGCTTGCTGCGACTCGCAAGGGGTAAAATTCGTCTTTTTCGGAAAAAATTTAGGCCCGTGCTGCATCTTCCAATCGCAGCTGCACTTTGCTACGCCCACCAAAACTGTTGATCTCCAGCCGTCCTGCCAAATGGAACCGCTGCGCACCCGGATTTTCCAGCATCGGCCCCAAAGGCCCGTCAAAGGCACCAAAGGCGATGCCGTCAATCTTTGCCCCCATCCCGTCACCAAAGCTGATGCGCAAATGGCTATCGCCCACGCGCCGCCCCGTAACCTGTTGGTCAGCAAAGGCAAAGCGTGGGGCAGGGGACCCCGCCCCAAACGGCCCCGCCGCCTCGATCTGCTCTATAAACGCAGGCGTCGCGGCGGATGGCATCAACAACCCTTCCAGCCGCAAATCTGCCATCCCGCCCAATCCCGCACCTTGCTTGGCCAGCAATTCCGCCAAGCGCTCCATCGCGGCAGGGATCTGGTCTTCGGCCACGGTCAACCCTGCCGCCATTTTATGCCCGCCACCGCGCAGCAAAAGCCCTTCGGTTGTCACGCGGTGAATGGCCGCCCCCAAATCCACCCCCGAAACCGACCGACCCGATCCTTTGCCAACGCCATCTTCAATCCCGATCACAACAGCAGGGCGCCCGGTGGCTTCTTTCAACCGCGCCGCCACAATCCCCACCACCCCGGGGTGCCAACCCGCCCCCGCCGCCCAAACCAGCGGCCCGTCTAGGCCCCTCTCCTCGGCTTGGGCCAATGCAGCCGCCCGCACCGCCGCCTCAATATCGCGCCGTTCGGTGTTTAACATATCCAACCGCTCGGCCATCGCCGCCGCCTCGGCCACGTTATCGCTGGCCAGCAACCGCGCGCCCAAATCGGCCGCCCCGATCCGCCCGCCCGCATTCACCCGCGGCCCCAGCAAAAACCCCAGCGCATAGGTGTTGGGCGCCTGATCCATCCGCGCCACATCGGCCAGCGCGCGCAGCCCCACACGGTCGCGCCGCGCCATCACCACCAGCCCTTGCCGCACCAGCGCGCGGTTCACCCCGATCAAGGGCGCCACATCCGCCACCGTGGCCAGCGCCACAAGGTCCAGCATCGCCATCAAATCCGGCCCCGTAACCCCATCGCTGCGCAACTGCCGGTTCGCCTCGACCAACATCAAGAACACCACCGATGCCGCGCATAAATGCGCCAGATCGCCACTTTCATCCTGCCGGTTCGGGTTCACCACCGCCCAAGCAGGCGGCAACACCTCGCCCCCCAAATGGTGATCCAAAACAATCACATCCGCCGCACTCGCCGCCGCAATCGGCTCATGGCTCAACGTCCCGCAATCAACGCAGACAATCAGATCATGGTCACGCGCCAGTGCCTCCATTGCGGGCACATTCGGCCCATAGCCTTCGTCAATCCGGTCCGGAATATACAGCGTGGCCACATGCCCCATGCCGCGCAACCACACAATCAACAAGGCCGCCGATGCCCCGCCATCGACATCATAATCGGCAAAGATCGCGATCCGCTGGCGCGCCTTTACCGCCGCCAAAAACCGTTTCGTCGCACGGTCCATATCCTTCAACACCAACGGATCGGGCAGCAAATCACGCAAAGCAGGCGCCATGTACCGCGCCACATCCGCAGGCCCAACCCCGCGCCGCACCAAGGTCACGCACAGCGCTTGCGGCAAATGCGTGGCCTGCGTCATCGCTTCGGCCAACCGTTGCTCTTCTACATCCGGCCCAACCCAGCGCCGCCCCAAGGCCGACGCCTCCACCCCCAAAAACGCGCGCTCAGCCATACCGCCCCCAAACCCCGTATCGGGCACACTCGGCGCCCCTTTCATCTTGGCTTAAATACCTATTCTTTTTTGCCACCCGCCAAAAGAGCCGATGTCCAGCACCGCCCCGCCATTTCATCTTTGCCCAAATACTCAAAAACCCGCACCCATCACGGGCACGGGCCTTCAAAACGGTCAAACCATGACGCGCAGCCTTTACTTTGCCGGGCTACGGTACGTCATTCGCCGCACCGATCCGGTTTTCGACCGCATCAACAGCGTTTCCGTCGTCACCCAACCTGGCTCCGACTTTATCCCCGCCAAAATCGACCCAGATGTCACGCCGGTCGCGGCAAAAATCACATCCGCCGTGACCATCTCGTCGCGCGTGTAGATGCGGTTCAAATCGGTGATACCCGCTTTGGCCGCGCGTCCCCGCTCGTCATCATTGCGAAACAGCAACCGGCCATAAATCTGCCCGCCCATGCATTTCAGTGCTGATGCCGCCAGCACACCTTCAGGCGCCCCACCTGAACCCATATACATATCAATGCCGGTAATCTCGGCCTCGGCACAGTGAATAACCCCCGCCACATCGCCGTCCGTTATCAACCGGATCGCCGCCCCAGTATCCCGAATTTCCGCAATCATCTCTTCATGGCGCGGGCGTTCCAGCACGCACACCGTAATATCCGCCGCCGCACAGCCCTTGGCCTTTGCAAGTGCATGCACCCGTTCAGCAGGTGTCATATCCAGCGTTACCGTATCCACCGGATACCCCGGCCCAATCGCCAGCTTGTCCATATACACATCCGGCGCATGCAGCAGCGTGCCGCGCGGGGCCATCGCAATCACCGTCAACGCATTTGGCATATCCTTAGCGGTCAGCGTGGTGCCTTCCAGCGGGTCCAGCGCAATATCCACTGCAGGGCCGTTGCCCGTGCCAACTTCCTCACCGATAAACAGCATCGGCGCCTCGTCCCGCTCGCCTTCGCCAATCACCACCACACCGGCAATATCCAGCAGGTTCAACTGGTCGCGCATCGCATTGACCGCCGCCTGATCCGCCGCCTTCTCATCCCCGCGCCCCACCAGCTTGGCCGAGGCCAGCGCCGCCGCCTCGGACACCCGCGCCAACCCCAGCGACAACAGACGATCTTGAAATTCCTTAGCGTCCGACATGGCGGCACCCTTCCAAATAAGCATGAACTCTTGGCCGCAGTCCTAGCGCGCGGGGCAGGGGCAGAACAAGCATGTTAGCGACAGACATCGCACACAAGGGCCAAGTTTTCGGGCAACTGCACAGCGCGGCGCAGCCCAAAACGCCGCCCGTTTGTCCGAATTATCAACGGCCGCGAACCAATCCAACTCAAACGTCCTCAATCCGCAAGGCCACAGGGTCGCCCACCACAACCCCCGTGCGCGCAAACCGCGCCAGCGCATCGTTTACATCATCGCGCGTCGCCTTATGCGTCACAATCAACACGGGTGCCTGCGCGTCCGAATGGCCATACTGCCGCATCCGGTCAATCGAGATCCCCGCATCGCCCAAACATGTCGCCACCTTGGCCAGCGCCCCGGGTTTATCCACCAAGGTCATGCGCAAATACCACGCCGACACACCCGCAACAGCGGCCACCACAGGTGGCACCAACGCCACGGCAGGCACGCCAAACACCGGCATCCGCACACCGCGCGCAATATCCACCACATCGCCCATCACCGCACTCGCGGTCGGCCCCATGCCAGCACCCGCCCCGCGCAGCACCACCTGCCCCACGCTATCGCCTTCCAACACCACCATGTTCGTCCCGCCCGAAAGCTGCCCAAGCGGGCTGCCCATCGGCACCAAACACGGCGTCATGCGCTGCTCCAACCCGCGCCCCGTCATCTGCGCCACGCCCAACAACTTGATCCGGTACTCCATATCGGCCGCATGGCGAATATCGTCGATCGAAATCGCCCCGATCCCCTCCAACTCCACCGCATCAAAGGAAACCTGCGTCCCAAAGGCAATCGCGGCCAATAGCGACAACTTGTGCCCCGCATCAATCCCGCCCACGTCCAAATTCGGATCGGCCTCAAGATACCCCAGCTGCCGTGCCTCGTCAAACACCTGCGCATAGGGCAAACCTGCATCCTCCATCCGCGTCAGGATGTAATTGCAGGTGCCATTCATCACGCCCATCACGCGCTTCATCCCGTTCGCGGCCAACCCTTCGGTCAAGGCCTTGATCACAGGGATCCCCCCCGCCACCGCCGCCTCAAACCGGATAACCCGCCCCGCAGCTTCCGCTGATAATGCAAGCTGATGCCCGTGATGCGCCAGCAGCGCCTTGTTTGCGGTCACCACATCCTTGCCCGCCGCAATCGCGGCCTCGGTGGCCAAGCGCGCAGGGCCCTCATGCCCGCCCATCACCTCGATGAACACATCCACATCATCGCGCCGCGCAAGGGCTACAGGGTCGGTTTCCCAGGCAAACCCCGACAGGTCCGCATCACGGTTCTTGGTCCGGTCGCGCGCCGAAACAGCCGTAATCACCACTTCGCGCCCCGACCGCGCGGCAATCAGCGCCGCATGCTTTTGCACAATCTGCACAACACCAATCCCGACAGTCCCAAGACCGGCCAGACCTAAACGCAAAGGGGCTGCCATATATATCTCCATCCGAAAGGGTGTAAAATTTGGCCGAGTGTTAGCCTGTCGCGCCCCCGCATGCAACGCAGCACAGGCGCAAACCTCAGTTGAATTTCGCCGGATAGGCCGCAATCGCCGCCGCCAACCGCGCCCGCGTGTCAGGGCTATGGACTGGCCCGCGCATGGCAACCGCCCGTGCGCGCAATCCCGCCGCCCGTCCGGCCAGCGCATCACGCGCCGCCGCCGTCGCGCGCCCGGGCACCGCTTGCGCAATCAACCCCTCGATCGGCACCAAGGCAGGCGTCACCGATGCCCCGCCCGCGCTTTGGGCAAACCGCGCCTGCGCCGCATCCACCTCCGGAAAACTGGCACAAGCCCCCAACAGGGCCAAAAGCGCTATGGAAAAACCGGTACGGATCATTGCAAACTTTCACGCAAACTCAGCTGCCGCCAACCCTATCCGCCTGCCGCCCGCACGGCAAGCACTTGGCTATCCACGCCCTCCATTTCATCTTTGCCCAAATACTCACACCACCCTTGGCCCCCATAACCGCACCAGCCATTTCATCTTGGCTCAAATACCTAAAACCTATCGGCCAAACCGCCCGCACAAACCACAAACCAAAGCCTTGAACTGAACACCTATTCAGATAAACAGATCCCATGGCACGCAAAATCGGCTCTTCGTCTGATATCACCGGCCCCCGCATCCGTGCGGCGGCGATGCAGCTCTTTGCCCGCCACGGCTTTGCCGCCGTTTCCATGCGCCAAATCGCAGCCGATGTCGGCGTGCAGGCAGGCGCGCTCTACCTCTACACCGCTGATAAACAGGCGCTCCTGTTCGATCTGATGCAAGATCACATGACCAACCTGCTGGCCGCTGTTGATACCTTGCCGCTCCAACCCACCGCCACAGCGCAGCTCGACCAATTCGCGCGCTTTCACATCGGCTACCACCTTGACCGCCCCGAAGCAGTGTTCATCGCCTATATGGAACTGCGCAACCTCAGCCCTGATAACTTCGCAACCATCGAATCCTTGCGCCGCCGCTACGAAGATCACCTGCAAACCATCCTGACCCAAGGGGCTGATACGGGCGCATTCACTGTGCCCGATACCAAAATGGCCACGCTGGCGCTGATTGCCATGCTGACAGGCGTGACCAACTGGTACCGCGAAGGTGGCAGGCTCGCGCGCGCCGATGTCCAAACCCTCTACGCCGATATGGCCCTGCGCGCCGTCGGCGGTCGCCTGTAGGGTGGGTGCAACCCACCATTCCTGTGGCATTTCCCCGCAACCGCCCTAGGTTATTGCTACCCAACCGGAGCCTGCCATGACCCTCACCGCTGTCCTCATCTTCTTCGCCGCAACCTCGCTCACCTTCCTTGTTGCCGATGCGTTGATGCTGGGTCTCGTGCTCGGCCCGATCTTTCGCACCCATCTCGGCGCGGGCTTGCTCGACAGCTTGCGCCTTGGTCCGGCCATTGGTTTCTACCTGCTTTATATGGCGGGCCTGACCTATTTCGCAGGCCTGCCCGCGCTGCGCGACGGGGCCGCGATGCCCGCGCTCCTCAACGGTGCCATTCTGGGCCTCATCGCCTATGGGACGTATGAGCTGACATCCTGGGCCGTGATGCGCGACTGGCACCCGCAAATGGTGGTGATGGATATGACATGGGGCGCCGTTGTCAGCGGGTTGTCCGCCTATGCAGGCGCGCGCGCGGCCCTTGCGTTCACGGGTTAATATCGGGTAAACAAAATTAGCAAAAGTTAGTAATATCAACGATATGCGAAAATGTCCGCGCGCGAACAAACACAGGAAATCCCCATGATCCTCTATGGCATCTCAACCTGCGATACCTGCAAAAAAGCCCTGAAAACGCTCGAGGCGGCAGGCCACGCCCCCCAATTCCGCGACATCCGCGCCGATCCTTTGTCCGAGGCGGAAATCCTAGAATTCGTCACCGAATTCGGCGGCGCGATCATCAATCAAAAATCGACCACATGGCGCGGTGCTTCTGACTGGCTCAAAGCCTCGGAACCCGATGAGCAGTTAAAACAGCAACCCACCTTGATGAAACGCCCCGTTATCCGCGGCGACCACGGCCTGACCTTGGGCTGGGATGACGCCGTTCAGGCAAAATACCTCTAAAGCCAAACGGCCCGCATCCCGCCACAGCGGCGCGGGCCGAAACCTGTTCTTCTGCCGCTTAAAGCAGTCGCAAATCGCCCGCAGACTCTTTTCCATCGCGGCCGGATTGCATCTCAAAGCCGATTTTCTGGTTGTCGCTCAACCCTGTCAAACCCGCGCGCTCGACGGCTGAAATATGAACAAAAATGTCCTTCCCGCCATTATCTGGCGCGATGAACCCATAGCCCTTGGTGCTGTTGAACCATTTTACGGTGCCGGTAGGCATGCCGCGTCTCCCTTATCAATCCACCCCCCGGCGACATGCCAAAAGGCTGTGCGGCAAGGTCTGTGAACGCGATCGTCTACCTTCTGGTCGGGATCTGCTAAAAAGACTCTGTCGACACAGGTAAAAGGATGCCAAGTCCTGCGGAAAAATCAAGAACCTTGTGATGCCAAGCCAAACCGCCGCCCCAAAATCCGGTCAACAGACAGCGCACCGCCGCCTTTCAGCACCAAAACAAGCAGCAAAAACACCCACAATGTCCGCTGATCCCAAATCAGCGCCCCAGACGCGCGGTCAAACAATGCACCCAGCGTGTCGCCGCCAACCCCGTGACCATGAATATCCACGATACTTTGTACCGCCACAAACCCGATCATCCCCAAAGCGGCCAGCCGCGTAAACAGCCCCAGCACGATCAGCAATGGCAGGATAAACTCCGCCAAGGTGCCCGTCGTAACCACAACCCAGTGAAACACCCCGAACTGGCCAAAATCATAGCCAAACGCCTCGGTCGTCTCGGGGAAAATCTGGATATAGGCCCCGTCCGACGGCATCAAAAATCCGAACAGGCCAGGCCCCAGTTTTGTGCTGGCCGAGGCCCAAAAGTAAAACAGCAAAACCCCAGCAAAGGCCAAACGCGCCAACACAGGCAGCACATGGGCGCCAAGCCCGTCCAGCCCGTTTGCCACCCGATGATAGGCTGTCAAAACGCTTTTCATAAATCCTCCTCAAGTGCTGCAATACCATTATTCCCGATCAGCAGCGCCAGCATTGCCGCCAAATCAAACGCATCCCCCGCCGCGTCCATCCCCGCCTCAACCGTTTTGCCAGCCTGCAAAGCCGCCACAAAAGCAGCCCCACCTTGCGGCAGCAAATGAACCGACGGGTCATAG
Source organism: Pseudorhodobacter ferrugineus DSM 5888 (assembly GCF_000420745.1). GTDB lineage: Bacteria > Pseudomonadota > Alphaproteobacteria > Rhodobacterales > Rhodobacteraceae > Pseudorhodobacter > Pseudorhodobacter ferrugineus. The sequence goes on from NZ_ATVN01000003.1 coordinate 56,015, forward strand.
CCGTTCCGCAAAACCAGCGCATCTTCGGACTGCATCATGGGGGCGGGGCCGTCTTCGGCATTTGCCCGCCAAATCGACACAACCGGATAGCGCGACCGAACAACCCGCACAGGGGGGGCAAGCACCAGCCGCGCCGCCAAAAACCGTTCCGGCGCTATGGCAAGTGCGGCCGCATCGACGGTGCTGTCACTGGCGTGATACGTTTCGCGCCGTGCTTGTTCCAACCGCGCCACATCGGCCAAATAGGGCAGGTGGGCTAAAGGCACAAAGCCTTCTAAAAATGCAGGCATTTCAGTGCCGTACAGCATCATCATCCGCGATGTTGGCGGGTGCGCACGCAAAAACACGCCGGCAAGGGCTGCAAAGTATTCGGCCCCCAGCAGCTTTTCCAACACCGGAAAACTGGCTCGCAGCGCCTCTGTCAAACTGCCCGCGACATTGTTGCGGTACACCGAAAACCGGCGACCTGCTGGCCGCCCCATGCTGTCGATCAGCCCTTCGGGGACGGGCAAATCCGAATTCAGCAAGGCCTTCACAAAACCTTCCTGCATCATGCCACCGGCTCCAATATCCGCGCCGCGCGTGCGGCCTCGGCGGCCAGAACCGGCCAGTCGGGCACGTCATTATCCCATTCAATCAGCGTGGGCAGTGGGCCCGCACGGCCAATCAGCCCTGCATAAAGCTGCCACACGGGGTCAACCACCGCCGCCCCGTGATTGTCGATCAGCAACGGCGCGCCATGGTCATCGGCATCGGCAAAATGGCCGCCAAGATGCACCTCACCGACAAATTCCACAGGAAAATCAGCCAGATAATCGGCGGCGTCAAAATTCAAATTCGTGGCTGATACGAACACATTGTTCACATCCAACAGCAACCCACAGCCCGTGCGCAGTGCCACGGCGCGCAAAAAATCCACCTCCCCCATCTCGGCCCCTGCAAAGGCCAGATAGGACGACGGGTTTTCCAACAGCATCCGGCGGCCAAGCACCTCTTGGACGCGGTCCACATGGTCCGCGACGCGGGTTACAGTGGCTTGCGTATAGGGCAGGGGCAAAAGGTCGTTCAAAAACGTCTCGTCATGGCTTGACCATGCCAGATGTTCGGAAAAACTGGCGGGGTTCAGCCAGTCGCACAGGTGTTTCAGCCGCGCCAAATGCGCGCTGTCCAGGGGGCCCTCGCCGCCAATCGACAGGCCAACCCCATGCACAGAAAACGCGAACCGTTCGGCCAGATGCCGCAACTGCGCCAGCGGACGGCCACCATCGCCCATGTAATTCTCGGCATGGATTTCCAGCCACGCAACAGTACCGGGAGTATCCAGAATGTCTTTGAAATGCTGCGCCTTATAGCCAACGCCAGGGCGGGCGGGCAGGCCTGTTTCAGATGCATCAAACATGGAATGTCCCCATCACAATGCGGCCCCGGACCCGTTGGTCCAAGGGCGCTTTGGCAATTAGCCAGCCATGTCGCGGTCAAGCTTTTCAAGGCTGCCCATGCGGCCTTCTGGCAGTTCCATCGTGGTGCAGGTGCCCGCTGGAACCAGCGACCAAGCGTTGCCCTGATAGTCGACTTTCGACGTGCCAGCGCAGGTTGTGCCTTCGCCTGCTGCGCAATCATTCTTGCCAGCCAGTGCCACGCCAAAGCACTTTTCCTTGGCTTCTTGCGCCATGGCCGGACCAACCTGTGCGGCCAAAACGGCAGCCAATGCGCCAGCGATAGCGAATGTTTTTGAATGCATAGTCATGTGATGTTCCCCTTGAACAGTTGTTTTGTGATCGCTGATTTGCGATGACCAAGTTCTAGCCTGCCAATATGGTAACGGGCCAATAACAGGCGCGTGTGGCACGTGGGCGTTATCCATTGTAACATAATGTCGCAGGCAAAGCTGCCCCGTCAGGCATAAAAAAAGCACCTCAGGCTTGGCGCTTTTTCTAGGTTTATCAGGATGTTGTGCGTCTAAGGTCTGGCGGCGTTGCCTCATCCGCCAAAACTTCGACAATGTCATCAAAACTCGCCATCTCGGTTTTTGTTTCACCCAAACGCCGTACTGACACTGTCTTTTCTTCAACTTCACGCATGCCCACGGCCAAAATGACCGGCACTTTGCCCACCGAATGTTCGCGAATCTTGTAGTTGATCTTTTCGTTGCGCAAATCAACCTCGGCCCGCACACCCGCTGCATTCAGCGCGGCGCACACCTCCATCGCATAGTCATCGGCATCCGACACAATCGCCGCCACGACAACCTGGCGTGGGGCAATCCAGAACGGCAACTTGCCCGCGTGGGATTCTATTAAAATCCCGATAAAGCGTTCAAACGACCCCAAACAGGCGCGGTGTAGCATGATTGGGCGGTGTTTCGCCCCGTCTTGCCCGATGTAGCTGGCGTCCAACCGTTCGGGCAGGTTCGGGTCTACCTGAAACGTGCCACATTGCCAGTCCCGCCCAATTGCATCGGTCAGCACAAATTCCAGCTTTGGCCCGTAAAACGCGCCTTCGCCCTCAAAGATCTCATACTCATGCCCCGCCGCGGTGACCGCATTGGCCAGTGCGCTTTCGGCATAATCCCAGCTCGCTTCCGTCCCGATCCGCTTTTCAGGGCGGGTCGACAGCTTGATCCGCCATGTATCAAAGCCCAGATCGGCATAGATCGCCGACAAAAAGCGGATGAACTTGACACCCTCAACCTCAATCTGATCCTCGGTACAGAAAATATGCGCGTCATCTTGGGTGAAGCCGCGCACCCGCATGATTCCATGCAGCGCACCACTGGGTTCATAGCGGTTGCACGACCCGAATTCCGCCATCCGCAGCGGCAAATCGCGGTAGGATTTCAGGCCCACGTTGAAAATCTGCACATGGCAAGGGCAGTTCATCGGCTTCAGCGCGTTAATAGTCTTTTCGCGGGCGTGCTCTTCATCCACCTCGACAATAAACATATGGTCTTGATAGTTTTCCCAATGCCCCGAGGCTTCCCACAGCTTGCGGCTTACCACCTGCGGCGTGTTCACCTCGACATAGCCATCGGCGCGCTGGCGCCGCCGCATATAATCTTGCAGCTCGGTGTAAATCGTCCAGCCGTTCGGGTGCCAGAAAATCTGCCCCGGCGCTTCCTCTTGCATGTGAAACAGGTTCATCTCGCGGCCCAGCTTGCGGTGGTCGCGTTTTGCCGCCTCTTCCAGCAGGGTCAAATGCGCCTTCAAATCGTCGCGGTTTTTGAAGGCAACACCGTAAATCCGTTGCAACATCGCGCGGTTGCTGTCGCCGCGCCAATAGGCCCCGGCCACGCTCATCAGCTTGAACGCATCGGCAGGCAGCTGCCCCGTGTTCTGCAAATGCGGGCCGCGGCACAGATCTTGCCAGTCGCCATGCCAATACATCCGCAGGTCTTCATTGCCCGGAATGCTTTCAATCAGCTCGACCTTATAGGGTTCACCCTTTTGTTCGTAATGTGCAATTGCGCGTGCTCGATCCCACACCTCGGTGCGAACAGGATCACGCAAGTTGATAATTTGTTTCATCTTTGCTTCGATCAGCCCAAGGTCTTCGGGTGTGAAAGGTTCGATTCTGTCAAAATCATAATACCAGCCGTCTTTGATGACAGGGCCAATCGTGACTTTCACATCCGGCCAAATCTCTTGCACGGCGCGTGCCATCACATGCGCCATGTCGTGGCGGATCAATTCCAGTGCGGGCGCATCATCGGCCAATGTGTTCAGGGCAATCGTGGCATCCGAGGTAATCGGCCATTGCATATCAAAATGCGCGCCGTTTACCGTCGCGCTGATCGACTTTTTGGCAAGGCTTACGGCAATGCTGGCCGCCACTTCGGCAGGGGTCACGCCCGCATCAAAATTGCGGATATTGCCATCGGGAAAGGTAAGGGAAATCTGGGCCATCTGGGCCACCTCCTCGGTTTGGCGCCCACGATGCGCCCGGTTGCGGGTTATGATCCGCCCGATATGGCGCGTGTGAATTGGGCTGTCAAGCGCAAGGCCTACAGCCCAACCCGTTCAGATCGCTGCAAACACGGAATAGGCCATGATCAGGCAGCAAAGCCAACCGGCCGCAAAGAGGATGGGGCGCACAGGCATCCGCGCCAAGCCGCTAATCATCCCCAGAGCATGCGCCACCCGCAGCCAGAAACATGTAATCCCCGTCCAATAGGTCAGGGCGGTAAAGCCATCCACCCTATCCAAAATCAGCACAGCACCGCAAAAGACATGGCCTGTTCCAGCAGGTTATGATGCGCCCGCCACGCCCGATGCACCCAATGGCGCAGGGCCGACATATCGCAGGGTCGCGCAAAGTTATCCTGCGCGCCGGAGTCATTGTTTGCCCCCGAAACATAAGGAATCCAAAGGCTTGCGGCCAATTTTATCAGGCAAGTCAGAATGCCAAGTTCGGTCGGAACCGCCGTTACATTTGCTCCATTAGATAAGCACCGCCGAAATGTGCGGGCTGTCCGGTTTCCAGATAGGTCTTTAAGCCCGCCAGCGACCGGACCCAGCCATCGCTGGTTCCGTCGGACGGATCGTTGTTCAGGTTTTCATGCAGAACCGTCAGGCAACAAAAATCGCCCTCGACCGCAATCTCGTAAGTGATGCGCGACGCGGGCATATCGGGTTCCCATGTTGGCTCAAAGCTGGTGACCAGCTTGGTTTTTGGCACAACTTCAAGCTCACGGGCGTTCAAGGTCATGGTTCCATCGGGCATGAAATAAGTGACATTGTCGCCATCGCGTTTCGCCGTTTGCTCAAGGAAATCATAATGCTGAAAGACATCGGCATTGGTCAGCGCCTCCCACAGCGCGTCTTGCGTGCAGCGAATATACGTCTGCATCATGAATTTTGGTTTGTCTGTCATATCAACCCCTTACATTGCGGCCTTAAGGCCAGTTCCGGTTTCCAGATAAGATTTAAGCGAGGCCGCCAAACGCGCCCAACCTTCGGCAAAGCCTTCTTGGCCGGGGGCCATGTCGTAATGCTCAATGGTCAGCTTGCAGGCATCGCCCTGCGGCTCGATCAGATAAACCATATGGCTGGCGGGGGCGCCTTTGCCCATGAACAGTGGCTCGAACGTCATCGCTATGCGGGTTTTCGGGTCCAGCGCCGTGGTGATTTGGCGCAACATCGCCGCCCCATTGGGCAAAATAAACGCCGTGGCTTGGCCCACTCGTGGATTGCCCTGCACCACATTGCAGGCAAAATGATAGGCCGCCATCTGGTCCGCTTCGGTCAGCGCGGACCAAAGCGCATCGTGGGTGCATTTGATAAAGGTCTGCATCATGAAATCGGGCTTACGCATCACAGCGCCACTCTCCAGTTTCTGTTTCAGTTCACTCAGGGCGCTGGCTTGGGGTTGCAAGAACGGCGCAACCCAACGGTCCATCACCTCCTGCAAGGGCAGGGGGTTCAGGTAGTGATATTTGAAACGCCCCACTTTTCGTGTGATGATCAGCCCTGCGTCTTCCAGCAGGGTCAAGTGCTTCATCACGCCAAAGCGCGACAGGTGTGACCCCTCCTCTAATTGCCCAAGAGTTTGGCCGTCCTGCACACGCAGGGCATCCAGCAGCGCGCGGCGGGTCGGGTCGTTCAGGGCCTTGAAAGTGCTGTCCATGAATCATTATATGTTATTAAATTGTCACGTGTAAACATAGTAACCTTACTGCGCAACATCTTGCATTTTCAGAGGCTTCATGAAACGTCAGATAAGCAGAATAATCGCGGGGGCACTGTGCCGGAACATCAAATCTTCACCACCGCCCAAGACCGCCGCATCGCCTATCACCAAACCCCAAGGCAAAATCCAGGGCAGGGGCCGGGCGTGGTGTTTTTGGGTGGTTTCAAATCGGATATGTCCGGCACAAAGGCGCTTTATCTTGAAGACTGGGCGCAAACCCAAGGCCACGCCTTTCTGCGCTTTGACTATTCCGGACACGGCCAATCTTCGGGCAATTTCCTTGACGGCGCGATTGGCGATTGGTTCCAAGACGCGCTGGCCGCCATTACGACCCTGACGACTGGCCCGCAAATCCTGATCGGCTCGTCGATGGGCGGCTGGATTGCCCTGCTTGTCGCCCTCGCAATCCCTGACCGCATCGCGGGCCTCGTCGGCATCGCAGCCGCCCCCGATTTCACCGAAGACAGCATGTGGGCCAGCTTTACGCCGGCGCAAAAGGCCGAACTGGCGCAGGGGCAGGTCGCCTTGCCCTCCGACTATTCTGATGACCCCTATATCATCACCAAGCGCCTGATCGACGAAGGGCGCACCCGCCTTGTCCTGCGCACGCCCCTAAATTTGCCCTTCCCCGTCCGTCTGCTCCAAGGCACCGCCGACACGGATGTTTCCCCCGCTGTCGCCTTGCGTTTGATGGACCATGCCCAAAGCCCCGATCTGCGCCTGACGCTGGTGAAGGACGCCGATCACCGCTTTTCCACGCCGGAATGCCTGTCCCTTATCACCGCCGCTACGGCCGATATCCTTGCGAGAAGTGCCCATGCGTAGTTTTGGAAAATTCATCGGGCGGGTGTTGCTCGGCCTTGTCGTCATCATCGGCCTGATCTTTGTCTTTGCGCCGAAAGAGCCCGTAAACCGCAGCGCTGGCTTTGATGCAGGCACCCTTGGCGACGATCTTGACGCCTATCTCGCGAAATCCGAGTCGAAATTCACCGATATCGTCCCTACCACTGAAAAAGAGATCATCTGGGCAGACGCAAAGGGTGCAAAGACCCCATTATCCGTCATCTATGTCCACGGATTTTCCGCGACGAAATTCGAAATTCGCCCCGTGCCCGACCAAGTCGCCGCGGCCTTGGGCGCAAACCTGTTCTACACCCGCCTTGCAGGCCACGGCCGCGGCACAGCGCCGATGGCTGAACCTGATGCAGGCGATTGGATCACCGACCTGCGCGAGGCTCTGGCCATTGGACGCCGCTTGGGCGACCGCGTTTTGGTCATCTCTACCTCAACCGGTGGCACATTGGCTGCCATCGCCGCCACCGACCCCGATATGGCCCGCGATGTCGCGGGCATGGTTTTTGTCTCGCCCAACCTTGGCATCGACAAAACCGCCTCGTTCATCCTGAACCTGCCGCTCGTCCGCTACTGGGGCCCGGTTGTGGCAGGGCAGGAATGCAGCTTTGACACCCGCAACGCCGACCATCAACGCCTGTGGACCACCCGCTACCCCACCGTTTCCGCCATCCCGATGGAGGCGCTGGTCCAACACGCCCTGACGCTGGATTACACCAAGGCCATTGTGCCCGCGCTGTTCATCTATGCTCCGGATGACCGTGTGGTCCAACCCGCTGTGACGGCCGAAATCGCGGCCCAATGGGGCGCGGCAAGCGAAACCTATCACCCAACCCTGACGGATGCCGATGACCCATATCATCACGTCATCGCGGGCGATATCATGAGCCCAAATCAAACCGCGCCCACCGTGACCCGCATCCTTGAATGGGCCAAAGGCTTGTAAACACAGATGAATGACCCGCTTATCCTTGTCCCCGGCCTGATGTCCGATGCGCGGCTGTTCGGCCCGCAAATCGTGGATCTGTCGCGCGAACGGGCGGTTATGGTGGTCTTGCCGCATCCCGGGGCGACGATAGAGGATATGTCGGCCAATCTGCTTGCCGCAGCGCCCGCGCGCTTTGCCATTGCGGGGCTTGGTCTTGGCGCGCATGTGGCACTTGATGTGATGCGCCGCGATTTGGCCCGCGTGACCAAGGTGGCCTTCCTGTCCGCCGACCCCTTGGGCGAAACCCCCGAGGCTGCCGCCGCCCGCGAAAAACGCATGATCCTTGCGCGCACCGATCGTCTTGCACAGGCGATGGCCGCCGAACTGCCCGCCAACGCGCTTGCGCCCAGCTCAAACCGCGATGAGATCATGACCTTGGTCGAAGACATGGCCTTTGCGATGGGCGAAGAGGTGTTCATCGCGCAGTCCCGCGCCCTTCAACGCCGCCGTGACCAGCAAAAAACCCTGCGCCGTGCTGCCATTCCAGCCCTTATCCTTGCCGGTGCCAAAGACGGGTTGGTGCCCGTGCGCAGGCAAAGCTTTATGGCCGAGCTTATGCCAACGGCCCGCGTGCAAGTCATTGAAAACGCAGGTCACCTTTTGCCGTTAGAATGCCCCGAGGCTGTCAGCAAGGCGTTGATAAGCTTTTTCAACGGCCCGCTGATCCTGCGCTAAAGCGTTTCGCGTTTTACTTGGATTATCTTGTATCTCATAACGCGTTGAAATCTTTGATTTCAGGCAGCTTTATGTGATTCAGGTTTAACGCGAAACGCTATAAAGCAGCCCAATTTCGCAAGAAAAAGCCCCCGACATCGCTGCCAGGGGCCAAATACACAGAAGGCCTAAACCTTAGGACGCGGCTTTCGCGGCCTTTGTCTTGACTGTTGCAGGCTCAATTTCACCCGAATTTGCATCAATAAACGCCAAGACCAACGGGCGAATGTTCAAGCGCCAGCTTTTACCTGCGAAAATCCCGTAATGCCCTGCACCTGGCTCCAGATGGCTGGCTTTTTTGCTGTCGGGCAGGCCGGTACACAGGGCAAGTGCTGCCACGCACTGACCTGGGGCGGAAATATCGTCCTTCTCGCCTTCAACCGTTTTCACGGCGACTCGGGTAATCGCGCCCATGTCGACCTTCTTGCCGGCCACCACGAATTCGTTTTTCGCAATCTCGCCGTTTTTGAAAATCCGCTCTACCGTGGACAAATAAAACTCGGCAGGCATATCCATTACGGCCAGATATTCATCATAAAACCGGTTATGCGCATCGTGGTCCGACGCCTCGCCCCGTGCCACGCGCAAGATCTGCTCTTTGAAGGCTTTGCCATGCCGCTCGGCATTCATCGAAATAAAGCTCTGCAACTGCAACAGGCCCGGATACACCATCCGCCCCGCACCCTTGTACATAAAGCCAACGCGCTGGATCGCTGTTTGCTCTAGCTGGCCCATCGTCACGCGGCGGCCAAAATCGGTCACATCGGTGGCGGCGGCGTCAGGGTCTACCGGCCCGCCGATCAAGGTCAGGCTGCGCGGCTGCGCGTCGGGGTCCTCGGCCGCCAGATAGGCGGTCGCGGCCAAAGTCAAAGGTACGGGCTGGCACACGGCAATCACATGGGTGTCAGGCCCAAGTTCGCGCATGAAATCAACCAGATACAGCGTATAATCTTCGATATCGAACTTGCCTGCCGATACCGGAATATCGCGCGCATTGTGCCAGTCGGTCACAAACACATCGCAGTCCGGCAGCAGGCTTGTCACGGTTGACCGCACCAATGTCGCGTAGTGTCCCGACATCGGGGCCACCAACAAAACACGGCGTTTCATCGGCGCGCGGCGGCGCACAAAAAACTGGATCAGGTTGCCAAACGGGCGCTCGACCACATTCTTTACATCGATCAAATGGTCCTGCCCGTCAGGCCCGGGAATCGACCGGATGCCCCAGTCAGGTTTGTCCACCATCCGCGCAAACGACCGTTCGGTCACTTCGCCCCAGGCGGCGGTCATTTTGACCATGGGGTTCATCGACAAGGCGAATGCAGGATACGACGCCATCGCCTTGGCCGTAGCACCCATCCACTCATTCGTGTTACGCATACTTTCCATCAGGTCGTAGGTCATCATATACTTCATGTCAGCTCCAAGGCCTTCAGGGTTACGGCGCGTCGGTCGTGATTACGGAACACGGCCAATATGCTGCGTTGCAGCGAATATAGGGGGGGAATATTAATATGGCAACAACTCAGAATGAAGACGAGGCCCGCGTCGCACGTTTGACGGCCAATCTGGAAAAGGTTGAAAACCTGTCCAAACGCCTGACCGCCGCCCTTGCGCACCGCAAAGACGCCGATCCGGCGCTGTCGGGCCCAGGCCAAGACGTCTATATGAAGGCCGCGACGGCCTATGTCGCCGAGATGATGCAAAATCCCTCCAAACTTATCGAGAATCAGGTCAGCTATTGGGGCAAGACGCTGAAGCATTACGTTGATGCCCAGCATGTCCTGCTTAAGGGCGAAATTAAGGCCCCCGCAGATCCAACCCCAAAAGATCGTCGCTTTTCCAATCCGTTGTGGGAAGAGCATCCGTTTTTTAACTATCTCAAGCAACAATATATGCTGAATTCGGAAATGATTTCGAACACTGTGGATGGTTTGGAACACATGGACCCCGCCGATAAAAAGCGGGTCGAATATTTCACCCGTCAAATCGTCGATATGTTGGCCCCCACCAATTTCCTTGGCACCAACCCCGATGCCTTGGAACGCGCGGTCGCCACCGATGGCGAAAGCCTTGTGGCAGGCCTTGAAAACCTGGTCCGCGATATCGAGGCTAATCAGGGCGATCTACTGATCACGCTCGCCGATAAACAAGCCTTCAAGGTCGGCGAAAACATCGCAACCACCCCCGGTTCGGTTGTGTACCGCAACAAGATGATGGAAATCATCCAATACAGCCCCACCACCGAAACCGTGCATGAGATTCCGCTGCTGATCTTTCCACCGTGGATCAACAAGTTCTACATTATGGATCTAAAGCCCCAAAACAGCCTGATCAAATGGGTGGTGGACCAAGGGTTCACGCTTTTTATCATCTCTTGGGTCAACCCCGATTACACCTATGCCGATGTCGGCATGGACGATTATATCCGCGACGGCTACCTGCGCGCGATGGCCGAGGCGCGGCGCATCTGCGGCACCAAACAGGTCAACGCTGTCGGCTATTGCATCGCGGGCACGACCCTCTCGCTTACCCTTGGCCATCTTGCCAAAGCGGGCGATGACACCGTTAAATCCGCCACTTTCTTCACCACCCTCACCGATTTTTCCGATCAAGGCGAGGTGGGCGTGTTCCTGTCGGATGATTTTATCGACGGCATCGAACGCCAAGTTGCCACCGATGGTATTCTAGATAAAACCTTCATGTCGCGCACATTCTCCTTCCTGCGCTCCAACGACCTGATCTACCAACCCGCCATCAAAAGCTACATGATGGGCGAGGCGCCGCCCGCGTTCGATTTGCTGTTCTGGAACGGTGACGGCACCAACCTGCCCGCGAAAATGAGCATCGAATACCTGCGCGGCTTGTGCCAAACCGACGGTCTTGCCCGTGGCGTGTTTCCAGTGTTTGGCGAACCCGTGCATCTGGCCGACATCAAAACCCCGATCTGCGCCATCGCCTGCGAAACCGACCATATTGCGGCATGGAAAAGCAGCTTTAACGGCATCAAGCAATTCGGCAGCACCGACAAAACCTTTATCATGGCGCAATCCGGCCATATCGCAGGCATCATCAGCCCGCCCAGCAAGCAAAAATACGGCCATTACACCAATGACACCCCCATGACGACGCCTGAGTCGTTTTTGGAAGGGGCGACCTTCCACAAGGAAAGCTGGTGGCCGCGTTGGGGTGCTTGGTTGGCCAAACAATCCGGGGAAATGGTCCCCGCCCGTGCGCCGGGTGGATCAGAAAACCCGGTTTTGGCACCGGCCCCCGGCACCTATGTCGGCGCCACGCCACAGGAAAAGTCTGCCAGCGCAGAGGCTTAGGTCTGACCCACTGATATTGCAATGCAGCACTGACCCTAGGTCATGCTGCATTGCAGAAAAATCTTGCAATGCCGCACTGCAGCATGTATAACTACTTCATCAAATAACCGCGGAACAGCTTCCGCCGAGATGGAGACTTAAAATGACCAAGACCCCAGATATGACGAAAATGGTTCAGGACATGATGGCTGCTTTCCCAGTGGACAACGCTGCATTCCAAAACGCATTCAAAACCCAAGCTGCTATGGCCGAAAAAATGGCCAAAGTAACTTTGGAAGCGGCTGAAAAGTCGACCGAGATTTCCTCGAAGTGGGCAAAAGACACTATCGCCAAGGTTTCCGGCGTTGCAACTGCCAAGGCAGACGCTGCCGAGTACACCAAAGCTGCAACCGATTTTGCTTCGGCTGCGTCCGAAATGGCTGCTGAAAACATGGCTGCTTTCGCTGAAGTTGCGAAAAAAGTTCAGATGGAAACTGTTGAGCTGATGCTGGCTGCTGGCAAAGACGCAACCGAAGAAACTTCGGCTGCTGTGAAAAAAGCAACTGCTGACGTTCAGGCTGCTGCGAAAAAAGTAGCTGCTGCTGCAAAGTAATAAAGCGGTTTGCGCGCAATCTGAATAAGATTGTGTGCAAACCAAGACATGCGCCGAATTCGTTTTTGGCGATATGCGGCTGCGAACCGATCGCTCCCTGCTCAGGTTCTGCGCCAAGGGCGGGCTTCTTACGAAGCCCGCCCTTTTCTTTTTTTCTGCACTGCCCTAAGGTTTTCTGCACAGCAGTATATCTGCGCAACAAACCAACGGGTGTACCATGGCCGAAACTGACAAGCCGCTGCTGATCAAGCGCTATGCAAGCCGGCGCCTTTATAATACCGAAACCTCGGATTATGTGACGCTCGAAGATATCTCTGGCTTTATCCGCAACGGGCGCGAGGTCCAGATCATTGATCTGAAATCCGGCGACGATCTGACGCGCCAATATCTTTTGCAAATCGTCGCCGAAAACGAAAGCAAGGGCCAAAGTGTTTTACCTACCAATGTGCTGAATGATCTGGTGCGCAGTTATGCCACGGGTGTCACATCCGTGGTGCCGCAGTTTTTATCCGCGTCCTTTGATATGCTGCGCGACAGCCAGTCTAAAATCGTGGAAAATCTTACCAAGGTGCCCAACCCGATGGCCGCAGTTCCGGGCTTTGATGCCATGCGCAAGCAGCAGGAAATGTTCTTGAAATCCATCATGGGCGGTGTTCCCGGTTGGCCAGGGCCTGCGGGTGCCGACAAGCAAAATGAAGCGCCAGCCCAAGCCAAAGAAACCGCCGCAGAGCAGAATGAGCTGAACGAGATCAAGGCCCAATTGGCCGAGCTGCAAAAGAAGCTGTCCAAGCTCTGATCGGTGACGATTTTTCGTTGAAAAATCAGAGTTTTCGACGAAAATTCACGGCTGGCCGCGTCAATCTCAGATCAGACACCCAGCCGGTCGCGCATCCCGTACCATGTCATCGCTGCCACCAGCAGCGGCCAGCGTAGCGCGGTGCCGCCGGGGAAACGCGGCTGGGGCAGGGCGGCCATCACATCAAACCCGCCCGCTTGCCCCTGCACCGCCTGTGCCATCAGCTTGCCCGCCAGGGTCGCCATCGCCACCCCGTGCCCGGAATAGCCCGAGGCCGAAAACACCCTTGGATGCGCCCGAAGAAAACACGGCATCCGGTTCATTGTAATCGCCAGCGTGCCGCCCCAAGCATAATCAATCTTGACGTCCCGCAATTGCGGATACACCTCAAGCATCGGTTTTCGAACGGTTTTCACCACATCGGGGAATTTGTAGCCATAGCTTTCGCCGCCGCCAAACAGCAACCGTTTGTCATCTGACAGGCGCCAGTAATTGACCACAAACTTGCTATCGGCCACCGCGATATTTTCCGCCAAAATCCCCGCCGCGCGGTCGCCCAAGGGTTCCGTCGCCACGATGAAATTGTTGATCGGCATCACCCGTGCAGCGACCTTGCGTTCCAGCCCGCTCAAGTACCCGTTGCCCGCCAAAATCACATGGTTGCAACTGACGCGGCCATGCGCGGTCAAAACCTCGCTGCGCAGATTGTGCTGGATGTGATGCACCTCGGACCGTTCATAAATCCGCGCGCCTGCTGCCACCGCCGCTTGGGCAAGGCCAATCGCAAAGTTCAGTGGGTGCAAATGCCCTGCACCCTTGTCCAAATCGCCGCCCTTGAACGCCGCAGACCCGATCAACCCCTTGGGCAATGCCTCAATCTGGGTGTAATCATACTCGCGCGCCAATTTCTCGCGGTACGTCTCGGCATGGCGCACCTCTGCGTCCGAATAACACGCATGGGCCACGCCCGCATGAAACGGCAGCCCCATCTCCTTGGCCAAATCACGCACCAGCGACTTGGCTTCCTCGCCCATGTCCCACAGCTTGCGCGCCGTCTCACGCCCCGCCATTTTCTCCAGCGCGTCTTGCTCCAGCCGCTGGCCAGACCCGACCTGTCCGCCGTTGCGCCCCGACGCGCCAAAGCCCACCCGCTGCGCCTCGACCACCACGACATCCAGCCCTGCTCGCGCCAAATGCAGCGCCGCCGAAAGCCCAGTATACCCCGCGCCGACAATGCAGACATCCGCACTGACCTGTCCCTTTAAGGGCGGAAAAGCGGCAATCTTGGTCGCCGTGGCCGCATAATAAGAGGCGGGGTATTCCCCCGCCTTATCGTTCACATGCAAAAGGTTCATACGTTCAACAACAGATGTTCTCGTTCCCACGGGCTGATAACCTGTTGAAACTCTTTATATTCGTTGCGCTTGACCGAATCGTAAACCTTACAGAACTCGGACGTCAGCACCTCGCACAGCGCTGTGTCTTCCTCTAACAAGTCCAGCGCATCGCCCAGCGTATAGGGCAGGTCGGTTTCAATATTATAGGCGTCGCCCGTGCATTCCGCGCGCGGCATCTTGCCCTCCATCAACCCCAGATAGCCACAGGCAAGGCTGGCCGCCAACCCAAGGTAAGGGTTGCAATCCATCCCCGCCAAACGATTTTCCACCCGCCGCGCCTCGGGCCCCGAAATTGGCACCCGCAGCCCCGTGGTCCGGTTGTCACGTCCCCATTCCAGGTTGATCGGTGCTGCAAAATCCGGCACGTAGCGGCGATAGCTGTTCACATAAGGCGCAAGCAACGCCACCGCCCCCGGTAAATGGTTCTGCATTCCCGCGATGAAATGCATGAACGCATCCGTCTCGTCACCATTGGCGGCCGAAAAGATGTTCTTGCCTGTCTTAATATCCACCACCGAATGGTGAATATGCATCGCCGACCCCGGCTCTCCTTCAATCGGCTTGGCCATGAAGGTGGCGAAACAATCGTGCCGCAGCGCCGCCTCACGGATCAGCCGCTTAAAGAAAAAGATCTCATCGGCCAACCGCACCGGATCACCATGCGCCAGATTGATCTCCACCTGACCCGCGCCGCCTTCTTGCAAAATCCCGTCAATCTCCATGCCCTGCGCCTCGGCAAAGTCATAGATATCGTCGATCACCTTGCCGTACTCATCCACCGCACTCATCGAATAGGCCTGCTTGCCCGCAGCCCTTCGCCCTGACCGCCCCATCGGCGGCAACACCGGCATGTTCGGGTCCAAATTCCGCGCCGTCAGGAAAAACTCCATCTCGGGCGCGACCACGGGGGCCCAACCTTGCGCCGCATACAACTCCATCACGCGCTTCAACACATTGCGCGGCGCAGTCGGGATGGGATCACCCTGCTGGTCAAACGCATCATGGATCACCTGCACCGTCACATCCGCTGTCCAAGGCGCGGCTGTCGTGGTGGTATAATCCGGCACCAACACCATATCCGGCTCGGTAAACAACCCTGACGGGTTATCGGCCCATTCGCCGGTAATCGTTTGCAGGAAAATCGAGTTCGGCAGGAAGTAATTCGCCTGCGTCGCAAACTTGGACGCGGGCATCGCCTTGCCCCGCGCAACCCCTGCAATATCGGCGATAATGCACTCCACCTCATCAAGGCGCCGCCCCGCGATATAATCGCGCGCAGCATCAGGCAAATTATCGGTCCATTTCGTCATCGGAACGCTCCGGTCAAAAGTACATCAGCCCCTTGGCTGCTTGAAAAACGCGGCAATCTGCCCCGCCATGCTGTCACTGTCCAACGGCGTATCCAACTTGGCCGTTGCCGCCTTCAACAGCGCATCGGGAACCAACCCCTTGCCCCGCGTCTTCATCAACCCGTCCACAAACGCAGGCCGAAACTCGGGATGCGCCTGCACGGTAAACACACGGTCATCATAGACCAGCGCCGCATTGGCACAAAACGCATTGCGACCTGCCACTTGCGCCGCAGCCGGCTTTTCAATCACCTGATCTTGATGCCAGGCATTCAACCGCACGGTCTTGCCACCAAAATCATACTCGGTCGGCCCCACGGCCCAGCCTTTGGTGAACTTCTCAACCCGGCCTCCCATCGCCTGCGCTATGATCTGGTGGCCGAAACAAATCCCTACCATCGGCACATGGGCCGCAAAGGACGCGCGGATAAAATCCTCCAACGGCGGTATCCACGCATGGTCCTCATAGGCACCAAACTTTGATCCCGTAATCAGCCACCCGTCACAGGCCTGCACATCGGGGGGAAAAACCCCATCCAGCACCCGAAACGTCTGAAAGGTGAACCCATGCCCCTCCAACAGGCGCTCAAACATGTCTGGATAGTCCCCCATCTCACCTGAAAGCTGTTCAGGCGAGACACCAGTTTGCAAAATGCCGATAAGCATGACGTCCCTTTTTGTTGATACGCAAACCCTACCCTTACGCACGGGGGGGCGGCAAGGGGGGAAAACGGTGCGGTCAGCCCTTGCTCCCGCGTAACAGCTGCGCCACCATGCAGGTCACAACCAAAAGGAACCGCCATGATAGACATCAGCGCCAGCAAAGTCGTCCAAGTCATCTTTCAAGCCCGCGAAGGCCATATCGCCGCCGCCGAACTGACCGCCTTCATCGAAAACCTGAACGAAGATGAACAGGCCCATCTGACCGCCATCGCATGGGTCGGGCGCGGCAGCTTTGACGCGGAAGATTACGCCGAGGCGGTGATGACCGCGCGTTCTGAGAAAACCACGCCAACATCCGACTATCTGATGGGCATGCCGCATCTGGCCGAAAACCTCGAGGCGGGGCTCGATGCAATGGGCATAGATGTCGACGGCGAAGAAGAGGACTTGCTGTGATCCGCACAGCCGTAGCCTTTTTGCTGACCCTGTCGCAGCCCGCGATGGCCGAGGTGTGCTTGGGCAAAAACGTCCGCATCGGCGGGCATGACGCATCAAACCAAACCTTCACCAAACAAAAGCGCGGCGAATATATCATCCATGAAGATCAACCCAAAATGCCGGCTGCGTATGGCGCAAAAACAAGGACGGATCGAAAACCAAAGTTTGCCATTTGAAGAAACAGAAATGACATCCAAGGCGTCTAGATCTTCGGTCGCCTAACGCGAAACGCCTGATTTCATCTTTGCCCAAATATTCAAAAAGGATGGTGGGTTAACACCCACCCTACACCCTTTGCGTAGGGTGGGTGTCAACCCACCACTCCGCGCGCCGTGGTCACGCACCCACCCAAACCGCCCGCTTTTCCATGATCGCGCCAAACCGGTCTGATGTCTCAAATCGTGCCAACCAGGCCTGCACGCGCGGCCAAGGCTGTGCGGCAAACCACGCCGTATCAATATGGGCAAACTGCCGTACAAACGGCAGCAGCGCATAATCGGCAAGGCTGGCCCGCGCGAACATCCAATCGCCCAGCTGCGCCTCCAAATCGTCAAAAAACCGCACGGCTTCGGCGCGCGCCGCCGCCACCTCGGTGGCCTCATGGCGGACGGCATATTTCACGCGGTCCAAACTGCGCTTGAACGGCCCGTCGGCCCGCGCAATCCAGTCCCACCCCTCGTCCGGCATGTCCAACCAGCCCTCAGGGTCGTTCTGGCGCAGCGCCCACAGCATGATGTCCAAACTTTCGTCAATCACGCCTTGATCGGTCACCAAACAGGGCACCGTCCCGCTGGGTGACGCGGCCAAAAACGCCGCAGGCTTGTCGCGCAGCAAAATCTCGCGCCACTCCACCGCAACCCCCGTCACGGCAATCGCTAACCGTGCCCGCATCGCATAGGGGCAGCGGCGAAAGGAATAAAGGATCGGGGTCATGCAAGGCCTCCCTTAGTCACAATCAGCGAATGCCGGTTTCATTGTCCCGAAAGCAGCGCGTCACGCGTTGTGACCGGCTTGCTGCCGCCAAGGTCACACCCGGCAGGTCACATATTTTCACAAACACGCGGCCGCCAGCAAACCCGCAGGCCGCACCTCGGTTGCGACATAGCGCTGCATCTCGCCAACCCAATTTTTGGCCTTTTGCGCGTTTTCAGGTGCAGGGCCAGCACTGGCAAACTGCTTTTCCAACCCGACCAAGGTGAAAAAGAAAAAGCTCTGCTTGTCTCCCATCGCGCCTGCCTCTTTGCCCTGATCCGGGCGCGCGATCGCCAAAAGATTACTTTTGCGCAAGGCGTCGATGGCATGGTCGCGCAACGCGCCAAAGCCTGGCCCAAAGTTTGCAACAGCGTCTTGGGCTTCGGCAATACCCCAAAATCCCACTTGCGCCAAGACAAAGGCTTGTTGGTCTGGATAGGGCGACATGGCGCGGGGCAGGCGGCCAAGCCGTTCCACATCCCGCATAAAGCGCCCCTCCGCACTACAGGCTTCGCCTTCAATCAGGTTCAAAACCTCTAGGTTGGACAGGCAGCCGTCCTTGGCAAAGGCCGCGCCACTCAACGCTGCGGCGACTATCACGGCCCATATGAGAAGAATGCGATTGTCCATACCCAGCCTTTGGCCCTTGTGTCCGCATCCGCAGGTTAAAATCGGGTTAACAAAAACACATAAATTAAATGATATCAACGGCTTGTAAATATGTCCGCGCGCGAACAAACACGCGAACACCAAGGTTTCAAACCGTATCCAGATACAATTCCAGCTGCTCTTCGGGGCTCAACTCTGCCAGATAATGCATCTCCTGGCGTTTTGTCAGGGCATAATTCCGGATCAAATCGCGGCTGAAAATACGGGGCATGATGTCTGATTTTTCAAAAGCCTCAATCGCGGTTCCCCAATCGGTCGGAATCTGTCCCAACCCATCCTGGGCATAGGCATTGCCTGTCACGGCAGGGGGCGGCTCCACCCCGTCTTCGATCCCGTTCAGGGCCGCGCCCAAAATCACGGCCAGCATCAAATAGGGGTTCACATCCCCCCCAGCGACCCGATGTTCAATTCGCCGCGCCCCGGGTGACCCCGCCGGAATCCGGATTGCCGCAGTCCGGTTTTCATAACCCCAACAAATCGCGACCGGGGCATGGGCATCGGGGACCAATCGTTCATAACTATTGCCATGGGGGGCGAAAAGCAGGGTTGAATCGTTCATCGCTTCCAAACAGCCCGCCACAGCATGGCGCAGCGCAGCGGTTCCTTTTGGCCCGCCCGAGTCGAAAATATTGTCGCCTTTCTCGTCCAAAATTGAGAAATGGGTGTGCAGGCCAGACCCCGAATATTCTGGGTAAGGCTTGGCCATAAAGGATGCCGCAAACCCATGCCGCCGCGCCAGCCCTTTGACCAGCATCTTGAACAGCCATGCATCATCCGCCGCCCGCAAGGCATCATCACAATGCATCAGGTTAACTTCGAACTGCCCGAGGCCGGTTTCCGAAGTTGAGGTGTCGGCGGGAATATCCATCGCCTCACAGGCGTCATAAAGATCGGTAAAGAACGTATCAAACGCGTCCAGCGCACGGATTGACAGGGTCTCGGCAGCCTTGCGGCGCTTGCCTGAACGGGGCGAAGCGGGGACTTGCATCTTTTTGCCGCTATCGTCAATCAGGAAGAACTCTAGCTCCATCGCACAAACCGGGGTCAGCCCCCTCGCCTTATAGCGCGCCACAACGGCGGCAAGCGCCTGACGCGGGCAGCCGTCATAAGGCTGTCCATTTTCGCGAAACATCCAGATCGGCAGCAAGGCCGTCGGCGCCTCGAGCCACGGCATCGGCATGAACCCGCGTTCGGTAGGCTTCAAAACCCCGTCTGCATCGCCTTGTTCAAACACCAACGGGCTGTCATCAATATCCTCGCCCCAAATGTCGAGGTTCAGCACTGAAAAGGGAAATCGAATACCGTCCTTGACCGCCTTGTCAGCAAAGCGCGATGGGATGCGTTTGCCCCGCGCCTGTCCGTTCGAATCTGCCGCAGCCACACGGATCGTGCGAACCTCGGGATGTTTCCTCAGCCAGTCTTTCATGTCTCACCTGATGATTTGCGGGCGCAGTTTGATCTTGCTCCGCTCGTTTGACGGCAAATGCCGGTTCAGCCGCCGGTTTATGGCCCCAAAAATCCAGATCAATGCGAGCGTCAGCAATATGAAATAGAAGGCAACGATGGGGTAAGGCGTAAAAGGGTTAAACGTTTTGTCCACAAAGTAGCTGGCATAATACAGCGCATCACCGCGTTGCCCAAAGGCCGGAAAGCCCGAGAAGAACACCAGCGTGGTGGCATGAAACAAGAAGATCGCCTCGTTCGTATAGGCGGGCCAAGCCAGCCGCATCATGGTGGGCCATTGAATGCGCATAAACCGTGACCATCCCGAAATGCCGTAAGCATCTGCAGCCTCGAGATCACCCTTGGGGATGGATCGCAGGGCACCATAGAAAATCTCGGCGGAATAGGCGGCGGTGTTCAAAAACAGCACGATCAGCGCGCCTGCCCAAGCCCGCGATAGCCAGCTGACCTCGAATACTATGCCAAAAAGGTCGATCCCTTCGCGTGGCAGCAAAACCAGTGCCTCGTATGCCAGAAAGAACTGGATGAACAAAGGCGAGCCGCGAAAGACAAAAATGAACCATTCGGCAGGCTTGCGCGCCACGGCATGGCGCGATGCCTTGGCCAGTGCCAGTGCATTGGCGAACACAAACCCACAAAGCAAGGCAAACACGCCGAAATAGACGTTCCAGATCAGGCCCGACCCGATCAGCGTGAACTGCTGGCACAGCGAAAAATCGGTTTTAGGCAACAGCCGTTCACCAATCCCGATAGAGCGCAGGCCGTAATCGGCAATCGTTTGCAGGCAGCTCATGTCGCGGCCTTTCGTTGGGCTTCGCCTGCTGCTGTGGCTTGCCCATGGCTAAGACGGTTTTGCACGCGTGTCAGCACCACTTCGGAAAATTTGGTCATCGCAAGGTAAAACACGAGCAGCGCAAGAAAGTAATAAAGCCGCCAATCGGGGTGGGGAAAGGCATAGACGGCGGTTTTGGCACCGCCCAATTCACGGGCCCAATAGACGATATCCTGCACACCCAGCAAGAACAGCAAAGGCGTAGCTTTGATTAAAATCATCCATAAATTTGACAGACCGGGCAGGGCATAGACCCACATCTGCGGCACCAACACGCGGCGAAACACCTGTCCGTGGTTCATGCCATAGGCTTCGGCTGTTTCAAGCTGCGCGCGGGGCACGGCCTGCATGGCGCCATATAAAACATTCGCCGCAAAGGCGCCAAAAACCAGCGCAAAGGTGATGACAGCCAGCACAAAGCCGTAGATCGAATGCCAAACCTGTGGCGACGAATTCTGTGGCACCTTGGCCTGAGGGCAAACCCGAAATTCCAACCCGTTGCGGATGGGATCTGTCCAATCGGGGCAGCGTACCTGATGCACCAGCCATTCGATGCTTTGGTCCAAGGCGATGACAAAGAACAGGAAAAACACAATATCGGGAATGCCGCGCACCATCGCGGTATAGCCTTTGCCAAGGATACGCAGCGGCAAATGCGGCGACCGCGCCAGCATTGCTCCGCCAAAGCCAAAGGCCAAAGCTGTGGGGGCGGTAACGACCAAAAGGGTGAGGACCGTCAGAAACGACCAATAGAAATCAATATGCTTACCCGTGGTGAGGTAGCACGACAGCCAGTTCAGGCCTTGCAAGGACGAAGGGTCGACACAGCTTGAAAACATGAAAATCCGATAAGGGCAGCACCTACCTTTTTGCAAAACGGTGCAAAGCGGCGGGCGCTGCCCAAGATTGTGTCAAATCAGTAGGTGGCAACCTTGTCGCCAAACCACTTTACGATCAAGGTGTTCAGCGATCCGTCGGCCTTCATCGTTGCGATTGCCGCATCAAATTTGTCGCGCAATTCGGTGTCGGATTTACGCAGACCCATGCCCACGCCATCACCGATTTGCACTTCTTCACCCGCCCAGGCGAATTGTCCGCCGGACTGCTCCAGAATTGGCACCAGATAGTCCTTGTCGGCAAACACGGCGTCTGCTTCGCCGTTGCGTACAGCGGCTACGGTTTCATCCGGGGTCGCAAATTCAACTAGGGTTGCTCCGCTTGCGGCCACATGCGCCGACTGCACTGTGCCGGTTTGTGCCGAAACCACACCGCCCATTACATCGGTGTCCGCGCTCAGCGCCATGTAGGCAGAGGTTGCGGGGGGAATGTAGTTTTGGGTAAAGGCAAGCACCTCGGCGCGTTCTGCCGTAATATTCATGCCCGCAATGATAACGTCATAGTTGCCGGACTGAAGGTTTGGGATGATGCCATCCCAATCGGTTGTGACCCATTCGCAGGTCAGGGCCGCCAGTTCGCACAGCTTGTCGCCGACTTCACGTTCGAAACCGTCAACTTCGCCGGCATCATTGATAAAGTTGTAGGGGGGGTAGGCGCCTTCAGTCCCCAAGCGGATGGTTTGTGCGGATGCCGCGCCAGCCGTCAGGGCCAGCAGTGCAGTTGTCAGGATAAGTTTTTTCATTGATAGCTCCCTAGTGTAAACGTGATGGTTCTTTGTGCCCTAGCCGCCAGCGGAAAGGAAGCCACGCAAACGCTCTGTCTGCGGGTTTCCAAACACGGCACTGGGGGGGCCTTCTTCTTCTGTAACGCCTTGGTGCAGGAAAACGACGTGGTCAGACACATCGGCGGCAAGCCGCATATCATGCGTGACCAGCAGCATGGTGCGACCCTCTTCGGCCAAAGCTTTGATCACCTTGACCACCTCTTGCTCCAACTCGGGGTCCAGCGCCGAGGTGGGTTCGTCAAACAGCAAGGCGCGGGGTTCCATGCACAGCGCGCGGGCAATGGCGGCGCGTTGTTGTTGGCCGCCCGACAGCATCGCAGGCCAGGCATCGGCCTTGTCGCCAATTCCCACCTTGTCCAGATAGTGCCGCGCCTTGGCTTCAACCTCTTTCGGGTCGCGTTTCAGAACGGTGACGGGGGCCTCCATGACGTTTTGCAGGATGGTCATATGGGACCAAAGATTGAACTGCTGAAACACCATCGACAGGTTCGTGCGGATGCGCGTCACCTGCGCACGGTTGGCGGGGTGTCGGTTCAGCCCTTCGCCGCGCCATTGAACGGCCTCGCCTTCGAATTTGATCACGCCTTGCTGGCTGTCTTCCAGCAAATTGCAGCACCGCAGCAGCGTCGATTTGCCCGAGCCCGACGACCCGATCAGCGAAATCACATGCCCCTTGGGGGCAACCATATCGATGCCCTTAAGCACCTCAAGTTGGCCATAGCTTTTGTGCAGATCCCGGATTTCGATGACCGGAGTGTCCGTGTCAGCGTTTTCAGGTGTGGAAAGGGGGGCGGTTAAGGTCACAAAGGCTCGCTGATTAGGTTTTCGCCGCAAAGTAGGGCGTATTATGAATGGGTTTGCAACGGGGATTGTGCCAAAGCGTTGCGTCAACGCGGCCAAATCGACCAATTCTTACATCGGAAAGGCAGCACTCACATGCGCGAGGCCTTTTGGCGGGCAAGTGCAGATTGCTGATCCGTCAATCCCAACAGGTTGGCGACAAGCCGCATCAATTGGTCTTCGGCTGCATCGCGGCTGTCATCGGCAAGTGCGACCGACCACATCGCCTGAACCAGACCTGACCGTTCCTCAAGCGCCGTGCCTTCCTTTATCGCGCGGGTAAAGCGGACCGTATCAGGGGCTTCTTGCTCCAATACCTCTGCCTGCAGACGCATTTCGGCGGCGGCAGCTGGGGCAAGGCCGTGGCGCGCGCCCAAGACCTTGTCGATTCGTGCAATCTCAACCGGTGAATAGTCGCCATCGGCGCGGGCCAATCGCACAAGCAAAGCCGCCAACGCCAAATCGGCATCGGGTTCTGGCAAACGATCGGTTTTCGGGGCCGTCAGGCGGCGGATCAAGGCGTCAAACATCAGAATGGTATAAGCACTTTAGCCCCGCCTGCCAATCACGAGATGCGGAGCCGATAAAAAATTCGTACAAAATGTGCGTTTTTCGGTTTCGTTCATAACCCGTTAACCTTGGTTGGTGAATGCTTGAAGGAGTTAACCCGAAAGCTGCCCAATGGATTCGGACCTTTTTGATCATGCTCGCGCGGCCCCAGCTGTTTTGTCAGACAGCCAGCGCATGGACTGGTTGCGCCTTATCCGTTCGCGGCGGGTCGGGGCCGTAACCTTTCATCGGTTGATTGCTGAACACGGCTCTGCGGCAGCGGCGCTTGACGCGCTGCCTGAAATCGCAGCAGCGGCAGGCGTAAAGGACTATTCGACTTGCGCCGTGGAAGTTGCCGCACACGAGGCGTCTTTGGCCCGCATCGCTGGCGCAAAAATGATCTGCTGGGGCGAGCCTGGGTATCCTGAGGCGCTGTATGATCTGCCGGATGCGCCGCCTGTGATCTGGGCCATTGGCAATGTTGACCTGCTCAATCGCCCCAGCGTGGCAATGGTGGGCGCGCGCAATGCGTCCAGCCTAGGGCTGCGCATGGCCACCCGCTTGGCCGAAACCTTGGGCGAAAAGGGCTTTGTCGTAGTGTCCGGCCTTGCACGTGGCATTGATGCGGCCGCGCATAAGGCCGCACTGGCATTGGGCACCATCGCGGTACAGGCCGGAGGTGTAGACGTGATCTACCCCGAGGAAAACGCCGTGCTCGCCGCCGAGATTGCGGCAAAAGGCTGTAGGATTTCCGAACAACCCATGGGGCTTACCCCTCAGGCCCGCCATTTCCCGATGCGGAATCGGCTGGTGTCGGGCCTGTCGCGTGCCGTTGTGGTGGTTGAGGCTGCGGCGCGGTCCGGCAGCCTGATCACTGCGCGCAATGCCTTGGACCAAGGCCGTGATGTGTTGGCTGTACCGGGCCATCCCTTTGATGCCCGCGCCGCTGGATGCAACATGCTGATCCGCGATGGCGCGACCTTGGTGCGCAGCTCATCAGACGTAATTGAAGCTATTGGAACCGGATTGCCGCACATGCGCGCCGAACCCACGCGCCCCGATCCTGTAGTCCAGCCCCACCAGCCCTTGCCAGGGCCGGTTCCCGCCCGTCGCCCCTTGGCTGATATGGCGCAGATCCATAGTCAAATCCTCGCCCGCCTTGGCCCCAGCCCCTTGGCCGAGGATCAATTGATCCGTGACCTAGCTATGCCCCCCAGCCGGATAACCCCTGAACTGTTGGCCTTGGAACTGGAAGGCAAGGTTTTGCGTCAGGCCGGTGGATTGCTGTCGCGGGTCGATTGAAGGCCCCAGAAATCTGAGGGTTACAGGCAAAAGCCCGAATTGCAGCCGAACCTCCCCTTGTGGACGCCCGAAAAAAAGGCAATCAGGTCAAGCGCTTTGGGTTTGCCGCATGCCTCCATTGACATTGGCCCCCATCCGCCCACATCTTGCCCCGCCACCATAGGGTCCGCAAATAAAGAGGTTTTCATGGCTGTTGTCGTTGTAGAGTCCCCCGCCAAGGCCAAGACAATTAACAAATATTTGGGCTCGAACTATACAGTTCTCGCGTCCTTTGGCCACGTGCGTGATTTGCCCCCCAAGGATGGATCGGTCGACCCTAACGACGAATTTGCGATGAAATGGGAAGTGGCGGCAGATAGTAAAAAGCATATCAAGGCAATCACCGATGCGCTGAAAAGCGACAATGAACTGATCCTCGCGACCGACCCTGACCGCGAAGGCGAGGCGATTTCGTGGCATCTGCAAGAGGCACTGGCCAAAAGCATCAAGAAAGATACCAAGGTCAGCCGCGTCACCTTTAACGCCATCACCAAGGCGGCTGTGACCGAGGCGATGAAAAACCCGCGCCAGATTGATGTGCCGCTGGTCGATGCCTATCTGGCCCGCCGAGCGTTGGACTATCTGGTGGGGTTCACCTTGTCGCCCGTGCTGTGGCGCAAGCTGCCGGGTGCGAAATCGGCGGGCCGTGTGCAATCGGTCTGCCTGCGCCTTATTGTGGAACGCGAGATGGAGATTGAGTCCTTTCGTGCCCGTGAATTCTGGGGCGTGAACGCCCGCCTGACCACACCGCGCGGGCAGGAATATGATGCGCGTTTGACGGTGCTTGGTGGCAAGAAATTGGACAAATTCGACATTTCCAACGTCGAAGCAGCCGATCTGGCGGTCCAAGCTGTCAGTTCTCGAACATTGATCGTGCAATCCGTTGAGGCAAAGCCAGCATCGCGCAACCCGTCCGCGCCCTTTATGACCTCGACCTTGCAGCAAGAGGCGAGCCGCAAGTTCGGGATGGGCGCCAAGCAAGCGATGGGTGCGGCACAGCGTCTTTATGAGGGGGGCCATATCACCTACATGCGAACCGACGGCATTGATATGGCGCCTGAGGCTGTGACTGATGCGCGCGCCACGATTGCGGACCGGTATGGTGCGAAATACGTGCCTGAAACCCCACGTGTTTACAAAAACAAAGCCAAAAACGCGCAAGAGGCGCATGAGTGCATCCGCCCCACTGATATGTCCAAAGCCGCCGATGATCTGCGGTTGGATGGTGAGCAGAAAAAGCTCTATGACTTGATCTGGAAACGCACGATTGCCAGCCAGATGGCGGCGGCGCGGTTGGAGCGGACGACTGTTGATGTGAGCAGCAAAGATGGCCAAGTCGTGCTGCGCGCGACGGGGCAAGTGGTGCTATTTGACGGGTTTTTGAAGCTGTATGAAGAAGGCCGCGACGATGAGGATGGCGACGAAGGCCGCCTGCCGCAAATCATGCAAGGTGAGGCCGCCGAGTTTGTGAAAGGCGCGTTTGTCGAGGCCTTTGCCAAGGCAGCCTCTGCCAGTGATGATGTGATCGAAGGGTCTGCAACGCGGGTGCCTTCGGCTGTGACCAATGCGGGCAAGTCGGTACTGGGGGCGCAACATTTCACCCAGCCGCCGCCGCGTTACACCGAGGCGACCTTGGTCAAACGGATGGAAGAGTTGGGGATCGGGCGGCCATCGACGTATGCCTCGATCATGACCACGATTGTGGACCGCGAATATGTTCGCAAAGACAAAAACCGCCTGTTTCCCGAGGATAAGGGGCGGCTGGTCACGGCGTTTTTGTCGAATTATTTCCGTAAATATGTGGAGTATGATTTCACCGCTGACCTTGAGGGGCAGCTTGATGACGTGTCGGCCGGCGACCGCGATTACAAAGAAGTGTTGGCGCGGTTCTGGCGGGATTTCTCGGCGGCGATTGCCGAGACAGCGGACTTGCGGATTGGCGAGGTGCTCACCAAGATTGATGAGTTTCTGGCTCCGCATCTTTACCCCCCCCGCGCCGATGGGTCGGATCCGCGGGTTTGCCCTGTCTGTGGCGAGGGCCGCTTGCATCTGAAAACGGCGCGGTCTGGTGGGGCGTTTATCGGCTGCGGAAGCTACCCTGAATGTCGGTATACTCGCCCGATTTCGGTTGCTGGCGGTGAAGAAGGTGTTGCGATCTCTCCGGATGGGCAGGTGCTGGGTGTCGATGATAACGGCGAGCAGATCAGCCTGCGGACGGGGCGATTTGGCCCCTATGTTCAGCGGGGCGAGGCCACGGAAGAGGTTCCGAAACCGCCGCGGGCCAGCCTGCCGAAAGGGTGGGGGCCGGAAGCGATGACGCTGGAAAAGGCGCTGACCTTGCTGTCTTTGCCGCGCCAGATTGGGCCGCATCCTGAGGATGGGGAAATGGTTGAGGCCGCGATTGGGCGGTATGGACCTTATGTGAAGCATAACAAAGTCTACGCGAACCTGCCCGATGTGGAGGAGGTTTTCACGATCGGGATGAACCGCGCCGTTGAGGTTTTGGCGAATAAATATTCTAAGGCGCGGGTTGCGGCGGAGCCGATTAAAGATTTGGGTGAGCATCCTGAAGGCGGGCCGATGGCTGTGATGCCGGGCCGATATGGGCCTTATATTAAATGGGGCAAGGTGAACGCGACGGTTCCGAAAGAGATCGAGCCGGCAGAGGTATCAGTCGAGCAGGCAATTGAATTGTTGAACGAGAGGGCGGCGAAAACGGGGACGAAAAAGAAAGCCCCCGCCAAGAAAGCGGCCACCAAGAAAGCCACCCCCAAGAAAGCCGCAGAGAAAAAGCCCGCTGCAAAGAAACCGGCGGCGAAAAAGGCCTCGGCTAAGAAGGCCGCAGCGAAAAAGACCGAGGAATAATGAGAAATGTCCGCGTGCGGTCATTTCTATAAGTCATTGATACAGTTGTGGTTTCAGTTTTCTGTTAACTGAATTTTAAGGTGTTCGCGTGGGGCACATTCTACTGTGCTGTGGCGGGGTGAACCCCGACCCACGGGGCCAAGCCGCCATCAATAGCACTGTATTAACATTGTAAAGCCCGTTGCTTTTTCAGCAATTTCTTCGGGCGCAAGGGCTGCGCCCGGTTGGGCGATCATTGGGTCTATTCCGTTTGACCCCATAAACAGCTTGGCTATTTCACCCCGAATGGCGAAGTTCACGTTCTGTGGCGTGTCGCCAAACCGATCATTGATGTTGTCACTGTTCAGTTTTGAGACCACAACGGCGACGACACTGCCGTCAGCCGCCAAAACGGGGCCGCCCGAGTTTCCGGATTGAACCGGTGCGGTTATCTGAAGCTGCGTTGCATCCCCCGTAACACCTTTGAGGCTGGACACCGCCCCACGTGTCACGTTGACCCCACCAAGCACGCTGGACAGCGGATAGCCCACCACCGTTACGTCAGAGTTCAACCTCGCAGGGCCTTGGGCAAAGGCGGCGACATTCGGGGCGGTGGGGAGGGCTACCGAAAGCAGAGCAAGATCAAAATCAGCCGAGGTATCAAGGACCGTTGCTGTATTTTGCCCGATTCGCAGCGTGCTGCACCCGTCAATGACATGCGCGTTGGTCAGTACATGCCCTTGAGCAGACACATAAAAGCCGGTGCCTGTCGATTTTACCGCAGAGTTTGTTGCGGGTGCCAGTGTCGGTGCGGGGAGGGCAGGTGCTGCAGTCGCCCCGCTTTGCGTGTTGACCTGAGCCAATATCTCCTCGACCAGATTAGCAAGCCTACCGCCAGTTGGAAGGGAGATTGCAGAAGCACGGCCCTTGGTTATCGAGGCCGCAACGGCCATCATCGTGGGTTCATCCGAGCGATTGGCAGACAGGACGATTGTGGACCAAGCCCCAGCAGATTGAAGCGAGCGCACGTAAAGCACGGTGCCATCGCGTAGTTGGGCAGAGGTGATCCAAGTAGCATCGTGCCGCAAAGTATAGGCTTGATCTGACCATTGTGGGCGCAATTGTGCATAGCTGTGGACCGATCGCATTTGGGTGGTATCGCCAATGTTGATCGAATAGGCGAGGCTGCTTTTGGTGTGGTTGAAGCTGACGAAAAGGTCGGTGCCGCTTGTGTCTGACATGGCAGAGGTGGGCACAAGAAAGGACAAGCCCAAAACATCCCAATACTGCTGTTTCCAGCCGTTTTGCGCGAATTGATCACTGACTGAAATTACCAAAGCGGCTGAATGGGCGTTCAATGCAGGAAAAAAGTCGAACTTTTTTCGGGCATAACGATCCAGCGCGTCTTGGCTGCGGTTGCCCCAAGCCCCATCCAAAAGCCCATTGTAAAGCCTTTCAAAGGCGAGGGCCGTTTGTAAAAAGCGCTGTTCGTCAGTGTCGAACAGGTCCGCGCGTAATGGGTCAAATAAGGGTTGGGCGGCAGTTGGAACGGGCGTGAACAATAGGGCGACCAGCACAAGACGAATGCGAAACATCCCGAACCCTTTCCAGTATTTGGCCCAAGATTGCGCGTAGCAGGCGGACTGTAAAGAGCTTTGCCGCAGTGCCCTTATGCGCCTCGCGGGTTCACCAGCCGCCCCATCACATGTGCCGCCGTGAGCGTGCCGATGCGCGCCCCCCTTTCGGTGACGGCGATTTCGATGGCACCGTCGCGGATCAGTTCCATGATCTGAATGACAGGGGTTTCGGCGTCGCGTTCGGTGGTCGCCGTGCTTGGCCCTGCTTGCATGACATCGCGGGCTGTGAGGACGGAAAGCGGGTTCATATGGGCGACGAAATCGGCGACATATTCCGACACGGGGTTGGCGATAATCTCGCGGGCGGTGCCGCATTGCACGATGCGACCACCCTCCATCAACGCGATGCG
This sequence comes from Pseudorhodobacter ferrugineus DSM 5888, assembly GCF_000420745.1. Classification (GTDB taxonomy): domain Bacteria; phylum Pseudomonadota; class Alphaproteobacteria; order Rhodobacterales; family Rhodobacteraceae; genus Pseudorhodobacter; species Pseudorhodobacter ferrugineus. The sequence goes on from NZ_ATVN01000003.1 coordinate 86,057, forward strand.
GTTGCCGATTTTGAACGCCTCATCCAGATCATGGCTTACGAAAACGATGGTGCGTTTCAGGCGGGTTTGCAGTTCTAGCAGCTCGTCCTGCAACCGTGCGCGGATGAGCGGGTCGAGGGCGGAAAAGGGTTCGTCCATCAGCAAAATCGGCGCATCGGTGACAAAGGCGCGGGCAAGGCCCACGCGTTGCTGCATGCCGCCCGAAAGTTCGCCCACCTTGCGGTCGGCCCATTGGGACAGGTTTACCAGTTCCAACTGCGCCTCGACTGCCGTGCGGCGCTGGGCGGGGGATTGGCCTGCAAGCTCTAAGCCAAGGCCAACGTTTTCGCGCACGGTGCGCCACGGTAGCAGGCCGAATTGCTGAAACACCATCGCGATATTGGACAGGCGCAGGCGGCGCAGGGTGGCGGTATCGGCATGGGTCACCGAGGTCATTTTATCGCCGTCTTTGACGCGGACTTCGCCACGCACAACAGGGTTTAACCCGTTGACACCGCGCAAGAGGGTGGATTTGCCCGAGCCGGACAGGCCCATCAGCACAAGAATTTCGCCCGTTGCCACATTGAGCGTGCAGTTGTGAACGCCCAGAACTTGGCCCGTGGCGGATTGAATGTCGGGGCGCGATTGGCCTTGGTCCATCAGGGGCAAGGCGACATCAGGGCGGTCGCCAAAAACGATAGAGACATTGTCGAATTCTACAGCATTCTGAGTCATTTTTTGGCCATCCCCAGCATGACGCGCAAGACGGTGGCCAGCGCCACGATGACAAAGCCGGATTCGAACCCAAGGTCGGGTTTCATCCGGTTCAGGCCGTTCAGCACGGGTTGGCCAAGCCCGCCTGCGCCAACCAGCGTGGCGATGACGACCATCGACAGCGACAGCATAATGGTTTGGTTCAGGCCCATCATGATTTGCGGAAAGGCCGAAGGAAGTTCGACCTTGAGCAGTTTTTGCATGGGCGTGGCGCCGAATGCGGTCGCTGCCTCGGTCAGTTCGGTGGGAGTGGAGGAGATGCCGAGATGTGTGAGGCGGATTGAGGCGGGCAGGGCGAAGATGACGGTGGCGATAAGGCCGGGGACCTGGCCAAGCCCGAAAAAGATAACGGCAGGAATGAGATAGACGAAAGGCGGCAAGGTTTGCATGAGGTCGAGGACGGGTTCGATTGCCGAATAGACCCATTTGCGGCGGGCGGCGAAAATGCCGGTGGGCAGGCCGATCCCCATGCACACGATGCAGGACACAAGGATCAGGGCGAGGGTTTCGATCGTGCGGTCCCAGTAGCCTTGGTTGATGATGAACAGCATGCCGGCCGCGACGATGGCGCATTTTTTGACGTTGCGTTGCAGGGCGTAGGTGATGGCGGCGAACAGCAATGTCATGCCGAGGGGGCCAATGGTTTCGATGGACCATGTGACGCCGTCGATGATGCCGTTCAGCCCGTCCGAGATGAGGTCGAAGAGCCAGGATGCGTTTTGTTTCAGCCAGTTGACGCCGCTTTGGGCCCATTCACCCATCGGGATTTTGAAGGCGGTCAGCGTGTCGATAAGGGGGGTGAGCAGGGCCATTTGGATCCTCGGGGCGGATGGTCGGCAAGAAAAAGGCCCCGGGTTACGCCGGGGCCTGATGGAGTTAGTTGGCGAGTGCGGCCGTGACAGCCGCTATCGCATCGCCGCCGTCGCGTGTGGTGACACCGTCCAGCCAAGCGGTCAGCGTGTCGGGATTGGCGGCAAGCCATGCCTTGGCTGCGGCCTCGGGGGATTCGCCTCTGTCAAGGATTGCGCCCATGATTTCGTTTTCCAGTTTCAGCGAAAACTCGAGGTTCTGGAGCAATTTGCCGGTGTTGGCGCATTCGGTCACATAACCCGCGCGGGTGTTGGTGGCCACGGTGGCACCGCCCAGATCGGGGCCAAAGAAATCATCTCCGCCGGGCAGGTAGGTCATGGCGATATTGGCGTTCATCGGGTGAGGTTCCCAGCCGAGGAAAACGATAGGTTCATTGCGTTCCTCTGCGCGCGTGGCTTGGGCAAGCATGCCTTGTTCGGAGCTTTCCACGACTTCGAACCCCTTCAGGCCAAAGGCATCGCCGTCGACCATATCCAAGATCAGGCGGTTGCCGTCATTGCCGGGCTCAATGCCGTAAATCTTGCCATCCAGCGCGTCGCGCGCCTGTGCAATTGAGGCGAAATCGGTGATCCCAGCAGCGACCCCTGCGGCATTTGTGGCCAGCGTATACTTGGCGCCTGTCAGGTTGGTGCGCACGGTATCCACGGTTTTCGCCTCACGGTAGGGGGCGATATCGGCCTCCATAGTGGGCATCCAATTGCCAAGGAAAACGTCGATATTGCCTTCGGCCATTGAGGCGTAGGTGATTGGCACCGACAAAACCTTGGTTTCGGTTTCATAGCCAAGCGCCTGAAGAACAAGCGACGTTACGGCGGTGGTGGCGGTGATGTCGGTCCAGCCTACATCAGAAAAAGTGACTTTGTCGCAATTGGCGGCGGCGGGGCCTGCAAGGATAAGTGCGGCGGCGCTGGCCAGAAGGCTGAGTTTGATCGTGGACATAAGGTATCCCCTTGTTGATTGCGGTTTTTTGTTGATTGACGAGTCAATAAACGTCACAATAGCCGGTATAGCAAGTTTTTTATGGAATCCTGCAATGCCCAAGCTTGGAATGGAGCCTATCCGAAAGACCGCTTTGGTCAAAGCGACGATTGTTGAAATCGGGCGCGCGGGGTCTTTGGATGTGACCGTGGGACAGATTGCCAAGCGGGCGGGGATGTCGACCGCGCTGGCGCATCATTATTTCGGCGGCAAGGAGCAGATCTTTTTGGCGGCAATGCGACACATCCTGTCGCTGTACGGGGCTGAAATTCGCGGGGCGCTGGCGACTGCGACCACCCCGCGCGCGCGGTTGGAGGCGATTGTGCTGGCGTCGTTCAGCCCCGCCAACTTTCGCCGTGAGGTGGTGAGTGCCTGGCTGAACTTTTATGTGCTTGCCCAAACGGTGCCGGGGGCGCGGCGGTTGCTTTCGGTGTATCAACGCCGCTTGCACGCCAACCTGTTGCACGCGTTGCGCCCCATTGTCGGCGGGCGGGCCGAAGAAATTGCGCTGTCTTTGGGCGCTTTGATCGACGGGGTTTACCTGCGAGAGGCGCTGAGTGCGGGGCCATCGGATGGCAGGGCATCGGCCAAGGTGGTGCAGGACTTTTTGGCCGCAGAACTTTTGCGATTTGACATGACACAACAGAAAGGGGCCGACCTATGATCGCGCAACCCAAAGCGAGCCATTTTGTAAATGGCGATTGGATGGAAGACACAGACGGTGCGGTGATCGAGGTGATTTATCCCGCCACGGGCGCGGTGATTGCCACACTGCACGAGGCGACGCCTGCGGTGATTGACGCGGCGCTTGCGGGGGCCAAGGCCGCGCAAGGCGCATGGGCGGCGAAGAAGCCCGTTGAGCGGGGCCGGATTTTGCGGCGCGCGGCGGATTTGATCCGCGAACGCGGCGATGCGCTGGCGCGGTTGGAAACGCTGGATACGGGCAAGCCTTTGCAAGAAACGCTGGTGGCGGATTGGCCATCCGGAGCGGATGCGCTGGAGTATTTTGGCGGGTTGGCCCCGACTGTGACAGGCGAGACGATCCCGCTGGGCGGCGATTTTGCCTATACCCTGCGTGAGGCGCTGGGCGTATGTGTGGGGATTGGCGCGTGGAATTACCCGAGCCAGATTGCTTGCTGGAAATCAGCCCCTGCCTTGGCGATGGGCAATGCGATGGTGTTCAAACCATCCGAGGTGACGCCTTTGGGCGCGCTGGAGTTGGCCGCGATTTTCATTGAGGCGGGGTTGCCTGCGGGGCTGTTTAATGTGGTGCAAGGTCGTGGGGCAGTGGGTGCGTCATTGGTGACGGACGCACGTGTGGACAAGGTATCGCTGACCGGATCGGTGCCTACGGGGCGCAAGGTTTATGCAGCAGCGGCCGAGGGCATTCGCAATGTCACGATGGAATTGGGGGGCAAATCGCCGTTGATTATTTTCAACGATGCCGATTTGGACAGCGCGGTCGGGGCGGCGATGATGGCGAATTTCTATTCGGCAGGGCAGGTCTGTTCCAACGGGACGCGGGTGTTTGTGCAAAAGGGCATCAAGGCCGCGTTTTTGGCGCAGTTGAAGCTGCGGGCGGAAAAGATTGTGCTGGGCGATCCGATGGATATGGCGACCCAGATGGGGCCGTTAGTATCGGCTGTGCAGGTGGACAAGGTGATGAGCTATGTAAACGGGGCCGTGACCCAAGGGGCGCAGTTGGTTACGGGCGGTGGGCGGGATGGCATGTTTGTGCAACCCACGGTATTTTCCGATGTGACCGATGACATGGTGCTTGCCTGTGAAGAGGTGTTTGGGCCGGTGATGGCTGTTCTTGATTTTGTGGATGAAGATGAGGTTGTAACCCGCGCCAATGACACGGATTTTGGGTTGGCGGCGGGGGTTTTTACCGCTGATTTGGCCCGTGCGCACCGCGTTATTGGCGCGTTGCAGGCGGGCACGTGCTGGATCAACACCTATAACCTGACGCCGGTGGAAATGCCGTTTGGCGGGTCGAAACTTTCGGGTGTTGGGCGTGAAAACGGCAAGGCGGCGCTGGAGTATTACAGCCAGATCAAGAGCGTTTATGTCGGTATGGGGCCGGTTGACGCGCCGTATTGAGTTGCTCTTGGGGGCTTGCGCCAGTGTTTTGGCGTGGCTCCCGCCCACCCACCCCGCCACGCCAAAACACTGGCTGGGGCGGACCTTTGACGCGAAAGTTTGGACGGATATGCAGGCGGATTATGTGATTGTTGGGGCAGGGTCCGCGGGCTGTGCGATGGCGTACCGGTTGGGCGAGGCGGGGGCTTCGGTTATCGTCATCGAGTTTGGCGGTACGGATGCGGGGCCGTTCATTCAGATGCCGGCAGCGCTGTCCTATCCGATGAACATGGGCCTGTATGATTGGGGGATGTCGAGCGAGCCCGAGCCGCATTTGGGCGGACGGTCGCTGGTCACGCCGCGCGGCAAGGTGATTGGCGGGTCATCGAGCATCAACGGCATGGTCTATGTGCGTGGCCATGCCCGCGATTATGACCATTGGGCCGAAGCGGGGGCGGATGGTTGGGCTTATGCGGATGTGCTGCCCTATTTCCGCCGGATGGAGCATTGGCATGGCGGCGCGTCTGAATACCGCGGCACCGATGGGCCTTTGCACATTACAAGAGGACCGCGCGATAACCCCTTGTTTGATGCCTTTATTTCGGCAGGTGAACAGGCCGGATACCCTGTGACGCCAGATTATAACGGGGCGGCGCAAGAGGGGTTTGGCCCGATGGAGGCCACGATTTACAAAGGGCAGCGTTGGTCGGCGGCGAATGCTTATTTGAAGCCTGCCGTGACGCGCGGGAACGTGACTGTGGTGCGCGGGTTGGCGCGTAAGGTGGTGATGAAGAACGGGCGCGCCGTTGGGGTAGAGCTGTCGCGCGGCGGCAAGGTTGAGGTGATCTTGGCCGCAAAAGAGGTGATCTTGGCGGCGTCGAGTTTGAATTCGCCCAAGCTGTTGATGCTGTCGGGGATTGGGCCCGCGGCGCATTTGGCCGAACACGGAATTGATGTTGTGGCGGATAGGCCGGGGGTTGGCAGCAATTTGCAAGACCATCTGGAGGTTTACATGCAGTTTGCCAGTAAGCAGCCGATTACCCTGTACAAATATTGGAACCTGTTGGGCAAAGCGCTGATCGGGGCACAGTGGTTGTTTACCCGCAAGGGTTTGGGCGCGTCGAACCAGTTTGAGGCTTGCGGGTTTATTCGCAGTAAGAAGGGTGTGGAATACCCTGATATTCAGTATCATTTCCTGCCGATCGCCGTGCGCTATGATGGTAAGGCGAGTGCTGAAGGCCACGGGTTTCAGGTGCATACTGGCCCGATGCGCAGCCCGTCGCGGGGCACGGTGCGCCTGCGGTCAAGTGACCCTGCGGCGAAGCCTGTCATCCGGTTCAACTATATGTCTGACCGCCAAGATTGGGAGGATTTCCGCGCCTGCATTCGCCTGACGCGCGAGGTGTTTGCCCAAGCTGCGATGGAGCCGTTTGTGAAGCATGAGATCCAGCCGGGGGCAGGCGTGCAGACGGACGCCGAGATTGACGCGTTTATCCGTGAACATGCGGAAAGCGCCTATCACCCGTGCGGGACGGCGCGGATGGGGCGGCGCGATGATCTAATGGCGGTGGTGGACGCTGAGTGTCGGGTGATCGGGGTAGAGGGGTTGCGGCTGGCCGACAGCTCGATCTTTCCGCGCATTACCAACGGAAATTTGAACGGACCGTCGATTATGGTTGGCGAAAAGGCGGCAGATCATATCTTGGGGCGCGTGCCTTTGGCGCCGATGAATTTGGCGCCTGAAGTGAATGAGAATTGGCGCGCGGCGCAGCGGTAACTGGGGGGTAAGGTTAACTGAGCTTAACTAAGGTTAACCAATAGTTAACAAAACCCTTGATTTGCCGCCGGTTTGGGCGGAATACGGGGGTATGTTAACACTTCGTACCGCTCTTGTTCTGATTTTGGCCCTTGTCACTCCAGCCCATGCTCTAACCCTTTCTGGGCAGGCGCGGGTCGTTGATGGTGACAGTCTTGTGGTGGCGGGCGAGCGGGTCCGGCTGTTCGGGATTGACGCGCCCGAGCTGAAACAGCGCTGCGATGTGTCGGGGCGCAACTGGGCCTGTGGTGCGTGGTCCAAAGAGACGCTGGCCAAGATTGTCGGGCAAGGCGTCTTGCGCTGCGAGGCGCTGGAGCGTGACCGCTATGGCCGCATGGTGGCGCGCTGTATGGTTTCGGGGCGTGATGTCTCGGCACAGATGGTGCTTGCGGGGGCGGCGACTGCCTATCTGCGCTATTCTCGTGATTACACGGGCGCCGAGGCACAAGCCAAACGTGAGGCGCGGGGGCTTTGGTCGGGGGCTGTGACGGCGCCGGATGCCTATCGCAAAGGTCGCGAAACGCGGTACGGCGGCGCCTGCGGGCTGTAGGATCAAAGGCAATATCAGCGCAAAGGGCAAGCGGATTTACCATATGCCTGGCCAGCGCGATTATTACGCGACACGGATTGCGACGGGCAAGGGTGAGGCGTTTTTCTGTACAGAAGCCGAGGCGCGGGCGGCGGGATTTCGGGCCGCAAAACGCTAGGGCTCGACCATTTTGATCCGTGTCAAAGCGGGGCTGAGCGGCGTGGGCCATACTTGGGAATACGTAAATAACCAAGGAGCATTTTATGTCGCATACCCCGCACGAATTGGCTGAAGAATTCCCGATATATGTGGAGAAAATGCACAAGCTGAAGCTGGAAGACGCGCATTTTGCCAAGCTGTTTGATGCCTATCATGAGGTGAACCGGGCCGTGCATCGGGCCGAAACCGACCTGGAGCCCACGGATGATGCGCATGAAACAGCGTTGCGCAAAGAACGTGCCCGCCTGAAAGACGAGATTTACGCGATGTTGTCGGCCTAACTGGCGGCTAGGTGGTAAAGGTGTCGGGGCCGATGCCGTAAGGCACGACCCCGCGCCTGTCCGGATCGACCGAAAGTTGCTTTTCCAAGGGTGGGACAGACCGTTGGTGGCAATCGGGGCGTTCACAGATGCGGCAGGAAATGCCGATGGGTTCAAATCTGCCGCGCAGATCCAGACCATCGGCATAGACCAGTTTTGGCGCATGAGCGATTTCACAGCCCAATCCGATGGCATAACGCTGTACGGGCGCGCCAAACGCGCCGCCAGATTTTGACACATCGCGCGCAAGGCAAACATAGCGCACCCCATCGGGCGTTTCGGCCAGTTGGCGCAGGAAACGGCCCGGTGTTTCAAAGGCTTGATGGACGTTCCACAGCGGGCAAGCGCCGCCGAAGCGCGCGAATTGAAAGCGGGTGGCGGAATGGCGTTTGGTAACGGTGCCAGCCTGATCGACCCGCACGAAAAAGAACGGTACGCCTTTGGCCCCCGGGCGTTGCAAGGTGGACAGACGGTGGGCGACCTGTTCGATGGAGCTGTCGAAAAGGTCGGACAGACGCTCTAGGTCGTGGCGCTCACGGTCTGCGGCCTCAAGAAACGCGGTGTAGGGCATGATGGCCGCACCCGCGAAATAGTTCGCAAGACCGATTTTCGCGATCCCGCGCGCCTGCGGGCTGTGAAATTGCGCAAGGTCCAGCGTTGCCTCGAACAAATCATTTTGGGTAAGCAGGGCGACTTGATGCAGCAAGTGAAAGCGGCGGGTGGCACCTGTTACGCGCGCCGATAGGGCCAGATGCTTGGTTTTCGGGTCAAAGCGGCGGATGTCTGTGGTGTTCGAAAGGGTCAAGTCTATGCAAAGGCTTTCGAGGGTAGCAAGGGCGGTGCTTTCAATCGGGATATCAGGGCCTTGCAGCGTGGCGTAGCGTTCCGCTGCGCGGTCAATGGCGTCTATGTAATTGTCGCAATAGTGAAAGAAATCGCGCACCTCTTCCCACGGAGAGGGGGACAGAGACGCCTCATTCCGGCCCAAGGCATCATCGAAGCTGGCAAGGCGTTCATGGCTTTGGCGGTAGGCGCGGTGCAGGTCCAAGAACGCGCGGGCAAGGGCCGGGGCGTTGGAGGCGGCAAGGCGCAGGTCTGCCAAAGGGGGCGGTGTTGTGAAGACGGGGTCGGCCAATGCCTCACGCATGTCGGTGACCATGCGTTCGCTGTCGCCTGTTGTCAGCTCGGTTACATCCAGCCCAAATTCCTGCGCGAGGCCCAGCACCACACCTGCCGAAATGGGGCGGTTGTTGTTTTCCATCTGGTTCAGGTAGGGCAGGGATACATCAAGTTTTTGCGCAAACATCTTTTGCGTCAGGCGCAGCCGCGCGCGCAATTCGCGCAGTTTTACGCCGGCATAAAGTTTTTGCGTGGCCATTGTTTGCCCCTTGATTTGCAAACCGTACGGTGGCTTTGCAAACCCGTGGCGTCAAGCGCCTTTGATCTGGTTTTCGCGGCGAATCACCCACAAAATACACAGATACGAGGCGAGGGAGGTGAGCAGCATCAAAAGGATCAGCGGCATCGGCCCCGTTTCAGGATCCAAAAGAAAGCCCGCAAGCGCAGACAAGGCCGCACCAACCCCGATAAGGAATGACCCGCCAAGCCCTGCCGCCGAACCTGCCAGTTTAGGGCGCACCGACAGCATACCCGCATTGGCGCTGGGCGACAGTAAGCCATTGCCAAGGCCCACAAAAATCATCAATCCAAAGAACAAGACGGGCCCCGAAAGGCCTGCAAGTTCCAGCAACGCAAGGGCCGCCATGCCAAGAGTTGAGGTCAACGCGCCCGCAATCACCATGCGGTTTACGCCATAGCGCACAGCGTAGCGGCCCGAGAAGAAGTTGCCCGCCATATAGCCCAAAGCAGGTGCGCCGAAGTAAAGGCCAAGGGTTGCGGCATCCATTTTGAAAAACGTGGTGCCGATGTATGGCGCGCCACCTAGATAGGCAAAGAATGCGCCGGAGGCAAAGCCAGCAGCCAGGCAATAGCCCCAAAACCGCTGCGAGGTGAGCAGGTCGGGGTATTGGCGAAACTGCGCAGTCATGCTGGTGGCGCGGCTGGTCGTGGTTTCGCCCATGTCAAAGTAGACCACGACGCACATCGCAGCCCCCGACAGCATCATCATCATGAAAGAGGCCTGCCAGCCGAAGGCGCTGTCGAGTAGGCCACCGATAACTGGGGCGATCATTGGGACCATCGCCATGCCCATCTGTACATAGCCGATCATCGAGGCGGCTTGGTCTTGGGGGACCATATCGCGCACCGCGGCACGCGACAGCACAAAGCCGGAGGCGACAACCGCCTGCACGAGGCGGCAGGCGAGAAAGATGCTGTAATTGGGCGCAAGCAGCGACCCTGCGCAGGCCAGCGTAAAAATTATTGCAGCGGCCAGCATAACGGGACGTCGGCCAAAACGGTCGGATATCGGGCCGACAAACAGTTGCAAGAGCGCGGTTGTGGCGAGGTAGAGCGACAATGACAGCTGCATCACCGCGTAATCGACCCCGAAATATGCGGCCATTGAGGGCAGCGACGGGAGAAATACGTTTAGTGACATCGCAGCGACGCCAGCGAGCAGCACGAGTGTGGTTAGATGCGGGGCGGTGGTCCGGTCAAAATAGCGGACAGTCGGTCTTATGCTCATTACCTTTGGCTACGCCGATCTGTCTGGTCTGTCCATGCCAGAAATGGTTGGCGCGTGTCGGCCGCTAGAGTTCATTCGCAAGTTTGCAATTTGCAGTATTTTTATACCAATATGTTTGCAAATTTTCTGAATTTTGCTTTCCCAATGGGCCTGCCCCCGTTAGATTGCGTCAAAATACTGGGGGAGGCCTACGATGAAAGATATCTTGCAGCAGCTGGAAGACCGCCGTGATGTGGCCCGTCAGGGTGGCGGCGAGCGCCGTGTGGCGGCGCAGCATTCCAAGGGCAAGTTGACCGCGCGCGAGCGGATCGAGCTGTTGCTGGACGAAGGATCGTTCGAAGAATTTGACATGTTCGTCGCCCACCGCTGCACCGATTTCGGGATGGAAAAAGATCGGCCTGCGGGCGACGGGGTGGTGACGGGCTGGGGCACGGTGAATGGCCGGATGGTCTATGTGTTTTCGCAGGACTTTACGGTTATGGGTGGGTCTGTTTCCGAAACTCACGCGCAAAAGATATGCAAAATCATGGACATGGCGATGCAAAACGGCGCGCCGGTTATCGGGATGAATGATTCCGGTGGTGCGCGCATTCAAGAAGGTGTGGCTAGTCTTGCCGCCTATGGCGAGGTGTTTCAGCGCAATATCATGGCGTCGGGCGTGGTGCCGCAGATCAGCTTGATCATGGGGCCATGCGCGGGCGGCGCGGTGTATTCGCCCGCGATGACCGACTTTATCTTTATGGTCAAAGATTCGTCTTATATGTTCGTGACAGGCCCCGATGTGGTGAAAACCGTGACGAACGAGGTGGTGACAGCCGAGGAATTGGGTGGGGCGTCGACCCACACCAAGAAAAGTTCGGTCGCCGATGGCGCCTATGAAAATGATGTCGAAGCGCTGGCCGAAACGCGCCGCCTGATCGACTTTTTGCCTTTGTCAAACCGCGAGAAGGCACCGACCCGGCCGTTCTTTGATGATCCGGCGCGGGTGGAACAAAGCCTTGATACGCTGATCCCCGACAACCCGAACCAGCCGTATGATATGAAGGAATTGATCCTGAAGCTGGCGGATGAAGGCGATTTCTTTGAAATCCAAGCGGCTTTTGCGGGCAACATCATCACCGGCTTTATCCGGATTGAAGGGCAATCCGTGGGTGTTGTTGCCAACCAGCCAACGGTTTTGGCGGGCTGTTTGGATATTGATAGCAGCCGCAAGGCCGCGCGGTTTGTGCGGTTTTGCGATGCGTTCGAAATTCCGATCCTGACGCTGGTGGATGTGCCTGGGTTCCTGCCCGGCACTTCACAGGAATATGGTGGGGTGATTAAACACGGCGCGAAACTGTTGTTTGCGTATGGCGAGGCGACTGTGCCGAAAGTGACGGTGATCACCCGCAAGGCTTACGGCGGTGCCTATGACGTGATGGCGTCCAAGCATCTGCGCGGCGATTTCAACTATGCCTGGCCCACGGCAGAAATTGCGGTGATGGGGGCCAAAGGGGCGACCGAAATCATTTATCGCGGCAAAACCGCCGAGGAAATTGCCGAGCGTACATCGGAATATGAAGCGCGTTTTGCCAACCCGTTTGTGGCGGCCGAAAAAGGATTTATCGACGAGGTGATCATGCCGCATTCCACACGGCGGCGTATTGCACGGGCATTTGCAAGTTTGCGTGGGAAGAAGCTTACAAATCCGTGGAAAAAGCACGATAACATTCCGCTATAACCTTTGGAAGCGGAGCGCCTTATGCCCAAGACGATCGACATCACGAAAGAAGCTGACATGGATCGGCTGGGCAGGGCGTTGCTGCCCGCGCCTTTGCTGCGAAAGGCCAAAGCATGACGGGGGCAACACAGGCAGCAGCCGTTGCCGAAACTGCAGTACAGATGTTTGGTGTGCCGTCAGGGCAGCCCGTGACGTTGCAAGATTTGTTCTGGGAAGAGGGCGACAATCTGGTGTTGCGCGTGCGGTTTTTGACCCCGCAAATTGCGCGAGACGCTGGTACAGTGGATTATGACACGGCGACCAAGGACATGCTGCATCTGTGCGACACGGTTGTACGGCCACAGGTCGAGGCGGGAGAGGATAAGCCGGATCAGATTATCATATCTTTTTCCGATATCGAGGTGCCGTTTGGCGAAGCAGACCCCGCTGCCACGCAGTTTTTCGAGGCCTATCGCATCGAAAATGGGGCCTGTATATGGGAGGTGTACTGATGAAACCGCTATATATGGTAGCAACAGGCAAAAACTCGCCGCTTCGTGATGTAGGCAAGCCACAGGGTGTCTTCTTGTGTAAAGACCTATGTCTTTCGTATCGGGGACAGGCTATTGTTTCTGAAGGCCGAACCCAAGCGGCCGATACCTTGCATTGGGGACGCTTTGCGGAACAGTCCGCGGAGTCAACCCCACAAAAAACCAGGAGTCGAGGATGTCCACGAGCGCAAAAACAATTATCGCCCTTTGCACTGTTGCCTTTATGGCAGCTTGCGGCGGCGCAAAGCAGACTGAAACTGTTTACGTTGAAGAAGCTGTTTCGCAAGAGCCAGTCTACACCGGCAAATACAAGTAATATTTGGGGGCGGGCCGGTGGCGCGCTTGGCGCCATGCCCGCCCTTTTTCTATCTGGAACCGCCTTTGCACCCGTCCAGATCGGGGGTGCAGCATGATCAAGCATCGTGGGTTCCCCGGACGTCTGCCATCCACTGATTATCAATTTGTGATCCGCCGCGCCAACAAGGCCGGTGCGACCAAGATCATCAAGCGCGAGCGGTATCGCGACCGTGCGAATGTGGACCGCGCCGCCGATGAAGGGTTCATGAAAGCGCTATGGACGCAGTTCGGCGAAGAGCCGTTCGAACGCGGCAATCTGGATGCGGGGCGGATATCGTGGCTGTTTGGCCGCGAAGTCGTTGCCGCCCAAGATCCATTTGACCCCGAAGACTATGAAGCGTTGTTGAAAATCAACGTGAAAGTCGCTGAAATTTCGTTCCCCAAGGTCTTTGCACCGGACGCCCCACCGCTTGAGGTGGACGACTGGGCCGATTGGGATGATGAGGACGAATAGGCATGAACCCGCGCATCCTTAGCAGAGAGCGGCGAGGTCTCGCCTGCGCCTTTGGGCCGGTTTCAATGCCGGTCTGGCAAAGGGTGCGCACTATATTTTTATGGTTTACCAAAGGGTTGAATGGGGCCTGTTTCGCAGGGAACAGGGCGGGTAAGGCCGTCTTGACGGGCCGCGCGGTTTGGGCAAAAATTGACGTGATGATCGCGGATTTCCCCTTTTATTCTTGGGCAAAGCCGTTAGAATCGGACGGAATAAAAACCCAAAATAGAGGCTTTGCAGTATGCGTAAATCAATTCTTCTTCTTGCCACAGTGGCCGCTTTCGGTCTTGCTGGCTGCGTTTCCAACAACCCGAATTCGCCAACCAATAACGCCGCTGTGCGCACAATTGGCGGGGCCGCAGCAGGGGCCGTTATTGCCGACGCAACGGGCGGCAGCAAAACCAAAGGCGCGCTGGTTGGTGCCCTTATCGGTGGCGTTTCGTGCGGCCTGCCGGGCTTGCCCCAGTGCTACTAATTCCGGGCTGACGGCTGCGCGCAAGCGCGGCGTCACCATCGTTTCAAGGCCATTCGGGGTAGTCCCCCGAGTGGCCTTTTTGCATTTCCGCGCCGACGGCGCGTTTCCAAAAGGGGGCTGCCATGTTTAATAAGATCCTTATCGCCAACCGTGGTGAAATTGCCTGTCGGGTTATCAAATCGGCCCGCGCGATGGGCATCAAAACCGTGGCGGTTTATTCGGATGCAGATCGCAATGCCTTGCATGTGCGCATGGCGGATGAGGCGGTGCATATTGGTCCGGCACCCGCCAACCAATCCTATATCGTGATTGACAAGATCATGGACGCCATTCGCCAAACGGGGGCCGAAGCGGTGCATCCGGGCTATGGATTTTTGTCCGAGAATATGAACTTTGCTGCCGCGCTGGAGGCTGAAGGCGTGGTGTTCATCGGGCCGCCTTCCTCCGCGATTGAGCAGATGGGCGACAAGATTACATCCAAAAAGCTGGCGATGGAGGCGGGGGTTTCCACCGTGCCCGGCTATATGGGGATTATTGAGGATGCCGATGAGGCCGTAAAAATCTCGGGTGAAATTGGCTATCCGGTGATGATTAAGGCCAGCGCGGGCGGTGGCGGCAAGGGCATGCGGATCGCGTGGAGCGAGTCAGAGGTAAAGGAAGGGTTTGAGTCGTCCAAGAACGAGGCGGCGAATTCCTTTGGCGATGACCGGATTTTCATTGAGAAATTTGTGACCCAACCGCGCCATATTGAAATTCAGGTGCTGGCCGACAAGCATGGCAATTGCGTTTATTTGCACGAACGCGAGTGTTCGATCCAGCGGCGGAACCAAAAGGTGATTGAGGAAGCGCCAAGCCCGTTCTTGGATGAGGCGACCCGCAAGGCGATGGGCGAGCAGGCCTGTGCTTTGGCGCAAGCCGTGGGCTATACCAGTGCTGGGACGGTGGAGTTTATCGTCGACGGTGCGCGCAATTTCTATTTCCTGGAAATGAACACGCGTTTGCAGGTGGAACACCCTGTGACCGAGCTGATTACCGGCGTTGATTTGGTCGAACAGATGATCCGCGTGGCGCATGGTGAGGCGCTGCCGTTCAAGCAAAGCGATTTGAAAATCAACGGCTGGGCGATGGAAAGCCGGCTTTATGCCGAAGACCCGTATCGCGGGTTCTTGCCTTCCATTGGCCGCCTGACCCGTTACCGCCCGCCGGTTGAGGGAACCACGGCGGCAGGGGGCATTGTGCGCAACGATACCGGCGTGTTTGAAGGCGGCGAGATCAGCATGTTTTATGACCCGATGATCGCCAAGCTGTGCACTTGGGGGCCAACGCGGGAGCAGGCGATTGAAGAAATGCGGCTGGCGCTGGACACGTTCGAGGTGGAAGGGATCGGGCATAACCTGCCGTTCTGTTCGGCCGTGATGGACCATCCGCGTTTTGTGTCGGGCGATATTACGACGGCGTTTATTGCCGAGGAATATCCAGACGGGTTTGCCGGCGTGACGCTGGACGAGGCGCTGTCGCGCCGTGTTGTGGCGGCGGCGGCGGCAATGAACCGCGTGGCCGAAATTCGACGCACGCGTATTTCGGGCACGATGGACAACCACGAGCGCAAAGTCGGGACAGATTGGAACGTGGCCCTGCAAGGCGGGTCACATAACGTGACGATTGCAGCCGATAAGGGCGGGTCCACTGTGCGCTTTGCCGATGGGGCAGAGATGCGGGTGGAAAGCGACTGGACGCCGGGGCAACCGCTTGCGCGCCTTACGGTCGATGGTGCACCCTTGGTGATGAAGGTCGGCAAGGTGCCGTCGGGCTTCCGGCTACGGCTGCGTGGGGCGGATTTTACCTGCCATGTGCGCACCCCGCGTCAGGCCGAACTGGCGGGTTTGATGCTGGAAAAGGTGGCACCCGACACGTCGAAATACCTGCTTTGCCCGATGCCCGGTTTGATTGTAAAAATCAACGTGGGCGTTGGCGATGAGGTGCAAGAAGGCCAAGCGCTTGCCACGGTCGAGGCGATGAAGATGGAAAACATCCTGCGCGCCGAGAAAAAAGGCGTCATCAAGCTGATCAAAGCCACTGCGGGCGAAAGTCTGAAGGTGGACGAAGTGATTATGGAGTTTGAATGAGGTGACAGGGCTGTTCGAAGATCACTCACATATTAAACATGGGCAAATGTTCACATTTTGTTCTATAGTAAGATCTTCGCAATCAACTGAGTCGTGGGCTTATGTCGCGCAAGGTGTCTACTCTGTTCTTCGATATGAACAGCTTTTACGCATCGGTGGCCCAAGCCGTCGAACCCGCTTTGATGGACAGGCCCGTCGGCGTATTGACCACGGATGCGCCGAACGCGGCCTGTATCGCAGCCAGTATCGAGGCCAAGCGCTGCGGTGTGAAGATGGGAACACGGCAGGACGAGGCGCGCCAACTTTGCCCCGGGATCGTGTTTCGTCCGGTAAAGCACGATGTTTGCGTGACGTTTCATCATGCAATTTTGCGGGCGGTCGACACCGTGCTACCGGTGGATCGGGTGTGGTCTATCGACGAGTGTTCCTGCCGTTTGACCGGATCGCAACAAGACCTGACAACGGCGTTAGAGATTGGCCGCAATTTGCAACGCGCGATTTTGCGGCTGGTTCATCCCGCCTTGCGCAGTTCGGTCGGGGTGGCGCCGACCCGTTTGCTGGCGAAACTGGCGGCGGGATTGGAAAAGCCGGGGGGGCTGCATTGGCTGCTGCCCGAGATTTTACCAGATCGGATCGCCCATCTGGCGATGGACGACTTGCCCGGTGTTTCCGGGCGGATGCGCGCGCGTCTAGAGGCGGCGGGCATTATGGATGTGGCCACGCTGTATGCGCTGGACGCCAAACAGGCCCGTGCAATTTGGGGCAGTGTTACGGGCGAACGGTTTGTCCGCGAATTGCGCGGCGAGGATGTCGAGTGGCCACAGACCAAGCGCGGTATGATCGGGCATGGTCAGGTGTTGACGGCGAGGAACAAAACCGTGGAGGGCGCGCGGTTGGTGGGACGGCGGTTGTTGGTCAAGGCCGCGGCGCGGTTGCGGCGCGAGGGATTTTACGCGGGCAGCCTGCATGTCGGGGTGAAATGTGCCCGCGCGGGTCATTTGTCATATGGCGGAGAAATCGGTTTTACACAGGACACGATTTTTCTGTTGGAAACCTTCGACAGATATTGGGCAAGGTTTCCAAGATATTGGCCGCTGGCTGTCAACGTCAATCTGGGCGGATTACTGCCCGAGGCAGAGTATATGCCGGATATTTTTGCCGTGCCCGAGGCTATGGCGCGCAGTCGCAACTTGAATGCGGCTGTCGACCGTCTGAACCAGCGGTTCGGGCAAGATACAATCCGTTACGGTCAATTGCCGCCACATCATGTGCCATATACGGGGGCAAAAATTGCCTTTGGACGGATCCCCGATTTCGAGGATTTTCGAGAGTAGCGCGCGGCTACCGCCCTGCCGGAAACCGTTCCAACAACTCCTGTCGGGCCATTGGAAATTTGTCGATGGCGCGGGTAATTTCGCGTACATCCCACGGGCGGGGTTTGCGGATTTCAATCTCGCCATCCTTGTCCAACAGCACCAGAGAAAACCCACGGGGCCGCAGTTTTTGGCGGAAAAAGCTGGCGGCGGCGGGGTTGGTATCGACGATCACCACCACATCGCGGTCGGCCAGCGCCTGCGGCTGTTCGGCCAGATATTCCAGCTGTGTGGTGACGGACGGGTCATTGGGGCTGTCGGCAAACACCACAATGGGGCGTTTGAGCCACAGAAATTCGGCCATCGTGACACCCGGCGCGTCAATCACGACCAGTGGCGCGTTGTCCTGTGCGGCGGCGCTAAACGGCAGAAATACTGCCAGAACAAGAATTTGAAGTCGTTTCATGCGGTCTCCTTACCCTTGATATAGGGTGTCTTGGCCGTAAACCAAAGCAAGATCGTCAAAGGATGTGTCCTTTGGCCAAAGTGAAGGAAAAACTCATGACGGATGCGACAAAAACCTGGAGCGAGTTGGCGCAAAAAGAGCTGAAAGGCCGCGATCCGGCGAGCCTTGAATGGGAGACGCTGGAAGGGATCCGCGTGAAGCCTTTGTACACCGAGGCCGATGTGGCGGACCTGCCGCATATGGGCGGGGTGCCGGGTGTGGGGCCGTTTACGCGCGGGGTGCGGGCAACGATGTATGCGGGGCGCCCGTGGACCATCCGGCAATATGCGGGGTTTTCGACCGCCGAGGCATCGAACGCGTTTTATCGCAAGGCGCTGGCGGCGGGGCAGCAGGGCGTGTCGGTGGCGTTCGATTTGGCCACCCATCGTGGGTACGATTCAGACCATCCGCGGGTGGAAGGTGACGTCGGCAAGGCTGGTGTGGCGATAGATTCTGTCGAGGACATGAAGCTGCTGTTTAACGGTATCCCGCTGGAAAAGATCAGTGTTTCCATGACAATGAACGGTGCTGTGATCCCGATTTTGGCGAATTTCATCGTGACCGGCGAGGAACAAGGCGTCAGCCGCGATTTGCTGTCGGGGACCATTCAGAACGACATTTTGAAAGAGTTCATGGTACGCAATACCTATGTGTATCCGCCCGAACCCTCGATGCGGATCATCGCGGATATTATCGAATATACATCCGCCGAGATGCCGAAATTCAACTCGATCTCAATCTCGGGTTATCACATGCAAGAGGCCGGCGCGAATTTGGTGCAGGAATTGGCCTATACGCTGGCGGACGGGCGCGAATATGTGCGTGCGGCGATTGAACGCGGCATGGATGTCGATGCCTTTGCGGGGCGATTGTCGTTTTTCTTTGCCATCGGGATGAATTTTTTCATGGAGGCGGCCAAGCTGCGCGCGGCGCGTTTGCTGTGGCACAAGATTATGACCGAGTTTGGGGCCAAGAAGCCGGGCAGCCTGATGCTGCGCACACATTGCCAAACTTCGGGTGTCAGTTTGCAAGAACAAGACCCCTATAACAACGTGGTTCGCACGGCCTATGAGGCGATGGCGGCGGCACTGGGTGGCACGCAAAGCTTGCATACCAATGCGCTGGATGAGGCGATTGCGCTGCCGACCGAATTTTCGGCGCGGATTGCCCGAAATACCCAGTTGATTTTGCAAGAAGAAACTGGCGTGACACGGGTCGTCGACCCGCTGGCTGGCAGCTATTATGTGGAAAGCCTGACCGCGCAATTGGCAGACGAGGCGTGGAAGCTGATTACCGAAGTCGAGGAAATGGGCGGCATGACCAAAGCTGTCGCCACCGGCATGCCTAAGTTGCGGATTGAGGAATCTGCAGCGCGCAGGCAGGCCATGATCGACCGTGGGCAAGAGGTGATTGTCGGGGTCAACAAATACAAGCTGGACAAACAAGACCCGATCGACATTCTGGATATCGACAACGTAGCGGTGCGGGAAAGCCAGATCGCGCGGCTTACAGCGATGCGCGCCACCCGTGATCAAGCCGCATGTGATGCGGCGCTGCATGAACTGACCCGCCGCGCGCGCGATGGGGGTAATTTGCTGGAAGCGGCGGTTGATGCCGCGCGCGCGCGGGCATCGGTAGGGGAAATCAGTATGGCAATGGAAGAAGTGTTTGGCCGCCACCGCGCCGAGGTGAAAACGCTGGCGGGCGTCTACGGCGCTGCATACGAAGGCGATGCAGGCTTTGCTGCGATCCAGAAGGATGTGGAGGATTTTGCCGAGGCCGAGGGCCGCCGCCCGCGTATGCTGGTGGTAAAAATGGGCCAAGACGGGCATGACCGTGGTGCCAAGGTCATCGCCACGGCCTTTGCCGATATCGGCTTTGACGTGGATGTGGGGCCGCTGTTCCAAACCCCAGAGGAAGCGGCGCAGGATGCGATTGACAATGATGTGCATGTCATCGGCATTTCATCCCAAGCGGCGGGCCATAAAACCCTTGCACCGAAACTGGTGCAGGCGCTGAAGGCGGCGGGGGCGGGGGATATTCTGGTGATTTGCGGTGGGGTCATTCCACAGCAAGACTACCAATTCCTCTATGATGCGGGTGTCAAAGCAATTTTCGGCCCCGGCACCAACATCCCCGAAGCCGCTAAGGACATCTTGCGCTTGATTCGCGCAGCGCGGGCCTAAACCAAAAAGCGCGGCCATATAATACCGGCCGCGCCCCTTCGCCCGCGTCCAGCTTTCTGTTCGGCAAAAATATCTTCAGGGGGTGAGGGGCGCAGCCCCGAGGGGGCGCGAGCGCCCCCTTTTGCTGCCAAACCAAAATGTTCCTAAAGCTCGATCTGCCCTTCGGGCTTTTGATCCAGCGGCGGGTTCGTATCGGGCGCTGGTAGGTCAGGCGGTGGCGGCGCGCCAATTTTACGGCGGATGATGATATCGCCGTTGTCCAACCGTTCGGGCGGGTCGTAATTTTGCACGTCGCCAACCAGCTCGGCGAGTTGCCGTGCCATCGGTTCCAGATCTTTCATCGCTTTGGCCATTTCGTCCAAGGCGGGTTCCATGTCTTGCATCAGCCCGTCAAACAGCAGGCGAAAGCCGCGTTCCATCAGGCTGAAACCTTCCTCGCGGTCGGTTTGCGCGTCTTGCGCAAGCAAGGGTGAGGGAGATGCCAGCGCAAGGGTCAGGCACAGCACGCAAGGGGTGAATATCTGTTTCATATGCCCAATATGGGGGGGAAGTCTGTTCATTACCAGCCCCGATCATGCGCCAAAATGCAGGTCCAACGTCACAGGAAAATGGTCCGATGCCGTCAGCAACGCCTCTCGCAATTCGGGTATGCGCCAACAATCGGGGTCATCCATCGGGTGCCAGATGCGCCAGACGGGGGCGGCGGGGGCCAGATTGGGCGACACCAGAATGAAATCCAGCAAGGCCTGAAAGTAGCGATTTTTGTCCGGGTCATAAAACCGCGCCGACGTGGGGGCGACGCCAAGTTTGCGGCCCAAGATCATTTCGGCATGCGGTTCCATAAGCTGGAGATCGACGGGACCATCGGCGCCGATCACAATTTCAATCCCCGATTTACCAAACAGTTTTTCGTATTCGTCCAAACCGGGACCATCGTTGAAATCGCCCAACACAATCAGCCCTTCACCTTGTGCCAGTTGCGCGTCCACCCGCGCGCGCAGCCACATGCACTGCGCAAGTTGCTTGCGGCGGTTTTCAATCGCGATGCGCGACACCTCGGCAGGGTTGCGCGCCCCGTGCGGGGATTTGGACTTGGCATGGACCCCGATCAACCGCACGTCTTGCCCCGTCAGGCGGTCGTGCAACGCCACCTCGAGCGGGGGTTTGGAAAAGCGGATGCGTTCGGGGCGGGCATCGACGTTCAGGTCATGGCGAAAAACCCCGTCAAAGCGTGGGACGCCTTGGGTGCCTGTCGCCTCGCCCAGTGGGGAATGGCTGGCGGCCAGGCGGTCAGGATCGTACATAAACGCAATCTCTTGTTCGGTTTCCGAGGTGAATCCGTGCAGCGCGCGGGTGGTGCGCAAGCCGAAATGGCGGGCAAAGGTTTCAAGTGCCGTAATGGTGCTGCGGTGGGATCCGGTATCGGGGGCCTCGATAATCATCACGCCGTCTGCGTCCATTGCGGTAAATACGATGCCAAGCGCCGCAAGCTGTTCGGCGCGGGTTATCCCATAGCGGGCAGAGCGACCATTATCCCCCATAAGCCGGCCCGCATCATCAAACAAGCCGTTGAACCATTCGACATTATAGGTCGCAAGACGCAGCTTTTTTGGGGGGGGATCAGGCGGCACGTTTGCCATTTATCTCGGCCCATGCAGCGTTGATGTCGATCATTCGGCGACTGGCCAGTTCGACCGCCTCGGGCGGGACACCTCGCGCGATCAGGCGGTCGGGGTGGCTATCGCGCACAGCTTGTTTCCAGGCGGTGCGGATGTCGTCCAGCGACGCACCGGGTTGGATGCCCAGCACATCATAAGGATCGCGCGGCGCGCCATCAACAAAACGTGCCCGCAAAGACCGGAAACACGGGTCACCAAGGCCAAAGATTTGTGCCACCTCGGCCAGAAACTGATCCTCGTTCGGGTGGTATTCGCCGTCGGCCATCGCGATGGTGAACAGCCCTTCCAGCAGGTCGATCAGGGTTTGGCGTCCTTCATCGGGGAACATGCCAGCGATTTTGCGGGCATAGGCATCAAACCCCGCAACATCCTGCCGCGCGAGGTTAAAGACGCGGGCGGCGTTGGCCTCTTCCTCGGGGGGGATGGTGAACAGCTGACGAAAGGCGGTGACTTCGTTGCGGGTGACTTGCCCGTCAGCCTTGGCCATTTTTGCGCCCAAGGCGATGACCGCGATGGTAAACCCGACGGACCGTTCGGGGCTTTCCATTTCCGACCCACGCAACCGGTCAAAAATCGCCGACAGGCCTTCGCCAGAGGCGAGGGCGGAAATTGCGTCATTGATGCGGGTCCAGATCGACATGGGGGCAGTTTACCTTGAAAATACGGCGCTGTCAGGTCAGGAATTTCTGCATCAGATGCAGATCCAACCATCGCCCGAATTTAAATCCGACCTCGCGCAAGGTGACGACATGGGTGTATCCCATCGCGGCGTGAAAGGCATGGCCTTGCGCATTTTCGGCTGTCACTCCGGCAAAAATGGAATGGGCACCGCCGGCGCGGGCGTGATCCTCGATCGCGGTTATCAGGGCACGGCCGATGCCGTGACCACGGGCGTCGGGGCCTAAAACGATGGTGTGTTCCATGCAGCGCGCATAGCCGATGCCGGCACGAAACTGGCCATAGCTGGCAAATCCATGCACGCGCCCCGCATCTTCGGCCACCAGAAAGGCATGGCCTGCGGCAGCTTTGTCTGCAATCATTTGCGCCAAATCTTCGGCGGTTTTTTCGACGGCGTTAAGGGTGACAATCGTATCGCGGATCACCGGATTCCAAATGGCGAGCAGGGCGGCGATATCGGCGTGGGTCGCAAAGCGGGTGGTCATTCCAGCACGCGCGGGCCATGCGGGGTGGTGAAGGTGGCACGCATCGCCTTTTGGTGGCCTTGGGTGATGCGGACGCGGCTGTCGGTGAGCGTAGCCTTTAGCGCCGCTGTCAGCGCGTCTGCGTCGGGCGTGGCGATTTCCAACAGGTCAAGCCGCACCCCCATATCGGGCAAGCGTTGCGCAGGATGGGCGGCCCCTAGCCACTGGATCAGCGCGGGGTGCGTGTCACCGCAGGGCAGACGGCCAGTGGCAGGAATGGCCATGCGCCAGCGTAGGTCGCCGCGTGCAAGGTCCACGGGCGCGCCGATGCCTTGGGGCATTGAGGCCAAACTTGCCTCCAGATCATCGCTGGCGACGATCCAGTTGGTCAGGCGGGGTTTGCCACTGAAATTGTCCAAATCGAACCACCGCGGATGGGGTGGTTTGGGCGCGGTTGGGTCAATCGTTATGACCTCAAGGTAGATATCCCCCAATCCCAACAATCTGTTATGGGTCGACATTAACGCGTGCACACCGCCCGGGGCCAATGCCACGCCAAGTGCGTTTTCAACCCATTCGGTGCCTTCTGCCAAGCTGGTGGCAGAAACGGCGAGGTGATCAAGCGTCAGCATGGGCGGGGCCTTCGATAACTTCGGGTGTGGCGCGCAGGGCGGCGGCGAGCGAGTTGAAACGGGCTTGCGTTACCTCGCCAAACAGGTCACGGCCCAACGGCGTTAGCGTCAGTTCCAGCACACGTTTGCGGGGCAACCAGCGCAGCGACCCCGCCGTTTCGGGGCCAATGGCCGAAAACATCGCGCCAAAACGCATGGCTTTGCCCAGCACCTCGGCTTGTTGGATTTGCTCTTCGGTCAACAGTCTGAACAATGGTTCAAGCCGCGAGCCGGTGCGACTGTTTTTATAGCGGTGCAGCAAGGCGAGGCCCAAAAACACGCGGCCCGGATGGTCAAGCCCGCCAAGATTGGCGCGGGTGGCGTTGTCAAAACATACCTCGGCGCGGTAATCGGGATGGGCGCGCCATGTGGTGTCGTGGAGCAGACAGGCGGCTTTGATTAGGCGGGTTTCGTCATCCGTTGCGGTTTTGAACAGTGGGAGCAGGAAGGTGTACAGCTTTTTGCCAAACCCCGGCAGGCGGGCCGAAGTGATTTCGGTTGCGCGGGCGGCTTCAATCAACGGATCGCGGGACCGTAGTTTTTCGTGCATTTGTTCATAGAGCAGCCCTTCACGGATACCGTAGGACGACACGTCGATTTCGCGGGGTTTGAAAATGCGGATCAATTCGCGCAACACTTCGCCCGCCAAGGGGACCAACGCCATGCGTTCGGCGCCTGTACCCGTGCGGGCGCGCAAGATGGCCGGATCATTGGCCGCGATCCAGTCGAGCGTATCGAGAACCGATTGCGGGGTCATGCGGTATTCGTGCAAAACTGTCAGCGGGTAATTGCGTCTTTCCATATCCAGCCGCGCGATGACTCGCCACGAGCCACCAACAAGGTAGATTTTGTCGCCATCCGGTTCCAGCTTGGCTTTCAGCTTTTTCAGCACGCGGTCGATCAGGGCTTTGCGTTTTTCCACGCCACCTTCGACCTGTTGCAAACGAAAGGGGCCTAGCGGTGAGGTGGCGCGTTTGCCAACTTTGCCACCTTCGATGCGCGCCAGTTCCATCGAGTTGCCGCCGATATCGCAGACGATGCCCCGCGCGCCGGGCCAGCCGAGCAGTACGCCTTGGGCCGACAATCGCGCCTCTTCTTCGCCGTCGACGATCCAGAGTTTCAGGCCGGTTTGTTCCAACACTTGGGCGGCAAATGCGGGGCCATCGGTGGCATCGCGCACGGCGGCTGTGGCCACGCAGATCAGTGGCGATATCCCCATCCCTTTGGCCAGAATGGAAAATCGCTTCAAGGCGATTAGCGCGCGTATTTTGCCTTCGGGGTTCAGCATGCCGGTTTCGGCCAGCCCTTTGCCCAAACCCGCCATCAGTTTTTCATTGTAAAAATAGGCGGGCGAGCGCGCGGCCCCGTCAAACACCACCATCCGAACCGAGTTGGAACCAACATCGACTACGCCCACACGGCTGAGGGCGCGAACCGACGGGTCATCAAACAATGAGCGACCAAAGGGGCCACCATCCTCGACCGGCGTTGCGTTGGGTTTCGGCTTTTTGGCTGGGGCCATCAGGGTTCTCTTTGGGTTGCTTGCGCGGGTTGTGCAGCGCGGCGTCGGAAAGGTCAACTTGTGGCTAGTTTGTGGTGTCGTCCCGACTGTGGGTCAATTTCGGCACATCCTTGGCACCTGCCGAGCCGCGGCCCGATAGCGAGGGGTTTTCCATGAAGAAACGGTGGCAATTGAACAGTTGCCCGTCCGATGCCGACAGGTTGCGTTTGTAATCGCCGCAGGGGCCCAACAGCCAGCTTTGCGCCTCATCCGCCATGTTGGCGGCCATGATCTGGCTGACGATTTGCGCCTTAACGGTGGGGTTATGCGCCTCGACCAGCGTTTCTACGCGGCGGGTCAGGTTGCGGCCCATCCAATCGGCGGAAGAAAAGAAAACCCGCGCCTTTTTGGACGGCAAGCCATGGCCATTGCCGAAACAGACGATACGCGAATGTTCCAAGAACCGCCCCACCACTGATTTGACGCGAATATTATCGGACAACCCTTTGATGCTGGGGCGCAGCGCGCAGATGCCGCGTACAACAAGGCTGATGTTCACGCCGGCGCTCGATGCCGCATAAAGCGCATCAATGATATCGGGATCGACCAAGGAATTGACCTTGGCCCAAATCTCGGCGGGTTTGCTTGCCTTTGCATGTTCCGTCTCGGCTGCAATCATTTCAAGGAGGCGGGGTTTAAGCCCCGATGGCGCGATGGCAAGGTTTTCCAAACCTTCGGGCTGTACATAGCCCGACAGGTAATTGAAGACTTTGGTTGCATCGCGGCCCAAGGGGCCATCGCAGGTAAAAAAGGACAGATCGGTGTAAATCCGTGCGGTGATGGGGTGGTAATTGCCCGTGCCGTAATGGGTATAAGTGACCAAATTGTCGGCTTCACGCCGCACCACGGTGCTGATTTTTGCGTGGGTTTTCAGGGTCATAAATCCGTAAACCACATGTGCACCTGCGCGTTCAAGGCGGCGCGACTGGCGAATATTGGCGGCCTCGTCAAAACGAGCTTTCAGTTCGACCAGGGCGGTGACCGATTTGCCCGCCTCGGCCGCTTCGCACAAAGCACTAACGATGGGGCTGTCATTGCTGGTGCGGTAGAGGGTTTGTTTGATTGCCAAGACATCGGGGTCGCGGGCGGCCTGTTCCAAAAAACGGATGACCATGTCAAAGGTTTCATAGGGGTGGTGCAGCAGCATGTCCTTTTGCCGGATCGCCGCGAACATATCGCCTTCATGGTCCTGCACCCGTTCGGGAATGCGGGGGGTGAATTTGGGCCATTGCAGGTCTTTGCGGCTGTCGAGTACCAATTCCTTTAGGTCGGCCACGCCCAAAAGGCCGCGCACCTCGACCATATCCTCATCCGTCACATGCAGTTCTTGCATGATCAGGGCGCGCAGTTCCGGCGGCGCACCGGCGCTGATTTTCAGGCGGATCACCTCGCCGCGACGGCGGCGTTTCAGGGCAGTTTCGAACTCGCGGACGAGATCTTCGGCCTCATCTTCGACTTCCAAATCGCTGTCGCGCAGCACGCGGAAAGTGCAGTGGCCGCGGTCGGTATAGCCGGGGAACAGCATGCCGAGATGGAGGAGCAGCAGATCTTCGAGCAGCAAAAACCGGTTTTCGCCGTCTTTGGCGGGCAAGGGCACAAAGCGGGTGATTTGCTGGGGGATCGGCAAAAGCGCGAGCAATGCGCGGTGATCGCTGGCGCGTTCCAGTTCCAGCGCAAGGCAAAAGCCGGTGTTGGGGATAAAGGGGAAAGGGTGTGCGGGGTCGATCGCAAGCGGCGAGAGAACCGGAAACACCTTGTTTATAAAGTGGTTTTCAAGATGTTTCAGGTCGCGCGTGGTCAGTTTGGAGCGGCTGACGATGGTGATGCCTTGCGCGTCCATTTCCTTTTTCAGCTTGTTGAACACGGCTTGCTGGGTTTGCAGCAAGCGCCGCGCGTTGTCATTAATCAGGGTTAGCTGTTCGCCTGCGCTGCGCCCGTCGACCGAAATAGACGCCTTGCCGCTGCGTTTCAGCGCGCGTAGGCCCGCCACGCGGACGGTATAAAATTCGTCCAGATTGGTGGCGGAAATGGACAGGAAACGCAGGCGTTCCAGCAAGGGGACGGTCGGATTTGACGCCTCTTCCAGCACACGCCAGTTAAACGCCAGCCAACTGAGCTCGCGGTTGAAAAAGCGGCGCGGGCCTTTGACCTCGGCGTCCGGCAGTTTTTGCGCAGCGGGGAAGGGGGAAGAGAGAAAATCTGCCTGTGTCATGGGGTCGGCTTATGCAAAAGGAATGTAAAGACCATGTGACAGCTTTGCGCGGGCGTCAGGGATTGTCCAGCACCGTTGCGGCCAAAGCGCGGGTAACGCCCGTGCCACGTGCCAAAGCGGCGGTATCAAGGGCTGCCACCAGCGCGCGGGCGGCGGCAAAGCTGCGGTCCATACGGGGCAGGACATAGGCGATCAGGGCGGGGGTGACGGTAATTTGGCGGTCGGCGAACAGCTTGACCAGCACCGCAGACAGCAGCGCATCATCTGGCGGATCAAGCCGCGTGACGGGGGCGGCCTGTACGCGGCTGGCCAGATCGGGCAGGGTAAAGCCCCAATCGCGCGGCGCGGTGGCGGCGGTCATCAGCAGGGCGGCCCCTGTTGCGGCGAGCATGTTGTGCAGATGAAACAGCGCGGTTTGGGCGATGGGGTCGCTGCCAAGGGTTTCGCAATCCTCGATCACCACCGCAGGTTGGGTTGCGAGTGTTGGGATATCGGCATGGTCTAAGGTGCTTGCGGCATGTACCTGCGCACCGGATGCGGCGGCCCAAACATGGGCAAGATGGGTTTTGCCCGCAGCGGGTGGACCTGTCAGCACCATCTTGCTACCCGGCCAGGTGCGCCACGCATCTAGTGCTGCCAAGGCCTGCGCATTGGTGGATGACACGAAAAAATCCTCTCGGCCCCGCGCCGTGCGGTGGGGCAGATCAAAGGCGAGTTGTTGGGTCACTTGCCATCGTCCTGCGACGGGGTTTTGCCAACACCTTGGTACAAAAGGCTTTCCTGATACTTCTCGATGGCCCAGCGAGTCAGCACACCGATGGACGCGGCCACGGGAACTGCAACCAGCATACCGACAAAACCAAAAGCAGACCCGAAAGCAGACAGCGCGAACAGCAGCCAAACGGGGTGCAGGCCAACGGAGTTGCCAACAAGGCGGGGCGTGATCACGTTGCCCTCAAGGAATTGCCCAAAGGCAAAGATGCCCGCGATGATGCCTATGGATGCCCAATCACCCCAGAACTGGAACAGCGCAAGGCCAATCGCCAGGGCCCCGCCAACCAGCGCGCCGACATATGGGATAAAGGTAATCGCGCCGGCAATAGCCCCCACCAGCAGGCCAAAATCCAGCCCTGCCAGCATCAAAGCCACCGAGTAGAAAACGCCCAAGGCGATGCAAACGCTGAGTTGTCCGCGCACGAACGCCGCCAGCACCTTATCAATCCGGCCTGCAAGGTCACGCACCACCGGCGCATGGTCACGCGGCAGCAGCGCATCAATCCGAGCAATCATATTGTCCCAATCCAGCAGCAAATAAAACGCGACAACAGGCACAACCACCAGAAATAGCAGCGCGTTCAACACACCCAAGGCACTGGTAAACAACGTCTTTGCCGCCTCGGTTCCCCACGCGCGCAAATTGTCGCCAATGGACAGGATGCTGCGGCGAATAACGCTGTTTTCATCCAACAGATCGGGGAAACGTTCAGTCAGAAAGGTTTGCAGTTTGCGGAAAATGGTCGGGGTCGCCTCGATCAACCCGCCCAGCTGTGACGCAAGGGACGGGATGACGGCCAGCACCAAAAGAACGCCAATCAACAGGACCGACAGCGAGATGATCGTGGTCGCCAGAACACGGCTAAGGCCAAGGCGTTCCAGCCTGTCGGCTATGGGATCTAGGAAATAGGCAATCGCGCCGCCCACCAGAAAGGGGGCAAGCACTTGGCCCAAGGCCCAAAGCGCCACAAGGAACACCGCCGCCGCGATGCCCCAATAGGTTAGCTGTTGTTTCACAGAAAGTGCCATGTCGCCCCCGTTGCGTTATCAGTGACACATTGCCTATTGGCCCCCGTAATTCAAGGCCTTGGCGGTTTTTGGCCCATGTTTATTGCGGCAATCCGCGCGCCGCCCCGTGTTGCGCCCTTGCTTGCTCCAACGGTTTTGCCTACACAAACGCGAAACCCATTTTGCCCAAAAAGGTGCTCCCATGCGGCTGACACGCTATTTCCTGCCCGTTTTGAAAGAAAACCCTGCCGAGGCGCAGATTGTCAGCCACCGCTATATGCTGCGTGCGGGCATGATCAAGCAACAGGCGGCTGGGATTTATTCATGGCTGCCGCTAGGTTTCAAAGTGCTGAAGCGCATTGAAGAGATCGTGCATGAAGAACAGGCGCGCGCGGGGCATATTCCGCTGCTGATGCCCACCTTGCAGCCTGCGGATTTGTGGCGTGAAAGCGGGCGCTATGATGATTACGGGCAAGAAATGCTGCGGATCAAGGACCGTCAGGGCCGTGATATGCTTTACGGTCCGACCAATGAGGAAATGATCACCGACATTTTCCGCGCCCATGTTGGCAG
Organism: Pseudorhodobacter ferrugineus DSM 5888; assembly: GCF_000420745.1. Classification (GTDB taxonomy): domain Bacteria; phylum Pseudomonadota; class Alphaproteobacteria; order Rhodobacterales; family Rhodobacteraceae; genus Pseudorhodobacter; species Pseudorhodobacter ferrugineus. The sequence continues at coordinate 115,596 of NZ_ATVN01000003.1, forward strand.
CTACAAAGACTTGCCGCTGACGCTGTACCACATCCAGTGGAAATTCCGCGATGAGATGCGGCCACGCTTTGGCGTGATGCGCGGGCGCGAGTTCCTGATGAAGGACGGCTACAACTTTGATCTGACCAAAGAGGATGCGCTGCACGCCTATAACCGCCATCTGGTCAGCTATCTGCGCACCTATGAACGCATGGGGCTGCAAGCCATTCCGATGCGCGCGGATTCTGGCCCGATTGGTGGCGATGATACGCATGAGTTTCTGGTTCTGGCCGAAACGGGCGAGTCCGAGGTGTTTTATGACAGCGCTGTGACCGACATCAGCCTTGGCGCGCGTGATATTGCCTATGACGACAAGGCGCAGTGCCAAGCGGTGATGGAAGAGTTTACCTCGCTTTACGCCCGCACGGACGAGACGCATGACGAAGCCGCCTTCAACGCTATCCCCGAAGAGCGCCGCAAATCGGCGCGGGGGATTGAGGTTGGGCAAATTTTTTACTTTGGCACCAAATATTCCGATGCGATGGGGGCCAATGTTGTCACCCCCGATGGCGGTAAGGTGCCTGTGCATATGGGCAGCCACGGGATTGGCGTGTCGCGCCTGCTGGGTGCTATTATCGAGGCAAGTCATGACGAAAAGGGCATCATCTGGCCCGAAGGTGTGACCCCGTTCCATTGTGGGATTGTGAACCTGAAGCAAGGCGACGCCGATGTGGATGGTGCCTGCGAAGGTATTTACAAGGCGCTAAAAAAGGCCGGCCTTGACCCGCTGTATGATGACCGCGACGACCGCGCGGGCGCCAAGTTTGCGACGATGGACCTGATCGGTTTGCCGTGGCGCATTACGGTTGGCCCGCGCGGATTGAAAAACGGCGTGGTCGAACTGACCAGCCGCCGCACGGGCGAAAGCGTAGAGATGACAGCCGAAGCGGCTGTGGCGCGGGTTGTGGCAATTTACGCCGGTCTCTGAGGCAGGCGCGATAGGGTTAGAAAAAGCGGCGTGGTTCCTGTAGCGGGGGCCGCGCCGTTTTCGACTTTGACAGGCCGCAGGAATTAGGCGACCCTGGCCGCCAAGACCGGCGCTGTAGACCGGCCAAGGCATGAGGCAGATGATGATTGGCAAAGCGCTGGCGCTTGCGGGCGGCATGGTGGGGGCTGTGGCCTGTTCGCAATACCCCGAGTTTTCGCAGCAATACATTCAACGGTTGGCGGGGCAGGTCGATGCGCTGTCAATAATCGTGGCCGATTTTGACCGCAGCGCAGGGGCAAGCGGACTGACCCGCGTCGCGGCGTTGGACCAATTGCAAGGCACGCCGTTTCTGGCTGCCCGCCATGTCGATATGAAAAACGCCTTTGCCCGTTTTGACCGGCTGTCGAACAACCTGACATTCCTGCGCCTTGCCACACCGCTGGAACGGATTGTCATGCGGCACCGTTTGGCCGATCCTGATACATTCAATGCGACTTGGGCCGATTTTCGCCCCGCACTGCCGTTAACGGTTGCGGGTGCTGTGGCAGGCGGCGCGGGGTTTATCGGCGGTTGGGGGGCGGTTGCCTTGATCCTGTCACTGCTGCTTTGGCCGTTCCGGTGGCGCAAGGCCGCGCACTGACACAGCCGTGGCTTGACCTTACCCCGCATTTCCCGCAGTTTCCGCCCAAGTTTTCCAAGACCTCCCCAAGGAGCACGCCCTGTGAGCACCCCCCCGTTTGCGCCGTTTGAATGGATGATCGCGTGGCGCTATTTGCGGGCCAAGCGGGCCGAGGGCGGCGTGTCGGTGATGACATGGATAAGCCTCATCGGCATCACCTTGGCGGTGTTCGCGCTGATTGCCACGCTGTCGGTGCGCGCAGGGTTTCGGGCGGAATTTGTCGATACAATCCTTGGGGCCAATGCCCATATCAGCGTCTACGGCGCGCAGCATCAGGCAAGCGATGGCCGCACCATTCGCGGGTTTGAGGATTATGACGCGGTCGCGGCCAATATTGCCGCTGTGCTAGGTGTGACCCGTGCTGCGCCCATGATCCGTGGGCAAGTTATGGCCACGGCAGCTGACCGCAGTTCGGGCGTTGAGGTGTACGGGATGCGCGGCGATGATGTCCGCGCCATTCCGCGCGTGGGGACGGGCGCCGATGCTTACGGCGCGCTGGACCGTTACGACGAAGGGATCGCGATCGGATCGGGGATTGCGCGCGAATTGGGGGTGACGGTGGGCGACCGCATTCGCCTGATTTCGCCGAATGGGGTAAAAACTGCCTTTGGCACAAGCCCGCGTGTTTCGGCCTATGAGGTGGTTTATGTGTTCACCGCTGGGCGCTATGACATTGACCGTACACGGATTTACATGCCACTGGCCGCCGCCCAAGACTACTTTAACCGCGAAGGATTGGCGGATGAGATCGAGGTTATGGTCACGACCCCCGAAGCGGTGGATGACCTGTCAATCGAGGTGATGAAAGCAGGCGGGCAATATGCCAATATCTGGACATGGCGCGACAGTTCGGGCGGTTTTTTGCGGGCGCTGGATATCGAAGACAATGTGATGTTCATCATCCTTTCGATCCTTGTACTTATTGCTGCTATGAACATCGTGTCGGGGCTGATTATGCTGGTCAAAAACAAGGGCCGCGATATCGGGATTTTGCGTACGATGGGGCTTACTGAAGGGTCGGTTTTGCGGATATTTTTTATCTGCGGCGCGTTTACCGGCATCATCGGCACGGCGCTGGGCGTGGTCTTTGGTTGTGTGTTCGCGATCTATATCGACCCTATTTTCAGCTTTGTGAATTATGTCGCAGGCGGAGGGGTTTGGGACCCGTCGATCCGTGGCATCTATGCGTTGCCCGCGAAATTGCAGTTTGGCGATGTGATGGCGGCGGTGTCGTTATCTTTGGGCCTGTCGTTTGTTGTTACCATCTTTCCGGCGCGGCGCGCGGCCAGGATGAACCCTGTCGAGGCGTTGCGCTATGAGTGAGATTATGCTGTCATTGGAAAGTGTTACTAAGGCCTATAACAAGGGCAAACCCGCCGAGGTGCAGGTGCTGCGCGGCGCATCGCTGACCGTGGCACGAGGCGAAGTGGTAGCGCTTGTGGCCCCATCGGGCGCGGGCAAATCGACTTTGCTGCATATCGCGGGTTTGTTGGATACAGCCGATAGCGGGGAAATGCGGCTGGGCGGCACCGATTTGGCAGGCCTGTCCGACCGCGCGCGGACCGAGGCGCGGCGGCGCGATGTGGGGTTCATCTATCAATTCCACCACCTGCTGCCGGAATTTACCGCATTGGAAAACATCGTTTTGCCGCAGCTTGCGAATGGTGCTCCGCGCAGCAAGGCCGAGGCCCATGCGCTGGCCTTGTTGGACAAGGTCGGCGTTGGCCATCGCGCGCAGCACCGCCCTGCGGCATTGTCGGGGGGCGAGCAGCAGCGCGTTGCCTTTTGCCGCGCCTTGGCCAATGGCCCGCGCCTGTTGCTGGCGGATGAACCCACGGGCAACCTTGACCCCGCGACATCCGACCAGGTGTTTGGCGCGCTGATGGATTTGGTGCGCGACACCGGCCTGTCGGCGCTGATTGCCACGCATAACATGGAGCTTGCCGCGCGCATGGACCGGATTGTGCGGCTCGACGCGGGGCGGGTGGTTTTGTAACGGCCTCACGGCCGCCTCAAGCACTTGTGTGCCCTGTTACAGCGATTGGGTGCTAGGCAGGGTAAACGATTTTTGAGAGGTCATATGACACGTTCCATCCTGATCGCCGGTCTTTTGGCCGCAACGCTTGCCCCCGCCTTGGCCCCCACACAGGCCTTTGCCGAAGGGGTTTCATTCGACAAATCCTGGACCACGCAGCGGTTCTCGCTGTTTTCATCCAATAAATACGGGTTCAACGGCAATGCGATGTCGATTGCATCGGATGGGTCGGTATCGCTGGCCTATGCCCGCGTAAAACCGGGGCTTTGGGGGGCAAAGGCGGCGAAATGGTCTTGGGCCGTTAACCAGTCTGTGCCGGCCACCGATCTGGCAAAAAAGGGCGGCGACGACCGCAATGCATCCCTGTATTTCGTGTTCTTGCCACAGGCCGAGGCTGAGGCTTTGGGGGCCAAAGCCGATGTGCGCAAGTTGCTGACATCCGAGTCGGCACGGGTGCTGGTCTATGTGTGGGGCGACAATCGGGGGCGTGGCACAGTGTTGGCCAGCCCCTACTTGGGCACGCGCGGCAAGACGGTGTTACTGCGCGCGGCGGGCACGGGCAAGTTTTCGGAAAGCGTGAACCTGGCCGCCGATTACAAGCGGGCCTTTGGCGGCACGGCGGGAGCCTTGGTCGGGCTGGCCGTATCTGCGGATTCGGATGATACAAAAACCGCCATCCGCGCGTCGATTTCGGGATTGTCGTTGAACTAAGGGCGCTAGGCCCTGCGCGGGGCTTCAAACCCGACCCACACCGACAGGCCCGCACGTTTTGCCAGCCAGATCAGCACCAAGGGCCCAAGCAACCCCGCGACTGTGCCCAGCAGCATATGCGGGGCAAGGTCGCTGACGCCAAGGGCGCGCAAAACCACCCGTGTGGCTGCCGAAAAGATCACATGTGTCAGGTAAATCGGCATGGTGTATTGCCCCAAACGGGCCAGCCACGCGGTAAGGTTTGCAAAGAGTGGCAGGTTGGCCCAGACCATCACAAAACCCGCCGTGGCAAGGGCTGTGGCCAAGGTTCCAAGCCACGGTCCCCCCGCAGTGGCGCCAGCGGCAACCAAGGCCTGCGCTGCGCCAAAGGCCAGAATGCCGGGCAAGATCAACCCCTTGCGCAGCAACGCGCCGTGGCCTGCCAGCATGGCAAACGCGATGCCCGCAAAAAACGGCGGCAGATAGATGACCGTGTTCCACAGGCTGTCAAACGGGCTGACATTGATCCATCCCGCGCGCGCGGCCACGGCCAAAGCGGCCATCACCAGCAATTGCGCGGGCCTTGGCAGGCGGGCCAGCGCCCATGCGATGACGTGCAAGATGAACAGGGTGTACAGGAACCAGAAGATCCCCACGGGTGGCAGGACTGACAGCACAACCTCGGCTGCGGAATAAACATGGCCCTTGATCGGGATGCCTGCGGCCGATTTCAGGCCAGCATCGATCCAGCCCCACAAAAGCATGGGCCACAGCAGCAGAATGGCGCGGTTTTGCAAAAAGTCGGGCCAAGGGCGGCGGGCCGAGAAGAAGAGGCCGGACAGAAAGAAAAACACCGGCATGTGAAACAGGTAAATCGCGGCATCAATGCGGGCAAACAGCGCCGCATCGGGGATCATCCCCGCTGTGTTCAGCCCGCGCCATGTGTGGCCAATGATGACAAAGATGATGGCCACAGCCTTGACCACATCAAACCCCGTTAACCGCTGCGACATTGACGCCTCAAATACACATATTCTGCATGGGGTCATGGCGGGTGCGGGGGGCGTTTGTCAAAGGGAAAATCGTGCGGGTGGTGACGGGTGGTGGGTTGGCACCCACCCTACGGCTGTGGGGGTGGGTGGTCAGTGTTTTGGGCGGTGGCTGAAAGGAGTCGGGGTGAACCCCGACCTACACGCCGATCACTTGATCTTTTTGCCTGCGATGGTGGTCGCGTCCTTGCCCGCATTGGAATTGGCGGTGGCGAGGACTTTGACAACTTCTTTCTTGGGCTTTTTGGTTTCTTTGTTGCCTTTGTTTTTCTCTTTGGACATGGGGGTATCCTTCCGGATAGAGGCCGCTAAGGCGGATGCCGGGGCGGTGGTCGCGCAAGGCTTTTCTGCGCGGCAGGGGGCTTGACCCTGTAAGGAGAAGGCTAGGCTTGTTGACCCGCGTGCGCAAGCGGGAGTGAGGGGGACGGGCGATGGTGCGCTTAAGCGCACCCTACGGCCTTGGCCACCGTAAAGACAGTATCCACTCAGGGGCCGTCCAAATTCAGACAAATATAGAGGGCCGTGAAAAAGACTTCATCTCTCCTGAAACGAACAAAGTGAGCAATGTTGCCGTTATCGTCGAGAACGACTGCATTTTTGGCCACGTTCTTCAAGAGCCCAGCGAAAGTGGCGGGGTTCTTCGATATATCCAAAAGTTTAGCGGCCTCAAATTCTGAAAGACTACGGTAAGAGCCACCCTTCGCAAGCACATCCGCGATGCAATTTTCCTGCTGTGTTGCAAGACTTGGGCTGGCAGTTAAGACGATGATAATAAAACTAGCAAAAAGTCGATACCTAAACATCCAACTCTTCCACAAACTGCGCGTTCTCTTGAATATACTGATACCGCAGCTCTGGCTTTTTCCCCATCAAACGCTCGACCAGATCGGAGGTTTCGCCCGGTTCGTCCTCGTCAATGCTCACGCGGATCAGCTTGCGGCTGTCGGGGTTCATCGTGGTGTCTTTCAGGTCTTTGGCGTCCATTTCGCCAAGCCCCTTAAAGCGCTGCACGTCGATTTTACCCTTGCCGCCCAGACCCTTGGCAAGCCACAGCTCTTTTTCCACGTCATCGGCGACATAGAGACGTTTGGCGCCTTGGGTCAGGCGGTACAAAGGCGGGCAGGCCAAATACAGGTGGCCTTGGTCGATCAGCGGGCGCATTTGGGTGAAAAAGAACGTCATCAAAAGGGACGCGATATGCGCGCCGTCGACGTCCGCGTCGGTCATGATGATGATTTTATCATAGCGCAGGTCATCGACCTTGAACTTGGTGCCCATCTGGACGCCCAACGCCTCGCATATATCGCGGATTTCCGAGTTGTCGTGCAGCTTGTTGGAGGCAGCACCTAGGACGTTCAGGATTTTACCTTTCAGCGGCAGCAGCGCCTGATTTTCACGGTTCCGCGCCCCTTTGGCCGACCCACCGGCCGAGTCGCCCTCGACGATGAACAGCTCGGTCCCTTCGCGGTTTTTCGCGGTGCAATCGGTCAGTTTACCAGGCAGACGCAGCTTTTTGGTGGCGGTTTTGCGGGCGGTTTCCTTTTCTTGGCGGCGTTTCAGGCGTTCTTCGGCGCGCAGCACCAAAAAGTCCAAAATAGCCCCTGCGGATTTGGTATCCGATGCCAGCCAGTTGTCAAAATGGTCGCGCACAGCTCCTTCGACGTATTTCGCAGCCTCCTCGGTTGCCAAACGGTCCTTGGTTTGGCCGACGAATTGCGGTTCGCGGATAAAGATGGAGATCAGCGCACAGCCGCCCGTCATCATATCGTCGCGGGTGATCAGCTCGGCCTTGCGGTTTTTGACCAGCTCGCCGTAGGCGCGCACGCCTTTCAGGATCGCGGTCCAAAAGCCGGATTCATGTGTGCCGCCTTCGGGAGTGGGGACGGTGTTGGTGTAGGATTGGATGAACCCGTCGCGCGAGGGCGTCCAGTTGATCGCCCATTCGACCGAGCCGGGGACGTTGTATTTCTCGGTAAAGCTGACTTTGCCCGCAAAGGGTTTGTCGGCGTAGGTGGTGGCACCCGTCAGGTTTTCGTTCAGGTAATCGGCAAGCCCGCCGGGAAAGCGGAAGGTCGCCTCCATCGGGGTGTCGCCATCGGGGATGTGGGATTTCCAGCGGATCTCAACACCGGAAAAGAGGTAGGCCTTGGACCGTGCCATCTTGAACAGGCGGTGGGGTTTGAGTTGCAGAGAGCCGAAGATTTGTGGATCGGGGTGGAAGGTGACAGAGGTGCCGCGCCGGTTGGGGGCAGCACCGATTTTGGCAAGGGGGCCTTGGGGCACGCCGCGCGAAAACTCCATCGCGAAAAGTTCGCGGTTCACGGCAACTTCTACCCGCAGATGGTCGGACAGCGCGTTGACCACGGACGAGCCGACGCCGTGCAAACCGCCCGAGGTTTGGTAGCTGTCGCCGGAAAATTTGCCACCGGCGTTGAGGGTGCAAAAAATCACTTCTAGCGCGGATTTGGTCGGGATTTTCGGATGCATGCCTACGGGAATGCCGCGCCCGTTGTCGCGTACAGATATATGGCCATTGGCGTGGTGTTCGACCTCGATCCATGTGGCATGGCCTGCGACGGCTTCGTCCATCGAGTTGTCGATAATCTCGGCCACCATGTGATGCAGCGCGCGGTCATCCTTGCCGCCGATATACATGCCGGGGCGCAGGCGGACGTGCTCCATATCCTCCAGCACCTCGATCGAGGAGGCGTCATAGGTGGACGGGGCGGAGGAGAGGAGGTCGTTGGCCATGCGCTGCTCGATTCTTTTGGGGGCGTCTTTGAGGCAGGATTAGACCATCTGGCGACGAGGGGCGCAAGACTTAGGGGGATTGGCAGTGTGGTGAGGCCAGAGTGAGTATTTGGGCAAAGATGAAGCAGGGGTTGAGGCGGGGTGAGTGCAGCGCTAGGTTTAGCGAAATTGAACTGGGGGACGCGATGCGGATTTTGTTTACGGGTGGCAGCGGCAAGGCGGGGCGACATGTGATCCCCTATCTGATTGCGCAGGGGCATCGGGTGTTGAATGTGGATTTGACGCCGCTGGATGTGCCGGGCGTGGGCAACCTGATCGCGGATATTACCGATTCTGGTCAGATGTTTAACGCGCTGACCAGTTATGCCGGTTTTGACGAGTTGGAGCCTGGTACGGGGGTGCCGCGTTTTGACGCTGTGGTGCATTTTGCCGCCATCGCGCGGATTTTGATTGCGCCGGACAATGAGACGTTTCGGGTCAATACCATTGGCACCTATAACGTGATCGAGGCGGCGGTGAAGCTGGGCATCCGCAAAGTGGTTATTGCGAGTTCGGAAACCACTTACGGCATTTGCTTTGCGGATGGTGTGGTGAATCCCGATTATTTGCCGCTGGATGAGGATTATGACGTGAGCCCGATGGACAGTTACGGGTTGTCAAAGGTGGTGAACGAGGCCACTGCGCGGGCCTTTGCCAAGCGGTCGGGGGCGGATATTTACGCGCTGCGGATTGGCAATGTGGTGGAGCCGCAAGACTATGCGCAAGATTTCCCGCGCTATTTTGCGGACCCTGCGCTGCGGCGACGGAATTTCTTTTGCTATATTGATGCCCGCGATTTGGGGCAGATTGTGGATCGGTGTTTGGCGGTTGATCGGTTGGGCTATCAGGTGTTCAACGCGGGCAATGATGAGAACGGGATGAATTTGGACAACGCCGAATTGCTGGAGCGGTTCTTTGCGGGCGTGCCGGTGACGCGGAAATTGGCCCCGCGCGAGGCGTTGTTTTCGAATGTGAAAATCCGCGAGGTATTGGGATTTCGCGAGGAACACCGTTGGCAGGATTATGTGGAGGGGTGAGGGGCCTAAACTTTTTCAACTTTTTTTCAAGAGCTTGGCAATCTCCAACCACCCGCAAAGGCCAATGACACCTACAGTCCAGATTGTGAGTATAGCAAGTAACACTACTATCGCTATGAGCGTCATATTTGCAGCTTCTATGGGGATTATGTTGCATTGGGTAACCCCCCCGATGGCGTCTCCAGAGCAAAGCGCCCCAGTAGAATAGGTCACCAAAAACATCAGTAAAACCAATATGAAAACGACTTTTACAGTTCGCCTCAAAATGCAAACAACACGCGGAATACTTGAATATCTTGCCCAAAGTAGTGCCAACGCTGCCGGTGACACGCCAACCGCGAACGCCGTGGCTAGCGGCAAAATATCTGTCATCGACCAACTCCCGCCAACATCTTGCCCTATGCTGCTTCCGCATTCCGCCGCGCCATCATGTCCACAAACGCCGGACGCGCTTGGCAGCGGGCTAGCCATGCGAATGTTTTTGGATAGGCCGCGTGCAGCGGTTTGTGGGGTTGGGAATAGCGCAGGCATTCGGCGACCATGATATCGGCCACGGTGAAGCGGTTGCCGATCAGGTATTCATGTGTGGTCAGGTGGGTTTCCAGCCGTGCCAGCGGGCGTGACAGCCTGTCAACGGCGGCGGCGATTTTGGCGGCACCGTCGGGGGTGTCGGCCAGCCCGTCGGCATAGGTGTAGATGATATCAATGCCCGGCAGGTCAATGGAAATGCCGCCAAACAAGGCCCATTGCTCAGCCAAGGCCAATTCATTCGCATCTAGCGGCCCCAAATCGCCGCCGTATTGGCGTGCAAGACAAAGTGTGATTGCCAAGGATTCCGTCAGCACCAGATCGCCATCAACCATTACGGGTACCGCTGATTGGGGGCTGATTTTCAGGAACTCCGGCGACAGGGTGTTCAAGGGCGCATCTGCCGCCGTTGGGTCGGCCAGGCGGTAGCTTTGTACTACGGGAACATGGGAAAATTCTGTTCCAGCCTCGGCCAAGAGCCATAGGGGGCGGGTGGCGCGCGAGCGTAGGACGCCGTAAATCGTGGGCATTTTGACCTCATGTCACTTGGGATTTCGGTCGAGTGTTGCGGATTGTCCGACTTTGCACAAGGGGGCCTAGAGATGCGACACTTTGACAGGGATCAAAGCGCGATTGTCGCAGGCGCGGTAGGATCAAGGCCAAACCACCAGCCTATGCGCGGGACGGTTTTGCGTTTTTAAATAGGTATCACTTGAAGGAGACGACATGGCCTTACCAACCAACATCAAGAGCGTTGAACTGAACGCAGCGCGGGCACTTCAAGCGGATGCGCCCGTTTCAGCCGTCAAGGTGGAGACGGTGGCGGGCCCTAAACCTGCACGCCGCAAGCCCGGTCCGAAAGCCGTCGATCCTGAAACGGTTCGTTTGACCTTCGAACAAGGCAAGTTTCCCTATGCACGCAAGCTGGCGCGCACGACCTATGAGGCTGAAAAGGCTAAGTTGCAGGCGGAATTGCTGAAAGTGCAATTGTGGGCGCAAGAAACTGGCCAGCGCTTTGTGATCTTGATGGAGGGGCGGGACGCGGCCGGTAAAGGCGGCACGATAAAGCGGTTCATGGAGCATTTGAACCCGCGTTACGCCCGTGTCGTCGCCCTGACCAAACCTGGCGAGAAAGAGAAAGGCCAGTGGTTCTTTCAACGCTATATCGAGCATTTGCCGACCAGCGGAGAAATCGTGTTCTTCGACCGCTCATGGTACAACCGCGCTGGGGTTGAACGGGTGATGGGCTTTTGCTCGCCGGCGGAATATCTGGAGTTCATGCGCGAGGCCCCCGAATTGGAGCGGATGCTGGTACGTTCGGGTATCCAGCTGTACAAATACTGGTTTTCAGTGACGCAAGAGGAACAGCGCGCGCGGTTCGAAAGCCGCGAGACGGACCCGCTGAAGCGCTGGAAACTGTCGCCGATTGACAAGGCGTCCTTGGACAAGTGGGGCAATTACACCGAGGCAAAAGAGGCGATGTTTTTCTATACTGATACGGCGGATGCGCCATGGACGGTGGTGAAATCAAACGACAAAAAGCGTGCGCGCCTGAATTGCATGCGGCATTTCCTCACCAGTATTGAGTACCCGGCCAAAGATGTAGATGCGATCGGTGTGCCCGACCCGCTGATCATCGGCAAGGCGGGGCAAGTTATCCGTGGTAACGAGGCCCTGATCGCTGCCGCCGTACCGCCCGAATTGCGCAAGCCTAAGGCGGATTGATGCCAGTGCGACCCTGTGGCGCGCCGAGCATTCTGGCGCGCCACTTCTGCTTGTGGCAAGCTGTGCGCTGAACTGGACGTGAGGGCTGTCTGTGAAGGCTGGGTTTTGGCTGTTTGTTGCTTTGGCGGTTGTTGCGCGCGCGACCGATGCCGATGCCCATCCGCATGTCTTCATCGATACCGGCGTTGAGACGGTTTTCAATGCGCAAGGTCAGGTCGAGGCCCTCCGGATCAGCTGGACCTATGATGATTTCTATTCATTGCTGGCGGTCGAGGATCGTGGGCTGGATCCCGATGGCGACGGCGTGCTGACGCCGGAAGAGCAGGTCGCACTGACCGGCTTTGATATGGGTTGGGATGCCGGTTATGATGGTGATCTTTATGTGCTTCAGGCGGGCGCACCCATTTCGATGGGCCGCCCCGAGGCGCCGACTGCGCGCTACGAAAATGGCATCATCACCTCGACCCATCTGCGCAAATTGGCCTCGCCGCTGGATGTGGGGGCCGATGGGTTGGCCGTGCAAGTCTATGATTCCGGCTATTATACGGCCTATTCCATCAACGTCGAAACCGTGTTGACCAATGCGCCTGCGGGCTGTGTGGCCGTGGTGTACGAGCCCGATCTGGATGCCGCCGACCGCAGCTTGCAAGACAAGTTGCAAGAATACACCGCTGATCAGGATGTCGAGGCCGAGTTTCCGGCCGTGGGCGCGATTTATGCTGATGAGGTGCGTATCACATGCCCCGCGCGCTGATTTTGTTAGGGGCCGTGCTGGGCGCAGGTTTTGCGGCCGCATGGGCGCTGGGCGGGTTGGACGGGTTTACCGCTTGGGCTGCGGCCAGCCAACGCGAGGCGCAAAATGCGCTGGCTCGCGCGATCCGTGCCTTGCGCGCGGGTGAAGCAGGGGCGTTGCTGGCCCTATTAACTGTCTGTTTTGCTTATGGGTTTTTCCATGCGGCAGGGCCAGGGCATGGCAAGGTTTTGATCGGTGGGTACGGTGTGGCGCGGCGGGTGCGGATGTTGCCCCTGATGGCCGTGGCCGTGGCGTCCAGCCTTGCGCAGGCGACAACGGCGGTGATTTTGGTCTATGCAGGGGTGTTTGTGCTGGGTCTGACTCGCGAGGGGATGGTGGGCCTGACCGAGGATATTTTTGCGCCTATAAGCTACGGTGCCATTGGGTTGATCGGGCTGTGGCTGGCATGGCGGGGTTTGCGCGCGTTTTTGCGGGCGGGGCTTGTGGAACATCATCACCATGGCCATGGGCACGGGCACCACGACCACAGCGATGACTGCGGCTGCGGCCATGCGCATGGGCCGGACCCTGCGCAGGTGGCGGCGTTGACGGGGTGGCGTGATACGGCCTTGTTGATCGGTGGCATCGCGATCCGGCCCTGCACGGGGGCGCTGTTTTTGCTGATCCTGTGCTGGCGCATGGGGATTGATGCGGCAGGGATTGCGGGTGCCTATGCGATGGGGTTGGGAACGGCCACGATCACGGTTGCGGTGGCGTTTATGGCTGTTTGGGCGCGGGAAGGGGCACTTCACGCCTTGGCCGGGGGCCGATTGGCGCGGGCTGCCCCCTTGATCGAGCTGGGCGCGGGGCTGACGGTGGCCGTGTTGTCCGCGATCATGCTGCGCGCAGCGCTCTAGCATCACAGCCTCTTGCCCGCCCTGCGCCGCGCGGATAAGGCTTGGGGATGAAGTCGCCTGTTCCCTTATCCAAGACCGACCACGCCCGTGCCTTGCTGACGCTTGGCTTGCCGCTGGTGGGCAGCCATTTGGCGCAGATGTCGCTGCATGTGACCGATACGGTCATGCTGGGGTGGTACGGGGTGGTGGAACTGGCCGCCGTTGTTCTGGGCGCATCGGCGTTTTTCATCGTGTTCATCCTTGGGTCGGGCTTTGGCCAAGCCGTGATGCCGATGGTGGCCCAAGCCTTGGGGCGCGGCGACGAGGTGCAGGTGCGCCGCGATACGCGGATGGGGCTGTGGTTGTCGATCGGTTTTGGCGTGCTGTGCTATCCGGTTTTTTGGTGGTCCGAGGCGATCTTGCTGGCGCTTGGGCAACAGCCCGATGTGTCGGCACTGGCGCAGGATTATTTGCGCATTGCTGGGCTGGGGATGTTGCCTGCGCTGTTGGTCATGGCGCTGAAAAGCTATCTGGCCGCATTGGAGCGCACGCAAGTCGTGCTTTGGATCACGGTTGCAGCTGTGGTGCTGAACGCTGGCATCAATTATGCACTGATTTTTGGCAATTGGGGCGCGCCCGAACTTGGTGTGCGGGGGGCGGCGATTGCATCAGTTTTGACCCAAGCGGTGACGTTTGTGTCGCTGGCATTTTATGCCCATTGGCTGCCGGAATTGCGGCGATTTTCCTTGTTTCAAAGGTTTTGGCGGCCTGATTGGCAGGCCATGCGGCAGGTTTTCCAACTGGGCTGGCCGATTGGCCTGACGGGGCTGGCCGAAGGCGGGTTGTTCCAAGCCTCGGCCATTATGATGGGCTGGATTGGCACGATGGAACTGGCTGCACACGGGATTGCGCTCGAGGTGACGGCGCTGGCATTTATGGTGCATTTGGGCCTGTCCAATGCCGCCACAGTGCGGGTGGGCCGCGCGATGGGGCAGGGCAATGCGCAGTCGTTGCGCGACGGGGCAAAGGTGGCGCTGATGCTGTCGCTGGGGTTTGGCGTGACGATGGTTGTGCTGTTTCTGGCCTTGCCTGCGCAGATTGTGGCGCTGTTTTTGGACCGCGCGAACCCGTCAAGCGGGGCGATTATTGCCTTTGGGACGGTGCTGTTGGCGCTGTCTGCGCTGTTCCAGATGGTCGATGCCACGCAGGTCATGGCGCTGGGTTTTTTGCGCGGAATGCAGGACACAAAAGTGCCTATGTGGTTGGCAGCGCTCAGTTATTGGGTGATTGGCATTCCGGCAAGCTATGTGCTGGCGTTTCCCTTGGGGCTTGGCGGGCCGGGGTTGTGGCTGGGCCTGACGGTGGGGTTAAGCGTGGCTGCTGGTCTGTTGCTGTGGCGGTTCTGGAGCCGTGCGCCGAGAGCGTAGAGGGCGGTGGGTTGCACCCACCCTACGCATCATAGCCTTCGATTATCAAGCAATCTCCGGTAGATACGGGATCACGCAAGGCTTTGGCGGCTTGGTATTCGGGGCTGTTGTAACAGTCATGCGCGGCTTGCAGGCTGGGGAATTCGATCACCACAGTGCGGGCGCGTGCGTGCCCTTCGACTTGGGTTTGCGGCGCACCACGGACCAGAAATTTCGCCCCGTATTTGGCAAAGGGCGCTGCATTTGCGGCCTTGTATTTTTCATATGCCACGGGGTCTGTGACATCGACATGGGCGACCCAATATCCTTTGGCCATGATGGTCCCTTTATGTTGCGAAAACCTTACTGATCCGCGCCGCCTCATCCGCTGCACCGTAAGGCGGGTTGATGATGAACATGCCCGACCCGATCATCCGGTGCCCTTCGCGGACGGGGGGAAAGCGGACTTCGTGACGCAGGGCATCGGGGAAAGCTGCGGTCAATTGTGACAGCATTCCGCCATGGCTGCCCGAGGTTAAAAGCGGATACCACAGCGCCAGAATCCCCACATTCCACTTGCGCGCAATCTTGGCGAAGTCCTTGGGAATGCTGTCATATTCTGCCTTTACCTCATAGCTGGGATCAACCAGTAACAGCCCACGGCGGGGGGTGGGGGGGCAGACGGCCTGGGCCAGTTTGAACCCGTCGATTTGGTGGATATGCGCGTCCCATTGGGTCAGATGTTCGGTCAAAACAGCGTTTTCACCGGGGTGCAATTCGGCCAGATGGATGGTGTCCATTTCCCGCATGGTCATGGCGGCGATCAGGGGGGACCCGGGATAGGCATTGGCCCCGTATTTGAACCGCACCTCATTCAGACGCTGACGGTAGGGGTGATCGGCAGCAAGCTTTTGTTCCAAAAGGGAAATACCGCGCGCGGCCTCACCTGTTTTCAAGGCGGCCTCATCCCCCAAATCATAAAGACCACGGCCTGAATGGGTTTCGATATAGCTGATCGGCTTGTCCTTTTGGACAAGGTAATCAAGCATCCACGCAAGCAGCGCGTGCTTGTGGACATCTGCCGGATTTCCGGCGTGGTAATGGTGTTGATAACTGAGCATGGTGTTTCGTAGCAGGCCCAGCGGGGCGGCGAAAGGGGCTGTATGTTTTGCGTATGCCATCCGTATGCCATCTGTATGTACAGGCGTAGGGCGCGCTTGCCTTGATTTGGCCATGCAGCTGTGGTGTTTCACCTGTGATTTTGATGGCGAGCAGAGGGTTTCATGATCACCAAAACAGGGCTTGAAGGGCAGATCGCGTCGCTGGACGGGCTGCGCGCGGTGTCGATTGTGATTGTGTTTGCCGCCCATGCGGGCATCAGCGCGGCGATTCCGGGCGGATTTGGCGTGACGGTATTTTTCTTTTTGTCGGGCTATCTGATCACCACGCTGTTGCAGCGCGAATTTGACCGGACCGGCGGGGTTGATCTGGGCGCGTTTTACATGCGCCGTTTGCTGCGGCTTGGCCCGCCGATTTTGGTGACGCTGGCGGTGGGGGCGGTGCTGGTTTGGGCAGGGGTGTTTCAGGGCGAGGTGGAATGGCGCACGCTGTCGAGCCAGGTGTTTTTCTATTACAACTATTTCGCGCAATACGGCGACCGGCACGAGATTTTCGGGACCGAGATTTTATGGTCGCTGTCGGTCGAAGAACATTTTTACCTGATCTGGCCCGCGCTGTTTTTGGGTATCGCGCGGGGCTGGGTGGGATTGCGGTTTGTGGCTGTGTTGCTGGTGGCAAGCCTTGCGTGGCGCTGGGTGCGGTTTTCTGTTCTGGGGCATGACGAGCTGGCGATTTATCTGTCATCCGACACGCGGCTGGATGGGTTGCTGTACGGCTGTTTGCTGGCGCTGATGCAGGCGCGGGGGGTGGCTGCGCGCATTATGCCGCAAGGGGCGGCGCGGCATGTGGTTTTGCTGGGGGCGGCGGCGGTGATTATGGCCAGCTTTGTGGTTCGGGATCCGGTGTTTCGGTCAACTGTGCGCTATTCGCTGCAAGGGGCGGCGTTGATGCCGGTGTTTTACTATGCCGTGACGCGGGCGCAGGATTGGTATTTCAGGCCGCTGAACTGGGCTTGGGTGCGGCAGATTGGCGTGTGGTCGTTCACCGTGTATCTGTGCCATTTCGGGGTGATTATCGCGCTGGACGCGCATGGGGTGGCGCTGGGGTCAGTTGCGATGGTTGTGGCGGCAGGGGCGGTGTCGTTGGCCTATGCGGCGGCGGTTGGGTGGTTGGTGGAGCGGCCGGTGATGCGGTGGCGGCGGGTTTGGGGGCGGTAGTGGTGCGCTGAAGCGCACCCTACGCTTGCTCCAATAGGGGGAGTTGCATTTTGAGTTGGCCACCGATGAATTTTACGTCACCCGAACTGCTTTGAACCCTGTAGCCTTCGCCAACCAAATATTTAATATACATCTTATTGTAAATGAACATAAATACCAAGCCGGACAATCCAAATGTGGCTATCGCCAACACCAATTGAATGATGGCACCGACCCAATGGCCGCGCAGCAATGCGGGAAAAAAGCCGAAAAAGAACGTGGTCCATGAAAACCCGACGGGTGCTGTTTTCATGCGACCGGAGTGGGGTTGGACGAAGTTTAACTGTGCGTATGCCATGAGCGTTCCTAAATACTGACAAGGACGCCATAAATTTCTTTTTACGTCAGAGTGTCAAGCAATTTAAGCGAGCACTCAAACCAACCTGCTCGCCTCAACCGCCGCCCGCACGAAATCGGCAAACAACGGATGCGGGGCGAAGGGTTTGCTTTTCAGTTCGGGGTGGAATTGCACGCCTATGAACCACGGGTGGTCTTTGACTTCGACGATTTCGGGCAGTTTGCCATCGGGCGAGATGCCGGAGAACATGAGCCCGCATTTTTCCAGCTTGTCGCGGTAGGTCATGTCGACCTCATAGCGGTGGCGGTGGCGTTCTTCGATTTCCAGCGCGCCGTAAACCTCGGCCACCTTTGACCCCGGTGTCAGGTGGGCGGAATAGGCGCCCAGCCGCATGGAGCCGCCTTTGTCATCGGTGACTTTGCGTTCAACGACGTGGTTGCCTTGGACCCATTCTTTCAGGTGATAGATCACGGGGGTAAAGCGTTTCGCGCCGGACTCGTGGTCGAATTCTTCAGACCCGGCATCGGGGAGGCCTGCCAGATTGCGGGCGGTTTCAATCACGGCCATTTGCATGCCAAGACAGATGCCGAGGTAGGGGACCTTGCGGGTGCGGGCGAATTCGACGGCTTTGATCTTGCCTTCGGTACCGCGTTCGCCAAAGCCGCCGGGGACGAGGATGGCGTGGAAGCGTTGCAGATGGGGGGCGGGGTCTTCGCGCTCGAACAGTTCGGCGTCGACCCATTCGACCTTGACGCGGGTGCGGTTGGCCATGCCGCCGTGGGTCAGCGCCTCGGCAATGGATTTATAGGCGTCGCCCAGTTGGGTGTATTTGCCGACGATGGCCACGCGAACCTCGCCCTCGGCATTGGTCATGCGGTCCATTACGTCTTCCCAGCGGGTCAGGTTGGGGCGCGGGGCGGGCGAGATGCCGAAGGCGTCAAGCACGGCTTGGTCAAGGCCTTCGCGGTGATAGGCGAGCGGGGCCTCGTAGATGGTTTTCAGGTCATAGGCGGCGATCACCGCCTCTTTGCGGACGTTGCAGAACAGGGCGATTTTCTCGCGTTCTTTTTCGGGGATCGGGTGTTCGGAGCGCAATAGCAGGACATCAGGGGCAAGGCCGATGGATTGCAGTTCTTTGACCGAGTGCTGGGTGGGTTTGGTTTTGAGTTCGCCTGAGGCTGCGAGGTAGGGCAGCAGGGTGAGGTGCATCAGGATGCATTCGCCGCGCGGGCGTTCGTGGATGAACTGGCGGATCGCCTCGAAAAACGGCAGGCCCTCGATATCGCCGACGGTGCCGCCGATTTCGCACAGCATGAAATCCACCTCCTGCTCGCCGATGCGCAGGTAGTCCTTGATTTCATTGGTGACATGGGGGACGACCTGAATGGTTTTGCCAAGGTAATCGCCGCGACGTTCCTTTTCCAGCACGGTGGAATAGATGCGGCCCGAAGAAACGCTGTCGGTTTTGCGGGCGGGGACGCCGGTGAAGCGTTCATAATGACCAAGGTCAAGGTCGGTTTCGGCGCCGTCATCGGTGACGAAGACTTCGCCATGTTCAAAGGGCGACATCGTGCCGGGATCGACGTTCAGGTAGGGGTCAAGTTTGCGCAGGCGGACCGAATAGCCGCGCGCCTGTAGCAAAGCGCCCAAGGCGGCCGAGGCAAGGCCTTTGCCCAATGAGGAAACAACACCACCGGTGATGAAAATATAACGTGCCATGTGGTGGACCCCCGTGGAATTTGAACATGCGATACGGCGTCTCAGAATCGCACCATCACGGGAGATGAGAGATAACCGAAAATCGGGCGGTCTGCAACAGTACCGCTAGATGATGAGAAAAAGAGTTGGCGCGCCCCAAGGTGTGGGGCGGGCTGCAGACGAGTTGAGAGCTTTAGTTGCCAGCCGGTGCCGGTGCTACTGGCGCATCATCTGCGCGCGGCGGGACCAGTGGTGCGTTGGCCGGTGCCGGTGGCAGCAGGTCTGTACCCAGCGGTGCGGTTGGCACAACAGGGGCAGGGGCCGAGCCGCCGAACTGGTCGACTACCGATGTGCCCGATGCGTTTTGCGCGGCGATCAGGGTCAGCGAGATCGAGGTGATGATAAAGCCGATGGCAAAAATCCATGTCAGCTTGGTCAGCGCGGTTGCCGCCGCGCGGCCCGACATGGCGCCGTTGCCGCCACCACCGCCGCCCATACCCAGACCGCCCCCTTCGGAACGCTGCAAAAGCACAACGCCAATCAGGCAGAGTGCAAGGATCAGGTGGACGGTAAGAACGACATTTTCCATGGGTATTTGGCTTTTCGTTTTGGCTGACGGGTCTACTTAGGCGCAACTTGGGCTGGGGGCAAGCCCTTCGGCGCGGTGCAAGGCGCTGGTGGCATCAATCTTGTGATATTGCCCTGCGCAAATGGCAGGTCCGACCGCAAAACCGTACGGCTTTGGCCATAGTTATGACCCGTTTGTCAGGCACATCCCGCAGAACCAAAATATGCGACGGTGTTCGCGATTTTAAGAGGGTTGCCCATGTTGTTGAAAAAACTGTTCGCAAAAAAGGCCAGCACGGCTGCAGAAGGGGCCAAAGCCGCGCGGCCAAATTCGGCGCTTGCCGATGATTTGGCCATGCCCGAGGCGGCCAAGGATGAGTTTTTCAACGCCCAGCCCTCGCATATTCAGCAGATATTGACCGTGCTGCACCGGATTGCGCGCGACGCTTTGCTGGTGGGCGATATTATGCGCCGCGGTGCGCCCTTGCCGGACGTGGCCGGAGAGGTCGGGACTGTGCCGATTTACTGCCGCGATATTGAAGGGTTGTTTGAGACGCTCACGGCTGATGGCAGCAAACGGTTTCAATCTTATTATTATACCAATGATTTAGCGACAATGGACCCGCGCGCGCAGCTGCATCTGAGCCAGTTTTTCGGGCGGGTGATGGCGTTAAACACGCTTTTGACCACGACAGACCCAAGTTTGCGCGCTGCCCAAGCGAAGGCTGTGCCAAAGATGTTGGACCGGATTTTGCTGGAGGCGCTGTGTTTCAAGGGGCTTTTCAGCGGCTTTGCTGTCACACGGGCGCTGCTGACCCGTGCGGCCCCAGACAGCCAGATGGTGGCGCAGTTTGAAGCGCTGGTGGCGCGGACCAAGGCGGATTTGGCGGCAACCAGCCCCTATTTGCACGATTCTGCGACGGCGTTTGAAACGCTGCCGATGGTGAACCAATCTTTGATCGTCGAGCTGTCAAAGCGGTATGAAGAGGGGCAGATTGCGGTGAATGGCGTGTATTTTGATGCCGCAACCGGCGCGCAGATGGTGGGTGGGGTGCAGCGCTTGCAGGCGTGACGGTTTAATCGTCAACCTCGTCCACAGTGGCCTGACCTGACAGGCGTTGCCACAGAATGCTCCATGATAGGCCTATGCCCAGCGCCAAGGACAGCGCAAGGATGCCTCAGTCGATCAGGACCCAGATCAGAGCCGCGAGCACGGCGCCCACCAGCAGCATCCCCAGCGTGCCAAGCGAGCGCAGGGTGGCTGCGATATAGATGAGGAAGGCCACGGAGAGCAAAAGGCCAAGCAGGACAGTAAGCGTCAGTTGCGTGGTGTAATTGGCGTTGGCCCAGCGGTAAAAGTTCCAGTCGCTGGGGTTATAGCTGGCCGCAAGCAAGGCAAATGCCCCGAACCACCGCAATAAAAAAAACCATCGCGCCGCCCTTTGATCCCTGCGCCCTGTTTGGCATGTCTGCGAGGATCCGATCAAGGCCGGATCAAGACCCGATCAGGATTGGTTGCGTGTTGCGGTATTTTCGTCTGCTTGCGCAATCGTGTGAAATAGTGGTTTCGCCCGCGCGGCAAAGCGGTTATGCCCTAATCGGTTTCAACCGGACCAGCTTGAGGAGATCATCATTATGGCCAATGTCGTTGTCGTCGGCGCCCAGTGGGGCGATGAGGGAAAAGGCAAGATTGTGGACTGGCTGTCGGAACGCGCCGATGTGATTGCGCGGTTTCAGGGCGGGCATAATGCGGGTCATACGCTGGTGATTGACGGTAAGGTGTACAAGCTGTCGCTGCTGCCATCGGGCATCGTGCGCGGCGGGAAACTGTCGGTGATTGGCAACGGGGTGGTGCTGGACCCGTGGCATTTGATCATGGAGATTGAAAAGCTGCGCGGACAAGGCGTTGAGATTACGACCGAAAACCTGATGATTGCCGAAAACGCGCCGTTGATTTTGCCAGTGCATGGTGAGTTGGACCGCGCGCGCGAGGGGCAAACCTCGGTTGCGAAAATCGGGACCACGGGGCGCGGGATTGGCCCTGCCTATGAGGATAAAGTCGGTCGTCGGGCCATTCGCGTGGCCGATTTGGCCGATGAGGCGACGCTGGAACTGCGCGTTGACCGTTTGCTGACCCACCATGACGCGCTGCGCCGTGGTTTGGGCCTTGATCCGATTGACCGTGACGCGCTGTTGGCGCAGTTGCGTGAAATTGCGCCGCAAGTTTTGCCCTATGCCCAACCCGTTTGGAAAGTGCTGAACGAGGCGCGGCGTGCAGGCAAGCGGATTTTGTTTGAAGGCGCGCAAGGGGCGTTGTTGGATATTGATTTCGGGACGTATCCCTTTGTGACCTCGTCCAACGTGATTGCTGGCCAAGCGGCCACGGGCACTGGCCTTGGGCCGAACGCGATTGATTTCGTGTTGGGGATTGTGAAAGCCTATACCACCCGCGTGGGTGAAGGCCCGTTCCCTGCGGAGTTGAAGGATGCCGATGGCGAACGTTTGGGCCAGCGCGGGCACGAGTTCGGCACAGTTACGGGGCGCAAGCGCCGTTGCGGTTGGTTTGATGCGGTGCTGGTGCGCCAGACCTGTGCGACCAGCGGTGTGACGGGGATTGCCCTGACCAAGCTGGATGTGATGGACGGCTTTCCGATCATCAAGATTTGTGTGGGCTATGATCTGGACGGCAAGCGGTTGGATTATCTGCCCACGGCGGCTGACCAACAGGCCCGCTGCACACCGATCTATGAGGAAATGGAAGGCTGGGTTGAGGATACCGCAGGCGCGCGGTCCTGGGCCGATTTGCCGGGGGCGGCAATTAAATATGTGCGCCGGATTGAAGAGTTGATCCAATGTCCGGTTGCCCTACTTTCCACCAGTCCGGAACGCGAAGACACCATTTTGGTGACCGACCCGTTCGCGGATTAAAGGGGGAAAGATGGCAATGACGTACAAAGCGCGGCGGCGGTGGTCGCTGGTGGTGCTGCTGATCGGCTTGCCGCTGTATATCGCGGCGGCGCTGTTTGTGGTCTCGCTGTTTGACCGCCCGTCGTTGCTGGTGGAATTTTTTGTCTATGTTGGGCTGGGAATGCTGTGGATTGTGCCCTTGAAAAAGGTGTTTTTGGGGGTTGGTCAAGCCGAACCGGACGCAGGCAAGGATACACAAAAATAAAAGGTCGGGGTTTTGCCCCGACCTTATTTTTTAAGCGATATGCGCGCGTTAGCCCTGTGCGGCCTTGCGGGCTTCGGCTTGGATGGGGGAGGTTTCGCTCAAGGCAAACTGGCCTTTGCGCACCTTTTCAATCCGACCATCGCGCAGCAACGCGCCAAAGCTGCGCAGCAGGCTTTCGCGGTCATCCTCGAGCGCGGGTTGGACCGACAGCACGTGGCGCACGATTTGCGGGCGCGACACATCGGCCTGCCCTTCGATATGGGCTGAATAGGCCACGGCGGCCTCGAGCAGGTCTGACAGCGATTCGGCACCCAGCATTTCGGCGTAATCGGCAAAGCTGGTTTCTGTGCCAAAGACGTTGCGCCCGTCAGGGCCATTGATCGCCGTATCAAGATCCTGGTCGTGGTCATCATCGTCTGTAAGGGCAAGGTTGCTGCTGGCCTTGGCACGGTGCGGGCGCACGGGGGTTATATGGGGCGGTGCGGCATCAGGTTTGATGCGGGGCGTGTCTATGCGTTGTTCGGACACCAGCATAAGGGGGGCGGGGCGTTCGCCAACCGCCGCAGGAGCAGGGGCGGTCGCGTTGCGGGGCCGCACGGCACGTTCCAGATCGACGCGGTAAGGCCCCATCCGCATTTCCTCGGTTGGGCCTTGATCGCCACCGCTTTTGCGGTCCGCGACTGTGGCGGCCACGGCGGCCTTTAGATGCGAGATTGCGGAGAGACGGCGGCGGTTTTCGGTGCCTTCCAGTTCGGAGTTTGTTTGATCCAGCAAACGCTTGACCGATGCATCATCGCCCGAGGACGAAATGTTATTGGCCCGCTTGCGGTTTGAGACGGGGCGCTGTGGCCGGACGGGGGCAACACTTGCCGCTGGTGCGGCTGGTGCGGTGGGTTTTGTCGCAGGCTGTTCCGCCTGCAAGGCCGCCAATTCGCGCATAAGGTCGGCTTCGGCCTCGGGTGACAAGGCTGTGGCGTCGGTTGGTACGCTGGCTGCGGGCGGGGCTGCCTGTTCCGTTGCAGGGGCGCGGCGGATTTTGATGACACGCGCACGGGCACGCTGCAAGGTTGGGCTGACGTCTGGCGCAGCTGGCGCTGTTGGTTCGGCAGGGGCCGCAGATGTGGCTGCGACCGGCGTTTCCGGAGCGTCTGCAATTTCGTCTGCAATTTCGTTTGCGATTTCTGGCGCGTCGAGGGCTGCGCCATCCAGCACGGCCAGATCTGAAAAGTCGTCATCCGAGACATCAAAATCGTCGAGATCCACGTCGCTTTCGATAGGCTGGCTGACCTGTGCAACGGGCTGTGCCGGTGATGGCGCTGGTGCCGGATCTGACATTGCGGCGGCAAGCGAGGCCATAAGGGTATCGTCGCCAGTGGTGTCGATGTCGGCTTCGGTCTCAGAGGCGGCTGGGGTTGTGTCTGCGGCTTCGTCGTCAAAACGATCGCTGACGTCGAATTCCTCGTCATCAAAGGCGCCAGCAAGGGATGCAAGCATGGCATCATCCGAAGAGCTGCTGGAGTTTGCATCTGCTTCGGCCTTTGCAGCGGCGTCTGCCTCTGCTTTGGCTTTTGCCTCTTTTTCTGCCTTTGCCTTTGCCTTTGCCTTGGCACGTGCATCAGCTTCTGCCTTTTCTGCTGCATCGGCTTGTGCCTTGGCACGTGCGGCCTCGGCTTCGACTTTTGCATCAGCGTCTGCTTTTTCGGCGGCCTCGGCTTCGGCCTTCGCGCGGGCTTCGGCTTCTGCTTTGGCCAGTTCGTCCGCTTTGGCCTGTGCTTCGGCGGCGGCTTTTTTGGCGGCTTCGGCTTGCTGTGCGGCCTCGATCTCGGCCTTTTCAAGCGCGGCTTTTTCAAGGGCAGCATTGGCTGCGGCTTCGGCCTCGGCGGCGGCAAGGGCTGCGGCGACGTTTACGCTGGGGCGGGTGGTTTCGCCCGAGGCGCGGCTTTCGGCCATAGCGCCGCGAATCCGCGACAGTTTGGCGGCCACACTTTCCGAAATGCCCGCGTCGGCATTGGCGTGCTGGTCTTCGAACAAGACGTCAGGTTTTGGTTTTGCGGCGGGCTGGCCCGACAATAAGGCGCTGGGGGCGGTTTGGGCCGGGCGGGCCACGGGCACCGTAGGTTCCATTCCGTCCAGCGAATCGGTGGCGCGCAAGATCACGCCATTGTCCTGTATCTTGGCCTCGACGCGGCGCTTCATTTCACGCTCGGCGATTTGGTGCAGCATGGCGGCATCGGGCGTTGGCGGTTCGGCCCCGAAATAGCGGTCATCTGCCGCCAAATCGCGGAAATACTCGGCAATCGCCTTCATCGTGTTGAAAGGTTCGTCGAACCCCTCCAGAGTACAGGAGAACGTGCCGTATGAAACCGTTAGAATTTTGCTCGCCCCGACCATTGGATGCTCGCCCTTTGTTACCAAACTGATGCCTTACATGACCGTAAGGGATGTTCAATTCCGTGGACACTTCGAGGTAATTTAAAGGATTGTTTGTGTTCACGCGGCAAGATTGTGCCTTAATCTGGATACAGTATTGCGATGAATCAGCCGATTGTCGAATCCCAAACGGGGGTCACCTTGATTGCGGGGGGGCCGGTTTTGGCGCGGGATCTGCGGGCGGCACGGGCGTTTGCGCCACGGGTGGTGGCGGTGGATGGCGGGGCAGACCGCGCGCTGGCGCTGGGCGTGCGGCCCGCGGCGGTGATTGGCGACATGGACAGCGTAAGTGTGGCGGCGCGGGGCGCGTTGGCCGATGTGTTGCATGTGGTGGCCGAGCAGGAGAGTACCGATTTTGACAAGGCGTTGCGCCATATTGCGGCGCCGTTTGTGCTGGGGTTGGGCTGTTTGGGGGGGCGGGTTGACCACGAGCTGGCGGCGCTGTCGGTGCTGGTGCAGCGCAGGGATGTGCCGTGTTTGCTGATCGGGCGTGAGGATGTGATTTTCGCGGCCCCGCCGGTGTTGGAGATCGCGATGCAAGCAGGCGACAGGTTCAGCCTGTTCCCGATGGCCGAGGTGACGGGGCAGAGTGAGGGGTTGGAGTGGCCGATTGCGGGGTTGCGGTTTGCCCCGGCTGGCCGCGTTGGCACATCGAACCGCGCATTGGGGCCGGTGCGGTTGGAGATGGACGGGGCAGGAATGCTGGTGATCGTGCCGCGCGCGCGGCTGGCTGTGGCCCTTGGCGCGTTAACTTAACGCTTTTGTTTCGGGGCGGTGACGGTGGCGCGGGCGGTCACATGTTCGCGGTAGATGATATAAAGGCCGGAGCCTGTGATGATGGCGATCCCTGCCCATGTCATCGGGTTGGGGAAGTCGCCAAAGACCAGATACCCAAGCGTGACTGCCGCGATAAGTTCGGCGTAGTGCAGTGGCGCAAGCGTGGCCGAAGGCGCGAATTTCAGCGCATATGTCATGCACATATGGCTGCACGCGGCCCAAAACCCCACGCCAAACAGCCAGACCCATTCGATGCCAACCGGCATGATTGCATCGAGTTCCTTGATGCCGCTGCCATCAAACAGCGCCATCAGAGGCAGGCAAATGACCGACCCTGCAAGCGCCGTATGCAATTGCATGGTGACGGGGTGCATGGACCGCGACATCGCGCGGGTGATCAGCATATAGGCGGCAAAGGTGAACGCCGTGCCAAGCGGAAACAGCGCGACCCAGCCAAAGGCCGAGATGGAGGGTTGGATGACCAAAAGCGCACCCAGAAAGCCGATGGTTGACGCGGCAATGCGGCGGGGCCCCACCTCATCCCCGAACAACAGGCTGCCGAGGATGAGCAGGATGAAGGGTTCGACAAACACAATTGCCAGCGCATCGGCGATGGGCATCACGGCCACGGCGGCGACAAAGCAATAGGTGGCCAGCATCAGGCAAACCGCGCGGGCAAAGACAAAGCCTGTGGTGCGGCGGCTGATCCGCCAGTCAAGCCGCATCAGCAAAACGAAGGGCAGCATCAGGACCGCTTGTACCACAAACCGCGCCACCACGATTTGCCCGACGGGCAGGGTGGCCGTGGCCAGTTTGGCCGACACATCAAGCAAGGGTGCCAAGACACAAAACGCGAGCATCAATCCGACACCCAGCAGGATGCGGTCGCTATGGGCGGGGGAGGTGGTCATATCTGCCATAGGGTCTAGGGGTAAAGGGGGGTGGGTAAGCCGTCCTGTCTGATTTGACCAACAAAAGGACCAAAAGCGGCACAGGGTTTGCATTGCGGTATGTGCATTATGGGATTTGCCTTGCAGGGGGGGAGAAATGGGGGCTTGCGAAGCGGGGGCGGTTCGGGTTTGTAAAAAGAGGGGCATGCGGAAAGGGCGCGCTGTGCTGATACTTGGGTTGCAACGGCTGGTGGTGTTGGAAACGCCCAAAACGGGGTCTTTGGCCCTGCGCGCGATGCTGGCCCCCTATACGCTGCCCGTATCAGACGACGCGCCGCGCCATACCGGCTATTTCGCCTATCTTGCCAAGCAAGCGCCTAAGTTGTCGCAAGCCTTTGGCGGGGCTTTGGAAACTGTGGCGGTGGTGCGGGCGCCTTTGGGGCGGATGCGCAGTTGGTATCGCTACCGGATGCGCGGCAAGGTGGCGCATCTTAAGGTCAGCACCCGTGGCATCAGTTTTGAAGAGTTTATGGTGGCCTATCTGGATGGTTCGAACCCCGAGATGGCGAATGTGGGCCGCCAAGACCGCTTTGTCGGGTGGAACGGGCGCGCGGCGGGGGTGGATCATGTGTTTGATTATGACCAGCTGGACCTGCTTGAGACGTTTTTGTCCGAACGGGTTGGGACAGATTTGGCCTTACCGTTGCGCAACACCTCACCGCAGGGGCAGAGCATTGATTACAGCCTGAGCGATGCGGTTATGGCGCGGTATCGCCACGAAAACGCCGAGGAGTTCGCGCTGTATAAGGCGGTGTCGGAGGCGGGGCAGCTTATCCGGTCGGGCGTGGCCAAACCGGTTAAGAGTTGAGGCAGCTCAGCAGTTCGGCACGTTGACGGCAAGCCCGCCGAGCGAGGTTTCCTTGTATTTCTCATGCATGTCCTGCCCCGTTTGGCGCATGGTTTCAATGCAGGCGTCAAGGCTGACCAGATGCACACCATCCCCGCGCAGGGCAAGGCTGGCGGCGGATACCGCCTTGATCGCGCCCAACCCGTTGCGTTCGATGCACGGCACCTGCACAAGGCCTTTGACCGGATCGCAAGTCATGCCAAGATGGTGTTCCAGCGCAATTTCAGCCGCGTTTTCAATCTGTTCAGTGGTCCCCCCCAGCACGGCAGCAAGGCCCGCGGCGGCCATTGCGGCGGCTGATCCCACTTCGGCCTGACAACCGCATTCGGCGCCGGAAATGCTGGCGTTATGTTTGCACAGGCCTCCGATCGCGGCGGCGGTTAGCAGAAAGTCGGCCACTTTGCTGGCCGAGGCCCCCGGTACATGGTCAAGGTAGTAGCGGATCACGGCGGGCACCACGCCAGCGGCCCCGTTGGTGGGGGCAGTGACGACTTGGCCACCCGCTGCGTTTTCCTCATTCACCGCCATCGCGTAAAGCGACATCCAGTCGTTGATAGTGTGCGGTGCTGTCATATTCAGCCCGCGTTCGGCCATGAGTTGTTCATGGATACCGCGCGCCCGCCTGCGGACCTTTAGCCCGCCCGGCAGAATGCCGGACCCTTCCATCCCGCGCGAAATGCAGTCGTTCATCACTTCCCACACCCGCGCGATGCCTTTGTCCAACTCGTCAGGCTTGCGGTAGCGGAGTTCGTTTTGCCGCTTCATCTGGGCAATGGTCAGGCCGGATTCTTTGGCCATCGCCATCATCTCGGCCCCGTTTTGGAACGGGTAGGGCACGTCTGACCGCGCATTGGCCTTGAGCGTGGCGGCATTGGCGTGTTCGGCGGCGGTTAGGACAAAGCCGCCACCAATGGAATAATAGGTTTCCGACAAGATCACATCGCCTTGGGCATCGGTGGCGCGGATGACCATGCCGTTGGCGTGTCCGGGCAGGTTGGGGCCAAAATCGAAAACCAAATCCGTGTGCGGGTCAAACTGCAAGGGGCCAAGGCCGGGGGCGTCGATGGTTTTGGTTTCTTTGATTTGCGCCAACACCGCATCGGCGCGGGCGGCGTCATAGGTTTGGGGCACAAAGCCCGCAAGGCCCAAAATCGTGGCGCGGTCGGTGGCATGGCCCACGCCGGTAAAGGCAAGGCTGCCGTGCAGCGTGGCCTTTAGGCCGTGCGCATGGAATGGGCTGTCGCGCAGGGTTTGCAGGAATTGTGCGGCGGCCACCATCGGCCCCATTGTGTGGGAAGAGGACGGGCCAATACCCACTTTGAACATATCGAGGACAGAGAGGAACATCAGGTTACTTTCAAAGCGCACTGCCTTCGGGGGGGCAGGGGGGATGGGGATGGGTAAAGGGCGTGGGGCCAAGCCCTTCGGCAGCCATGGCGGTTTGGGTCGCGGGGCGGGTTTCCAAAGCGTTGGCCATAGCGTGTAGGGCCGGAAAATCGGCGATCTTGAACCAGCGCAGGGCGGTTTTGGGGTAAAGCATCGGCCAGCGCATCAGGGTGGCGGTATAGTAGGCCAGCACGCAGGGCGACGCAAATAGGGCAGGGTGGGTTTGGGCGGCTTGGTTTAACAAGCCGAAATGCCGGATCATACGGGCGGTCAGTTTTTCTGCATGGCTATGTTCACCTTCTGGCCCGACATATTGGTCGGGATAGAATATTTGGCGCAGGTCGGCATGTGCAGCGTTTGACAGGAAAAACAACCATTTAAGGAATGGAGTACGATCAGAGTGGCCTGCCGGCGGGGCCAGATTTGCGGCCGGATGTGCCTCGGCTAGCCACAAAAGACAGGCGGCGGTTTCCGAGATTGGGCCAGCAGGGGTGACGAGTGTCGGGATAAGGCCCGTGGGGTTCAACGCGCGGTAGGGGGCGCTGTCTTGTTGCCGCGTCGCGCGGTTGACCAGTTGGGTGGTGAAAGGGATATCCGCGTCATCCATCACCAAACGCAGGATAAGTGAGGCATTGTCGGGGGCGTAGTGCAAGATGTACATGAGCCCTCCTTTTTGGCGTTTGTTGTGGATAGCGCGGCTTGGCCCAAACCTATGTCCGAAAAACGACATTTCCAACGGGTTCGCGGCATTGGGAAGGGCTGGGTTTAACCCCGTGTTAAACAGTGTTTGCGACCTTTGGTGCATAGGAAAGGGGGTAGCATGCTGCGATTGATTGTATTTTTGGTGCTGTGGCCGTTTGCGGGGTTTGCCGATAGTGCCGGGTTGTCGCCCGCGCTTCAGGCGCAAATCCGTGACAGGCCCGAACGGTTTGAGGCAAAGGTTTCGGCGTTGATCCTCGGCTATGGCGGGGCAAAGGGGATGACGGCACAAGGGTTGCAGGATTATCTGGCGATGGAGCGTGCAAGGGTGCGCGTGCGTGACATGAACGCGATGCTTTTGGCCGATCTGGATGATGACGGGGCTGTGACGCAGCGCGAATTGCTGGCGGTTGTGGCGGCGCAGCGTGCCAGTTTGCGGGGGCGGTTGCTGCGCGCGCACACTGTCAGGGATGCCGATGGTGACGGCACGGTGTCAGGCGTTGAGATGCGCGCGCAGGCCCGACTGGCGGCCACAAAAGCGACCGCTCGCGATGCCGGATTGGGCGATCTGATGCAGTTGGATTTTGACAAGGACGGCTTTGTGACGATGCAGGAATTGCGCGCAGCTTTGGCGATGCAGCGGCCTGAGAGTTAGCCAAACCGGCTCTGACTGCGGCAATACGGCAAATTGCCCCCTCGCACCGCGCGGCTGGCTGCCCTATAAGCAGGGGGCAACAGTCAGCGGAGACATAAGATGGCGGCAGAGCTTTCCCCGATCGACAAGGCGAAATTCGTGGCCGCCCAGCGGGCGGTCGGGTTTGTCGAGAACGGCATGAAGCTGGGGCTTGGCACCGGATCGACCGCTGCATGGATGGTGCGCTGTTTGGCCGAACGTATCCGCGAAGAGGGACTGCGCGTCACAGGGGTGCCGACATCCAGCCGCACGGCGGAACTGGCGCGCAGTCTGGGCGTGCCGATCACCAGTCTGGATGAGGCGCGGTGGCTGGACCTGACGATTGACGGCGCCGATGAATTTGACCCGAACCTGAACCTGATAAAAGGCGGCGGTGCGGCCTTGTTGCAAGAAAAGATTGTGGCCACGGCCAGCGACCAGATGATCGTGATCACCGATGCCGCCAAGCAAGTGTCGCAGCTGGGGGCGTTTCCGCTGCCGGTGGAGGTGATTCCCTTTGGCTGGCAAACGACCAAAGCCTTGATCGAGGAAACCTTGGTCAGCATGGATGTGATGAGCCGCGAATGTACCCTGCGGATGAATGGCGATGCACCTTTGATCACGGATGAGGCGAATTACATCGTCGATTTGCACCTGAAACGCATCGGCAACCCGCGCCAGCTGGCGATGGTTTTGAACCAGATCCCGGGTGTGGTGGAAAACGGATTGTTCATTGATATCTGTGACATCGTTGTCATCGGCCACGGCGATGGCCGCGTGGTTGTCCGCGACATCAACTCGGGCGAGACCGAGGATGACCGCGTAGAGTTCGTGCCATCCGACAATATTTTCGCCGATCTTGAGGAATGACGCGTGAAGTTTGAGATACGGCGCCCTGTTGCGGTGTCCAATCGTATGATGCTGAATGCATTTTTGCTGACTGGGGTCGGTGCCTATTTGGTTTTTCCGCAAGGCGGGGTGCCGACTGCCCTTATTTGGTATGGGATTGCAGCTGTGTTTTTCCTTTGGGCGGCGTTCACGGTGGTTGTCATGCTGCGGCCCGTGCAGCTGCGGCTGACGGCGCAAGGCGTTTACGCACAGGCCATTTTCGGCACGCACCGCTTTGACTGGGACGCGTTGAAATGGGTGGATTTCACCCGCCCGACAGCACCAGCCGTTTTGTGCTATGATCGCCCGAACGGCAAAGATCGGTTTGTGGTGTTGCCCCGCAAAAGCACAACCGACATCGACCGCGCCGATGCGCTGCGGATTGTTCTGGAATGCCGGCCCGATGTACGCAAATCCAACCCCGAACCTTTTGTTGAATTATGGAGCCGCAAATGAGCTTTGATTACGATCTTTTCGTCATTGGTGGCGGATCTGGTGGCGTGCGGGCGGCGCGGATTGCGGCGGGAACGCATGGCGCAAAGGTGGCGCTGGCCGAGGAGTTTCGGATGGGCGGGACCTGCGTGATCCGCGGCTGTGTGCCCAAAAAGCTGATGGTGTTTGCCAGCGAATACCCGGGGATGGTGGAGGATGCGCGCAGCTATGGCTGGGACGCGCAGATTGGTGGCTTTGACTGGTCGGTGTTTCGCGCCAAGCTGGATGCGGAACTGACGCGGCTGGAAAAGGCTTACCGCGGTGGGCTTTCGGGCGCAGGCGTGACGGTGTTTGACAGCCGCGCCGTGCTGGTGGATGCCCATACGGTGCAACTGGCCGATGGCAAAACCGTATCGGCCAAGCATATTCTGGTGGCCACGGGCGGCGCGCCCTTTGTGCCTGAAATTGAGGGGCGCGCGCTTGCGATCACCTCCAACGAGATTTTCCAGATGGACGCTTTGCCTGCCCGTGTGTTGGTGGTGGGTGGCGGGTATATCGCGTCGGAGTTTGCCTGCATTTTGAACGGCTTGGGCTGCAAAGTGTCGCAATACTATCGCGGGGCGCAAATCCTGCGCGGGTTTGATGATGAGGCGCGCGGCCATGTGGCGGATGCAATGCGCGAAAACGGCGTGGATATTCATTGCGGCACCGATGTGATGCGGCTGGAACAGGTAGACGGCGGGATCAAGGCGGTGGCGACCAACGGGTCCGAGACTGTGTTTGACGCCGTGCTGTATGCCACAGGGCGCAAGCCCAATTCCGGCGGCTTGGGGCTGGAGGCGCTGGGCGTGGAACTGGGGCGAGCTGGGCAGATCGTAGTCGACGACTATAGCCAAACCGCCGTGCCGTCGATTTTCGCGGTGGGCGATGTGACCGACCGGATCAACCTGACGCCGGTGGCCATTCGCGAAGGCCACGCCTTTGCTGACACAATCTTTGGCGGGCAGCGCCGCCGCGTGGATCACAGCCTGTTTGCCAGCGCCGTGTTCACCCAGCCCGAAATGGGCACGATTGGCCTGAGTGAGGAAGCCGCGCGCGAGCGTGAGCCGATCGAGGTTTACGCCACGGCGTTTCGGCCGATGCAAACGGCCTTTGCCGGACGGCCTGACCGTGTGATGATGAAGCTGATTGTTTCCCAAGCCAGCCGCAAGATTTTGGGCTGTCACATCGTCGCACCTGGTGCGGGCGAAATGATCCAGCTGGTCGGCATTGCGGTGACGATGGGGGCCACAAAAGAACAATTTGACGCTACAATCGCGGTGCATCCGACGATGGCGGAAGAATTGGTGACGATGCGCAGCCCTGTTCGTACGGGTTGAACTTGAAATTCTGGGAAAAACCACCAGTTAGAACACAACAGAAGTAGGATAGGGTATTCACATGGCAGGAAGCGGAGGCCCTTGGGGCGGCGGCGGTGGCGGCAATCGGGGCGATGATGGCGATGAGGGCGACAAGCGCCCGAATGGCGGCCCTAATGGTGGGCGGCGTCCGGGCAATGACGGGCCACAGATTCCTGAAATCGAAGAAATCATGAAAAAAGGCCAAGAGCAGCTGCGCGTCTTGATGGGCGGTCGTGGTGGCGGTAATCGGCGCACGGGTGGCGGCGGTGGTGGCGGCATGGGGCCGATGTTCACCAAGCAAGGGCTTGCGTTGGGCGGTGTGGTCGCACTCGGCCTTTGGGCGTTTGCGTCGTTTTACACGGTCAAGCCGGAAGAACGGTCTGTCGAGTTGATGCTGGGCAGCTTTTCGGCCGTTGGCAATCCGGGTCTGAACTTTGCGCCTTGGCCGTTTGTGACGGCTGAAATCGTGCAGGTCACGGGCGAACGGCAAACCGATATCGGCACGGGCCGTGGTGGGGCGCTTGACACGGGGCTTATGCTGACGCGCGACCAGAACATCGTGGATATTGAATTCCAGATCGTTTGGAACGTGTCGGACCCTGCGCAATATCTGTTCAATCTGGCCGAGCCTGCGGACACGCTGCGGGCTGTGGCGGAATCGGCGATGCGCGATATTATTGCGCGGTCGGAACTGTCGCCGATTTTGAACCGCGACCGTGGTGTGATTGCATCCGACCTGAAGGCCGCCGTGCAAAGCACCTTGGATGTGTACAAATCTGGCATCAACGTGGTGCGGGTTAACTTTGACAAGGCAGACCCGCCGCGCGAAGTTATCGACAGCTTCCGCGAAGTGCAGGCCGCACAGCAGGAACGCGACCGGTTGGAGAAAGAGGCTGATGCCTATGCCAACCGTGTGACAGCGGCGGCGCGGGGCCAATCGGCCCAGTTGACCGAAGAGGCCGAAGGCTACCGCGCCCGCGTGGTGAATGACGCCGAAGGTGAAGCAAGCCGCTTCTTGTCGGTTTATGCTGAATATGTGAAGGCGCCCGAAGTGACGCGGCGCCGGATGTATCTGGAAACGATGGAAGGTGTGCTGGGCGGGATGAACAAGGTCATCCTTGATGGCGTGTCTGGGGCCGAGGCTGGCGGGCAGGGTGTTGTGCCGTATCTGCCGTTGAATAACCTGACACCGCAGCCCAGAACCGATGGAGGGACCAACTGATGAATAAAGCAGCTATGTTATTGCCCGCTGTGGCGATTGTGGTCGTGGGCCTATTGTCATCGGTCTATATCGTGGACGAGCGTGAAAAGGCGCTGGTGTTGCAGTTTGGTGAAGTGAAAACCGTGCGCGAAAGCCCCGGTATCGGGTTCAAGATCCCCTTGTTGCAAAACGTGGTGACCTATGACGACCGGATTTTGGGCCTGTTCACGCAGCCATCCGAAGTGACCCCCGCCGATGACCGCCGTTTGGTGGTGGATGCGTTTGCGCGCTGGCGGATCACGGATTTGGTGATGTTTCGCCAAGCCACGGGGACAGGCGGCATTCGGACCGCCCAAGCGCGGATTGAACCAATCCTGAACGCCGCCATTCGTGAGGTGTTGGGTTCCGTTCCGTCACAGCGCGTGCTGTCCGAGGACCGGACCAGCCTGATGAACCTGATCCGCGATCAGGCCCGCAGGCAGGCAGCTGCCTTGGGGGTTGATATCGTTGACGTGCGGTTGACCCGCACCGATTTGCCCGAGCAAAACCTTGCATCGACCTATTCGCGGATGCGTGCAGAACGGGAACGTGAAGCGGCGGACGAGATTGCCCGTGGTAACGAAGCCGCGCAGCGGGTTCGCGCCAGTGCAGACCGGACCGTGGTGGAACTGACATCCGAAGCGCGCAAGCAATCCGAGGTGATCCGCGGTGAAGCTGATGGTCAGCGGAACGCGATTTACGCCGAGGCGTTTGGCCGTGACCCTGAATTCTTTGCCTTTACACGGTCGCTGACCAGCTATGAGCGGGCGTTAGGGGGGGCGAATTCGTCGATTGTGATGCAGCCAGACAGCCAGTTCTTTGAATATCTGCGCAGCGATCAGGCGCCGGTTCCGGCAAACTGATCTATGGGTCTAGAAATTGCGCGGCTTTTGGCCGGGGGTGCAAACTGCGCCCTTGGTTCAAAGGCCGCGCCTTTTTCGTTTGAAACCTATTCTTGCGTTCACATCCTGTTGAGCGGGCGCGACTGGGATTGTGTTGCACTTCGCGCCGCCTAGATACAGACTGTTGCTGCAAAGACTGCCGCGCCTTTACGGATTGTCCGGACGCGGGGTTGCGAAACGATGAAGAGGAGTTTCGAGTGCATTCGAAAAGCATAACATCCACCCGGTTTGCGGCGGACAGCCGACAGACAGGTATGGTTCGCGGGCTGACCGCGCTGGTTTTGGGCGCGGCCCTTGTTTTGGGGCAGGCGCTTGCTGTTGACGCGCGCGGCGCGCCCGAAAGCTTTGCCGATTTGTCGGAAAGCATCAGCCCGTCGGTCGTGAATATCACCACATCAACCACAGTGGCTGCCAGTGTTGAAGGCGGCCCGCAAGTGCCGCCCGGATCGCCCTTTGAAGATTTCTTCAAGGATTTTCTGGACCGCAACGGCAACGGCAACGGGGGGGGGGATAAACCTCGCCGGTCGGAGGCGCTGGGTTCGGGATTTGTGATTTCCGAGGATGGTTTTATCGTCACCAACAACCATGTGATAGATAAAGCCGATGAGATTGAGATCGAGTTTTTCAGTGGCAAGAAGCTGCCAGCGAAACTCATCGGGACCGACCCGAAAACCGATATTGCGCTGCTGAAGGTGGAAAGTGACACGCCTTTGCCATTTGTGCCGTTTGGCAACAGCGACCTGATGCGCGTGGGCGATTGGGTTATCGCGATGGGCAACCCGCTGGGGCAAGGATTTTCGGTGTCTGCGGGCATTATCTCGGCCCGTGGGCGGGCACTGTCGGGCACTTATGACGACTATCTGCAAACCGATGCGGCGATCAATCGTGGCAACTCGGGCGGGCCATTGTTCAACATGGACGGGCAGGTCGTGGGCGTGAACACGGCGATTTTGTCGCCAACGGGGGGGTCGATCGGGATTGGCTTTTCGATGGCGTCGAATGTGGTGACCAAGGTTATTGACCAGCTGAAGGAATTTGGCGAAACACGTCGTGGCTGGTTGGGTGTGCGGATTCAGGATGTGACGCCGGATGTGGCCGAGGCGATGGGGCTTGCCGATGCCAAAGGTGCGTTGATTACCGATGTGCCGGATGGTCCTGGTAAGGATGCAGGCCTGTTGTCGGGCGATGTGATTACACAGTTTGACGGATCACCCGTGGCAGATACGCGTGAATTGGTGCGCCGCGTGGCCGATGCCCCTGTGGGTGAGGCTGTGCGCGTGATCGTGCTGCGCGAGGGCAAGACAGAAACGTTGTTGGTCACATTGGGCCGCCGCGAAACCGCCGAGGGCGAGCCTATCCCCGCCGTCGGTGCGCCAGAGCCAGAGCCTGCGACTGCCGACATTTTGGGCCTGATCGTCAAGCCGTTGACCGCGGAGGATGCCCAGAACCTGGGTCTTGCAGCAGATGCCCAAGGCCTTGCCGTGATGGAGGTGGACGAGGTGTCGGAAGCCTATGCCAAGGGGCTGCGGGTTGGAGATGTGATCACCGAGGCCGGTCAGCAAAAGGTTGTGCGCGTCAAGGATTTGCAAGACCGTGTTGAAGAGGCCAAGGCGGCGGGGCGAAAATCCTTGCTGCTGTTGATCCGCCGTGGTGGTGACCCGCGTTTTGTGGCGCTTGGGATTGAACAGTAAGTCACTGAAATGATGTGAAAAGGGGCGGCAGGGCAACCTTGCCGCCCCTTTTTTATCCCAATTCTCGCAGCAGGCGTGACCGGAATGACCGCATCCATTCCACCCGCGCCAATGCCATTTCACGCCCCACGCTTGTGCGCATGGTTTGCGCAATCGGGAACAGCTTTACCTCTAGGTGGTCTAATGAGTAGCGTTTGTCATCCAAGGGGCGGTTCAACGCCATCGGGTCGGCGGCATCAAACAACAGCCCCCCCATCGCGCCGCCAACATGGAACATTCGCGCAATGCCGATGGCGCCCAAAGCCT
Source organism: Pseudorhodobacter ferrugineus DSM 5888 (assembly GCF_000420745.1). Classification (GTDB taxonomy): domain Bacteria; phylum Pseudomonadota; class Alphaproteobacteria; order Rhodobacterales; family Rhodobacteraceae; genus Pseudorhodobacter; species Pseudorhodobacter ferrugineus. Next base: position 152,862 of record NZ_ATVN01000003.1, read on the forward strand.
CGAGTCGGTCGGCGTCTTGCAAAATCTCGGCTTCAAGCGTTTCGGGGGCAATGGCTGCGGAAAAGCTGTGGGCGGCAATCGCGTGGGCCACGGCCGGAATTTTCGCGGCAGGAAAATCGGTGCCAGCCAGATAGGCCGTGGCCCATTCGGCCGAGGCGGTCGAGGCGCGGGCGCGGTCGGGGTGGTTTTTGGGCAGGTTCACCGCATCGTGGAAATAGGCGGCAGGCAAGAGCACGGCCAGATCGGCGCCGCCTGTTTCGGTTGAGATCTCTTTTGCATTGGCCCAAACGCGGTCCAGATGCCCCAAATCATGCGCACCATCGGTCGCAGACCCCCAATGGGCGGCAATGGCGGCGCGAAAGATGTCTGGTGTCATCGCTTGAATTCCGTTGCTGAAATACCAAGCCGTTGGGCGGCGGCCAGCGACAGGCGTTCACTGTCCAGCCCCAAGGGTTCCTGGAATTGCCGTGTGGCAAGGCGGGTGGGGGCATCCAATTGGCCCGTTACCTCGCCACGATAATAGCCCCGCGCCTTTAGCGCCCGCTGCAAACTGGCCACAAAATCCAGTGTCAGGTCATCGGGGCAAGGGGTGCGGAACCACACATCGCGGCGGTCTTGGACAATGCGCTGAGAGGTTTCAGATTGAAATACCGCAGACGTGGTCATCGTGCCATCCGGCCCGCGCACCTCGGGGCGAACCAACACTTGTTCGGTCACGGTTTCGATGATTGCGGGGGTCACATCACCGGCCCAGCAAATGCCCTTGCCGGATGTCGGCGGTGTGTCGCCGCGCTTGGGTATCAGTTCTTTTTGCAAGGTGTCGGGTTGATTGGGGGCTGCAGGCACGCCCGTTTGGCATGCCCCAAGGGCAAGCGCCAAAAGCAAGATGAAAGGGGCGCGGTGCATCGTATGTGGCTCGGACTATAGGGGCGTTGCGGCGACCATAGCGGCATTCCCAACAAAGGAAAGCGGGGGCGAACAGGGTTTCGGCAAGGCGTTGCCCATTAGCCGCGCGGAGGCAGGGCCGCCTATCCGGTCAAAAAGCCGCAATATCACAAGATTTTGCCTCATCTGCGGTGTTTCGCAGGCTGGCAAACCGTACAAAAACCGCCTAAATCAATGCAAGGCCAACATGGCAACGCTTAAGGGAAATAAACGATATGGCAAAGATCACCTATGTGGAATTCAACGGCAAAGAGCATGTCGTTGACGTAAAGAACGGCCTGACCGTTATGGAAGGCGCGCGCGACAACGGCATTCCTGGGATCGAGGCCGATTGCGGCGGTGCCTGCGCCTGTTCCACCTGCCACGTCTATATTGATCCGGCATGGGTGGATAAGCTGCCCGCCAAGGATGGCATGGAAGAGGATATGCTGGACTTTGCCTATGAGGCCGATCCTGCACGGTCGCGCCTGACTTGCCAGATCAAGGTGACGGACGCGCTGGACGGTTTGCGCGTGCAGATGCCGGAAAAGCAGATTTGAAATCGGTATTTTGCGCAGCGTTGCTGTTTGCCGGTGTCGCACAGGCGCAGGTTTCCGGTGCGGCGCTGACACAGGCGACCGACCGCTATGACCACGCCATTTTGGGCGATGCCTTGGAATGGGGCGGTTTGCGGATTTCGGGGCCTGCGGGTGCCATTGAGGTAACGCTGCCGCAATCGCGGGTGTTCGAGGATATCGAGGCCCGCGTTGCCGACCTTGACGGGGATGGTGCCGCCGAGGTGTTGGTGGTGGAAACCGACATCGCGCGCGGGGCGTCATTGGCGGTTTATGATGCCCAAGGCTGGGTCACAGCGACGCCGTTCATCGGGCGCACGCATCGCTGGTTGGCCCCATTGGGAATTGGCGATATGGACGGCGACGGCCTGCCTGAAATCGCCTATGTCGACCGCCCGCATTTGGCGCGTGAGCTGGTGATCGTGCAGTATCGGGGCCGCAAACTGGTTGAAATTGTACGAATTTCGGGCCTGACCAACCACCGGATTGGCGATGCAACCATCGCCGGTGGCATCCGCAATTGCGGGCAAGGCGGCGAGGCGGTTTTGGCCAATGCCGATTGGTCGCAGCTCATGGCGGTGCGGCTTGACGCGGGCACCCTCGTGCCGCGCGCCCTTGGACCCTATTCGCCGCGCGCGATGGCGCAGGCACTGGCCTGCAAAGGTTAAAGCAGTGGTGGCCGCTGCGCCGGCCAATCGGTCGCGGCATGATAGGCCTGCCCCATCGCCAAAATCGCAGCATCTGCCCCTGACCGCCCGATCAATTGCACCCCCATGGGCAACCCGTTCGCACCAAACCCTGCGGGCAAGGCAAGGGCGGGCAACCCGATAAGGCCTGCGGGCACCACCACCTCCATCCAGCGGTGATAGGTGTCCATCGCTGTGCCGTTAATGCTTTGCGGCCAGCGCCAATCGGCGGGAAACGGCCAAACCTGCGCCGATGGCAGCACCAGCGCGTCAAAGCGGTCAAACAAACCCGCCGCCCGCGCAAACCACTGTGATCGGATCACCGAGGCGTCGTAAACCGCTTGCGCTGTCAGGCTCAGCCCTTGCTCAATCTCCCACAGCGTTTCCGGCTTGGTCTGCGCCCGCTGCGCAGGGGTGTCGTACAGTGCGCGTTTCGCGCCCGCGTTCAGCATCGCGCGCAATGTGGTCCAAGCCTGCCACAGCTTTTCGGCGGGAAAGGGCGGAGGCAGGGGCACGATATCGGCCCCCAAATCGGCAAACACCTGCAAGGCGGCCTCACTTTGCGCCAAAATCCCTGGCTCCACCTCAAAGGCGCCGCCCCAATCGCCCAGCCAGCCAATGCGTTTGCCGCGCATATCGGCGGCAACCGGCGCCGCAAACCGCTGGTTGCGCCCGAACGGCACAGCGGAGTTTTCGCCGGCTTGCACATCCAACAGCAGCGCCAAATCGGCAATATCGCGCGCCATAGGCCCCTCGGTCGCCAGGGTTGCCATGAAGGTGTCGCCCAGCGCATCACTGGGCACCAAACCCCAAGTCGGGCGAAACCCGTAGACATTGCAAAACGCCGCAGGGTTGCGCAGGGACCCCATCATATCGGACCCATCGGCCAAGGGCACCATCCGCGCCGCCAGCGCCGCCGCAGCCCCCCCCGATGACCCGCCCGCCGTGCGCCCCAAATCATACGGGTTGCGTGTCACCCCATGCACGGGGTTGAAACTATGCGACCCTTGGCCCCATTCGGGCGTGTTGGTCTTGCCAATAAAAATCGCACCCGCAGCCCGCATTCGCGCGGCCAACAGGTCATCCTTGGCTGGCACATAATCGGCAAAAATCGGCGATCCATAGGTGGTCCGCAAGCCCTTGGTCGCAACCAAGTCTTTGACGGCAAAGGGCATCCCATGCAGCGGTCCGCGAACAACGGCTGCGTCCGCCGCAGCCGCCTCGGCCATCAAAACATCGACATCCCGCAAACTGACAATGGCATTCACCGCCGGATTAACAGCCTCAATCTGCGCCAGATGCGCCGTCATCACCTCAACACACGACAAAGCGCGCCGCGCAATCATACCCGCTAACGCGACCGCCGAAAGCGAAGTCACCTCCACGCCTGCCTCCTTCATCTTTGTTCAAATACCTCCGGGGGCATTCCATTGCGCAGCAATGGGATGGTTGGGGGGCAGCGCCCCCCACGGATTGGCAAGGGCTCGATGCCCTTGCCAATCCGGGCTGCGTTACTTTTGCAGTTCCGTCCAGATCGCGGTCAAATATTCCTGCGACTTCTGGCTACAGGTCGGCAAAAACCGGCCAGCGGCGGCATGCTCGGCAGGGGCCACAACTTCGGGCGCGGTTTTCATGTCATCGGGCATGAACTCGGCCGATCCCGCAATGCCGTTGGCATAGCGCGCAAAGGCTGAAATCATTGCTGCACTTTCTGGCAACATGATGAAATCAATGAATTTATAGGCATTGTCCACGTTCTTGGCATCCGACAACAGCGCAATCGAATCCATGAACAACGGGTACCCTTCCTTGGGGTAGCCAAAGGCCACATCGGGGTTGGCAAGCCGCGCCCGCATGGTCGATCCGTTCCAGTTCACCGATGCCGCCCAATCGTTGTTCGACAGCTTTTCGGTCGCGCCATAATCCATCGACAACCAGTCCACCTTGGCCGCAACCACCAGATCGCGCACTTTCTTCAGCACCTCGGTATCTTCGGTGCAGGCCTCGCCGCCCACGTTAAAAATCGCCATGTTCAACACATCGGTCATTTCTGGCACGACGTTAATCTTGCCTTTCAGCTCTTCCGGCACGCGCAAAAACACATCGGAGGTGTTGATATCGCCCTTATAAACCGACGTGTTCACCGCCACGCCAACCGAGCCCCACTGCCACGGCACCGAAAACTTGCGGCCCATATCCCATGGCACATCCACCCATTCCGGCGCGATGTTGGCTTTGTGGGTCAGTTTGCTGTCATCAAGTTCCACGATCAGGCCTTTTTCGATCCAGATCGGGATATAGTTTGCCGACGGCACCACAAGGTCAAAGCCTGATCCGCCCGCTTCGACCTTGGCCAAAGCGCTGGTGTTGCTGTCATAGTCGGTCACGGTGACTTTGATGCCAGTCTCGGCCTCAAACTTTGTCAGCAGTTCGGGCGAGGTATAGTTGCCCCAGTTATACAGCTGCAATTCGCCCTCGGCTGCGGCAAAGCTGGTGCTGGCCAAAAGCACAGCGGTGGCGGATAGGAATTTTTTCATGAACATTCTCCCAGGTTGGTTTATGAATTGTCAGTCGTTCTTGCGCGTCAAAAGAAAGAACGCGGTCAGCAAGACCACCGTCAAGGCCAGCAACACGGTGGAAATCGCGTTGACCTCGGGTGTCACAGCCCGGCGCATCTGGCCCAGCATGTAGGTTGGCAGTGTATCTTGTCCGCCAGATTTTACAAATTCTGTGATCACGACGTCGTCCAGACTGATCACAAAGGCCAGCATCGCGCCTGCGATAATGCCCGGCAACATCAGGGGCAGGGTGACACGGCGAAAGGTTTGCCAATGGCTGGCATAGAGATCGGCCGCCGCGGTTTCCAACGTCAGGTCCATCCCTTCCAACCGCGCGCGGATGGGCAGATAGGCGAATGGAATGCAAAAGGCCGCGTGGGCAATAATCAGGTAAATCAACCCGTTATAGCCCGTGGCAACCTTGATCGAGGCAAAGAAAATCAGCAGCGCCACGGCCGTTACAATTTCGGGCACCATCAAGGGTTGGTTGATCATCACGTAGATAAATGTCTGGCCCTTGAACGCCTTTCGCCGCGTGGTGCCCAAGGCGGCCATCGTTGCCACCGTTGTCGCAATGGCCGACGCACTGGCCGCAATGATAAGCGAGCGGTAAGTCGCGCCCTTCACCGCCTCATTGGCCCAAGCCTTGCCGTACCAATCGAGCGAGAATCCCTCCCACACCGCGACCGATTGCCCACTGTTAAAGCTGTAGACGACCAGTGTGATGATCGGCATGTACAGCAGCACAAAGGCCGTGATGGCGATGAATTTGAACCCCGGCAGGCGGGCGACTTCAAAGCTGCGTTCAGCCATGTGGATTGTCCCCTTTGTTCGCGGCGCGGACATAGACAAGTAGTGCCACCATCACCACGACCAGCAAGGTCATCGACAGCGCGGCCCCCAAAGGCCAGTTTCGGCCTTGACCAAACTGCAATTCGATAAAGTTGCCGATCATCATATTCTTGCCCCCGCCCAGCACGCGCGGGGTGACATAGGCGCCAAGCGACGGCACAAACACCAGAATAGACCCTGCGATAATGCCCGGTTTCACAATCGGCAAAATCACGCGGCGCAGCACGCGCAGGCGGCTGGCGTAAAGGTCATACCCCGCCTCTAGCAGCCGCATATCAAAGCGGTCGATGGCGGCGAACAGCGGCAGCACCATTAGCGGCAAGTACACATAGGCCATCCCGATCAGCACTGCCGTATCGGTATAGATAATGCGGATCGGTTCTGAAATCACGCCCAGCCAGATAAGGGACGTGTTCAAAAGGCCTTCGTTGCGGATCACCTCGTTTATCGCGACGGTGCGAATTAACAGATTGGTCCAAAAGGGAATTGTGATCAGGAACAGCCAAAACGCCCGTTGCTTTGCAGGCCGTGTCGCGATGAACCACGCGGTGGGAAAGCCCACGGCAAAGGTGATGGCCGTGGTCATGAGCGACAGTTTGACCGACCGCCAAAAGATGGTCAGATGCGCATCGGCCAGCCCCCATGTGCCATCAAAAATGTCTTTGGTGTAAAGGATGCCGATCCAGCCGCTCAGGTCAAAGTCCCAGACCACATTGCCGTATTGGCCGGGTGTCAGGAACGAATAGGCCAGCACAATCAGCAAGGGGCCGGATGCAGCAAACACCAGAACCACCAGCGCAGGCAGCGACAATAGCCAAGCAGAGCGGGTGCGGGCGGCCTCGGCCTTGGTTTCGGCGCTGGACATGGGCCTATTCCCCCAACACTTGCAAGGCGTCCGTGGGCAGGGTGATGCCAACTTGCGCGCCTTTTGGGGCATCAATGCCACCCGCTGCGGGGCTTTGCTGGCGGGCCACAACAGCGGTGCCATCTGACAGGGTCAGGTGCAAATGCGTGTCGGTTCCGAAGTAAACGGTCGAGGCCACGGTCGCGGGCATACCGCCGCCATCCACACCCGCAATGCGGACCTGTTCGGGGCGAATGGCAAGCGTGACGGGGCCTTTGGGGGCCGTAACATCGACGGCTGCCCCATTGCCCAGCACCACGCGCGTGCCATCGCTGGTGCCGGTCAGGAAGTTCGTCTCGCCAATAAAGCTGGCGACAAAGCGGTTGGCGGGGCGGGTGTAAATGTCGCGGGGGCTGCCGACTTGTTGGATATGCCCCGCGCTCATCACGGCGATGCGGTCTGACATGGTCAGCGCCTCTTCTTGGTCGTGGGTGACAAAGACAAAGGTGATGCCGGTTTCTTGTTGCAGGCGTTTGAGTTCGATCTGCATTTCCTTGCGCAGCTTCAGGTCCAGCGCCGACAAGGGTTCATCCAGCAGCAACACTTTGGGCGTCGGGGCCAGCGCGCGGGCCAAGGCGACGCGCTGTTGCTGACCACCCGACAGCTGGCTGGTTTTGCGGTTTGCCATCGGTTCCAGCTGCACAAGGGCCAGCATGCGGGCGACGGTTGCCGCCACCTCGGCGCGCGGACGGTTTTGCATTTCCAGCCCGAAGGCGATGTTTTGCGCGACGCTTAGGTGGGGAAACAGGGCATAGCTTTGGAACACCGTGTTCACGGGGCGCTTGTTGGGCGGCAGGTGGGTGATATCCTCGCCGCCCAGCAAAATCTGCCCCGAGGTGGGCGTTTCAAACCCTGCAATCAGGCGCAAAAGTGTGGTCTTGCCACAGCCCGAAGGGCCCAGAAGCGTGAAAAACTCGCCTCGCCGGATTTGCACCGACACATCATCCAACGCCCTGACCGCCACTGCACCTTGCCCAAAGGATTTGACCGCATTGCGGGCCTCGATAGCGATTGGGGTTTCGGTCATGCTGGGCTCCGTTTGGTGATTGCCTTAGCCTAAACAGGGGATTTTGCGTTTTGCAAGTCCCTTGACCAACGGGTTCAAAACCCGGCCCAAATGGGGGGATGGTGGTGGCCCCAAGGCTGGCTGCGTTCCAGTTCGGCACATAGCGCGATTAAATCTTCATCAGCGCCGAAACGGGCGGCAAGGTGAATGCCGATGGGCAAACCCGCCTTTGACCAGCCCAGCGGTACGGATGCGGCGGGTTGGCCCGAGGCGTTGAACACCGCGCAAAACGGCGAATAGGCAAAGACGCGGCCCGGGCCGATGCGGTAATCGACGTAATCTTCGGGGGTATGGTTGAAACGGCCAATTTCGGCGGGTGGTTCGGCGAGTGTGGCGCTTAGGATGATATCGGGCGCGCCTGTGCCTTCAAACACGCTAGCCATTTCGCGGCCAAAGGCATGGATTTCATTCACCGCCTCTAGGTAGCGCAGCGGCGACAGGGTTTGCGCATGGGCCATTGCGCCGCGCCCGACGCCTTCGACCAGATCAGGGCTAAGGGTGCGGGATTTCAAGGACTTGGTGATCGACAGGGCGGTGCCGATGGCGACAATATCCGTCCAGGCGCGCATCATGGCGGCCACATTCGCGCGGGGCAGGCCGGGGGTGACGTCATGCCCAAGGCTTTGTAGCAGCTGCGCGGCTTTATGCACGGCATCGGCGCAATCGGGGTGGATCGCATCGCCGGTAAAGGTGGTGTCGCACAGCATCACCCGCATGCGTTTGGGTGGGCGGCTGATGGCATCGGCATGGCTGCACCGCAAGGGCGGGGCGGCATAGGGCGCGCCAAGGTCCGCGCCTTGGCAGGCGTCCAGCATCACGGCGGTATCGCGCACCGACCGCGTGAGGAATCCGTCAATCGCCATGCCGGCCCAGCCTTCGCCCGCATAAGGGCCATCGGGCAGGCGCGCGCGGGTGGGTTTGAACCCGAATAACCCGCAAGACGAGGCCGGAATGCGCACCGATCCGCCCCCATCCGATCCATGCGCAAAGGGCACGATGCCTGCCGCGACTGCCGCGCCCGCCCCACCCGATGACCCGCCGGGTGTGTGCGACAGGTTCCAAGGGTTGCGCGTAGGCCCGCTGTAAACCGCGCTTTCGGTTGCAGGGCCGATGCCGCCTTCGGGGGCCGTTGTGCGGCCAAAGGTAACAACACCCGTGGCCCGAATGCGGGAAAAGATGCTGGAATCCTTGCTGTATTTCGTATTGGCCAAAAGGTTTGACCCATTGTGCGACGGAAAATCCACCGCCTCGCACCCCAAATCTTTTAGCAAGAAGGGCACGCCGCGAAACGGCCCCTGCGGCAGGCCCGCCGCGATATGGGCGCGGGCGGCGCCTTCTTGCACCAACACAATAGCGTTCAAATCGGGGTTCAGCCGCGCGGTGGCCGCAAGGGCTGCGTCTAACAGCTCGGTCGGGCTGACATGGCCTGCGGCAACGGAATGGGCAAGGTCGGTTGCATCGGGAAGCAGAGGTGCGGGCATGGGGGCAATCCTTTCGAACTTTGCGCCCTAGCTTGCGGCAGGGCCTTGTGCCTTGTCCAGCACCGCTTTGATCTCGGCCTCGATCCGTGCAGGATTTATCGGTTTGGCCAAATAACCATCCACCCCGCTGGAAAGATAAAGATCGCGGTGGTCGGCCATCGCATTCGCGGTCATGGCGATCACAGGCACCTTGCCCGCAGGCGCTGGCAGCGCACGGATTTTTGCCAAGGTTTCAAGGCCGTTCATCTCGGGCATGTTCATATCCAGCAAAATCAGGTCCGGCGTCATGCCAGCCAGAACGGCAAGCGCTTGTGCGCCGCTTTCGGCCTCGATCATCGTGGCGCCAAGCATCCGCAGATAGGTCGATGCGACAAGCCGGTTGGTCGCGATATCATCGACAACCAGCACGCACAGCCCTGCCGATTTCTGGGATGTGCCCCCCGCTTCAGTGCCCCCCACAGGTCGCATTGGGGTTCCAGCATGTGCACGCGCTTGGTTGGGCGGGGCGGGTATCAGCGGCGGATTCGCCTCGGGGGCAGGCGGCGCGGCACCCAGCTGCAATGTCAGAATAAAACGCGCGCCGCTCTGGCCGGGCCGGTTGGGTGCGATGGCCAGATCACCGCCCATTTGCTGCGCCATCGTCCGGCAAATCGACAAGCCCAAACCGTTGCTGTCGGCCCCCGCCTTTGGCTTGCGGTTCTGCGAAAAGGGTTCGAACAAGGTTTTATGCATCGCGGTGGGAATGCCAGGCCCCGTATCTGCGATTTCAACACACAGCAATGGCGCCTCGGACGCCCGCAATACCATTTGCGCCGAGACATGAATGCCCCCTTGCGCCGTATTTTTCAGCGCATTGGATAGCAGGTTTGACATGCATTGTCGCAGGCGCTGCGGGTCAAACATCCAAACCTCGTCCAGTCGAGGGCCGACATCTTGGGTCAGCCACAGCCCCGCCGAGGCGATGGCAGGTTGAAACAGTGCCAAGGTGGCTGCAATTTCGCGCTGCGGCTTTGCGGGTTGCGGCCGGATCGGCAGGCGGCCCGCCTCAATGGCGGACATATCCAGAATGTCATCCAGAATAGTCGACAGCCCTTCGGCTGCCGAAATCAGAACCGACAGGCGGTTCTGGCTTAACGCGTCTTTGCTGCGGCGCTGTTCGGCATGGCCCATGCCCAAAATCGCGTTCAACGGCGTGCGCAGCTCATGGCTCATCTGGGTCAAAAACCGGCTTTTCGCCTTGTTGCTTTCCAAAGCGGCCTTGCGGTCCAATGCGGCACTACGGTGCAAGCGGTTATTGGACAGCATGGCGATCAGGGTATAGGCAAGGCCGCCGATGGCCGCCAAAGTGGAAAAGGCCAGACCGTGGTAATCGCTTTGCATCAGCCAATAGTTTGTGTTGCCAATCAGAATTGCGGTGGTAGCGGCCGCAAAACCGGAATAGCCAAATGGCATATGGATGGTGCGCGCCGAAATCAGTTGCATCAGAGTCGCCATTACAAGGCCCACGGCAAAGGCCTTGGCGTACTCATCATTCATTTGCCAGATCAGCGCTGGCGCAATCGCATAGGCCAGTTGCATTACAAAAGTACATGCCAAAACAAAGCGGTAGCGCCATCTGTGGCGCTTTGGGTCCAGCGCGCGCATGTACCGCATAGTGACCAGTTCGCAACCAATATCTACAAAAGTGCATAAGAGCGAGACCCAAAGCGGCAAGTAAATCGCCGTTAAAAGCAGTGCAAAAACCGTCAGCGGCAAGCGCCCCCAGCGTTCGCTCCACAAAAGGTCAAGCTGGCGCTTGATCTCTTCCTTTTGGCCGTGGCCGTTGGGGGGGGGCATAGGTGGTGATGTCTGCAACGGATAGGTCAACACCGGATTGGTCCTTTGCAGTGGCGTGGGGAATGCCCCGCGCCCCATAAAACAGGGTGTTAGTTGGCAAGTAAAGGCAGCTCTTGCTGCAATTGACCATCGTTCGAGTAAACCAAAATGCGGTTGTCGGTGGTGACAATCGCGGTCCAGCCCGTCCCGAAGGTAATTGCCTGCGGTGCCGTGCCTGCGGGCAAGGTGACGCTTGCCGGCAGATTGGGCAGGCCGGATTGGATGCTTTTGGTGGCTTGTGTGCCAAAGCTGTGCGGCATGCGGGTGACAAGCACGGCCACGACCGTTATGACGCCAATAATCATGGTGAGCGTCAGCACAATCACCAACCCTTTTAGAAACCTTAGGCTGGGCGGAAGCCCTTCCGGTGCCGGAGCCTGTTCCATGACTGATACTTCCTTGCCTGTCTTGTGTGTCACCATCGGGGAGGCCCCGCCTGACCGCCTTGATAAGGCGCTTGCCCGCGATGTGCCAGAAGAAGCGTCACTGTCGCGGTCGCGCCTGATGAAGATGATCGCCGAAGGGTTGGTCAGTTTCAAAGGTGTGCCCGTGACCGACCCCAAGGCGCGGGTGGCCGAAGGGCAGGTTTACACCTTGGGCATTGAACCCAGCGCCGAGGTGGACACGCTGGCCGAGGATATCGCGCTGGATATTTTGTGGGAAGATGCCGATTTGATCGTCGTCAACAAACCTGTAGGCATGGTTGTGCATCCCGCCCCGGGGTCGTGGACAGGGACGTTGGTGAACGCGTTGCTGCATCATTTTGGCGGCAATCTGTCGGGGGTAGGCGGCGAAAAGCGGCCCGGGATTGTGCATAGAATTGACAAGGAAACCAGCGGCTTGCTGGTTGTGGCGAAATCCGACCGGGCCCATCACGGGCTGGCCGCGCAGTTTGAAGCGCACACGGTGCACCGCCGCTATTTGGCCGTTGTGAACGGGGCGCCAGATGCCGCCGATCCGCGCCTGCGCGGCATCAATGGCTGTACGTTCGAGGCCGCCAACATCTTGCGCATCGCGACCAACCTTGCCCGCCATAAAACCGATCGCCAACGCCAAGCCGTGTTTTTTGAGGGTGTGGGCCGCCATGCCGTGACCCGTGCCCGCACGCTGGAAACTTACGGCACCCCGCCTGTGGCCGCCTTGATTGAATGCTGGCTGGAAACCGGACGCACCCACCAGATTCGCGTGCATATGGCCCATGCGGGGCATGGCCTAATTGGCGATCCCACCTATGGCGGGCGGCGCAAACTGTCGGAAAAGGCGATCGGCGCGGCGGCTGTGGCCGCGGTGGCCAGTTTTCCGCGGCAGGCCCTGCATGCCGCCACTTTGGGTTTCGCGCATCCCGTTACAGGCGAAATGCTGGAATTCTCATCGCCCTTGCCGCAGGATATGGCAGATTTGTTAACCGCTTTGGGCCATGTTGGCTAACATATCCGTGATCTGACCGACACAAAGCTGGAACCGCAACGGACCCTTGCACATTTAACGTAGTATAAGGGCAAAAGGGCCAATGAATGGTCCGCCTAAATGCCTATCCCCGGCACGGGTCAATGACCCAAAAGCGGGACGGAGGACGATGATGAGTACTTATGCAAATCTGCCAGCACCCAGCCCCGAACAGGGGCTGAACCGCTATATGCAGGAAATCCGCAAATTTCCGCTGCTGGAACCCGAAGAAGAATACATGCTGGCCAAACGCTGGGTTGACCACCAAGACAGCACGGCGGCGCATAAGATGGTCACGTCGCACCTGCGACTGGCCGCCAAAATCGCGATGGGCTATCGCGGTTACGGCTTGCCGCAGGCCGAGGTGATTTCTGAGGCGAACGTCGGCCTGATGCAGGCGGTCAAACGCTTTGACCCCGAAAAGGGCTTTCGCCTTGCGACCTATGCGATGTGGTGGATCCGCGCCAGCATTCAGGAATACATCTTGCGGTCCTGGTCCCTGGTTAAACTGGGCACGACAAGTGCGCAGAAAAAGCTGTTTTTCAACCTGCGCAAAGCCAAGGCAAAGCTGGGTGCGCTGGAAGAAGGCGATTTGCGCCCTGAAAACGTAGCCAAGATCGCCAATGATCTGAACGTGACCGAGGCCGAGGTGATTTCGATGAACCGCCGCCTGTCGGGGGGGGATGCCTCGCTGAATGTGACCGTCGGGTCGGATGGCGAAGGGTCGACTCAGTGGCAGGACTGGCTGGAAGACGAAGACAGCGACCAAGCCGGTGATTACGCCGAAAAGGACGAGCTGGACACACGGCGCGACATGATGATGCAGGCGATGGCGGTGTTGAATGACCGCGAAAAAGACGTCCTTATCCAGCGCCGCCTGAACGATGTGCCTGTGACGCTGGAGGAATTGTCCGAAACCTATAGCGTGTCGCGCGAACGTATCCGCCAGATCGAGGTGCGGGCGTTTGAAAAGCTGCAAGATAAAATGCGCGAATTGGCGCGCGAAAAGGGCATGGTTATTCCCGCGTAAAATATTGTCGCATCGGATAGCCCAAAACACACGCCCCCGCAGATATCTGCGGGGGCGTTGTCATCGCAACGGCAGCTCTGCGGGACGAAGCGTGAGAGCTTGCAAAAATTGCAGTAATGGCTGCTGCAATGTAGTCGTTCAACAATCGGTTGTCTTTGGAGGTTGTGCGGAACCCATCGGCGCGTTAATTCAAATACACATAAATTTTAGGAAATGACGGTGTCACTGTCCCATCACGTAAAAATTATAGCTATGACGATGAGTGTATTTTTCATGGCTGCTTGTAAAGATGAACAGCAACGCTCGGGGTTGGCTAATCCTGCGTCCGTTTATTGCCAAAGCCTAGGTGGAGTGCTCGAAATTCGTACCGAAGCCAACGGGCAAACAGGATATTGCACCTTGCCCGATGGTCGCATTGTCGAGGAATGGGAATTGTTCAAAGAAAAATCCTAAAACCCTTGTTTTTGGAACGTCTGACAATCTGCCATTTTCCGCTGCCATAAACCCAGTTCAAAACCAAAGGTGTTGTTGAAGGTTTCAGCCCCTCTTGCGTAGCTGGATGGCCTCGTATCGGGACGCATTCGCCATTACGGGGGCCGGGCGGCCATTGAAACGAACGGACACCACAATTGCGCAGGGCGGCCACTGTTCGCCAGCGCCGCCCCACACCATTTCAAAACCGATACGCCCCGTCCGGCGTTAAACGGTACACCTTGGCCGCCAGTTTGTTGGCCTGCATGAACCGCGCGATGGAACCGAATGTCGCCGTGGCAATCGTTGCCCCGTGGTCGGACGTGGTCAGCGCCGCCGATGCAGCAGGGGCCAGGGCGCGTTTCAGCCCGCCAATCGCAATGACTTGGGGCTTGAAATGCGCCGCCTCGTTCGCCTTGATCTGTGCAATATCGCGGGTGCCATAGAGGGCGGCCATCAGCACATCCAGCGTATGTTCGGTGCAGTTTTGAAACTGTGAAGTGAACGGGTTGGCCAGCACCGAATAGCGCGGGTTGTGCAAGGCGCGGTAGGTGGGGCTTGCGATGACCTTTAGCAGTTTCTTTTGCAGCCGCGCATCGGGAATAATCACCCCTGCATCCAGCCGGTAGGCGCCAGCAAAGAAATCGGCGGGGCTGTCTTGGACCAAATGGCTGCGCGTGCCATTCTTGCCGTCTTGATACAGGTTATAAACGCGGTATCCAGTGCCCGTGCGGCCATCGGCGGCTTTGATCTGCGACAAAACCCAGAAGCTGACATGGGTATAGCGCACACCGTTCGGCAGGCTGGACGGGTTGCGGCCCATGCGCGACACAATCGCCACATGCGCACCGCGAGCGGCGAGATCCTGCTGCACACGGTTGGAAAACGCCGCAACCTGATCTGCGGGCAGTTGCGGTTTGCCCGCTTCGGAACTTCCGGCATGGGCGGGCAGGGCAAGGCATAGGGCCAAAAAGGCAATGATAATATAGCGGTACATGGCTTTTATCCTTTGGATGGGGTTAATCAAGGCGCGGGGCAGGGTTCGGGGCCACGCGGGCCCGCGGCTTGGCCTGACCTGCACGGGCAAGGTCGCTGCCTGCGGCCACCGACCCTGCGCCAACCTCGGCCAGGGCTGCGCCGGAAATGTGGATCCCTGCGCCAAACACGATGATCGGCACGGCCAGCACCGTGGCGGCGCCTTGGGCAATCGCGGCCGACCCGTGGCTTGACGCTTGGCCGCTGTGATAAACGGACTGCCCCGAGTTCTGCGCGCTGCCCCCCGCAAGGGCAGGGGCGGCCATTAGGCCAAGACCGATGGTGGCTGCGATAAGATGTTTAAACATGATGCTCTCCATTTGTGAACGTTGTTCATTGAACATGGTTCATGAATTTCGTTAGGTCAATCGAATTTGTGAACGATGTTCAGTGACGTGGCGTCACGAGGTGGTATTCCCTTGTGGTCACAGCCGCGCTAGGCTGTGCGAAATAGGGGAGAGAACGATGACCAAACCAATCCGCTGGGGTATTCTGGGGGCCGCGAAATTTGCGCGCGAACACATGGCACCGGCCATTCATGCGGCCCAGGGTGCCGAGCTTGCCGCCCTTGCCACATCCGACCCCGCCCGCGCCGATGCGTTCCGCGCCTTTGCCCCCGCAATGGCGGTGCATGCCAGCTATGATGCGCTGTTGGCCGATCCGTCGATCGACGCGGTGTATATTCCGTTGCCGAACCATCTGCATGTGGAATGGACGCTAAAGGCGCTGGCGGCGGGCAAGCATGTGTTGTGCGAAAAGCCGATTTGCCTGAAAGCCGCTGAAATCGCGCAGATTATTGCCGCCCGCGATGCCACAGGTCTGCTCGCCGCTGAGGCCTATATGATCGTGCATCACCCCCAATGGCAGCGCGCGCGTGATCTTGTGCAATCGGGCGCCATTGGCAATTTGACCCATGTGGACGGGGTGTTCACCTATGACAACCGCACCGACCCCGGTAATATCCGCAACAAGGTTGAGACGGGGGGCGGCGGGATTTATGACATTGGTGTCTATACTTACGGGTCGGCGCGGTTTGTGACGGGGGCGGAACCTGTTGAAATGGCCGCCCGTATCCGGCAAGAAAACGGCGTCGATGTCTGGGCGCAGGCCACGGGGATTATGGCGGGGCCTACCGGCCGTTTCACCTATTCCGCCATCACATCCATGCGGCTGCACAACCGGCAGGAAATGACGTTTCACGGCGACAAAGGCGTGATCCGCCTGACAGCACCGTTCAACGCCAATGTCTTTGCCGAGGCGCAGCTGGAACTGCGCCAAGGCATGACCATGACAATGGAGCGCTGGCCCGGCGTGAACCAATATGTCCTGCAAGTGCAGAATTTCGGCGATTCTATCCGTAACGGCACGCCCTATCCTTGCCCGTTGGAATTTACCCACGGCACGGCGGCGATGATTGATATGGTCTTTGCCAATGCCGAAATGATCACGCTGTAACCCTTTATGGCGCGGATATTGTTTCATATGCCGCGCCACATGGCGGCAACGGATGGCAGCGAATTACCGCCGTTTTATCAGCATTTGCGGGATGGTTTCACGGCTTTGGGTGCGCGGGTGGCCGTGGTTCACCGCGATATGGACGCGCTGCAAACCGGCCCCACCGGACCCGATTTCAACTTTGTCCACAATGGCCGGATCGCGCGGGCGGGGCTGCTCAACATCGGTTTGGCCTATATGTACCCGTTTTGGTATGTCGACCCCAAAGGCGTGTTTGCCGATAGCAGCTTGACCGATTTGGCCTTTGACCCTGCGCAAACCCCGCAAAAACCCGCCGCGCGGATGTTTGCGCGATTGCAGGCGCGGCTGAAAGACACCCGCATCTCGCGCTATGCCCAACCCGAAGAGGTGGCGCAGTTCCCCACAGGCGCGATTGCGGTGTTTTTGCAAGACTGGTCCGACCCAGTTGAACGCGCCCGCCATATGACCGCGCGCGACATGCTGGAAACGGTAATTGCAAATGCGGGCGGGCGGTCCGTGATCGTGAAACCGCATCCGCGTGTTAGTGGCTTGGAAACATTCGAGATTCTGGACTGGTTGGCACGCGACCATCCGCAGATCATTGTCACGCAGGCGAATGTGCATGACATTCTGGCCGCGGCTGTCGTGTCGGTGTCCATCTCCTCGGCGGTGTCGGTTGAAGGTATGGTCCACCGCGTACCCGCGATTGTTTTTGGTCGCACCGATTTTCACCACTGCGCCGAAACTGTGCAAACGCCCGCTGCGTTTCCGGCGGCATTGGACCGCGCCCTGACGCGGGATTGGCCGTTCGAGGCTTTTTTGTTCTGGTTTTTCCGAGAAAACTGTATCTCGTCTGGCGGTGATAAAATGATGCCGAACATTCTGGTGCGGATGCAAGGCCAAGGCGCGGATTTCAATGCACTAGGAATTAAGGCGACACATTAACGTCGGCAGCTAATTTCTTACCTCAGCTTGCTTTTTCTTGCTTAGGCCTGCGATCACCATGTCATAAGACGCCTGCAAATGATCGCGCAAACTGTCATCCGACAGGCCCCCGGGTGGCCCGTAATGCTGCAACCACTTCAGGCCCCGAGACGCCATATAAGGGGCCGGGCGAATGCCGGCCTCGGCTTGCAAAATCTCAAACGCCATCGGGCTTGCCTTAAACGTCACCCCTTCATCGCGGACCATGGCGAACACCTTGTCGCCCACCTTCCACACATCGGCCCCGCCCCATTGTACCACATGGGTAACCGCGCGAAGAGAGGCGCAAAAGGCGTTCATCTCTTCGCGCGTCATCCCCTTAGTCCTCCATCGCTTCCAGCTCGTCGATAAAGCCGGAAATCATCGACAGCCCCTTGTCCCAGAACGCGGGGTCGCTGGCATCCAACCCGAATGGGGCAAGCAGTTCCTTATGATGCTTGGACCCGCCGGCTTTCAGCATGTCAAAATATTTCTCCTCAAACCCCGGCAAACCATCGGCATAAGCAGCGTAAAGCGCGTTAACGAGGCCATCACCAAAGGCATAGGCATAGACGTAAAACGGCGAATGCACGAAATGCGGGATATAGGCCCAGAAGGTTTCATACCCGTCCATATATTCGAACACGGGACCAAGGCTTTGCGCCTGAACGCTCATCCACAGCGCGTTGATGTCATCTGGCGTCAGCTCGCCTTCGCGGCGCGCGGCATGCAGCTTGCATTCAAAGTCGTAAAACGCGATCTGGCGGACGACCGTGTTGATCATATCCTCAACCTTGCCTGCCAGCAGGGTCTTACGCTCGGCCTTGGTCTTGGCCCCGTCCAGCAGCTTGCGGAAGGTCAGCATTTCGCCAAATACCGATGCCGTTTCAGCCAAGGTCAGCGGGGTCGAGGACAAAAGCTCCCCTTGATCGGCCGCCAAAACCTGATGCACGCCGTGGCCCAGTTCATGCGCCAAGGTCATGACATCACGGGGTTTTCCCATATAGTTCAGCATGACATAAGGGTGCACTGTGGTCACAGTCGGGTGCGCGAATGCCCCCGGTGCCTTGCCCGGTTTCACGCCTGCATCAATCCAGCCTTTGGTGAAAAACGGCTCGGCCAGTTCGGCCATCTTGGGGCTGAACGCTCCATAAGCCTCGGTCACGGTTTTGCGCGCCTCGTCCCAATCCACCAGACGCGGCGCCTCTTGCGGCAGGGGCGCATTGCGGTCCCAGACCTGCAACGTCTCCAGCCCCATCCACTTGGCCTTGAGCGCATAATAGCGGTGCGAGAGTTTCGGATAGGCCGCCACAACCGCATTGCGCAAGGCTTCAACCACCTCGGGTTCCACATGGTTGGCCAAATGGCGGCCCGATTGCGGGGTCGGCATCTTGCGCCAACGGTCTTCGACCTCTTTTTCCTTGGCCAGCGTGTTATGAACCCGCGCGAACAGCTTGATATGCTTGTCAAATACCACGGCCAGCGCACGCGCCGCCGCTTCGCGCGTATCACGGTTCTGGTCGGTCAACAGGTTCAGCGTCGCCTCAAGGTTCAGCGCCTCGTCCTGCCCCGCCACGTCAAACATCAACCCCGCCATCGTTTCATCAAACAGGCGGTTCCACGCAGCGGACCCAACGGTGGATTGGTCGTGCAAGAACTTTTCCAGCTCATCCGACAGTTGGTGCGGGCGCATGGCGCGCATGCGGTCGAACACGGGCTTATAGCGGGCAAGATCGGCGTTGGCGGCCAAAAGGCCCGACAAATGCGCCTCGTCCAAGCGGTTGAATTCAAGGCTGTAAAACACCAAAGGCGTGGTGAAAGTGGTGATTTTGTCCTGCGCGTCGGCCATAAACTTGGCGCGGTCGCTGTCCATCGTGTTTTGGTAATAGCGCAAGCCCGCATAAGACATCAGCCGCCCCGCGGTCACGTCAATCGCCTCATAGGCATGCACGCAGGCCAGCATTGCGCTTGCATCAAGGCCCGCCAGCTTGCCCTCATATTTGGTGGCAAAATCGGCGCAGGCCGTGTCCAGCCACGTCATATCGCGGGCAAATTCGGGCGCATCGGGGGCGGGGTAGAGGTCGGTCAAATCCCAATCGGGCAGCTTTCCAAACGCCCCCGTCCCGGCAGAATTGGCATCAAACACAGGGGTGCGATTAGAAAGTGTCATGGCAAAAACCTCATAATTCATGTTCCCTTGTATCTAGGGTCACCCCCCCACCCAACGCAACCCCACGCACCACGGGCCCCGCTTTCTTTTCGGTCCAAATATCCCGGGGGGCGTTCCATTGCTTGCAATGGAACCGGGGGGCTGGCCCCCCGCTTGCCCTTCACAACAGCGCGCGCAATTCGTCCAGCGTGCCAATCTCGGCCACGGGTTTATCGCGCCGCCAGCGCAGCATGCGGGGAAACCGCAAGGCGATGCCCGATTTATGGCGCGGGCTTTGCGCAATCCCTTCAAACGCGATTTCAAACACCAATTCGGCCGGCACCGACCGCACGGGGCCAAAACGCTCAATCGTGTTTTTCTTGACCCAATCAGTGATTTGGCGAAACTCGGCATCGGTCAGGCCGGAATAGGCCTTGGTAAACGGCACCAAATCGGGGCCGTCCCAGACCGCAAAGGTGAAATCGGTGAACAGGGTCGCGCGCCGCCCGTGGCCCGATTGCGCATAAATCATCACGGCATCAACGGTATAGGGGTCGAGCTTCCACTTATACCAATCGCCGCGTTTGCGCCCCGTATGATAGGGCGCGGAGAGGCGCTTGAGCATCAGCCCTTCGGCCATTTTGTCCCGTGCGCTGGCCCGCAGACCCGCCAAGCCCACCCAATCGGGTGCGACGACAACGGGCGAGGCGGCGATGGGCAGGCCTGCGGGCAAGGCCGCGATCATGGTGTCCAGCGCCTGTCTGCGCGTGGCCAAGGGGGCCTCGCGCAGGTCGCGGCCCGACAGTTCCAGCAGGTCATAGGCCAGAAAACGAGCAGGGGCATCGGCCAGCAGCTTTTTCGGCACGGTCTTGCGGGTGATCCGCTTTTGCAGCAGGGCAAAGGGTGCTGGCGCGCTGTCGCCCCACACCACCACTTCACCGTCCAAAACGCAGCCTTGCGGCAAGGCGCGGGCCAGCACGTCAAATTCGGGAAAGCGGTCGGTGATCAATTCCTCACCGCGTGACCAGAGCGCAAAAGCGCCGGGGCGATTGATAAGCTGGCCGCGAATCCCGTCCCATTTCCATTCAGCCAGCCAATCGGTCACAGGGCCAAGTTCGGCCACATCCTCGACGCCCGAGGCCAGCGCAAAAGGGTAGGGCCGGGTGCTGGTGGTTTGATCGGCATCCGAAATCAAATCGTCAAAATCGGTTGTCGCGGGGTCCCAATTACCCATCAAACGGTGCGCAAGCTGGCTTTGGTCCACCCCCGTGGCCTGCGCCAGCGCGCGGGTCATCAGGCCGCCGCTCACCCCCATGCGAAACCCGCCGGTGATCAGCTTGTTGAAGAGGAATCGTTCTTCGGTGGCAAGGCTGTTCCACGCGGCCAAAACGCCTGCGCGCCGCGCCTCAATCGATTGCCCCGTGAGGGCGATCAGGGTGTCGATCCAGCCGGTCAGCGAGAGGTTGCTGCGGGTTTGCGTCGGTGGCAGGATAAGGGCAATGGTTTCGGCCAGATCGCCGACGATCGGATAGCTTTCGTCAACCAGCCAATCGGGCAGCCCTGCCGCCTCGGCCGCCCAAGCGCGCAGCTCGGTGGAATTGGCTGCGCGTTTGGGGCGGCGGCCTGATAGTAAGGCGATGGTCCAGACACGGTCGGGTTTGGGCGCATCGCGGAAATACTGCGCCAGCGCCTCGGTTTTGGCGCCGGTTTTTGTCGTGGCGTCGAGCGCGTTGAAAAGCTGGGCGAAGCGGTTCATGGCGTTTCATGCCGATGCGGCGGCGGGGGGCAGTCTGCCCCCCCTTTTTCTTGCGAAAAATTCACCCCCTGAGGATATTTGTGCCGAAAAGAATGCGGAGGATAAGTCATTCGGGGTTGGCCTCTGGTTCGCCCTCGGCTGCCTCACCTTGCCATTCGGTGGCAACGATGCCGGCGTCATAGCCTTGCGCTTCGAGCCAGCGGCGAAATTGTGTGGTGTAGCCGTGGGTTGCAAAGATGCGGGTGGCCCCTGTGGCGCGGATGGCGCTGTTCAGCCCGTCCCAATCGGCGTGGTCGGAAATGACAAACCGTGTGCCCAGGTTCCGGCGGCGGCGCACGCCGCGCAGGGCCATCCAGCCCGAGGCAAACGCCTCAGCATGGGGCCCGAGTTTTGCCGCCCAAGCCGACCCGAGGGCGGAGGGAGGGGCGATGACCAAGGCGTTGGTGGGTACCGGACCTGCGACTTTGGTTGTGGGTGGCAGGCTGTAGCCTTGGGCACGCAAAATCTGCGTAATGGGTTCCACAGCGCCGTGAGTATAAATTGGCCCTTGCAAGCCGTGGTCTGCCAGCATGGCCATGATCCGCTGTGCCTTGCCCAAGCCGTAGGCGCCCATCACCGACACGCGGCCGTTTGCGGCATTCCTGCCCCACCAAGCGGCCATATCGGCGGCGGTTTGCGCTTGTGTCGGCCAGTGAAACACTGGCAGGCCAAAGGTGCATTCGGTGATGAATGTATGACATTTTACCGACTCGAACGGTTCGGACAGCCCATCGGTGGCAAGTTTGTAGTCGCCCGATACCACCCAGACCTCGCCGCCCACCGCCACGCGAATTTGCGCCGACCCCGGCACATGGCCTGCGGGGTGGAATGAGACTTGCGCAGCCCCGATCTGGCGGGGCTCGGCATAGCCTATCCCATCAGCCGTTATTGCGCCCAGCCGGTGCCGTATCACTGGCAAAGCGGCGTGGGTGGCCAAATAAGCGCCATGCCCGGGCCTTGCGTGATCTAAGTGTCCGTGTGTCACCAGCGCACGGGGCACAGGCCGCCACGGGTCAATGTAAAAATCACCTGCAGGGCAGTAAATGCCCTTTTCGGTAAAGCTGAGAACGGGTTTGACTGCCATATCCCAATCTTAGCGCCAGTCGGCAAAAGGGAAAGGGTGCCGCTTTGCCTCATTTATAGGCAGCGTGCGCTGTGTTGCCGACATAAGCCGCGTTCTTTCTTTCCTTTCCGCGTGGCCCCTGTCTAACATGGGCAAAAGCGGAGCGCACACCCGCTGCACCTGACAGGGGGGCTACCAGTACGATGACGACCTATTTTAACGAGATGTACGAAAACGGCGCAGTGCGCGGCCCTTATGGCCAGCTTGACGACTGGATGCGCAATATGCCCGCCGAATTGCGCCAGATGAAACAGGCCGAGGCCGAAGCACTGTTTCGCCGGATCGGGATTACTTTTGCGGTGTACGGCGAAGGCGGCGACCCTGACCGGCTGATCCCGTTTGATATGTTTCCCCGCGTGTTTTCGGCTCTGGAGTGGGGCAAGCTGGACCGTGGTGTTAAGCAACGTGCCCGCGCGCTGAATGCGTTTTTGGCCGATGTTTACGGGCGGGGCGAAATTGTGCGGGCAGGGCGCATTCCGGCCAATCTGGTGTACCGCAATGACGCCTTTGAAAAAGAAGTCGTGGGGATTTTGCCGCCCAAAGGGGTGTATTCCCATATCGTTGGTGTCGATCTGGTACGCACGGGGCCGGATGAGTTTTTCGTGTTGGAAGATAACTGCCGCACCCCGTCCGGCGTGTCCTATATGCTGGAAAACCGCGAGATCATGATGCGGATGTTCCCCGCCCTGTTCCGCGAAAACCGCATTGAACCGGTTGATACCTACCCCGACCTGCTCCGCCGCACGCTTGCATCTGTCGCACCGCCCAAATGCAACGGCGAACCCGTGATCGTGATTCTGACGCCGGGGCATTTCAACTCGGCCTATTATGAACACAGCTTTTTGGCCGATCTGATGGGCGTCGAACTGGTCGAGGGCCAAGATTTGTTTGTCGAAGGCGAATTCGTCTATATGCGCACCACCGAAGGCCCGCGCCGTGTGGATGTGATTTACCGCCGGATTGACGATGATTTCATCGACCCCTTGTGTTTCCGCCCCGATAGCATGCTCGGCGTTCCGGGGTTGATGGATGTCTACCGGTCCGGCGGCGTGGCGATTTGTTCAGCCCCGGGCGCAGGCGTGGCCGATGATAAGGCGGTCTATACCTTTGTGCCCGAAATGATCCGCTTTTATCTGGGCGAGGAACCGATCCTTAACAACGTGCCCACATGGCAATGCGCCAAGCCGGATGATTGCAAATATGTGCTGGAAAACCTGAAAGAACTGGTGGTCAAAGAGGTGCATGGTTCGGGCGGCTATGGCATGTTGGTCGGCCCCAAATGCACCAAGGCCGAGATCGAGGCGTTCGCCCTGCGCATCAAGGCCAAACCGCACAATTACATCGCCCAGCCCACGCTGGCCCTGTCGACCACACCGACCTTCGTGGACCAAGGCATCGCCCCGCGCCATGTCGATTTGCGGCCCTATTGCCTTGTGGGCGAACGGGTTGAACTGGTGCCCGGGGGCCTGACGCGCGTGGCCTTGACCGAAGGGTCGCTGGTTGTGAATTCAAGCCAAGGGGGCGGGGTCAAAGACACTTGGGTTTTGGCGGGGTGATGACATGCTAAGTAGAACCGCAGATAACCTATACTGGATCGCGCGCTATATGGAACGCGCCGAAACGGCAGCACGCCTGTTGCAGGTTGGGGCGCGCAATTCGCTTATCCCCTCATCCAGCGGGCATCGCAGCGAATGGGACAGCTTGTTGCATGCCATCGGCACAGCTAAGGCGTTCAAGGAAAAATACGGCGATCCCGTGCAGCGCAATATCGAAAGCCATTTGTTTTTCGACCGCGATAACCCGTCTTCGGTGGCGTCTTGCATCACTGCGGCGCGCGAAAACGCCCGCATCGTGCGCACGGCCCTGACAAGCCAGGTTTGGGATGCGATCAACGGCGCGTTCGACGAGTTGCGCCAGATGGAACGGATGCCACGCTCGGAACTCGACCTTGCGCGCCTGACCGAATGGACCATGCGCCAAACCGCCATGATGCGCGGCTCGATCGAGGCGACGCAGCTGCGCGGTGATGGCTATCACTTTCTAAACCTTGGTTATTATCTGGAACGCGCCGACAGCACGGCCCGTCTGCTGGATGTGAAATACTACGTGCTGCTGCCGCGCGTCGATTTCGTCGGCTCCGGACTTGATAACTATCAATGGACCACGCTATTGCGCGCCATGTCTTCGCATCGTGCGTTCCACTGGGCCTATGGCGGCGATGTTACGGCCAGAAAAATCGGCCATTTCCTGATCCTTAATCCGCAATGCCCACGCTCCTTGCTGACCTGCGCCGATGGCATGGTCACGCATCTGGAACGGTTGGACCGCGCTTATCACCGCCAAAGCACGGCCCGCACACAAGCGCGGTCTATGCTGGCCGAACTGGCCGAAACCAAAGTCGAGGAAATATTTGACGAAGGCCTGCACGAATTCCTGACCCGCTTTATCCGCGAAACCGGAAAACTAGCCGCCGAAATCCATGAAAGCTATCTGAACGGGGACATCCGCTGATGCTGCTGACCGTCGATCATGTCACCTTGTACCGCTACAGCCAGCCCGTGCGCGGCGTGGTGCAAAGCCACCGCCTAACCCCGTCGGAATTTGATGGCCAGCGCACCCGCAGCTGGCAAGTCACCGTCAGTGACGGGCTGATGGGCGGGCAGTTTCGCGATGGCGCGGGCGATCTGGTTCAGGCCTGGACGGTGCAAGGGCCGGTATCGGAAATTGCCGTTTCGGTGCGGGGCACGGTGGAAACCACTGATCTGGCAGGCATTTTGCGCGGGCATAAGGAACGTGTGCCGCCGCAATGCTATCTGGAATCCACCCCTGTCACGCTGGCCGATCTGGCCTTGTCTGACCTGTCGGACGGGGCGAATGCCACGGGCGGCGGCCTTGATGCCGCGCACCGTTTGGCCACGCTGGTCGCGGATACCATCGCCTACACCCCCGGCAGCACCCAGTCGGCCACAACAGCGGCCGAGGCGCTGGCCATCGGCAAAGGCGTTTGCCAGGATCAGGCCCATGCCCTGCTGGCCATGGCGCGGCGGGCGGGGATTCCGGCGCGCTATGTCTCGGGCTATTTGCATGCGTCCCAAGATGGCAGCTTGCACGAGGCCGCCCATGCCTGGGCCGAGCTGTGGTTGCATGATTTGGGCTGGGTCGGCTTTGACCCCGCCAACCGCTGCTGCCCCGATGACCGCTATATCCGCCTTGGGTCCGGCCTTGATGCGCTGGATGCGGCCCCGATAAAAGGCATCGCGCGGGGTCGTGGGGCGGAATCGATGGATGTTCAGCTTGCAGTCCAGCAAAACGAGCAGTAGCTGTTTGCCAAACCTGATCCATTTGCGGAGCGTCCTATGACCTATTGTGTTGGCCTTTTGCTGGATGCAGGTATCGTGCTGCTGTCTGACACCCGCACCAACGCGGGGCTGGACAATATTTCGACCTACCGCAAAATGTTCGTATTCGAAGAGCCGGGCGAGCGCGTGATCACCTTGCTGACCGCAGGCAGCCTGTCTGTGACCCAAACCACCTTGGCTCGTCTGCGCGAAATCGCCGATGATCCGGAGTCGACCGAGGAAACGTCGATCATGAAAGCGCCGACCATGCTGAAGGTGGCCGATATCGTCGGGGCCAAAATGGCCGAAGTGCGCGCCAGCATCGACAAGAAAATTGGCATGACGCAAGGCACCTCGGCGGCGATGATCGTGGCGGGGCAGCGCAAGGGGGGGGAAATGCGGATGTTTCTGATCTATCCCGAAGGCAATTATATCGAGGCGACCGAGGATACCCCGTTCCTGCAAATCGGCGAGCATAAATACGGAAAACCCATCCTTGACCGCGTTGTGACGCCGAAAACCAGCCTGAAAGACGCGCAAAAAGCCGTGCTGTTGTCGATGGATTCGACGCTGCGGTCGAACTTGTCGGTCGGCATGCCGCTGGATCTGGCCGTGATCCACCGCGACGATTGCCGCGTCACGGAACGCCGCCGGATTGAATCAGGGGATGACGCGTTTCGCGAAATGTCCGAGGCCTGGTCGACCGCATTGCGCGACGGCTTTTCGCAAATCTCGCTCTGATGGGTCGCCGCGTCCTTGTCACCGAGCCGGTCCATGAGGATGCGCTGACGCTGCTGCGCGCCCATGAATTTGAGGTGATCGGGCCTGCGGTCGATCGGGGGGCCGTATTGGAAACCGCCGATGCATTGCTGGTGCGCACCCGCAAGCTGACGGCGGACGAGGTCACACAATTTGCGCTGATTTCCAAGCATGGTGTGGGCGTTGATAATATCCCGATGGATGCCGCTGCGGCGGCTGGCGTAGCGGTTATGAATACACCCGGTGCCAATGCGGGGGCGGTGGCCGAACAGGCGCTGATGCTGATGCTGGCGCTGTCGCGCAACCTTGACGGCCAACGCGCCGCAGTTCCGGGCGATCCCGCCCCCCAGGTGCGTGGGCTGGAAGGGCGGCGTTTGCTGATCATCGGGTTCGGTGCCAGTGGCAAACGCGTGGCCGCACTGGCAAAGGCGCTGGGCATGGCTGTCACGGTGTTTTCCCGCGATTTGAAAGAGGCGCGCAATCTGGGCTATCCGGTGGCCCCCGATTTTTCCCGCGCCTTGGCACATGCCGAAATTGTCAGCCTGCATTGCCCGCTGACGCCGCAAACCGCCAATATGCTGGACGGTGCGGCCCTTGCGCTGTTGCCGCAGGGGGCTTTGGTGGTGAACTGCGCGCGCGGCGGCTTGATTGATGAGGCGGCTTTGATTGCCGCGCTGAACTCTGGCCATTTGGGCGGGGCAGGGTTGGATGTGTCACAGGTCGAACCCCTGCCGCTTGACGCGCCCTTGCGGGCCGCTCCTCGGGTCATCCTGACGCCCCACGCCGCAACTTTGTCGGACGGCGCGTTTCGGCGGATGGGGATGATGGCCGCGCAGAATATTCTGGATTTCTTTGCAGGTAAGCCGGCCGAGAGCCATACCTTATTGCCGAAGGATTGATTGATGCAGTGTGTCTGCGCGTTTGCCTTAGGGCCGCGAGATGACGGCCGAGGGTCTTGGCGCGCAAGTCAGATGGATATTTTTATGGGAAAGAACGAGGGTCAGGCGTTCTTTGAAAACAGGTCAAGTGTCATGTCATAAAACCGCTGCCTGGTGGCGGGGATTTCCATCATAATCTCATGCTCGGCATTTGGCACGATCACCAGCTTGCCCTTGGGCCAGCGCGCCATTCGCGCCTGGATCGGGGCAGGGTCCACCACCTTTTCCTCGGCACCAAGGAAGCACAGACAGGGGATATCGGGCGAAGGTTGGGCGGCCAGATCGGCGCATTCGCGCATCGCCTCATCCAGCCAATGCAGGCCGGGGCCACCAAGCGCCAGTTCGGGGTGCTGCGCCAACTGGGCCTGCATCCACGCATAGGTATCCGCGTCGCGGGTCAGCACATTGCCGACAAAGGGAAAGGTTTTGACATAGGTATCGCCATTAGTGCCGGGCGCATAGCGCTGCCCTTGGCCAAAGGCGCGCGCTGTGCGCGACAAGGCCCGCGCCACAGGGGCCATCCCCGGTGCCATGCGGATGCCCCACATCGGGGCGGAAAAGGATGCGGCCTTTACGTCCAGCCCTTGCAGCAAGGCGCGCAAGCCAATGCAGCCCCCCATCGAATGCGCCACAAGATAGAACGGGCCCTGTTGGCCAAGTTGATTTAACGTCTCAAGAACCGCTGCCAAATCATTCTGATAATTCGAAAAATCCTCAATATGGCCGACCATCCGATCAAGGGCAGGGCGGTCCGATAGCCCTTGCCCCCGCCAGTCAATCGCCACACAAGCATAGCCGCGTGCGCCAAACTCTGCCGCCGCACGCCCGTATTTTTCGATATATTCCGTCCGCCCCGGAAACAGCAAAACGGTTCCCTTTTCGCCTTTCGGCCACAGACCCATGCGAACCTGCACCCCATCGGATGTTGTGACCCAATAGGCGCGGCCCCCGTCAGGGCCCTGCGCCATTTCATTGTGCAATGGGGCGTCGGTCATTTAACCCAGCGCCGAGGCAAGTTTCATCGCCATGCCCATCGACCCGTCAACCGACAGCTTGCCGGTCATAAAGGCCGATGTCGGGTTCATCTCACCGTCCAGAATCGCCTGAAACACATCGGCATCGGCGGTCAGGGTCACATCTGCCTCATCGTCGCCTGCACGTACGCCGTTTTCATCAATCATAATCGTGCCTTCGCCTGTCAGCACAAATTTTGCAACACCGTCAAAGGTTTGCACCTTTTCGCTTAGCACAGCTACCGCAGTTTCAATCACAGCACTCATCGTAAATTCCTTCCCTGATCTCTGGAAAGTGTGGCAGGGTATATGGCTTTTCCTGCGGCACACGCTACACTTTCCTTTATGAAACCATGGGCACCATTAAACAATCGTATCGTTGCGGCACTTTTCCCGATTTTTCTGGGACTTGCCGTGCCTGCCTATGCCGCAAATCTGGACGAGATGTTTGAAAAACTGCAAACGGCCGAGCCGCGCGAGGCGTCACGGCTAGAGCGTCAGATCTGGCGCGAATGGTCGAAATCCGGATCGGCTGCGATGGATCTGTTGCTGGGGCGGGGCCGTGACGCGATGGAGGCGGGCGAAACCGAAGCCGCGATTGAACATTTCACCGCCCTGATCGACCATGCCCCCGATTTTGCCGAAGGCTGGAACGCGCGGGCCACGGCCTATTTCCAAGCGGGCCTCTTTGGCCCCTCGGTAAGTGATATTCAGCATGTATTGGCCCTTAATCCCCGCCATTTCGGGGCCTTATCCGGTTTTGCCCGCATCCTAGAGGATACCGACCAACCCGACCGCGCCTTGCAGCTGTACCGTGCCGCCCTTGCTATACATCCCAATCTTGACGGGGTAAGAGAGGCTATCGAGCGGCTGGAAACCAAGGCCGCCGGTCAAGAAATGTAATTACGGGCAGACACAGGCAATGCGCAGCACCGCGCGGGTGACGGCGGTTCTGGGACCGACGAACACCGGCAAAACCCATTACGCGATTGAACGGATGCTGACCCACCGCACGGGGGTTATCGGCCTGCCGCTGCGTCTGCTTGCGCGCGAGGTCTATGACCGCATCGTCGCCCAACGCGGGCCGAATGTGGTGGCGCTGGTGACGGGCGAAGAACGCATTGTCCCCGACCGCACGCAATATTGGGTTTGCACGGTCGAAGCGATGCCACTGGAAATTGGCGCCGATTTTATTGCCATCGATGAGATCCAGCTGTGCGCCGATGCAGAACGCGGCCATGTCTTTACCGACCGTCTGCTCAAGGCGCGAGGCCTGCATGAAACCCTGTTTTTGGGGGCCGATACCATGCGCCCCGCCATTGCAGCCCTTGTGCCCGGCGTGCAGTTTATGGCGCGGCCCCGATTGTCCGAGCTTACCTATTCAGGTTCGAAAAAGATAAGCCGGATGCCCGAACGCAGCGCGATTGTCGGGTTTTCGGTTGAAAATGTGTATGCCATCGCCGAATGGATCCGCCGCACCAAGGGCGGCTGCGCGGTCGTTATGGGCGCACTTTCGCCGCGCACCCGCAATGCGCAGGTCGAAATGTACCAAAACGGCGATGTCGATTATCTGGTCGCCACCGATGCCATCGGGATGGGCCTGAACCTTGACATCAAACATGTCGCCTTCTCCTCGACCGTCAAATTCGATGGCCGCCGGATGCGCGCCCTATACCCGCAGGAACTGGCCCAAATCGCAGGTCGCGCGGGCCGCCACCTGACCTCGGGCAGCTTTGGCGTCACGGGAGAGGCGCGGCCCCTTAACGACGAAACCGTCGAGGCGATTGAGCAGCACCGCTTTCAGCCCGTGCGCAAACTGACATGGCGCAACGCGGCGCTGGAATTTGGCACCGTCCCCCGCCTTATCGGCTCGCTTGAACGCCAAACCGATAATGACTGGCTGTCGCGCGCCCGCGATGCCGATGATGTCACGGCACTGAAAAACCTGTCGGCTTTGCCCGAAATCAGCGACCGCGTCCGCAGCCCGCAAGACGTGCGCCTGCTGTGGGATGTCTGTCGCATCCCTGATTTTCGCGGTGCATCGACCACCGAACACGCCAATTTGCTGCAAAATATCTATGATCATTTGCGCAAAGGGCAGATTCCCGCCGATTGGTTCGCGCTGCAAATCAAGTTTATTGACCGAACCGAGGGCGATATTGACACTTTATCCAAGCGTTTGGCCTATATCCGCACTTGGACCTATGTTGCCCAACGCAAAAACTGGGTAGCAGACGAATCTCATTGGCGCGACGCGACTCGCGCTGTAGAAGACCGCTTGTCGGATGCGCTTCATGCGCGTTTGACCCAACGATTTGTTGACCGGCGCACCTCTGTGCTCATGCGGCGGTTGAAGCAGAAGGAGAGCCTTGTGGCCGAGGTAAATGACAAAGGCGAAGTGACGGTAGAGGGTGAATTTGTCGGAAAGCTGGAAGGCTTCCGCTTTCGCCAGGATGCTACTGCCACGGCGGACGAAGCGCGCACCTTGCGCATGGCAGCCGTGCAGGCGCTGAAACCCGAATTCCATCTGCGGTCGGACAAGTTTTATAACGCCCCCGACACGGAACTCGACTTTACCGAACAGGGCGGCCTGATGTGGGGCAATTCTGCGATTGGTAAACTGGTCGCCGGTGCCGACGCGCTGCGCCCAAGCGTTGAGGCGTTCGTCGATGAAGACGCAGGCCCCGATATTGCGGAAAAGGTAAAGCGCCGCTTGCAGCACTTTATTGACCGCAAAGTGGCAACCCTGTTTGAGCCCCTGCTGGCGATGAGCCGCGATGAGGCGCTAACGGGCCTTGCCCGTGGTTTTGCGTTCCAGATGGTCGAAGGTCTGGGCATCTTGCCGCGCGAAACCGTCGCGGATGAGGTCAAGGCGCTGGACCAAGAGGCGCGCGGCCAGTTGCGCAAGCATGGCATCCGTTTTGGCCAGTACACCATCTTCCAGCAACTGCTGCTGAAACCCGCGCCAACGCGGCTGCGGCTGGTTTTGTGGTCGCTTGCCAATGGCTTGCAGGAATTTCCAGAAAGCCCGCCCCCCGGTTTGGTGACCATCCCGAACATTCCAGATGTGCCGATGCAGCACTACACCCTTGCAGGCTACCGCCCCGCAGGCACCCGCGCGATCCGCATTGATATGCTGGAACGCTTGGCTGATTTGCTGCGTGGCCAAGACAGCCGTGGCGGGTTTGAGGCTGTTCCCGATATGCTGTCGATCACGGGCATGACGCTGGACCAATTCGCCGATCTGATGGCGGGCTTGGGCTATAAGGGCGAAAAAGCGGAACGGCCAAAGGCCAAACCCGCCGCCCCCAAGGAACTGACCGCCGAGGCGATTGCCGAAGCGGCTGCCGCTGCTGCGGCGGCGTCCAAGATCATCATTGCGGATGAAGTGGAGGCAGAGAAGGGCGCCGATGAGGCACCCGCAGAGGCGACCGAGGCTGTAGTTGAGGCGCCTGTCGATATGGAGGCTTTCTATACTTTCACATGGGCTCCGCGCCCGCGTGTCGACCGCCGCCCACCCCGCCGCGATACCAAGCCAGAAGGCGAGGCAGTCCAGCCGCGTGACGGCGCCAAGCGTGACGGAAATCGTGACGGGCAAAAACGTGACGGCGGCAAGCCGCGCGGTGACAAGCCAGCAGGGCAGGGCGCGCGCACCGATCGTGGCCCACGCCCCGAAGGCGGCTACAAAGGTAAGGGTAAGCCTGCTGGCAAGCCTGCGCAAAACAGCCCGCAGAAATACGAATCGCGCCCTGCACGGCCTGAAAAAAAGATCGACCCCGACAATCCCTTCGCAGCTCTGGCTGCGTTGAAGGGCAAGATCTAACCCTTTGGCACGGCGCAAAGATAAATCGGCGGGCGCACAGCCCGCCGACACAGCCGAAGCAGGCGACACATCGGGGCGCGAGACGATGCGCCTTGATAAATGGCTGTTTTATGCGCGGTTTTTCAAAACCCGCGCCCTCGCCACAACCCTTATCACCAAAGGCCGTGTGCGGCTGAACGGCCAGCGCCAATCCAAACCTGGTCACACGGTTGCGCCTGGCGATGTGCTGACCTTTCCGATGGGCAACTTGACCCGCGTGATCCGCGTCCTTGCCCCCGGCACCCGCCGCGGCCCCGCGGGGGAGGCGCAGACACTTTACCTTGATCTGGATCCCCCCGACCCAAATGCGACCTCTTCGCCGCTTGAATGATACGCGCAGGTGATTTAACCACAGGCGCAACAGATAACGCCTGCCCAAAAACCCGAGGCCGCCATGACCTATATCGTGATCGACAACTGCATCGCCTGCAAATACACTGACTGCGTCGAGGTATGCCCCGTAGACTGTTTCTATGAGGGCGAGAATATGCTGGTCATCCATCCTGATGAGTGCATCGATTGTGGTGTGTGCGAACCCGAGTGTCCCGCCGATGCCATCCGCCCCGATACCGAGCCGGATATGGAAAAATGGGTCGAATTCAACCGCAAGTATTCGGAAAAATGGCCGGTGATCGTGTCGAAAAAAGACCCGCTGCCGGATTACGAGGCGCGCGACGGCGAAACCGGCAAACTGGACAAGTATTTTTCGGAAAACCCGGGCGAGGGCGGTTAGGCCGCGAATCGGCTTACCTAGCGTAAAGTCGCGTAAAAATACGGGACCACAGCAATAGCACCTTGTTTTACAAGCTCCGCTGCGAAAGGCGCCCGATTCCATACCTGTTGGAATCGCACTGATTCTGTGTTATACAATTGATACAAATAACCAAGGACCGCCACGCTTAGCCAACACATCGAACCCAGTGCTGCCAGCCTGTGGGGGGGTATTTCAGGACATACGTATTGATCGTCGGGGCCGTTCGGGCAACGCACGGTTTTTTTGTCCGGAATGGCGCGTGTCCTAGCAAGGAAGTGACCGTATGACAAAGACCAAAAAGCCTGAGTTTCATCCTGACGAGTTTGTTGTGTATCCTGCCCACGGCGTTGGCCGTATCATTTCCATCGAAGAGCAGGAAATCGCAGGCTTGCACATGGAACTCTTCGTCATCTCGTTTGAAAAAGACAAGATGACGCTGCGGGTTCCAACCCATAAGGCCACCGAAATCGGCATGCGCTCCTTGTCCTCGCCCGATCTGATCACCAAGGCACTCGACACGCTTAAGGGCAAAGCCCGCGTGAAACGTGCCATGTGGTCGCGTCGCGCGCAGGAATATGAGCAGAAAATCAATTCGGGCGACCTGTTGTCGATCGCCGAAGTGGTGCGCGATTTGCACCGCACCGATGATCAGCGCGAACAGTCCTATTCCGAGCGTCAGCTGTATGAGGCCGCTTTGGAGCGTTTAACCCGCGAAGTCGCCGCCGTATCGGGCGTCGATGAAAAGGGCGCGCAAAAGACTGTGGATGATGTTTTGACATCCCGCGCCGCGTAATATTCGGTAAAGACTAAACAAACGGCGGTCCTTCGGGGCCGCCGTTTTGCGTTTCGCCTACAGCATCGCTGCCAAAACGCTCAATGCCACAGCCTCGCTCAATTGCTGACTGGCCCCGCAAATATCGCCGGTTTGCCCGCCGATTTTGGCGCGCGCCGTTGCGGCCAGCGCCGCCACCACCACGACAACCGCCAAAACCGCCATAAAGCCCGCCGCGCCAAGCACCAACGCGGCACCCAACCCAATCGCCACAGCGACACCCGCCGCCAGCGCGGGCACCCGCCCCACAGATTGCGCCAATCCAGCCCCGCGCGCATTGGGCAAGGCGGCCATCAGCACCGCCATCGGCGCCCGAGATAGCGCCGCCACAACCACCACGGCCCACCACGCACCAGCGGTCAGCAAAGCGGTCAGCGCCGACCATCGCACCAGCCCCACAACCAACAGCGCCATCACGCCATACGTCCCGATATGGCTGTCTTTCATAATCGCCAACCGCCGCGCGCGGTCCCAGCCGCCCCACAGCCCGTCAAACGTGTCGGCCAACCCGTCTTCGTGCATCGCCCCCGTCATCATGGCTTGCGCCCCCAGCACCAGCGCCGCCGCAACCCCTGCGCCAAGGGGCAAGGCGATCACACCAACAAGTGCCGCCAAGCTGCCCACCACCAACCCCGCTACAGGCCAGGCCCATGCTGCCGCAGGCCCCGGAATCACATCCGATGCAGGCAAAGGCAGCCGTGTCAGCAAGCGCAGCGCGCCTGTCACGTCGCCAATTCCATATCTGTCGCTTTGCGTCACTGTTTCGTCCTTATCAGCACTGGTCAAGCGCCCCTGCCTTCGATAGCCAAGCTGACAGAAAACGACAAGGAGGCCAGCCCCATGACCGCATCTTTCACCGATTTAGCCGGATTTCGTGCCCTTGTGGCGCAGGCCCCAAGCGCTGATGCCACAGCCACCGCAGGCGCGCAGGACCGTAATGGCCAATTGACCAAACCGCCCGGCGCGCTGGGGCGGCTGGAATCACTGGCAATCTGGTATGCAGGCTGGCGGGGCACCCCGCGCCCGCAGATTACCGCGCCGCAGGTCATTATTTTTGCAGGCAATCACGGGGTTGCGGCGCGCGGCGTGTCGGCTTTTCCGCCCGAAGTGACCGTGCAAATGGTCGCCAATTTCCAAGGTGGCGGGGCGGCGATTAACCAACTGTCCAAGGCGTTCGGCGCGCAAATGTCGGTCCATGCGCTGGATCTTGACCGCCCCACTGCCGATTTCACCGTTGAACCCGCGATGACCGAGGCAGACCTTATTGCGGCTTTGCAAACCGGCTGGAACGCGGTGGATACAAAATCTGATCTGCTGGTGACGGGCGAAATGGGGATCGGCAACACAACCCCCGCCGCCGCGATTGCCTGCGCGCTGTTTGGTGGCACGGTGGCCGATTGGGTTGGGCGCGGCACGGGCGTCGATGATGCAGGGCTTGCCCGCAAGGCTGCCGTCGTTAGCGAAGGCTTGGCTTTGCACGTCTCGCGTGACCCGATGGAGGTGCTGCGTTGCCTTGGTGGGCGCGAAATAGCGGCTATGGCAGGTGCCATTGCCCGTGCGCGGATGGAACGGATTCCGGTGATCTTGGACGGGTTTATCTGCTGTGCCGCCGCATCGGTGCTTGCCAAACTGGACGCAGGCGCCCTTGACCATTGCGTAGCGGGTCATGTCAGTGCCGAAGGCGCACACCCGGCACTATTGGCCCATTTGGGCAAGGAACCTTTGCTTAACCTTGGCCTGCGCCTTGGCGAAGGGTCGGGGGCGGCGCTGGCTATTGGCGTGCTGCAAGGGGCCGTTGCTTGCCATTCCGGCATGGCGACCTTTGCCGAAGCCGGGGTTGCTGCCGGGTAAGCAAAGGGGGCGTTCACGCCCCCTCGGGGCGTTGCCCCTCACCCCCTGAGGATACTTGCGCCAAAGAGAAAGGGAAAAGGGGCCGCGTCGGCGTTACTGTGCGGCATCCAGATTGGCGCGGGTTTCATCCAGATCCTCGCTCATTGCTGCCGCCAGATCTTGCTCTAACTGCAAGGCGCGCGCGACATAGGCATCGTTCAGATGCACTGGTTGCCCCGGCACCCAAAGGGCGGCCAGATCGCGCAAGGCGGCGCGCTCAACCTTGAAATAGGTTTTCGCCATTTTTGACGCCTCATAGTTGGTAAACCCAATGTTTTCAAGAACATATCGCCCTGCACGGACCGAGCTGTCATAGGTTTCGCGCACGATGTCATTGGCTCCGGCGCGGTACAGCGCAAAGACATGCGGGCGGTCATAGGCGCGGGCGATGATGTGCAGGTCGGGGCGGTGCTTGCGGGCATGGGTCACGATTTTCAGCGCGTTTTCTGGGTTGTCCACGGCCACAACCAGCACCGATGCTTGGGCGAGGCCTGCGGCATCCAACAGCTCGGGTCGGGTTGGATCGCCAAAAAAGCCCTTGGCCCCAAAGCGCCGCATTTGTTCAATCGCGCCCATATCGCTGTCCAGCACAACCGTGGAACCGCCGCTCATCCGCACAAGGCGGTTCACGGTTTGGCCAAACCGCCCGATACCCGCAATGATCACGCGGCCTTGCTCGTCTATCACATCGGCAGGGCTTTCTGTCTCACGCGATTTCATGCGACGCGCCAACGCCTCATAGCCGATGAACATCGCGGGGGTCAGCAGCATCGACAACCCGATCATCAGCAGTACGATTTCCGAAACCGATGACGGCAGAATCGATTGCTTGCGCGCAAAGCTGACCAGCAGAAACCCGAATTCACCGGCCTGCGCCAGCCCCAAGGCAAACAGCCAGCGATTGTGGCCCCGCACTTTGAAAATAACCGACAGGATCAGCAGCACCCCGACCTTGAGCGCGATCATAGCGAGTGTCAGTGAGACCACCAAGATAGGGTTGGCCAGAAGCACCTCAAAGTTAATCCCAACGCCCACGGTGATGAAAAACAGCCCCATCAGGATGCCTTTGAACGGTTGGATATCCGCCTCTAACTGGTGGCGGAATTCCGAGTTGGCCAGAACCACCCCCGCCATGAATGTACCCAAAGCAGGTGACAGCCCCACCAGCATCATCAAGAAAGCGATGCCCAGCACCATCAGCAAGGAAATAAACGTGCTCATTTCCGGCAAGCGCGAGGCATGGACAAAGCGAAACACCGGACGGGTCAGGAAATGCCCCGCCAGCATGATGCCGACCACAATGCCAAGGGTCATCAGGGTTACGGCCCAACCGGGCAAGGATTGGACCAGCGTCAGCAATGGCTCGGCCGCGCCGGTGGTGGCATGGGTATCGACCGCTCCCGCCGCATCGGTGATGCCAAAGGTCGCCGCCGAAATCCCTTCGGGAAACCCGGCGCCGCTGATCGCCAGCAGCGGGATAATCGCCAGAATCGGCACCACCGCGATATCTTGGGTCAGCAGCACGGCGAATGTCGCCCGCCCGCCGCCCGTCCGCATCAGGTTCTTTTCCGACAGAGTTTGCAGCACGATCGCGGTTGATGACAGCGAAAACAGCATCCCCAGCGTCAACCCGACCTGCCAGCTGAACCCCAGCCAATCGGCCACCAGCGCAATCGCCCCTGTGGTCAGCACCACTTGCAACCCGCCCAGCCCGATCAGCTTGTGCCGCATATCCCACAGCGCGCGGGGTTCCAGTTCCAACCCGATCAGGAACAGCATCATCACCACGCCAAATTCGGCAAAATGCTGCAAATCTTCGGTTTCCGTGCCGGTCAGCCCCAAAATCGGCCCTACCAAAATGCCCGCCGCCAAATACCCCAACACAGACCCAAGCCCAAGCCTGACCGCCAATGGCACGATCAAAACGGCGGCACCAAGGTAGATCGAGGCCTGAAGCAGAAAGCTTTCCATAGATGTCCTTATCTGTCGGGGTCGAATACATTCAAACGGTCAATGCAGCAGGGTCTCCAGCGCCATCCGAACACCGCAGCTCGATGTCCATGCAATGCACAGCCTTCACAATACACTGTCTATAATATGCGCGCAGATTGCATGCCTCGGGGGCAAGCATAGCCAAAAAACCATAACAATGCGATGATTGCTCAGATAAACTTTTGTAACGCAAACAGGAGGATATCGGACACGACTGCCACCCGTCTGGCCGTTTCAGGGTCACATTCGGCAGAAACCGCCGCAGGCAGGCAGCGCCAAGCCGCCAATCCCTAACCCTTGGGCATCGACAACGACAACATCTTGCCGCCCTTTTGATAGCGGACCTCATTGCGGGTAATCGCAGCCACCGTGCCGCCATCCACCTTATCGCCAACCCGCACCTTGGTGTAACGCCCTGACGCGCTGCGGATCAGCGCATAGCGCTTTTTATCAGACCCATAGACCCCGATCAAATTGGTCTTCGACAGGTTGATCGCGCTTTTAAACGTGGCTTGCTTGGCCACATTCGCATGGGTCGGAATGCGGGGGGCCGCCGAAACCTTCAGCTCTGGCTCATGCTCTTCTTCGATATCTGCGGGCGCTTCGGCTTTGGGGGCAGGGGCCGCAGCGGCGGCTGCAACGCGGCGCGGGGCCTCACGCGTGGCGGCGGCAATGGCTGCTTCGACGGCACGGGAAAAATCACGCGGGCGCGCGGCGGGGCGCGGCGACAAGGCAACTGTCAATGCACTGTCTTGCTGGGTTTTTTCTTCGGCGGCAGCGGTTGCGGCCAAGGATGCAGCGACAGCGGCTGTGCGGGCCTCTTCTGCGGCGGCGACAACCGCTTTGGGCCGGGCGCGCGGACGCAGACTGGCCAGCCGCACCAGCGCAGGGTCGGCAACAACCGCATCAGGGGTCACCGCGGCGTCATCTTGGGCGGGCGCAGGGGCAACCGCATCAAGGCTTTCAGGGCGCAGGCGCGGGCGGCGGTTCTCAACCGTGGCATCTTGCTCGAAAGCGAAAGAAGGGCCAGCTGCTGAAACTGTGCCCTCCCCTGTCGTATTCGCCGTTCCTGCAACCGTGCCTTCCATCCGCGACAGTCCAGCGGTACTGGCACCCGCCGGGTCGGTGGGGGCGGGCGGCGGTGTCGCGGCAGCATTTGCATCGGGGGCCACCGTTGGCACATCAGGATCTGAAAGCGCGGCGGGGCGTGCAGGGGGCAGCACAGGCGGGCGGGCGGCGATCAGCCAAAACCCGTCCGGCATGACCACACCATTCGCTGTGGCCTTGATCGTGCCATCGGGTTCAAATTCATATTGCGTGCCAAAGGGCGGCGGCGGCGACACGGCCGCAGGGGCTGCATCGGGGCGTGTTTGCGGGCGGGGCAGGGCCACGGGGTCAAACGCGGGCTGCGCTGCATCAATCGCTGCCAGTATAATCTCGTCTTCGGCACTGCGCGGGGCCGTTGCTGTTTGCGCATTGCTGTCACCCGCCACCGTATCAGGCAGGGCGGGGGCTGCGGCCTCTTCGGCACTTGCGACCGTTTGCACGGGCGGCAACTCGGCCTCGGCATCCGCCACGGCTTCGGCATCAGACACGCCCGAACCCGTAGGCGTGTCTGTCGGCGTATCGGATGGCGCGCCATCCGGCGCTGTCGCATCGGCTTGCTGCACCGTTTGTGGCGCTGTGTCATCGCGTGACAAATAAATCGACGACCACGCTGCCACGCCTGCCAACAGGCCAAGCAAAATCAGCGTCAGGATCAGGCCCAAAAAGCGCGGCTTGCCACGCCGCGGGGTCATTTTTGCGGCGAATTTGTCCAACGAGACATCCGCTGCACTGCCCTTGCGCGCCGCAGATGCGGCGGGTTGTGCCGCTGGTTTGGCCTTCAGTTTGGATTTAAAGCGCGACAAGGCCATCGACGTGCCGGGTATCGTTGCCGCCGTGACCATCGCGCCAACGCTTTTGGCTGCCGGCTTGGCACGGGCCGCGGCATCCGATGTCTTGCCGACTTCGGCCTTGGCACCCGTTGCAAAAGCAGCTGTGCCGTTCAAGGGTTTTCGTGCGACGGCAGGCCCTGCGGCAGGCCCTGCCGTTTCGCCCGAACCGGCTGCGGTGCCGACGGGTTTTGGGCCGCTCGGGGCTGGGGCATCAGGCCCACGCGCCGCGATGGATGTGATCGCCGGGGCAGCTGGTCCTTTGGGATTGCCCGCAGGCCGGTCAATTCTGGCCTCTGGCGCAGGTCCGGCCACGGCGCTGGTGATTTTGGGCAATTGCTGTCCAGCGCCACCTCCAGCAACAGCGCCAGTTGCAGGCCCAAGCGATGGGGCAGACGTGGCGTCGTCGCGCCTGCGGCTGGCAAAAGATGCGGTCGGGGCTGGGGCTGTCTCGTTGGTTTCCGCTATGCCTGGATCGGTAACACCGTTGAACGCGGCGGCGGCCTCTTCGGCGGCTGCTGCTTCGCTAGAGGCGCGTTTGCGCTCGGCTTCAATCAGCGCAGCTTTGGATTTTTCACGTTCCAGCATCGCCGCTTTGTTTTTTTCGGCCTCTTCGACCAAACGCTTCGCTTCGGCCTGTGCAAGCTCTTGCGCGCGCCGTTCCATTTCGGCGCGTGCAATCTCGCCTTTGCGCAGCGCTTCGGCTTCGGCGGCCGCTTCGGCCTCGGCTCTTGCATCTGCGTCCGCCTTGTCCCGCGCCCGCGCTTCGGCCTCGGCCCGCTGCTCATCGGCCAGCCTGCGGACTTCGGCCTTTTCGCGTTCGGCGCGCTGCTGCTCTGCCGCTTTTTCCGCCTCAGCCTGCTGCGCAGCCTCTTCGGCCATATCTTTGCGATCATCCTGTGCAGCCGCCGCCTCGGCCTTTGGCGCGTCAACAGGCTCTGCAATAGGCGCCTCAACAACCGGTGCTACAGTCTCTGGGGCTTTGGTCGTGTCTTTTGGGGCCTCGCGGCTGATTACCACAACCGGATCTTGGTCGCGTGTAACCTTCTCGCCCTCCGGCAAAATCGACGCCGCACCCTTGGTCATGCCAAACCACGGCTCTCCGGCGAATTGCCCCTCAGTCGGCAGCGTCACAAAGGATACCGCGTTAAAGCGATGCGCCTCGGCAAAGGCTTCTGCCTCTTCCAGCGTTTCGCGGGCGACCACGGCCACCTTGACGACAGACCCCGTGCCGCGCCAGTCAAAGACCAGATCTTCGACCGCATAGGGCGTGCGCCCCTCCAGCGCGGCCCTGATTTCCACCTCGCGCGCGGCCTTATCCACGCCCGTTACCTCAACCTCGGTGTACAGAATCTGGCCCGGTGGCAAAATCAGCTTGGTCGTGATCCCGTGCGGCGACAGCCCCAAAGCTGACGCGCGCAAATATCCCAACGCCTCCTCCAGATCGGAGGCGTCAAAATTGGCAGACCCAACCTCAAGCCAGCCGCGCGATGTGCGGTGCAAAAGGCTGATGGCCGTATCGGTGATGTTTAAGGCGAAATTTGGTTTCATTGCACGGGTCTAGCACAAAAGGAAAAGGCGCGTGGAGTCCCGCCCTAGGTTAATCTTGTCCTACAGCAGCTTTTTGCCGAATGAAAGAAAAAGCCCGCGATATTCCTGTCCTTTCGGCCCATTTCCGCCCAGAATCTGGTGGACGGGCGCGCAAATCGACTCGCGACCAACGCAAACCCTAGGAGAACCCGCTATGCGTGTATACCACAGCCTGATTTTCACAGCTCTTTTGGCGCTTTCCCCCGCCGCTTACGCCCAAACGCCCCCCGCCCTGATCACCATCACCGGCGAAGGCGAGGTTTCCGCCGCCCCCGACATGGCAACCCTGTCGCTCGGCGTCACCTCGACGGCCAAAACCGCGAAAGAGG
Source organism: Pseudorhodobacter ferrugineus DSM 5888 (assembly GCF_000420745.1). GTDB lineage: Bacteria > Pseudomonadota > Alphaproteobacteria > Rhodobacterales > Rhodobacteraceae > Pseudorhodobacter > Pseudorhodobacter ferrugineus. The sequence continues at coordinate 194,502 of NZ_ATVN01000003.1, forward strand.
TGATGGACGCGAATGCCGCCCAAATGACCACGGTTCTCGCCAATCTCTCTGCCGCAGGGATCGCGCCGCGCGACTTGCAAACCTCTGCCCTGTCACTGCAGGCCAATTGGACCAACAGCAGCCTGTCCAGCAGCAGCGCCATCGACGGCTACACTGCCAGCAACCAGCTCTCGGTCCGTGTGCATGACCTTGCAGCCCTTGGCACCCTGATCGACGGCGCGATCATTGACGGCGCGAACACTTTCAACAACGTCCAATTCGCCGTCACCGACCCGGCCCCTTTGCTGGATGAGGCCCGCCAACGCGCGGTCGCCGATGCCCGCCACCGCGCCGAAATCTATGCCACCGCCGCAGGCATCACCCTTGGCCCCGTCCTGACCATCACCGAAGGCGGCACCCCCACCCCCGGCCCGCAATTCGCCCGCGCCATGATGGACAGCACCCCGATCGCTGCGGGCGAGGTCACCCTCTCGGCCGCCGTCACCATCACCTGGGCCATCGCCAACTAACCTGCGGTACGTCAGCCTTATTGACTTACCCATAATTCCGCGCCACTTCTTCCCCCGAAACATCTTCGGGGGACGCATCAGATGAATTGGGACCACGTTTTCGCCAGCCGCACCAGCCGCATGAAAGCCTCGGAAATCCGAGAGCTGCTGAAACTGCTAGACCAACCCGATATTATCTCGTTTGCAGGCGGAATCCCCGATCCCGCCTTCTTTCCCGCCGCTGAATTTCAATCCGCGATCAGCGACATCCTGACCGGCCCAAGGGCCGAGGCCGCCCTGCAATATTCCGTGTCCGAAGGCTACAAACCCCTGCGCGACTGGATTGCGGGCCAAATGGCGCGCATCGGCGTGCCCTGTGATGCCGACAATATCCTCATCACCTCTGGTTCCCAACAAGCGCTTGATTACCTTGGCAAACTCATGCTGTCGCCGCGCGATACCGCCCTCGTCGGTTGGCCCACCTACCTCGGCGCTTTAGGCGCGTTCAACGCCTATGAACCCGAATATGACCGCCTTGATCCGCGCGGCAACCGCTCCGCCGCCGACTACGCCCAAACCGCACAGGCCAAAGGCGGCCGCGTCAAATTCGCCTATATGTCGGTCGATTTCGCCAACCCCACTGGCGAAACGCTGGATGCCGCCACCCGCCAAACCATGCTGACCCTCGCCGATGACCTCGACATCGCGATTATCGAAGACGCCGCCTATCAATCCCTGCGCTTTGATGGTGACGCCGTCCCCCCGATCCTCGCCATGGAAATCGAACAAAAAGGCAGTATCGAGGCTTGCCGCACGCTCTATTGCGGCTCCTTCTCCAAAACCCTCGCCCCCGGTCTGCGCGTGGGTTGGATCTGCGGCGCGAAAGAGGTCATCTCTCGCCTCGTCCTGATGAAACAAGCCGCCGATCTGCATTCGTCCACCCTGAACCAAATGGCCATCGCCGATGTTGCGGGCAAAATCTTTGACGAACACGTCGCACGCATCCGCACCGCCTACCGCGCGCGGCGCGATGCAATGCTGGCGGCCCTGACCCAACACATGCCCGCTGGCGTGGAATGGACACGGCCCGAAGGCGGCATGTTCGTCTGGATCACCTTGCCAAAGGGCATGAACGGCGCCGACCTGCTGGCCAAATCCCTAAAAACCCAGCGCGTCGCCTTTGTCCCCGGATCGGCCTTTTTCGCCGATGGTTCCGGCACAAACACCATCCGCCTGTCCTTTTCCCGCGCGGATGAGGCAACGATCGGCGAAGGCATCAAACGGCTGGGCGCTTTGCTGCGGGGGTAGGGGGGCGAAAATGGTGGTGTCAAAGGCCGCTAACATTGGAGACCATTTCAAGTCGTTCCAAAAACGGTCCTTTTTGGAGCGCCCTAATGATAGCTCTCAGCCCAGAGTGGTCATTGCCCAAATCATTGAGATTTGTATAAATAGTTTGTGAACTTGAGGAGAGCCACGTTGTTTTACAGAGCCGCCCTGGACATAAATGAAAAAAATGGCCTTCTGAATAAACGATTCCTAAGTTGCATCAGATTCGTTGCAGATATAGCCACACCAGCCGTTTTTTATCTAAACTCGGAATGGTCAAAACGGGAAACTCTTGGTGCATTGGGTATTGACGTAAAACGTCTTTCGGAGTCGCAGAAACGTATACTTGAAGAAGCTGATCTGTTTCCAGGTGACGCCAAGTCCCTCGAAATGCCAGCCTTAGTATATTTGCAGGAAGGATCATGGGAGCAGTCCCCAGACCCCGAAACTGGCGCTATGCTAGGCCTTACGGTTCCTAAACGGGAATTCGTCCTTTCTTCTTCGGATGCGATTCACCGAGCGTATCTTAGGGACCATGGGTTGAACGCGCAAACTGCAGTCCTTTGTCTTGCGGCAGTAGGCTTGGATATCATGCTTCCCAATGTAACTTTCGACTTTTTCGCAGACGACGAGATCGAGCGGATAAAAGAGAAGTTGCAAGAGGAGCGACATAGCTACCTTGAGGTCGCATCCACGCTGGCCGAACAATCCTATGAGCGTCTAAAGGATGGCCAATACAAGGATGTCCTTCGGTGGGCAGAAAGCGAGGCGGCTTTCAAATTGGCACCAAAGGCAAGAATTCTCGAGGAATCAGTCTCATCATTGGCCTCTAAGCAGTTGCGTCGGGCAGGCTACTCTTTTTGGAAAGATGGCGTCCCTGCGATTGGATCGGCATTCATTGCGGGCGGTTTAGTTCCTGCAGGCACAGTCAGCGCCCAAGCTGCCCTAAAAACTTTAGTTCAGGCAATTGGATCAGCTAGATCGGAGCGTCTCGTACCCGAAGTGGCCTATGCGATGAAAATAAGTAAGGCATTGCAACAAAAAGGCAGCTAACGGCTTTTATGGCTCGACTTTGCAAACCCCGCTCCCTGCGCATAGCAGCCACTCAACGCACGTTCCAGAAACGCTCGTTTTTGGAACATGTCTAAACTACCCCCGTTCGACGCTGCCACAAACCCCGTTCAAAACCTATCCATTTGTTGAAGGTTTTTGGCACGTCTTTCAGTGCAGACCCGTATGGTGTGCTCGCACACCCCGCGCCCACTTTGCCCCACCGCCAAACCCGCCTTACGCTGCCCAACCCCCCGCGAAAGGCCGCACCCATGCCCACAATCACCATCCGCCCCCTCACCGCCGCCGACGAACCCGAATGGCGCCGCCTGTGGACTGCCTATCTTGCATTTTACCAAACCACGGTCCCCGAACAGGTTTATAGAACCTCTTTCGCCCGCCTCCTCTCACCCAACGCAAACGAATACAAATGCCTGATTGCGGAAATGGGTGGCAAACCCGTGGGCCTCGCCCATTTCCTCTATCACCGCTTTATGTGGACGGTGGCCGATACCTGCTATCTGATGGACCTGTTCACCGACCCATCCGCACGCGGCAAAGGGGTCGCGCGGGCGTTGATTGACGCGGTGCATGCGGCGGCCAAACGTGACGGTATTCCCACGACCTATTGGAACACCCAAGACACGAATATCACCGCCCGAAAACTCTATGATCAGGTCGCGACCCTGACCCCGTTTTTAACCTATGAAAAGACCGATTGATCCCCGCGTCCCGTAGGTCGGGGTTCACCCCGACTCTGCCGTAGGGTGGGGTTTCACCCCAACACCCCCGCACCCGCGTCCGCATTAAAATTCAGTTAACAAAAATATCAAAACCGTTATATATCAATGCCATATAAAAATGCCCGCGCGCGGTCATCCTCGCGCGGACACCTGTTTTCAGCCCTTAAAGCGTGGCCAAGGCCTGCTCCAGATCGCCAATAATATCGGCCGCATCCTCAATCCCGATCGACAAACGAAGGGTATTCGGTGCCGCCCCTGCCGCTGTTTGCTGGGCCTCGGAAAGCTGGCGATGCGTGGTCGAGGCGGGGTGAATAACAAGGCTGCGGGTGTCGCCCAGATTGGCCACATGGCTGAACAATTTCAGCTCGGACACCAGCTTGACACAGGCCTCGTACCCGCCCTTCAAAGATACGGTAAACAGCCCGCCAGCCCCTTTCGGGCATACAGTCGCAACCCGTTTTTTATAAGGAGAGCTGTCGAGCCCCGCATAGGTGACCTTTTCGACCTTGGGGTGCTTTTCCAGCCATTCGGAAACCTTTTGCGCGTTTTCCACATGCCGCGCCATCCGCAAGGACAGGGTTTCAATGCCCATCAACGTATAATGCGCGCCTTGGGGGTTCATCGTCATGCCCAAATCCCGCAAACCAATCGCGATGGAATGGAACGTGAAGGCCATGCCGCCCAAAGCCTCATGGAATTTGATGCCGTGATAGGCTGGCTCCGGCTCGGACAAGCTGGGGAATTTGCCCGATGCGGACCAGTCAAACGTGCCACTATCAACCACACAGCCGCCGGTCACCGTGCCGTTCCCGGTCAGATATTTCGTGGTGGAATGGACCACCAAAGTCGCCCCCAGTTTGATCGGCTGGCACAGATAGGGCGTGCCGGTCGTGTTGTCGACGATCAGGGGCAGGCCCGCCTTGTCGGCCACTTTTGCAATCGCCGGAATATCGGTGATATAGCCGCCGGGGTTCGCGATGCTTTCACAGAAAATTGCGCGGGTGTTGTCATCCACCGCCGCCGCGACCGCATCCAGATCGTCAAAATCAACGAACTTGGCCGACCAGCCGAACTTGCGGATCGTGTTGGAAAACTGCTGGATGGTGCCACCATAAAGACGGCTGGACGCGACCACATTGCAGCCCGGCTGCATCAAGGGAAACAACGCCATAAGCTGCGCCGCGTGACCCGACGAGCAGCAAACCGCGCCCACACCGCCCTCCAACGCAGCGATCCGTTCTGCCAAAGCGGCGACGGTCGGGTTGGTCAGGCGGGAGTAGATGTAGCCAACCTCGGCCAGATTGAACAAGGCCGCAGCGTGATCGGCATCGCGGAAAACATAAGCTGTGGTCTGGTAAATCGGGATCTGCCGCGCCCCCGTCGCCGGATCAGGCCGCGCGCCCGCGTGAATTTGCAATGTATCAAAGCCATAGTTTGCTGGATCGGACATGTGTTTTCCCCTGTTTTGCTGGTCAGTATCGCCAATTTCGCGCGACGTTAGGGCAAAGCCCTGCCTAGCACAATTGGCCGATTTCAAAGGCTGCCCCAATCGCTCCGATGATTTTTCCGCGAAACGATGGCTTTCTGGAATACCGTCCCGCTAAACCCTCTCGGCGGGAAAAAGCTGATGCGCAAAACCAGTATTTGCCAGAATTGCAGCACAAAGTTATGCAGATGGCGTCAGGTTCAGGAGAGTTTAATGGTAATGATCAATCGGCGTTTGGCAGTTTTGGGCATGGTTGCATGGGTTTCGGCCTGTGGCAGCGGCGGCAAGCAAGGTGGGGCAAGGGGTTCACTCGGGCAAGCCTTTGCGCCCAATGACGACGCGGCCCTTGATCCGCCGTTGCATGTAAATGAAACGGCAGAGTTACGGCGCTTGATTAACCAATACGCCGATCTTTACGATGTGCCGCGCCCCTTGGTGCACAAGATCATTATCCGCGAAAGCCATCATCGCCCCGCCGCGCGCAATGGCCCCTATTTCGGGTTGATGCAAATTCTGCCAGCTACCGCGCGTGGCGTTGGCTTTTCCGGGCCAAATACCGGCCTGTTGGATGCCGAAACCAATTTGAAATACGGGGTCAAGTATCTGCGTGGCGCATGGCTTTTGGCGGATGGCAGTTATGACACGGCAGTCAAATGGTATTCGCGGGGGTACTATTACGAGGCAAAGCGCCGTGGAATGCTGAAAGAGACGGGCTTGCGCAGCTAAACCAAGGGCCATTTGGCCTAAGTTCGCGCTGCGAACCGTTCGCAACCCTCTTGACTTTGCGAAGCATTCGCAATATGTAGGGGGCATGGAAAACATGTCCCAGATCTCGCGTCGGAGCCTGCTTGCAGCGCTGCCGGCCTTGTTTACGCTTTCGTCTGCCTCATTTGCCAGTGCTGCACCCAGCATTGTGGCGACCACGGGTATGATCGCCGATGCTGCCCGCCGGATCAGCGGGGGCGAAGTTGCGGCGCTAATGGGGCCGGGAGTGGACCCGCACAGCTACCGCCAAACCCGCAGCGATATTGCATCGCTTGTGCGCGCCGACCTTGTGCTGTGGCACGGCTTGCGGCTTGAGGCGCAATTGGTTGAATTTATGGCCGATATTGCACGGCGGGTGACTGTGGTGCCGGTGGCCGAAGCAATTGCCAAGGATAAATTATTGGCATGGGCTGGGTACGCAGATCACCATGATCCGCATGTCTGGATGGACCCGATTTTGTGGCTGGATGCCGTGACAGCGGTTGAGGCGGCGTTGATCGCGTTGGAGCCGGGTAGGGCGGATGAACTGGGCACCAATGCGGCTGTCTATCGAGATGAGATCACCGCGCTGGATACCTATGCCCGCGATGTCTTGGCCGCAGTTGCGCCCGAGGCGCGGGTGCTGGTGACTGCGCATGATGCGTTTTCCTACTTTGGCCGCGCCTACGGGTTTGAAGTGCAGGGCATTCAAGGGATTTCGACCGAAAGCGAAGCAGGCTTGGCGCGGATCGGCGAATTGGTTGATTTGCTGGTCGCGCGTGAGGTGCGTGCGGTATTTGTCGAAAGCTCGGTTCCTGATCGGGCTATGCGTGCCTTGGTCGAAGGGGCAGCGGCGCAGGGACATGAAGTTATCATCGGCGGAGAACTGTTTTCGGACGCGATGGGCGTGGATGGCAGTTATGAAGGCACGTATCCTGGCATGATTGACCATAATGTCACGGTGATTGCCCGCGCCTTGGGGGCGGATGCCCCTGTGCGGGGCTTGTCGGGCAAACTGGCAGCGGGGGCGTAAATGACTGTCGCGTTGGCATTTGAGGATCTGTCGGTGCGCTATGGCGCCGTAACGGCGGTGGACAGCGTTACAGCTGATATTCCTTTGGGCGCGATGACCGCCATTGTCGGGCCGAACGGTGCCGGAAAATCGACTTTGCTAAAGGCAGCATTGGGCGTGGTGTCAAAGGCGGGTGGTGAGGCGCTGTTTTTCGGTACTTCGCTGGATGCCGCGCGCGCCAAGGTTGCCTATATGCCGCAACGCGCTTCGGTGGATTGGGATTTTCCGATCCGTGTGATTGATGTGGTGTTGATGGGGATGCAGCGCGACTTGGGGCTGCTGCGCCCCGTGCGGGCGGCGGATCGGTCCTTTGCGATGGAGTGTCTTGCGCGGGTCGAATTGACGGATTTTGCCAAGCGGCAGATTGGCGCGCTTTCGGGTGGGCAGCAACAACGAGTGTTTTTGGCCCGTGCCTTGGCGCAGCGCGCGCAGCTGTATTTGCTGGACGAGCCCTTTGCTGGCGTTGATGCCAAAACCGAGGCGGCGATTGTAAAGGTATTGCAATCGCTACGCGATGAAGGTGCGGCGGTTGTGGCGGTGCATCATGATCTAGCATCGGTGCCGGTTTGGTTTGACCGTGTGTTGCTGCTGAACCGCCGGTTGATTGCAGTGGGGCCGGTAGGCGAGGTGTTTACGCCCGAACGGTTGCGCGAAACCTATGGCGGGGCCTTGCCTGCTATGCAGATCGCCTGAGGTTTCCAAGCCCTTATGATCCAATCCTTTTTACTGCAATCGGGCTATAACGCCACGCTGGTCACGCTGGGGGCGATGGCGCTGGGGCTGGCCACGGGGGCTGTGGGGGCGTTTTTGTTTTTGCGCAAGCGGTCCTTGGTGCCCGATGCGATGGCCCATGCCACCTTGCCCGGTGTGGGGTTGGCGTTTTTGATTATGGTTGCCTTTGGCGGCGAGGGACGGTTTTTGCCAGGTTTGCTGCTGGGGGCGGGGGTGTCGTCGCTGCTGGGGCTGTGGGTGCTGCAAGGGTTGGTGCGTGGCACACGCCTGCCCGAAGATGCGGCGATCGGGATTGTGCTGTCTACTTTCTACGGGGCGGGCATTGTGCTGCTGACCTTTATCCAAGGGCTTGGGGCAGGGCGACAAGCGGGGTTAGAAGGCTTCTTGCTGGGATCAACCGCAGGCATGTTGCGCGAAGATGTGTATCTGATCGCTGGCGGTGGGGTTTTGGTACTTGTCGCGCTGTTTGTTTTGCGCCGCGTGTTGATCATGGTCGCCTTCGATCCGAGCTATGCGACCGTGATGGGGGTGCGGCCCGCGTGGGTGGATGCGGCTTTGATGGCGCTGGTTTTGGCTGTTGTGTTGCTGGGCATTCGGGTGGTTGGCGCGATTTTGGTGGTGGCTTTGCTGATTACGCCAGCTGTTGCCGCGCGGATGTGGACGGACCGTGTGGGCGTGATGGTGCTGATCGCGGCAGGCATTGGCGGTGCGGCGGGCTATGGCGGCGCTGCGCTGTCGGCGGCGGTGTCGGGACTGCCCACGGGCGCTGTGATTGTGGCGCTGGTGTTTTTGGCCTTTGCCATTTCGGCGGTAATCGCACCCAAACGCGGGCTGATTGGCCGCCTGCGGAGGGCCGCGTGATGGGGGCTGATTTCGTTGTTCTGTCGCTGGTGCCTATTCTAATTGGCGTTTTGGCGGCGGTGTCTTGCGCGCTGCCTGGCAATTTCTTGTTGCTGCGCAGGCAGGCGATGATGGGCGATATGATGGCGCATTCGGTGTTGCCAGGGCTGATCATGGGGTTTTTGCTGACGGGGCAGGTGTCGGGCTGGGTGATGTTTGCTGGGGCTGGGGTGGCGGCGCTGATCTCGGCCTTGATGGTCGAGGCGGTGGTGCGGCTGGCGCGGGTTGATCCTGGGGCGGCGATGGGAATGACCTTCACCACCATGTTTGCCAGCGGGGTGTTGCTGTTGGAACTGACGGGCGCGTCTGGGGTGCATCTGGATGTCGAACACGCGCTGTATGGCAATTTGGAAAGCCTCATCTGGCTGGATGCGCAGGGCTGGTCATCGCTGATCGATCCCGTGGCCTTGGCGGGCCTGCCGCCGGAACTGGCGCAGCTTGGCGTGGTTTTGGCTGTGCTGTCCGTGTTGATGTGGGTGTTTTGGCGGCCCTTGGTGATGGCGTCTTTTGATGCTGGCCATGCGGCGGTTCTGGGCCTGCCTGTGGGCGGCATTTCATTGGGGGTTGTTGCTGCCACGGCGATGGCCTCGGTCGCGGCCTTTACCGCCGTTGGGTCCATTCTGACTATCGCCATGCTGATTTGTCCACCCGCCACCGCGCGGCTGCTGACCAACCGTTTGGGCGTACAGGTGTTTTTAAGCATCGGGGTGGCCGTCTTGTCTGCTGTCATCGGCTATGTGATGGCTGGGTTTGGGCCAGAGTGGCTGGGCCTGTCCGGCGCTGTTTCGGCGGCGGGGATGATCGCAGTGACCTCGGGGATCCTGCTGGCCTTGGCCGCCGTGTTCGGCCCGCACCGCAAAGCTGGCTAAGCCCTTCCCAAGCCCCCCTGTGCCGCCTATAACCGCTCCAACCGTATAAAACAGACCGGAGCATGCGATGCGCAAGGCCAGCCTTTCCCGCACTACCAATGAGACCAAGATCACCGTGGCGATCAATTTGGATGGCACGGGCCAATCAGATATCCAAACAGGCGTCGGGTTCTTTGATCATATGCTGGACCAACTGGCCCGCCATTCCCTGATTGATATCACCGTCAAGGCCACAGGCGATCTGCACATCGACGATCACCACACGGTCGAAGATGTGGGCATTGCACTGGGCCAAGCGCTTGCGCAGGCCCTTGGCGACAAGCGGGGTATCCGCCGCTATGGCAGCTTTCACCTCGCGATGGATGACGCGCTGATCCGTTGCGCGCTGGACCTGTCGGCGCGGCCGTTTTTGGTGTGGAACATGCCGTTCCCGACCGCGAAAATTGGCACGTTTGATACCGAATTGGTGCGCGAGTTTTTTCAGGCTCTGGCGATCCATGGCGGCATCACCCTGCATGTCGATATGATCCACGGCTTCAACAGCCACCACATCGCCGAGGCGGGGTTCAAGGCCGTGGCCCGTGCGCTGCGCGAGGCGGTAGAACCAGATCCACGGCGTTCGGATGCTATTCCTTCGACCAAAGGCAGCCTGTGAATGTTGACGGTTCTGGTGGATTACGACTCTGGTAACCTGCATTCTGCGGAAAAAGCTTTTCAGCGCATGGCGTTAGAGGTGGGCGGCGGGGATGTTCTGGTGTCTTCGCGCCCCGAAGATGTGGTCCGCGCCGACCGCATCGTCTTGCCCGGTGACGGTGCCTTTCCGGCTTGTCGCCGCGCGCTGGGCAGCTATGGCGGATTGTTTGAGGCGATTGAAGACAGCGTGACCCGCCGTGCCGTGCCCTTTTTGGGCATTTGTGTGGGGATGCAGATGATGGCGACATGGGGCCGCGAATATACTGATACCAAGGGCTTTGACTGGATCGCTGGCGAGGTGGTCAAGATTGTGCCAGCGGACCCCACGCTCAAGGTGCCGCATATGGGTTGGAATGACCTGATTGTCAGCGATCAAGGGCAGGCGCATCCGGTTCTGGCGGGATTGGCGACGGGCGATCACACCTATTTCGTCCATTCCTACCATTTCCGCGTGACCAACCCTGCGGAACGCCTTGCCCATGTGGATTATGCCGGTGATATTACGGCGATCATTGGCCGTGATACGATGGTCGGCATGCAGTTCCACCCTGAAAAAAGTCAAGCAAACGGGTTGCGTCTTATCGGTAATTTCCTGCGCTGGGCGCCTTAGGTCGACCTGCGCGCCGTTGTGGATCAGATCTCTGCGGGTGTGGCGCAGGTGTCTGATCGGGGCGGGGCGGGGTGGCCAGCAACATCCCCGAACTGGCAGGAATAGAACCCAACCAATTCGGCATCGCCGTGGCCTTTGCTGATATAAGGTTGTGCACGTGGGCGATGCGCACCCCCCGTTTTCAGTCAAAGTGCTTCCAAGGTGTTTCCCGTTGTTATTGCACGGCGGCAAGGGTGGCGGTATCCCTATCAACGAGGCCGCAGCGCGACCGGAGCAGGTGACAGGGCAATTCTTAGCTGGAGAACAAGGCGATGGAGAAACTGGCCTAGGCGATGGGTCGCTTGGTATTTGACTTACGGCGAAATCTTTGCCGCAAGCGCCCGTCGATCACGGTCAGGCCCAACCCGATCAACGTCATCCCAGCGACATGTCGCAAGGCCAGCGTTTCGCCCAGCACCAGCACGGCCAAACCAATCGCGCTGACGGGAATCAGGAAGGTCACGAGCGCAAGATTCACTGCCCCCGCGCTGGCCAGCAGCCGGAAGTAGATCAGATAGGCGAGTGCAGTGGACAGCAGCGCCAAACCCCCAATTGCTGCCAGTGGCACCCAACCGGGCACAGGCGCTGTCCAAGGCCGGTCGACCACCAAGACCAACGGCAGCAGCATCAGGGTTGACGATGCCAGCATCCCGAACGCTGTGGCCAAAGGCGGCACGCCCAAACGTTTGAACCGCCGCCCCCACACGCCTGCAATTGCATAGCACAGGGCCGCGGCAAGGCAGGCCACCTGAGCCCAAACTGTTGCGGCATTTCCTGCCAACGCCGCCCCGCCCATCATCACCACAACGCCGCCAAAGCCAAGCCCGAGGCCTATCACCTTGGCCCTGTTCAACCGTTCATCCGTCGTGCCAAAATGGGCAACCAGCAGCGTAAACAGCGGCGTAGTAGCGTTCAAAATCGCGGCCAAGGCACTACCAGTTTCACCCTGCGCCAGCACGAAAAAGCTGAACGGCAGGGCGTTGTTCAAAACACCCATTACCAGCAGCGCTTGCCAAACCGGCCACCCCTTTGGAAATGGTGTGCCCGTGGTCCACAGAACCAACCCCAGTGCCGTGGCCGCCAAAGACACCCGCAAAAACACAATCGTAAAGGCAGGCAAGTGCCCCACCGCCAGCTGCACAAAGAAAAACGATCCGCCCCACAACAGGGACAGTGCTGCAAGTAGCAGCCAATCAAAGCCGCTCATCTTCATCTGGTCTTGCACGGGGGTGCTCCTGATCAGGGTTGTCCCCACCTAGCAGTCGCCAAACTGGTCTACGACCCGAATCCTGCGCTTATTTTATGCGGGTCCAAGTTTGTTTCTTGCAAATTGGCCCGAAACATCCCGAAACCTTCAGGACATCACCGTTCAGCGCCATCGTTGACTTGTATTCTTTGCCGGTGGATGGCTGCCAGATTTTGCCGCCCGAATAGGCACCACCCCCATTTGCATCCATGTCCCAAACCAGCTTTTTACCGGTGTTTGGTGACTTGAATTCGCCTTTGTCATTAAAGGATTTCTCGATCACGCCGCAAATCTTACCGGCGCAAGGCACCATTTTGATATGCGCATAGGCCCCGTCATCAACCTGGGTTTTCCATGAGCCCATAACGGGATCTGCGGCCTGCGCCATACCTGCAACCAATGCCAATGCGGCAGCTATCATTAAGGTCTTCATATCTGCTCCTCCCAAAGCCTGTTGCCACAGCAATGCTGCGGAATCGCGTGCCAATCAAGCGTGACGTGGGGTCGAAACGGACGCCCCCCGCATCTTGGCATTTCCGCCCCCCTGTGCCAAAGACGCAGGCAAAAGCCCAAGTCCCGCGAATTGTCACCACACCGGAGCGTAAGATGATCCTATACCCCGCCATCGACCTTAAAGACGGCCAATGCGTGCGCTTGTTGCGCGGTGAAATGGAGGCGGCCACAGTGTTCGGCGATGACCCCGCCGCCCAAGCCGCAGCGTTTGAAGCTGCGGGTTGCGAATGGGTGCATCTGGTCGATCTGAACGGCGCCTTTGCGGGCCAGCCTGTCAACGCTGCGGCGGTCGAGGCGATCCTCAAACGCGTCAAAGTGCCTTGCCAACTGGGCGGCGGTATTCGCGATATGGCCACGATCGAAGGATGGCTGTCCAAAGGCCTGTCGCGCGTCATCCTTGGCACGGTGGCTGTGGAAAACCCTGCATTGGTCCGCGAAGCGGCCTTGGCCTTTCCCGGCAAGGTGGCGGTGGGCATTGATGCCCGAAATGGTCGCGTGGCAACTAAAGGCTGGGCGCATGAAACTGATGTCATGGTCACGGACCTTGCCCGCAGCTTTGAAGATGCGGGCGTTGCGGCCATCATCTACACCGACATCGACCGCGACGGGGCGATGCAAGGCCCCAATATCGCGGCAACTGAGGCATTGGCCCGTGCCGTTACTATCCCCGTAATCGCATCAGGTGGCGTGTCGTCGATGGCCGACCTGACTGCGCTGCGCGACACCAACATTATCTCTGGCGCCATTTCGGGCCGCGCGCTGTACGATGGTGCAATTGACCTCGCTACAGCACTCAACGCGTTGAAATCCTGATTTCATCTTTGTTCAAATACCTTGGGGTGAATTGGCCTTCAGGCCAAGGGGGGCAAAGCCCCCGCCCCGATCCCCACTTGCCCGCCCCCCTATTAAAGGCGTAAAACAAAACCATGCTGAAAACCCGCATCATCCCTTGCCTAGATGTCGCCGATGGCCGTGTGGTCAAAGGTGTGAATTTCGTGGGCCTGCGCGATGCGGGGGATCCGGTCGAGGCGGCACGCGCCTATGACGCCGCTGGCGCGGATGAGCTGTGTTTTTTGGACATCCACGCCACCCACGAAAACCGTGGCACAATGTTCGATCTGGTTACCCGCACCGCTGAACAATGCTTTATGCCGCTGACGGTGGGTGGCGGTGTGCGTACCCACGAAGATGTCCGTGCCTTGCTGCTCGCAGGTGCCGATAAGGTCAGTTTCAATTCGGCCGCCGTCGCAAATCCCGATGTGGTGGCCGAGGCCGCCGACCGGTTTGGCAGCCAATGCATCGTCGTCGCCATTGATGCCAAAACTGTGTCCCCCGGCAAATGGGAGATTTTCACCCATGGAGGGCGCAAGGCCACAGGTATTGATGCCGTGGAATTTGCCCGCACCGTCGCAGCCAAAGGGGCCGGAGAAATCCTGCTCACCTCAATGGACCGTGACGGCACGCGGGCAGGGTTCAACCTGCCGCTAACGCGCGCGATTTCCGATGCGGTGTCGGTGCCGGTCATCGCCTCGGGCGGGGTCGGCACGCTGGATCACTTGGTCGAAGGTGTCACGCTTGGCGGCGCATCTGCAGTCCTTGCCGCTTCTATCTTTCATTTCGGCGATTTCACTGTCGCCCAGGCCAAGGCCCATATGGCCGCTGCTGGCATCCCCATGAGGTTGACATGAGCGCGTTGGACAGGCTTGCCGAAACCATAGCCACCCGCAAAGGTAGCGATGCTGACATAAGCTGGACTGCCAAGCTGTTGGCCAAAGGCCCTGAAAAATGCGCCGAGAAGTTTGGCGAAGAGGCGGTAGAGGCGATCATTGAGGCGGTCAAAGGCGATCGGGCCAAACTGACCGCCGAGGCTGCAGATGTGATCTATCATTTGCTGGTTATGCTCGCTGCGCGGGATGTGACGCTCAAGGATGTGCTGGCCGAATTAGAGCGGCGCGAAGGTACCTCGGGCATCAAGGAAAAGGCCATGCGACCTTAAGTGCTAGAGCCCCAAACGTGGGTATTCGATGGCGGGGCAGCGGTTTTGGACCATTGTGACACCATGTGCCTGCGCCAAATCCGCGCCCGCAGCACTTTGCACGCCCAACTGAAGCCAGATCGTGCGCAACTGAGGTAAATCGGCCAAGGCTTGTTCAACAATCGGCACCACGGCATCCGAGGCGCGAAACACGTCGACCAAATCGACCGCTGCGTCTTTTGGAATGTCCTTGAGCGTGGCATAGATGGTTTGGCCGTGCAAAACCTGCCCTTCATGGCCCGGGTTGACGGGGATCACCCTATGGCCTTTGGATAGCAAAAAACGCATCACACCGTAACTGGGGCGGTCAGGGTTCATAGAGGCCCCAACAAGTGCGATCACTTTGGAGTTCTGCAAAATCGCGCGGATTTGATCATCGGTCTGGGTCATGGAACGTGTCCTTGTGTCAAAAAAAGCGCCCGTGCCCAAAAGGGCCGGGCGCAAGTGCGGAACGAGGGACAGTAAAGGGACATCGGGAGTTCCGAACCCGGCGTCATATTTAACATATGGGGTGCTTTGGCGGCGATAAAAGGTCCGCTCTCGCATTTGTTATTAAGTCCGTGTTGATGCCGCATAGAGAGAGATCGCTGCAGCGTTTGAGACGTTGAGCGAGCCAAACCCGCCTGCGGCCGGAATTCGGGCCAGAACATCGCAGGTCTCGCGGGTTTTTTCGCGCAGACCCGGCCCTTCGGCCCCCAAAACAAGGGCGACGGGTCGGCTGCCGGCTTGGGCCAAGGCGGTCGTAAGATCGGTGTCCGTTTCGCCGGCAAGGCCGATCAGGACATAGCCCATCGCCCGCAACTCTTCCATCGCGTCCGACAGGTTGGGGACGCGAAGATAGGGCTGGCGTTCCAAGGCACCGCTTGCTGTTTTGGCCAGCGCGCCCGTTTCGGGGGCTGAATGGCGGTGCGGGGCGATGACGGCGCGGGCGCCGAAGACTTCGGCCGAGCGGAGGACCGCGCCGACGTTATGAGGGTCGGTTACGCGGTCGAGGAGGACCACCAAGGGCGCGCCGTTACCGGAAATCGCCACCTCATCCAGCTTGCCCCAGTTCAGGGGCTTGGCCTGCAAGGCCGCCCCTTGGTGGACCGAGCCTTCATCAATAGGCACGTCAAATTTGCGCGGGTCTACGATTTCGGGGTCCATCCCGCTGGCCTCGATCGCTTCCATCAACTTGTCAGCCGCGTTTTTTGTAACCACGAGCCGAAGCTTTTCGCGGGCCGGATTCATCAGGGCGTCACGAACAGCATGGAGGCCGAAGAGCCAGACGGTTTCATTCGCTGCTTGCCGTTTGGCGCGTTCTTTATCGATGACCCAGGTGGGTTTTTGGTTCGTCATGTCTTTGTTGCCCCTAAACGGCTGATTGGGGCCAAGAATGGGCATTGCGACGAAGGGGTGCAAGGGGAAAACGGGGTAAGGGGGGGATTGCGATGTTTACCGCAAAAAACCGCAGCTTTACGCTTGACGCCCCCCAAGGGGCGCATTATTGACCCCGCTTAGTGGGCGATAGGCCGCAAGGTGTGGCAGGGGACTGTAACTCCCTCGAGGCGACTCACGCCTGGTTCGATTCCAGGATCGCCCACCATTCTTTCCCAAGGGAAAGGATGATCAGAACAAGGGGTCGGCAGAGCAATCTGCGGCCCTTTTTTCATGTTCTTAGCCGGAATGAGGCCGGATGTCTGCAAGTGTTCGCGCGCGGACATTTATGTAAGTCATTGATATATATTTACAATGCGATTCTTGTTAACCGAATTTTAACGCGGACAGGTGTGGACATAGACGCGGCGGACCAAACCATTTTTCTTGTGCAATGTCCCTGTGTCAGTGCCTTGTGGCAGCAAAGCGCGAGGGCCAGGGCAGATGGATCACAAGGTGTGTCTGGCAGGTTTGCCGCAAGAGACACGCGCGCGGTTGACGCAAACCGCCGATGCGCCGAGGTTACGGCATTTGGCTGGGCATTAGGGGGGCGATTTGCCTGTTGGTGGGATTGATCCTTGCCGCAGCACCGTTTTGGGCGCTGGTTATGCTGTCTTTGGGCATCGCTTTGGTGTTTTTGTTCACGTGTAGCATGAAATCAGCCACAAGACGCTCTTTGCGAGCGACGGACTGAATAGGATTGTCGGGCATGTTTGCAGCTTTGTACTGTTGCTTCCGGCCAATTGGTTTCGATATTTCCACTTTGCTCACCACCGTTTTACCCAAATTCCGGGCAAAGCCCCTAAACTTCACAGCCCCAAGCCCGAGGTATGGCGGGCCCATCTGTGGCACCTGTCGGGGGAGCCGAATTGGGACAGTCATGTAAAAACGCTGGTCAGGACTGCCTTTGGCGGCACGCTTGGGGCCTATGTGCCCGTTGCGCGATATGCGGCCATAAGTTGGGAGACGCGGATCTATCTTTTGGGTTATGCGCTGCTGTTGGGGGTAAGCCTTTGGGTGAAAAGCCCTGTTCTGCTGTCGATCTGGCTTATCCCTTTGACCCTTGGGCAGCCGTTTTTGCGGCTGTATTTGCTGGCCAAACAGGGGCGCTGCGCCTTTGTCGCCAATATGCTGGAAAATTCGCGCACCACCTATACCAACGGCCTGATCCGCGCCTTGGCGTGGACAGGCTCTATCATGCGGAACATCACAGCTTTCCCATGGTGCCGTTTCATCAACTGCCCGCGTTGCATAGGGTGATGCGGCCCCATTTGGCGGTGACGACGCAGGGGTATGGTGGGTTTCACCGCACGTATCACGCGGGGTTAAAGGGGGAAGGTGGTGCGGAGTGGCGGAGCGGTGGGTTGGCACCCACCCTACGCTTGCGGTTGGGGGCAGGGCTGTGCAAGATGCGGCAAAATTGGACCTGACTTAGGAGACTTTACCCATGATGCGCACCCGTGCTGCCGTAGCCGTTGCCCCCGGAAAACCGCTGGAGATTATGGAGGTCAATCTGGAAGGCCCGAAGGCGGGTGAGGTTTTGGTGGAAATCAAGGCCACAGGCCTGTGCCATACGGATGAGTTTACGCGGTCGGGCGATGACCCTGAAGGGATTTTCCCAGCGATTCTGGGGCATGAAGGCGCGGGCATTGTGCTGGCGATTGGCGAGGGTGTGACCACGCTGGAGGTGGGGGACCATGTGATCCCTCTCTATACGCCAGAGTGCCGCGAATGCGAATATTGCCTGTCGGGCAAAACCAACCTGTGCCAGAAAATCCGCCTGACCCAAGGGCGGGGGCAGATGCCGGATGGCACCACGCGGTTTTCGATGCTGGATGGCACGCCGATCCATCACTACATGGGGTGTTCGACCTTTGCCAACCATACGGTGATCCCCGAGATTGCGCTGGCCAAGGTGCGTAAGGACGCGCCGTTCGACAAGATTTGCTATATCGGGTGTGGCGTGACCACCGGCATCGGGGCGGTGATCAACACGGCCAAGGTGGAGATTGGCGCGCGCTGTATTGTGTTTGGGTTGGGCGGGATCGGGTTGAACGTGATTCAGGGGCTGCGCATGGCAGGCGCGGACCAAGTGGTCGGGGTCGATCTGAATGACAGCAAGGAAGAGATTGCGCGGTATTTCGGGCTGACCGATTTTGTGAACCCCAGCAAGGTAGAGGGCGATTTGGTGGCGCATTTGGTGGAGTTGACCAAGGGCGGCGCGGATTACACCTTTGATGCCACGGGCAATACGAAAGTGATGCGCACCGCGCTGGAGGCAGCACACAAAGGCTGGGGCGAAAGCATTATCATCGGCGTGGCACCTGCGGGGGCCGAGATTTCGACGCGGCCGTTCCAACTGGTGACAGGGCGGGTGTGGCGCGGCACGGCCTTTGGCGGGGCCAAGGGGCGCACGGATGTGCCAAAGTTTGTCGATTGGTACATGAACGGCAAAATCGAGATTGACCCGATGATCACCCACAAGCTGACCTTGGACCAGATCAACGAAGGGTTTGAGTTGATGCACCGTGGCGAATCCATTCGGGCCGTGGTTGAGTTTTAAGCATCCGCAACAGGTTTGACGGTATTTGATCGTCGTGAACGGCTGGGGGCAGGCGCCCTTGGCCGTTTTTATGTGACGCTTGGGCCCCCTACGCCATGTTCTTGCCACAAGGGTTTGGCAAGCGTTAACAAAGTTGCTGTAACCGCTTTGGCATGATGGTTGCCATTGGGGTGTTTTTGGGTCGTGTCGATGTCGCAGGTTTGTTGAGGGCGTAAGAGAAGATGAACGGTGAACCCGTGGGGGACGTGCCCCAGCCAGTTGGAATTATGGCGCGTGCGGCCCGTGGGTCGGCGTGGACGGCGCTGTCGTTTTTCGCGGCGCAAGGGTTTCGGCTGTCGTCGAACCTGATTTTGACGCGGTTGCTGTTTCCCGAGGCGTTCGGGATTATGGCCTTGGTGACGGTGCTGTTGGTAGGGCTGACGCTGTTTTCCGATATGGGCACCGGCCCTGCGATCATGCAAAGCAAGCGTGGGGATGATCCGGATTTCCTGAACACGGCTTGGACGTTACAAATTTTGCGCGGCGGGATGTTGTGGCTGACGGCCTGCATTCTGGCCTATCCGGCGGCGCTGTTTTATGACCAACCGTTGATTGCAATGCTGCTGCCGGTGGCCAGCCTGTCCTTGCTGTTTGCTGGGTTTGAACCGACGCGGGTGGATACGGCGAACCGGCATTTGCTGCTGGGGCGGTTGACGGTGTTGGACCTGCTGTCGACGCTGATTGGCATTTTGATCATGCTGTTTTTGGCCTATGAGATGCGGTCGGTTTGGGCTTTGGCCCTTGGCGGGGTGATTACGGCGGCACTGCGGCTGGCGTTGCTGACGCTGTTTTTACCCGGTGAGAGCAACCGTTTGCGCTGGGAAAAAGCCGCGGGGCAAGAGTTGATCCATTTCGGGTTCTGGATTTTTCTGTCGTCCGTGTGCGGGTTTTTGGTGTCACAAGGCGACCGTGCGATTTTGGGGAAATTCCTGTCGATTGAGGGCTTGGGCGTTTACAATATCGGCGCGTTTTTGGCGATGTTTCCCATCATGCTTGGGTCTACGGTCACGGCGCGGGTGTTGATACCCATTTACCGTGAGCATAGTGAAAACGACCCCGTTGCGCGCAAGCGGTTGGAGCGGATCCGGTTTTTCGTGACGGGCGGGTTGATTTTGGCCTTGGCGTTTTTCGCGCTGGCGGGGCCGTGGATTGTGCACCTTCTCTATGACGACCGCTATCTTTCGGCAGGGGGCGTGATGGTGGCGATTTGCGCGGTGCAGATGATTGTAGTGGTGTTTTTGACCTATGATCAGGCAGCGCTGGCACAGGGGGATAGCAAGGGGTTCTTTGTGGTCAGCGCGGCCAAGGCGACGTTGCAAACGGCTGGTTTTTTGGTTGGCGCGTATTACCTTGGGTTGGCGGGTGCGATGGTTGGGCAAGCGGTGGCGATGCTACTGTATCTGCCCTTTATCGCGCGGCTGGCGTGGCGGCATAAGGTTTGGGATGCGCGCCATGATGCGGTGTTTTTGGCGCTGGCCTTTGCGCTGGGGCTGTTCGCGCTGTGGGTGAACTGGGCGCATGTGCTGCTTTTGGTGCCTGGGTCGGGCGGCGGGTTCCACGGCGGGGGGGGGATCGGATGAACGATTTTACCCACGGCACAGGTTTTGCAGTTACGCCCATTCAGGCCGGTATGGTCTATGAAATTAGCGCGCAAGGCGATGGGGCGGTCAACCTTGAGCAGGTTGTGATACATTTGGAGGCCGTGGTTGACGCGGGCCGGATGGCGCAAGCGTGGAGTGCGGCGATTGCGCACCATCCCGCGATGCGTTTGGCGGTGGGCCAAGATGCGGCGGGGCGGGTGCGGCAAACCGTTATGCCCGCCTTTGCCGCGCCCTTGGTCACGCAAGATTTTGGCCTGACCGGATTGGCGGACTGGTTGGCACAAGACCGCGCGCGCGGTGTGGATTTGACGCGCGGCGATGGCTGGCGGTTGACCTTGTTGCAAGGCAGTGGGCGAAATGTTTTGGTCTGGACCTTTTCGCATGTGTGTTTGGATGGGCGCAGCTTTCAGGCGGTGCTGAAAGACGTGTTTGCCGACTATGACGGGCTGGGCACAGGATTTGCCGTGCGGCCAGCCTTTGGGCCGATGTGTGACGCGCTGGCGCAGGTGGATCCGGCCCCTGCGCGGGCGATGTTTGCGAGGTATCTGGCGGGGCTGGATACGCCAACGCGCATCGGGTTTGTCGACCACGCGCCTGAGAACGCGACGAAGGCCACAGGCAACCGGACCCTGCGCGCCGCCCTGACAGAGACGCAATCGGCAGCGTTGATGCAGCGTGCGGCCGATGTGGGGGCAAGTTTTGCCACGATGGTGCAGGCGGCTTGGGGCATTGTGCTGTCGCGGGTATCGGGGCAGGGCGATGTGATGTTCGGTGTCACGCGGTCGGGGCGGTATTTGACGCCCGAGGCGCGCGATATGGTGGGCTGCTTGATCACCACGCAACCGCTGCGCATGGCGATTGGCCCCGCGACCCGTTTGAACGATGTACTGCGTGCGGTTCGTGCCGATTTGCTGGCGCAGCGCCCGCATGAAGGGTTGGGCCTGTCCGACATTGCAGCCGTTTGTGACATTCCCAATGGCACGCCGCTATTTGACAGCCTTGTGATGGTGGAACGCCAAAGCCTGAACGCGGCGATGCGGGCGCAAGGCGGGGCTTGGGCCAAACGGCGGGTCGAGCTGTTTGAACAAGGGGCGATGCCGCTGACGCTGGCCGCCTATAATGATGCGGCGTTGCAGTTGCAGTTGGAATACATGCCAAGCCGGATCGCGGCGCAAGAGGCGCAGCGGTATCTGGACTATACCACCCGCCTTTTGGGCGCGATGGCGGTTGCCGATGACGATGCGGTGTTGGCCGATCTGGATATGTTGGGGCCGGATGAGGCGGCAGACCTTTTGCGCCTTGGCCAGCCAATCATGCCTGTGCCACAGCCACGCCCCGCCTGTGCGGCCACGGCGTTTGAAGCGGTTGCCGCGAACCAACCTTCGGCTGCGGCCCTGGCGATTGCGGGCGAAACGGATGGTTTTGATTTTGCTACATTGGATGCCCGTGCCAACCAGTTGGCCCATTGCCTTGCGCAATCGGGAATTGGGCAAGGCGCGATTATTGGCCTGTGCCTGCCGCGAAGCGCCGAGTTTGTAGCGCTTTTGCTGGCCGCGTCCAAGGTTGGGGCGGCGTTTTTGCCGATGGACCCCGCCTATCCGCCCGAGTCGTTGTTGCACATGGCGCAAGACAGCGGGCTTGCCATGATTTTCACCAAGGCACCTGCGGCTTGGATGGCGGACTTTCCTGTCACGCTGATGTCGGACGGTTTGGGGCGCGATGCGCCTGTACATGTGCCGACGCGGGATGGGATGGCCGCCGACCGGATGGCCTATGTGATCTATACCTCGGGGACGACGGGCAGGCCCAAGGGGGTTGCTGTGTCGCAAAGGGGGCTGGTGGCGCATGCGCTGGCGGCGATTGCGGCCTATGATTTGACGCCAAAAGACCGCGTTTTGCAGTTTGGCGCGCTGAGCTTTGATGTGGCGATTGAGGAAATTGTGCCGACGCTGCTGGCAGGGGCCACGCTGATTTTGCGCGACGATGCGATGATGGCGTCACCGCAAGCCTTTGTGGACCGTGTGGCAAGCGAAGGGATTACGGTTTTGAACCTGCCCACGGGGTTTTGGCAGGTGCTTTTGGCCGCACTTGAGGCGGGGACAGCCACGCTGCCCCAAGCTGTGCGCCTGATGATTGTGGGCGGCGAGCGGATGCCGCCCAATGCCTTGGCGCGCTGGCAGGCTTTGCCGGATATGCCGCGTTTGATGAATGCTTATGGCCCGACCGAGGCGACAATTACCTGCGCGATGTTTGAACCGAATGGACCGGTGGTGGGGCCACAAGTGCCCGTTGGCCGCAGCTTTGGCCATGCCCTGACCTATTTGCGGGCCCCCGATGGCAGCCTTGCGCCGATGGGCGCGCGGGCCGCGTTATGGGTGGGCGGCGATGCGGTGGCGATGGGCTATTTGAGCCAGCCGGATTTGACCGCCCAGCGGTTTGTGCCGGACCCGTTTGTAAAGTCAGATCCGCAGGCCCGCGTTTATTGCAGCGGTGATATGGCGCATTGGAACGAGGACGGGCAGGCGGTTGTCGCGGGGCGGTCGGACCGTCAGATAAAGCTGCGCGGGTTCCGGATTGAGCCGGCCGAGGTGGAGGCTGTATTAGAGGCCATTCCGGGTGTTGCCGAGGCGCATGTGGGGGTGTCTGACCAGCGGTTGATTGGTTGGTTGCGCCCGTCCGATGCGGGTGCCGTGCCGGATGCGGTGGGGGTGGCGGGGTATGTTGCCACGCAACTGCCGCCGTCGAAATGCCCCGAAGTGGTGTTCGTGACCGATTGGCCGCAGACACCCGGGGGCAAAACCGATGTGCGGCGTTTGGCAGCCCCCGTGCGCGGAGTGCAAGCCTTGGCCGATGCCGAGGTGTTTGACCCGCAAGCCGCGAGAATTGCACAGGTTTTCGCTGAAGTGTTGGGTATAGAAGTACCTGCAATCAGCGCGTCTTTTTTTGATCTGGGTGGGCATTCGTTGCAATTGCTGACACTGATCGGGCAGATTGAAGCGGCATTTGACACGCGTTTGTCGGTGGCGCAGGTGCATGCCGCACCAACGCCGCAAGGTTTGGCGGCACTGCTTGGCGCATCTGGGGAAACGGGACCGAACTTGTTTGATTGTTTGATGCCGATCCAGCCGCTTGGCACAGGGATTCCGATTTACGGGGTGCATGTGTTGGGGGTGAATGGCAGTTTCTTTCGGCCTTTGGCCAAGGCAATGGGGCTGGACCAACCGATATTTGGTCTGACGGTCGGGCTGCTGAGCGCGAACACGCCCACCAGTGTGGTGGAGACGGCTGCGCTGTATTTCCGGACCATTCAGTTGCATCGGCCAACCGGCCCTGTGGGGTTGGTTGCGGTGTCGTTGGGCAGTTATATGGCGCTGGAACTGGCGCAACAGCTGCGGGCGGCAGGGCGCGAGGTGCGCTTGCTGGCGATGATGGATGCGGCGGGGCCTGCGGGGCGCGACAAAATTCGCGGGATGGCATGGGTTTGCGCGCATCTTCGGTTGATCCGTGGGGGCGGCATGCCCTATGCGCGCAATTTGATTGCGGGCAAGTTGGACAGTCTGCGCCACCGGCTGGAAAAGCTGCGACTGGCCGTTGAAGAACGGGTTTTGCGCGACACGCGGGTGTTGACATCGGTGGACGGGTTTGTCGCGGCCAATGCGGTGGCGATTGAGAATTATGACCCGCAACCCTATGCGGGGCGGATGATGATTTTCCGGGCCAAGGACAGTTTGTTCGACAGTGACGCGGCGGTGGCGAACGGATTGGGTTGGCATGATGTGGCGCAAGGCGGGTTCGAGGTGGTGGATGTATCGGGCAACCATCTGTCTATCCTTGAGGCGCCCGGGGTGCTGGATGTGGCAGCGGTTTTGGCGGCGGCGATCGGGCGCACAGAGCAGGCTTGAGATATGATCATAAATGCCTCACACTGACCCCGGCGAGATGTTGGTGTTGGGGATAGGATGATGGACAAGCTGCCGGCCCACGAGATTGTGTACAGGCGCATCCGCGATATGGTGTTGTTTGGTGAATTGGCCCCCGGTCAGGCGGTCACCATCCAAGGGCTGAATGCCGCCTTGGACAGCGGGATCACGCCGGTGCGCGAGGCGATCCGCAGGCTGACGGCCGAGGGCGCGTTGGAGTTCAAAGGCAACCGGCGGGTCAGTGTGCCCGAGTTGACGCCAAAGCATTTGGTTGAACTGGGGTTCGCGCGCGTGGCGATAGAGCCGCATTTGGCGGAAATGGCCTGTAAACGGATGGTTTCAAGCGATATTGATGCGTTGGAAACGATTGATGCGCAGGTGAATGCTGCGATCCGGCAAGGTGATATTCGCGCCTATCTGGAACAAAACTATCGTTTTCATACGACGCTTTATGCCCAATCGGGGGCCGATATTCTGGGGGCGATGGTGCAGGGGTTGTGGCTGCGTGTCGGCCCGTCATTGCGGATTGTCTGCGGACGCTACGGCACGGCCAATTTGCCCGACAAACATGCCGAGGCGATTGCGGCCTTGCGCGCGGGGCAGGCCGCCGATGTGGCCGCCGCGATCCGCGACGATATTGTGCAAGGGCAGGATCAGATTATCGCCGCCTTGCAGGAAGGCGGGGTGCGGGGCGGAGCGGATTGACTTTGCATAATTTGATCATATTATGTAGGTAACATGTCCCGCTGTCGTGGCGCGGCCAAACAGGAGCTTTTTATCATGAACGCGATCACCAATCACTTGCCGACCAAAGAGCTTCAGGCCCTCGACGCGGCCCATCACATGCACCCCTTTACCGATGGCAACGCGTTGAACACCGTTGGCGCGCGGATCATCACGCGGGCCAAAGGGGTGACGATCACCGATAGCGAAGGGCTGGATATTCTGGACGCCATGTCGGGGCTGTGGTGCGTTGGCGTAGGCTATGGGCGCAAAGAGCTGGCGGATGTCGCCGCCCGCCAGATGCAAGAACTGCCGTTTTATAACACTTTTTTCATGACCAGCCATGTGCCGGTTATCGCACTTAGCGCCAAGCTGGCCGAGCTTGCGCCGGACAATATCAACCATGTGTTTTATTGCAGTTCGGGGTCTGAGGCGAATGACACCAATATCCGCCTTGTCCGGCATTATTGGGCGATGAAGGGCAAGCCGACCAAGACCACGCTGATCAGCCGCAAGAACGGCTATCACGGGTCGACCATCGGGGGCGGTAGCCTTGGTGGCATGGCGTCGATGCAAAACCAAGGCACGCCCATCATCCCGGGCATTCACCACATCGACCAGCCGCATTGGTGGGCCGAGGGCGGCGATATGACGCCCGAAGAATTCGGGTTGGAGCGTGCGCGCCAGCTGGAAGCGGCGATTCTGGAAATCGGTGAGGACAATGTTGCGGCCTTTATCGGCGAGCCAATCCAAGGCGCAGGCGGCGTGATCATTCCGCCAAGCACCTATTGGCCGGAAATTCAGCGCATCTGCGATAAGTACGAGATTTTGCTGATCGCGGATGAGGTGATTACAGGGTTTGGCCGGACCGGAAATTGGTTCGGGTCGACCACGATGGGCATTCGCCCTGATATCATCACCGTCGCCAAGACGTTGACATCGGGCTATATTCCGATGGGTGGGTCGCTGGTAAGTGACGAGATTGCCAATACGGTCGCGGCAGGGGATTTCAACCACGGCTATACCTATTCCGGCCATCCGGTTGCGGCGGCTGTAGCGTTGGAAAACCTGCGGATCATCGAGGATGAGGCCTTGGTAGCGCGGGTGCGTGACGATGTCGGGCCGTATCTGGCGGCCAAGTGGAAAACGCTTTTGGACCATCCGCTGGTCGGAGAGGCCAATTCCGTAGGGTTGATGGGCACGCTGGCGCTGACCCCTGACAAGGCCAAGCGTGCCAAGTTCAAGGGCAACGAAGGCGATGTTGGTTTGCGCTGCCGGACCCGTTGTTTTGCCAATGGTTTGGTGATGCGACATGTTGGCGACCGTATGATCATTGCGCCGCCGTTTATCATCACGCATGACGAGATTGATACGTTGGTTGAACGCGCGCGTAAGTCGCTGGACGAAACCTATGATGGGTTGCTCCGCGACGGGTTGTTCGTTTCAGCCTGAGTTGGTTTTTACCTAAAGCGTTTCGACATAAACCTGAATCACATATCGCTGCCTGAAATCAGAGATTTCAACGCGTTATGTGATGCGTCGTGTTTCAAGTTAAAGTCGAAACGCTCTAACCAAAAGGCCCGGCGCAGTGCCGGGCCTTTTGCGTTTGTGCTGTACTCGGAATGGTTTAGGCCAGTGTGCTGACTTGATGTGTGCTGCGGGCCAGCCAGTCGGGGTTGATATCAACGCCCCAACCCGGGCCTTGGGGGATTTGGAGTTTACCATCCGTGACAGCAAAAGGATTGCCCAGAAACAGACCCTCTTGCCACGGATAGTAATCTTCGCCCTCGATCGAGAATTCGAGGTATTTGCCCGCATTGGGAATGGCCCCCAAAAGGTGCATGGTGCAAATGGTGACAAGCGACAGGTTGGCGGAATGCGGCGTGCAAGGGATGCCTGCGGCGTGGGCCATATCCGCCACCAAAAGGGTGCGCGACAGGCCGCCCATATACATTACATCGGGTTGCACGATATCGACGGCGCGCATGTCGATCATGCGTTTCCAAGTGGACAGGTCCCAGTCTTGTTCGCCGCCGGTGACGTCGATATCCAAGGCGGCCGTGACCTGCCGCGTTTGGTCAAGGTCCCAATAGGGCGTGGGTTCTTCAAAGTGGCTGATGCCGTTGTCGGCGAGGAGATGGCCGACCGCGATGGCGCGTTTTGGGGAAAAGCCTGAATTGCCATCGACGAGCTTTGCTATGGTATCGCCAAGGGCGTTTGATACGACGGGGATCACCTCTTCGGTCCGTCCCTGCCATTCGTCGATGTCGCGGCCACATTCGGCCCCGACCCGCCATTTGAAGGCGTCATAGCCGTAGGTATCGCGCAGTTTGACGAAACGGGCCGCCTCATCTTGCGGGGTGATGTCGCGTTTCATGGAACTGGCATAGGCGCGGATGGGGCGCGCAGTGCCGCCGAGAAGTTCGACCACCGGCTTTTGCGCGCGCCGCCCTTCCATATCCCACAAAGCGGTATCAAGGCCTGCATTGGCGCGGCAGCGGTAGGAGCCGGGGAATTTATGTTCCCGCTCCTCGATCCGTTGGATCAGGGGGAGGATGTCATCTGTGCCGTTGATATCGGCCCCCAGCGCCCAAGGGGCGATTTGGCGGTGCAGGATTTGGGCGGTGATATCGGCGTTATAGGTCGAGGTTTGGCCCCAGCCAATCGCGCCGTCTTGGGCCGTGAGTTTGGTGAAGCAGACGAATTCGTTCGAGAAGGTTTCGATTTGGGTGAGTTTGGGCATGGGACGCTCCGCTGGGTTTGGCGCGAGTTTGGGGGAGATTTGGGGATTGGGCAAGCGGTAGCGGGGGCGTTGCCCCCCTTCGCCTTGAGGCGAATTCCCCCCAGGATATTTGGATCAAAGAGAAAGCGGGGACTGGGCGCTTTACCTGATTGGGTGTTGCGCAGTAGAAGGGGCCTAATAGAGGAGTGCTGCCCCATGACATTCGACCGCCAGATCAAGATTGCCCCGTCCATCCTTGCCGCTGATTTTGCCAATTTCGGGGCGGAATGCCGCGCGATAGAGGCGGAGGGCGCGGATTGGGTGCATGTCGATGTGATGGACGGGCATTTTGTGCCCAATATCACCTTTGGCCCAGCGACTTGTGCGGCCATCCGGCCCCATATCAAGGGTGTGATGGATGTGCATTTGATGATAGCCCCCGTCGACAGCTATATCGAGGCGTTTGCGGATGCGGGGGCCGATGTGATTTCGGCGCATCTGGAGGCGGGGCCGCATATTCACCGGACCTTGCAGGCCATTCGCGGGGCAGGGGCGAAGGCGGGGTTGGCGATCAATCCCGGTACGCCTGTGGAGGCTGTGGCGTATTTGTTGGATATGGTGGATTTGATTTGCGTGATGACGGTGAACCCTGGGTTTGGCGGGCAAAAATTTATTCATTCCCAAGTGGATAAGGTCGCGCGGCTGCGGGCCATGATCGGGGATCGGCCTGTGCATATTGAGATTGACGGCGGGGTGACGGTGGAGACCGCGCCCTTGGTGGCGGCTGCGGGGGCGGATGTGTTGGTGGCGGGATCGGCTGTGTTCAAAGGGGGATCGGTTTCGAATACCGCACCTTATGGCGCCAATATTGCGGCCATTCGGGCGGCGGCTAAGGCTGCGCAATGACGGCGGTTGTTTTTGATCTGGACGGGACGCTGATTGATAGCGCGCCCGATATTGCCGCCAATGCCAATGCGGTTTTGGAAGAAATGGGCATGTCGCCGTTGCCAGAGGCGCAGCTGCGCGGGTTCATTGGCAAAGGGGTCGGGCATCTGATCGGGCAGGTCTTGGCGGCATCAGGGCAGGCGGCCGATGGGCCGTTTCATGCGCCGATGGTGCAGCGGTTCAACGCGCGCTATGATACAGCGTTTGAGAATACGGTGATTTACCCCAGTGTTGTGCCGGCGCTGGAGGCATTGATTGATGCGGGCTGTGTTTTGGGGATTTGCACAAACAAACCAATTGCGCCGACCCATGCGGTCCTGCGCCATTTGCGGTTGGACGGGTATTTCGGGGTGGTTTACGGCGGCGACAGTTTGTCCCAGCGCAAGCCTGACCCAGCACCTTTGCTGGCCGCCGCAAAGGATCTGGGTCACGCACAGGTGATCTATGTCGGCGATAGCGAGGTGGATGCCGAAACGGCGGCCAATGCCAAGGTGCCGTTCCTGATCTATACCGAAGGTTATCGCAAGACGCCTGTGCATGACTTGCCGCATGATGCCGCATTCAATGATTTCAAACAGTTGTCGGGCTTGGTTGCCGCCCTGATGAAAGGCTAGACTATGACTGCATCTTACTGCTTTACCCATGCAATCACCCGCAAACCCGCTGTCAGCATCACCGCGGGGCTGCGCGCAGTTGATATAGGCACCCCTGATTTGGCCCGAATGCTTGCGCATCACGCTGACTACATCGCCGCGCTGCGCAGCACAGGGGCCGAGGTGGTGGAGCTAGAGGCGCTGGAGGCGTTTCCCGATTCGGTGTTCGTTGAAGATACGGCGCTGTGCTTGCCGCAAGGGGCCGTGGTCATGCGCCCCGGTGCGCCCAGCCGCTTGGGCGAGGCGGCCAGAATGGCCCCGCATCTGCGCGCGCTTTACGCCGATGTGCCGCAGATTTCGGGGCCTGACAGCTTTATCGAAGGCGGCGATATTCTGACGACTGAAACCGAGATTTTGGTGGGCCGTTCTGCGCGGACCAATGCAGCAGGCATAGTGGAATTGACGGCGCTCGTTAAGGACTGGGGCCACACGGTGCGTGAGGTCTTTACCCCTCCGGGCGTGCTGCATTTCAAAACCGATTGCTCGCTTTTGGATGCAGAGACCATCTTGTCCACCAAACGCCTCGCGGCATCGGGCTGTTTTGACGGCTATAAGGTCATCTATACGGCCGAGGGGGAAGAAGCCTGCGCCAACACCATCCGCTTTAACGATCTGGTGATCATGCCGTCAGGCTTTGCCAAGACCCGTGACGCTTTGGACGCGGCAGGGTTTAAGGTGCTCGAAGTCGGCAACAGCGAATGCGCCAAGCTCGATGGCGGCATGTCTTGCCTTAGCTTGCGGTTCACACCGCGCGGCTGATTGCGTTCATCTTTGCAAAAATACTCCGGGGGGGACGCATTGCATCACAATGCGTTTGGGGGGGGGGCAGCGCCCCCCTTCTTTCAGCCATCCCGACATGGATCAGAACACCAAATTCGTGGCACGCTCGGCCACAAATTCAGCTACGGTCCCATCTTCATAAATCACACGTAATGATACCGATTGCGCTGACCCTTTGGGGACAGTGATATACATCGGATAGGTCTGATCACGGAACTTCGACTGGTTGGGCTGGCGCAAATCGCGGTTGCACGGCTCAAGCGGCAAGGCGGTGACGATGGGCGCGTCGTTCAGGCCGTAGTAAATTTCTTGCACGCCGCAGCGCCATGCAAGGATTGCGGTGAAATAGATCAGATCCTGATCGCCATTTTCGGTGAAAGAGACGATCTGATCCTTGATCTGTTGGTGGATATAGGCCGCCCCTTGCGGCGTCGTAAAATCACTTGGCGGGGCGGTTTGGGCAAAAAGGGGCAGCGACAGCGCCAGAAAGGTCACGGCTGCGGTGGATTTGATCCTCATGTGTGTCCTCATGTTTTCAAATGGAATGGGTCGCCGTATAATGGTCGAAAAATAAGATCGGGCAGGAATAGGACGGGGCAGGACCAGCATGACGCAAGCGAGTGTGAAAAACCAACAGTTTAACATTGTGGCCGTGGCGCAAGCGGGGCGTTTGCAATACGAGGCGGTTTTGCTCGCGGCCAGTTTGCGCGCAACCAACCCCGATTTCGCGGGGCGTTTGTTCATCGCGGTGCCGCAAAACGGGCCGTTGTGGAATGGCGACCCGATGATCTATGACACCGGCATTCTGGGCCTGCTGGCCGATTTCGGGGCCGAGGTCGTGTCGTTCGAGACCAAGCTGTTCGGGTCGACCTATCCTTATGGCAATAAGATCGAATGTTTGGCCGCCTTGCCGGATGAGCCGTTTTTGTTTGTGGATACCGACACCATTTTCACCGGACCGCTGGATACGGTGGGGTTCGATTTCATGCGCCCCTCGGCGTCGATGAAGCGCGAAGGCACATGGCCGGTGCTAGAGCTGTACGGGCCGGGGTATAACCAGATCTGGAAATCGCTTTACGACCGCTTTGGTTTGGATTTCGAGACGAGCCTCGATACATCGCAGCCCGATGAATATTGGCAGCGGTATTTGTATTTCAACGCGGGGTGGTTCTTTTATCAAAGCCCCAAGGTGTTCGGGCAGCGCTTTGCCGAATATGCGCAGGTGATCCGTGATGACGCCCCGCGCGAATTGGTGTGCCAGCCGTTGAACCCTTGGCTGGACCAAGTGGCGCTGCCGTTGGCCATCCATTCGCTCGGCGGCGGGCGGCCGGGCCCGGAACTGGCGGGGTTGGACGGGGATGTGACCTGCCATTGGCGCACCCTGCCGCTGTTTTATGCGCGCGAAAGTGATGCGGCGGTCGCGGTGCTAGAGCAGGTTTTGGCCCCGAACCAAGTGAAAAAGGTGTTAAAAGAGTATTTGCCATTCAAGAAGATGGTCTATCAAGGCAAGGGTGCCGAGGTGCGGGCGATGTTTGACCGCACTGATTTGCCGCGCAAAGAGCAGATGATCCGCAACCGGATCAAGCGCGAAGGGCTTTGGGTGCGCTAAACGCGCGTTGAACCCAAGGGTGTCTTACCGATCCCTGAGCTTGCGGACATGATCGGAAATCGCGGGCTGTGTTGGAAAAATCGCTTTCACGCTGCGGGAAAAGCCGCCACACATAGCAACGTAGGAAAAGACGCTGCGCTGGACATAGCGCCTAAGCGCAACCTTATATAGGGTGGTCTTATATGTACATTAAAACTACCGATTTGTTTTATGGGCTGTAAGCGCGCTGAATAGGCTATAGGGCCGCGAGGGACCAAGGAAATTATATGCTGCCAGTTGCTTTTCTGATCCATCTTGCCGGTGCTGTGATGCTGTTGCTTTGGGCTGTGCGGATGGTGCGGACTGGCGTTGAACGCGCGCATGGCACGCGGCTGAAAGCGGCCTTGCGGGGCGCTAAGGGCGGTACGGTGCAGATGGCTGTGGTTGGCATGGTGCTGGCGGTGGTTTTGCAAAGTTCGACTGCGGTCGGGATATTGGCAGCCGGGTTTGTGACCAGTGGAATTTTGACGGTCAGCACCGGGATCGCGGCGCTGCTGGGGGCGGATCTGGGATCGGCGCTGGTGGTCAAAATTTTGTCGTTTGATCTGTCGGGGTTGATCCCGCTGCTGTTGTTGGTCGGTGCCACGATGTTTTTGAAATTTGAAGCGCGGTCGGTGCGGCAATCAGGACGGATTGTTCTGGGGATTGCGTTTATTTTATTGTCTTTGCAGATGGTTGGGCAAGCGACGGAACCATTGCGCGACTCTGCGCTGTTGCCGGGCTTGATGGGCTATTTGCGCGGCGATCCGTTGACGGCGTTCTTGGTGGCGGGGGCGATTGCCTGGGTTGTGCATTCGTCGGTGGCAACGGTTTTGCTGTTGGTGACGTTTGCCACGGGGGGGATGTTGCCGCTGGAGGTGGCCTTGCCGATGGTACTGGGGGCGAACCTTGGCGGCGGGATTGTTGCGGTGTGGTTGACGCGGGGGATGGAGTTGCAGGCGCGGCGTATTCCGGTGGGTAACTTGATTTTTCGGGGTGTGGCGGCGCTGTTGGTGCTGACGCTGTTACAGGTGGTGGACCTGCCCATCCACTATTTGGGCGGCAGTGAGGCGGTGCAACTGGTGAACTTTCATCTGGCGTTCAATCTCGTTTTGGTTGTGGTGGCCTTGCCTTTTGTGCGCCCGATGGAACGTCTGGCCACGTTAATCTTGCCCGATCTTGTGGTGGAGACTGCGGGTACCTTAGAGCCGGTGGCCAGCCTGTTGGACCGTGCGTCAGTCGGCAACCCGACTGTGGCGCTGGCCAGTGCAAAGCGCGAGTTGCTGCATATGGGCGAAACGGTGGCTGCGATGTACCGGCCCGTGATGGAATTAATGGACGGCGGTAATTTCGACAAGATCGGACGGGTGCGGGCGTTGGAT
Source organism: Pseudorhodobacter ferrugineus DSM 5888 (assembly GCF_000420745.1). Taxonomy (GTDB): domain Bacteria; phylum Pseudomonadota; class Alphaproteobacteria; order Rhodobacterales; family Rhodobacteraceae; genus Pseudorhodobacter; species Pseudorhodobacter ferrugineus. The sequence goes on from NZ_ATVN01000003.1 coordinate 227,419, forward strand.
ATCCAAGTCAACCGCAAGCACAGGGATATCAAGCTGTTCATTGCCGAGGTGCAGCGCGGTAAGGTGAGCGAACGTGAGGCCAAGCTGGGCAAGGAGCTGACCGACTTTTCCATCAATCTGGAATATATAGGCGACATTATTGCCAAAAGCCTTTTGGCTTTGGCCGAGGTGCGGGCGCAGCGGGCTTTGCGATTTTCGCCGGAGGGCTGGGCCGAGATGTGTACGCTGCACGGGCGGGTCGAGGCGAATATGCAGCTGGCGTTGAATGTGCTGGTGTCGGGCGATGTGGAAAGCGCGCGGCAGTTGGTGAAAGAGAAGGAAACGATGCGCAAGCTGGAGCGCGACAGCCATGACCGCCATCTGGAACGGCTGCGCAACGCCCATGCCGATAGTATTGAGACATCGGATATTCATCTGGAAACCGTGAGGGCGTTCAAAGAGATCAATTCGTTGCTGGTGACGGTGGCCTATCCTATTTTGACGGAAAGCGGGCATTTGTTGGAAAGCCGCCTTGCGCAGCCGAGTTAACGATCGGCTGAAGGGATGGTTGGGTGCGAAGTAAGGATGCAGATTATATTTTAGGGCGTGGAAAGCCGGGGACATATCTGGTTCCGAAATGAAGCGTCTGCCCCTATGTTATTCTTGCAAAACGATGCGTTACCGGACCCTGCCAAGGGCGCGCCGTTGGTACTGCCCCCCGGCCTGTTTACGACGGCCTTGTCGGACGAGGAGGCGATGCTGGGCAGGTTTGTACCTTGGGGGGAAAGGTGTTTGATGCTGGCAAATGGCGGGTAGGGTTTGCGTGCGGCGGTCGGGGTTGGCGGGGGGAAGGGACAAAGGCAGAGGGCGCTGCCCCCTATGCGCCTTTGGGCGCATTCACCCCCGAGGTATTTTTGCCAAGATGAATGGGCCTTGGATTGACCGCGTGGTTAGTCGGTCTGTTCCATGATGTCTGCGTAGATTGCGGGGTCGGTGATGCCTTCGGAGCCGATGACGAGGATGCGAGACGTTGGGCCGAGGTTCAAAGCGGTTCGGTGCGCGGGTTGGCGGGCGGCGGCGATGAGGGCGGCAAGGCCCGCGACTCCGCTTTCGCCGCCTTCGATCCTTGGGTCATGGCCCAAGGGGCGGGCGAGCAGGCGCATGGTGGGGCCGATGATGCTGTCGGGGATGGTCAGGTAATCGCGCCCCTCATCTGCCAAGATGTCCCATGCGAGTTCCGAAGGCTCACCGCAAGAGAGGCCTGCCATTATGGTTTCCGAGGCGATGTTAACGCTGGTCGCCGTGTTGGCCCGTGCGCTGGCCATAAGGCAAGGGGCAAGTGTGGGTTCGACCACCACCACGCGTGGCGCGCTGTCACCCCAATATTGGCGCAAATAGGCAGCAACGGCGGCGGCAAGCCCCCCAACCCCGCCTTGCAAGATCACATGGGTTGGGGCAGTGGTCATGGCACGGCACGCCTCATCCGCCATCAGGCCGTAGCCTGCCATCACATCCAAGGGTGGTTGGCGGTAGCCTGGCCAAGAGGTATCGGCGACCATGAACCAGCCGTTTGCATCGGCATCCGCGCGGGCGCGGGCGACCGAGGCGTCATAATTGCCCGCAACGCGGATCACATCTGCCCCGAAATCGCGTATGATCTGGGCGCGGCCTTCGGACACTTCGGCGTGGATGTAGATTTTGCACGCTGCCCCAAAGCGCTGGCAGCCCCATGCGAGCGAGCGGCCGTGATTGCCATCGGTGGCGGAGCATAAGGTCACAGTGCTGGCATCATGAGCGAGGGAGCCGCTGCTGATTGTATCCAACCAGATGGGCCGACCGAGCCTTTTCGAAAGTTCGGTTTGCAGCACGCGCAGGCCCGCATAGGCGGCCCCAAGTGCCTTGAAGCTGCCGATGCCAAAGCGCGGGCCTTCGTGTTTATACAAGATCTCGCCCAGCGACAGGGTTTGGGCGAGGGCGGGCAGGCTGTGCAGCGGAGTTGGGGCATAGCCTTGCCAGCCGGAAATCTCGGCTATGGCGCGGGTGAAATCATCGGGGGTCAGGATGGTCCATGCGCCGTGGCCGCCGTGAGCTGTGGCTACGAAGTGATCGAGAGCGGCGGCGTCAAAGCGGGAAAATTGCATGGCGTGGGCTTTCTGTTCGGCGGGGTCGTGTGGGATGAAGGTGCCTTTAGATTGGCGGTATCGGCGTATTTCACCGCTTGCACCTGCGCAGTCTACGCGGCACCATTCGAGGATGCAAAGGCTTGATCATTTTCCGCAAATTGTGCCGGTCGGTTTGACCGGCCTTTTGGTGCGTTTTGGCGACAGGTTGAGCGAGTCTGCGAACCGCGCAGCCCTGGCGTTTCGCGCGGCGGTTGAGGCGCAAGGCTGGGTTGGGGTGGAGGAGACATCATCGTCGCTGACCTCGACCTATGTACGGTTTGACCCGTTGGATTTTGCCCATGCGGATTTGAAGGCGCGGTTGCAAGGTCTGCTGGCGGCTGGTGATTGGTATGCTGCCGATCCGCCAAAGGGCCGTCGGTTTTGGCGCATTCCCACGGTGTTTGGCGGTCAGGCGGCGCCGCAACTGGCCGAGGCGGCGGCGCTGGCGGGGGTGAGTGAGGCCGAGGCGATTGCGGCGCTGTCGGGCGCGCGGACCCGTGTTTTGACGCTGGGCTTTGCGCCCGGCCAGCCCTATTTGGGCGAGCTGCCCGAGGCGTGGAACATCCCGCGGCAAAGCACGATCACGCCGCAGGTGCCTGCGGGTGCCTTGGTTGTGGCGGTGCGGCAGTTTGTGTTGTTTGCCAATGCGTCGCCGACGGGCTGGCGGCATGTCGGGCAAACGGGGTTTCGGCTGTACCGGCCCGAGGCGGAGGATCCCTTTCCCTTGCGGGCAGGCGATGAGGTACAATTTTACGCCGTCAGCGAGACGGATTATGAGACGATGCAGAGCCGTGACCCATCGGGCAATGGCGGTGCTGTGGTGGAGCCGATCCGATGACCGCGCTGCGCATTCTTAGCATTGGGCCCGGTGTCACCGTCCAAGACCAAGGCAGGCCCGGCTATATTGCGCAGGGTCTGTCGCGGGGCGGGGCGGCGGATGTGTTGGCGCTGGCCGAAGGGGCGGCGTTGTTGCGGCAATCGGCGGGTTTGGCCGCACTGGAAATGGCAGGGTTCGGGGGGTGTTTTTCGGCTGATGCACCGCTGCGCATTGCGCTGACGGGTGCGCCGATGAAAGCGACGATTGATGGGGTGGCGGTGGAGTGGAATGCAAGCCACACGCTGCCAGCGGGTGCTGTTTTACAAATCGGCGGGGCGCAGGCGGGGGTGTACGGCTATCTGTCGGTCGGGGGCGGGATCGATGTGCCAAAGGTGCTGGGCGCGCGGGCCACGCATTTGGCGGCAGGGATTGGGGCGGTGTTGCAGGCGGGGCAGGTCTTGCCTATCGGGGGCGATGGGGGCGGACCTGTGGGCATGGCGCTGGACGTGGCGGACAGGTTTAATGGCGGGCCCGCGCGGGTTTTGGCATCCTTGCAAACGGCGCTGTTTGCCGATGCGGATCTGACCCGTTTCGCCCAGACCGAGTTTCGCCGCGATACCCGCGCCAACCGCCAAGGCGTGCGGCTGGTCCCGCAAGGCGGCGGCTTTGGCCTGAGCGCAGGCCAATCCATTCTGTCCGAAATCATCACGCCAGGTGATATCCAAATCCCTGGGGATGGCGCGCCATATATTTTGCTGCCCGAAGCACAGACCACGGGGGGCTATCCGCGCATTGGCACGGTGATCCCAGCCGATTTGCCACGGCTTGCGCAAACGCCAGCAGGGGCTGCGCTGCGCCTGTCTTTTGTCACGCTGGATGAGGCACTGGATGCGCAGCGCAAATACCTGCAAAGCATCGCCGCTTTGCCCCGCCTATGTGCCCCGCGTCTGCGCGACCCTGCGCTGATGGGTGATTTGCTAAGCTATCAACTTATTTCCGGCATGATCACCGGAGTGGAGGATATATGAGGCTGACTGTCGATTTGAACGCCGATATGGGCGAAAGCTATGGCCCTTGGTCTATGGGCAATGATGCGGCTTTGTTGAAAACCGTCACCTCGGCCAATATCGCCTGCGGGTTCCATGCCAGCGACCCCGATGTGATGGCGGCCACGATGGCGGCGGCTGTGGCACATGGCACAGGGATTGGCGCGCATCCGGGTTTTGCCGATCTGCAAGGCTTTGGCCGCCGCCGCCTGACGCTGACCCATTCCGCATTGCGCCATCTTGTGGCCTATCAACTGGGGGCTGCCCAAGCCATGGCGGCACTGGTAGGGGGCAGCGTACGGCATTTGAAACTGCACGGCGCGTTGGCCAATATGGCGGCCGAAGATGCCTTGATGGCGCAGGCCTGTTATGAGGGCGCGTTGGCGGTGGACCCAGGTATCATCATCATGGTGCTGGCGGCCACGGCGCAGCAAGAGGCGGTGCAGGCGCTGGGCTGCACTTGGGCGGCCGAGATTTTCGCGGATCGCGCCTATAATGACGATGCCACTTTGGTCGATCGCAAATTGCCTGGCGCGGTGATCCATGATCCTGCTTTGGCCGCAAAACGCATGGTTGAAATGGTCAAGGCCGGCGCAATCATCACTGCCAGTGGCACGCATATCCCCACGCCGATTGACACGATCTGCATGCATGGCGATACGCCCGAAGCGGTGGAAATTGCTAAAGCAACCCGCGCGGCTTTAGAAGGGGCGGGCATCGGGATTGCGCAATTTGCCGGGCGAACATAACGCGGCCTGATGTCATCGTAGTAAAAATACCCAAAAACCGGCATTGGCCAAGGTCCCTGCCGATCAAAAGGCCTGAGATACCGCCACCGCGGGCCCAGCGAAAATTTGCCCTTTCAGCGTCAAAGTCGGCTTGTCGTCAAGCGGATAGGTGACAGGGGCCAGCAACGGTTCTGCTTGGCAACTGCAGTTTCGCCTGTGTTCCAGCAGGGAGCAGGCCTAGGGGAGTATAGGCGCGGAGCGGGCGTTGTGCCCAAAAGGGGGGGGGCGCATCGATAAGGCGTTGAGCAGGGCCTTCGCTGCCGTCCCTTTGTCTGGAAAGGTCGGGGCAACGGACGGCGGTGTTGTCCTTCGTGCGTGCTGCCAGCCGCTGATAGGTCGTGATCTTGCCACCAAGGCTGTTGAGCACCGGCGCGCCGGCGGTTGGATTGCATTTAGGTCGTCTCGACTTAAACTTGAGCCAGCTAAGGCCGCCTGAAATTACTGATTTCAACGTTTTATGTGATGCTCTTTGTGTCAAGGTAAGGTCGAAACCCCAAAAGCGGTTGTTATCTTATCATTTTGGATGGACCGATCGCCCTGCCAGCGAAATCCGTTCCTGTCTTTTTGTCGCTATATCGTTAATCTGCCGCGCGGTCGGGGCCCAAGATGCGCTGCGACAACGCAAAGGTTATGTCACCGTGGCGCTTTAATGCGGTGACGGCTGCGGGCTTGTCACGGTCCAATGCGGCGACGACCAATTCGCCGTGGCGCGGGATGGAAAAGGCATCCGTCAACAGCGGCTCCATTGCGTCGGTATTGGACGACACTAAGGACATAATCGCCTGATGGTAGCGCTGCATTTGGTCCAATAATTGAAGGTGGTTTTGTTTAAGCCAAGCCGAGCGGGCACCGGCCAAAAGAGCGGCATGAAAGCTGTCGTGCAATGCGATCCAGGTTTGGCGATAGGCCAGGGTATCGGCGGCACCCAACGGGCGTACGGCCTGCGCAAGTTGAAAATGTGCGGCAAGAAGGTTTGTTTCCCAGTTTTTTGTGCCGTGGTCGATGGCGTCTTCCAGCAGCGCGACTTCGAGTGTCATGCGGGCATGAAGCAAATCTTGAAATTCGGCCAGAGATACCGATGCAACCTGCCAACCACGCGGCGGGGTTGGCACGACGAGCTGCATTTCTGTCAGCTGAGCCAAGGCAACCCGCAAGGCGGCGATGCCAACACCGTAGCGCACGGACAGGTTCGACACGCGCAGCGGTTTCCCTGACGGGTGATTTCCGTTTAAAATATCGCGTCGAAGCAGGTTGAAAGCAATTCCCGCTTTGGTGTCTTGTCCCATTTTAGACTCGTTAATCATTACCAAATTTTACGATACCTACAGCCACGCAAAGGATAATGCGAGCATCCTTTGCGTCATGTGGAGTTTGAAACTTTGGTTGTGAGAATAGAGTCCATTACACGCCCCATTTCGCGCCGCGCGCCTCTATTGCGGCGATGCGTTCGGCGGTTTTGGGGTGGGATCGAAGCCATTGCGGGATATCATGCCCAGATGCGCCCGTCAGGCGGTCGAGCTTTTTGAACAGGCTTTTTTGCGGTTCCAGCCCGATACCTGCCTTGACCAAAAGCGCGCTAGCATAGGCGTCGGCCTCGTTTTCATCCTTGCGCGACAGGCCTGCGCCAAGGACTTTGGTAACATAGGACGCGATGAACACACCGATAATCGGGATCATGCGGCCCAAAAGGCTGGCTATCAGCATGAAAGCCGCGTTTTGGCCTGTGACGTCGATCATCCGGCGCTTGGTGTGGCCAAGGGCGACATGGCCCATTTCATGCGCCACGACGGATGCAATTTCGTCTGCGGTTACAATGCCTTGGCGGTAACGGTCAATAAATCCACGGGTCAGGAAGATGCGACCATCAGGGGCGGCAAGGCCGTTGACGGGGTCGATATCATAGACATGCACTGCGACTTTTGGCACCTCAAGCGCCACAGCAAGGCGGGCCATGACCTGCTCCAGCTCTGGATCGCGCAGGGGTTTGGAGGTTTGATCCAGATGCTTGCCCGTTTGCCACGCCGAAAAGCGGTACATCACATAGGCCATCACAAGGGGCAGGATGAGGGGGACAAGCGCGGTCATGACGTTAATATGGTGTGTTTTGCGGTGCAGGGAAGGGTTGCAATTGAAACTCTATCACCTTTGGCCGTGGCGCTGCCGCCAAAGGGCACGACCCAGCAAGACGGTCATCATGCCAGCGGTCAACGCGCCGATGACGTTGCCAAGCGTGTCTGAAAGCTCTTCGATCTGGGTACCAAACACATAGCCGAGGGTGACATAGACCGCGACCCAAGTCGCCTCACCCGCCAGATCGGCAAGCAGGAAGCGGCGCCACGGCATTTTGGTGGCCCCCGCGATCAGGTTTACATAAGGGCCAAGCGGGCTGAACAGCCAGCGCGTCAGATAGACGGCCCAGCCGCCCCGTCGCTGCAAAAGAGTTTCTGCCTGAGCGAGCAGACGGGCAGAGCCGCGCTGCTTGCGCAAGCGCGCCCAAAGACGGTCGGCGCCATAGTGGCGGGCCAGAAAATAGCCGGTTTGGTCGCCGATCATGGCACCTGTAAAGGCCCCCAAACACACTTGCCACAGCACCAAATCGCCAGCCGCAGCAAAAGCACCGCCTGCCATCATCATCAAAGACGATGGCATCGGCAGGGCGAAACAAGACAGTAAAGTCGCAAGGGTGATGACCACCAAACCGTAGTCGGACACCCAAAGGAGCAGCAGATCCGTCATTGTGGCGGGCGCGCATCCAGCAGCGCGTCGAATTGGTCGATATAGGTTTGCACCGGAACACCGCGTGTGCGGGCCAGTTTATCCAAGGGTTGGCGCGGCGTTTCATCGGGGCCGAGTTCAAGGATGCGCTGCATGTCTGGGCGGGGGATGTCATAGGTGCGGGCGATATAGCGCGGGGTCATCCACGGCTCTATCGGGTGGATTTCGCGGTCGGGGTCCATCCAGAATACGGCGAAAAAGATCGCGCGGACGATGAAGAAGGCGGTGAGAAGGGCGGCAAGCGCAAAGCCTGCCAACATAAATTTGCGTTTCATCGGCTAAGCCCTTTCGTGCCACGGGACAGGCCGTCGAGCGTCATTGGGACCATGCGGTCGCCCAAGGTTTGGCGGATCAGGCGGATCGAATGGCTGTGCGTCCAAAACCGTTCGGGCGTGGGGTTGATCCAGAGGTGTGAGGGCCATTGCTGGCACAGGCGGTCGAGCCAAACTTCCCCCGCTTCGGCATTCCAATGTTCGTTCGCGCCGCCGGGGTGTAGGATTTCATAAGGGCTCATGCTGGCGTCGCCTACGAAAATGCACTTCCAATCAGGGCCATAGGTGCGCAGCACGTCCCATGTGGGGGTTTGCGCGTCCCAGCGGCGGCGATTATCGCGCCAGAGGCCTTCATAGATGCAATTGTGGAAATAGAAATGTTCGAGGTGGCGAAACTCTGACCGTGCGGCGCTGAACAACTCCTCGACCACCTTGACGTAGGGGTCCATTGATCCGCCGACATCAAGGAACAACAGAACCTTGACCGCGTTGCGCCGTTCGGGGCGGGTTTTGACATCAAGATAGCCATGTTCGGCTGTGGCGCGGATGGTGCCGTCGAGGTCCAGCTCCTCAACCGCGCCGTCGCGCGCCCATTTGCGCAGACGTTTGAGGGCAACTTTGATGTTGCGGGTGCCAAGTTCAACGGTGTCATCGAGGTTCTTGAATTCGCGCTTGTCCCAGACCTTGACTGCGCGGCCGTGGCGGCCCTCTTTTTGGCCGATGCGCACGCCTTCGGGGTTATAGCCGTAGGCTCCGAAGGGCGAGGTGCCCGCGGTGCCGATCCATTTGTTGCCGCCTTGATGACGGGCTTTTTGCTCTTCCAGCCGTTGTTTGAGGGTCTCCATCAACTTGTCGAAACCGCCCAAGGCGTTGATCGCCGCGCGCTCCTCGGGCGTAAGGTGCTTTTCGGCCAGCTTGCGCAGCCAGTCCTCGGGCAGGTCAAGCGCGTCGATCACCGATTGCGGCGTGACGGATTCCAATCCTTTGAAACTGGTCGAAAACGCTTGGTCGAAACGGTCAAGGTGACGTTCATCCTTTACCATCGTAAGTCGCGCCAGATAATAGAACCCGTCGACATCATAGGTCACCAATCCGGCGGCCATCCCTTCGAGAAACGACAGATATTCCCGCAGGCTGACGGGAACCCCGTGCCGTCGCAGATTGTCGAAAAACGGCAGGAACATCGGCCTTACGTCATGCGGTCGATGAAAATGGTGATAAACAGGCCCAAAAGTCCAAAGGCAATCATGAATCCTGCGCCATATTGCAGCATATCCAAAGCCTTACCCCCACGCTTGCGCGCGAGGGTTGCACCGATTATTGCGCCAAGCAGCATGCCGCCCAAAACGATCATTCATTCGCCCCCGTAACAGCGGGGCGCGTGCCCGACCGTCAGCTTTTGTTACCGCGCCGCGCGAGGGCCGAGATTTCAGCAGCCCGCGATTTGATTTGCGCATCCGAACCAAAGCCATAGCGCGCCCAGCCGCCACTGTCTATCCGCACCGCCGATGCCTCGCGGTTCAGGCCCCGCATTTCCAACGCTTCGGCCTTGATCAGCATCAAGGTTGCCATGAGAGCTGCATTTTCGGCAGCCGCTACAGCGGGCATGGTGCGGTTACTGATTTCCAGCGCTCTCTCAGACTCGCCGCGCGACAGGGCATAGGCGGCCAGTTGCATGTCAACATGGGCTGCATGGATGGCGCCGCCCGGAAGGCTGCGGTAGATGCGCCCAGCCTCGGCGAAGGCATTAATCGCGGTGGCAGGATCGCGGGCCAGACTGATGCGGCCAAGGGCGAAATAGCTGAAGGCAAGGCGTCCGTCGGTCCAGCCTTGGGCACGGGCCGTCGAGACGGCTTGACGGGCCGCATCTTCGCGCCGTTGTGCGCTGCCGCTTGATCCGAGGGCCGTTTGTACAGCGTTAATCCAAAAGCGCGGGGATTTGGTCTGAGGGCGCATCGGCGCAGAATTGCCCGCCGGATTAACACGCGCCAGAATGCCGGGCAGTTTTGCGGCGACCTGCGCTTGCGTCATGCCAGACCGCAATTCGGGCGAATAATAGGCCCGCAGGATGGTCATATCAAAACCCGTCAGCGAGGTGTTGAAGTTGTCGTCATTAAAGACTGAATCGGTTAGCCGGAACAGGTCGTTCAATGGCCCCATGGCTTGCGCTGTTTCTTCGTGCAGGCAATCGCGGACCTCTTGCGCTGTGCTGTCGGCCGGAATGAAGACCGACACTTGGTCGCGCTGTTGCAAGGTTTGCCACACCAGTGTGCCGTTGTTGCGGCTGGATCGGAATTCATCCCACGACGTAACACGGGGCACAACAAAGCAGGCGACGTTGCTGTAAACGCTTTGAATGGCTTTGCGCGGTACGAATTCAATGTTGATGGAGGCAGGGGCACCCGCCACTTCGCGAATGTTTAAGCCCGCCTCGTTGCGGAAGCGCTGGAGCAGGCGCGCAAGGTCGGTCAAGGCGCTGGGCGGGATCTGACCCGAGGTTCGCACCGTAATTGGGCCTTCAAAACGGGTCAGAATGGGCAGCGTGCGCCCACTTTCCATCGTAAAGGCCAATTCCAGAAAATCGCGCGCGATGTCCGCATTGTTACGCTGTGTCCGTGCAGCGGCCTTGAGGCCAAACTTGTTCGTTACAGACGAGGCGCGACCGCTGGTGGCAGTCGAAGATTTGTTTTGGTTCATCGACACGTCTGCGCCCGGGCTGGGGACGCAAGCAGTCAGAAAACCGATCGCCAAAAGGGAGGCCAAGCGCATCTTATGCGGCCTTTCTGAACTGGAGGAAAGAAGAGGTCGCAGCGGCAGTGTCATTCGTGCCGTAAAGATGTTCGGCGGCCTTCCAATAGACAGCAGGCGCGCCCGTTTGTTGGGCCGCAGCATAGATGGCGCGCATCAAGGTCGCCCCGGCGCGTTGGGCCTGAAACGCAGGAATCACATAGATATCTTGAACGTAGTAGGCGTTTTCAAAGGCGAATCGGGCGTGATGGATCTGGTAATGGGCGATCCCAACGATTTTGCCATCGCATTCAACGATCATTGCGGCGGCATTATCCGTTTGGTGGGCCAGTTGGCGAAACAGGGCTGTCCGATCTGGCCAGCGCATCTTTGTATCATTCTGGGCCAGATACTGGCCCCAAAGCGGAAGCCACGCCTCAAAATCGCTGGGCATTAGGGGTCTTGTGCTCAATATATCGTTTTGGGTCATGACACTTCCGCTTGGTTGTTCTGTCTGTTTGACCAGAGAACAGGGTCGGAGTGTCAGTTTCGCGGCCCGCCTGTGTCAATGATCGGGAATCTTTGAGGCGGCGGGTGATTCAACGGCTAGAGGGGAGAAACAGCGCAAACGCCAGATTTACCCTGTTTTGATCGCTATATGTTTCAATATGTTTCAATAAGTGAATTTTCGTGAAGGGAATGTGGCCTAATTAAGGCAGCATAGGGGCGGAGCGGCCATATTTGTGTCCCGATTCCCCGTCCAGTTATAAGGGGTTACGAAGGGTTCTTAAGGTGTAGAGTCAATCAAATGGCGATGCGCGATGGCTACAAGATATAGGGCTTGGTGATTTAGCGCTGCCCGCGTGCCATGAACGCCAACCGTTCAAACAAATGCACGTCTTGTTCATTCTTCAGGAGTGCACCATGCAGGCGCGGTAAAGATACCTTGTCGCGGGCCAGATCTTCGGGCTGCAAATCCTCGGCCAACAAAAGCTTTAACCAATCGAGGACTTCGCTGGTCGACGGCTTTTTCTTGAGGCCTGGCATGTCGCGCAATTCGTAAAATTGGGTGAGGGCGGTGGTCAGCAGCGCCTCTTTGATGCCCGGGAAATGGACTTCGACGATCTGGCGCAGGGTTGCGATTTCGGGAAAGCGAATGAAGTGGAAGAAACAGCGGCGCAAAAACGCGTCGGGTAGTTCTTTTTCATTGTTGGAGGTGATGATGACGATGGGGCGCTGGCGGGCCTTGATGACTTCGCCGGTTTCATAGACAAAAAATTCCATCCGGTCCAATTCCTGCAACAGGTCATTGGGGAATTCGATATCGGCCTTGTCGATTTCGTCGATCAACAGAACCACACGCTCTTTCGCGTCAAACGCTTGCCACAGCTTGCCCTTGCGGATGTAGTTTTTCACATCATGCACACGCGCGTCGCCAAGTTGGCTGTCGCGCAAACGGCTGACGGCGTCATATTCATAGAGGCCCTGTTGTGCCTTGGTGGTGGATTTAACGTGCCATTCCAGCAGGGGCATGCCCAAGGCCTGCGCAACCTGACGGGCCAATTCGGTCTTACCCGTGCCTGGTTCGCCTTTTACCAATAGCGGGCGTTGCAGGATGACGGCGGCGTTTACGGCAACGGTCAAATCTTCGGTGGCGATATAGCTGTCGGTTGAGGCGAATTTCATCTTTAAGTTGCGGCCCTGTCATAAGTTTCCATAAGACCTTATCGCCGCCATCAAATTGTCGCAACCGCTAGTGACAATGGCGGCAGGTTCCTTTAAAGGACCGCCAACAGGAGCGCGTGCGATGCCGAAAGCCCCCGTTTCAACGGCCCCGAGTCGCGATACACAGCTCATTGTTGGGTGCGACCAAATGGAGATTGATGAGATGAAGGTCGAAACCTTTGTTCCCGACGATTACCGCCCGGCTGAGAATGAGCCATTCATGAATGACCGTCAGCTTGAATACTTCCGCCGCAAGTTGCTGACATGGAAGCAAGACATGCTGGATCAATCGGCCGAAACGATTGAGGGCTTGCAAGGGTCCGCCCGCGCTGTGCCAGACATCGCAGATCGCGCGTCCGAGGAAACCGACCGCGCGCTGGAATTGCGCACACGGGACCGTCAGCGCAAGCTTGTGTCCAAGATAGATGCGGCCCTGCGCCGGATTGAGCATGGCGAGTTTGGCTATTGCGATGTCACCGGCGAGCCTATTTCGTTGAAACGGTTGGATGCGCGCCCGATTGCGACCATGACGCTGGAAGCGCAAGAAAAGCATGAACGCCGTGAGAAGGTGCATCGCGAGGATTGATCGTCAACGATTGAGTGCCGCGCCACAATAGATGATGATAGTGAAGGCCGGACCTGTTATGAGGGGCCGGCCTTGCGCGTTTTATAAGGCCCAAAAGATGACTTTGAAAAATACCGAATTTACTGTTCTTGGTGCAGGTGTGGCGGGGTTGGCTGTTGCCACCGCGCTGGCCCAACGCGGTGCCAAGGTTGTCGTTTTGGAACAGGCCGATGCGATACGCGAAGTTGGGGCGGGTTTGCAAATTAGCCCAAATGGCGCGGCTGTTTTGCGCGCCTTGGGGCTTGAGGGCGCGCTCGTGGCTTTGGCGATGCGAACCCAAGCGATTGAATTGCGCGACGGGTACAGCGGTGATCCGGTCCTGAGGCTGGAGGTGGCAAAGCTGCGGCCTGCGCAGGCGTTTCACCTTGTGCACCGTGCCGACCTGATCGAGGTTTTGCGCAAAGGGGCCGAAGCGGCAGGGGTTGAGCTTCAGCTGTTGCAGCGGATTGAAGCGGTTGATCTGTCGGGCAGCACGCCGCGCCTTGTGACGGCTACGGGGGCGGAACGTGCAGCAGGGTTTGTAATCGGGGCAGACGGGTTGCATTCGAAAGTGCGCGGTGCGCTGAACGGGGCGGTGGCGCCGTTTTTCACCCATCAGATTGCATGGCGCGCGTTGATCCCCGCCACGCCGGGCGATGCTGCGGTGGCCGAGGTGCATATGGGGGCGGGCCGACATTTGGTCAGTTATCCTTTGCGCGGTGGCACACTGCGCAACATCGTGGCCGTCGAGGAACGTCGCCAATGGGTCGAAGAAGGCTGGAACCTGCGTGATGATCCGTTGGAAATGCGGCTGGCCTTTGACGGGTTTTCACCGCGTGTGCAAGGCTGGCTGGAGGCCGCGAGTGATGTTTGGCTGTGGGGGTTGTTCCGCCATCCTGTGGCAAAACAGTGGTTCAGTCAACGCGCGGCCATTCTGGGCGACGCGGCGCATCCAACGCTGCCTTTTCTGGCCCAAGGCGCGAATATGGCGCTGGAAGATGCGTGGGTGCTGGCGGATTGTTTGGATCGGTTGGGGGTTGCCAAGGGCTTGCCTGCCTATCAGGCGCTGCGCCAATTCCGCTGCGCAAAGATTGTGCAGGCCGCGAATAGCAATGCGCGGGCCTATCATCTGCGCGAGCCATTGCGGGCGGTGGCCCATCTGGGGCTGAGGCTGGGCGGTGCCGTTGCCCCCGGTTTGGCGCTGCGAAAGTTCGACTGGATTTACGGCCATGACGTGACGGTGGGCGGGTAAGGCCGTTCAGGCGGCAAGGTCTATCCATACTGGAACATGGTCGGACGGTTTTTCTTCGGCACGCACTTCGCGGTCGATTTGGCAATCGCGCAAAAGGTCAGCGGCTTGGGGCGACAGCAAAAGGTGGTCGATGCGGATGCCGTTGTTTTTCTCCCACGCGCCGGCCTGATAATCCCAAAAGCTGTATTGGCCGGGGTTTTGATTGCGGGCGCGAAAGGCGTCTGTCAGGCCAAGGTTCACGATGCGCCGGAACGCGGCGCGGGTGGCGGGCAGGTAAAGCGCATCCTCGGTCCAAGCCATAGGGTTTGCAGCATCTTCTGGTTGGGGGATGACGTTATAGTCACCCGCGATCACCAAAGGCTCCTCGGATTTCAGCAATTCTGCCACCCGCGCCTCCATCCGTGCCATCCACGCCAGTTTATAGTCGTATTTCGGCCCCGGTGCAGGGTTGCCGTTGGGCAGATAAAGGCCACAAAGGCGCACGGGGCGCTCTCCGATCACGGTTGCCTCGATCCAGCGGGCCTGTTCGTCGGTATCGTCGCCAGGCAAGCCGCGGGTGATATCTTCCAGCGGCAGGCGCGACAGGATGGCGACTCCGTTAAAGCCTTTTTGCCCATGTGTTTCAACGCGGTAGCCCAGATCCTCGAGCATCTCTCGCGGGAAATTTTCATCGACGGATTTTATTTCCTGCAAGGCCACGACATCGGGTTTGGCCGCCGCCAGCCAGCGGGGCAGCGCGTCGATTCGAGCCTTGATACCGTTGATGTTGAATGTCGCAAGTTTCATGTACTGCCCCCATGCCGTTCCCTATGTTCTAGGCGGCAGGGGGGGAAGGGGCAAGCTTACATCGAGAACGACACACCACAGCCACAGGAACTGCTGGCATTCGGGTTCTCGATCACAAAGCGCGCGCCGATCAATTCTTGGGAAAAGTCGATCACGGCGTTGGACAGAAACGGCAATGATACGGCGTCAACCAGCACTTTCATCCCGTCTTTTTCCAAGACCATATCGTCCTCGGTTGGGTCATCAAGCCGGATATCATATTGAAAGCCTGAGCATCCGCCACCATCTACGGCGACACGCAAGGCTTTGATGTCACCGGTTTCCTCGGCAATCTCGGCCAGTCGGGCAAAGGCACGGTCAGTCACGCGCGGGGGCAGGGTCAGGGTCATGTCAGATGCGCCTTTTGTGTAGCTACTAATCTAATATAGGCCCGCGCGCGGGTTGGAACAAGATGCACAGTCTAGGGTGCCATTTGTTAGGGAATCGCCTATAGATGGCAGGAACAGCCGTGGACTGCATGGCGTAACAGGTTTGAATGATGTTTGCACCCTATGCTTGCCTACCCGATGCATCGCGCGGGCGACTACACGAAGAGCGGATGTCGTCATTTCGGTCGCCGTTTCAACGCGATAGGGACCGGATCATCCATTCATCAGCGTTTCGGCGATTGAAGCACAAAACGCAAGTGTTCGTCGAACACGAGGGCGATTATTACCGCACACGCTTGACCCATTCGATTGAGGTCGCGCAGGTGGCGCGGACCATTTCGGGGGTCTTGGGGCTGAACACCGATTTGGCCGAGGCGATTGCGCTGGCGCATGATCTGGGTCACACGCCGTTCGGCCACACGGGCGAGGATGCACTGGCCGAGCTGATGGCGCCGTTCGGTGGGTTTGACCATAACGCCCAAGCGTTGCGGATTGTGACGCAGCTGGAACGCCATTATGCAGATTTTGACGGGTTGAACCTGACATGGGAAGCGTTGGAGGGCATAGCCAAACACAATGGCCCCGTGGTTGCGGGCCTCGGTGAGGCGCTGCCTTATGCGCTGGTCGAGGCCAATGCCGAATGGGATTTGGAACTGCACACCTATGCCAGTGCCGAGGCGCAAGTGGCGGCGATCGCCGATGACATTGCCTATTCGCACCATGATTTGCACGATGGTTTGCGGTCTGGCCTGTTTGACGAGGCGGATTTGATGGAACTGCCTGTCACTGGCCCCGCCTTTGCCGAGGTGGATGCGCTGTATCCGGGGCTGGAAAAGATGCGCCGTCGACATGAGGCGCTGCGCCGTGTTTTTGGCCGGATGGTTGAAGATGTGATCGCTGTGGCGAACATCCGGCTGGATGCGGCCAAACCGCAGTCTGTTCATGATATCAGGGCGATGGAGGGCACTGTAATACGGTTTTCCAAACCGCTCTACCAAGAGCTGAAGGCGATCCGGTCCTTTCTGTTTACGCGCATGTACCGCGCGCCGAGTGTGATGAAGGAACGGACGCGCGTAACAGCCGTGGTGCGTGATCTGTTCCCGTTATTCATGGCACAGCCCGAATTGCTGCCAACGGAATGGGCCGAAGATGTGGCCCGCGCCGACACCCATATGCTGCTGGCCCGTATCGTGGCCGATTATGTGGCGGGCATGACCGACCGTTTTGCCATTCAAGAACACGCGCGGCTGTTTGACGCCGCGCCCAGCCAGCCGGAGTGATACGATATGGCGGCTGAAGGAATGACGCCTGTTGAGGCCTTGGCGCTGGTGGGCGTGATCGGGGTAGGGGCGCAGTGGCTTGCATGGCGCATCCAGATGCCTGCGATTGTGCTGATGCTGCTGGCAGGGCTGATTGTGGGGCCTATCACGGGGATTTTCATCCCTTCGCGCGATATTGGCGATTTGGTCGGGCCGATGATTTCCATCGCGGTGGCGGTGATTTTGTTTGAAGGCGGGCTGACCTTGAACCTGCATGCGCTGCAAGATGCGGCCAAGGGCGTGCGGCGGCTGGTGATCATTGGTGCGCCGATGGGGTGGCTGACCTCGACCTTGGCCGTGCATTATGGTGCGGGCTTGGGGTGGGAGGCGTCTGCCGTATTCGGCGGCATTATGATTGTGACCGGACCCACGGTGATTGCGCCCTTGCTGCGCCAAGCGCGATTGTCGCGCAGGCCTGCGGCGCTGTTGCAATGGGAAGCGATTGTAAACGACCCCGTGGGGGCACTGGCGGCGGTTTTGGCCTTTGGCGTTGTCACGGTGTTAAGCGAGAATGAGGGTGGCGCGGCCGCGGCAGTTCACTTTTTTGGCGGGATCTTCTTTGCGACCTTGGTGGGTTGGCTTGCGGGGCGCGGAATAGCCTTGGCCTTTCAGCGTGCCTTGGTGCCCGAGTATATGAAAGTGCCCGTGCTGTTCGTGGTCTTGCTGGCGGCCTTTACCATTTCCGATCGCGTCTTGCATGAAAGCGGGCTGCTGGCGGTGACGGTGATGGGCCTTGTGATCGCCAATGCGGCCTTGCCCAGCTATGAGGAACTGCGGCGGTTCAAGGAACATGCGACGATTTTGCTGGTGTCGGGGGTTTTCATCTTGTTGGCGGCGGGGCTGGATATGCAGGCCTTGTTGTCGCTGGATTTGCGGGCGGTTTTGTTTGTGGGGCTGGTGGTTTTGGTGGCGCGGCCCTTGTCGGTCATGGTGTCGCTGATTGGCACCACTGTGCCATGGCGCGAACGTGTTCTTGTGGCGCTGACAGGTCCGCGTGGTGTGGTGCTGATGGCCGTTGCAGGCCTGTTTGGCGAACGTCTTGTGGCGATGGGTGTGCCGGACGGGGCCGCGATTGGGCCGCTGGCCTTTGCGCTGGTTGCATCAACTGTGGTGATCAACGGCTTTGGGCTGACACCTTTGGCAAGCCTTTTGGGGTTGCGCGCGGCCGAGGTTCCGGGCGTTTTGCTGGTGGGGGGGACGCGGCTTACGACAGGCCTTGGGGCGGCGCTGAAAAAGGCAGAGGTGCCAGTTTTGGTCACCGATTGGAACCTTGGGCATTTGCGCCATGCGCGTGCGGCGGGGTTGCAGGTTTTTTATGGGGATATTTTATCCGAGGCCGCCGAGAACAAGGTAGAGTTTATCGGGTTTTCGACGATTTTGGCGGCGACAGATAATGATTCCTATAACACGTTGGTAGCCACCGATCTTGCCCCCGAATTTGGCCGCGACAAGGTGTGGCAATTGCCACGGGTCAAAAGCGACAGCCAGCGGCATGCCTTGCCTGTGACACTGGGGGGGCGGCGCTTGGGCGACGGGCGCACCTATGACGAGTTTGAGGCACTGATGATTGAAGGCTGGACAGTGCGCACCACCAAACTAACCGAGGAATACGGGTTTGAGGCGTGGCACGCTGACCGGCCTTTGTCGGTATTACTATGCGTTATCGGCACGAATGGGGATGTGCGTTTTGTGGCTCAAGACAGCAAGCAGGTGCCAGTTGCAGGCGCGCGGCTGATTGCCCTGTCGCCGCCCAAAAGTGACGGGCCTTAGGCGCGGCGGACGGATGACAGCCACAGGGCAACCAGTACCAGAGACAGGATCATGTTCCACGACGCCATCGACAAGGTGAACATTTCCCACGGCACAGCGTCGCAACGCACGGGTGCTGCGACATTCGCGGTTGGGTCCAACAACTCGGCCACGCTTAGGCCTTTGATGGACCCCGCGCTGCACGATGCAAGCCCTTCCCACCAGCCGCGTTCAACGCCGGTGTGAAACATCCCGATACCGGCAGTAGTGGCCGCAGACAGTGCCCCTAAATAACCCCAGTACCGCCCGCCGATTGTCAGCGCCAAAACCCCGATCAGAACCGCCGCCGCATGTGGCCAGCGCTGCCAGATGCACAGGGTGCAGGGGGACATGCCGCCGATGTACTGAAACGCAAAAGCACCCAACAACAAGGCGGCAGAACCGCCCGCAGCAAGGAGCGTCAGGGGGGGGCGTGTCATTATAGATACCTCACTGCAATAAATCCGGCGATCAATAGGGCAATCGCCAAGGTGAACATAAGGCCCAGCTTGCGTTCAATGAAATCACGTATCGGTGCGCCGAATTTGTATAGCAAGGCCGCAATCAGGAAAAACCGCAAGGCACGGGCGATCAGACTGGCAATCATGAACACCGGCAACGAGAGGCCGGTGGCCCCAGAAAGGATAGTGATAACCTTATAGGGAAAGGGTGTGACGCCCGCGATAAGCACGGCCCAAGCGCCGTATTCATTGTAGCGGGCTTCAAAGCCGGCGAAACTTTCTGTCTTGCCGTAAAATTCCAACACGGGCTGACCGATGCTGTCAAAGAAGGCCGCTCCGATGAAATAGCCAAAAGCACCACCTGCGACAGAACAGACCGTGGCAACAAAAGCGATCCAGAAGGCACGGCGCGGGGCGGCGATAATCATCGGGATCATCAAGATGTCAGGTGGAATTGGAAAAACCGAACTTTCGACAAAGGCGACAAAGGCCAAGGCCCAAATTGCATGTCGGGATTGCGCCAAGCCAAGGGTCCAGTCATATAATGCACGGATCATAGCAGTCTTTCCAAATGTTTTCGTCTTGCATCACGCAGGGGGCGGGGCGTCAAGAGGGCATAGATACCGGACGGTCGAGCGCGGTTGGCAGTGTGTTTAACGGGGGTATGCGATGAAATGGCAAGGACGGCGCGAAAGCCGCAATATTGAGGATCGCCGTGGGCGGTCTAAAGCACGGGCCGCAGGCGGGATTGGCGGCGTCGGGTTGATCGCCGTGCTGGTAGTGGGCTATTTTCTTGGCATTGATGTCACACCTTTGCTGCAAGATCAGGGTGGCGGGCAGGTTGTAGCGTCTGGCCCGATGACGGCTGAGGACGAAGCCGCGGGGAAGTTTGTTTCTGTTACGCTGGCCGATACCGAAGATGTCTGGGCGCAGGTGTTCAAAGAACAACTGAACCGGCAATATACACCTGCAACCTTGGTGCTTTTTAAAGGTGCGACCAGTTCGCCCTGTGGCGGCGCATCGGGCGCATCGGGGCCGTTCTACTGCCCTGGTGACAAAAAGGCCTATCTGGACACGGATTTTTTTGTGACGCTGGAGCGCGAGCTTGG
Source organism: Pseudorhodobacter ferrugineus DSM 5888 (assembly GCF_000420745.1). GTDB lineage: Bacteria > Pseudomonadota > Alphaproteobacteria > Rhodobacterales > Rhodobacteraceae > Pseudorhodobacter > Pseudorhodobacter ferrugineus. The sequence goes on from NZ_ATVN01000003.1 coordinate 247,457, forward strand.
CGCAAAGGGCGATTTTGCTGCCGCTTATGTCGTGGCGCATGAAATCGCGCATCACGTCCAGAACGAACTTGGTTTTCTGGCAGCGGCCAATGCTGTCCGCGCCCAGGTGTCACAAGCCAAAAGCAACGCCATTTCGGTACAGATTGAATTGCAAGCCGATTGCTTTGCCGGAATTTGGGCCAGGGCCGCGCAGGAAAAGTTTGCGTCCATTGATCGCGCCGATCTGGAAGAGGCGGTGAATGCCGCACGCAGAATCGGTGACGACACCTTGCAACGCAATGCGGGCAAGCGCCCCAACCCGCATAGCTTTACGCATGGCACATCGGAGCAGCGGTCGCGGTGGTTTGTGACCGGATACCAGTCTGGTGCGCTTGGGTCTTGTGATACTTTCTCATCAAATGAGCTTTAAGCAAAAAAGCAGCTAAGAGGCGATTGACGCGCCGCAAAAGGCGGGTTACATCGCCTTCACTGGGCCCGAGTGGCGGAATGGTAGACGCAGGGGATTCAAAATCCCCCGCTTCACGGCGTGGGAGTTCGAGTCTCCCCTCGGGCACCAGTTATTCTTACAATCAAAATATGTTTCATTTTCGTCAAGTTTTAGACGAGGTGATTCGGTTAAATATATTGAATTGTTTTCACTTCGAGCAGTTTTAAGGTAAACTGCATCGTATTGGTTCTACTTTACGCACAGTCTTTTTGGGTTAACGGTATAGGAGGCGTAAAAATATTTTACGTGGTTAACCAACGAATCGCGTTTCGGATTGTTTCTGATTTCTGAAAAGTGAAGATCAAAATATGGTAGGTTTTTCGAAATTTCCCACCAAAAATCGAACAAAATGTATTGAAGCAGCTATCATTTCATAGGGCTTGGGAAACAATTTACCTTTCAGGACCGGACGTGATGCCTTGTCTTAAGGCTGTTCCAGCAGGTGTTTGATGCCCTTCAATCCTTTGTCACACTTATTTTGCTTTTACGCCGGATAGCGCCGCTGTAATAAGAACATGTCCAATCTGGGTAGGACATGGCCGTGGGGGCGGTCGATTTGAGTGGTGCTTGTTCCGATGAAGATCGGGACTTGTCGCGTGATAGCTGCTGCAAAGAAGGTGGGGGATTTTCCTTTGCTTGGTCTGGTTTAGGGCATTAACCCATCAGGCCTCTTTTAATGCCTAACACTTCCACACTCCATCGAACGGCTTCGTCGTTGCGTAGAGATCGGTTTCGACCGGTTCGCGTTGATCTTGCGGCTGGCTTTGCCGTGTTTGATGGGGCGACCTTGGTGAAAACTCTGGGGTCTCTGCTGAAGTGAGGAATTTGAACTATGCCGGTCTTTGCACTGTATAACTTCGACGATGCTGGGCTTGTTGCCGCAGATTCTGCATTGGCAAATGGTGCTGAAAACGGGGCTTATTTTGATGGCGCGGTGCCAGTTGGCGGGCGTGCCGTTTTGGATGGCGTTGACGACAAGGTCAAAATCTATCCCGACGAAAATTTCCAACTGGCCCGCGGAACGCTCGAGATTCAGTTCTCGCAGTCCGCGCATGTTGGCGTAACGCCGAACACCGTTTTGTCGCGTGATTCGGTCGGTGAAACCCCCGGCGGCTATCGTATTGATGTGATGCCCGATGGTTCGGTCCTTATTTCGCATGAATCAGCAGGGGCGACGACCACGTTCCAGACAGCAGCAGGGTTTGTGAATTCTGGTGATGAGGTCAATGTCACGTATTCATGGGACGTTGCTTCGGGCGGGACGGTTCAAATCTCGAACCTGACAACCGATGGCAGTTTTGAACAGCCGGTGCCTGCGGGTCTGACGATGGACCAGGGTCCGATCAGCCAGCCTTGGATGGTTGGTGCTGGGCAATCGTTGTCCGACGCAGGCGTTTTGAACAACCTAAACAACTACTTTCAGGGTTCGGTAGAGATGTTTTCTCTGTCCGATACTGTTGATAACTTTTCTGGTGTACCTGTCGCCAACCCCGACGTAGCTGAGACAGATGAAGACACGACCATTACGTCGATCCCAGTTCTGACCAACGACACGGACCCGAATGGCGACCCGTTGACCATCACCGGCACCCCGACGGCGGCGAACGGCACGGTTGGTGTGAACCCGGACGGCACGCTGTCTTATACGCCAAATCCAGACTTTAACGGTGTTGATACAATCACTTACACCGTAACTGACCCTGCGGGAAATGAGGCGAGCAGAACGGTGACCGTGACTGTGAACCCGATCAATGATGGCCCTGTTGCGGTTGACGATGTGGACAGCACAGCGCTGAACACACCTGTTGTTGTTGATCTGATCGGCAACGATACCGATGTCGATAACCCGAACGCGGATTTGTCGATCTTTGGCACGCCGACCTCGCCGGATGGCACGGTTGTGGTGAACGCTGATGGTCGCTCGGTCACCTTTACACCGAACACTGGTTTCACAGGTGCGGCCACGATCAATTATACCGTCACAGACCCATCGGGCCTGACCGATGCTGGCGTGACAACGATTACGGTTAGCGACGATGAAGAGAACCCGATCGCCAACCCCGATACGGCAGTGACGGACGAAGATACGCCGATCACCACGATTCCAGTTCTGACCAACGACACGGACCCGAATGGCGACCCGCTGACCATTACGGGCACACCGACGGCTGCGAACGGCACTGTTGGGGTGAACCCTAATGGCACCTTGTCCTATACGCCGAACCTGAACTTTAACGGCACGGATACGATCACCTATACGATCACCGACCCCGATGGGAACGAGGCGACAAGCACCGTCACGGTGACTGTGAACCCGATCAATGATGGCCCTGTTGCGGTTGACGATGTGGACAGCACAGCGCTGAACACACCTGTTGTTGTTGATCTGATCGGCAACGATACCGATGTCGATAACCCGAACGCGGATTTGTCGATCTTTGGCACGCCGACCTCGCCGGATGGCACGGTTGTGGTGAACGCTGATGGTCGCTCGGTCACCTTTACACCGAACACTGGTTTCACAGGTGCGGCCACGATCAATTATACCGTCACAGACCCATCGGGCCTGACCGATGCTGGCGTGGCAACGATTACGGTTAGCGACGATCCGATCCGCGACGGCATTGTGCGCGGCACAGATGGCGGCGACCTGATCAACGGTGCTTACATCGACCCCTTTGATGCGGACCGCGTCGATGCAGGTGATGCGATCTTGGGTGACGACGAACCGAACGATGACCGGATTATTGCGGGCGCGGGCGACGATACCATTCTCGCCGGCCTTGGTGATGACACTGTGTTTGCGGGCATTGGTGACGACTCGGTCGAAGGCGGCGTTGGCGATGACAGTTTGCTTGGTGAAGATGGCGACGACACGCTTAACGGTGGCGATGGCCGTGACACGGTGTTTGGTGGTATTGGCAACGATCTGATCGACACGTCGGGGCCTACTCCTATCCCCGATATAGACTATCCCGGCGTCTATCCTGCCGACCTTGCCCCCGAAAATGACCGCGATTTGGTTTATGGTGGCCTTGGTGACGATACGATCCGTACGGGCGACGATGCCGACACGATCTTTGGCGATGGCGGCGATGACCTGATCTTTTCGGGTGTCGATGCCGATTTGGTCTATGGCGGCGAAGGGGATGATACGATCGTTGGGTCCGAAGGCGCTGATACGATCTTTGGTGAAGCTGGCAACGACCTGATTTATGGCGGTCTTGATACGCCAATCGGTGACGCGTTGGACCTGCCTGATGCTGTCGATTTGCGCCCACTGAACAACCGTGACGAATTGTTTGGGGGTGCGGGCAACGACACGATCTATGGCCGCGACGACAATGATTTGCTGGAAGGCGGCGAAGGCGATGACTTGCTGTTTGGCGGTGTCGACAACGACACGCTGCGCGGTGGTGTTGGCGATGACACGCTGAACGGTGATGAAGGCGATGACACGCTGGAAGGCGGCATTGGCAACGATCTGCTGAACGGCGGCGTGGGCAACGACTCTTTGGTCGGTGGCATCGGTGATGACACGCTGGATGGCGGTGCGGGCGATGACTTTGTCCAAGGCGGTGTTGGCAACGACAGCTTTGTGGTTGGGCCGGGTGCTGACACGCTGGAAGGTGGGGCAGACCGTGACGTGTTCACCATCAATCCGGGCACTGGCGCAGGGACGCAAATCTTTGGCGGGGCTTCCGGCGATGATTTCGACCGCTTGATTATCCAAGGGCCGCCCACGGGATACCGTGTTATTGAAACCGGACCGGATAGCGATGGCAACGGTATTGATGGCCGTGTTGAATACTTGGATGGGGCCGGTAACGTCACGGGCACTGTCACCTTTGAAAATATCGAAGAGATTACCAGCGTCCCTTGCTTTACGCCGGGGACATTGATTGCCACTCCGAAAGGTGAGGTGCCTGTCGAAAGCCTGACGGCCGGCGACCGGATCATCACCCGCGACAGTGGCATTCAGGAATTGCGCTGGATTGGGCAACGCAAGTTTGATTGGGCGCATTTGACCGCCAATCCACATTTGCGCCCCATCATGGTGCGTCGCGGCAGCCTTGGAAACGGTTTGCCAGAGCGTGACATGATGTTGTCTCCGAACCACCGTGTTCTGGTGTCGAACGACCGCACATCGCTATATTTCGATGAGCATGAAGTTCTGGTTTCGGCCAAGCATCTGGTCGGCGGCAAAGGCATCTTTGAAGTGGAAAGCATAGGAACAGCCTATATCCACCTGATGTTCGACCAGCACGAAGTGGTGCTGTCGGACGGGGCGTGGACAGAAAGCTTCCAGCCGGGCGACTATACTTTGAACGGTATGGGCAACGCGCAACGCAATGAAATTCTTGAACTCTTCCCTGAGCTTAAGACCAAAGAAGGTCTTGAGGATTATTCCGCCGCGCGCCGTACATTGAAAAAGCACGAAGCCAAGTTGCTGATGCGCTAAACAGATTTGCATTCAGTCGGTTTCCGATTGGATGCAAACCTGAAATGACTGCTTTGGGCCACGCCGAGGTTTTGCGGGCGGCCCGCGCTGCCAGCCAGATTGCAGAAAGCTGTCAAAGGCGGCGCGCCACAAGATTATGCAGCGACCGCAAGCAATTGCTGTTTGATGAGGGGGGCGAAAGCCCTCTTTATCTTTTTATTTTATAGTCTTCGTCATTTACCCAATTTGTTTGCTTTGAGGGACTGCTCCGCTTTCATCCCGCCGCGCGCCCCCGACTATCACCTGTTTGACGCACCACTGCCGCAAATTTGCCGCCGTTCTTCAGCAAAGTTCAATCACCTAACTTAGTGACCGTGCTGTTTTGCGGGTTTTCAATTGACACGTGCGAGGGACTTATGCCTTTTAATCTTGACTGGACCACCGTCGGAGCCAATGGCAGCTATACGCTGGTGGATGGACCCGATAGCGTCGGCGTAACCGTTGCCACCACCACAAATGCCGTGTCTCAAACAGCAACGGCCTACGCAACCGGCAGTCCGGCCGCCCCTGCTCTTTGGGTGGCAGGCATCTCAGAGCCGATCACCAGTACGCTGACCTTCGCGGCACCCGTTTCCAACTTCAGCTTTGAAATTTACGATATTGATTCAAGCCCCGGGTCTTGGGATGATAAGCTGACGGTTCTGGTGACAGACGCCCAAGGCAATGTGCAGGCTGTAAATTTCGGTGATTTGCTAGCAGATCCTTATCATTCGTCAGCAGGTAACGTGCTGAACGCGGATGGGTCATTCAACGGTGGTGTCGAAACGATCGGCGCCGAGGACAGTGTGTCCATCACCATCGCCGGGCCTGTTTCAAGGATCGAATTCATTTTTGACAATGGCGAAAGCTTCACCAACAGCGGCATGTTCGGTGTTGGCAATATGTCGTTTGAACGGGCAGCACTTGATTTTATCGTCGAAGGCTCGGCTGGGGACGATTTGATTGATGACGTCTATGCGCTTGATCCTGACGGCGACAGTGTCAACGCAAATGATGCGGCGAATGGGTCGAATGATGATGTCATTCAGGCCGGGGCTGGCAATGACACCGTACTGTCGGGTGCAGGGAACGATTCCATCGACGCGGGTCTCGGCAATGATTTGATCAACGCTGGCGCAAATGACGATACTATTTTTTTGTCCAATGGTTTTGGCAATGACGTTATTCTTGGCGGTGAGACTGCCGAGACCAACGGTGATACACTGAATCTTTCGGCCCTAACTGCGGGTGTAACGGTTGATCTGAGTAGCGCCAATGCCGAAACGGGCAGCGTTTCCGATGGCATTTCGATCGCGCAATTCAGCGAGATTGAAAACATCGTCCTAGGCGGCGGCGCTGACACGTTGGTGCTTGCTGACGGATCTGGGGTTGACCGCGTGACGGGGTTCCAAGCGCCGATCGACAATGGCGACGGCACCTTTACGGGTGTCGACCAACTGGACGTAACTGCGCTGCACGACCTTGGCGGTGATTTGGTTAATGCTCTCGACGTGGTTGTAAGCGATACGGTGGGTGATGGGTCCGGCGATGCGATCCTGACCTTTCCAAATGGTGAAAGCCTGACCTTGGTTGGTGTTCTTGCGGCATCCGTTTCGTCGCCTGCGCAACTGGCTGCGATGGGTTTGCCGATGAATGATGGCATCGTCTATGGCACCGCAGGCGATGATACGATTGATGGGGCCTATCTTGGTGACAATGACGGCGATGTCGTTGACGGCGGCGATGCGCTGTTGCCGGGGGCCGCACCAGACGATGATCTGATCTATGCGGGCGCTGGCAATGACAGCGTGAACGCGGGTCTGGGCAATGACTCGGTTGTTGGCGAAGAGGGTGATGACACGCTGAACGGTAATGACGGCGATGACACGCTGGTCGGCGACTTTGAAATTGATGACGACTTTTCCGTGCGCGGCAACCCGATTGCAGGGCCGGGTGGGAACGATGTGCTGTTCGGCGGCTTGGGCAACGATTCAATCTATGGCGGGTCGGGCGATGACAGCCTGTACGGTGGCGATGGTGACGACAGTTTGCTGGGCGGTCACGGCAATGACCTGCTGGAAGGCGGGGCCGGCGATGATGATCTTGAGGGCCTGTACGGCGACGACACAATCTATGGCGGCGATGGCAATGACCACGTCTTTGGCCGCGATGGGGCTGACCTGATCTATGGTGGCGACGGGGTGGATACACTTGTCGGGTCCATCGGGATCGACACGATCTATGGCGGCGCGGGCAACGACATCATCGCAGGCAGTCAGGGCAGTGACCTGATCTATGGCGGCACGGGCGATGACCTTGTGTATATCGGTGTGCCGGCACCGGGCGATATTGCCTATGACAACGAAGGCAGCATCTATCTGGACGAAGGCAACGACTATCTGGATGCAGGCGATGCCACGCTGAGATTCGATGCCTATGGCGGCGACGGCAACGACTATATGGTTGCGGGCGTGGGCGACGATACGTTGTTTGGCGGCACAGGCAATGATCAGATTTTTGCAGGCGCTGGCGATGATCAGCTGACTGGCGATGAAGGCAATGACTACATTGAGGGCCAGTCGGGCGACGACACGTTCTTTTTGGCCGATGGTTTTGGCAATGACACGTTGGTCGGTGGCGAAACCGGCGAAACCAATGGCGATGTGCTGGATGCAAGCGCGCTGACCACCGATAGTGTCCTTGATCTTAGTGCAGGCGATGCGGCCAATCCCGAAGATGGGACATTGACGGTGGACCCAACCGGGGGCGCAGGTGCCAGCCCAGCCATCCACTATGTGCGCATTTTTAAGCCTGATGCGCCCGTCTCTGGTTTCGGGGTTTATCCAAGCGGCGGAATTGATTTCAGCCAGGGCGAATGGTTCTATGTGCCAGTTGCCGACATGGATATCTTTTTGCATGACAGTCAGGGCATCAGCGGCGGCGGTGGCGGGCTGGACTCAACGCAAAACTTTGCCGCAGATTTTGACGGATTGTCTGTCAGCGGCAATGGCATTGGGGCGGCAGGCAAGTCAGAGTATCTGGATGCCAGTGGCAACCCGTTCTTTGTCGGTTGGGTCAGTTCCGATTACAACGGTGCGACAGGCGTTCCTCCAAACACTTATCTGATTGTCACCGATGCTGGTGGCGCAGAACCTGCTGGCACGGCCACGAGTACGGGCCTGCGAGATCCAAATGCGCAGTTTGACTACAGCAGCTTTACTACGCCTGTCCAAATAGCAAATTTCTCGGAAATCGAACGGTTTACGCTTGGGTCCGGCAATGACAGCGTTATCGGGTCATCTGGTGATGACAACGTGTCGACCGGCGCAGGGGCCGATACAGTTAACGGTGGTGCTGGCAATGACATCTTTGACCTTGGCGCCGGTGACGGTGCCGTGGATTTGGTGGTCATGGCCGATGGCGATGGCAATGACACGATCAGCGCGTTCGAGGCGCCGATTGATAATGGCGATGGTACCTACACGGGCCATGACCAGCTGGACGTATCCAGCCTTACATCGGATGGCGGAACGACATCGGTAAATACAGGCGACGTTGTTGTCACCGATACCAACGGCGATGGCACGGGCGATGCGATCCTGACCTTCCCGGGCGGGGAGAGCCTTACGCTTGTTGGTGTTCTGGCCAGCCAGGTAGATACCCCGGCTGAACTGGCCGCGATGGGCATTCCGCTGCCCGCCCAGAATTACATCGTCGAGGGCACTGCCGCGGGTGATCTTATCGACACAGCTTATCTGGGCGATCCGGAAGGTGACCGCGTCGATGCCAATGACAATTTGGCGGGCACGAACGACGACCTTATTCAGGCTGGCGATGGCAATGACACGGTCATAGGCGGCGCTGGGAATGATACTATTTTTGGCGATGGCGGCAATGACAGCCTGTATGGCGGTGTTGGCGATGATACCATTTGGACCGGCGAAGGCGCAGATGCGGCTTATGGCGGCGATGGTAACGACCTGATCAATGGCGGCGGCACAGGGATTGATGCGCTGTTCGGCGATGATGGCAATGACACAATCCTTGGCAGCTTGGTCGAAAGCACGCTGGCCTATGGTGGTGCAGGCAATGACAGCATCATCGGCGGAAACCTGACGGATCAACTTATAGGCGAAGACGGCGATGATTACATCGACGGTGGCGCGGGTAACGACTTCATCGACGGTGAAGCGGGTAATGACAATCTTTTCGGTGGCGATGGTGCCGATGTCATAACCGGCGGCGCAGGCGCTGATACGCTGACCGGCGGGGCAGGGGCGGACAGCCTGTTTGGCGGCGATGATCGTGATCTATTCTTTGGTGGCATCGGCGATGTCATCGATGGCGGCGACGGCGGCGACAATTTTGACGTCTTGAACTTGACGGCCCTTGGTGGCGCTGCGATGACCAACGTCATTTATGGCGGTGGCAACAACGAGGCAGGCACCGTTCAGGTTTTGGACGGCGCAGGCGCGGTCGTCGGCAGCTTTACCTTTTCAAACATCGAAAGCGTTGTGCCATGTTTTACCCCCGGCACGATGATCCTGACCAACAAAGGCGAAAAACCTGTCGAGGACGTGATCGCAGGCGACCGTGTTTTGACCCGCGATAACGGTTATCAAACCATTCGCTGGGTCGGTTCGCGCAGCTTGTCTGGCGTTGATCTGGCAGCAAAGCCAAACTTCCGCCCCGTTTGCATTCAGGCAGGCGCACTGGGCGGTGGCCTGCCGCAGCGGGATATGACCGTATCACCGCAGCATCGTATGCTTATGACAGGGGCGCGGGCTGAAATGCTGTTTGGCGATGCCGAAGTTTTGGTTGCGGCGGCGCATTTGCTTAATGACAGCACCATTCGACAGATTACGCCATCCTCGGTGACTTACATCCACTTGCTGTTCGACCAGCACGAAATCATTCGCGGTGACGGGGCATGGACGGAGAGTTTTCAGCCAGGCGATCAAACCCTGCAAGGCATGGACAGCCCGCAGCGGGATGAGCTTTTGGCCCTATTTCCGGCGCTGCAATACGGCGACACCTATCCAGCGGCGCGCCAGACCCTTAAAGCCTTTGAGGCAAAGGTCCTATTAGAGATGTAATCGGCAAAGCGCGGCGCCATTCCGAGGAGCTGGTCTTTGAAATCAGGTTTGCACGGCGCGCCAACGCGCCCAGTCTTCTGGCGTGTCCAGATCGGTCAGCGCGTGTCGCTCCGGCAATGTCACCGGCACCGTCAGATTTGCAACCTCGCGCAAAACGGATCTTGCCCCGACATCGCCATGCAGGCCAATAAGGTGCGCCCGCAGCCACGCAGGGAAAAGCACGGGATGGCCTGGAGTGCCGTCCGCGGTGGCGCCGCGATGCACCATATCGGGCGCCTGCCGATAAGAGGCGATCATGGCGGCCAAATCCTGCGCGTCAATCTCGGGCATGTCTGCCAGCAATATCAAAATCGCAGACCCCACGGGGATTGCCGCCACACCGGCACGCAAGGATGCGGCCATGCCCTGTGATGCGTCACCAACCCGCAAGCGCTGCAGCCCTAACCCGTCTAGGGCGGCCTCTCGGGCGGGGCGGTCATCGGACAATGTCACCATAACCGGTAAACCCGTTGCCAGCGCAATCTGAGCCACGCGCCGCAACAGCGGTTGCCCTGCGACCGGTTCCAGCAATTTGTCCGCCCCGCGCATCCGCGAAGAAGCCCCAGCTGCCAGAATCAAAACCGTGACAGCGGTCGCCTTGCCTTTATCGTGCATCGTACATTTTTCCTTGGCCCTGACCGTGCAGGTGATGAAGCAAGTGTACTGACCAATGTCTCTGTGGAAAGCGAAAACGCCTGCCCGATGTCTATCCAAATCCGCATTGTACGCAAATTGACCATTGTCTTATGGCCCGTCCTGCCCTTATTGTCATATAACGCGGGTCAGGGTTTGCAACAAACTCGGCGCGCGCGATACATTTACGCTAAGGCGCATTGGGTGGACAGGTCGTTCGCCGATGCAGGCCAAAGCTGGATCACCGGCCGAAAGGCCCCTTATTTGCCCGTTAAGTCACTGACAAAAACGGGTTTTCATATGGATGCAGTAATGCATTCGGGATAAACCGCGATGAGCCGCGCCGAGTTAACAACCAATCTTGACGGGGGGCCTCAACGGCTAACCCTGCCATTTTTGATGCGCAGCCTCGCCTGTACAAGTCACCTTTTGCGCGCAAAACGCCCTACCGGATCGTGTCCGGCACGGCCTATGCTGCCGGGTGCAATGGAACAAAATGGCCAAGAAAATGCTAATAGATGCCACGCATGCCGAGGAAACTCGGGTTGTCGTGGTGGATGGAAACAAGGTCGAGGAATTTGATTTTGAAACCATCAACAAGCGCCAGCTGGCTGGCAATATCTACCTCGCAAAGGTAACACGTGTCGAGCCCTCGCTTCAGGCGGCGTTTGTTGATTACGGCGGAAATCGCCACGGATTTTTGGCTTTTGCCGAAATTCATCCCGATTATTACCAGATTCCAATGGCGGACCGTCAGGCGCTGCTGGATGAAGAACGCGCTTTGGCCCGTGCCGAAGACGAGGATGAAAAAGAAAAAGACAGCGGCAAGGGCCGCCGCCGCCGCGTCCCGCGTGCGCAGTCATTGAAATCCAATGACGCGGTGAAAACCGCCGAAATCGGTTCGATGGATGTGGTTGATCTGGATGATGACACGGCACAGGATGCGGATGCACAAGCCGTTGAACCAGTAGCTGTGACCGCAGTGGTCGAGATCCAGACAGCCGCAGCCGCATCTGCCGATCAAAACAACGCTTCTGATGGTGATGAAGACACGCCAGAAGAGCCGTACCGCGCGATGAACACCGCATCTGAAACAGATGACGAGATTGAGTCGGTCGCAGATGAAGATGTGACCGAGGAAATCCGCGCGCCCCGCCGCCCACGCGCGCGTCGCTACAAGATTCAAGAAGTGGTCAAGGTGCGCCAGATCATGCTGGTGCAGGTGGTCAAGGAAGAACGCGGCAACAAGGGTGCTGCGCTGACGACTTACCTGTCGCTGGCAGGCCGTTATTGCGTGCTTATGCCCAATACCGCCCGCGGTGGTGGCATTTCGCGCAAGATCACCCAAGCAAATGACCGCAAAAAGCTGAAAGAAATTGCGTCTGAAATCACCGTGCCCGAAGGCGCCGGCCTGATTATCCGCACCGCTGGTGCAAAGCGCACCAAGCCGGAAATCAAGCGCGATTACGAATATCTGATGCGCCTGTGGGAACAGATCCGTGAGCTGACGCTGAAATCCATCGCACCAGCCGCGATCTATGAAGAGGGCAATCTGATCAAGCGTTCGATCCGCGATCTGTATAGCCGCGAGATTGACGAAGTGCTGGTCGAAGGTGCCGAAGGTTACCGCGTCGCCAAAGACTTTATGCGCATGATCATGCCAAGCCATGCCAAGGCCGTGCAGCCCTATAATGACCCGACCCCGCTGTTCGCGCGCTTTCAGGTTGAAAGCTATCTGGGCGGGATGTTTAACCCGACCGTGCAGCTGAAATCTGGGGGTTACATCGTTATCGGTATCACCGAAGCGCTGGTTGCGATTGACGTAAACTCGGGCCGTGCCACCAAAGAAGGCTCGATCGAAGAGACGGCGACCAAGACCAACCTTGAGGCCGCCGAAGAGGTTGCTCGCCAGTTGCGCCTGCGCGACTTGGCCGGTCTGATCGTGATCGACTTTATCGACATGGAAGACCGACGCAATAACGCCGCCGTGGAAAAACGCTTGAAAGACAAGCTGAAAACCGACCGTGCGCGCATTCAGGTTGGCCGCATTTCGGGCTTTGGCCTGTTGGAAATGTCGCGCCAGCGCCTGCGTCCTGGCATGTTGGAAAGCACGACCCAGCCTTGTGCACATTGCCACGGCACGGGTCTGATCCGGTCCGACGACAGCATGGCGCTGCAAATCCTGCGCGCGCTGGAAGAAGAGGGCACGCGCAAACGGTCGCGCGAAGTTCTGCTGCGCGCGCCTATCGCGGTCGTCAACTTCCTGATGAACCAAAAGCGCGAACATATCGCGATGATCGAGGCACGCTATGGCATGTCGGTGCGCATCGAATGCGATCCGGCGATGATCAGCCCCGATTACACGATTGAAAAGTTCAAAACCGCGACCCGTGTGGTGGTTGAGGTGTCTTCGGCCATTTCTGGTAACTCGTCCTTGATGGGCGTGGCTGTGGCAGATGATATCGAAGATCCTGATATTCCGACCGAGGAAGAAGAAAACGCCGAAGCGCCGTCTGACGATCAGGCCTCGGAAGGGCCGGCCGCAAACAATGAAGACGATCAAAAAGACGGGAACGGCCGCAAAAAGCGTCGTCGTCGTCGGCGTCGTCGTGGCAATGGCGGGTCGGATGAAAACGGATCTGATAGCAATGATCAGGACGGATCGGATGACGACAGCGACGCGGACGCGGCAGATGCACCTGTAGCGGCACAACCCAGCGACACACCCGATGTGTCCGAAGCTGCCGCAGAAGAGGCCCCGAAAAAGCGCAGCCGCGCGCGGACGCGCAAGCCAAAAGTCACGGCAGATGCTGCGACCGAGACGGCAGATGCACCGGTCGCTGATGCAGCTCCTGAGGTCTCCGAGCCTGCGGCCGAAAAGCCCAAAGCCCGCCGCACCCGCAAACCAAAGGCCGATCCAAAGGTTGATGCCCCGGCCAGCTCGGCACCCGCCGCCGACGCTGCGCCAAATCAGGCTGCGCCCGAACCAGCAGCAGCACCTGTGCCCGAGCCAGAAGTCGAGCAAAAACCTGCTGAGGCAGCGGAACCGGTTGCGGTTGTCGCCGATTATCCCGCGCCAGCCGAAGCGCAAGCAGATGCAGTCGAGGACGCCAAGCCTAAGCGGCGTGGCTGGTGGAACCTTGGGCGCTGATTTTCACCACTCATAATTTCAAAAGGCGCAGGGTCATTCCTGCGCCTTTTTTCGCTGGCACCAAAACCACGCGAACGTGACCTTTTGGCGTGGTGACAATCCGCTATCGAACGCGCTAAGACGACAGGGCAATCAAGGGAAGACAGATGATCGGCATTGACCTTATTGACGCGGCCTTACTGCCTGCGATGCTTGTGGCGCTTTTGGCTGGTGTCCTGTCCTTTTTGTCACCCTGTGTCTTGCCAATTGTCCCGCCATATCTGGCCTATATGGGTGGCATCAGCATGGGCGAGATGCAGGGCGGCACCGCCCGCCGCCGCGTCCTGATTCCTGCGACTTTCTTCGTCTTTGGCCTGTCGACGGTCTTTTTGTTCCTTGGCTTTACGGCCTCCATTTTTGGCACGTTTTTTCTTCAATATCAGGATATTCTGTCCAAAATTTCCGGTGCAGTCGTCATCATTTTTGGCCTGCATTTTCTTGGAATTTTCCGCATCGGTATTCTTGACCGCGAGGCGCGGCTGGATGCGGGTGACCGCGGTGGTTCGGCATTCGGTGCCTACCTTTTGGGTCTGGCGTTTGCTTTTGGCTGGACGCCTTGCATAGGCCCGCAACTGGGCGCAATTTTGTCGCTTGCCGCATCCGAGGCCAACATCACGCGGGGCACTGCATTGCTTGGCGTCTATGCTTTGGGGCTGGGCTTGCCGTTCATCCTTGCCGCCGTCTTTATTGAACGTGCTATTGGGGTGATGTCGCGCCTGAAACGTCATATGAAAACCATCGAACGCGCTATGGGTGTTTTGCTGATTATTGTTGGCGTGGCCTTGCTAACCGGTGCGTTTTCGGCCTTTTCTTTCTGGCTGTTGGAAACCTTTCCCGCGCTCAGCACTTTGGGGTAATTCGGCGTTAATCCCCATAGTTTTGCCCAAATTTATCGGCATACTGTGATCGGATTATGAAGGACGGCCCGATGCCAGACGACACATCGAAACCCCAGAGCACCGCACAGGTGGTGCGGCGCCGCGTGTTTTATCTTCCCGGTTATGACCCGTTTCACCCCCGCCGTTACCGTGAACTTTACCGCAAGGAAGGGGCCGCGCAGGCCAAAATTTCCGGCTATACTCTTGCCTTGTCGCCTAAACAATCAGGCGGGGCCTATGGCTGGGATGTGGCGGCAAGAATAGATGGGACAGATGTGCGGGCGCAGGTAGATGTGTTGGTCTGGTCCGATATTGTCAAAAGCTCGATGGAGACGGGGATTTTTGGCACTTATCATCAAATGTTGCAAACCGCATGGATTTACATTGGCTCTGGCGCGTTGTGGCGTTTGATGCGGCTGCGCAAGGGGCCAGTGATTGCGGCTCTCTATCCCGTGGTTTTTTTGGTCGCGCAGGCCTTGGTTGCCGCCCTGTTGGTCTGGCTGATCGCAGCAGCTGGCTCGGCCGTGTTGGTGCAGCTTTTGGGTGGGCTTGGCCGCGTGGTTGCGGTTAGTCTTGGGCTTGGTGCTGCGGCCTTGGTGCTGCGCTGGTTTAGGCGCATCGACAACAAGCTGTTCGCCTATTACCTTATGCACGACTATGCTTATTCCGCGCAATTAAAAGGGACCAACCCGCCCGAACTGGAAGCAAGGATGGCCAGTTTTGGTAATGTGATTGCTGCGTCGTTGGCTGAAGATGTGGATGAGGTTTTGATCATCGGCCATTCTTCGGGCGCACATTTGGCCGTCTCGGTTCTAAGCGACCTCATTCGCGCAGGGCGTGTGCCTGCGATGGGGCCCGCGCTGTCTTTGCTGACCTTGGGGCAGGTGGTTCCGATGGTTTCCTTCTTGCCAAAGGCCCAGCGTTTGCGGGCCGATCTGGCCTTTTTGTGCACCACGGATGCGCTGGTTTGGGTGGATGTGACAGCCCCCGGCGATGGCTGCGCCTTTGCACTTTGTGACCCAGTGGCAGTGACGGGCGTGGCCCCGGCTGCGGGCAAGAGATGGCCTTTGGTGTTTTCGGCGGCCTTTACCCAAACCCTGTCACCCGAACGCTGGCGAGAGCTGCGGTGGCGGTTCTTTCGGCTGCATTTCCAGTATCTCTGTGCCTTTGATCGGCCGCGTGATTATGACTATTTCCAGATCACGGCTGGTCCGATGACCCTGAGCGCGCGCTATGCCGGGCGGTCGGCGTCGCAGTCGCGGATAGAGGTGGCGGTGAACAAATTCACTTCGGTGGCGCCATGACCCCGCCCAAGCCTGTGCCGCGCCCTGACAAGGTCTCATTGTGGCGTTATCTGAAACTGTTTCGCATCGATATCTTGTCGGCCCAGCCCGCACGGCTGTATCGGGCGTGGATGGCCGAGTTTCGGACACCGTTTTTCCGCAGCTATATGTGTAATGAGCCGGCCCTGATCCGGTTGGTTTTGGATGAACGCCCCGATGATTTTCCAAAATCCGACCGGATCGGCGAAGGGTTGCGACCCTTGCTGGGAGCCTCTGTTTTCATGACAAATGGCGAGGTTTGGAAACGCCAGCGCCGGATTATTGACCCAGCCTTTGAAGGGGGGCGGATCCGTGAAACCTTTCCAGCTATGGTGGCCGCAGGACAGGCGGCGGTGGCGCGGATGGATGCAGGCGTTCAGGATATTGAACCCGAAATGAGCCATGCGGCGGCGGATGTGATCTTCCGCACGCTGTTTTCCATACCGATTGAACACGAAATTGCAGGTGAGGTGTTTGACCAGTTTCGTGCCTATCAACGCGAGCAGCCGATCTTGAATTTGGCCGCGTTCTTGCCGTTACCGCGTTGGTTTCCGCGGTTTCATTCGGGCCGGACAAAGGAAACGGCGGCGCGGATCAGGGGGTTGATCCGGCAACTGACCGAAAGTCGGGCCAAAGCGATTGCGGCGGGGACGGCGCCGGATGATCTGGCGACGAAAATCATGACCACGGCTGATCCGGTCACGGGCGAGCGGTTTGAGACGGAGGAAATGATCGATCAGGTCGCGATTTTCTTTCTTGCAGGACATGAAACCAGTGCCTCGGCGCTTGGCTGGGCTTTGTATTTGCTGGGCATGTATCCCGAGGTTCAAGACAGGGTCGCGGCCGAGGCTGGGGCCTTGGAAGGAGCCACGGATTTCGCGGTGATGGGTAAGCTGAAATTCGCCCGCGATGTGTTTCGTGAGGCGTTGCGGCTGTATCCACCCGTGCCAATGATGGTGCGGGAAAATAGCTGTCCTGAAGAGTTTCGGGGCCGCAAAGTTGCGGCTGGCGGGCAGGTGGTTTTGAGCCCTTGGCATCTTCACCGCCATGAACGGCTTTGGCCGCGCGGGGATGAATTTGACCCGGATCGCTGGCAAACCGAAGAAGGGCGGGGCTGTGCCCGTGAGGCGTTTATTCCGTTTTCAAGCGGGGCGCGGGTGTGCCCCGGGGCCGGGTTTGCGATGGTGGAAGGGCCGCTTTTATTGGCGATGCTGGTGCGGGCGTTTCGGTTTGATCTGGTGGCCGGAAAAGAGCCGGTTCCGGTGGCCCATTTGACGGTGCGGGCGAAGGACGGGATTTGGCTGAATGTGACGCCGAGGGAGTAAGGCCCGCAGATGTTCGCGCGCGGACATATTTTCAACCAATTGTTTTTAAATGGATTTGCAGTTTTTGTTAACCTGAAATTAACCCGTGGATGCGGACGATTTTGCGCCACACTGCCCACTTTACAACACCATTTTTAGAATTGCGTTGCATGAAATGGCGTTGGCGACCTATGCTTGTTGAAACCGACACGGCAGGGGTGAGAGTAAAAATGACTGTGATTTTTCGCCTGATCCGGCACCAAGTATCGGCTGCAATGGCGCTGTTTGCTTTGCTGGTTTTCGCAGGATGTACGGCGACTGTTCCGGCCGCAGATCAAAGTGTCGAGGCCCTTACCGCTGCGACGTCAGAGGTTGCGGAGGCGCGAGGCGCGCCCCAGCCTGAGCCTCTCTCTGCGGTCAAGCGGATTGCCGGACCTGCCAAGCTGGGCACCAAATGGGGCGAAGGGGTTGCCTCCTCTGTCTCGACCGTGAATTTGAAGCGCGTCAGCCAGAAGCCCGTCGACGTGGGCACGTTGCGCTATGGCGCGGTGCAAGGCGGTGGCGCAGCGGCTCAAGAGGTATTGATTGCCGAAGTGCGCGTGGGGCTGCGGGTGCTGCGGGCGAATGGCAAGGCCTGGCCGATGTTTGGCAGCGGTGATGCGGCACGGTTGCAGGGGCAAAGCGGCGAACGATATATTTTGGCATATCAGAACTATTCGCGGTCCAAGACCTATGAGCTGGTTGTGACGGTGGATGGTTTGGATGTGTTGAGCGGCAAGCCTGGCAGTTTGCGGGGCAACGGGTATGTGCTGCGTCCGGGAGAAACCTTGCGAATTGAAGGGTTTAGAAAAAGCCGTGCCGAAGTGGCCGCGTTTCGGTTTTCATCTGCGGCCGAGTCCTATGCGGCCAATATCGGTAGCCGGTCGACGCGCAATATTGGCGTGATCGGGACGGCGGTGTTTGAGTTGCGGGCAAAGCGGCCTGTGCCCGAATGTTCGCAGCCGCCTTGTGCCTTTCCGGCCGATACGGGAACACGGGGCAGGTATGCGCCGGCACCTACCTATGATTGACGTTTGACAGGGTGGGATTGGGTGGAAGGGTGAGTATTTGGGCAAAGATGAAAGGGTTTGTGCCGGGGTTTGGTTTCGCAGCGGCGGGCGCGGTGATGGAGACGGCACAGTAGGTATTTGAACCAAGATGAAAGGCAGTGGCCTTAGCGCAGGCTGCGGTAGTGGTTCAGCACAAAAACGCGGATTGCGGAGGCGAGGCCTGCATCAGTGGTGCGGGCCTCGTCTATGTCAATCGCCAGGGCGTTAATGGTTTTGCCTTTGCTGTCAGCGATTTGGCGGAAGGCGTGCCAGAATTCGGATTCTAGCGATACCGAGGTGCGGTGGCCGCGCAAGGTGAGGGAGTGTTTGACGGGGCGGTCGGTCATTTGGTTGGATCGCCGTGTGGGTTCTCGCTGTCTGATTTTTCGTCATCGGGTTCGCGTTTGTGGAGATCGAGGGAGTGGCGGGCCTTGTTGGCGCGCGATTGGTCCAATGTGCGTTCGGCTTTGGTGCGGCCGAATTTGGTGGCGTTGGCATCGGCCTGCGCGCGGGCCTCGGCTTTTGACCGGGCCTTTTTGGCGGCGCGCAGGTTGATGATTTCGGCTGCCAAGATCTTAGCCTTTCGGGCCGATCATATCTTCGGGGCGGACCACGCGGTCAAAGGTTTCGCCGTCGACAAGGCCTAAGGCGATTGCCTCTTCGCGCAGGGTGGTGCCGTTTTTATGCGCGGTTTTGGCGACTTTCGTTGCGTTGTCATAGCCGATAGTGGGTGCCAGAGCCGTGACCAGCATCAGCGATTCCTTCATCAGCTTGTCGATGCGGGGGATATTGGCCTGGGTGCCTGTGACCATATTATCGGTGAAACTGGCTGCCGCGTCGCCCAAAAGCTGCATGGATTGCAACAGGTTATAGGACATCATGGGGTTGTAGACGTTGAGTTCAAAATGGCCTTGGGAGCCTGCGAAACCGATGGCGGCATCATTGCCCATGACATGGGCGCAAACCATGGTCAGCGCCTCGGCTTGGGTCGGGTTCACCTTGCCCGGCATGATCGAGGAGCCTGGTTCGTTTTCGGGCAGGATCAATTCGCCAAGGCCCGAGCGGGGGCCGGAGCCAAGGAGGCGCATGTCGTTGGCGATTTTAAAAAGGCTGCCTGCGACGGTTTTGAGCGCACCGGAGAACATGACCATGGCGTCATGGGCGGCCAGCGATTCGAATTTATTGGGGGCGGTCACGAAGGGGAGGCTCGTGATGGCGGCGATTTCCGCCGCGACGCGTTTGTCCCAGCCGACGCGGGTGTTGAGGCCGGTGCCGACGGCGGTGCCGCCTTGGGCCAGCTCATAAATATCGGGCAGGCAGGCGTTGACGCGCTGGATGCCTTTGGCGACTTGATGGGCATAGCCGCCGAATTCCTGACCAAGCGTCAGGGGGGTTGCGTCCTGGGTATGGGTGCGGCCGATTTTGATGATGTCTTTGAATTCAATGGATTTTGCCAGCAGCGCTGCGTGCAGTTTATGCAGGCCGGGCAGCAGGACATCGCGGGCCATCATGCCTGTGGCCACGTGCATTGCGGTGGGGAAAGTGTCGTTCGAGGACTGACCCATGTTGACGTGATCATTGGGGTGGACAGGTTTTTTGGAGCCCATCACGCCGCCGAGCATTTCAATCGCGCGGTTTGAGATCACCTCATTCGCGTTCATGTTGGACTGGGTGCCCGAGCCGGTTTGCCAGACGACGAGGGGGAAATTATCGTCAAACTTGCCGTCGATGACTTCTTGTGCCGCTGCTGCGATGGTTTTTCCCAGATCTGCGGGCATGTCGCCTTGGGCCACGTTAACGAGCGCGCAGGCTTTTTTGATGACGCCGAGCGCGCGGATGATGGCGACGGGCTGGCGTTCCCAGCCGATGGGGAAGTTGATGATGGAGCGTTGGGTTTGTGCGCCCCAATATTTATCTGCGGGAACCTCAAGAGGGCCAAAGCTGTCGGTTTCGGTGCGGAATGCGGTCATGGGATGCTCCTGCAAAATTTGGCCCCTTTTAGGGCGGTGGGGGCAGGAAATCAATCGGTATACAGCGGCATACCGCCGCAATCTGTGTCAGATTTTAGCGCGTTTGAGGATGTAGACCTGTGCCGGCGGGAAGTTGGCCCAGACTTTTCTGGCCTTTTTGGCGATCAAGCCGAGGGTATTGAGCCCTTCGACAGACAGTGGCGCGTTATGGCCATAGGTGAATTGGATGAAAATGCCGTCGGGACGCATGACCTGAAAGGCGGCGGCGATGATTTCGCGGCGCAGGTCGCGGGGCATGGAAAGGAGCGGCAGGCCTGAGACGACGGCGCCTGCGGCGTGGGGCATCAGGTTGGGGGCATTTTGGGCGCCGGCGGTGTGGATGGTGGTGCCGGGGAAGCGGGTGGCAAGGGTTGCGGCAAAGGCCGGGTTCATTTCAAACAGGGTCAGGTTTGACGGGGTCACGCCGCGGTTCAAGATCGCCTCGGTTATGATGCCGGTGCCGGGGCCGAATTCGATTACGGGGCCTGATGCGGGGCCAACATGGGCGGCCATTGCGGCGGCCAATGCACGTGAGGACGGCACAAGCGACGAGGTTTGTTTGGGTTCCAGAAGGGCTTGTTTGAGGAAAAATCTGAGGTCAGAAAACATGGATTTCCCCGGTCGAGGCCGCGTCACTTGCGGAATTTATCAAGCGAGAGAACCTCGGCTTCGTGGTGCGGCTTCTCGGGTGTGGTTTCGTCATCGTCAAGTGGAGCGTCGTCGTCGCCTTCGTCGTCATCCTCATCGTCTTCGTGCTGTTCGAACCGCAGGCCGAATTCGACTGACGGGTCGACGAAGGTGCGCAGGGCGTCGAAGGGCACGACCATCGGTTCGGGGTTATTGCCGAAATTCAGGGTGATGGAAAAGCCGGTATCGGTGACATCGAAGTTTTCGAACCAGTTCTGGATGACGATGGTCATTTCAGTCGGATAGCGCGCGCGCAGCCAGTCGGCGATGAGGACATCGGGGTGCGTGGTGTCAAAGGTTATGAAAAAATGATGGTTGCCGGGCAGGCCGTGCCGCGACACATCGGTCAAGACGGACTGGATCAGCCCGCGCATCGCGTTGTGCATCAGGTTGCCGTAGTCGATGGTCCGCGCCATGCCGATATCCTTTCCTCGAATCCGGTTAGCATAGGGGATTTGGGTTTGAAGGGAAGGGGCGGGGGTGGTGAAATTGCAGGCTGTTACAACAAGTTTGGCAGCGCGCCCAAGACAGCACACAGCGCGAGCGTGGCGGTGAGGCCCCAGTGCCGCGCAAAGATGAGGTAGATGGCAAGCACGGTGAGGGTGGTGGCCAAGGGGTCAACGCTGGTTGGATGTGGGGCGATGAGGGTGACGGGGCCAATCGACCATTGGCCCAGCGTCGCAAAGAGGACGTGGAGCGCGAACCACAGCGACAGATTGGCGATAACGCCGACCACGGCGGCGGTGATTGCGGCGAAGGCCGCAGATAGTCGGGGGGCGTGTTCCAAGCGTTCAATCAACGGCGCGCCGGCGAATATCCATAGGAAACACGGCGCAAAGGTCATCCACAGCGCAACCCCTGCGGCGGCAAGGCCAAGCCAGACGCCGCCAAGCCCGTGGCCTGCAAGGTAGGCCACAAACTCGGTGACGAGGATCAAGGGCCCGGGGGTGGTTTCGGCCAGTCGTGGCCTTCGTCAAAGCCGTCGCGCGCCCAGCGGTAGAGGGCGTCATAGAGGGGCATTGCGGCGTTTAGTTGGTCGAGGTCGTCTTTGTATTGGCGCGACAGGCCGACCGAGAGGGCGAGGAGGCCCGCTGCTTGGGGGGACAGGTCGTGGCGGTCGGTATCGGCGGCGCGGATGACGAGTGAGAGGCGGTCAAGGGCTGGTGAGGTGAGGCCGAATTCTGTGACCATCGTGTCGAAGGTGCATTGGTCGTTTCGGTGGGACCAGAATGTGTTTGGCACGTCAAAGGGGATGGCGGTAAAGCGGTCGGCCACGTCCAGTACGTCGGAGGGGGGAACATACAGAATTTGCGCGTTTGGGTTGACAAAGCGACGGACCAGCCAGGGGCAGGCGATGCGGTCGATTTTAGGGCGGTGGCGGGTGACCCAGCGGTCTGTGGCCATCAAGATTGCGGCAGGGGTGAGGGGGAGTTTCGCCTTGGCCCACGCAGCAAAGCCGCCCGCAAGGGTTTCAGCCGCGATGCCGCGCAGGCGTAGCAGGGCTGCCGAGCCTTCGGATAGTTTTTTGCCCTGTTGGCACAGCACCACGCAGCGTTTGGACGGGATCGGGGTGGTGGCGATGTCGGTGTGGGAGACGCGCTGCGATGTGGGCAGGACGCGGGGATCGAGGGCAAAATCATCGGCGATACGGACGTCGATGATATAGGGCGCATCGGGGGTGCCGATCAGGCGGTCAAGCTGGGCAGGGTTGATTTGATTCGGGCCGGGCATGGTGCATCCTTTGTTGCGATTGGGATGCGATCCTTGGGCGCGTGGCCTCACGGGGCGTTCGCGGGCCCCATCGGTTTAGGGTAAGTGGCTGGGAAGGGTGGGTCAAGCGTTGAGTTTCAGGCGACTTTAGCCCGTGGGTTTGATCAGTTCGCGCAACAATTTGGCGCGCAGAGCGCGGGGTAATCGTCGACCCCGCGGGCGGTCATGACAAAGCCTTTTGGGGTGATAACCCAGTTTTTGTAGAAGTTTGTAGTGGGGGCGGAGGCGCCCATATCCTCGATCGCGATGGCGTTGATTTCGATGTTTTGGCTGACGGCAATGCTGCGGGCACGGGCGACTGTGTTGCCGGCATTTTCAGGGCCATCGCCAGAGATATCAATGACATGGCGCTTGCAATCGGGGACGTCTTTGAACTGTTCGATGGAAAAGGTCAGCGCCTCGCCGACCGCCGTGTCCGAGCCATGAAAGCTGCGGGGCAAGGCGCGGGCGCGATCTGCAAAGCGTGTGAGGGCTTGGGGGGACAGCATGCGTTGCCAAGGAAGCACGAGGGCCTGGCTGCCCAAGCCGGACCATTGGACCACGGCAAGGGCGACCTGGCCTTGCAGCAAGACATCGGCCACTTCGGGGTCGCGCAGGGCGTCATAAAGCCCGCCGATTTGCAGCGCATATTCGCCGCGGTCGATGGAGCCTGACACGTCGATGGCAAGGAGCAGTGCGGTTTCGCAGGCCGCTGCAGGGGTTGTGAGGGCAATTGTGAGGGCGAGGGTGCGCAGCATAGGGGCGAGCGTGGCGCGGAACGGGTGCAAAAACAAGCGGATTATTGGGAGAAAAGTGGAGGATTCTGTTGCCAGGCTCCTCCGGGCCCCGCCTTACGCTGCTAGGCGCAAGGGCTTAGTTTTCGATAGTTCCGGTCGCTTACGCGGCCATTGCCATCGGAGCACGGTTGTCATTTGCAACTGTACGTTTCGGACCGATAACGGTGGTACCTCACCGAGCAAAAGCTGGCCTCTTTAGACGTTCGTCGATCCTATTTCGACCCCTTACCCCCGAAATGAGCGGGTGGAATGGTGGAGTCGCCGGGTACCGCCCCCGGGTCCGAGCCGTGTATTACAGGTGCGTTTATCGCCATAGTCCGAGCAAGCCCGAACAAATTGAATATAGGGGCGGGGGCGGGCGTGTGCAAGGGGAGTGGTTCAGCGCAGGGTATAGGTCGCTGCGGGGCCGAGGCCGGGGTGGGCGGTGACGCGGTTTTGGGCTGCGAGATCAAGGAGATGGGCCAAAACGTTGCGGGCCGCGGCGGGGTGCAAGGCGGGGGGCGTGTCGGTGTAAAGCGTTGTGGTCAGGGCCGCGATTGTGGTGGGGCCGTGGGCGAGTTCGCGCAGAATTGCGGCTTCGCGCGCCTCGCGGTGCTGGATGAGAAAGGCGAGGCGGGTGGCGGGGTCGGTTATCGGCGCGCCGTGGCCGGAGTGGATGATGGACCAATCGCTTGCCGCGAGTTTGCGGGTGGAGGCCATGTAGGCGCCCATATCGCCATCGGGTGGCGACACCAGCGACGAGGCCCAGCCCATCACATGGTCGCCGGACAAGAGCACATCGCCGCCCGCCTCTTGAAGGGCAAAGCACAGATGATTGCTGAGGTGGCCCGGTGTGTGGATGGCTGTTAGCGACCAATCGCCATGGGCAAGGGTTTCGCCATCTGCGAGCCAAACGTCAGGGGTGAAATCTGCGTCAATCCCTTCGCCGCCTGCGATCAGCCCGGTGTCAGCCAGCGCCTGCATTTGCGGGCTGCGGCCTGCGGAGGTGGGACCGTAAGCATAGACCTGCACGCCCAAGGCCTGCGCCATCGGGGCGGCGAGGGGTGAGTGATCAATATGGCTGTGAGTCACAAGGATATGGCTGATCCGTTCGCCTTTATCGAGCGCCGCCAGAAGGGCATCGCCGTGGGCGGAAAGGTTGGGGCCCGGGTCGATCAGGGCCACATCGCCTGTACCGATCAGATAGCTGTTCGTGCCGTGAAGGGTCATTGGCGAGGGATTTGGCGCGAGGACGCGGCGGATGCCGGGGGACAGGCGGGCGCAAAGGCCGGGGGGGGGGGGCATGGTGGGTCCTTTGCATTGGTGGGGCGGGTCATTGGCGGGCTTTGGGCGGGGTGTTGCGGGCAAATCAATCTGGGGCTTTTGTAATCAATGCAGCAACGCTAGTCTGCAATCATGTTGAGCAAGTTAAAATACCTTATGCCGCGCAGCCTTTACGGGCGGGCGGCGCTTATTTTGATCGTGCCAGTGGTGACGATCCAGCTTGTGGTGTCGATCGCCTTTATCCAGCGGCATTTTGAACGCGTGACGCGGCAGATGACAACCAGCGTGGCGATTGAGATAAGTTATTTGACCTTGCAGATGGACAATGCGCCGAGCGTGGCCGAGGCACGCGCGCGGCTGGCGGAGATTGCGCCTGCGATGGGATTTGAAACCACCTTTCCCAGCGACAAGACCGAGGGCGAAGATGTGCGCAGCGCGTTTGACCTTGCCGGCAAAGAGGTGATTGCGACCTTGCGCGAGACGCTGCCAGAAGTGCGTCAAATTGAGCTGTTGAGCAATCCGCAGCGGGTTGAGATGTTGATCGACACCGCGCAAGGGCCGTTATGGCTGGTGGTCGATCGGGGGCGGGTGTCAGCATCAAACCCGCATCAGTTGCTGGTCTTGATGATTTTGACCTCGGTTTTGATGACGCTTATCGCCTACGGCTTTTTACGCAACCAGTTGCGGCCGATTACCAAGCTCGCCGATGCGGCGGCGGCCTTTGGCAAGGGTCAGCCTATTCGCTATCGCCCACGCGGAGCGCTGGAAGTGCGGGCGGCGGGTAAGGCGTTTTTGGACATGCGCGGCCGGATTGAGCGGCAGATTGAACAACGCACGATGATGTTGTCGGGGATCAGCCATGATTTGCGCACGCCCCTGACGCGGTTGCGGTTGGGCCTGTCACTGTTGCCCGAGGATGAAGAGACCGAGGCGCTGCTGGGCGATGTTGCGGATATGGAGCGGCTGATCGACGGGTTTTTGTCTTTTGCGCGTGGGGATGCTGTTGAAGAGGCAGAGCTGACCAACCCGCAGGAATTGATAAACCGCGTTGTGGGCAATGCGGTGCGCGCGGGACTGCCTGTGACGTTGGGGGCCACACTGGGGGCGGGTGAGGTGATGTTGCGGCCTGTATCGGTGACGCGGGCGGTTGAAAACCTGATCAGCAACGCTGTGCGGTTTGGAAGCATTGTGCGGGTTGGGTACGCATTGACGGGGCGGTCTTTGCGCATCAGCGTCGAAGATAACGGGTCGGGGATTGCCGAAAACCTGCGCGATGAGGCGATGCAGCCTTTTGCGCGGCTGGATGCGGCGCGCAACCCCAACAAAGGCGGCGGTGTGGGCCTTGGACTTGCGATTACCCAAGATATTGCGCGCAATCATGGCGGCAAATTGCTGTTGTCGCGCAGCGAGGATTTGGGCGGGTTGCGGGCGGATTTGGTCATTGCCTGTTAGGGCGTGCCCTGCGCGCGCGATTGCCGCTTATCGCTATTTCGACCGCCCGCCGACCATCACCCAATAGTGACGGTTCCCTGCCCCCAAGGCGAGGCCGAGGCCAAGGTCGGTGATGCCACGGTCCAGTATATTAGCCTTGTGGCCGGGCGAGGCAAACCACATGGGGCCGATCGCCGCGTTGGGGGTGATGTCACCCACATTTTCATTGATAACGCGAAAGCGGTAGCCTTGGGCCTTGACCCTTTGGGGCAGGGTCGAGCCGTTGCTGCCCTTGTGCGAGAGTTTACGCATTTGCGCCATATCGCAGGCATGGGCTGTGGCGGCCTGCGCCAGTTTTGGGTTCGGCGCCAATGCGGGCAGGCCTGCGGACTGGCGGTAGCCGTTGATTTGGGTCATGGTTTGGGCGATGCGCTGGTCAGTCCCTGCGGGTTTGGTGCAGGCGGCCCAAGCGGGCAGGGCGATGACGCATAGGGCAAAGCACAGCGAAATGAAGCGTTTCACGGTGGGGCATGGCCTTTCGGTTGCTAGGTTTTGGGGGTATTTTAGGGGCAATCTGGGGGTATGACCAAGCGTTTTCGGGGCAGCGTTGTTGGGATGGGGGTTTAAACGGCGGATTTGCGGGCTATTTCATACCTGGTTGGACAGGTCTTAAGGGTTTCCTAACCCTGATTTGCCAAGACAGAGGCAGAAAAGAGTGAGCCCAAGCGGCAAGACGTTTGGGCGGATTGGCGTTTGATTTGCCTGCGGCCCTTGCGGGGGGCGGCACGCACAACTAAGACTTAGGCAATCCTTTGGTGATTACGTTACTTTAGATAAACAGGCAGGCGCAGATGCAAGATCCGATTGACCACTATATGAACACCCTTGTTCCCATGGTTGTGGAACAAACAAGTCGCGGCGAACGCGCCTATGACATCTTTAGCCGGATGTTGAAGGAACGGATTATTTTCATGTCCGGCCCTGTGCATGACGGCATGTCGAGCCTGATCTGCGCGCAGCTTTTGTTTCTTGAGGCGGAGAATCCGTCCAAGGAAATTTCGATGTATATCAACAGCCCGGGCGGCGTTGTGACCAGCGGCTTGTCGATTTATGACACGATGCAATACATCAAACCCAAGGTTTCGACCTTGGTAATCGGTCAGGCGGCGTCGATGGGCAGCTTGCTGTTGACGGCGGGCGAAAAGGGTATGCGGTTTAGTTTGCCGAACTCTCGCGTCATGGTGCACCAGCCTTCGGGCGGGTATCAGGGGCAGGCGACGGACATTATGATTCATGCGCGCGAAACGGAAAAGTTGAAGCGCCGTTTGAACGAGATTTACGTGCGCCACACCGGAAATGACTATGAAACCGTCGAGGCGGCGCTGGAGCGTGACAACTTTATGTCGGCCGAAGATGCCAAGGCCTGGGGCCTGATCGACGAGATTTTGGAAAACCGTGGCAAGGCAGAGCCGGAAGCGAAGTAAAAGAACCGCCCCCTGACGAGGTTGTGTTGGGGGGCGATTTGACATTGTGAAGGTTGGGGGCTTGGCCTAGACTTGGGCCACCAGCTTTTAAGTTAAGCAATTTAGGCTATGCGGGGCAGAGGATCATAATGGCGACAAATTCGGGCAGCGACAGCAAAAACACCCTCTATTGTTCGTTCTGCGGCAAGAGCCAGCATGAGGTACGCAAGCTTATCGCGGGGCCGACTGTGTTTATCTGCGATGAATGCGTCGAGCTGTGCATGGACATTATCCGCGAGGAAACCAAATCCAGCGGACTTAAATCGACAGAAGGCGTGCCAACGCCGCGCGATATTGCCAAGGTGCTGGATGATTATGTCATCGGGCAAGAGCATGCAAAGCGGGTGTTGGCGGTGGCGGTGCATAACCATTACAAGCGCCTGAACCATTCGTCGAAATCGGATATCGAACTGGCGAAATCCAACATTTTGCTGATTGGGCCTACGGGCTGCGGCAAGACTTTGCTGGCGCAAACGCTGGCGCGGATTTTGGACGTGCCGTTCACAATGGCAGATGCAACCACGCTGACCGAAGCAGGTTACGTGGGCGAGGATGTGGAAAACATCATCCTGAAACTGCTGCAAGCGTCTGAATACAATGTGGAACGGGCGCAGCGCGGCATTGTTTACATAGACGAAGTCGATAAAATTACGCGCAAGTCGGACAATCCGTCGATAACCCGCGATGTTTCGGGCGAAGGCGTGCAGCAAGCGCTGTTGAAGATTATGGAAGGCACGGTTGCATCCGTTCCGCCGCAAGGGGGGCGCAAGCATCCGCAGCAGGAATTCCTGCAAGTGGACACGACGAACATTTTGTTCATCTGTGGCGGTGCTTTTGCAGGGCTGGAAAAGATCATTGCGCAGCGCAACAAGGGTTCGGGCATCGGCTTTGGCGCCGAGGTCAAAGACCCCGATGCGCGCGGCGTGGGCGAGATGTTCCAGGAATTGGAGCCGGAAGACTTGCTGAAATTCGGGCTTATCCCTGAATTTGTCGGGCGTTTGCCGGTTTTGGCCACGCTGACGGACTTGGATGAGGCTGCGCTGATCACGATTTTGACCGCACCGAAAAACGCTTTGGTTAAACAGTATCAGCGCTTGTTTGATATTGAGGGTACAACGCTGACCTTTACCACCGATGCGCTGACCGCGATTGCGAAACGCGCGATCAAGCGGAAGACCGGCGCGCGGGGCTTGCGGTCGATCATGGAAGACATCCTGCTGGATACCATGTTTGAACTGCCTGGCCTTGATGACGTGCAAGAGGTTGTGGTGAACGAAGAGGCGGTGAATTCGGGGGCCAAGCCGTTGCTGGTTCATACCGATCGCAAGAAGAAAGAGCCTGCAACAGCGGGTTGATGCACAGGGGCGGGCCGCATTGGCCCGCCCTTTGTTTTTGCCCCTTGGCTGCGCTGGATCGGGCTGGACGTTTGACGCCATTTACGCCATACCAGCCCGCGTAAGACCCCCTTTCGCGAATTGAGAACTGGAGCCCTGTGATGTATTTCCTTAAGCGCTTGTTGACGTGGTGGAACAGCCAAACGATCAGCACCCAGATTTTCACGTGGCGCAAAGGCATCAAGGTGGGTGAGGATGCGCAAGGTAACATCTATTACAAAACCGCCGATGCCAAACGCCGCTGGGTGATTTACAACGGAGAGATTGAGGCGACGCGGGTTGATGCAGATTGGCATGGCTGGCTGCATTTCACATGGGATGAAACACCAAGCGACAAGCCTTTGGTGCATAAAACATGGCAAAAACCGCATCAGGAAAACCTGACAGGCACCGATGCCGCCTATGCGCCGACGGGGTCCATCCGCCGCCCTGCGCCCGTTGCGCGCACGGATTACGAGGCATGGCAGCCCGAGTGATCGGGACGTCTGGAATGTGATCATGACCCGCAGCTTAGTGCTTTTCCTGTCGTTGCTATGCGCGACACCGTTGCAGGCCGAACCGGCTGTCAGCGCCCAAGGCGCGGTGGTGCGGTGGCTTGATAAAGTATCGGGCGCTACGGGTGATCTGGAGCTGTCACGCGGGCAATCGGCGCAGAACGGGCGGCTGACGATCCAGTTGGATGAATGCCGCTATCCCGAAGGGGACGCCCCGACCGAGGCCTATGCCCATCTGACCATTCTGGACAAGTTGATGGATAAACCCGCCTTTACCGGCTGGATGATTGCGAGCAGCCCCGCGCTGTCGGCGATGGACCATTCGCGCTATGACGTGTGGGTTTTGCGCTGTCTGACCAAATAAGGCGTTGGCGCGTAGTTCCGCGGATCAAAGCTGGCGGGCGTGGAAAGCGCCGTGTTTAGCCGTTTGTGGTAGGCATTGCGCGGGATTTCCACAGCGCCCAGTGAGGCGAGGTGTGGCGTGATGAACTGCGTGTCAAACAGGGTAAAGCCGCCCGCGCGCAGACGGTGCACTAACCAAGCCAGCGCCACTTTGGATGCATCGGTCCGGCGCGAAAACATGCTTTCGCCAAAAAACGCCGCGCCAAGCGTCACGCCGTAAACGCCACCGACCATTTCGCCCTCTTCCCAGACCTCTAGGCTATGGGCGTAGCCCATGTTGTGCAGCGCTTGGTAAAGGTCAAAAATTTCAGCATTGATCCAAGTTTCGGGGCGGTTGGCGCAGGCCGTGACGGTGGCGGCAAAATCGCTATTTGTTCGAATTGTATAATTCCACTGCGAAATTCGCTGCGAAAGACTGCGGGAAATGTGGAATTTGTCTAAGTCAAAGATGCCGCGATGTTGCGGGTCGACCCAATGCATGCCCTTGGAACCGGCACTTTCCGCCATGGGAAAGACGCCAGAGGCATAGGCCGAAAGAAGCAGTTCGGGGGTTATCTGATCAGGCATGAAAACAGGGGGGCAACGCTGCCCCCCGAAAGGTTAGTTTTTGCCAAACTTCGCATCCAGCCATTTTTCAAGCCAATGGATGTTATAGTCGCCGTTTTGCACATCGGGTTCGGCAAGCAGCGCGTGGAAGAGCGGCACGGTCGTATCAATCCCGTCGATGATCAATTCACCCAAAGCGCGGTGCAAACGGGCCAATGCCTCGGGGCGGTCGCGGCCATGCACAATCAGCTTGCCGATCAAGCTGTCATAATAGGGGGGGATCGAATAGCCGCCATAAAGGGCGCTGTCCATCCGCACACCCAAACCGCCAGGCGCGTGGAACGTACGCACCTTGCCGGGGCAAGGCGAAAAGTTGGGCAGTTTTTCCGCGTTGATCCGGACCTCGATGGCGTGGCCGTTGATTTCCAGCTCGTCTTGAGTAAAGGACATGCCAAGGCCTGCCGCGACACGGATTTGTTCGCGTACCAGATCGACACCGAAAATCGCTTCGGTTACGGGGTGTTCGACCTGAAGGCGGGTGTTCATTTCGATGAAGAAAAATTCGCCGTCTTCATAGAGGAATTCGACCGTGCCTGCGCCGATATAGTTGATCTTGGCCACAGCCTCGGCGCAGATTTTGCCGATTTTCGCCCGCAGTTCGGGGGTGATGGCGGGGCCGGGGGCCTCTTCAAACACTTTTTGGTGGCGGCGCTGAAGCGAGCAATCGCGTTCGCCCAAATGCACCGCATTGCCTTTGCCATCGCCGAACACCTGAATTTCGATGTGGCGGGGCTTTTGCAGGTACTTTTCAATATACACTTCGTCATTTCCAAACGCGGCCTTGGATTCGGACCGTGCGGTGCGAAACGCCACTTCAAGATCTTTGGCGTTCTTGGCGACCTTCATGCCGCGCCCGCCGCCGCCTGCTGTCGCCTTGATGATGACCGGAAAGCCGATGCTTTCCGCGGCAATGATAGCGTCTTCATAGGTGGCCACGCCGCCTTCAGACCCCGGAACAACCGGAATACCAAGGGCTTTGGCAGTTTCCTTGGCGGTGATTTTATCGCCCATAATGCGGATATGTTCCGCCGAGGGGCCGATGAACGTGATGTCGTGATCCTCAAGCGCTTGGGCAAAGGCCTCATTTTCCGACAGAAAACCGTAGCCGGGGTGGACCGCTTGGGCGCCGGTGATTTCGCAGGCCGAAATGATCGCCGCCTTGTTCAGATAGCTGTCGGTGGACGATGCAGGGCCGATGCAAATCGACTCGTCCGCCATGCGTACATGCATTGCGTCGCTATCGGCGGTGGAATGCACCGCGACCGAGGCGATCCCCATTTCACGGCAAGCGCGAATGACGCGCAGGGCAATTTCGCCCCGATTTGCGATTAGGATCTTTGTAAACATTACCTGCCCCTTATTCGATGATCATCAAAGGCGCGCCGTATTCGACGGCACTTCCATCCTCGAACAAGATGCGCTTGATGGTGCCCGCGCGGGTGGCAGGGATGTGGTTCATGGTTTTCATCGCTTCGATGATCATCACGGTATCGCCTTCGGCCACCTTGTCACCAATGACAACAAATGGTTTTGCGCCCGGTTCAGCCGCCATATAGGCGGTGCCAACCATGGGTGAGGTCAACGCCCCCGGGTGCTGAGCCGGATCTTCGTTCACGAGGGCGGCCGCGGCGGGGGCTGCGGTTGGGGCCATCATTTGAACGGGGGCGGCCTGTGTCATGGTGACAACATTCGCTTGTTTTACGACACGGACATCAAGGCTGTCATCCTCGGCATAGTCGCGTTTGACCGACAGTTCGGTCAGGTCATTGGTGTTCAGAATTTCGGCCAGCGCTTTGATAAAGGCGACGTCGGCGTCTGTTGATTGTTTGCTCATTACCGTCCTCGATTGGCGTATATTGGGGTGTTTTCGGCAGGTATCCTGTGCCTGCCCCCGACTAATGTGAAGGGGTTATACGCTAGGGAAGCTTTGGTGAAAAGCACGAGTTGCACAAGGGATGTGCGGGGCAGCGTGCCGGGGGCAGGGTTTGGGGAAAAATTGCGTGGTTCAAAATTTACCATTTGATAAAATAATTGACCTGTGGCAGCCTTCTGAAAACCATACACAGCCGGAGGATTACCCCTTGTCCAATACCCCGCTGACGCCCGGAATTGTTTCGGGTCGCCTTGTGCCTGAGGCCTATGCCCATAATTTTGACGACCTAGAGCCGGTTCTGGACGGGCATGAGGCGCATGTGGCGGCGGATCGGTGCTATTTTTGCCATGATGCGCCGTGCATTACGGCCTGTCCAACCAGCATCGATATTCCGCTGTTCATTCGCCAGATCGCCACGGGTACGCCCGAGGCTGCGGCGAAAACCATTTGGGATCAGAACATTCTGGGCGGCATGTGCGCGCGGGTGTGCCCAACCGAGGAGCTGTGCGAAGAGGCCTGCGTGCGTGAGGCGGCCGAAGGCAAGCCGGTGGAGATTGGGCGGCTGCAACGCTTTGCGACCGACCGCGTGATGGACAAGGGAGTACATCCTTTCACCCGCGCGCCCGCAACGGGCAAACGCGTGGCGGTTGTTGGGGCGGGGCCTGCGGGGTTGGCCTGTGCGCACCGTTTGGCGATGCACGGGCATGATGTGGTGGTGATGGACCGCCGCGCCAAACCGGGCGGGCTGAACGAATACGGGATTGCGAGCTATAAGGCGCCGCATGGTTTCGCGCAAAGGGAAGTGGAGTGGTTGCTGCAAATCGGCGGGATCACGGTGCAAACGGGTGTGGAGCTGGGCCGCGATGTGACGCTTGATGCCTTGCGTGCCGACTATGATGCGGTGTTTTTGGGTATCGGTTTGGGCGGTGTGAATGCCTTGCGCGCGGCGGGTGAAGATTTGAGCAATGTGCGCGATGCTGTCGATTTCATTGAGGAATTACGTCAGCAACCGGACAAGTCCAAGCTGGGCATTGGCCGCGATGTGGTGGTGATTGGTGGTGGGATGACGGCGGTGGATGCGGCAGTGCAATCGCGGTTGCTGGGTGCGCAGAACGTGACCATCGTTTATCGGCGCGGACAGGAAAAGATGAGTGCCAGCGCGCATGAGCAAACCCACGCGCAGCAGGTCGGCGTGCGAATTATTTGCAATGCGGCGCCGGTTGAGGTGATCGGTGCGGGCGGCGCGGTCAGCGCTGTTGAATTTGCCTATACTGAGGATGGGCCAGAGGGTTTGAAACTGCTGGCTGATATCTTCACGCTTAAGGCCGATCAGGTGTTCAAGGCGATCGGGCAGACTTTGGTTGCACCGGATGGTTTGAGCGGCGCAAAGCTGGACGCCACGCCGCTGGCGCGGGTTTGGACGGGGGGCGATTGTGCGATGGGCGGTGAGGATTTGACAGTTACGGCAGTGGCCGAAGGGCGCGATGCGGCCGAGGCTATTCATGCAAATTTGATGGGGGCGGTGGGTTAGCACCCACCCTACGGAGATATTCACATGGCAGATCTGACAACGAATTTCATCGGTATCAAATCCCCCAACCCGTTCTGGCTGGCCAGCGCGCCGCCGACGGATAAGGAATATAATGTGCGCCGCGCTTTTGAGGCTGGCTGGGGCGGGGTGGTTTGGAAAACGCTCGGGTCCGAAGGGCCGCCGGTGGTGAATGTGAACGGCCCGCGCTATGGCGCGATTTGGGGGGCGGACCGGCGTTTGCTGGGGCTGAACAATATCGAGCTGATCACCGATCGCCCGCTGGAGGTGAACCTGCGTGAGATCAAATCGGTCAAGCGCGACTGGAAAGACCGCGCGATGATTATCTCGCTGATGGTGCCCTGTGACGAGGAGTCTTGGAAGGACATCCTGAAGCGGATCGAGGATACCGAGGCCGATGGTGTCGAGCTGAACTTTGGCTGCCCGCACGGGATGGCTGAACGCGGAATGGGCAGCGCCGTGGGGCAGGTACCGGAATATATTGAAATGGTGACGCGCTGGGTGAAACAGCATTCCCGCATGCCATGTATCGTGAAACTGACGCCGAATATTTCGGATATCCGCAAACCTGCCGAGGCAGCAAAACGCGGTGGGGCGGATGCGGTATCTTTGATAAATACGATCAATTCGATCACGTCGGTGAATTTGGACAGTTTCAGCCCTGAGCCGATGATTGACGGCAAAGGCACGCATGGGGGCTATTGCGGGCCTGCGGTAAAACCGATTGCGCTGAACATGGTGGCCGAGATTGCGCGGTCTGAGGCGACGCGGGGCCTGCCGATTTCAGGGATCGGCGGCGTGACCACATGGCGCGATGCGGCGGAGTTTATGGCGCTGGGGGCGGGGAACGTGCAGGTTTGTACGGCGGCGATGACATATGGGTTCAAAATTGTGGAGGAAATGATTTCCGGCCTGTCGCAATATATGGACGAAAAGGGCATGACATCGACCGCTGATCTGGTGGGCCGCGCGGTGCCGAATGTGACGGATTGGCAGTTTTTGAACCTGAATTATGTGACCAAAGCGCGGATCGACCAAGATGCCTGCATTGGGTGCGGGCGCTGTTTTGCTGCCTGCGAGGATACCAGCCATCAGGCGATTTCGATGTCTGAGGACCGTGTGTTCGAGGTGATGGACGACGAATGTGTCGCCTGTAATCTGTGCGTCAATGTTTGCCCTGTCGAAGATTGCATCACGATGGTGGAACTGCCCAAAGGCGCAGTGGATGAGCGTACGGGCAAGAAAGTGGCGGATTTTGCCAACTGGACCACGCATCCGAACAACCCCAGTGTGACGGCGGCGGAATAATTCGGTCAGGCGAGTTTAATCTGGTGGTGGGTCGATACTGGCGAGCGCCGAGGTATAGCCCGCCATTGCCTGCTGGGCCTGTGCCGCGATTTGGGTGGCAAGGCTGAGCGCTGCTGCCGATGCTGGTGGGTTGGCCAAGAGTGCGCGGATGATCGCGGTTCTTTCGCGCGGTTCAAACGCGGTGCGGGCGGCGACGCGCGCCTCATCCACGCTGAGGGGTGCGGGCAAAACGGTTTGTTCTGCCGTTGACGCCACGGGTTTTTGAATTTCAACAGCCGTCGGTGTGGGTACCGCGACACGTGGTGACACTGGAAAGTCCATCTGCGTTATCCGTTTCCGGTGAGGCCCCCGCCTTGGGCTACGTTACCAAATTTGCGCAGGGATTTCTTGGGCAAAATGCCAAGGGTTTATCTCAATTTCAAACGGTCAAAAGCCGCGTGAACAGGATTTCCAAAAACGCCTCTGCCTCGGCAAAGGGGTCGTGGTCGGGGCCAAGCACGGCGCGGACCTGCACGTCAAAATCGGCGTAATGTTGGGTCAGCGCCCAGATCGAGAAAATCAGGTGGACGGGGGGCAGGGGGGCAATCTTGCCCTGATCCATCCACGCCTTCAAAACAACGGTTTTTTCATCGACCAGCGTTTTCAAATCGCCTTCGATGGCTGCGCGCAGGTGGGGCGCACCTTGCAGGATTTCATTGGCAAACAGACGACTTTCACGCGGAAAATCGCGGCTGGTTTCCAGCTTTTTGCGCAAGTAAGTCATGATTTCGGTCACAGGATCGCCGCTTGGGTTCATCGCGCGCAAGGGGTCCAGCCAAGTGACCAAAAGCTGGTTCAACAGGGCGAGGTGGATCGCTTCTTTTGACGGGAAATAATAGAGGAGATTAGGTTTCGAGAGGCCCGCCACTTCGGCAATCTGATCGAGAGTCGCGCCGCGAAAGCCGTGCGAAGAAAAGACGTCAAGGGCTGCGTCGAGGATGGTTTCAGAGTTTTTGACCTGAATTCGGGTGCGGGTGTGGGTCATAAACTGTCCTGTTAGGGGTCGGAGACGAACCCCGCGAAAGGTAATATTAGCCTGCCAGAGGATGCGGGTCAAACCCGCTGTGTCCGCGTGCGGTCAAAGTTGTAAAATATTGTAAAATATACATAATAACATTTTTGTTAACCTGATCTTAACGCCGGCCGAGCCTGTATGGGCGATTGATTGCGTGGACGGGCCGCATCGAAATGTCTGCCCTTTGCGCAATTGCAGCAACGCCAAATTTGGCCCCAATTGCGTCACATCTCATTCGAACTTTGCGACTAGGCTCAGGACCCATAAAATGCCTTGCTGCTGATTTGCGGTTATGATTCACGGACCCCAATGATTTGGGGGTATGATGAGTAATCTTTACTGGCTAACTGACGAACAGATGTTGCGACTGCGGCCCTACTTTCCAAGGAGCCGAGGTAAGCCACGTGTCGACGATAAACGTGTTTTGAGCGGTATTATCTTCATTAACCGCAATAGCTTACGCTGGTGTGATGCACCTGCTGACTATGGCCCTTCCAAGACGTTGTACAATCGCTGGAAGCGCTGGAGCAATATGGGCGTTTTCGCTCGTATTATGACCGGGCTGGCTGCGCAGACCCCAGATAATAAAACA
>NZ_ATVN01000004.1 GCF_000420745.1 Pseudorhodobacter ferrugineus DSM 5888
GGATACCTGCCGTTCAGTGCCTCTGGCGGTGCATTGCTCTTCCACCTTCTGAGCAAGCTGTATGAACGCACCAGCGTCATCATCACCACCAACCTGAGCTTCAGCGAATGGGCCAGCGTGTTCGGCGATGCCAAGATGACCACCGCACTGCTCGATCGTCTTACCCATCGCTGCCACATCCTCGAGACTGGCAATGACAGCTACCGCTTCAAGGCCAGCTCCGAAACAGCGAAGAAAAAGCGAAAGGAGGCAACAGCATTGACGCCATCATGACATAGAGAACATAACTAATGGGTGGGTCAAATCGCGGTGACAATGCCGGGTCAGTTCTCAGTGACAATCAACACTATTGGGTTACACAACAAAAGTCCCGTGTGTTCGCATTAAAATTTGGTTAATAAAAAACACAATATCATTCAATATCAATAGCTTATAAAAATGTCCGCGCGCGGTCATTTCTATGGTCGCAACCTGTCCATCACTTCAACCAAAGCCGCCGAAATCCCTGGCTCAGACAAGGCATGCCCCGCCATCGGAACCATATTCAGCCTCGCTTTTTTCCAACCTTGGGCCAGTTCAAAGGCCGCCACAGGGGGGCAAACCATATCAAACCGCCCCTGAACAATATCGGCCCCGATCCCCTCAATCCGGTGGCGGTTTTTCAAGATCCAGCGGTCCTCCTCTAAAAACCCCAGATTGACAAAATAATGGTTTTCCAGCCGCGAAAACGCGCGGGCATAATCGGATGGCCCCTCCCCCCCGATAAGGCTGGAATCGATGGTCGCAAGGGCGTTTTCCCAGTTGGCCCAAAGCCGCGCGAACCGCATTTCCTCGGCCAGATTCCCCGAAAATAACCGGCGGTGATAGGCCCCAATAATATCCCCCCGCTCGGCCTCTGGCAGGGCCGAAACGACCCGATCCCAAAGATCAGGAAAGAACCGCCCCGCCCCACCCCCGTAAAACCAATCCAGCTCGGCTCGGGTCATCGTAAAAACGCCCCTCAAGACCAAATGGGCCGTGTTTTCGGGGTGGGTAATCGCGTAAATCAGGGCCAAGGTCGCCCCCCAGCTGCCGCCAAAAAGGATGACCTTACCCAGTTTCAAATCGGCTCGGATCGCCTCCATATCGGCGACCAAATGCCAGGTCGTGTTTTCTTCAACGCTGGCATGGGGCTTTGATCGCCCGCAGCCTCTTTGGTCGAACAAAATGATCCGATAAACCGCGGGGTCAAAATAACGCCGCATCGCGGGGCTGCACCCACCCCCCGGCCCGCCGTGAACCACCAAAACAGGCACCCCATCGGGGCGGCCGCATTGCTCGACATAAATCTGATGCCCGCCGCCCACATCCATCATTTTCTGATGATATGGGTCCACCGGGGGGTATAAATACTGAGCTGCGCTCTTTTGGCCTGATCTATGGTCCATGATTGCCCTATATAGTC
Organism: Pseudorhodobacter ferrugineus DSM 5888; assembly: GCF_000420745.1. GTDB lineage: Bacteria > Pseudomonadota > Alphaproteobacteria > Rhodobacterales > Rhodobacteraceae > Pseudorhodobacter > Pseudorhodobacter ferrugineus. The sequence goes on from NZ_ATVN01000004.1 coordinate 1,445, forward strand.
ACCCAAGCCTGCCCGTCCCGGCAAGAAACTGCAAGGAGTGAGAGATGACTTTGAACACGATTGACCCCGCTGAGGTTGCAAAATTCGAGGCGATGGCGGCGGAATGGTGGGACCCTGCGGGAAAATTCAAGCCGCTTCATATGCTCAACCCCACCCGTCTGGATTATATCACGACTCAAATTGCCGCCGAATTTGACCGCGATTTAACCGCGCCCTTGCCGTTCAAAGGGCTACGGCTGCTGGATATTGGCTGCGGGGGGGGGTTGCTTTCGGAGCCGATGACGCGGCTTGGGGCAGACGTTTTGGGGGCGGATGCGGCGGCTCGGAATATTCCGGTGGCAAAACTTCATGCCGAACAGATGGGGCTGGAGATTGATTACAGGCATTGCGCGGCCGAAGATCTGGCGCGGGATGGCGAGGTTTTTGATGTGGTTTTGAATATGGAAGTGGTCGAACATGTGGCCGATCCGCAGGAATTTTTGACCGCCTGTCAGGGGCTTTTGAAACCGGGGGGATTGATGATTTGTTCGACGTTGAATCGCAATCCGAAAAGCTTTTTGATGGGGATTATCGGGGCGGAATGGGTGATGCGGTGGCTTCCGAAAGGGACACATGATTGGGCAAAATTTATCACCCCCGATGAACTGTTTTCGATGATTGAAAAGGCGGGTCTGAAACCGGTTGATAAAAAGGGCATGGTTTTCAATCCAATCAGCTGGAATTGGTTCTTGTCTGATCGCGATTTATCGGTGAATTATGTGACTGCAAGCGTGAAGACGGCCTGAATGTTCGCGCGCGGACATATTTGTAACTATTTGATACAAAACGATTTTATGCTTTTTGTTTACCAAATATTAATGCGTACACACAGCAGAAGGGGGCGCGGAATGACTGGCATCGACACCGCGGGCGATCCGCCGTGTATGGGGCATCTGATCGTGGCGGGGCATGCGATTGACCCGCAAACCTGGGCCGATGTGAAGGTGTTTCGCAAGGCCCAACGCGCGCGGCTTTATGGGCTGCGGGCGGCCCTGACCACGGCCCAGCGTGCCGAGGCGATAGAGACCATCAGCGCGCAATTGACGGCCTGTTTGGGCGATATTTCGGGCAAAACCATTGGGGGCTATTGGCCAATCAAGGGCGAGGTCAATCTGCGGCGGTGGATGGAGGAGTGTGTGGCGCGGGGGGCCACTGTCGGCCTGCCTGTGGTCACAGAAAAACAACATCCCGTCAGCTTTTACCGCTGGACGCCAAGCCATAAAATGACGCGCGGGTTTTGGGATATTCCGGTGCCCGCCGTGCCCGAGGTGCTGACGCCCGATATCGTGATTGTACCGCTGGTCGGCGGCGACACACGCGGGTTCCGGCTGGGCAATGGCGGCGGGTATTATGACCGGACGCTGGCGCTGCTGCCGAATGCGCGGCGGATCGGGGTGGGGCACAGCTTTGCCGCCATTGAAACGATCTTTCCGATGCCGTGGGACATTGCAATGCATGGGATCGTGCTGGGTGACGGAACGCAGCTTGAGTTCTGAAGATGTGGTTGGGCCAGAGTCGGGGTAAAACCCGACCTACGCAGTGCTGTGCCTGCTTCATGCAGGGATTTTGTGAAACGCGAAGTTGCGCACACTTTAATTCAGCTTGCGGGGCGGCAGGAAAGGCAAGGGCATGACGGGCACACCGTCTTCGACCAGCTTTTTCGCTTCGTCCAGCCGCGCCTCGCCGTGGATGGCGCGGGGTGGGGCTGTGCCTTCGTGCATTTTGCGGGCCTCGGCCACAAAGGATTTGCCGACATAATCGGAATTCGCCTCGACCTCGGCGCGCAGTTTGGCCAGCGCTTGTTCTTGGGGGTTTGCGGGGGTCGTTAGGGGGCTTTCGAGCGTGGGCAATTCTGGCACCGATGCGCCGGATTTGCGGGCCGGGGCCACGGCAGGGGCCATCAGGGTTTTGACGATTTGGGCGCTGCCACAAGATGGGCAGGTCACATGGCCTGCGGCCGCCAAGGCATCAAAGGCGGCAGCCGATTGGAACCAGCTGTCAAAGCTGTGATCGATGGCGCATTTGAGGGAATAGCGGATCATGTTGGGCCTTGGAAACGTTTGGGGTCGGCATTTGGGGTCGGGGCGGCAGAGACGGGGTGAACCCCGACCTACAGCGGTGTTGTTTTACCTATAGCGTTTGTGGCGCGACGCAAGGCCGTGATGCTAGCGTTTCTTGCGCTTTGCGATTGGCGGGTCGTAAGGGGGCAGCGTGGGGTTAAAGGCCGAAAGCATGGCCTTAAGCTCTGCCTCGGCCACTTTGCGGGCGGCATCCACGGGCGCGAACCACTTGCGCCGCCGCTGGCGCTGTTCGGGAAATTCGGGTGCAAACTTTGCCACCTGAAGGGGAAACACCTCAACAATACAGGGTTGTAGGATTTCTTTTTTGGTGTCCCGTTTCAGAACCTTGGTATAGGTGAAATGGCCCAGTTTTTCATCGGCAATCTGGCCTTTTACCCCCGCTTCTTCCCACGCCTCAATTTCGGCGGCTTGGGGGCCGGTGCGGCCCTTCATCGGCCAGCCTTTGGGAATGACCCAGCGGCCAGTTTCACGGCTGGAAATCAACAACACCTCAGCCCCTGCCTTGCCTGCGCGCCAACACAGCGCGCCGAATTGCGCGGCGGATTCAGTTTGCGGTTGGGCCGTGTTGGACATGATTTTTTTCGCTGCCTGTTATGCCGAGCCTGCCGGAATGGCGGCCAGTTTGTGGCTTATAGGTTAAGATATAGCGAAAAAGGGGCCGTTTTTCAAGGGGTCAGCTGCCGGTGCGGCCTGCGCCCGATGTGCCAAAGCCACCACGCGACATGGCCGTGGCGCGCGACATCGGCGGTTTGCCTGCTGTTGTGGCGGGGCGGGCGAATTGCGAGCTGCCCAATTTGGCCGAGCCGGAATTGTTGGAAAACGTGCTGGTGCCAGCCGCGTTGCTGAACGACCCTTTTCCGTTTTTGTAAAGCGGTTGGCTGGCAGCGGCTCCGCCCCGCCCACCCAGCATATTGCCGATCAGGTAGCCTGCAATAAGCGGCATAAAGATGCTGCCGGACCCACCTTGGGTGGCGGTCGCCTCGGACCCGCAATTGCCTTGGCCGTGCTGTTCTTCGCAGACCGCGATGCTTTCATAGCGGGGGGCGGATTCAACGTGGAGGGCGTTGGCTTCGGCAAAGGCGGCGTCGCAATCTTGGGCGGTGAAAGTGCCGCCGTTTTGGGCCTGCGCCGTGCAGCTTTGCAGATCGGGAAAGGCGGATGCGTCGATCTGTTCTTCCTGGCAGCCGGCAAGGGTAAAGGCGGCGGCCCCGAGGATCGTGATAGCGACGGTTTTGGAGCGTTTGATCATGGGGCGGGCCTTTTTGTCTGATTTCGGGCTGTTTAGCGCGATTTATGGCGTAATGAAATGCGGTTTAAAGCGCGACAGGTCTTGGGTGATGCGGGAACAGTCCTCGCGCACGCCCATTCCGGCGCAGGTTTGGCCCACGATCCACGCGCCGATGACGGGGCGAAAACCGTCGAATTGCGGGAGAGGGGCGTAGGATTGGACGATGCGGGGATGTTCGGAATAGGTGGTGTTGGTCGAGGATTCGATGATTTTGCCGTGTTTGTAGATGGAGACCGACGCCCCTTCACGCGACAGGATGGGTTTGCGGACATGGGCAGCGGACAGCTGCACCGAGGCGCGGGCAAAGGCGTTTGCGACATGCGGGGCGGCGGGGCCGTGGCCGTTGATGGCGTCTGCGATGTCGGATTCAAAGAATGCGGGGAGGAGGTTGGGGTGGCCTTCGAACATCTGCCACAGCACGGGCAGCAGGCCTTTGTTCGACAAGACCGCCTTCCACGCCGGTTCAAGGAACAGACAGCCCGAGGGGGCGATGTGAGCGGCGAAATCGTCGCGCAGCAGATCCTCCCACGGGTAGAGTTTGAACAGGGTGCCGATGACGCGGTCCTGGTCATCAAGGAACTGGCCTTCGTCGCTGACGGCAAGTTTTTCCAGATCGCAGTAATGCGCGCCAAGGCCCGCTTCGCGGGCGGCCCAAGCCATTGCCTCGACCGTGGCGTAATCTTCGGGGGTGTCGGCGGTGGCGGTGAAATGGATGTCGGTTTCGGGGGCGAAAAGGGCGGCAAAGCGGGCGACGAGTGCTTCGTGCAGGCCGTTGAACTGATCGCTGTCAGGGGCGAGGATGCCTGCGGATAGCTGATCCTCGAGCCACTGCCATTGAAAGGATGCGGATTCGTAGAGGGATGTGGGCGTATCGGCGTTGTACTCCAGCAGCTTGGCGGGGCCAGTCCCATCATAGGCCAAATCAAAACGGCCATAAATCTCGGGTTCACCCCTGCGCCAGCTTTGCGCCACAAGGTCGCGGTGGGTTTGGGGAATGGCCAAACGGTCCATCAATTCCTCGGACGCGACAATATGGGCTACCGCCTCGCGGCACATGGAATGAAGTTCGGTTGAGGGATCTTCGATATCGTCCTCGACTTGCCGCAGCGAAAAGGCATAGGCCGAGGTTTCATCCCAATAGGGTTCGCCGTGCATATCGGCAAAGGTAAACCCCACCTCTTGCGCGTGGTCGCGCCAGTGGGGCCGTTCGGGCAGGGATATCTTTTTCATACGGCACCTTTTTGGGACATGACCTGTATTTAGGGCGTGGGGCGGCAAGGCACCAGTGCGGGACGGGTTCTTTTATCACGCAGATGGATTTGTTAGGAACAGGGGCGGCGGAAAATGGGAGGGGTGGAATGCGGGTCTTTGTAGCGCTGGATATACCAAGCGATGTGGAAAGCCAGCTGGTCGTGCAGCAATTCCTGATGCCCATCCCGCGCAAGGTGGACCGCGCGCAGTTTCACCTAACCTTGGGCTTTTTGGACGAGATGGATGACACCGCGCTGGAGGCGTTGCACGAGGGGCTGATGGCGTTGCGCATGGCCCCGTTTGACGTGGCGCTGGCGGGGTTCGGGATTTTCGGCAAGGCCAAACCACATTCGGTTTGGGCCGCCGTGGTGCCATCCGAACCCTTGGCGCGCTTGCAGGCCAAAGTTGAACGGGTGGCGCGCGAAGCGGGCGCGGACGTGCCGGCCCGCCGCTTTGTGCCGCATATCACGCTGGGCCGTTTTCCCGCCATGCGCCCCGAGGATGCCGCGCGGCTGGAACTGGCTGTGATAAACGGTGCGGGGTTTCGCGCGGGGCCGTGGGAGGTGACGGAAATGGTGCTGTACCAATCGACGCTAACGCCGGACGGGCCGCGCTATGACGCGTTGATGCAGTATGACTTGGTCAGTTAAAGGGTTTTGAGCCAGCCCAAGGTCGCATCGGTATCGCCGCGCGGTTTGTATTCGGCACCAAGGGGGGCAGTGTAGCCAAGGTTTTGGATATGCGCGAAGATATGGGGGTAATTTACCTCGCCATGATCGGGGGCGCCACGGTCGGGGACCGATGCGAATTGGATATGCCCGATGATCGGCAACAGGTTGGACAGGCGGTGCGTCAGGTCGCCTTGCGTCAGTTGGACATGGTAACAATCGAACATCAGTTTCAGGTTGGGTGCGCCGAGTTCCGCGATGATTGCCTGTGCCTGATCCGTGCTGGACAGAAAATAACCGGGGGCATCATAAGGGTTCAGCGGTTCGATCAGGATGGTTATGCCGTGCGGGGCGGCCTGTGTGCAGGCATAGCGCAGGTTTTCGGCAAAGGTTTGCGCGGCGTGATCGCCTGCCGCAAAGCCTGCCATGACGTGAATATTGGGCGTGCGGGTGGCGCGGGCATAGGTGATGGCTTGGTCAATCGCGGCGCGGGCATCATCGGTGCGGTTCGGCAGTGCAGACAGGCCGTTTTCCCCCTTGGTCGTGTCGCCGCGTGTGGTGTTCAGGCCCAACATGTGCAGGCCCGTTTCCGCTAAGGCGGATGCGACATCGGCGGCGGGGGTGGCATAGGGCCAATGGCATTCGACCGCGTCAAAGCCTGCCTTGTGCGCGGCGCGAATGGCATCGGGTAGGGATTTTTCGGTCCATAGGAACCCGAGGTTGGCCGAGAATTTTGTCTTTTGCATCACGCGTCCCAGTCCACGTTAAATTTGGTGACAAGGTTTTGGACCTGATCGGGCGTCAGCATCTTGGCATCATAGCCGCGCATCAACATGGCAAGGCGGGCGGTGTCCTCCAGTTCTTCGATCGCGTTGCAGGCGGCCTCGATATCCTTGCCAGCGACCACGGGGCCGTGGTTGGCCAGCATGACGGCGCTGCGTTTGCCCGCAAGGCCGCGCACGGCATCGCCCATCGCGGGGTCGCCGGGCATGTAAAAGGGGAGGAGTTTGACGCGGCCCAGTTTCATGATCGCATAAGGGGTCATGGGCGGCAGAAAATTGTCGGGGTCCACATCGGGCATCATTGACCATGCAACGGAATGGCAGGAATGCAGGTGGACGACCGCGCCTGTCGTACTGCGCGTGCCATAAAACGCGGAATGCAGGGGCATTTCCTTGGTCGGTTGGTCGCCCGAGATATGGCGGCCCGTGGCATCGAAGCGGCTGAGGCGGGCGGGGTCCAAGCGGCCAAAGCTGATGCCTGTGGGGCTGACCAAAAGGCCACCATCAGGGGTGCGGGCCGAGATATTGCCCGTGGACCCACCTGTAAGGCCACGGTCGAACATGGATTTTGCCAGCGTGCAGATAAGGTCGCGGAGTTTGGACTCTTCTGTCATTTCAGCGCCTTTAGGGCATCGGCGAAAAAGGTTTCCGCGCCAAAATTGCCCGATTTAAGGGTGATCGCGATAGTCTGGCCTGCGCTGGTGGCAAAGCACCACGGTACGCCGGGGGCAATTTCGGTGCCGATGGTCAGGCGGTCCACACCAAGCGCCTGGGTCACAGCGCCCGAGGTTTCGCCGCCTGCGACGACAAAGCGGTGGGCACCAAGGTTGCGGGCGGCGATTGCCAGTTGTGACAGTGCGTGTTCGACGATTTCGCCTGCCGCTGCGGTGCCAAGTTTGGCTTGGGTCGCGCGGACGGCATCGGGTTCGGCGGTGGCATAGATCAGGGGGGCATGGGTCAAGTCTTGGGTTGCCAGCCATGCAAGCGCGGTTTTGGGGCCGTTTTCGGCAAGGTCAACCGGGTCCAACCCGTGTTTTGGGCCGGAGTAGGCGGCGACTTGGGCGCGGGTCATGGCGGAACAACTGCCCGACAGCAGGATGGTTTCTGTGGAAAGGTCTGGGGCTGTGGCGCGGGGGGCATCGGCGGCCAGCGTGCCATTCGCCGCATAAAGCGCAGGCAGCGGCATGGCCACGGCGCTGCCTCCGGTCATCAGGGGCATATCGCGGCAGGCGCTCGCGATGGTGTAAAGATCATCATTGGCCACGGCGTCAACGATGACATGCGCCACGCCTTGTGTAGCCAGTTCGGACAGTTTGGCGCGCAAGGCATCGGCCCCTTTGGCGACGGTCAAGCGATTGGCAAGGCCCACGGGTTTGGTGGTTTGCGGGGCCAGCAGGCGCATCAGGTTGCTGTCGCGCATGGGGGTCAGCGGGTGGTCGCGCATGGGGGATTCCGCCAGCGGGGTTTCGCCGACGAACAGATTGCCCATGAAAATAGAGCGGCCATTTTCGGGGAAGGCGGGGCAATAGATGGTTTGATGGGTGTTCAGGTCGCGCATCAACGCCTCGGCCACAGAGCCGATGTTGCCTGTCGCGGTGCTGTCGAAAGTAGAGCAGTATTTCCAGAAAAACCGTTTTGCACCCGCCGCTTGCAGCCATTTCAGGGCGGCACGGGCTTGGGCAATCGCCTCCTCGACTGGGGCGGTGCGGGATTTCAGCGCGATCACTTCGAACGCGGCGGTGTCGGTTGGTGGGGCGTCAGGGATGCCGATGCGCAAGTTTACCTTTACGCCCGACCGCGCGAGCAGGCCCGCAAGGTCGGTGGCCCCTGTGAAATCATCGGCGATGCAGCCTAGAACGGTTTTCATGCGTCACCTGGCAGTTTAAGGCTCGCGTTGCGGGCGTAGACTTTGGCGACGGCGGCGTCATCCTCATGGCCCAACCCCTGCCCTGCGGCGGCAAGAAATTGCTGCATGGCGGCGGCGGTGATGGGGGCGGCAAATTTCGCATCGCGGGCGATGTCGAGGACGATCCCAAGATCTTTGGGCCAGATATTGACCGAAGAATGCGGGGTATAATCGCCCGCCACAATGTGCGGCGCGCGGTTTTCCAGCATCCACGAGGTGCCGGCGCATTTCGAGATCACCTCGAGGAATTTATCGGGGCTGACACCTTGGGTCATGCCAAAGGTCATCGCCTCGGCCATCGCGGCGATATGCACGCCTGCAAGGAGTTGGTTGACCGCTTTCATGGCCGAGCCTGCGCCTGCGCTATTGCCGAGTTCGAACACGGTCTCGGACGTGGCCCTGAGCACGGGTGCTGCGGCGGCAAAGGCGGCGGGGGTGCCCGAGGCCATGACCGAGAGTTTGCCATTGGCCGCCTTGGCCGAGCCACCGGAAATGGGAGCATCAAGGTAGTGCAGGCCAAGGGCTGTGCAGCGGGCCGCCATATCACGGGCAAAGGCGGGGGGGACGGTGGCGCAAGCGATGACGACCGCGCCTTTGGGCATAAGGGAGGCCACGCCTTGCGGCCCGAACAACACGGTTTCGGTTTGGGCGGCATTAAGGACCACTACGACAACGGCATCAAGGCTGGGGGCGATGTCAGGCAATGCGCCTTGTGCGCCGCCTTCGGCCATGAAACGGGCGGATTGTGCGGGGTTTACGTCATAGCCATAGGTGGCGTGACCCGCCCGCAGGATCGAAGCGGCAATGCCGTAGCCCATAGAGCCAAGGCCGATAACGGCGGTTTTCAGGGTCATGGGGCGGTCCTTGCAAAGACGAATTGGCTATGTTGAGTGTAGGTTTTATCAGGGTTGAGAACGGGCTGTGCCCAGTCGGGGTGATTGATGGCATCGGGCCAAAGCTGGGGCTCTATTGCGATGCCCGCATAAGGGCCATAGGTTTGGCCGCCCAAGCCCGCGACTGGCACATTCATCCGCGCGGCATCATAGATTTGCAGGCCGGGTTGGTCGGTGTTGATGCGCATGGTGATTGCATCAGCCGCAAGCGTGGCCACGAGGCGCAGGGGTTCGGGGCTATGCGATAGGCAGAAATTATGGTCGATCGCGGCGGCATCGCAGGCATTGGCAAGCGGCACGGGCCTGCGAAAATCGAACGGCGTGCCAGTGACATCTGCGATTTGGCCTGTGGGGATGAGGCCTGCATCGACTGGCAAATAATGGTCAGCGTTGATCTGCAACTGATGCGACAGAATATCGGCGCCGCCGAGGTTGAAATAGCTGTGATGGGCAAGGTTGCACAGGGTTGGCGCATCACTGGTGGCCGACATTTGCAGGTCCAACACGCCGTCTTGTTGCAGGCTGATTGTCAGGGAGATGTGCAGGGCGGCGGGATAGCCCGTGTCACCATCGAGCGAGGTCAGGGTTAGGGTGACGCTGTGATCGGTATGGTCCGCAATGGTCCAAATTTGGTGGGAAATACCGCCCCTGCCCCCATGCAAATGGTTGGGGCCGTTGTTGCAGTCAAGCTGATGGGGCTGACCGTTCAGGGTAAAGCGGCCCGCCGCAATCCGGTTGGCGCAAGGGCCAACCGTGGCACCGAAATAACCGGGGTGGTCGATGTAGGGCGCAAAGGTTTCGAACCCGAGGACAAGCGGTTGGGCGTGCCCATCGAGCCGCAGGTCGCGTAATATAGCGCCATAGGTCAGCACCTGCGCCGAAAGACCGCCACCGCGCAAGGTGATTTGGTCAACGCTGCGACCATCGGGTGTTTTACCAAAGGGTAGGATTTGGGCCATTTGGCTGCCTTGAATTATGGGGCAGATGCCCGAAAATACGTTGCCGCATCTTTGCGCGGCGGTGCGAAAATGGCAAGCTGCTTTGGTATACCAAAAATGGCCATACATATTTTGGGGTGGCTTTTTGATCGGGGTGGTCTATGCCCATACCAAACCGCAGCGATGTTGGGATAAGTGGGCAATGGCAAAGACACAATATACACTGCCCCGCATTTTGTGGCTGGATATTGCGCGCAGTTTGGCGGTGCTGGGGATGGTGATTTACCATTTCACCTTTGATCTGGCGATGTTCGGATTTATCGCACCTTATGTGCCGGTATCGGGGTTTTGGGCGGTATTTGCTCGGGCCGTTGCGGGCAGTTTTTTGCTGTTGGCAGGGTTTAGCCTTGTCTTGATGCATGGGCAGAGGATTGCATGGCCACGATTTTGGCGGCGGCTTGCGATTGTTGTGGGGGCGGCCTTGCTGATTACCCTGACCACATGGGTGGTGATGCCGACGCAGTTCATATTCTTTGGGATTTTGCATTCGATCGCGCTGTGTTCGCTGTTGGGGCTGGCATTCTTGCGGCTGCCGTGGGCGGTGACGCTGTTGGTGGCGGTGGTGTTTTTGGTGGTGCCGCAGGTGTACCGCGATGTGGCCTTTAATACGCCTGTGCTGTTGTGGGTCGGCTTGGCCCCCGATTTCCCCCCCACGATGGATTATGAGCCCGTGTTCCCGTGGTTCGGGGCGTTCTTGCTAGGCGTAGTTTTTGCGCGGGTGATGCTGGCGCGGGGGGCCTTGCCGCAGGTGGTGCCGTCAGCGCTGCTGTCGCGGCTGACATGGCCGGGCCGGCATTCACTGGTGATTTATCTGGTGCATCAGCCTGTTTTGATCGGGCTGTTCAACCTGTATGTCTGGTTTCGTTAATTGGCTAAACGGGCAGATCGCGGGCATCGGCAATCGCCTCCATCGTGATGTAGGATGTGACGGTTTCCAATTCGACCTTGGCGGTCAGGCGTTGGTAGATCTGGTCAAAGGCGTTCATATCCTCGGCCACGATTTTCAGCATGTAATCGTAATCGCCCGCGATGCGGTAAAAGTCGATCACATGGGGGATGTTCATCACCTCACGCCGGAAAACTGCAAGCCAGTCCTTGCTGTGATGGCGGGTGCGGACCATGACAAAAACGGTTAGGCCTAGGCCCAGTTGTGGCGCGTTCAGGCGGAGGGTTTGGCCCGCGATCAGGCCACTTTCTTGCAAGATTTTAAGGCGGCGCCAGCAGGCGTTTTGCGACAGGCCCACGGTTTCGGCCAGTTCGCGCTGCGATTGACTGGCGTCGCGTTGCAGAGCGCGCAGAATGGCGCGGTCTATTTGATCTAAGGATTCGGGTTTCATTTGGTCATTTGACCCAATTTCATACGTTCAATCAATGGTAAAAGGTGGAGTTTACCCCGTTTGGTTAAAGGTATGATCGGGAATACCCTGATTTGGAGATGCCCGATGCCCACCGCCCTTGACGATTTTGCCGCCAGCCTTGCCACCCCCGATGTGATTGCGCAGTTGCGCGCGGGCGTGATTGGGGAAGGGGCCGAATTTGACGGGCCGTTTGGAGTTCAAAAGCTGGTCTATGCCGATTATGTGGCGTCTGGTCGGGCGTTGCGGCAGGTAGAAAGTTTTGTAATGGAACAGGTGTTGCCGTTCTATGCCAACAGCCACACCGAGGCGTCATATTGCGGGGGAATGATGACGCGGATGCGGCGTGAGGCGCGAGGTGTGATTGCGCGCGAATGCGGCGCGGATGACGGGTTTGCCACGGTGTTTGCAGGTGCGGGCGCTACGGCGGGGTTGAACCGTTTGGTGCATTTGCTGGGCGTGCCCGAGGCTGTGGCGCGGGGCGAAAACCCGCTGGTGTTGATCGGGCCGTATGAGCATCATTCCAACATTTTGCCATGGCGCGAAAGTGGGGCCGAGGTAGTGGAGATTGACGAGGCTCTGGGCGGCGGGCCAGATATGGCGGTGCTGGAGGCGGCTTTGATTGCTGCGCAGGGGCGGCGGGTTATTGGCGCGTTTTCGGCTGCGTCGAATGTGACGGGGATTGTGACCGATGCGGATGCGGTGACGCGGGTGCTGAAACGCTACGGCGCGCTGGCGGTGTGGGATTATGCGGGCGGGGCACCGTATTTGGCCATTGATATGCAGGCGGGAACGGATGCCGAGAAGGACGCGGTTGTGCTGTCGGCGCATAAGTTTCTGGGCGGACCGGGTGCTTCGGGCGTGATGATCGTGCGCAAGGGGGCGGTATGTTCAAAGCGCATGTCTCAGCCCGGTGGTGGGACAGTGCGGTTCGTGTCGCCCACGGGCCATGATTTCAGTAGTGATATTGCCACGCGAGAGGAGGCAGGGACGCCGAATGTGGTGGGCGATATTCGCGCAGCTTTGGTGTTTATCGTCAAGGCGGCGATCGGGCAGGCGCGGATGGACGCGCGGCATGCCGAATTGCAGGCACGGGCGCGGGCGGTGTGGCAGGGCAATTCGAATATTCAGTTGATGGGAAATATGGACGCGCAGGCGCTGCCGATATTTTCGTTCCGCGTGCGGGATGCCGCAAAAGGCGGGTATTTGCATCATCAGCTGTTCACGCGGCTGTTGTCGGATGCGCATGGCATTCAGGCGCGGGGTGGCTGTGCCTGTGCCGGGCCTTATGCGCATCGGCTGTTGGGGATTGGGGCGGCGGAGTCCGAGGGTCTTCGCGCGGCAATTTTGCGCGGCGAAGAAATGGAAAAGCCAGGCTGGACCCGGTTGAACCTGTCGGTGTTGATGGATGATGCCAAGGTTGATCTGGTGATTGCGGCGGTGGACGGTTTGGCGCGCAATCCCTATCCGATGGCGGATGTGTATTGCTGCGAGGCGGCAACGGCGCGGTTTCGGCCAGCGGCGTGATGGGGTGAACCGCCGGAGACGGGCTGTAGGTATGTTTGCTGGCGATGTCGCGGTCGGTAAAGGCGTAGGTGCTTGCGTGTGATGGCAGGCCGAGGCTGGGCGTGGCCGCGCCGGACCCCAAGATGGTGTTGATGGCGGCAGCAGGAATGGTCGCTGTGGATTGCGGGGGCGTCAAGGCCACCTATGCACGTTCGCCCTAAGGCTGCGGGTCGGCGATTTGCAGCAAGGCCGCGACGTTACATTCCATCGCGTCCCCCGCTTTTTGCAAGATGCCGGCATCGCGCAAGGATTGCAGGGCGCGGTTTACCTTGGGGCGGCTGGCGCCGAGCACGGCGGCGATATCGGATTGGTTGATTTCCAATTGCAGCAACGGGTTGGGCGGCAAATCATCACCGTGGATCTGGCGCAGAGTAAAGAGGAGGAAGCGCGCGACGCGGGCCTCTAGGGTGTAAAGGGCCAAGCCTTCAAGCTGTTCTGTGGTGTCGCGCAGCATGCGGCAGAGGTAGTGCGTGACGGCGATGCGCAGGGCCGGTTCGCGCAGGGCTATGGCGTCAAAATCACGGCGGGACAGGATAAAACCTTGGGAGGCGACCACTGCTGTTGCCTCGGCAGAGCGGGGGGCGCCGTCGAACAACGAGAGTTCACCAAAGATATCGCCGCCTTCGGCATAGCGCAGCACCAGTTCCTTGCCGCGCGGGGTGCTTACGGACAGACGGATGCGGCCAGCGGTAAGGGCCACCAGATATTCGCCTGCCTCGCCCCGCTGAAACAGGGTCGTACCTGCTGGCCATTGGCGGGTTTGGGCAGCAGCAATGACTTGCGCCAGCACAGCGGCATCGAGAGACTCGAACAGGCGGAACGACCGCCAAAACGCGTGATTGACCTGTGGTTTGTTCATTGCCTTGGCGCAGTCCCTTGGGCCGTGGGTAAAGCCTAGCGCGGTAAGGGGTTGTGGGGAAGTGCCTTGTTTTCGACGCGGAGTCGGGGTGAACCCCGACCTGCGGGCCACAGTGGCCTTGGTCGGGGTAGTGGCGTTGCGCGGTTACTCTGCTGCGACCGCGCTTTCGGCTTTTTCAACCTTGACCGCCGAGAATTTAAACTCGGGGATTTTACCGTAAGGGTCGACTGCGGGGTTGGTCAGGATATTCGCTGCCGCCTCGACATAGGCGAAGGGCAGGAACACCATATCCTCGGCCACGGCACGGTCTGCGCGGGCCATGATAACGATGCTGCCGCGGCGGGTGGACAGGCGCACATGGCCGCCCGGTTCCACGCCCAAGGCCCGCAGGGTTTTGGGGTGAAGAGAGCAGTTCGCCTCGGGTTCTACCGCGTCCAGAACCTTGGAACGGCGGGTCATGGAGCCGGTGTGCCAATGTTCCAACTGTCGCCCCGTTGTCAGAATCATCGGGTATTCAGCATCTGGCACCTCATCAGGGGCAATCACCGATGCAGGGGCAAACCGTGCGCGACCGTTTGCGCGCGGGAAGCCATCGGCGAACACAATCGGCTGGCCGGGGTCGGTGGGCGACAGGCTGGGGTAGGTGACGCAGCCCTCAGATTCGAGCCGGTCCCATGTGATGTTGTTCAGCGACTTCATATTCAGCTTCATTTCGGCGAACACTTGGGACGGGTGGGTGTAGGTCCAGTTCAGACCAAGGCGTTTTGCAAGTTCAACCGTGATCGCCCAATCCTCGCGCGCCTCACCCGGTGGTTTCACCGCTGGGCGGCCCATTTGCACCTGACGGTTGGTATTCGTCACGGTGCCGGATTTTTCATAGAACGCGGCGGCGGGCAGGATGACATCGGCGTAATTGGCGGTTTCTGTCAGGAAAATATCCTGCACAATCAGGTGTTCCAGTTTCGCCAGCGCCTCACGCGCATGGGTGACGTCGGGGTCGGACATCGCCGGATTTTCACCAAGGATATACATGCTTTTGATATGGCCTTCGTGGACCGCATCCAGAATTTCGGTGACGGTCAGGCCCTTTTCGGCGCTGAAATCGCCTGATCCCCAGACCTCGGTAAAGGCGTTGCGGATATTGTCGCTGGTGACGGTTTGGTAATCGGGCAGGAACATCGGGATCAGGCCCGCATCGGACGCGCCTTGGACGTTGTTCTGGCCGCGCAACGGGTGAAGGCCCGCGCCGGGGCGGCCAACTTGGCCCGTCATAAGCGCCAAAGCGATCAGGCTGCGGGCATTGTCGGTGCCGTGGATGTGTTGCGACACGCCCATACCCCAGAAAATCATGCCCGCTTTGGCACCTGCAAAGGTGCGCGCCACGTCGCGGAGGGTTTCGGCGGGGATGCCGCAAACCGCCGCCATCTTTTCGGGTGGGAAGTTTGCAAGGTGAGCTTTTTCAGCCTCCCAATTCTCGGTGTAGGCCTCGATATATTGTTGATCGTACAGCTTTTCCTCAACAATCACATGCATGATGGCGTTGAGCATCGACACATCCGAACCGGGGCGGAATTGCAGCATGTGGCTGGCAAAACGGCGCAGGCCAACGCCGCGCGGGTCCATCACGATCAGCTTGCCGCCGCGTTTGGTGAATTGCTTGAAAAAAGTCGCGGCGACGGGGTGGTTTTCAACCGGATTGGCACCGATGACGATGGCGACATCCGAGTTTTCGATTTGGTTGAAGGTGGCCGTTACGGCGGCGGAACCCACGTTTTCCATCAGCGCCGCCACAGATGAGGCGTGGCACAGGCGCGTGCAGTGATCGACGTTGTTATGGGCAAACCCTTGGCGGATCAGCTTTTGGAAGAGATATGCCTCCTCATTCGAGCATTTGGCCGAGCCAAAGCCCGCAATCGCGCGACCGCCATCGCTGTCGCGCAGTTTGGTCATGCCTTTGGCGGCGAAGTCCAGCGCCTCGTCCCATGTTGCCTCACGGAAATGGGTCATCAGGTTGCCGGGGTCCACGTTCAGGCCTTTGGGCATGTTCGGCTTGCGGATCAGCGGTTTGGTCAGGCGGTGCGGGTGGTGGATATAGTCATAGCCGAAGCGACCTTTGACACACAGGCGGCCTTCGTTGGCGGGGCCGTTGATGCCGTCGACGAACTTGACCTTGCCGTCTTTGACTTTCAGCGAGACCTGACAGCCGACACCGCAGAACGGGCAGATGGATTTGACTTCGGTGTCGAAATCCTTGCTGTCGCCGCGCTGTTGGTCATCCATCACCGAAGCGGGCATCAGAGCGCCCGTGGGGCAGGCCTGCACACATTCACCGCAGGCAACGCAAGTGCTGGCACCCATCGGGTCGGCCATATCAAAGGTGGGATAGCTGTTTTGGCCGCGACCCGACATGCCGATCACGTCATTCACCTGCACCTCGCGGCAGGCGCGCACGCAAAGGCCACAGGAAATGCAGGCATCAAGGTTGACGCGCATGGCGACGTGAGAGTCGTCCAAGAGCGGGATGCGGGTGGATTCGAGTTTCGGCAAACGGGTGCCTGTGGCGCCGGTGGCCGCGATCATATCAACCATGTGGGATGAGGCGTCATGCTTGGTTTCGGGCAGATCTGTCACCAGCATTTCCACAACCATCTTGCGGGCGGCAAGGGCACGGGCGGACCCAGTATGCACGACCATGCCCGCCACGGGTTCGCGGATACAAGACGCGGCAAGGGTGCGTTCGCCTTCCACCTCGACCACGCAGGCGCGACAGTTGCCATCGGGACGGTAACCGGGGGCAGGTTTGTGGCACAGATGCGGGATGATCAGGCCGCGACCGTTCGCGACCTCCCATATCGTTTGGCCAGCTTCGGCAGTGGTCTCAATGCCATCAAGGGTGAATGTTACGGACATCAGATTTCCTCCGCGAAGTGTTTCATCACCAGCTTGATCGGGTTGGGAGCGGCTTGGCCGAGGCCGCAGATCGAGGCGTCGACCATGACGTTTGACAGTTCCGTCAGAAGCGCTTGGTCCCATGTGTCGGCTTGCATCAGTTTCACGGCCTTTTCGCAACCCACACGGCAGGGGGTGCATTGGCCGCAGGATTCCGCCTCAAAGAACTTGAGCATGTTGAGGGCGGCATCGCGGGCGCGGTCTTGGTGGCCCAGAACCACAACAGCGGCGGACCCGATAAAGGTGCCATGCGGTTGCAACGTGTCAAAATCGAGCGGGATATCGTGCATCGACGCGGGCAGCAGGCCCGAGGAGGGACCACCCGGTTGATAGGCCTTGAAGGTGTGACCTTCCGCCATGCCGCCAGCGGCATGGAGGACATCGGTGATGGTAGAGCCTGCGGGCAAAAGGTAGACACCCGGCTTTGCCACGCGGCCCGACACGGAATAGGAACGCAGGCCGGTGCGCCCGTTCAGGGTGGTGTTGTTCAAAACCTCGGGGCCTTCGCGCACGATGCGGGCGACCCATTTCAGGGTTTCGACGTTATGGACAAGGGTCGGGCGGTCAAAGATGCCGACTTGGGCCACAAAAGGCGGACGGTGGCGGGGCAGGCCGCGCTTGCCCTCGATGCTTTCGATCATCGCGGATTCTTCGCCGCAGATATAGGCACCCGCGCCGCGGCGCAGGTCGATATAGCCGGGAGCGACAATGCCGGCCTGTTCCAGCGCTGCGATTTCATGGGCGAGGATATGGAGTACGGCGGGATATTCGTCGCGCATGTAGATAAAGCATTTATCCGCCTCGACCGCCCAAGCGGCGATCAGCATGCCTTCGAGGAAAAGATGGGGCGTGCGTTCCAGATAATGGCGGTCTTTGAACGTGCCAGGTTCGCCTTCGTCCCCGTTCACGGCCAGATAGCGGGGGCCAGCGTTGGCGCGCACAAAGCCCCATTTCTTGCCCGACGGAAAGCCCGCCCCGCCAAGGCCGCGCAGGCCAGAGGCCATGACCAAATCCTGCACCGCCGACCAATCGCCATTGGTGCGCAGTTGCGTCAGGTGTTTATAGCCGCCTGCATGGGCATAGGCGTCAAACCCTTCGTAAAGCGGGATGACGGGGTGGAAATCGCCCTTTGTGATCGCGTCTTCGACCTTGGCGGGGGTGGCGTGGTCGATGTGGAGGTGGCCGATTTCAAGGGTCGGGGCGGTATCGCAACGGCCCATGCACGGCGCACGCAGAACGCGGACCTTTGCCGGATCGTGACCCTTGGTCAGCGCATCAAACAGCGCCTCGGAGCCAGCGAGTTCGCACGACAGGCTGTCGCAGACACGGATGGTCAGGTCGGGCGGCGGCGTGTCATTTTCGCGGATCGGGTCAAAATGGGCATAGAAGGTCGCGACCTCCCACACCTCGGCCATCGAGACGCGCATTTCCTCGGCCAGTGCGCGCAGATGGGCGGCAGACAGATGGCCGTATTCATCTTGGATCAAATGTAGGAATTCAATCAGCAGATCGCGGTGGCGGGGGCGGTCGCCCAGCAGGGATTTGACCTGATCCCATGCGGCATCGTCCAATTGGCGGCCCTTGGTGGCGCGGCGGCCCTTGCCCTTGCCCGATTTCCAGATGCCGTCTTGCTGATCGAGTGCCATTGGCCGTATCCTTTGTGCGTCTGGTGGTTTGGGCAGGTGTCGTGCGGGCAGGGTATGTGGCATGTTCTGTCACTTGGCCGCGCAAAACAATAGACGGATGGCGGCATTTTACCGAAGGAAAGCGGCATGGATTGGGATGATGAACTGGATGCGCAGGGGCTGTTATGTCCGTTGCCGGTGCTGAAGGCGCGCAAGCGTCTGAAGGGCCTGCCAGCGGGGGCGGTTTTGCGCGTTTTGGCGACAGATCCGGCAGCAGTGATTGATATTCCGCATTTTTGCAGTGAGTCGGGGCATGTGTTGGTCGGGTCGGGAGATATTGGGCCAAGTCAGTATTATTTGATCCGGCGGGTTTAACCAAGGCCGGTACTTTTGTGGCGGCGTTGGAATGAGTATTTTTGCAAAGATGAAATGGGGGTCAGGTTAGGCCCATGCCGGTGTAGGGCAGGAAGCTTACCGGCATGCCGGGGGTGACCTCGGTCGCGGCATCGGGCAGTTCAATCAGGCCTGTGGCCCATGCGAGGCCGGATATGCGGCCCGACCCTTCGGATTGGAACACCTCGGCATGGCCATCGGCATTGAGGCGGGCGCGCAGGTATTCGCGGCGACCGGCCTTTTTGGATTTGGAAAAGGCGGCGGGGACGGTGAAGCGTTGGGGTTCCACCCAGCCCGCGCCAGCAAGGGTTGAGAGGGTGGGGCGGGCGAAGATGAGCGCGCAGGTGAGGGCAGCGACGGGATTGCCAGGCAGGCCGAGGACGGGGATGCCGTTCCAAATGGCCAGCGCCAGCGGGCGGCCCGGTTTCATCGCGATGCGCCAGCTGGACAAGGTGCCTTCGGTGGAAAGGAGTTTGGACACGTGATCCTCATCCCCTGCCGAGGCACCGCCGGAGGTGAGGATGACATCGGTGGTTTGAGCGCCGAGGGTGAGCTTTTCACGAATATCATTAGGGGTGTCAGGCGCATGGCCGAGGTCGATGGCGTCATAGCCCCAACCTGTGGCAAGGGCGAGGAGCATGGGGCGGTTGGCATCATAGATCTGGTGGAGTGCGGCGGCGTTGCTGGTGATTTCATCACCCGTAGACAGAACGCCCACACGCAGGCGGCGAAAGGTTTGCACCTGCCCCGTACCAGTGGCCGCAAGCAGCGCCAAGTCGGGCGCGCGGAGTTTGTGGCCTTTTTGCAGGGCGGTGGCACCTTGGGGCAGGTCTTCACCCGCGCGGCGGGTGTTGGCGCGGGGCTTGATGGGGCCATCAAAGGCGATGGCGGTGGCGCTGATCGCGCAGTCTTCCTCTAGCACCACGGTATCAACGCCGTGGGGCAGGATCGCGCCAGTCAGGATACGCACGGCTTGGCCATGTGGGACGGTGCCGGTAAAGGGTTGGCCTGCGGCGGCGCGGCCCTGTGCCAAGGGGAGCTGGCAGATGCCTGAGCCCGTGGCGGCATGGGCAAAGCCGTAACCGTCGACTGCCGAATTGGCATGGGGCGGGTTGGCGCGTTGGGCCGTGACATCGACGGCAAGAACGTGGCCGAGGGCGCTGTGCAGAGGCACGGTTTGGATGCCCGTCACGGGGTGCAAGGCGGCACGCAGGCGGGCCAGCGCAGCATCCACTGGGGTCCACGCCACACCTTGCGGCATGGCAAAGCAATCGTTGCGCAGGCGGGGCGGGGTTAGGGTTTTACGCTGGGCTTGCAGTGCTTTTGCCATGCCCGCGCCAAGATACCAGCCTTCAGCTTGCAGCAATTCCTGGGGTTCATTCGGGGCCATAAGGTCCCCAAGTTTGCCGGTTTGCGACAGGTCGAAGAAGGCCTTGGCATGGGTGCGGGTTTGCGCCTCATCCGCGGTCATGCCGCCTGCGACCAAGGCGGCGACATCGGTTTTGAGCAGGGATAAATACGCCTCGGCAATGACCACAGGGGCATTGGCGGTGGGTTCCAGCGGCCAGACCGCGATTTTGCCCGCATGGGCAGCGCGCAGGCGGTGCAGCACAGGGATACCGGTCAGCGATTGCGCGCCAACGGCCCCAGCGCCGGCCAGTTGCCAGATGGTTTTGGGCTGCAAGCCCTGCTCGTGCCCGACGGTTTCGGCGCGGCGGAAATGAGCCAGTTCGGGGGGGAGCGCGGGTTTCAGGCGCGGCAGATCGGGGGTGTCTGCCTTTTGCCCATTGCCCCAGAACGGGCCACCACCGGTGAAATGGCGGTTCATTTCGGCGGCAATATCGCGGTAGTTCGTGCCGTTTTTCGGTGTGTCGGTGACGCGGGCCACAAGCCAGTCCCACAGGGCGAGCGCGTGGGGCTGGCCGGTAAGCCGTTCGGCCAGACCGCGCGGCGCGCCATAGGCGAAATCGCAGGCCAGCAGCAGGCGGGTGCCTTGGGTTAAGGCGTCAGCGATAAGTTCGGACAGTCGCACCTCGGCACCGTGACGGGTGGCGATGTTTTCGGCGGTGGTGCCTTGGGGCGTGGCGATGGCGATCCAAATGGAATCGCCGCCCGTGGTCGGTTTGCCCGCCGCCGACCAATCGACTACGATCACGCTGTCAAACGTCATAGCCCCACCTCTGTCGCGATGAAGTTGGCGATGGCGGTGGTGTCATCAAGGTGGAACAACGGCAGGGCGGTTGCGGGGTTGGCATTCGATGCCACAGCGCGGATCGATGGGTTATCGGGCGACAGCAAGGGGCGGCCGGTTTCTGTGCGGTGCGCCTCGATCTTTGGGTGGGGGGCTTGTTTATAGCCTTCGATCAGGATCAGGTCGACGGGGTCTAGGCGTTGGAGGAGGTCGTCCAACGCGGGTTCCGACGCACCGCGCAATTCGGTCATCAGCGCCCAGCGTACGGGGGATGATACCAGCACCTGCCCCGCGCCTGCGGTACGGTGGCGGTAACTGTCGCGGCCTTCGTGGTCGATTTCCGTGGCGTGATGGGCGTGTTTGATGGTGGAAACGGACAGCCCCCGCGCGGTGAATTCGGTGATCAGGCGTTCCATGAGGCCGGTTTTGCCTGCGTTTTTAGTGCCTGTGATGCCGTAGATCTTCATGCCTGCCCCATCAGGGTTTCTGCCTCAAGTATATCTTCGGGTGTGTTGATGTTGAAGAACGGATCAAAGGGGTGGCTGACAAATTCGGCGGTGCCTGCGTGGTGGCTGTCGGTCCACAAAACGATTTTGCGCAGGCCACCCGTGAGCGCCGCGCGCAGGTCGTGGCGCAGGGCGGTGGGCCACAGGCCAAAGGTGGGTTGGCGGTGCAGCTTGCCCATAGGGTCGCGGCTGGCGGCAAGGCACAGGCCGGAGGGGCCTGCGTTCTCTTGCAGTTTGACGGCCAGATCGGCAGGGAAAAACGGGGTGTCGGCGGCGGCGGTGATGATTGCTGTTGCCCCAAGGTTTGCGGCCCAATCTAGGCCTGCGAGGACACCCGCCAAGGGGCCGGGGTGATCGGGCAGGCTGTCGGGTAGGATGGGCAGGCCAAATTCGGCAAGGCGTGCGGGGTCACCATTGGCGTTGATAGCAAGGGGCGTGCATTGAGCGGACAGGCGGGTGATGACATGGTCGATAAGCCGCTGACCTGCGACCATGCGCAAGCCTTTGTCGCCGCCGCCCATGCGGGTTGCGCGCCCGCCTGCAAGGATGATGCCGAGCAGGGTCATTGTGCCGCCGTGTGCCATGATTGCATTTGGGCAAAGGCGGCTTTGGGGTCGTCAAAGGCGCGGTTTGGCAGAATAAAGGCCGCGCCGCCGATCGACATGAAAATCGCAGTTTTGCCATGGGTCAACTGGAACACAGCGGGCCAGCCCAGACGCCTGTCTTCATGTGTAGTTTGAACGTGAATGCCTGCCGCATCAACGGTGATACGGGTGCCCGTCGGGTCTTCACAGGCCAAGGCGCGGGTGGACATCCAATCCAGCTGCATCCCGTATTGAAGCAACCCAAAACCACCCACCAAAAGAAACACGATTGGCCCGATGTAAAAGGGCGGCATGCCGCCAGTTGCGGCCGTGTAGGCCCAGATGAACAGGCCCATGGCCCCCGCCCCCGCCAAAAGCGCCATAACAAGCAGGGCCACCGAAATGACGCGGCGTTGCCACGGCAACAGCAAGGCGTTGGATGCCATGGCGATGCCTTCGACCATTTCATCTTGGGCCAGGGTGAAATCAAGCGTGATCTTGTCAGTCATCCTGCGCTCCTTTGCGGCGGTGTTTGCGGTCTTCCTCGGCGGGGGTCACGTCTGTATCGCGTATAAGCCGATCCTCGCCCGACAGGCAGACAAAGCGTTGGCCGCGCATCCGGCCAATCAGGGTCAGGCCCACTTGTCGCGCGATTTCGACACCCCATGCGGTAAAGCCGGAGCGCGAGGCGAGGGTGGGGATGCCCATTAAAGCGGTTTTTATGACCATTTCCGAGGTGAGGCGGCCGGTGGTGTAGAGGATTTTATCCGCCGCCGGAATGTTGTGTTGGAACATGAAGCCGCTGATTTTGTCGACTGCGTTATGGCGGCCCACGTCTTCCATATAGACCAGCGGTTTATCCCCTTGGCAGAGCGTCGTGCCGTGGATCGCTCCCGCCTCCAAATACAAGGATGGGACCGTGTTGATCTGATGCGCCAGCGCGTAGAGCCATGAGGTGCGGACGGGGGTTGCAGGCAGGGTCAGCCCCTCTAACCCTTCCATCATATCGCCAAAAACCGTGCCCACGGCGCAACCGGACGTGCGGGTTTTCTTTTTGACCTTTTCCTCATAACTGGTTTTGCGCTGGGTGCGCACGACGACGGTTTCAACGTCTTCCTCATAGTCCACGCCTGTTACCACATCATCGGCGCGCAGCATGCCTTGGTTGCGCAAAAACCCAAGGGCGAGGTATTCGGGATAATCGCCGATGGTCATCGCCGTGACGATTTCCTGCGCATTCAGGTAAATGGTCAGGGGCCGTTCCTCGACCACCGAAAGCGTCACGTCAGCGCCAGTGTGATCGGTGCCCGTAATCGCACGGGTCAGGCGCGGGTCGGACGGGTTGGGCAGGATTGGATAGGTCGGTGTCATAGGGTGCTTTCATCGGGTAGCTGCATCTTGTATGTCAGTTACAGCAGTTGCAAGAGGGCCGCGATGCTGGGGTTTGTCACAGGGGGAACGCGCGGCCAAGCCGATGTGGTTTTGGCCGAAGTTGCGGCGCAGTTGCGCGGTGACGGTGTGGCGCTGGCCGGTGTGGTGCAGGTGAACGAAGACTTTGACCCCGCGCGGCCCTGCCACATGGATTTGCACATTTTGACAGGTGTGCAGGTGGTGCGGATCAGCCAGAACCTTGGGGCGCTGTCCAAGGGCTGCCGCCTTGACCCTGCGGGCTTAGAGCAGGCGGTGGGGCTGGTGGAGCGGGCATTGGATTTGTCGCCCGACTTGTTGATCGTGAACAAATTCGGCAAGCAAGAGGCTGATGGCCGCGGGTTTCGCCCGCTGATCGGGCAGGCGCTGGCGGCGGGGATTCCGGTTTTGACGGCAGTTAATACCGGCAATCGGGCAGCGTTTGACGCCTTTGCGGATGGGTTGGGCATAGCGTTGCCATGCGCGCCCAAAGAGATTTTGCAGTTTTGCAGGGACCATATAAAGGGCAACCTATGACAGTTACACGACCCCAAAAGCGCCGTATCACCTGTGTTGGCGAAGCAATGGTTGAAATGGCGCCAAGTGCAGCGCCGGGCGATTACCGGATGGGGTTTGCGGGCGATACGCTGAACACCGCGTGGTATCTGCGCCGCGCCTTGGGCAAGGCTTGGGCGGTCGAGTATTTGACCGCTGTGGGGCAAGATTCCGTGTCGGACCGTCTGGTCGGCTTTATTGAGGGTGCGGGTGTTGGCACGGCGCATATTGCGCGGATCGCAGGGCGCACAGTTGGGCTGTATTTGATCGAGCTGAAGGATGGCGAGCGCAGCTTTGCCTATTGGCGTGGGCAATCGGCGGCGCGGGTGTTGGCGCAAGATGCGGGGCATTTGGCGCGGGCGTTGGACGGGGCGGGGATTGTGTATTTGTCGGGCATTACGCTGGCGGTTTTGGAAGGGGCGGGGCGGGCAAACCTTTATGCCGCTTTGACGCAGGCGCGGGCGGCAGGGGCAAAGGTGGTGTTTGACCCGAACCTGCGGCCAAGGCTGTGGCCGGATACGGCGACCATGTGCCGTGTGATCATGGAAGCGGCGGCACTGTCGGATGTGGTTTTGCCATCGCACGAGGATGAGGCCACGTTCTTTGGCGACGCGGATGTCAGGGCGACGGCAGACCGATATTCGGATGCGGGCGCGGGGTTGGTTGTGGTGAAAAACGGCGGCGGTGACATGCTGACGCGGGATGGGGCGGTTTATGCCAGCCATGCGCCGGAAGTGGTGGCGCGGATCGTGGATACCACAGCGGCAGGCGACAGTTTCAACGCAGGGTTTCTGGCCGCATGGGTTGCGGGGGGCGATGTGGCCACTTCCGTGCGGGCTGGTGCGCGGTTGGCGGCGCAGGTGATTGGCCAGCGCGGGGCGTTGTGTGAGGTAGAGGGATAAAGCGTTTCGGCATAAACCTGAATCACAAATCGCTGCCTGAAATCAAAGATTTCAACGCGTTATGTGATACGCCGTGTTTCTAGTTAAAGTCGTAACGCTCTAGGGGGCGCTCGCGCCCCCCTTGCCCTTGAGGGCAATTCCCCCCTGAGGATATTTTTGCCGAAAAGAAAGCGCGGCCGTTAGCCCCTGCCGACGAAGGGCATGGCGCTGGCCATGATGGTCATGAACTGCACGTTTGTATCCAGCGGCAGCGTTGCCATTTGCAAAACCGATTGCGCGACGTGTTTCACATCCATCACGGGTTCAATCGCATTGGTGCCATTGGCTTGTGGCACGCCTTTTGTCATGGCCACGGCCATATCGGTCAGCGCATTGCCGATATCGATTTGACCGCAAGCAATGTTGAACGGGCGGCCATCGAGCGACAAGGTTCGCGTCAGGCCCGTGACCGCATGTTTCGACATGGTGTAGGGCGCCGAGCCCGGGCGCGGCACATGGGCCGAGATCGAGCCGTTGTTGATGATGCGCCCGCCTATCGGATTTTGGATCCGCATATGCCGGAAGGCGGCGCGCGCGCACAGGAACATGCCCGTAATATTGACGTTAGACAGATGCAGCCAATCCTCGACTTTGATCTCATCAATCAAGGTTGACGGCAGCGACGCACCGGCATTGTTGAACAGCGCGTCGATGCGGCCCCAGGTTTTGGCGGCGGATGCAAAGGCGGCGTCCACTTGGGTAGGGTCTGTCACGTCACACGGCAGGACAAGCGCGCTGGGGTTGCCAGCGGCTGTGTCCGTCAGTGCAACCTCGCGCCGGCCAATCAGGCCCACGCGCCAACCCGCAGCCAAGAACGCCTGCGCGGTGGCGCGACCGATGCCAGAGCCTGCACCTGTGATAAGGATCGTGTTGGTCATGGAACTGCCCCTTTAGTGGTTATCGCGCGGCAAATCCTTGACCACGCGGTGATAGGATGTGGCCAGTTCCAAACACCCGC
This sequence comes from Pseudorhodobacter ferrugineus DSM 5888, assembly GCF_000420745.1. Taxonomy (GTDB): domain Bacteria; phylum Pseudomonadota; class Alphaproteobacteria; order Rhodobacterales; family Rhodobacteraceae; genus Pseudorhodobacter; species Pseudorhodobacter ferrugineus. The sequence goes on from NZ_ATVN01000004.1 coordinate 27,240, forward strand.
CCTCGGCCAATTGGCCGACATGGGTGCGGTAGATTTCCTGCCACGGGGTTTGATGGTGCAGCACAGGGGCCACCCAATCGGCACGGCGCTGCGCCCATTCGGCATCATCGACCAGCGCGTTCATGGTGCTGGCGTTCAGATCCAGCCGCACGCGGTCGCCGGTTTTCAACAGAGCAAGGCCACCACCCACAACTGCTTCGGGTGAGGCGTTGAGGATCGAGGGGCTTTCCGACGTGCCGGATTGGCGACCATCGCCGACCGTGGGCATATGGTTGATGCCTGCCTTGATCATCGCATCCGGCGGCTGCATATTCACCACCTCGGCCGAGCCGGGGTAGCCGACGCAACCGACATTGCGGATGAAGAGGATGCAGGTTTCATCAATCTCAAGTGCTGCGTCATTGATGCGGTCGTGGTAATCTTCGGGGCCTTCAAACACAATCGCGCGGGCCTCGTGGATATTTTCTTCGCCCGGACGCGACAGGAACCGCGCGCGGAAATCGGCTGAGATTACACTGGTTTTCATCAAGGCGCTGTCGAACAGGTTGCCCGACAGCACGAGGAAACCTGCGTTTTCGCGCATGGGTTTGTCATAGGGCAGGATCACGTCGGTATCGCGGCTGCGCCATTTACCCACGGTTTCCGATACAGGCTTGCCTGCGGCGGTCATCGCATCACCGTGCAGACGGCCTGCGGCAAACAGCTCACCCATGATCGCGGGGACGCCGCCGGCGCGGTAGAAACTCTCGCTCAGGTATTTGCCTGCGGGTTGGATATTGGCAAGTAGCGGCACGTCAAAGCCGTGCTTTTGCCAATCGGTCACATGCAATTCCACACCTGCATGGCGCGCAATCGCCTGCAAATGCGGCGGGGCGTTAGTGGAGCCACCAATGGCCGAGTTGACCACAATCGCGTTTTCGAACGCCTTACGCGTCAGGATGTCGGACGGTTTCAGATCCTCCTCGACCATCGCGACAATCCGGCGACCGGTTTCATAGGCCATGGCCATACGCTCGCGGAACGGCGCGGGAATAGCGGAGTTTCCGGGTAGCGACATGCCCAGCGCCTCGGCCATCGCGTTCATCGTGGAGGCGGTGCCCATCGTGTTGCAATGGCCCAAGGACGGGGCCGAGGAACACACCCGCGACATGAATTCTTCAAGGTCGATCTTGCCATCCGCCAGCAGGCGGCGGCTTTCCCAGACGATGGTGCCAGACCCTGTACGCTCGCCATTCCACCAGCCGTCCAGCATCGGACCGCCGTTCAGCGCGATCGCTGGAAGGTCAACCGTGGCCGCCCCCATCAACATGGCGGGCGTGGTTTTGTCGCAGCCTGTGGTCAGCACTACACCGTCGAGCGGATAGCCATGCAGCACCTCAACCAGCGACAAATACGCAAGGTTGCGGTCCAGTGCTGCGGTCGGGCGCTTGCCGGTTTCCTGAATCGGATGGACCGGAAATTCCATCGGCACGCCGCCTGCATCGCGGATGCCTGCCTTGATACGGTCCATCAGGAACACGTGGATTTTGTTGCAGGGCGTCAGGTCTGACCCCGTTTGTGCAATGCCAATCACGGGCCGGTTGCCCTGCAATTCGCCGCGCGTGTATTCTTGGTTCAGATACCGCTCCAGATACAGCGCCGTCATGCCGGGGTTGTTGGGGTTATCGAACCATTCCTGAGAACGGTATTTTTTGTTCGCGCGTGTATCGGACATGATTTCGCTTTCTTATGGCAGGGCGTGGCTGTTCAAAGGGCGTGGCGTCTGGCAGAAATCGGTTGCGGTCTACGGTCATATTGAGGTTTGGTATACCAAAGTGCAAGCCTGATCCCATGTCATTTTACATGGTTTCACATAATGGGAACTAAAACCACATAATGAAACTTGTTAGCAATCCCCGCGCCTATTGGCAAGGTCTGCGCGACTGCGCGCCGTTTGTCGTGATCGTTGTTCCGTTTTCGGCGATGTTTGGCATGGTGGCGACCGATGCAGGGCTGAACATCCTGCAAGTGGTGGCTATGTCGGCGATTGTGATCGCGGGGTCGGCGCAGTTTACCGCCCTTAGCCTGCTGCAAGACGAGGCGCCGGTGTTTGTGGTGCTGTTGGCGTCACTGGCGGTGAATATGCGGATGGCGATGTATTCGGCGGCCTTGGTGCCGCATATCGGGGCGGCGTCGATGCGGATGCGGATGCTGATGGCCTATGTGATGGTTGACCAAACCTTTGCGGTGTCGGTGCGCACCTTTGATGCGGCCCCGCAAATGAGCCTGAATGAAAAGATCAGCTATTACTTTGGCTGCGTGACCATTGTTTGTGTCCCCTGGTATGTCTGCACCTATCTGGGCGCGGTTTTGGGCCAGCTTATCCCTACATCCCTGTCGCCCGATTTCGCCGTGCCCGTTTGCTTTATCGCGATCTTTGCGCCGATGCTGCGCAGCTTGCCACATATCGTGGCGGCGGGGGTGTCGATTGTCGCGGCGGTGGTGTTTTCGGGCGTGCCGTGGAATTTCGGGCTGATTATCGCGGCCACGCTGGCCATGATGGCAGGCGCACAGGTGGAATTCTGGCAACGCCGCCGCGCCGCGCGTGCGGAGGGGGCACGATGATCGACACGCCTACTATTGATACGGGCACCTTTTGGCTGGTCACAATTGCGCTTGGCATCGGCACCTACCTGATCCGCTTTTCCTTTCTTGGCCTTTTAGGCGGGCGGCAATTGCCGGATTGGTTGCTGGTCCATCTGCGCTATGTTGGCGTCGCGGTGCTGCCCGCCCTTGTCACCCCAATGATCCTGTGGCCCGCCGCCACCGCAGGCCAGTTTGACCCGCTGCGCATGACCGCCGCCTTGATTGCCCTGCTGGCCGGATGGCGCTTTGGGGTGATCTGGACCATCGTCATGGGCATGGGCAGCTTATGGGCGCTACAATACGCCTTTGGCTGATTTCATCTTGGCGCAAATACCCCCCCCACCTGATTTCATCTTTGTCCAAATACTCGCGCCGCAGGCATGCCAACCTCAGGGACGGCGCCCGTTAAACCGCCCCCTTTTTCACGGCTTCTGCCAAATCCAACCCGTTCAAAGCGGCCACATGGTCCGACAGGCTCGGCACATAGTCGCCGCCCTTCCCCGCCGCCTCGGCTTGGGCAAAGGCATTGCGGATCGCAGATCCCATCGGGTTCGCCATGCCCGCCGCCATTGCCATGCCGGCGATATAGCGCGTGTCTTTGGCGGCGTTCTGGATGCTGAATTTATGCGCATTCACATCCCGCCCCACGGCATATTTCATAAAGCTGTCGAACATCCCGTTGGTCAGCCGCGATGACCCGATCACCCGCTGCACATCTTGCGGCGACAGGCCCGATTTTACCGCCATCACCAGTGCCTCGGAATACAGGGCGGCATAGCCCATGCCGATGAAATTCATCACCAGCTTCATCCGGTGCGCCGACCCGACAGACCCCATGTGGTTGATGTTTCCGGCCCATGTTTCAATCACGGGCTTGACCGTTGCAAACACCTCGGGGCTACACCCCACCATCGCGTCCAACGTGCCCGCCGCCGCCTCAACCGGTGTGCGGCCAAGGGGGGCGTCAACCAACGTCATGCCATTCGCGGCCATTTCCTGCGCCAAAACTACGGTCGAGTTCGGGTCGGCAGTGGTTGTGTCAATGACGATCAACCCTGTCTTGCCGCTGGCCATAATGCCATCGGGGCCACGCAAAACGGCCTCGACAGCGGGGCTGTCGGGCAGACACAGGTGGATAATATCACAGGCCTCGGCCATCGCTTTGGGGCTTGTGGCCTCGCGTGCGCCAAGGGCCAGCACCTCGTCAATCGGGGCACGGTTGCGGTTGCCGCGCACCCACAGCGGGTATCCCTTTTTCACAAGGTTCGACGCCATGCCAACCCCCATAAAGCCAAGGCCGATAAAGCCGATCACTGGTTTTGTCATGGTCTTCTCCCTTTCATGTCAGCGCGGCGGCTTCTACGCGGCGGCGCTGCAACATCAATTCCCGTTCACGTTGCCAGATATAAACACCCGACGCGATGATGATCGCCGTGCCCAGCGCCGTGGCCCAAGTTGGCAAATTGCCAAAGATGAAATAGCCCGATGCGGTGGCATAGATCACCTGAATATAGGTCATCGGCGCAAGGCTGGACGCGTTGGCAAAGCGGTGGGCGGCCACCGCGATGCCGTGACCTGCGGCACCAAACACGCCAATCATGCACATCACCACCCAATCCAGCGGGGTCGTGGGCCAAACCCATGCCACCAGCCCAAACGGTGCCAGCGTTAGTGTGGCCAACCCTGCGGCCCAAAGCTGGCTGGTGGAATTGCTATCCACCCCCGCCAGTCGCCGCGTCAAAACAAAATAGCTTGAGGCGCACAAAAGCCCGCAGAGCGACAAGAACATCGCGGGGTGAAAGGCCGCCCCCCACGGTTGCACCACAACCATAACGCCTGCAAACCCCACCAAAATCGCCGCCACCCGCCGCGCCCCGATCCGTTCGCCAAGAAACAGCACCGACAGGATGGTGATGATGATGGGGGATGAAAAATAGATCGCCGTGGTGATAGTGATGGGCAGGTATTTCAGCGCGGCAAAGTTAAAGATTGTGCTGGCCAGCAACAGCACCGCCCGCAGCAATTGCAGCCTTGGTGCGTTGGACCGCAGCGCGCCCAACCCTTCGCGCGGAATAAATGCCAGCGCCGAGGCGATGAAATGCCCCGCATAGCGTACGAACACCACCTGAATGATCGGCAGACCCGACAAGATAAGCCACTTGGCCGAGGTGTCGATAGACGTGAACATCGCCAAGGCCACGCACATCATCCCAAGGCCCAACATGGGTTTGTCTTCGCGGGCCTGCGGGTTCAACATCAGGATGCCTTTGCGATGTCATCCGCCAGAAACCAGCGCACGGTATCGGCAAATGACGCATCGGTGACAAACCCCAAACGCTGCGCCTTTTCAGGGCGCACATGGCCGCGCCAGCCTTTTACAATCGCTTGTATGGTGGGGTCGGGGTTCCATGTGATGCGGTTTGCAGGCTCGGCCCCCGCGACACACGTCATCGCGGCAATCATTTCGGCCACGGTATCACTGCGCCCCGGCAGGTTGATGCAGCGGTTGGGGCCGAACGCAGCGCCGTCCAGATTGGCGGCATGGATCAGGTTGGCGATCACCGTGCGGGGGGCGGTGTGATAGATCGGGTAGTCCTTGGCTACCGGACAGTTCGAGGTATCGCCTTGCATCGTGTCGCGGAAGATTGACGACATAAAGCTGGACGCCGCCGCATTGGCGCGGCCCGGGCGGATAGACACGGTGGGCAGGCGCAACCCGCGCCCATCCACCATGCCGCGCCGCGACATATCATTCAGCAACAGCTCGCCCATCACCTTTTGCGTGCCGTAGGATGTTTGCGGGTTCAACTCGACCCCGTCGACAATCACCTCTGGTTCCTCGCCACCATGCGCCGCGATGGATGAGGCATAGACCACAACAGGGCAATTGCCCGCCGCCCGCGCCGCTTGCAACAGGTGCAAGGTGCCGAACAGGTTGACCTGTAGGCCAAGATCAAAATCTGCCTCGGCTTGACCCGATACAATGGCCGCAAGGTGAAAGATCACGTCAAAGGGTTGCGCCATCAAGGTTTGCACATCGCCCGCTGCCGCCACGTTGCAGGCAACACCCGTCACGGGAAAGGGCATGTCAGGGCACGCAGGGGCAGCAATATCGGCCAAGGTCAGGGCTGCAATCTTTTGCCCCCGCAAGCGGCCCGATTGGCCCAAAGCGCAGGCCAGCTTTTGCCCCAAAAACCCGCCGCCGCCTGTGATTAATACCCGCATACCGCCCCCGTCACATCACCGCCCCGATTTGCCACGGCACAAATTCATAATCCCCCAAACCCTGCGCCTCGGATTTGGTTTGCTGCCCTGACGCCACGGCCAGCAGCATATCGTAAATCTCGCGTCCCACCTGTTCGACTGACTTGCCATCTGACAGGATCGTGCCTGCGTTGATGTCCATGTCCTCTTCCATCCGCGTGAACATTTCGGTGTTGGTCGCGACTTTCAGCGAAGGCGAGGGTTTCGCGCCAAAGGCAGACCCGCGCCCTGTGGTAAACACCACCAAATTGCACCCTGATGCGATTTGCCCTGTGACCGATGCAGGGTCATAGCCGGGGCTGTCCATAAAGGTGAAGCCTTTTGCGGTGACGGGTTCGGCGTATTTATAGACCCCGTTCAACGGCGTGGTGCCGCCTTTGGCAGCTGCCCCCAAGGACTTTTCCAAAATCGTGGTCAGCCCGCCTTTTTTATTGCCGGGGCTGGGGTTGTTATCCATGCTGCCTTGGTTGCGCTTGGTGTAATCTTCCCACCATTTGATCAGCCCGATCAGCTTTTCCCCGATCGCGGGGGTGGCCGCGCGCATGGTCAGCAAATGTTCGGCGCCGTAAATCTCGGGCGTTTCGGCAAGCACGCCAGTGCCGCCTTGGGCCACCAGAAAATCGCAGGCATAGCCCAGCGCGGGGTTGGCAGTGATCCCCGACATCGCATCCGACCCGCCGCATTGCAGCGCGACCATCAAGTCCGACACGGGGCATTCCTCACGCTCAAAGGCGTTTACCACGGGCAGCATCGCCTCGACCTTGCTGATCCCCAGTTCAATCGTGCGGCGCAGACCTGCGACATCCTGAATATTCATCGACTGGAACAGCGGACCGGGTTTCAGCCCATAGCTTTCGATCAGCCAGTCGATCTGCATCATCTCGCAGCCAAGGCCCACCAGAACCACGCCGCCGATATTGGCGTTGCGGGCATAGCCCCACAGCACGCGTTGCAGCGCCTCAAACCCTTCGCCATTGCCGCCCATCGCGCAGCCCGTGCCATGCGCAAAGGCCACCACACCATCGACATTCGGGTATTTCGCCAGCAATTCAGGGCTAAAGTGATCGGCAATCCGGTGCGCGGCAGTGGCCGAACAGTTCACCGAAGTCAGCACCGCGATGTAATTGCGGGTGCCCACCCGACCCGTGGCGCGGCGGTAGCCCATGAAGGTGTCAACGGCCTCGGCGGGTTTAACGGGGCGCAGGTTGGTACCAAATTCATAGGCCATATCGACAGTGCGAAATTCAAGGTTATGGGTGTGCACATGGTCGCCTGCCGCAATATCGCTGGCGGCATAGCCGATGATTTGCGCGTATTTGCGCACGGGTTCGCCCTTGGCAATCGGGCGCAGGGCAAGTTTGTGCCCGCGCGGGATGGGCTGGGTCGCCCCATCCATGCCCGCGGTCAGCGCTTTGGTTGCCGTGGCGACATTGTCGGATGGGTCAAGCAGGATCGTGGTGGTCATTTTCGGTTTCCGTTCAGGCACAGGCGGGGCTGTCGGCCTGCCATCTGTGAATGGGTTTGTGCGGGGCAATGGCAAGGCGGGTGCGGGCGGCGTGCCACATATCGCGCCATGCCTGCCAATCGTGCAATTCCGTTTCGGGCTGCGCGCGGCTGCGGGCAATAAAATCGGGGAAATGGCTGCGCCCCGTGTTTTGGCCTGTCACATTATACCGCAAATCAAACGACCAGCGAAAACCATCGGTTTGGTTCACCAACGAAGAATGCGGCGTCAGCGGGTGGAAAATCACCGCGCCCCCCGCCTTGACCGGAAGCGGCACAGCGCTGGCCGGATCGACATAGCCATCGGCAATGGCGGTTTGGGTTTTGGGGCAATGGGGCAGCATCCCCACCTTGCCGGGCGCCACCTGAAGGCAGCCGTTTTCGACCGTGGCATCGGTGATCGCCAGCCAGACGGTGACCATATCGGTTTTGTCCGCCTCCTCCAGTGCCACGGCGCGGTCTTGGTGCCAATCGGTCGCGGTGATATGGGCGCGCACCTCGTCGCCGCGCAGGGTGGTTGTGGGTGGTTTGATGCGGACGTGCTGGATCGGGTTTGAGGTAATTTCGGGGCCAATCAATTGTTCCACGATGTCCAGAAGGCGCGGATTTGTGACCATATCAAACACCGCAGGGCCAAAATGGAACGGCGTATCGGCAAAAATCTGATCGCCTGGCAACGAGATATCCATCGGCTGAAACCAGTCACACCCCGCGCGATACGCCGCCAGCAACTTGCCCCAATAATCGAGCCCCGCGCCATCCGGCACACGGCCTTGCACCTGCCAATCGGCATAAAGCCTGTCCATCAGGCCCGCATATTCCGCCTTGATCGCGGCCAGTCGGGCCGTGTCCAACACATCCTCGACCACCAGATAGCCTGTGGCGTCAAACTGTTGGACTTGCGCGGTCGTCAGCATCTTCGTGACCCTTTCCTTACAGGAACACTGAAATAATCGGCGGCCAGATCAGCAAGACGGACAGCGCCAAAAGCTGGATGCAGATAAAGGGCAAAAAGCCTTTGAAGATGTCGGTCAGTGAAATATGCGCCGGTGCCACGGATTTGAGGTAAAACGCGGCGGGCCCAAAGGGTGGCGACAAGAACGACACCTGCATGTTCATACAGAACACCACACCAAACCAGATCGCGACATGGCGGGGGTTCAACTCTCCGAACAGGCCAAGCTCTTCGACGGGCAGTTTCAGAACGATTGGCAGGAACACGGGCATAACCAGCAGTACAATGCCCACCCAATCCATCAAAGCGCCAAGGATCAGGAAGATCAGCATCATCACAAGGATGATCCCCATCGCCGGCACATCAAGACCGACAATCGCGCTGGCGATATAGGTTGGGCCGCCTGCGATGGTATAGGCGCCTGCCAGCGCGGTTGCGCCAATCGTTACCCAAATGATCGTTCCGGTCGATTTCAACGTGCGCTTAAGGCTGTCCCACAGCAAATGGCCCGTCATTTCGCCGCGCATCACGGCAATAACGAACACGGCGATGGCCCCCATGCCTGCCGCCTCGGTTATCCCCGTAATACCGCCGTAAATCGACCCAAGCACCACACCAATTACCAAGATCGGCGCGACAAGACCTTTGCCCATCGCCCAGCTTTTCTTGAACCGGTCCTTGCCAAAGACAAAGGCAACAAGGGCTGTACAAATCAACACAAATGCCCCGATTTTCCAGACATATTCAGGTGTGCCCAGGGTGATAGGGTCCACCCCTTCGATAAAGCGGTTTTGGCCCGTGACTGTAAAGAACGCCACACGCAACCACAGCGCCGCACCAAAGCCCGCGCCCAAGGTGGCAAGGAAGGTCAGGAACAGCATCGTCTTTTCACGGCCCTTGGGGTCGTTCGGATCATCGGGCGGCAAAGGCGCATCTTCGGGGCGCAGTTGCGTGCGGATGATGATATAGATGATAAAGAACGACGCCAGCATGAACCCTGGCAGGAAGGAAGCGGTGAACAGCGCCTTGATCGAGGTTTCGGTGATAAGCCCGTACATAATAAGCACAATCGACGGCGGAATCATGGTGCCCAGCGAACCCGACGCGCAGATAACACCAATCGCAAGGTTCTGGTTATAGCCGAGTTTGAGCATTTGCGGCAGGGCGATCAGGCCCAACAGCACCACCTCGCCGCCGATGATCCCCGACATCGCCGCCATGATGACGGCCATGATGGATGTGACAATCGCAATGCCGCCACGGGTGCGCGACAACCAGACGTTCAGGCTGTCATACATTTGCCCCGCGATGCCCGACCGTTCCAAAAGGTTGGCCATAAAGATAAATAACGGGATGGAGATTAGTACATAATCCGTCAGCAACCCGTAAATCCGTTGCGACAAAATCCCCAATGGCCCCGTGCCAAAGGTGCCAAACAAAAAGTCCGGCCCGAATTTCATGAACATCACCAGCGCGGCAAGTGCTGCCGAGGCAAAGCCCAAAGGCATGCCGATGGCCAGCAACAACAGCATCGCAAGCAGCAAGACCAAGGAAATGGTTGAGATATCAAACATGGATTAGCCCTTTTTCGTGAGCTTTGCGCCCATTTCCTGAACGAATTCTTCGATTTCACTTTCATCGACCACGGCGTGGATCTCCTTGTCCTTGCCCCAGTCATTGATCAGGTTAATCACGGCTTGCAACGCCACCAGACAGATAAAGACAATCAGCAAGGGCTTGATCGTGGCGGGGATAGGCGGGTCAAAGGCGGTGCCAAAGGTTTCCCAGCGCATGAATTTATCCCGCGCCTCGTTGTAACTGCCCCACAGCATCACAAAGGCAAAGCCGACAATCAGCGCGGTGGAAAACAAGTCGCAGACCCGCTGCAGATTGCGCGGCATCATGTCATACAGCAGGTAAATCCGGATATGCGAGCGTTGCTGCATCGCATAAAGGCCCGAAAACAGAAAGATCGCGCCAGCCATCCACAAGGACAGCTCATTCGCCCAAAGCGTTGGCTTTTCAAAGACATAGCGCGCGACGACTTCGTAGAACATGACCAGAACCAGCGACACGATCAACAGCATGGTGACGCGACCCATAAACAGGCTCATCCGGTCAAAAACGCCCATATTGGTGCCTTCTTGCGCGGTGGGGCGGATGGTTAGAACGCCTATAACCAGTGACCCGATTGCGCCAAACAGCGCCAGAAATTCCAACACGCCCGCAGTTGGGAACCGCGTAATCATGGCATCCGACGCATGGCCGGAAAAGACGATCAGGCGGGGCGTATACCACGCCAGATAGCCCGCCGCAAAAACGAACACCAAGGGCCAAAGCAGCTCTCTTGAAGCACTTGACGCGCGCATGTCGCGACTCCTTTATTTCGGAAAGTAATTATTTTTTTATCACATGAAAGTCACCATAGAGGTGCTGCGGTCAGGTGAAAACGGCAGGCAAGGAAAGCCCTCGCCTGCCGTGGCATCATAAGCTTATTTCTTAACCAGACCAAGCTTGGTCAGGAAGGCCATGTGGCTGTCAACCAAGGCGCGTGCCTCGGGTGTTTTTTCAGCCCAGCCCTGCCATGCCGCCTGTGCGGCGGCACGGAACTCGGCACGGTCAGCTTCGGACCAGTTGGAAATGGTCACGCCTTCGGCTTCCAGCTGTGCTTTGGCTTCAAGGTTCTTCACCTCGAATGTCAGCGCGATCTGGAACGACAGCTTTTGCATTGCCACTTCCAAGATGCGCTTGTGCTGATCGCTCAGGCTGTCCCATTTGGCTTTGTTACAGGCCAAGTGGTCGGATGGCATGGAGTGAAAGCCAGGGAAGTTGGCGTTCTTGGCGATGTCATAAAGGCCCATGCCTTTGTTGTTCGCCAGACCCGACGCATCGGCCCCATCAATGATGCCGGTTTCAAGCGCGGTAAAGATTTCGGTGAAATCCATCACGACAGGCTTGGCACCCAAGGATGCAAAAATCTCGGTTTCCAGACCTGGAGGGGAACGGAATTTCCAATCCTTCAAATCGGCCATACCACGGATAGGCTTGGTAGATGCAAAAGATTCAAGCCCATAGATCGACCAACCGATCAGCTTCATCCCGTACTGGCCATACAGAGCGTCAGCCGCTTCAAAGCCACCGTTATAAAGCCACGCATACTGCTGCCACGGGGTGTCATAGCCGCCCATGATATCACCAACGAATTGGAACGCAGGGTTTTTGCCGGTCTGATAGGCGCCGCCTGTCATGTCGCAATCCAGGATGCCGGTTGCTGCGGCGTCAAAGGTTTCCACCGTTTTTACAACAGACGACGAATAGAACATTTCAATCGCCAGATCGCCGCCGGACATCACAGTCACATCGTCAACAAATTGCTGGATCTGTTTGCCCGACTCGGTCTCGGGGGCGTAATGGTTTTGAATGCGCAGCGTTTCGGCGGTGGCCGGGGCGGCAATGGCAGCCGCGACAAGCGCTGGCACGATATAGGTGCTAAATTTCATGGTTCCTCCCAGAACGACTGTTAAATTGGCTTTTGGGGCACGCGCCCTTTCACGGCCCGACAGGACGTTTGGTCCTTGTCCATGTCAACGCTAACGGAGTTCGGACAAATTGCAACCATTTTGGTATACCAAAAAATTTGTTTTTTATTTTGGTCCGGTTTTGCACTATGAAAGACCGTGCGCCGATCAAAACAGTTGGAATGGACCTGAGTGCCCTATGTCGGAACTAACACTGGCCGAACAAATCGCAGACAGCCTGCGCCGCGACATTCTGGTCGGAACCCTTGCCCCCGGCGCGCTTATCAAAGAACGCGACAACTCGGCAGGTCATGGTGTAAGCCGCACCCCGCTGCGTGAGGCGATCCGGATTTTGGCAAGCGAAGGGTTGGTGGTTTTGCGGCCATCGCGCAGCCCGATTGTCGCCGACCCGACGTTGAAGGAAATCACCGACGATTTGATCGTGATGAACACGCTGGAGTCGCTTGGCGCGCGACTGGCTTGCTTGAATGTTACGGCGCCCGAGCTGGCAGAAATTGAAGCCTTGAACGAAAAGATGCTGGACATTTCGGACACCGCCGATTCGGTAGATTATTTCGAGGTGGATATGCGGTTTCACCGTCTGATCACCGCCGCATCGCATAATGTATCGCTGATCGACACACATGCCGCCTATATGGCGCGGCTGTGGCGGCCCCGGTTTTTGGCCGCCAGCCTGCGCCGCGACAGGCCGCGCGTGTTGCAACAGCACGGCGCGATGGTCAAAGGCCTGCGGACCCGCGATGTCACGCTGGTAAGCGCAGAGGTGGAAAGCCATATGCGGCATCTGGCGCTGAACATCACCGACATTTACGAACGCAAGGAAAACCCGACCGCAGCAAAAGCAGTCGGGGCTTGAAAGCCTAAATTTACAGGCGTTAGTTGACGGGCGTCAGCAACCGCTTACCCGCCAGATGCGCGCGGATATTGGCACGCTGCAATGCCCCCATCCCCTTGCGGGTTTCAACTGTGGCCGAGCCTTGGTGCGGCTGCAAATACACGTTCTTCAACGCCAAAAAGCGTGGGTCAAACTGCGGCTCGACCCGGAACACATCCAACGCGGCGCCACGAATATGCCCCGCCTCCAGCGCCTCTAGCAAGGCATCTTCGTCAATCGTGGTCCCGCGAGAGATATTGGCGATCACTGCATCTGCCCCCATCGCGGCGATAACATCGCGCGACACATAGTTTTCGGTGGCTTTACCTCCCACCAGCGCCACGACCATATAGTCGCAAGCCGCCGCCAACCCTTCGGGTGTTTCATGCCAAACCCAACCTGCCGGCGTGTTCTTTTTGCTGCGGCTGTGATAGTGGATTTCCATCTTGAACGCCGCCAAACGGTCCGCAATCTCGCGGCCAATGCGGCCCAGCCCCATGATGCCCGCCCGCGCACCGCTAAATTTGCGCGCCAAAGGTGGGTCGCCTTTTTCCGCCCAATCGCCGCGCGCCTGCCATGCCGCATTGAACGCCATGTTACGGGTAAAGGACAACAACATCGCCACGGCAAGATCGGCAACATCATCGTTCAAAACATCCGGCGTATTGGTGACACGGACCCCGCGTTTCGTCGCCGCCTCGACATCAATTGCGTCATAGCCGACGCCGTAATTCGCGATGATCTCCAAACTTGGCAGCAGGTCCATCTCGGTCGCACCAAAAGGATTGTGGCCTTTATAGGCCACCGCTTTGATCCCCTGACGCCGCGCCACGTCGACCCCAGCCAAGGCGCTGGCCGATGCGATTTGCAACAGGTCAAACCCTTCCTGCATGTCGGGAACATCCCAGTCAGCATAGGCGCCAATAGCAAGAAGGGCGGGAAGTGTCATGGCTGTTTCCTTTTGTCGATTGGTCGATACGGTGGAGAGATTGCCAAAATGGTATACCAAATTTCTAGCGACTTCTGGTTTGCAACACCAGCCCCCAAAAGCGGCGCCGTATTTTCCAAAGGATCAAGGATGCCCCGCGCAAACTTACAAAAGACAAGCCAACCCAAGCCAGCATTAAGCAATGTTTAATCAATTCAAATTAGCCAGATAGGGTCGCCTGCGGTTAAACGCGCTTTGTTAACCGATCGCTCTAGTTGGGAATGTTGATGCCGCCCTTTCGGACCTTCTTTTTCAATCGCGTGAAACGGCTGTCTCGGTCGCAAAAAAAGCTGTGCCTTGCGCTGGTTGATGTTGTGCTTGCCCCAATCTCGTTTCTACTTGCTTTTGGGGTTATGTACGAAACGCTTCCTGACGTGGCATTTTTTCAAACCCACGGGGCGGTTTTGCTGATTTTGGCAGGTCTGGGGGGCGCGTTTTCTGTTGCGCTGAAAATGCCGAACATCAAACTCAATTCCTATGAGGCGCATGGTATTTTGCGCACGGGGGCAATGACGCTTTTGGTGGCTGGCAGCCTTACATTGGTTGTCGCGGCCTTGGGGGTCGCAGTGCCGCGGCTTGGCATCATTCTGTTTGGCCTGTTCTTTTTTCTGTCAGCCGTGGCCCTGCGGTTTGCGATGTTGCACACGCTGTTGTGGGTGCTTCGTGCCGATCAGCCGCGCCAACGCGTGCTGATTTACGGTGCAGGAAAAACGGGGGAACAATTGCTTGCCGCGCTGCGGTCGCATGACAGCATTTGGCCCGTTGCCTTTGTCGATGACAATCCGGCGTTGCACAATTTGTCGTCGGGCGGGCTGCATATTTACGGTTCGGACCGGATTTTGGAACTGACCGCGCGGCTGGGCGTTGACAGGATCTTGCTAGCGATGCCGTCTGTATGCGCGCCAAAACTGGCGCAAATCGCCTGCAAACTTCAGGTTATGGGGCTGACCGTCATGTCGGTGCCCTCCTTTGCGCAGATCACAGGGGTAGAACGGCTTGTCGATACGCTGACCCTGATCGAACCCGACACGTTTTTGGGGCGCATGCAGGTTGGCAATGCCATGCCTTTGGGGACCGAAGCGTACCAAGGGCGGACCATTTTGGTATCGGGCGCAGGGGGGTCGGTTGGCGCGGCGCTGTGTCGAAAACTATTGTCCAGCAAACCGGCCTGTATCGTCTTGTATGAGGCAAGCGAATTCGCACTTTACACCGTTGAACGCGCGCTTTCAAAGCTGGCGGCAGATACGGGAACACGCCTTCAGCCTATCCTTGGATCAATCAGCGATAGCCGTTTGGCCCGCACGGTCATGGTGGAACACAAGGTCGAAGTCGTCTTTCATGCTGCCGCCTATAAGCATGTGCCCTTGGTCGAGGCGAACCCGATTTCCGGCTTGGCAAACAATGTTTTAGGCACGCGCAGCTTTGCTGATGCCGCGATTGCAGCTGGCGTTCAAAAGTTTGTCCTTATTTCGACCGACAAGGCGGTACGGCCGACGAATGTGATGGGCGCATCGAAACGGATGGCTGAACTGGTCATCCAAGACCTTGCCAAACGCACACAAAGGACCGCATTTTCGATGGTACGGTTTGGCAATGTTCTCGGCTCGTCCGGCTCGGTCATACCCTTGTTCAAAGACCAGATCGCCAAGGGCGAAGCGATTACACTGACCCATGAAGATGTGACCCGTTATTTCATGACCTTGTCCGAAGCGGCGCGGCTTGTTTTGCTTGCCGGTTCCTTTTCTGATGCGCGCTGTGGCGGCGATGTGTTTGTGCTGGATATGGGCGAACCTGTTCGAATCCGCGATTTGGCCGAACAAATGATCCAAGCCGCAGGGTTGACGGTGTGTAGTGCCGATAGGCCTGACGGAGATATAGAAATTATTGTCACAGGGCTTCGCCCTGGTGAAAAGCTGCATGAAGAGTTGCTGATCGGCCAAGGTCTATTGCCGACCCCACACCCGAAGATCCTGCGCGCCGAGGAGCAAAGCCTGACGGAATTGCAAATGGCAACGGCCCTTCAGGCCCTGCGCGCAGCCGTTGAAACCGGTGATGTCGAACGCGCGCTTGGCATTCTGCACAGCTGTGTCGAAGGATACGGTGATCCGCTTCAAGGGATCGCTGCGCAGTAGCACCGCGCCGGATTACATTACCGCCCAAGCTGCGCATGACGACCGCGTCGCCACGGGCATTTTCCTGCCTTTCTTGTTGTGCTGCCCTTGCCTATAGTCCGCCTTCATGCTGGACCCCGTTTTTCCGGCCAAGTCCAGCCTTTGCGAGACGGAACCAGAATGACCCTTTTTCATGCCGCTCACCGTGTTTGGCTTCGGGCATCCAATGCCGAAATTGGCCTCATCTCGGCAGGGATTGCGTTTTTCGGGTTTCTTGCGGTCTTTCCTGCGCTGGCGGCAGTTATCACGATCTGGGGCTTTGCGGCCGATCCGATTGTCGTTCAAACCCAACTCGAACTTGCCGAAAACTACCTCCCGCCCGAGGCTTTTGATCTGCTTTATGGGCAGGTCCAGCGCATTCTGGCCACCAACAGCCGCAGTTTGGGGTTGGCGACTTTGGCCTCAACGCTGTTTGCCCTGTGGTCGGCGCGCGCGGGTGTTGGCGCGCTCATCAGCGGGATAAACGCCATCCACGGCCTTCCCAGCCGCAGTGGTGTGCGCCATGTGGTGCGGGCGTTTTTTCTGACATTGGTGCTGATCGGGTTGGTGTTGGCGGGAATGGTTTTGGCGGTTGTCATGCCCTTGGTCATCAGCTTTTTGCCGCTTGGGGCGGCCACGACAACCGCGCTGGGGGTCACAAACTTTCTGGTCGGGATCGCGCTGGTCATGCTCAGCATCGCCATCGCCTACAGGCTTGGCCCAAACCGCGCGAACAAAAAACAGCATCGCGTGTTTTTCACCATTGGCCTGCTTGTCGCCTTGGTGCTTTGGGTCGCCGTGTCGCGCGGGTTGGTGTTTTACCTTGGGAACTTCGCCAATTACAATCAGGTCTACGGCTCGATCGGTGCCGTGGTCGCCCTGTTGATGTGGTTTTACCTATCGGCCTTTGCCGTCTTGCTTGGGGCCGCTGTCGATGCCGAACGCGACAACCGCGCTCAGTAATCCTTCTCGATAAACACCCCAAGGGCAGATGTACCGTCTGCCCCAACGGACCCGCGAACAGTGACGTTTTTCTTTAGATCAAGGTTCAGGTTGATCTTGCTTTGCCCGTTCTGGTCTACCTCCACCTCGGTATAAACCCGTTTGGACAGGTACTTGCCCGCCTTGACCGACACGTTGCCATCCGCATCGGTGGACAGGTCAAGGTCATCCAAACCAAAACTTTTGCGAAGCGACCCCACAATCCCTTCGCCGCCTTTACCCGCAAGACTTGCCACCGCCGACGCCAGCTGGGCGGCCTGCAATGCCGAAATCGAGGTCAGATCGCGGCCAAACAAAAGCTGGGCCAACACCTCTTCTTGCGGAAGATCGGGGGTCGAGGTGAAGGTTATTTCGGGGTCATCGGCGCGGCCCTTGATGTTCACCGAAGTCGTCACGTTTTCACCTTCATTCGTGGCAACAATCGAAATGTAAGGGATCAGATCGCCTTGCAACAACAGTTGCGCCTCAGTCAGGTCAAGCCGTTTGCCGAGTATTTCCAAGCGCCCGCGGATTAGTTCAAACGCACCGCTGGGAATAACCGTGTTGGTGTCGCCGCGCACCATAACACGGCCCCCAAATTCGGCATCAATCCCGCGCCCGCGCAAAAAGATGCGGGACGGCGCGCTGATGACAAGGTTAAGGCCAAAGGACCGCGCATTCGCCGCCTTGCCACCACCGCCAAGGTCAATCAGCCCCGCCTTATACCGCGTTTGTTTGACCGCCGCGGGTTCATTCTTGTGCTTTAACCCGGGCAGCGACCCGATACTGGAAAATCCGGATGTCGGCACCCGCAGCTCTGCCTCGCGGATATTTACCGCGCCGCCAATCACAGCGCCCCCTGCCAGCGGCCCTTTGATCGTGACATCGCCGCCCAAGGATACGTTGTAAAGATCAGGGTCTTTAAGCGTCGCATTGCGCAGCGTAACGGCCAGATCGGTAGGATTGGGTGCCGCCAATCCGATGGTTCCCTCCACCGCCAAACTGCCGCCCGTGCTGGGGGCCGAGGTCATATTCAGCCGCAGCTGATTGCCGCCCAACGTGACGGTTGAGGCGATATCTTGCAGACCAAACGGCAGGTTCGGGGCCGAAAAGCGCCCCCCCGTCAGGCTGCCTGTGCCCGACAGCGACGACAACGCCAAGAGGCCATTCAACCGCAGATCAAACCGCGCTTGTCCCGAAATAGACCTTGGGCCCAAAAACGCATTGGCCAATGCCGCTTGCGCCGATCCGGTGATCGCCAGATCCGCGCCGCGGAAATTCGGCGCCACCCGCCCTGCAACCCGCGCATCAATCCCGCCCGGCCCTGTGCCTTTCAGATCCAGCGTCATGCCGTTGCCGTTTTCAACAACACTGCCCGCCACCGTCACAGCGCCCGGAAAATCCGGCACCAGCAGTGCAAGATTGGCCAGCCGCGCCTCAAGTTGCACCTGCCGGACATCATCGGTCACGGTGCCGGTCGCCTTGGCCGTGATTTGCGGGTTTGACACAGTCGCGCTTTCCACCACCAACCTGCGGTCACGGAGATTTACGGCCGCGTTTACAACACTTTTGCCCCGCAACAGGCTATCGGCCGGCGCATTGCCGATGGCCAAATTCGTGCCTTGTCCGGCCAGTTCTGCCCGCCCCGCCTCCAGCGTGCCTTTGGCCGTCACAACCGCCTGCAATGCCCCGCGATAGCCCGCCCCCAGCGGCGACAGGTTGGGCAGCGCCAGATTGGCCGTCACATCGCTGCCCGTAGGGTCGATATAGCCGGTCGCATCGGCGTTGATTTGCGGGTTGGCGATTTCGGCCTTTTCCAGCGTCAGCCGCTGCCCTTGCACACCGATTGCCACCGACAAACGGCTTTGCCCTGCAATCAAGGCATCGGCCTGCGCTTGGCCGATTTTCAAGGCATTCCCGATCCCGTCCAGCGTAATTCGGCCATTTTCAGGTGTGCCGGAAAAGGTGGCATCGGCCTGCAGGCTGCCGCCATATTTGTCACCCAAAGACGACAGGTCGGCAAAGCTCACGGTGCCTTTCAGGTCGCTACCGTCACTGGCCAGCTTGCCCTTGGCCGTTGCCACAAGCTGCTGGGCCGTGATGTTCAGGCTGCGCAAGAATGTGCCCTGTTTCGACCGTGCCGCGGCAAATTCAATCTCGGACGCGCCTTTCAGCAGGTTGTCCAACTCGACAATCCCAAGGGTGATATTGGTGCCTTTGACTTTGCCCACGGCATCAAATTCACCGCCGAGCGGGCTTATTTGACCGCTGATCCGAAAGGCCCCTTTGCCGCCCAGCGCGCGGCCCGCCAAAGGCGACAGGCGCGACAGGTTGTTATATTCGGCCTCAATACTGCCCCGCGTTCTGAAACCGCTTTCAAGGTCGGCAATCCGCGCAGAGGTGGTGATCTTGTATCCGGGGGTTGGGCCCCCTTCGGTCAGCTCCAACTTGCCAATCCGAAAGCCAAGCCCGCCTTTTTGCCAGTCAAACACCAGCTTGCCATCAACGGCTTGCCCAAGCGCTGCGGCAAGGTTTTGATCGGTCAGCGCCACGTCCTCGGCCCCAAATACCAACGTGCCGCCGATAATCGTGCCACCGCTGCCCGCACGCCGGTTGATCCGCCCCGACCCTTTGATCGACGCCGTTCCCACCGCCACATCAGCGCGGGCAACGTCTGTCACCGTGACAGCCGCATTCCAACCATCGCCTTTTGTCGCGTCAAACCCGACGCGCAAATCGGCGCTGGCAACGCGGGTTTCATCGGCCCCGCCAAATGGCAGCAAAATCGGTTCGCCACTGGGCAGGCCCAACCGTCCCACCAGTGTGAATTTTTGCGGCAGCCCATCAGTCGCAATCGTCGCAGCCCCGTCCAAAGACAAGGCCCGCGTTTTCAAAGCCAAGGCCGACAGGTCCAACTGGCCGGACTCTTTGCGCTGCCCTTCGGCTTTGAACGCCACTTCGGTGCCGAAAAATTCGGCGTAATCGGGCAGGAAAAGCGGTGCAACATCGCCGTTCAGATTGACGACAAAACTTTGCGCGCCGTCATCGCTGCCCTTTAGCGTCACCTCACCCGCCAGCCGTTCCTGACCGTCGGTGCGCAGGTCCAGCGTGGCTATAAAATCATCCAACGGCCCCGCACCTGCGATTTTCAGCGCAACGGACGGCTTGCCCGGAAGGTCAAGCAAACTGGCGGCAATCCCTTCTGCCTCTTCTGTCAGGTCCAGATCAAGGTTCAGCTGCTTGGTGGTGTTGTTATAGGCAATCTTTAGCGCCAGCTGCCCGTCCGGCCCCTCGCCCACCCGCGTCAGCGACAGATCGGCGCTTCCATCGCCACCTTTCAGCTTGGCCGATGCCGCAAACGACCCTTCGATCCGCTGCCCCAAAACCGATGCATCAAGCACGATTCGCTTGGCCGACAGCGTGTTGATTTCAATCGACACAGGCAGTTCGGGCAGGGCAAAACCGGTTGCCTCGGGCGCAGGAATGGCATTGGGGTCGGGCAAGGGTTTGCGCGCGACGATCACCTCATCCGCGGTCAATTCCGTCACATCGACCACGCCAAGCAACAGCGACGCGCGGCTCCAATCCAGCGTGACATTGTTCAAGGTCAGCCAAACACCTTGGGTGTCGGCAATGCTCAGACTTTGAATTTGGGCCTGCGATGAAAACGCACCGCTAAAGCCGGTCACGGTCACGGTGCGGCCCGCGCCTGACAAGTTGTCCTCTAGAAACGCAGTCAGCAGGTCACGCTCGTCGGTTTGGTTATCAGCTTGGGCCGCGGCCATAAACGGCAGCGACAACACAAAAACAAGGATGATCCAAAACGCGCGCATCAAAACGACTGCCCTATGCCAACGTAAACCTGCGCACCTTTGCCGCCGCCCGAAATCGGCGCACCTATATCCAACCGGATCGGCCCAAATCCTGTGGCATAGCGCAGCCCGAACCCTGCCCCTGCGTGGCTTTGGGTCACGCCGGCCAGCAACCCGTCCGATGCGATTTGACCAAAATCAGCAAAGCCCACAAGCCCAATCGTTTTGGTGACTTTGCCCCGCACCTCTAACGATGCACCAATAAACCCAGTGCCGCCGGTTCGGTTTCCGGTGACGGTTGATGTATATCCAAGCGATTGGAACGAATGGCCGCGCACGGTGCCGCCGCCACCCGAATAGAACAAAAAGTCAGGTGGCAAATTGTCGATGGACCCACCCATAACAGTTTTCGCCTGCAGGCGCGCGGCAAGTGTAATGCGATCATCTTCGCCGAAGCTGCGGTAGGCCCGGGCATCCAGATTGAACCGGAACCCCGAGTCTGACGCACCAAAGCCCAAAAACGGGGCCGCCTCGGCGTCGACATAAAAGCCTTGGGTTGCATCGGTTTTAGAATTGCGCTTGTCCCATGTTATGCCAATCGGCAAAGCAAGGTTGCGGAAATTGATCGTGCTTGTGGGGTATTGCACGCGGTATTGCGAATATTCCAACCCGATCCGGCCCGTAATTTCGCGTGACAAATAGTGGGTGAAACCAATGCCAGCTTCGACATAATCTTGGGTGAAATCTGTGTCCGCCTCATGGCCGATCTTGAAAAACGATGTGCCCGTGGTGTCCGCGCTCAGGGTCGCGGGGCGGTCCAGCGTAAAGCCCAGCGCATAATCAACCCCGTTGTTTTGGGCACCAATCTGGGCAATCTCGCCTTCCACACGGAAACGCTCGCCGCCGCCCAGCAGGTTGCGGTGCAGCCAATAGCCGCTGATCTTGGCGCCTTCGGTGCTTGCCACCTCAACGCCAAATCCAAAGCGGCGGGGTTTTTCCTCGACCACACGGGCCGAAATACCCAATGTGTCGGGGGCCGTAATTGCATCGTCTTCGACCAAGGCAACCGACCGGAAAATTCCAGTCCGGCGCAGGCGTTCGGCAGCATCTTCCAACTCTTCGGGGCTGAATTGTTCGCCCGTCGGCAGGCCCGCGATCTTGATGATCCGGCGCACGTCCATCCGGTCTTGCCCTGAAACGGCCAACGGCCCAAAGCGCAGGCGCGGCCCTGCTGTCACCGTCAAATCCGCCGCCAACGTGGCGGTCGCATGGTCGGCCGTCAAATCCTGCCCCGTCACGTCTGCTTTGGCATGGCCGGCCGCGCGCCAGCCGTCAACCGCTGTCGACGCCGCCGCCGATACCACATCACTTTCCGCCACAGCCCCCACGCGGTAGTCTTCGGGCAGCTTAGTGTCGGCGGCCAAGGGTGCAATCCGCGTCTTTGAAAACGTGAACGCAGGGCCCGGAGTCACCTGAACCGTAATCGAATTAATCACGTTCGGGGCATCAAGCGGCGGAATATCCGCCACCTCACGGCCATTGATGCGAATTTCGACAACGCCCGAATAGCGCCCCATCGCATAAAGCGCGCCTACCAACCGCCCGTAATCGGCACGCGCCGACGCAAACAGATCTTGGGCGTTTGTCGTGCCTTCGGATTGGGCTGCAAGCAGCAGCGACGCGCCGCGCAAAGCCAATGCAACATCTGCATCATTACCTGTGACAGTAAAGCCAATGGGGTCCAAGGCGCGCGCCGGACCACCAAAGGCAAGCGTCACGCCCAAACAAAGCGCCGCCATGCCCAAGCCTTTGTGCCTCACTCGCCGCATTCCGCCTCCGGCCGTTTATTCTCTATTATTACTACATCTATTGCACTTTGACCGTGAACATACAACGAAACGAACCCGTGATCTTTTCGATATCGGCAACAATAGGCGCATTTTTCGTTTTCCGTTTGCTTAGGATTCAGCATATATTGCGGGGCGGAGGCGAACATGCACAAAACCCTAGCTATGATACCGCTGTTCACGGCGTTTGGTTCCCTCGTTTTGGCAGAAACACCGCCAAAGCCCCTTACCGACGCCGATTTTCGACAGCACTCGACGGCCGAAGTGGCCTTGGGCCAGTTGTTGTTTTGGGATGCCGAATTGTCGGGAAACCGTAACATTTCGTGTGGAACCTGCCACCATCCGCGCTTTGGCACTGGCGATGGTGTGTCTTTGGCCTTGGGCGAAGGCGGAAAAGGCCTTGGCCCCGACCGCCGCTCCGACCCCGAAAACCTGCCCGAACAACGCATCCCACGCAACGCGCCGGCCTTATTCAACCTCGGCGTTTTGGATCTGCGCACCATTTTTCACGATGGCAGGATAGAGGCTGACGCCACACGCGCGAGCAGTTTTAGGACGCCCTTAGAGGATGAAATGGTCACAGGTTTCGCCTCGCTTTTATCGGCGCAAAGCATGTTTCCGGTGCTGTCGCCCGATGAAATGGCGGGGCATTATTCCGAAAACGAAATCTCTAAGGCGGTGCGCACCGGCCAATTGACCGGCCCGAATGGCGCGTGGGAAAAGATCGCCGCGCGCGTCAGTGCGATCCCCGCCTATGCAGACCAGTTCAGCGCGGTTTACCCCGATATCGCAGCAGGCCGCCCGATCCATTTCACTGATATTTCCAACGCCATCGCAGCCTTTATCAGCGTCGAATGGAGGTCCGATACCGCGCCCTTTGATGCGTGGTTGCGCGGCGATGCGCCCTTGCCCGACCTTGCCACCCAAGGCGCAGATTTGTTTTACGGCACGGCAGGATGCAGCACCTGCCATTCCGGCCCCTTGCTGACCGATCAGGCCTTTCACGCGATGGGCAGCCCGCAATTGGGACCAGGCAAGGGTGAGAGGTTTGAAAGTGCTCAGCGCGATATTGGCCGCATGCGTGTGACCAACAAGGCGCAGGATATTTATGCCTTTCGTACACCATCCTTGCGCAATATCACCGCAACTGCACCCTATGGCCACGCAGGCGGGCACAGCGATTTACGCGCCTTTGTGATGCACCATGCAAACCCTGTGGCGGGTCTCGATGCCTATACGCCGCAAGCAGTTCTGTCAGAATTTGCGGCTGCCAAACCGGATTGGGCAATCGCTAATGACCCTATTGAGATCGCCGCGATCAAACAGGCCATCCATCACCCCCCCCGGCCGCTGACCAGCCCCGAGGCGGCCGCAATCATGGCCTTCCTTGACAGTCTCACCGACCCTGCGGCGATTGCAGGCCGCCTTGGCATTCCCGCAACGGTACCAAGTGGCTTGCCGATTGACCGCTAAGGTTGCGAAATCTGCACCACACCATTAGCCGCCACCGCCTGCCAATCGCCAAACGTGCCATCGGGCCAGATCACCCGTACCTCGGTACTCGGCGCAGCCCCAAGCCCGAAATGCAGCGGCAGCGCTTGGCCAGACACATGGCCACCACCCACGGTCACCTCGCGTGATTGCACGGTTTCACCCACGCGCACTTCAACCCACGCACCAACAGCAGCCGTATTCCCGCCCGCACCGCGCAAGGCCACGGCCAACCAATGCCCCGTGTTCGCAGTCGTATTCTGCCAAATTTCCATCTGCGCGCGGCGGTTGACTACGACAATATCCAAAAGCCCATCGGCATTCAGATCGGCCAGCCCCGCCCCGCGGGACCGATCAGACGTGCCAATCCCCGCAACATCGCCCCTTTCCACAAACACCCCGTCCGCGCCTTGCATTAGCAGGTTGTTCGGGTCGTGCATTGCGTTGGAAGGCATCTGATCGACGTTCCCTTTGGCGATAAACAGATCATCGCGCCCGTCATTATCAATGTCCCCAAACTCGGCATGCCAGCCCGTGCTAGGCCGCCCATCATCACCCATATAGGGCTGGTGCGCATAGGTCCCGATGCCAAAAGGCGCGTTTTCCAGCTTGCCGCCACCTTTGTTGATTTGCAGCAACTGGTCGCCCATCGAGGTCATCATCACTTCGGGCAACCCATCTGCCGTGATGTCACGGCTGGCAATCCCCATGCCCCACAGCGAAAAGCGCGGCCAATCCACCTGCGAATAGGGGGCCAGTGGGTTCAGGTGCCACATCTCCTCATATCCGCCACGGACATAGTAATGGCGGTCGTTGGAAATCCGCAGATCGGGGGTGCCGTTGCGTTTCCAGTCGGAAAACAGCATCGACAAGGCGCAATATCCGGGGGTCAGCAGTTCGGGTGCCCCGTATCCGCCGCCCGGTTTGGGGCGGTACAGGCTGTTGCTGTCACAGGCCTCAAACGGGCCATCGGCGCGGGCACGGTCAACATAATGGCCAATCGCAATCGTCGGCCAATCCTGCCCGTCTTCCCATGTTGCGCTAAAGGCGGTGGACCATTGATCGCCCATCGTCAGGCCCCAATCAGCGGTGGCATCGGTAAACGAACATGCAGGCCCGCCTTTCAAAAACACATCGGGACCAACCCGCAGCACGGCCAAATCCAACAGCCCGTCACCATCAAAATCCAACGGATAGGCCCCCGTCACCCCTGTCAGGTCCGGCAGGGCGCCTTGTACAAAGGCAATATCTCCCTTGGGCGCGGTGTCATTGACCAACAGGCTGGCCACGTTCGTGCCGCCCGCCACAAACAGATCAGGCCGCGCATCAGCGTTGCAATCGAAAACCGACACACCGCCACCGACAAAATGTTCCCACTCGCCGCCGTAAACAACGGGGGCAGGCAACGTCGCCGCACGGTTCACAAAGCTGGGATCGGCCAGCGCCGCATGGGCAACAAGCGCCCAAACCACCACGGACAGGCCCCTCATTGCGCCGCAACCTCGCGCGCGGCGCCATCCCGCGCGCCCGAAAGAAGGCTTTCCGTCACCGCCGAAAGCGCCAGCGCCGCCGCCCCTTGGGCCCACAGCATATCGCCCCAAGCATGAATCTCGATCGGCGGGCGCGGGCGGCCTGTGACAATGGAAAGATTGTCCATTTCCGCCAAAGTATCCGCGGCATAAAGGTAATCATACCGCATGCGTTCCCCGCTCAGGATAATCAGCGACGGGTCAAACAGGTTCACCACATTTGACAAGCCAACGGCCAAATAGCGCCCCGCCCGCCGAAAAATCGACCGCGCGGCAGTATTGCCTGCTTTGGCATGGTCATACAGACTTTCCAGCAGCACGTTGATGGATTGCCCGTCCTTACCTACCCAGTTCAGCGCGGTTGTCGCCTCTCGCGCCAGCGCATAATCGGCAACATAGGCCTCTAGGCAGCCGCGCTGGCCACAGCGGCACAAGGCCCCGTCCAGTTGCACCTTGGTATGTCCCAACTCCATCCCCAACCCTTGCGCACCGCGGTAAATGCGATGGTTGATCACCACACCCATGCCCACGCCATGTTCAATCGTGACCACGGCAAAATCCGAAAGGCCGCGCCCCGCGCCGAACCACAATTCGGCCAGCGTCACCAGATTGGCATCGTTATCCACCCTTACCGACAGGCCCAGATATTCGCTGGCCACATCGGCCAGCACCAACCCGCGCCCCGCCAAAACCGACGACCACAAAACCCGCCCCGTATGGCTGTCAATAAATCCCGGCAAGCCAAGGCCAAGCGCCGATACGTCCGACCGCGTGATCCCCGCCTTTTCGCACACCATGTCCAGCAGCTGCGCCAGAACCACCAAAAGCTGCGGCAATTCCATCGGTCCGGGGTTGCGGGTCATCGATTCATTGGCAATCAGATTCCCTGCAAAATCGACGATAACGGCCGTGTGTTCACGGTCCGACAGCTTTATCCCCGCCACGCGGTACGCATTTGCCCGCACCCCCAGCGCCACGGCAGGGCGCCCACGCCCCGCTTCCCCGTCACGCGGGGGGGCTGCGACCTCTTCCAGCAAACCAGACTCGATCAGTTCCGAAACACCTGTGGTCACGGACGCGGGGCTTACGCCCAGCTCCTTGGCCACTTGCACCCGTGCAATTGTTCCAGCGGCCCGCACCCGTTCAAAGATTTGTTGCCGCAAGGGCCGCGACGATTCTGACAGTGGCGGGATAAGCGGGCCACACCCTGGCACAGCGTTCGGGGTAAAGTTATTTCGCAGTTGCAGCATAATTAGTTTACTTCCCGAATTAAAAACTGCAGTCCACCCTGCAAAACGCCCAAGTTTTCGCTGCACAGCGGCATTTTCACCTAAAAATATCTGCTTAATCGCATAGTGGCAACTATTTTTATTTTGACAACTGAATTTAATATCGCCTACCAATGTAATGTACCGACGAATCCGTCGGACCGGCCCGCAAAGGGTCGATTCCACAGGGAGGAAACACATGCGTAACGCAATTCTGCTGGCCGTTCTGGCTGTAACAGGCTTTTCCACGGCTGCTTTGGCCGAAGGTAAAATCATCGGCGTGTCTTGGGCAAGCTTTCAAGAAGAGCGCTGGAAGATTGACGAAGCCGCTATGAAAGCCGCTATCGAAGCCGCTGGCGACACCTATATTTCGGCTGATGCCCAGTCGTCCTCGGCCAAGCAGTTGACCGACATCGAAGCGCTGATCGCACAAGGCGCAAACGCGCTGATCATCAACGCGTGGGACAAAGACGCCATTGGGCCAGCGATTGACAAGGCCGCATCCGAAGGCATCCCGATGGTCGGCTATGACCGTCTGATCGAAGATGACCGCACGTTCTATCTGACCTTTGACAACAAAGGCGTGGGTTCGATCATCGCAGAAACCGTTATGGCCGTGCAGCCAGAAGGCAACTATGCCATCATCAAGGGCGACCCCGGTGATCCGAACGCAGCCTTCCTGCTGGAAGGCATGATGGAAGTGATCGGCGCAAGCGTTGACGCGGGCAAGATCAAAATCGTGGGCGAGGCGTTTTCGGACGGCTGGAAGCCAGAAAATGCACAAAAGAACATGGAGCAGATCCTGACCGCAAACAACAACGCGGTTGATGCTGTTCTGTCGCAAAACGATGGTATGGCGGGTGGCGTTGTGGCCGCTTTGGCAGCGCAGGGTCTTGTGATCCCTGTTGGCGGTCAAGATGGTGACTTGGCCGCGATTAACCGTGTGGCCCGTGGGTCGCAGACCGTTTCGGTTTGGAAAGACTCGCGTCAACTGGGTAAAGCGGCTGGCGAAATCGCAGCGGCATTGGCTGGCGGTGCGGCATTGGACGCCATCGACGGCGCGTCCAAATTTAACGGCGGCGAAAAAGGGATTGAAATGAACGCAATCCTGCTGAAGCCAACACCGATCACCAAGGACTCGCTGGGTGATGCAATCGACGCTGGCCACATTTCCAAGGAAATGGCCTGCGAAGGTGCGATGGACGGCGTAGCCGCTTGCCAGTAATGGCGTAAGGCTTTTTCTGGCACCAGCCCAAGGGGTTGGTGCCAGACCCCCTTTTTTCCCAATCAGGTTTATGGATTGCGCGCGGCACTTTGGGGCACGTCCCAAGCCTCTTGCCTGCAAACCATTCCCCCCTTTACAGCGTTGGACCCGGATATGACCGATACATCCACCCCTAAAACCGACCAAAACATCTCGCCCCTCAACCGCTTTTTGCGTGCCACCGAAATAGACACGCGCCTGTTGGGGATGCTCGGGGCGTTGATGCTGATCTGGTTCGGCTTTCACTTTTACGGTGCGATTTTTGGCAATGGCGGGTTCTTCCTGACACCGCGCAACCTGTGGAACCTGTCGGTACAGACATCATCTATCGGCATCATGGCCACGGGCATGGTGCTGGTGATCGTGACCCGTAACATCGATTTGTCGGTCGGCGCTCTGCTGGGCCTGACGGCAATGATCATGGGCTTGCTGCAAGTTAATATCCTGCCGCAATACCTTGGCCTTGGCAGTCCGTTCATCTGGATCATCGCGGTGGTCGTTGGCATGACAGCGGGCACAATTATCGGCGCGTTTCAGGGCTGGTTGATCGCCTATCGCGGCATCCCCGCCTTTATCGTCACGCTGGGTGGCCTGCTCATCTGGCGCGGCTGTGCGTTCCTTGCGGCAGGTGGCCGCACCATTTCGCCGGTTGATGCAAACTTTGCCCTTTTGGGCGGTGGCCCTTACGGCGCCGTTGGCGAAACGGGCAGCTGGATCGTGGGCCTTTTGGCCTGCGTTGGCGTGATCTGGATGCTGCATTCGGGCCGCAAACAACGCCGCGAACATGATTTCAAACTGCGCCCGATGTGGGCCGAGGGCTTCCTCGCCGCAGTTGGCTGTGGCGCGATCATCGGGGCCGTACTGCTGGTGAACGCCTATCCTTGGCCAACAGGCATCGTGAATGCCTATGCCAAGGCAAACAACATCACCGTTCCACCCGAAGGTCTGGTCATCAGCCACGGCTTTGCAATCCCTGTGCTGATCCTTGTGACCGTTGGTATCTTGATGACCATCTTGATGACCCGCACCCGCTTTGGCCGCTATGTGTTCGCCATCGGTGGCAACCCCGAAGCGGCAGCGCTGGCAGGCATCAACACCAAATGGATGACGATGAAAATCTTTGCCCTGATGGGCATGCTCGCGGGCCTTGCTGGCGTGGTTGCCTCGGCGCGTCTGAACTCGGCTACCAACGCGCTTGGGGTTTTTGACGAACTTTACGTCATCGCCGCAGCCGTTATTGGCGGCACGTCACTGGCAGGTGGTTTGGGCACGATTTACGGCGCAATCCTTGGCGCACTGGTGATGCAAAGCTTGCAAACCGGCATGGTGCTGATTGGCTTTGATACCGCTATCCAGCAAATCGTCGTAGGCTCTGTGCTGGTCCTCGCCGTCTATCTCGACAACCTCTACCGCAAAAAAGTGAAGTGAAAGGGAACGCCATGACCATTAAGGGAACACCTCTGGTCGAGATGCGCGATATCTCGATTTCTTTCGGCGGGATCAAGGCCGTTGACCATGTGACGATTGACCTGCACCCTGGCGAAGTTGTGGGCCTGCTTGGCCACAACGGTGCAGGCAAATCCACGCTGATAAAATGCCTGTCGGGCGCCTATCAGGCCGATGCGGGGCAGATTTTAATCGATGGCAAACCTGTCACCATCGAAAACCCCCGCGATGCGCGTGCACAGAATATTGAAACCATCTACCAAACCCTTGCCCTTGCAGACAACCTTGATGCCGCATCCAACCTGTTCTTGGGCCGTGAACTTGTCAGCCCCTTGGGGTTTGTGAATGACAGCAAGATGGAGGCCGAAACCCGCAAGATCATGCAGCGGCTCAACCCCAACTTCAAAAAGTTCAACGTGCCTGTCTCGGCGCTTTCGGGTGGTCAACGCCAATCGGTTGCCATCGCCCGCGCGGTGTATTTCAACGCCCGCATCCTGATTATGGACGAACCCACCGCGGCCCTTGGCCCGCAAGAAACCGAAATGGTATCGGAACTGATCCAAGAGCTGAAGAAACAAGGCCTTGGAATTTTCCTGATCGAACATGACATTCACAACGTGATGAAACTGTGCGACCGCGCATCGGTGATGAAAAACGGTCAGCTGGTTGGCACGGTGAACGTGGATGAGGTGACGGATGAAGACATCCTGAGCATGATCATCTTGGGCAAGAAACCGGAAAAGGCAGCCTGATGTTCATCGGCCTTGATCTGGGGACGTCGGGCCTAAAGGGCATTTTGATCGACCAAAATCAAAACGTTCTGGCCGAGGCGACTGCCCCCCTAACCGTGCAGCGGCCCCATGATGGCTGGTCCGAACAAAGCCCCGCCGATTGGATCGCCGCAGCCGAGGCGGTGATGGACACGCTGTCAACGCATGGGCTTGGGTCTGTGCGCGCCATTGGCCTGTCGGGCCATATGCACGGCGCAACCCTGCTTGATGCGGCGGATGAGGTGATCCGCCCCTGCATCCTGTGGAACGACACCCGCAGCGCGGATGAAGCCGCTGCGCTGGACGGCGACCCGATGTTTCGGCGCGTGACGGGCAATATCGTATTCCCCGGCTTTACCGCGCCCAAACTGCTGTGGGTCCGCAAGCATGAGCCCCGCAACTGGGAAAGGGTAGCGACGGTGCTGCTGCCAAAGGATTACCTGCGCCTGTGGCTGTCGGGCGAACATGCCGCCGAGATGTCGGATGCGGCAGGGACAAGCTGGCTGGATACAGGCGCGCGTGACTGGTCGGATGATTTGCTGGCGGCAACGGGCATGACCCGCGAAAACATGCCGCGACTGGTCGAGGGGTCGGCCGTGTCCGGCACCTTGCGCACGGCACTGGCCACCCGCTGGGGGCTGCCTGCGGGTGTGGTGATTGCAGGCGGTGGCGGCGATAACGCAGCCTCGGGCGTCGGCGTCGGCGTGGTCCGCGCGGGTGAGGCGTTTGTGTCGCTTGGCACATCGGGTGTGTTGTTTGCCGCCAACGCAGGCTATCAACCCAGCCCCGAAACGGCGGTACATGCATTTTGCCATGCCCTGCCGAACACGTGGCACCAGATGGGGGTGATCCTGTCGGCCACGGATTCGCTGAACTGGTACGCGGGGCTGGTGGGCGAAACCGCCGCCAATCTGACCGCAGGATTGGGGCCATTGCAGGCCCCCAGCAAGGCGCTGTTCCTGCCCTATCTGGGCGGCGAACGTACACCCCTGAACGATGCTGCCATTCGCGGCGCTTTCTTGGGGTTGGAACACACCACCGACCGCGCGGCGGGAACGCGGGCCGTGATGGAAGGTGTCACCTTTGCCTTTCGCGATTGTCGCGATGCCTTGGCGGCTACGGGAACACGACTTGAGAAATTGATTGCTGTGGGCGGTGGTTCACGGTCCGACTATTGGCTTGGGGCGATTGCAACGGCGCTGAACGTGCCGGTGCTGGTGCCCGAAGCTGGCGACTTTGGTGGTGCCTTTGGCGCGGCCCGCCTTGCCATCATGGCCGCCACAGGGGCCGGGGTTGAGATTGCAACCCTGCCCCCCATCGCCCGCCAAATTGACCCCGACACATCCCTTATCGCCGCGTTTGACATGGGCCACGCCCGTTATACCGCCGCACAATCCGCACTAAAGGCGCTGACATGACCGAATTTTTCAAATCCATCCCTGCGATCACATACGAAGGGCCAGACAGCACCAACGAATTTGCGTTCCGCCATTACAACCCCGATGAGGTGGTGATGGGCAAACGCATGGAGGACCATCTGCGCTTTGCCGCCGCCTATTGGCACAGCTTTGCTTGGCCGGGCGGTGACCCCTTTGGTGGCCAAACGCTGGACCGCCCGTGGTTTGGCGACACGATGGATTTGGCGCGCCTAAAGGCCGATGCGGCGTTTGAAGTG
The DNA here is from genome assembly GCF_000420745.1 of Pseudorhodobacter ferrugineus DSM 5888. Classification (GTDB taxonomy): domain Bacteria; phylum Pseudomonadota; class Alphaproteobacteria; order Rhodobacterales; family Rhodobacteraceae; genus Pseudorhodobacter; species Pseudorhodobacter ferrugineus. Next base: position 59,221 of record NZ_ATVN01000004.1, read on the forward strand.
TTCGACATTCTGAACATGCCGTTCTTTTGTTTCCATGATGCCGATGCCCGCCCCGAAGGCGCCAATTTCGCCGAAAGCCAGCGGAATTTGGAAGAAATCGTCGATTATTTCGGCACCAAGATGGAGGCGTCGAAAACCAAACTCCTTTGGGGCACTGCCAATATGTTCAGCCACAAACGCTGGATGTCGGGCGCTGCCACCAACCCCGACCCGGATGTGTTTGCCTATGCCGCGGCCACCGTTAAGGGCTGCATGGATGCGACGCAAAAACTGGGCGGCGAAAACTATGTGCTGTGGGGCGGGCGCGAAGGATACGAGACGCTGCTGAACACCAATCTGCGGGTCGAGGCTGACAACATGGGCCGCTTCTTGCAGATGGTGGTCGAGTATAAGCACAAAATCGGTTTCAAAGGCGCGATCCTGATCGAGCCGAAACCGCAAGAGCCGTCGAAGCACCAATATGACTATGACGTGGCCACGGTCTACGGCTTCCTGTGCCGTTATGGTTTGGAAAAAGAGGTCAAGGTAAACATCGAGCAAGGCCATGCGATTTTGGCAGGCCACAGCTTTGAACATGAAATCGCGACTGCGGCGTCTTTGGGGATTTTCGGGTCGATCGACATGAACCGCAACGATTATCAATCCGGTTGGGACACCGACCAATTTCCGAACAACCACGCTGAAAAAGCGCTGGCATTCTATGAAATCCTGCGCGCGGGCGGCTATACCACCGGCGGCACCAATTTTGACGCCAAAATCCGGCGGCAATCGTTGGATGCCGAAGATCTGATCCTTGCGCATGTCGGCGGGATGGACACCTGCGCACGAGCGATGAAAGCAGCGGCGGCCTTGCTGGCCGATGGCAGTTTGGAAGCGTTGCGCAAAACCCGCTATGCTGGTTGGGAAACCGATGCGGCGCAGGCGATGCTGAAGTCGGACCTTGCCAGCATTGCCCAAGATGTGCTGGCCCGCGATGTGAACCCGCAGGCGCGATCGGGGCGGCAGGAGCGGTTGGAAAACCTGTGGAACCGGTTCGTTTAACAGGCATGGGTTCATAGGGTGCGGCCTGCGTGAGTATTTGGGCAAAGATGAAAGAGCGGGGGTTGTATTTGGCCCCCGATCCGCCCAAAACTGCCATACCAGACACAGGAGCCTGACATGTCCTATATGCCCGCCGACGACCGCTATTCGAAAATGATCTATCGCCGTTGTGGCAAATCGGGGTTGAAGTTGCCGGCGGTGTCGTTGGGGCTGTGGCACAACTTTGGCTATGACACACCGCACGCAACCAAACGCGCGATTTGCCGAACGGCGTTTGACCACGGCATCACGCATTTCGATCTTGCCAACAACTACGGCCCGCCTCCCGGATCTGCCGAGGAAGCGTTTGGCGATATTCTGGCCACCGATTTTCGCGGGTATCGCGATGAGCTGATTGTCTCGTCCAAGGCGGGGTATAACATGTGGGATGGCCCGTATGGCGAATGGGGCAGCCGCAAGTATCTGATCGCGTCTTGTGACCAGTCGTTGAAGCGAATGGGGCTGGATTACGTCGATATCTTTTATTCCCACCGCTTTGACCCCGACACCCCGCTGGAAGAAACCATGGGCGCGCTGGACCATATCGTGCGGTCGGGTCGCGCGCTTTATGCAGGGATTTCTAGCTATAATTCCGCCCGCACGCGTGAGGCGGTGGCGATTTTAAAGGAGCTGGGGACGCCCTGTGTGATTCATCAGCCCAGCTATAACCTGCTGAATCGCTGGGTGGAAAAGGACGGGTTGAAGGACACGTTGGCCGAGCTTGGGGTGGGGTCGATTGCCTTTACGCCCTTGGCCCAAGGGATTTTGACCAAGAAATACTTGGGCGGAATTCCGGCAGGCAGCCGTGCCGCGCAAGGCAAATCGCTGAAACCCGCAACCATCACGCCCAGCGCTTTGGCATCGGTCCGCGCGCTGGACGATATGGCACAAGCGCGGGGGCAAACCTTGGCGCAAATGGCGATTGCGTGGGTTTTGCGTGGCGGTGGCATTACGACCGCGCTGATCGGCGCATCCAAGCCCGAGCAGGTGATTGATTGCGTGGGTGCCATTGGCAACCTGGAGTTTACCGCGGCAGAACTGGCCGAAATTGACCGCATTTCATCGGAAGAAGATATCAACCTTTGGGCGCGGTCTTCGGCAGAATAACCCTTGCGGGCGCTACGCTTAACGGCGCTGCGCCTGCATGATCAACGTATCCCCCACAAACAACCGCAGCGTATCCGCCGCCATGTCATAGCGGTTCACGGCGGCCAATGCCTTGGTAAACCCTGACTCGACATCCATCAGCATCGGCGCGCAGGCCATGCGGGTCAGCGCGGTTGGCGCAAAGGTCAGCGCCTGCCCTTTTTGCACGAAATTACCGGAATAGCGGTTGCAGCCTGCATTGCCTGACACCGTTTTACCCGCAAAATCCAGCGTCACGCTTGCCCCCGCAGGCAGCGCGCCCCCAACCAGTGATGTGACCTGCCAGTTGCCCGCCAACGCCTCGCCCGCAGGCGCCGATTGCTGCTGCGCGACGCAAGCTCCCACGGTCAGCGCCAGCGCCATGCCCAAAAAGGCCGCCCCTTTGGTATTCATCTTCATTTCCCTCCCTCACTCCAACCGGTTCAGCACATCAAGGCTGGGATAGCCATCCGGCACAATCCCTCGCGCCTTTTGAAACCCCTTTACCGCCGCAATCGTGTTTGGCCCCATCTTGCCGTCCACGCCCAGCGTGTCAAACCCTGCCGCCGTTAACCGCGTTTGCAAATCCAAGCGTTCATCCAGTGTCAGCGCCCGCAATTCGCGTGGCCAACCCGATTTGATCCGCGCGCCGCCTTTCAGCAGGTCGGCCAAATGCCCCACCGCAATGACATAGGCATCGGCGGTATTGTACCGTTCAATCACTTGGAAATTGGAAAATATCAGAAACGACGCCCCCCGCGCGCCACCGGGCAGCAACACCGATGCAGGCCCGTGGTCGGGTAAATCCGCGCCATCGGCGCCGCGCACACCCATCGCCTGCCAATTCGCCACAGGTTTTTTCACCCGTTCGCTGGTTTGGTCATAATCAAACCCCGCAGGCAGGGTGATTTCCAACCCCCAAGGGGCACCTTTGGTCCAGCCATACCCCGCCAGATAAGCCGCGGTAGAGGCCAGCGCATCGGTCGGATCATCGCCCCAGATGTTGCGCTTGCCATCGCCATCAAAATCCACGGCATAGGCAAGGAAAGACGAGGGCATAAATTGCGTATGCCCCATCGCACCGGCCCACGACCCTTGCAGATTGGCCGCAACCGTATCACCCGCTTGCAAGATTTTCAGCGCCGCCAATAACTCGCCTTCAAAAAACGCCGAACGCCTGCCATCATAGGCCAGCGTAGCCAGCGACTGCACTGTCCGTACCGAGCCGCGAAACGTGCCATAGGCACTTTCCAGCCCCCAGATCGCCGTGACCACCTCTTTGTCCACGCCGTAAGTATCTTCGATCTTTTGCAAGGTCGCGGCCTGTTTGCGCAGGGCCGCCATACCATTGCTTACGCGATCGTCCGATACAGCCGTGTCCAGATAGTCCCAGATGGTTTTGGTAAATTCCGCTTGGTTGCGGTCGCGGCGAATGACATCCGCGTCATAGGCCAGCCCCGTCAACGCGCTGTCCATCACCGCATCCGAAATCCCCGCCGCCGCCGCCCGCACCCGAAACGCGGCCAACCAAGCTTGCAAGCCTTGCGTATCACCTTGCGCGTCCACGACACCCTCTTTCTGCTCTGCCATTACGGGCACCTCTGCAGTGTTGGCAAAGGCTACACACGCCGCCAAACACCACATCATCCCTGCCAAAACTATCCGCATCCTGCCGCCCGCCTGTTGTTTTACCAGCAGTCTAACGCCACCGGCATGATTGGCAACGCCCGCCACAAACCGCCCAACACATCGGCGGTTATTTGCGCCGCCGTACCACTTTGCGTTTGGTCGCTTTGTCCTTAGCAGCCGCACGGCCCGGTTTGCGCGGCCCACCCCGCCCGCGCGGGGCATGGCCCTTGGGAAGCGCGCGGTCCTCAATCTCCAGCAGCTCCAAGATCAAGCCACCCGTCACGGGAACCGCCTCGGTCAGCCGCACGGTCACGCGTTGGCCGATGCCGATTGTCAGGCCCGTATCCGCACCCATCAGGGTTTGGGTATCCGCGTCAAAATGGAAAAATTCACGCCCCACAGACCGGATCGGGATCAACCCATCCGCGCCGCTATCATCCAGTTTCACAAACAGCCCAAACCGCTGCACGCCCGACACGCGGCCTTTGAACGTGGCCCCCACGCGGTCCGACAAATAGGCCGCCAGATAGCGGTCTGTCGTGTCACGCTCGGCTATCATCGACCGGCGTTCGGTATCGGAAATCGCCTTGGCGGTATCGGCCAATTCCTCAATATCCAGCGGCGTCAAACCATCATCGCCCCAGCGATGCCCTGCAATCAAGGCGCGGTGGACAATCAGGTCCGAATAGCGCCGGATGGGCGAGGTGAAATGCGCATAATTCCGCAACGCCAACCCGAAATGGCCGAAATTCTGCGGGTTGTAATAGGCTTGGGTCATCGACCGCAGGGTCGTGATGTTCATCAACTCATCAAATTCGGTGCCTTCGGCCTGCGACAACAATTTGTTCAAATGTGCGGTTTTCAACACTTGCCCCTTGGCGAGCGTGAACCCAGATGCCTCGGCCACCTCGCGCAACGCCTCCAGCTTTTCGGGGCTTGGTTCCTCATGCACGCGGAACAACAAAGGCGTTTTCAGCTTTATCAATTCCTCCGCGGCGGCAACGTTGGCAAGGATCATAAACTCCTCGATCACCTTATGCGCGTCAAAGCGGTCGTAGTAATCGACCGACAAAACCTTGCCTTCATCCGACAGGATTATCTTGCGTTCGGGCAGGTCAAGGTTCAGCGGCTGGCGCTCTGCCTTGGCGGTTTTAGTCGCCTCATACGCCGCATAGAGCGGGCGCAGAACGTCGTCCAACAGCGGTTCCGTCACCGCATCGGGGTTGCCATCAATCGCCGACTGTACCTGCGCGTAATTCAAAGACGCCACCGACCGCATCATCCCACGGGTAAAGCGGTGGCTGATCTTGCGGCCCTGCGCGTCCAAAACCATCCGCACGGCCATACAGGCGCGGTCCACGTTTTCGTGCAACGAACACAGATCACCCGACAATGTATCTGGCAACATCGGCACCACGCGATCGGGGAAATAGCTGGAATTGCCACGCTTGCGCGCCTCACGGTCCAGCGCAGACCCCGGGCGCACATAATGCGCCACATCGGCAATCGCGACCCAAACGATATGCCCGCCGGGGTTCGTCTTATCCGTATCCGGCATCGCCAAAACCGCATCATCACGGTCGCGCGCATCCACAGGGTCGATCGTGACCAAAGGCATGTCGCGCAAATCCTCCCGCGCAGCCATAGGTGCGGGGTTAGCCGCATCCGCCTCGGCAATCACCTTGTCGGGGAACTGGTCGGGGATACCATGCTGATGGATCGCGATCAGGGAAATCGCACGCGGGCCACTTGGGTCGCCCAGCCGTGCGGTGATCCGTGCTTGCGGCAGGCCCATGCGCTTGGGGCCGGATTGTTCGGCTTCAACCAGCTCGCCATCCTTGGCGTCCATCGTGCCATCCCGCAGCACGCGCCATTCCTTGTCGTTCTTCTTGTCAACAGGCACCACGCGCCCACCTTCACTTTCGGCCCTGAAAATCCCCAACAGCTTTAGCGGGTTCGACCCCAGCTTGCGGATCAGCCGCGCCTCATAGTCATGGTCTTTGCCGCCCACAGGTTCCAGCCGCGCCAAAATCCGGTCGCCCTCGCCCAGCGCAGGATCAGATTTCTTGGTGACAATCAAAATCCGCGGCGCGTCGCCGTCGTCATTCCATTCGACCGCAGACGCGAACAAATCCCCATCCGCATCCGGCGCCTCGACCTTCAGAATAGACACTGGCGGCAACGCATCGGGGTCGCGGTACTGGCGCTCTTTGCGCACCAGCGCACCCTCATCTTCCAACTCGCGCAACATGCGCTTCAGCTCAATCCGCAGCTCGCCCCCTTTGATACCAAAGGCCCGCGCGATATCGCGCTTGGACGTCAGCGTGGGGTTATCAGTGAGCCACTGAACGATCTGCGGTTTTGACGGTAATTTTTCCATGCCTTGCCCTAGCACGGCCAAATAGCGGCGTCACCTGCCTTCACCGATCAGGCTATAGATCAATCATCATGTCGCGGTGGGGAATGCCCGCATCATCATATTCGGGGCCAAAGGCCACAAAACCCAGCTTTTCGTAAAACGCAATCGCGTGGGTTTGCGCGCCCAGCTTGACCACCTCGATGCCCGCCATGCCGCGAAACTCCTCAACCGCTGCGCCAATCAGCGCCGCACCCAGCCCCGTGCCACGTTGATCCTGCAACACACAAACCCGGCCAATCTTGCCCGTCGCGCCCTTAGTCAGCAACCGCGCCGACCCCACAGCCCGCCCATCAACCCAAGCCAGCAAATGCACCGCCGCGTCATCCAGATCATCGCGCTCGTCCGCCTCGGATACGCCTTGTTCCTCAATAAACACCACGCGCCGCAACGCCAGACAGGTTGCGATGTCGCGGGTCACTTCAATCCGTACTTTCGCAGGGGTATTCATGCAAAATACTCTGTCAAAATGCGGGTATAGATGGTTTTCAACTGATAGATCTGCGCCACCTCGACCCGTTCATCGACTTGGTGCATGGTTTTACCCACCAGCCCAAATTCCACCACGGGGCAGTGATCCTTTACAAACCGTGCGTCCGATGTCCCCCCTGATGTCGACAGCACAGGCTCCACCCCCGTCTCGGCCTGCACCGCCCGCGCCACCAGCGCCGACAACTCACCGGGGGGCGTCACAAAGCTCTCGCCCGAGATTTTGATTGCAACCTCAAACGCCACATCCGTCGCCGCCTGCATCGCCGCCCCTTCGGCCCGCAGCCATTCCGAAATGCTGGCGCCGCTGTGGCTGTCATTGAACCGAATATTCACCGTCGCACGGCAGGTCGCAGGGATCACATTCGTCGCTATATTGCCCGTATCAATCGTGGTAATCGCAAGCGTGCTTGGGTCAAAATGATCAGTCCCTTGGTCCAACGCGTGACACGCCAACTTGTCCATCAACCGCACCGTCGCGTTCAGCGGGTTGTTGGCGCGGTGCGGATAGGCCGAATGGCCCTGCACGCCGCGCGCCACGAAATGCGCCGTCAGCGACCCGCGCCGCCCCACTTTCATCATCTCGCCCATCACATTCGGGCAAGTGGGTTCGCCCACCAAACACACGCTCATCGCCTCATTGTTCGCAGCCATCCAGTCCAATAAGGCCACAGTGCCATCGGCGGCCACGTCTTCCTCATCCCCCGTAATCGCCAGAATAACTGCCCCGTCCGGCGGCGTGCCCCGCACGAAATCAATCGCGGCAGCGGCAAACGCGGCGACCCCCGATTTCATATCGGTCGCCCCGCGCCCATACATCCAGCCGTCCACAATTTCCGCGCCAAACGGGTCATGCGTCCACGCCGCGACATCGCCCACAGGCACCACATCGGTGTGGCCGTTGAACCCGAAACTGCGGTTCGCCCCCGCCTGCCCCCAGCGCGCAAAAAGGTTGGCAATCCCGCCCCGATCCACCCGCGTACAAGTAAACCCGCCTTCGGTCAAAACCGCCTCGAGCAGCACCAACGCCCCGCCATCGGCAGGGGTGACCGAATTGCAACGGATCAAATCAGCGGTCAGGGCAACTGGATCAATTGGGTCAGACATAGGATCCTCCTTATTCTCGGCAAACTAAAGGGCTACACAGCCAACCGATAACGCCTCGCCCCAACCCGCGCAACTGTTGCCAAACCGCGTTTGCCTGTTGCAACAGCGCAACCTTTGGCTGGGACAAATGACAACCCAAATGTGAATACTCCGTGACAAGTGCCAATATTTACGCTTTGTTAGCGACATAATAAGTCCTGAGGCAGGGCAAACGCTGGGCCAACGAGCCCGAACGAGTGGAAATAAAATAGTACTTGGCCGGTAAAACCGGGCAGATAAAGCGTTTGTGCTGACCTCCAAAGGAAATTGGGGGCAGAAATGGCAACTGGTGCCGAATTAACCTACACAACCAATGCTTCGGCAATGGCGATGGCGAACGCAATCTTTGGGTCTGGCGTGACCGTGCGAGCAGCAAGCTACTCTGGGCCCAACAACTCCTCTGCGATCTATTCCAACGGCCAGCGGTCGCCGAGTGTTGTCCCATCCGAAAACGGCGTCATTCTGTCCACCGGCAACGTCCGTGACTTTACCCAAAGCAGCGGGGATCCCAACCGCAGCACAGGCACATCAACCGACACCAACGGCTTCGACAACACGTCCGATTTCAACGCCATCGCTGGGACCAACACCTATGATGCCGTCTGGCTGGATGTTGACTTTACCCCCGCCGGCAATACCCTGACAATGAGTTTTGTGTTCGCGTCCGAAGAATTTCCCGAATACATCAATAGCCAGTTCAACGATGTTGTGGGCGTATGGGTCAATGGCAGCCATGTCCCGATCTCGGTTGGCTCTGGCAGAACTTCGGTGAACAACATCAATGGTACCACCCAGCAGAACCTGTTCGTGAACAACACCAATGATGCGTATAACACCGAAATGGACGGGTTCACCGTTACTCTGACTTTGACGATGCCGGTCATTGCAGGCACACTGAACTCTATCCGCATCGGCATCGCGGATGCGGCGGATGCGAACTATGACAGTAACCTGCTGATCGGCGGCGACTCTCTTCAAACAACCCTTGTCGCTCTTGATGACAGCATGAACCTGAACCCCAACGGGGTAAAGACGCTGGACGTGCTGGCCAATGATATCCGCCCCTCGGGTGCGACACTGACCATCACCCACATCAACGGCATAGCGGTGACGGTGGGGTCTACGATCACCCTTCCATCCGGTCAAACAGTCAAACTCAATGCCGATGGCACCTTTACCATCACTGGCGACGGGCAGGTTGAAACCAAAAACTTTACTTACACAGTCTCGGATGGCTTGGGCCATACCGACACCGGCTTTGTCAAAATCAACTCGATCCCTTGCTTTGTCGCAGGCACAGCTATTCGCACCCCTTATGGCGAGGTGCCGGTCGAAACCTTGCTGCCCGGCGATCTGGTGATGACGCAGGATGACGGCCCGCAACCACTGCGCTGGATCGGGCGGCGCACGGTCGCGGCCATCGGCAACTTTGCTCCCGTCCACATCCGCGCAGGCACCTTTGGCCAGCACCGCGACCTGATGGTATCCCCGCTGCACCGCATCTTGATCCGCGACAGCCTGTCCGAACTGCTATTCGGTGAATCCGAAGTGTTGGTGGCGGCCAAGGATTTGGTCAACGACCGCTCGGTCCGCTATGTTACAGGCGGTCAAGTTGAATATGTGCACCTTCTGTTTGACCGCCATCAGGTGGTTTTTTCCGAAGGTCTGGCGACCGAAAGCTTCCTTCCGGGCCCGCAAACGGCAAAAAGCTTTGAGGCCGATATCGTGACTGAAATTTGCGCGATCTTCCCCGAGATCGACCCCGAAACCGGCCACGGCTACAGCCCCGCCGCGCGCCGCACCCTGAGGACGTTCGAAGCCCGGCTCTTGTTCGCACTCGGTCGGGCGGCCTAGCGATATGGCAGGCTGGCTCGCCCTTTCCGATCGACCTACAGCTTTGGACGCGGGGACTGGCCAGTCCTTGCTGACCAGAGCGACGATGGTGTTTGAATTCGACCTGCCATTGGAAGGGTCGACCATCCTGCTGGACTTCAAAATCAACGACACATGGCCTCGCGCGTTTGCTGTTTTTGTCGATGATGTCGCTGGCGTGGTAATCTTGCACCGCCAAGGTGACCGATTGCTGCGCCATGTCCTGCCGGGTCCGCTTGACTTGCCCAGCTCAGGTGTCGGGCGCATTTCCTTTAGCTGGGATGGCCCCGGCAAAACTTGGGCACTTGGCTTGGAACACCAGGGCAAAGGCTCAGACACGGCCTGCAAAACCCGTGGCCGCGACCCGATGCCCATGCTGATGCAAGATATTTTGCAGATCTGCGACGGGTCCGGTGATACGATCCGTCATAAATCCGTGCTGTGGTTTGGCGCGATGAATGGCGATGATCTACCCGCCCGCGCGCCATGGGTCGGCGTGCAAACGCCGGTGGACACCATTGACGGCCCCGTCCCTGCGGGCAAGCTGCGCGCCGGGGATCTACTGCGCACCGATGATGGTGATTTCGCCGCACTCCTTTCGGTTCAGCACATGGATTTGCCCAGTCGCGGCTCGTTCAGCCCCGTCATGTTGCGCGCGCCCTATTTCGGGGCCGAGACCGATATTCTTGTGTCGTCAGATCAACTGATCGCTCTATCCGGCGATGAGGTTGAATATCTGTTCGGCGATGAAACCGTTCTGACAATGGCCGGAAACGTCACCGATGGCCGCGCAGCCCTGATGGACTACCGCCGTGCTGTTTCCTCTTGTGTGTCCTTGGACATCGGCACCCCGCGCCTGATTTGCGCCCAAGGCTGCCGCTTGCTGACCCATTCCAACACAGTATCTTGGCAGACGCCGGACTATCCGCATCCGGTGATACAGGCCTATGAAACCATTCCATTGCTCGACATGCTTGGCCGGTCCGGCAACCGCTCGGCAGCCTAAATTTCAGTCGTAAAACGGCGTCATCTGCGCAACGATCACCGAATTTTCCGCCAGTGCGCGGTCCATCAATTCCCGCTCGTCTGCCGCAATCTCGTCGCCACTCTCCAGTCGCTCTTCCAGCGTGCCATAGCCCGACACGTCCAGCGGCGCCATATCGGCTTGCTTCAAAATCGCCACTGTTTCGCGCACGGCTTCGGCCTCGTCCACGCCACTGGCATAAATCATCAGCGCCGCCCCCGTCGCCTTGGCGGGCAGCCCGTCATTGGGGTTGCGTCCCACTTCTATCACCAAAGTATAGACCTGCTGGCGCGAGGCCTTTTTCGGCTTTTCCGTCTCATCTGTCATGGCCACACCACATTGGACTGCACTGCGCTGGCCTGAACGCCCCAGCCCAAAATGTCAACCAATAGGCTTGACCATACCCTCGATATTCCCGTTCATAGGCGTCATCTCATAAAAGGCTAGGCCATGCTCCATACCCCACCCGGTAAACCTCGCGCCCGTGCGCTTGGCCTTATGTTTGATGGCACGCCCGGCCCCTTTAACGCCATCACCGATGTGGCGGGGGTGTCGGTTGGCTATACCACCCTGATATCCGGCAATGGCCCGCTGGTCATGGGCCAAGGCCCCATCCGCACAGGCGTCAGCGCCATTCTGCCCCGCCCGCGCGATCAGCTTGGCCTGCCCGTTTTCGCAGGCTTTCACAGCCTGAACGGCAATGGTGAAATGTCGGGCACGCATTATATTGAGGAAATGGGAAAACTCTCGCTTCCAATCACCATCACCAACACCAATTCCTGCGGCCTTGCCCGCGATGCCACGATCCGCTGGGCGGTTGAAGCCTTTCCCGACTTGCTAGTGGATGATTTCGCCTTGCCCGTCGCCGCCGAAACCTATGACGGCTTTTTAAATGATATCAACGGCTTTCACGTCACTACCCAACATGTCGTCGACGCCATCAACAATGCCACCACAGGCGCAATCGACGAAGGATCTGTTGGCGGCGGCACAGGCATGAAATGCTTTGGCTTCAAGGCTGGTTCCGGCACCGCCTCACGCCTTATGTCCGACGGTTTCACTCTTGGCGTGTTCGTTCAGGCCAATTTTGGCAGCCGCGCCGATCTTACCATTCGCGGCCACCGCCTACACCTAACCGAACCCGCGATGCACGAGGGCACGCCAGACCTTTCGTTGTCATCAATCATCACCATCATCGCCACCGATGCGCCGTTCCTGCCGCATCAACTGAAACGCCTCGCGCGGCGTGCCACCTTTGGCATCGGGCGCGTGGGCGGCCATGCCTATCACGGCTCGGGCGATATTTTCCTCGCCTTTTCCACCGCCAATTCCGATATCACGGGCGCAGGCATCAAATACGCGCGCTTTATTCCAGATGAGGCGATGGACCCCTATTTCCACGCAACGGCGGCAGCGGTTGAAGAAGCGATCCTGAACGCAATGGTCGCAGCTGACCCCATGACAGGTCAAGGTGGCAACCATGTCCCCGCCCTGCCGCATGACGTATTGCGCGGTTTGGCGGGAAAATAATCCGCAGGGCCGCCACGCCTGATTATGACAGGTTTGGCAAAATCATATTCACCGCCATCCACGCAGGCCCCAGCTCCTACACACCAGCCCAGCGCCACGCGTGGCTCGCGACCCCCTATTCAGGCGCAGATTGGCACGCAAAACTCACCCAGTAATATGTCGTTCTGGCCACGATTGACACAGCGCCCGCTGGCTTCATGACCCTGCACCCCGACGGTTATCTGGATCTTGCCTTCTCCTGCCTGCCGCCCGTGGGCAGGGCCTATTCCGCAACCTCTACGCGGCGATTGAAACCCACGCCAAAGCCCAAAACCTGCCCCGCATCCACACCCAAGCCAGCCTTTCGGCCCAAACGCCCTTTGCCGCGATGGCGGTTCAACTGGTCAAACATGAAACAGTCGACCGCGCAGGCCAAACCCTCGCCCGCGCCGCAATGGAAAAGTGGCTCTAACGCTGGAAAATCACTGGAAACCAATCTTCCCGCAGCACTTGGCCCGCCACCATATCATGCCCCGGAAATGGGGGTGACGTGCGCCCCGGCCGTTCCACATACCGTGCATCATCGCCCAGCAACCGTAATGAGAACGCCCGCCGCCGCGTGCCTGCCGTATTGCCCCGCGCGCCGTGCAACGTGCCATAGTTGAACGCCACCGCATCGCCGGGTTCCATCGCCCATTCGCGAACATCCATGCCTTCGGCATCGGGGTCAGGCACAGGCATGTAATCATCAGGGTTCGGGTAAAAATTGGTTTCCGATAACCACCGCGTTGGCAACACTGGTTTTTCCCAGCGGTGCGACCCCGCCACACAGCGCAAAGACGCCTCGCGCACAGGGTCCAGCGGCGACCAGAAACTCACGTTCTGAATGCCATCAACGAAGTAATACGGCCCGTCTTGATGCCACGGGGTCGGCTTAGACGTGCCAGGCTCCTTAATCAGCACATGATCGTGAAACACCTGCACGCGGTTTGATCCCATCAAAGCGGCGGCCACCTCGGCCGCCGCCGAATTGCGGATCACATCCTCAAATTCCTCAATCCGCTGCCAGTTGCAATAATCGTCGAAAAACCGGCCGCCTTCACCGGGTTTCAGGTTCTCGGCGGCATATTCCCCAGGCTCGGCCATATTGCGCTCTACCCCCGCGCGCAACGCCTCGACATGATTGGCGAACAGGCCCTTTATCATGACAGCCCCGTCCCGTTGGTAGGCATCAATATCGGCTTGAGTAACTAAAGGGTGAGGCATAGGATGTCCTTTGATGTTCTGCCCAAACTGGCCCCGAACCGCCGCTTTTGCAAATGCCAAATCGCCGCTTGCCGAACCAATCTGTCGCTCTTCATATCAGGCTATGCAGGAGGAGCCTTTGAAAACCCCAGCCCACAGTTTGACGGGCCAACCCCTGCTGCGGCGCGGGGTGTGGGGCGATGATCTATCTGCCAGCGATTGCATGCACCTCGACCTGCTGCGCAGCCCCCTTTGGCACGGGCGCGATCACCCTTTTGGGCGAGACGCAGGCTAGGCAAATGCTCGGTGTTATACCTCATCTCACTTCCGCAGATTTAGCTACAGCAGCGCAACACTCACCCCTGATGCGCTTGAATTGATCGTGATGGAGGTCGACGACGCCACCCGCAATGCCATCTAAATAACCAGCACGTCGCGATAAAAATTCACCCCAGGCCGCCGATGAGGCGTCCGAGGCCTTGACCCATGATCCGCTCTGAAACTTTGTATGTGCTTGAAAGACTTAAGGCACAAGGCCAGTCTATTTTTCTGATCGACAAGAATTTGAGCTTTCTGAAACGGCTTGCCGACACGTATTACTTCATCGAAACAGGTCACAAGGCTTGGCACGCAATGAGGACAGATTTGAACAATGATGCAAATACGGTGCAGGCCTATGTCGGGCAGTGATCTGCGCCTTGTTCTGGTGGGATGGGGGGCGATTGCGACCCGTGTTTCTGCATTGTTGGCCCAGCATGGCACGCCGGTTCGTATTGTCGCCGTGGGGCTGCGCAATGCCTACGCGCACCGCGATGGCCTGCCCAAAGGTACGCGGCTGATCAGCGATCCTGCGGAATTGGGTACAATTGACGCCGATTTGTTGATTGAGGCGGCAGGTCGCGACTCCGTTTCCCCTTGGGCGCGGGCGGGCTTGGCGCGGGGCTGGGATGTCGCGATATCCTCAACCTCGGCGCTGACAGATGCGGCGCTTTTGGTCGATTTGACCCAACGTGCCCGCCAAGCCCGCAGCCAAATTCTGATCCCACCGGGGGCGTTGGGAGGCATTGATGCGCTGTCTGCAGCGTCACGGCTGGGCCTGCAATCTGTACGTCATGAGGTGGTCAAACCTGCCCGCGCTTGGGCAGGCACGCAGGCGGAATCCTTATGTGATTTGTCCGCGCTGACCGCGCCCTTCACTTTCTTTGAGGGTAGTGCCCGCGCCGCCGCCGCTGCCTATCCGCAAAACGCCAATGTCGCGGTCATCTCGGCGCTGGCAGGCATCGGACTGGACCGGACAACGGTGGCGCTAACCGCCGATCCATGCGCCAAACTGAACAGCCACCGCATCACAGCCATAGGCGACTTTGGCACCCTGACCCTGTTGCTGGAAAACAGCCCGCTTGCGACCAACCCAAAATCGTCGGAAATGACCGCGCTGTCGCTGGTACGGATGATTGAAAACCGCGCGGGCACGCTGGTGATTTAATCAAATCAGGGCTGTGCAGGTGACAGGGCACGCACAATCAGCCGGGCAAGGCGGGCTTGACCGGCCTGGTAGCTGGGAAAATCGGCGGCTGTGGTTTTCAGGCCTTTCAGCGCCGCCATAGTGGTCTCGGCCATGTCTTCGCCATTGCCGAGATCCGGGGGCAGGCCCTGCGCAGTGTACCAATGTGCAAATGTGGCGGCCATCGCGGCCTCGCCCTCGGCCACGATATCGGCGCTAACGGAAAAACCCGCGTCCAGCAATTCGCCACCATGCGGCGACGTCAGGATCAGTTCCATCAGCTTGCCGTCCTTGGCGGCAAAGGCTGCAAGCAAGGCGGTTTCGGTATCTTTCGCCGCGCCAAGGGCTGCCTGCATCCCGGCCTGCGCCTGACTGAAATAGGCTCGGGCAAGGCTCCGGAAAATGTCTTCTTTGTTGCGAAACCGCAGGTACAGCGCAGCCCGCGACATGTCGGCGCCATTCGCGATATCTTCCATCGCGGTACGGCGATAACCATATTGCGCAAAGGCCCGCAATGCAGCGGCAAAGATCGCCTCGGTCGGATCTGTTTTGTCGGACTTGAGTGTTGGGCTGTGCATCAGATGAAAGTGGAGTATGTGGCACGCCCTGTCAATTGACATCCTGACACTTTTCATTCATTTTGTCATTCATCTTAGAAAGCGGAGCTCCCGATGGCCTATTCCCTGACAGTAAACGGCGAAACCCGCCTTATAGACATGCCGGGTGATACGCCCTTGCTTTGGGTGCTGCGGGACGGATTACACCTGACCGGTACGAAATACGGCTGCGGCGTTGCGGCATGTGGTGCCTGTTCGGTCCATGTGGATGGGCAGGCGGTGCGATCGTGCCAAACGCTGTTAGAAGATGCCGCAAACGCGGAGGTGACAACAATCGAAGGCTTGGGCACGCCCGAAAACCTGCATGCCATTCAAGCCGCTTGGCTGGAACATCAGGTCGCACAATGCGGCTACTGCCAGTCGGGGCAGATCATGCAAGCGGCAGCGTTGCTAGCCGAAACACCGCAGCCCACCGATGCGGAAATAGACGAAGCGATGGGCGGCAATTTGTGCCGCTGTGGCACATATCCACGCATTCGCGCCGCAGTACATTCCGCTGCCGCCACGTTGAAAGGATAGACTATGGGTCGCGTCAAAACCATCGCTCGCCGGACGTTCCTGATCGGGTCAGCCGCGATTGCGGGGGGCGTCGCCTTTGGCACGTGGCAGTATAAAAAGGCCATTCCAAACCCTTTGTTGGCGGATGAGGCCTATACCCTGACGCCTTATGTGCTGATTGATGCGAACGGGGTGACGCTGATCACCCCACGCGCCGAAATGGGGCAAGGGGTGCAGACCACGCTTGCCGCCTTGTTGGCCGAGGAGATGGATCTGGATTGGGACCAAGTGCAAATCCTGCACGGCCCCGCATCGCGCGCCTATTTCAACGCAGCGATTTTAGAGGAAGGCGCACCCTTTGTGCCCACCGATACCAGTTGGCTTGCCGAAACGGTGCGAGGTGCAATGCATATTCCGGCCAAGTTCTTGGGCATGCAAATCACCGGCGGGTCATCCAGCACCCCTGATGCATTTGACAAAATGCGCGCGGCAGGCGCAGTGGCCCGTGCGGCCTTGGTCGATGCTGCGGCGCAGCGTAGCGGGTTTGCTGCTGGCGATTTGATAACCGCTCGTGGCGCGGTTGTGCTGCCCGATGGCACCGAAATCCCTTATGCCGATTTGGCCGCCGATGCCGCCAACAGCGACTTGCCCGACACCCCACCACTGAAACCGCAGTCCGAGTGGAGGCTGCTGGGCCGCGCCTTGCCGCGCAAGGATATGCTGGGCAAGGTGACAGGCACCGCGCAATTCACTGCCGATATACGCTATCCCGGCATGCTGTTTGCCACGGCGCGCAGCAATCCGGGCCTTGGCGCTGGCGTGACATCTTATGATGCCAAGGCCGCTTTGGCCTATCCGGGGGTAGAGGATGTGATTGAGGTGCCGAACGGGGTGGCGGTTGTTGCCAATTCCACTTGGGCCGCGTTCAAGGCGATGGAGTTGGTTGAGATTGTCTGGGACCCCGCCCCCTATGCCGGAACCGACGCCGAGATGCGGGCGCAGGTTGAGGCATCGCTGACCGCCGATCACCAAGACAGCCGCAACCGTGATGATGGCGATGTCGCGGCGAACTTGCCCACTGATGCATGGACTGCCGAATACACCGTCCCCTACCTTGCCCATGCCACGATGGAGCCGATGACGGCAGGCGCGTGGCTGGACGGTGATCGCCTCCGCGTGTGGGCGGGCAACCAACTGCCAACCCAAGTCCTAAAAGAAGGCGCTGCGATAACAGGGTTGGATGAGACCGCGATAGACGTGGAAACTCCGGTGATGGGTGGCGGGTTTGGTCGCCGCGCCGAAATGGATTTCATCAAGCAAGCGATCACGGTGGCCAAGGCGCTGCCAAACCGCCCCGTTCTGCTGACTTGGACGCGCGAAGAGGATATGACGCATGACGCCTTTCGCCCGATGGCGATGGGCCGGATTTCGGGCACCGTTGCGGGTGGGGAAATCAAGGCGCTTGATCTGCATCTGGCAGCCCCTTCGGTAATTTCCTCGCAAATGGGGCGAATTGGGTTAAACCTGCCCGGGCCCGATGCCACCATCGTGCAAGGCGCGTGGGAACAGCCCTACACCTTCCCCAATTACCGCGTAACGGGCTACCGCGTACCTGCGGGCGTTCCTGTGGGGTCTTGGCGGTCGGTTGGTGCCTCGCAGAACGCATTTTTCCACGAGTCTGCGGTGGATGAACTGGCCTATCTGGCGGGCGTAGACCCACTGGAGTTTCGGTTGAACCAGATTGATCATCTGCCATCGCGCAAGGTGATCGAGGCGGTGGCGGCGGCATCCAATTGGGGCAACCCCCCTGCGGGCCGGGCGCGGGGCGTTGCGTTTTGCCTGTCGTTCGGCGTGCCAACGGCCGAAGTGATAGAGGTCGCGATGACCCCGCAAGGCTTGCAAATGACAGGCGCTTGGGCAGCGGTCGATGTGGGGATTGCACTGGACCCGTCAATCATCGAGGCGCAGGTGCAAGGCGGCATGATCTATGGCCTGTCAGCCGCGATCAATGGTGAGATCACGTTTGACGGCGGGCATGTGCAGCAAACCAATTTCCCCGATTATGACGGGTTGCGCATGCCGCAATGCCCACCCATAGCCGTGACGGTCCTGGAAAACGGCAGCAAAATTCGCGGGATTGGCGAACCGGGCACGCCACCTGCTGCGCCTGCGCTGGCCAATGCGATTTTTGCTCTGACAGGCCAACGCATTCGCGCCTTGCCCTTGGGCAAAGCGATCGGGTTCGCCTAACGCTCCTTATGCCTTGCGGCTTTCATCGCGCCATTGCGAAGAGCACCACAAGGTGCGATGAGCCCCCTTCCCCCGCACCCGCACTTTCGGCTAGGTTTGCCGCATGTTGCGGATCAATGATGAAATCACACTCGCGGATTGGGAACTGTCAGAAAATTTCACACGCTCTTCCGGTCCCGGTGGGCAAAATGTGAACAAGGTCGAAACCGCGGTTGAATTGCGGTTCGAGGCAGAACGCTCTCCCCACTTGTCCGGCCCGGTGAAAACCCGGCTCAAGCGGCTTGCCGGGCGCCGTTGGACGCTGGACGGTGCCATTGTGATCCGTGCTGAAGAAACCCGCAGCCAGATCCGCAACCGTGAATTGGCCCGCGAACGGCTGGTCGCGATGATCCGCGCGGCATTGGTCGCCCCCAAACGCCGGATCGCGACCAAGCCGACCTATGGCAGCCAGAAACGCCGCCTTGCCGCCAAGGCCGTGCGCGGCACCGTCAAATCCCTGCGCGGCAAAGTGGAGCCTGATGAATGACCGAAACTATGACCGACCGTCGCGCCCGCCTGATGGGGCCAAATGTGCCAACCTTTTACCGCACCCCCGTGCATATCGTTCGGGGCAGCGGTGTCTGGCTTTGGGATGCGGCGGGCAAGCGGTACTTGGATTGCTATAACAACGTGCCACACGTGGGGCATTGCCACCCGTCCGTGGTGGTGGCGATTGCGGACCAAGCGGCGATTTTGAACACCCACACCCGCTATCACCACGACCTTGTGCTGGACTATATCGAACAGCTGACCGCCCGCCTGAACCACGGCATTTCGCAATGCATTATGACGTGCACAGGATCCGAGGCAAATGATATCGCCCTGCGGATGGCGCAGGCGGTCACGGGCAAGATCGGGGTGATCGCCACCGATAACACCTATCACGGGAACACGACCGCGACCTCTGCCTTGTCGTCACGCCGTCCTCCGATTGGGGGCTATCCGGCCCATGTGCGCCGGGTGCCCGCCCCCGACAGCCTGCGCAACCCTGACCCGGACGGGAGTGTGTTTGCCGCCCAAATCAAAGTGGCGATTGACGATTTGAACGCGTGCGGGATCGGTTTTTCTGGCATGATGCTGTGCCCCGCATTTGCGAATGAAGGCATCCCTACCGTCACCCCCGGCTTTTTCAGCAAGGCCGAAGCGGTGATCCGCGCGGCGGGTGGGTTGATCATGTGTGATGAGGTGCAGCCCGGTTTTGGCCGCATGGGCAGCCATTTCTGGGGGCATGAGTGGTTGGGGATGACCCCCGATATCGTGACCTGCGGCAAGCCGATGGCGAATGGTCACCCGGTTGCCGCCGTTTTGGCGCGGCCCGATGTGATGGCGGCGTTCCGCAATGCATTTGGCTATTTCAACACCTTTGGCGGTAATCCTGTGTCTGCCGCCGCCTGCATTGCCACCTTGAAGGTGATCGACGATGAGGGTCTGCAAGACAACGCCGCCCGCACATCGGCCTATGTAATGGACCGATTGCGCGCCCTGCGCCATCCGCTGCTGGCCGAGGTGCGCGGCGTGGGTCTGTTCTTTGGCGCTGAATTTGTGCTGGACGCCGACAACACCCCAGCAACGGCGTTTGTGGAGGATTTGGTCGAGGTGATGGTCGCCAAGGGCTTTATCCTCAACCGGATTGGCCGCGCGGGGAATACGCTGAAAATCCGTCCGCCTTTGCCGTTTAACCTTGAACATGCCGATATGCTGATCGATGCGCTGACCGATGCGCTGGCAACAACTCCGGTGCCTGCATGACCATCGAGGCGCTGGCGGTTGAAGCGGCAGCGCATTGGGGCGGCACACCTCTGGCCCTGATCCGCAACCGTGAAAATGCGGTGTTTCGCATGGCCATGCCCAATGGCAAACAGGCGGCGCTGCGGCTGCATCGTGTGGGCTATCAAACGGCAGCGGCGATTGAATCGGAACTTTGGTTTTGTGGGGCTTTGGCCGCGCGTGACCTGCCCGTGCCGCGCCCTTTGTCCGCCCAAAACGGCGCAGGTTTGGTGACGTTGCAAGCAGGTCGTATGGCCAGTGCTGTGGAATGGTTAGCGGGTGTGCCGCTGGGCGAGGCAGGTGTGCCTCTGACTGGCACGGCGCAGGCGCAGGCTGCGCGGCATCACGCCTTGGGCCGCCTTGTGGCACAGGTTCATGACGCGACTGCGGCGTTGCAGTTGCCAAACACATTCAACCGCCCCGCGTGGGACATCGACGGGCTGACGGGTGAAACCCCGTTTTGGGGCCGGTTTTGGGACCATCCTGCGCTGACCGAACCCGAACGCCAGCAGATGCAAGCTGCCCGCGCCTTTCTGCGCGATGCCTTGCAAACCCACGCCAAAAACGCGGACTTGATGCCCATCCACGCCGATGTGCTGCGCGAAAACATACTTGTCGATGGCCCGCACCTGTCACTGATCGACTTTGACGACAGCGGCATGGGCTTTGCGCTGTATGACCTTGGAACTGTACTGTCGCAGAACCTTTATGAACCCGCATTCGCCGATATTCGTGCGGGGCTGATTGCAGGTTATGAAACCTTGCGGCCCGCAGACCCACATATGGTGGATATATTCACCCTTGCCCGCTGCCTTGCATCTGTGGGTTGGACCATGCCGCGCCTGTCCCACGATGACCCAATCATGCGCAGCCACATTGCTCGCGCGCTGCTGTGTGCCACGCGTGTTATGGGATGATCGCAACCCTGTCGCGCCTTATTCACAGCTTGTTCTACCGCCCCGACCTGTTGCAAGTCGCGGCCTTGTGCTGGCGCGAAACCGACAACGGCCTCGAAATCTTGCTTATCCGCAGCCTTGACAGCAACCGCTGGATCATTCCCAAAGGCTGGCCAATGCGTGGCAAAACCCTGTCCCAAGCCGCCGAAATTGAGGCGTGGGAGGAAGCGGGCGTTTCCGGCCAGATTTCGGCAGATCCGATTGGCAGCTTTCAGTATGAAAAACGGCGTGGATCAGGGGTCAAACAATCTTGCACGGTGCAGGTGTTTGCCCTCCACGTCACAACCCGCAAAGACGACTTTCCCGAGGCGGACCTGCGCCGCGCAAAATGGTTTAGTCAGGCCGATGCCCGTAAACGCCTGCGAGAGCCGGATTTGCAGGCGCTTATCCAAAACCATTTCACGCCATGATCTGATCCCCGTTGTTTCCTTGGTAAAAACCAGATAGCCCCGCGCGAAATGTAACGCTCGCATGACAGGTTTTTACAATGTCCGACCGCCCGGTGAACCAGTGGAAAACGCTGGACAAAGACCTTAACCGTATCTCGCATCTGGAAATGGCCACGCAATATGTGGCGCGCCCGCTGGTGGCACCGGGGCTGGGGCTGGCGTTTATTGTGGTGGTGGCGATCATCGCGGCAGTGCTGACCGGCGGGTCACAAGACCAGTTGATCGTAATTTCGGCAGCGGTGTTCGGGGCCTATATGGCGCTGAATATCGGGGCCAATGACGTAGCCAATAACATGGGCCCTGCCGTGGGGGCCAATGCCCTGACAATGGGCGGCGCAATTGCGATTGCGGCAGTGTTTGAAACGGCAGGCGCCTTGCTGGCGGGGGGCGATGTTGTGTCGACCATTTCGGGCGGGATTGTCGCACCCGAAAGCCTTGCCGATCAGGCCACATTCATCTGGGCGATGATGGCCGCGCTGATTTCGGCCGCGCTGTGGATCAACCTTGCCACATGGCTTGGCGCACCCGTTTCCACCACCCATTCGGTTGTTGGCGGCGTTATGGGGGCAGGCATTGCCGCCGCTGGCCTGATGGCGGTGAACTGGCCAACGATGGGGGCCATCGCGGCAAGCTGGATCATCTCACCCGTATTGGGTGGGGCTGTGGCCGCGATGTTTTTGGCGTTTATCAAGGCCAAGATCGAAACCGCCGAGGATAAAATCGCCGCAGCCCGCCTTTGGGTGCCAATTTTGATTGCGATCATGGCAGGCACTTTTGCCGCCTATCTGTCGATCAAGGGTTTGAAAAAGGTCATCAATATCGACATGTCCAGTGCACTGTTGATCGGATTGGGGGTTGGTATCGCGACCCAGATCATCACCAAACCCCTTATCCGTAAACAATCCGAAGGATTGGAAAACCGCAAAAAGTCGCTGAAAAAACTGTTCGGCATGCCGCTGGTTGCCTCGGCTGCGTTGTTGTCCTTTGCGCATGGCGCGAATGACGTGGCCAATGCGGTTGGCCCTTTGGCCGCCATCGTCCATGCAGTGCAGGATTTTGACAGTTCGACCAAGGTGCAAATCCCGCTGTGGGTCATGATCGTTGGCGCGGCTGGCCTGTCGTTCGGCCTGATGCTGTTCGGGCCAAAGCTGATCCGCATGGTTGGCAGCCAGATCACCAAACTGAACCCGATGCGCGCCTATTGCGTGGCACTGTCGGCAGCGATTACCGTGATCGTTGCGTCATGGCTGGGCCTACCGGTCAGCTCAACCCATATCGCCGTCGGGGCCATTTTCGGCGTGGGCTTCTACCGTGAATGGCATGCCGAACGCCGCGCGCGCGAACTGGGCATCCTGAAAGGCAAACCCGTCGCCCCCGAAGAACGCAGCCGCCGCAAACTGGTACGCCGCTCGCATTTCCTGACCATCATCGCAGCATGGGTGATCACGGTTCCGGCAACCGCTATGTTGTCGGCGTTGGTCTATCTGGGACTATCCATGGTGGCGTCATAACGGCCCTGCCAAAAATGTTGCAACCCTGATACACCTAACTTCTTATTAATAAACATATGTTTACCCTGCGCCAACTATGGTAAGCTGACATTTTGTAATCATTCGGATTGGCTGCCGCCCGAAGAGTGGTTGAGGTTGGTGAGTTGGCGGATCTTTTACGCGGTGGTATCGCAATAAATGAGATCTTGGCGGACCCGAACGGGGCCACCTCGTTCGATACAGATGGCAACGGCACAGCCGCGGCTACTGATGAATTTGTCGAACTCGTCAACGTCACCAATTCATCCATCAGCATTGCAGGCCTTCAGCTTTGGGACCGTGGCTCCGGCCGCTGGTTCATCTTTCCGACTGGGGCCGTGCTGGGGCCGGGCGGACGCGCGGTGGTGGTGGTCGGGGTGCAAGCTGGGGGCAGTTTGCCAGCAGTTCCAGCAGGCAGTCTTGCATTCAACGCTGGGCGCGGGTCGGCGGTTATCAACAACACGGGCGACAATGTGGTCGTTTATGACCCCACCGCCAACAGCTATATCATAGCGCGGTTCAACGGTGTGGCGTTGGACAATCCTACATCGGCGGGCACCTACACCGGATTTTCCAGCACGGACACGCGGATCGGTGCGGGCGAGAATTTTGGCAATGACATCGACGGCATGTCCATCCAGCGCGCGCCGGACGGGTCGAATGTCTTTGTTAACAACAAAACGCCCACGCCGGGCACGTTCAACGTCTGCTTTACAGCCGGAACCCGCATTCAAACGCCGCGCGGAATGGTGGCGATTGAAACCTTGCGCCCCGATGATCTGGTCCTGACCCGCGATCATGGGCCGCAACGTGTGGCCTAGATATGGTCGGACACCCACAGCGCCGATGCCCTTGCCCAGAACGAGCGCCTGCGCCCCGTGCGCATTGCGCGGCACGCCTTTGGCAATGGCCTGCCCCGCCGTGACCTGCTTGTGTCACAGCAGCACCGTATTCTCATCGGCTCGCGCATTGCCGAACGGGTTTTTGGCACCGCCGAGGTGCTGATTGCCGCGAAAAACCTGATCGCTTTGGATGGCGTCGAAGTGGTGTTGCCTGACCACAGTGTGACCTACATCCACCTGCTGTTTTGTGAACATGAGATCATTTTTGCCGAAGGCACAGCAAGCGAAAGCCTGTATTTGGGGCCACAAGCCTTGCGCGCGATGGACGCACCCGCGCTGGCCGAGCTTGAACTGTTGCTGGGTGTAGATGGCAGCAGCCTGCCGCAAACCGCCCACAAACCCGCCCGCCTGTTTGCCGTGGGCAAGCAGGCCCGCCTGCTGGTGGAGCGCCATATCAAGAACAGTCAGGCGCTATTGCCCCGCCTGACTGCTTTTGCCGCGACCTGACTGGGTCAGACGATCACATCCATCGCGTTCTGTGCGCCCACGCCAAATACCCGTTTATAGCGCGCTATCTCATCCGCAGGGCCCATCGCCTTGTTCGGATTATCCGACAGCTTTACCGTGGGTCGTCCGTTCGCCGAAATCGCCTTGCAGACAAGGCTGAACGGCGCCAGCGCGTCGTCCGCCACCAGCCCACGGAAATCATTGGTCAGCATGGTCCCCCAACCGAATGACACCTTTACGCGGCCCACGAATTGCCGGTGCAACTGTTCAATAATCTCCACGTCCAACCCGTCCGAAAAAATAACCAGCTTTTGCCGGGGGTCTTCACCCCGATCCTGCCACCATTTGATCGCCGTTTCCGCCCCCGTGGCCGGATCACCGCTGTCAATGCGAATGCCGGTCCATTTGGCCAACCATTCCGGCGCGCGGTCCAAAAAGCCTTTGGTCCCATAGGTATCGGGCAGCATAATCCGCAGATTGCCTTCATGTTCTTCGTGCCAATCGGCAAGCACCTGATAGGGCGCTTGGGACAATTCGGCGTCACTATTGGCCAAAGCGCTGTAAACCATCGGCAGTTCATGCGCGTTCGTGCCAATCGCCTCCATCTCGCTGCGCATCGCGATCAGGCAGTTGGACGTGCCCGCAAACGCATCGCCAAGACCTTCTTGCATCGCCTGCACGCACCAATCCTGCCACAAGAACGAATGGCGGCGGCGGGTGCCAAAATCGGCAATCTTCAACCCCTCAACCTTGCGCAGGCGTTCAATCTTTTCCCACAGCTTTGTCATCGCGCGGGCATAGAGCACCTGCAATTCAAACTTGCCCATATGGCCCAGCACCGCGCGGCCGCGCAGCTCCATCAGCACGGCCAGCGCGGGAATTTCCCACATCATCACCTCGGGCCATTTGCCCTCGAACGTCAGCTCATACTGGCCATCGCGTTTTTCCAGATGATAGGGCGGTAGTTGCAGCCCCTCGAACCATTCGATGAAATCGGATCGGAACATCTGGCGCTTGCCATAAAACATATTGCCCCGCAGCCAGGTGCTTTCGCCGCGCGACAGACGCAAGGTGCGGATATGGTCCAACTGTTCACGCAGCTCGCCCTCATCCACAATATCGGCAAGGCGGATGGTTTTGGTCCGGTTGATCAGGCTAAAGGTGACATTGGTATCAGGCTTGTTGCGAAACACCGACTGGCACATCAGCAGTTTGTAAAAATCGGTATCGATCAACGACCGCACAATCGGGTCAATCTTCCACTTGTGGTTATGCACCCGCGTTGCAATATCGACCATGATCGTTCCTTCCCTGCTATCCCCAGCGGTTAAATCAAGCTGCCCGTCACTTGTCCAGCTTGGCGAAGGCCGCCACAGCCTGTATACGGGCCGCAACCACAGCCAAAAGGGGCAAGGATATGAGCGCGAAAGTCTTTATCGACGGCGAAGTTGGCACGACTGGCCTGCAAATCCGTGACCGCTTGGTAAACCGCGAAGATATCACCCTGATTTCCCTGCCCGAGGATCGCCGCAAAGACGCGGCCGCGCGGGCCGATGCGTTTGCGCAAGCCGATGTCGCCATTTTGTGCCTGCCCGATGATGCATCACGCGAAGCGGCGGTGATTTGCGAAACCCTGCCCACGCGCCTTATCGACGCCAGCACCGCCCACCGCATCAATCCAAACTGGGTCTACGGTTTTCCCGAACTGGCCGCTGGCCAACGCGCGGCGATAGCGGGCGCGAAACTAGTGTCTAACCCCGGTTGCTATTCCACCTGCGCCATAGCACTTTTGCGGCCATTGACCGATGCGGGTTTGATTTCCAGCGATGCCGATCTGTCGATCTTTGGCATTTCGGGCTATACGGGCGGCGGCAAGGCAATGATTGCCGAATATGAAAAGGGTGAAACCACAGGCAATTTCATCTATGCCACGCCCCAGCATCACAAACACATGCCCGAAGTGATGCATTACGGCAAGGTCGCAAAATCCCCGATTTTTGTGCCTAGCGTGGGCCAATATGCCCAAGGCATGATCGTGCAAATTCCGCTGCACACCAGCCGCGCGGTTGAACTGCATGCCGCCCTGACCGCCCACTATGCCGGCAGCCAGTTCGTCAACGTCCGCCCCTTGGATCAGGCACAGGCACGCGAAAACCCGCAGGCGTTCAACACCACCAACCAGTTGGAACTGGCGGTACTGGGCGATGCCGCTGATGGCCGTGTGGTGCTGTCGGCCATTCTGGATAACCTTGGCAAGGGTGCGTCAGGCGCTGCGGTGCAGAACCTGAACATCATGCTGGGGCTGGATGACGCCGCAGGTCTTTAAGGCGGCTGGCCTTTAAGCCAACCGAACCCCCGCCGCTTTCATTTTATCCACCATGCCCACCAATGACCCGTCAAGGTCAATGGCGCGGCACAGGTCCATCCGCACGGTCACGTCAAACCCCTGCGCCACGGCATCCAACGCGGAAAACCCCACGCAAAAATCGGTGGCAAGGCCGGTCAGGACCAGCTTTGTCACGCCACGGCTGCGCAAATACCCGTCCAGCCCCGTTGGCGTTTTGTGGTCATTCTCAAAGAACGCGGAATAGCTGTCGATCTGGGACCGAAACCCTTTGCGGATAATCATATCGGCGCGGTCACTGTTCAGGTCATCATGAAACGCCGCCCCGTTTGACCCCTGCACACAATGGCGCGGCCACAGCACTTGGGGGCCATAAGGCATGTCCATCATGCTATACGGGTCCGCCCCCGCATGATTATCGGCAAAGGACGAATGCCCCGCCGGATGCCAATCCTGCGTCAGCACCACAGCGCCGAATTCGGCCATCAGCACATTGATTCCCGCCACAATCGCATCGCCGCCCGCCACAGCCAGCGCGCCACCAGGGCAAAAATCATTCTGCACATCAATCACAATCAGCGCGCTTGTCATAACCGTCCCCTATCCTGCGTCATCTGATACCTTGCCTTTTTGCGCGCAGCACGGCAAGAGAATGCCCATGTTTACAATCGCAGCCCTTTACCATTTCACCCGCTTCCCCGACTTTGCCGCCTTGCAACAGCCGCTGCTGGCGCTTGGCCGTGCGAATGGCATCCGCGGGTCACTTTTGTTGGCATCCGAAGGGATCAATGGCACCATTTCCGGCGACCGCGCGGGGATTGATACCATGCTAGCCCATATCCACGCCCTGCCCGGTTGCACCGATCTGGAACACAAGGAAAGCTGGTCCGACGACCAACCCTTTGGCCGTTTCAAGGTGCGGTTGAAAAAGGAAATCGTGTCGATGGGCCAGCCCGATATCGACCCGCGCGCCAAGGTTGGGCACTATCTGAACCCTGCGGAATGGAACGCGCTGATCGCCGACCCCGATGTCGCCATCATCGACACCCGCAATGATTACGAGGTGGGGATTGGAACCTTTGAGGGCGCTATTGACCCCGAAACCAAATCCTTCCGCGAATTTCCTGCGTGGTGGGAGGCGAACAAACACCGCTTTCACAACAAACGCATCGCGATGTTTTGCACTGGCGGGATTCGCTGTGAAAAATCCACGAACTATCTGCTGGGCCAAGGGGTCGAGGATGTGTACCACCTGAAAGGCGGCATCCTGAAGTATCTTGAGGAAATGCCACAGGATCAAAGCCGCTGGAACGGCGAATGCTATGTGTTCGACAACCGCGTGTCCGTGGGCCATGGCCTTGTGCCCGGCCCCTATTCCACCTGCCACGCCTGCCGCCGCCCGCTTGCGCCCGCCGATACGGCACGGTCCGAATATGAAGAAGGTGTGTCCTGCCATCAGTGCCACCATGAACACACAGACGAAGACCGCGCGCGGTTTCGCGAACGGCAAAAACAAATCGCGCTGGCCCGCGCCCGCGGCGAACGGCATTTGGCCGAAGGCTAGCTGCGCCGTTCATGACAATCCGGTGAGAATCCGCTGATTTACCTTTACGGACCTATGCGCATTGCCCGTCGCAGTTATACTCGTATGACTTTTTTCAAATAGGAGCATCCCCATGCGATTCGTTGCCAAAGCCTTAATTGTAGGCCTAACCCTGACCGCTGGTATCGCCATCGCCAAAGAAGGCGTCCAGGACCCAACCGTCAAAGCCCGGATGGATTTGATGAGCACTGTTGGCATGAACACCAAGGTTCTTGGTGATATGGCAGGCGGCAAAGCCCCGTTTGATGCCAGCGCCGCCGAGGCTGCCAAAACAGCCCTTGCCGCCGCTGCCGCCCAGATCCCCGCCGCCTTCGAGGTTGAAGCCGATGATCCGGTATCCGAGGCCCGCCCCGACATCTGGATGAACATGGAAGGCTTTGTTGAAAAGGCCAAGGGTCTGGAAACTGCCGCCAATGCGATGGATGTGTCCTCGCTGGAATCGGTTCAGGCCGGCATGGGTGCCATTGGCGGCAGCTGCAAAGCCTGCCACAGCGATTTCCGCGCCAAAAAGTAAGGCAACACTCACCCAGAATGGCCAGCGCTGCACCCCGCATCGCTGGCCGCTTTCTATCCGCAGGTAATGCGCGCGATCAGGCCTTTTTCATCCAGATAAATATCAACACGGTGCGAATTGTATTCTTGCGTCACCAAGGTGCCAAACGGCACAATGCGGTATTCGGCAGGCAGCTGAACCGTCCGCAGCATCCCTTCCGGTTGGCCCATCAACCCCGTCAACTTGTCTACGCCGCAACTGTCCGGCTCACGCGTGACCAAACCATTGTCAAAAACCGGGGGCGGCACATAAACCGGCTCGGGGTCTGGCGCGCGCACACAACCAAGGCACAGTGACAGG
Organism: Pseudorhodobacter ferrugineus DSM 5888; assembly: GCF_000420745.1. Taxonomy (GTDB): domain Bacteria; phylum Pseudomonadota; class Alphaproteobacteria; order Rhodobacterales; family Rhodobacteraceae; genus Pseudorhodobacter; species Pseudorhodobacter ferrugineus. The sequence continues at coordinate 88,514 of NZ_ATVN01000004.1, forward strand.
GCAACAAGCGGCAAAAGGTATTTCATCGGGGCAAACTCACACTACTGACGGCCCTATTTCGCATAACCCGCGTCAAAAGGACAGTCCCCTACCACCAATCCCCCCTGTCACCCCCCGCCATGTTCCGCTAGGCTGGACCCAATTGCAAAAGGAGCCCCAAATGGCTGACCAACGCGCCCCACGGCTTGCCGTCCTGATCGACGCTGACAACGTCCCCGCCTCCTATGCCGAGGCGATTTTTGAGGAAATCGCCGGTCTGGGCGAGGCATCGGTCCGCCGCATCTATGGCGATTGGTCGGCGCAGCGCTTGGGCGGCTGGGCGCGCAAAGTCGCCGCCTTGGGTCTTGTCGCCGACCAGCAGTTTTCCAACACCAAGGGCAAGAATGCGTCCGATATTGGCCTTGTCATCGCCGCCATCGACTTTCTGCATTCCGGCCTGTTTGATGGCTTTGTTCTGGTCAGTTCCGACAGCGATTTCACCCGGCTTGCGGCGCGCATCCGCGAACAGGGCCTTGATGTTTACGGCATAGGCGAGAAAAAAACGCCCGAAGCGTTTCGTATGGCCTGCAAGCGGTTCATCTATGTTGAAAACCTTGGCAGCGATGATTCCGAAGACCGCACACCCGAACCCACCCGCGCAGCACAGCGCCCTGACCGCGGCATGATACCCGAACTGCCGTCCGAACCCACCCCCGCCCGTGGCCCGAAAGAGGCGCCGGCCAAGGCCATCCCCCTGATCATCGCTGCCATGCGCGCCATCGACCCCGAAGGCGAATGGTATTCGCTGGGTCAAATCGGCCAATACATCACCCAAGGCGCCCCCGATTTTGACACGCGGACCTATGGCAGCGCCAAACTGTCCGACCTCGTACGCAAAATCAGTCGGTTTGAGGTGAAATCCGGCCCCGGTGGTCAGCTTTTGGCGCGCGACGTGGCTTGATCTAACGCCGCCGCAAGCGCGACCAGCGCCTGCCTGCAGTGTGCAATCGGGATCACAGCGCTATAGGACCATCCGTCTTTGGTTTGCGTCAGTTCCAGTGTTTTGCCCTTGCCCAACCCTGGAACAATCGCCTTATCCAGTTGTGCAAACAGCGCGGGGGCCAGCACGGGATCATCAGGGAAATGTACCTCGATGCCCATCCGCCGTGCGTTCACTTGCCGGATAAGGCGCAGATACACCCCACCCGCCCCCGCATAAAACAGCCGTAGCTGCTTGCGCTGGGTGTCCAGATCGACCTGCAGGCACAGCGGCAAATCGGGGCGCAAACCATCATAAAGCTCCGCCCAAAAGGCGCGATTGCGTGCCGCCTTCAGCGCCTTATCAGGCATCGCCGGCAACACATCGCCCAACCGCTGCACCCCGTCATACCCCGCCCCGCCAACCGCGCGCCACGCCGCCAAATTCTGCGCAAATTCGGGAAAGGCCAGTTGCAAGGGTGCCGAATTCCAAAACTTGTCCGGCCCAATGGCATGGACAATCGCCGCATTCCGCACATCAGGGGCGATAACCGGATGGTTGAACCGCTCCTCCAACAGATGCACATCCAACCCGCGTGAAACGGCCGCAAAATACAACGCCAGCTCATCAATCGACGTTGCATCGGTTTGCACCAACAACCGTGCGGCAATCGCATAAAGATCGGCAGGCGCAATCCGCCCCCGCAGCGCTTGCCCCATGCCAACCACCCCGCCATTCAGCAAGGGTCGTGTGCCATCGCCGCACATATCGGCAAAATCGGTCATAACCGCACTGCGCCGCGCAAAGGCACCTGCGTGCAAGGGTCGCCAAGCCAATCCTTCAAACACCCAAACCGCCGCCAGACTGCCCTGCACCAAAATATCGACATCCAGCCACAGGCAGGCGTCATACCTGTCCAGCAAGTCCAGCATTTCAAACTTGGCAAAGATCATGGGGCTGTAAAGCGCCAACACCTTGCCCAAATCCACACCCGCGCCAAACCGCGCCGCCACATCCTTTAAACCAAAGGCGCGAAACAGAACGCTTACCCCCAGCGCCCCCAAATGCTTTTGTTGCGCAACGGTCAATCCATCGTGAAACACCACAAAGTCGCCTGAAAAATCGGGGTTATGCCGCCGAAAACCCGCAATCAAACAGCCCAGCGCAAATGCATGATCCGCTGATATGGCACACACAATGGCGCGGCGGTCGATGATGCGGTCGGGGGTATTGTCCTGCGTCACGCGGCACCTCATGGCTTTTGTCTCAATCTGCAACCCAAGCCCGCCACTTTCAACCCGTCACAATGCGCCATCCTATTTGCATTTCCAGCCCCATAGGCTTATCTGGTCGTTAAGTTAAGCGACCAAAGGGCCAAGCACCGATGAACTGGATCACCAACTACGTCCGCCCCACCATCAACTCCCTCTTTTCGCGGCGCGAAGTGCCCGAGAATTTGTGGACGAAATGCGGAGAATGCGGAACGATGCTGTTCCACCGCGAGCTGAAGGATAACCTGAATGTTTGCACCACCTGCGATCACCACATGGCGATCACGCCCCGTGACAGGTTTGCAGCCCTGTTTGATGGCGGTATTTTCACCGAGGTAAAGGTGCCGGAACCTGTGGCCGATCCGCTGCATTTCCGCGACCAAAAGAAATATCCTGAACGCATGAAGGCCGCGCAGAAAACGACTGGCGAAAAAGATGCCATGCTGGTGGCGCAGGGCGAAATCGCCCGCACCCCGATCATCGCCGTGGGTCAGGACTTTTCCTTTATGGGCGGGTCGATGGGCATGTATGTGGGCAACGCGCTTTTGGCCGCGGCCGAACGTGCCGTTGAATTGAAACGCCCTTTGGTGCTGTTTTCCGCAGCTGGTGGCGCGCGGATGCAAGAAGGCATTCTTAGCCTGATGCAAATGCCACGTACCACAGTTGCCGTGGAAATGCTGCGCGAGGCGGGGCTGCCCTATGTCGTTGTGCTGACCCATCCGACCACGGGCGGGGTTACGGCGTCTTATGCGATGTTGGGCGATGTGCAAATTGCCGAACCCAATGCGCTTATCTGCTTTGCCGGACCGCGCGTGATTGAACAAACCATCCGTGAAAAACTGCCCGAAGGGTTCCAGCGCGCCGAATATTTGCTGGACCACGGCATGCTTGACCGCGTGACCCACCGCAAAAACATGCGGGATGAACTGACGACTGTTCTGCGCATGTTGATGAAACAGCCACCAGCCGTGCGGGGCGACTTGCCACCCCCAGATCCGGTTGCCAAACCAGCAACGCCCACAGAAAAGGCCGCGCCCAAGTGAGCCTGCCCAGTTCTGACGCGCTGCTGGAACGGATGATGACCCTTCATCCAAAGATCATCGACCTAACGCTCGACCGTGTGACCCGCCTTTTGGATGCCCTTGGCAATCCAGAACGGCGCTTGCCCCCGGTGATCCACATCGCCGGAACCAATGGCAAAGGCAGCACCCAAGCGATGATACGCGCGGGGCTGGAAGGGGCGGGATTGACCGCACATGCCTATACCAGCCCGCATTTGGCACGGTTCCACGAACGCATCCGTCTGGCGGGTGACTTGATTGGCGAAGACGCGCTGTCGGCGCTGCTGGATGAATGCATCACCGCCAACGGTCCCGATGCCATCACATTTTTTGAGGCGACAACCTGCGCCGCCATGCTGGCGTTTTCCCGCGTGCCTGCCGATTTTACGTTGCTAGAGGTGGGGCTTGGCGGGAGGCTGGATGCAACCAATGTGGTGGAACACCCCGCGCTGACCATCATCACCCCCGTATCCTTGGACCATCAGCAATATCTGGGCGACACGCTGGCCCTGATTGCAGGCGAAAAGGCTGGGATCATCAAGCGCGGCGTGCCTTGCATCGTTGGCCCGCAAGCGGCTGATGGCCTTGAGGTGATCGAAGCCCGCGCCGCCCGTTTGGGGGCGCCGCTGCACGTTTTTGGCCAGCAGTGGCACTGTTTTGCCGACCGTGGGCGCATGGTGTTCCAAGATGAAAACGGGTTGTTGGACCTGCCCTTGCCCAACCTGCCGGGTCCGCACCAAGTTCAAAACGCGGGGGCCGCCGTTATGGCCCTGCGCCTGCTGGGCAAAGGCGATGCTGAGGCCGCCGTGACCCGCGCCTTTTGGCCCGCCCGCATGCAGCGCCTGCGCAAAGGTCCGTTGGTCGACGTCGCCCCCAAGGTCGAACTTTGGCTGGACGGTGGCCACAATCCCGCAGGGGGCGAGGCGGTTGCCGCCACCTTGGCCGCAATGCCCAAACGCCCGACTCATCTGATTTGTGGCATGCTCAACACCAAAGATATCGGCGGCTATCTGCGCCCCTTGGCGGCCCATGCGACAACCCTTTCGGCAGTGTCTATTCCAGGTGAGGCGGCGACGTTGCCAGCGGCAGCGACCTGTGAGGCGGCCCTAAAGGCTGGAATTGTGGCGACCGAGGCTGCAACCGTGCTGGACGCCCTGCGCGCCATTGCCCAAACCGACCCGCAAGCGCGTGTGTTGATTTGTGGATCATTGTATCTGGCGGGGCAGGTGCTGCGCGAAAACGGCTAACTGTGGCGGGGGCATTCTGCCCCCCTTCGCCTTGTGGCGAATTCCCCCCTGAGGATATTTTTGCCGAAAAGAAATTGGGGTGTTGCGTCAACCTGTCCGCATGGTTTTTGGTTGTTTTTCGTCGGTTTGCCTTGACACAGCGCGGCCCGTCACACAGTTAACTAACGGAGGCGGCCCGCGCTATTTGGCCGCTTTTTTGATATATGACGACCCGAGCAAAGAACGGAACACAACGAATGTCCCTTGCCCTGATCGCCGCCCTGCCATTTCTTGGCGCGCTGCTCCCCGGCCTGTTGATACGCGCGGGGCGCAATGCCTGCGCAACAGTTACCGGATTGGTCACTGCCTTGGCCCTGTTGGGCATCTTGCTGCACGCCCCCGCCGTCATGCGGGGCGAGGTGATCACCACCCGCATCGAATGGCTTCCAGCGCTTGGGCTGAACGTCAATTTCTTTCTGGATGGGCTAGGGTTGCTGTTTACGGGCCTGATCCTTGGCATTGGTCTGTTGATCATCCTTTACGCACGTTTCTATCTGTCATCAAAAGACCCGATGGGCCAGTTTTACGCCTATTTGCTGCTGTTCCAAGGTGCGATGGTCGGGATCGTTCTGTCCGACAACATCCTGCTTTTGCTGATCTTTTGGGAGCTGACCAGCCTCAGCTCTTTCCTGCTGATCGGCTATTGGAAACACCTGCCCGAAGGCCGCCAAGGCGCACGCATGGCGCTGACTGTCACGGGCGCGGGTGGTTTGGCGATGATTGCAGGCATGCTGATTTTGGGCAATATCGTGGGGTCCTATGACCTGACCGTGATCTTGCAAAACAAGGATTTGATCCAAGGGTCCGAATGGTACCTGCCCGCCCTGATCCTGATCCTGATCGGGGCATTCACCAAGTCGGCGCAGTTTCCATTCCATTTCTGGTTGCCGCACGCCATGGCCGCCCCTACGCCTGTGTCGGCCTATCTGCATTCGGCCACCATGGTAAAGGCGGGTTTGTTCCTGATGGCGCGGATGTGGCCGGTTTTGGCGGGCACCCCCGAATGGTTCTATATCGTCGCCACCACGGGCCTGATCACCATGGTCATGGCCGCCAAAATAGCGCTGTTCAAGGATGACCTAAAGGCCCTGCTGGCCTTTTCCACCGTGTCGCACCTTGGCCTGATCACCATGCTTTTGGGGTTCGGCACGACCGAGGCTGCGATGGTCGCCGTGTTCCACATCATCAACCACGCCACGTTCAAAGCGGCGCTGTTCATGAGCGCGGGGATCGTCGACCACGAAACCCACACCCGAGACATCAAACGGCTGGGCGGTTTGCGGCATCTGATGCCGATCACCTTTACCATCGTTTGCATCTCGGCCCTGTCGATGGCGGGCATCCCGCCGCTGAACGGCTTCCTGTCCAAAGAACTGATGCTAGAGGAGTCTACCCACGCCATTTGGGCCGGCAACCATTGGGTCATGCCTGTGCTGGCCACGATTGGCGCGATGTTTTCTGTCGCCTACTCTTTCCGCCTGATCGCGCACACTTTCCTTGGGCCCGTGCGCGATGATTACCCTGCCAAACCGCACGACCCCGGCTTTGGCATGTGGGCCGCGCCTGCGTTTTTGGCCGCTTTGGTCATTGCAATCGGCATCATGCCCATGACCACCGTCGGCGAATTGGTCCGCGCCACCGCCAGCGCCGTTACGGGCACGGAGGTTGAGGTGTATATCAGCCATTGGCACGGCTTCGTGCCTGCGCTGTGGATGTCGATCATCGCAGTTGGCGCAGGCTTTATCCTGCTGGGCCTACACCGCCCGTTGGACAGGATCTGGCTGGCCACTCCTCGCCCCGAGGCAAAGGCGATTTTTGATGCCATTCTGGAACCCTTTGCCCGCGCGTCCCGTGCCATCATCGACCGTTTGCATGACGGGTCACTCGCCCGCTATCTTGCTGTGGCCACGCTGACCATTCTGGCCGCAGGCATCTACGCCTATCAAACCGGCACCCACAGCCCCGGCACCCGCGCGCTGACGCCGATTGAACCTGTGCCCGCCGTCGGTTGGCTGCTGCTCATGGGGGCCACCGCGTCGCTGTTCACCTTCCACCGCAACCGCCTTCTGGCGCTGGTGCTGGTGGGGGTGATCGGCCTTATGGTTTCGGTTGGTTTCGTCTATCTGTCCGCTCCCGACCTTGCCCTGACCCAAATCAGCGTTGAGGTGGCAACCGTTATGCTGCTGCTGCTGGCCCTGAACTTCCTGCCCAAAGACAGCCCCGTCGAAAGCACCGTGGCCCGGCGCAGCCGTGACGGGATTATCGCAGGCGCGGCTGGCCTTGGCATCGGCGCGCTGATATTCGCGCTGATGACCCGCGACTCTGCCTTTCAAACGATCGCCGACTTCCACCTTGCCAATTCCAAACCGGGCGGCGGCGGCACCAATGTGGTCAACGTAATCCTCGTCGACTTCCGTGGCTATGATACTTTTGGCGAGATTATCGTGCTGGGTATCGCGGGCCTTGTCATCTATGCACTGGTCGAGGCGCTGCTGCGCGGTGGCCCCGCCAATGATCGCCTGCTGGCATGGGTACCCGATCAGAAACGCGCAGGCGACCGTCACCCACTAATGCTGGTTGTGGCCACGCGGATGATCCTGCCTATCGCGCTGATGGTTGGGGCCTATATCTTCTTGCGCGGCCATAACGAACCCGGCGGCGGGTTTATTGCGGGGCTTGTCGTCGCGATTGCCACGATCATGCAATACATGGCCTCGGGCTTTGGCTGGGCGGCGGCGCGGCAGCGGATCGATTACCATGCGCTGATCGGCTGGGGCGTTACCATTGCGGGCCTGTGCGGTGTGGGGTCGTGGTTCGCCATGCGCCCGTTCATGACCACCAATTTCGGCTATTTCAAACTACCGTTCATCGAAAAGTTCGAACTCGCCACCGCCGCGATCTTTGACCTTGGGGTATTCCTTACTGTCGTGGGCGCGGTGATGCTCGCCTTGGCCTCTATCAGCCGGATTGCAATTCGCGCGGGTGAAACGGTCAACGTGGAGCCGTTCGATATCCAACCCGATGAAGAACCCACAACCGAGGGGGTGCGCTGATATGGAACTTCTTGTCGCTTCGGCTGTTGGCCTGATGACTGCATGTGGGGTCTACCTGACCCTGCGCAAACGCACCTTTCCTGTGATTGTGGGAATTGCGATGCTGTCCTATGCCGTCAATGTGTTCATCTTTGCCTCAGGCCGTTTGGCCATTGGCCTGCCTGCGATCATTACCGAAGGCGCCAGCTACACCGACCCGCTGACCCAGGCGCTTGTGTTGACCGCCATTGTAATCAGCTTTGGCATGACCGCGCTGATCGTGATGATGGCCCTTGGTGCGTTCTTGGAAACGGGTGATGATTATATCGGCATGGAAGACGATGCCGATGCGCCCACCCCACCGCAGGAGGGCCAAAAATGAACCATTGGATCATCGCCCCCGTCATTCTGCCGGCGCTTTTAGCCCCCTTTATCGTCCTGGTGATGCGCCACGACCTGTCGTTGCAGCGCGTGTTTTCCACCACAGGTACCGCCGTTCTGGCTGCCATATCGGTCGTTTTGCTGTACACCGCATCGACAAACCCGCCCGAGGTGTATTTCCTTGGCAACTGGCCCGCCCCTTTTGGCATTGTGCTGGTGCTGGACCGTTTGTCGGCGATGATGATCGCGCTCACGGCTGTTTTGGCGCTGTTGGTGCAGCTTTACGCCATCAGCACGGGCTGGGATTCCCGCGGTAAGCATTTTCACGCATTGTTTCAGTTTCAGTTAATGGGCCTGTGTGGCGCGTTTCTAACAGGTGATGCGTTTAACCTGTTCGTGTTTTTCGAGGTGTTGCTGATCGCCAGTTATGGCCTGATGATCCACGGCGGCGGAGCAAAGCGGCTAAAGGCGGGCGTGCAATATGTGGCCTATAACCTTGTCGGCTCTACCTTGTTTTTGTTTGCGCTGGCGTCGATCTATTCGGTGACTGGCACGTTGAACATGGCCGATCTGGCAGTCAAGGTGGCCGAGCTTCCGGCGGGCGATGCGGCCCTGATGCGCGTCGGCGCTGTGCTGTTGCTGCTGGTCTTTGCGGTCAAAGGCGCGCTGGTGCCGCTGCAATTCTGGCTGCCTGCCACCTACAGCTTTGCCCCCGGTCCCGTCGCCGCCTTGTTCGCGGTGATGACCAAAGTCGGCGCCTATGCCGTGATCCGCACCTATACGCTGATCTTCCCACCAAATACCGCCTCAACCGGCCTGCTCTTTGCCGACCTATTGCTCCCCGCCGCCATTATCACGCTGGTCGTCGGCGCCATCGGCGTGATGGGGGCCACGAGCATGGCGCGCATGGTGGCCTTTGCGGCCATCGGGTCGATGGGCACCTTGTTCATTGCCGTGGCACAGTTCACCCCGCAAGCGATGACCGCAGGGCTTTACTACCTTGTGCATTCCACCCTTGCGACCGCCGCGCTGTTCTTGGTCGTTGATCTGGTGCAGGACCGGCGCAGCAATGACAGCTTGCGCGCCGCCGCCCCACCCTTTGGCCAACACGGGTTGCTGGCAGCCCTGTTCTTTGGCGCGACAATCGCCATGGCAGGCATGCCGCCGCTATCGGGGTTTCTGGGCAAACTGCTGGTGCTGGATGCCACACGCGGCGCGAATATGGCGGTGATCTGGACCGCAATCCTTGCCACCTCGCTGATCACCATCGTTGGGTTTTCCCGCGCAGGGTCACAGGTGTTCTGGAAGGCGCACGCCACCACAACCACCCAAACCCGCCCCGAAGGCAAGGCCGAACCGCTGGCCTTTGCCGTGGTGTTTGCCTTGCTTGCGGGCCTTGCCGTAATGACCGTTTTGGCGGGCCCCATCACCGATTGGCTAGCAGATACCAGCGCCGAATTGTTCGACCGCATGGCTTATATCAACGCCGTCCTGCCAACGGCACAGGAGTAAGCCGATGCTGCGCAAACTCTTTCCGCACCCCTACCTGACCCTGCTTTTGGTCATCACTTGGATGCTTCTGGTCAACCAACTCAAGCTCGGGTCGCTGGTGCTTGCCGTGATTCTTGGTACCATCATCCCGCTTATAACGGCCCCCTATTGGCCCGACCGCCCGATCCTGCGCAACCCGATGGCGATCATCGGCTATGTGCTGATCGTGCTGTATGACATCGTAAAGTCGAACTTTATCGTGGCCGGTGTCGTCTTGCTTAAACCCAACAGCCAGCTGAAACCCGCATGGGTCACCGTGCCCATCGACCTGCGCACCCCCGAGGCGATTACCGTTCTGGCTGGCACCATCACCATGACCCCCGGCACCGTTACCGCCGATATGTCGGGCGATGGCCGCTCGCTTCTGATCCACTGCCTCCACGCACCTGACCCTGACGCTGTGCGCGACGAAATCAAATCCCGCTACGAGGCCCGATTGATGAGGATTTTCGAATGATCCACTATGCCCTGATCTTTGCTTTTGGCTGTTTCGGCCTTGGCCTCTTGTTCAACCTGTACCGTATTTTCGTGGCTCCCGGCGTGGTGGACCGCGTGTTGGCGCTTGATACGATGGTCATCAACATCATCGCGCTTTTGGTGCTGTACGGTATCTCCACCCATTCCGGCGTGTATTTCGAGGCGGCCTTGCTGTTCGCCATGACGGGCTTTGTGTCGACCGTGGCCTATTGCAAATTCATCCTGCGCGGCGACATCATCGAATAGGATACGACTATGGAATTTTTGGCCGAAATCGTTATTTCCGTACTGCTGGTTGCTGCGGGCATCTTTGGGTTGGTGGGCAGCATTGGCCTGATCAAACTGCCCGACACGATGACACGTCTGCACGCACCCACCAAGGCCACAACCTTGGGCGTAGGCGGTGTGCTGATCGCATCAATGCTGTATTTCTGGATCTTTAAGGCCACACTCAGCTGGCATGAGCTGCTGATTACCATGTTCCTGCTGCTGACCGCGCCCATCACAGCAAACTTCATCGCCAAGGCGCATCTGCACCGGTTTGGCAAAGAATCCGACCTGCCAGATACCAAAACCGATCGCGGCTGGGCCACGTTTGAAGATGAGGCCAAGGAAATGCAGCCCGTCATGACCCGCGTCACACCGCCTGCACAGGCACCATCCGACCACTAAATCTGACCTATTGGTAAAATTCCGGCTGCCCTGACCGCGCGGCACTCTTGCCAGCCGTAATGCCGCGTGGCACGGTCAACCCATCCAATCAGCGGAGGTTGCTTTGCATACCGACACCCCACACATCCCCTTGCAGGGTGAGGCGACCCAAAACCTGCCCCAGCTTACCCATGCCCGCAATAACGGTATGCCGCTGGATCTGGATTGGGTGGCATCCGTACAGGCCAACACATCCGCGATTGAGCGCCGCGCCGCTACCTTGCCCGGTCGGCGTTCGGTGAAAAAGGACTATCAGGCCGCGTGGCTGTGCAAGGCGATTTCCTGCATCGACCTGACCACCTTGTCGGGCGATGATACCGCTGGCCGCGTACTGCGCCTGTGCATCAAGGCCCGCCAACCCGTGCGCCCAGACCTGCTGGCCGCGCTGGGGATGGAGGGACTGACAGTAGGCGCGGTCTGCGTCTATCACGATATGGTTGAAACCGCTGTGCGCGCGCTGGATGGGTCGGGCATTCCCGTGGCTGCCGTCTCCACCGGTTTTCCCGCTGGCTTGTCGCCCCTGCATTTACGACTTGCCGAGATTGGCGAGAGCGTTGCCGCCGGTGCCCGCGAGATCGACATCGTTATTTCCCGCCGCCATGTGCTGACCCAGAACTGGCAGGCACTCTATGATGAAATGGCCGCCATGCGCGCTGCTTGCGGTGATGCCCATGTCAAGGCGATCCTGGCTACAGGTGAACTTGGCACGCTGCGCAACGTGGCCCGCGCGTCCCTGATTTGCATGATGGCGGGGGCCGATTTCATCAAAACCTCGACCGGCAAGGAACCCGTGAACGCCACTTTGCCCGTGACCCTAACCATGATCCGCGCGATCCGTGATTATCAGGACAGGACGGGCATCAAGGTCGGGTACAAACCCGCAGGTGGCATTTCCAAGGCCAAGGACGCGCTGGTCTACCTGTCGATGATGCGCGATGAATTGGGCCTGCCTTGGGTGCAGCCCGACCTGTTTCGCTTTGGTGCGTCGTCCCTGCTGGGCGATATTGAACGCCAGTTGGAACACCACGTCACCGGCGCCTATTCCGCCGCCAACCGCCACGCAATCGGGTGATGCTATGACAGTCAAAGAGATTTTCAATTCCATGTCTTACGGTCCCGCCCCTGAAAGCGCGACCGAGGCAACGGCATGGATCACCGCCCATGCCCCCTTTGGCCACTGGATCAATGGCACCTTCACCGCAGCGGGTGACACATTCGCCACCAATAACCCCGCCACGGGCAAACCCTTGGCGCAAGTGAGCCAAGGCAGCGCTGCCGACATTGACACAGCCGTGGCCGCTGCCCGCCGCGCCCAACCCAAATGGGCCAAACTGCCCGCCCATAAACGCGCGGCCTATCTTTATGCGCTGGCCCGACTGGTGCAAAAACACAGCCGCTTGCTGGCCGTCACAGAAACCTTGGACAATGGCAAACCGATCCGCGAGTCGCGTGACATCGACATCCCTCTTGTCGCCCGTCATTTCTATTACCACGCAGGGCTTGCGCAACTGCTGTCCTCGGAACAGCCCGATATGGAACCCTTGGGCGTCTGCGGCGCGGTGATCCCGTGGAACTTCCCTTTGCTGATGCTGGCATGGAAGGTCGCACCCGCCTTGGCCGCAGGCAATACGGTGGTCCTGAAACCCGCAGAATATACCCCGCTGACCGCTCTGTTGTTCGCGCATCTCAGCCGAGAAGCAGGCCTGCCCGCGGGGGTGTTAAACGTGGTCACAGGTGACGGTGCCACAGGTGCGGCCTTGGTCGACCACCCCGATGTCAATAAAATCGCCTTTACCGGCAGCACCAGTGTTGGCCGCAAAATCCGGCAGGCCACTGCAGGTACGGGCAAGGCGCTGACCTTGGAACTGGGCGGAAAATCCCCCTATATCGTGTTTGACGATGCCGATCTGGATAGCGCGGTCGAAGGGCTGGTCGATGCGATTTGGTTCAACGGTGGTCAAGTCTGCTGTGCAGGCAGCCGCCTGTTGGTCCAAGAAGGCGTGGCCGACCGTTTCCACACCAAACTGCGCGCCCGCATGGACGGTTTGCGCATCGGCGACCCGATGGACAAATGCATCGACGTGGGCGCGATCGTGGACCCGGTGCAACTGGCCCAAATCACCGCGATGGTTGATGCAAGCGAGGGTGAGAAATACCAAATCCCGTGCCCCACAGGCTGCTTCTACCCGCCGACCCTCATCACCGGCCTCGGCTCTGCCAGCCCTTTGATGCAAGAGGAAGTCTTTGGCCCCGTGCTGGTGTCGATGACCTTCCGCACGCCTGTTGAGGCGGTGGAGATTGCCAACAACTCGCGCTACGGGCTTGCAGCGAGCATCTGGAGCGAGAACATCAACCTTGCGCTGGATATTGCGCCCAAGGTTAAGGCCGGTGTGGTTTGGATCAACGGCAGCAACATGTTCGACGCCGCCGCAGGCTTTGGCGGGGTACGCGAAAGCGGCTTTGGCCGTGAAGGCGGCTGGGAAGGGCTGCTGGCCTATCTGCGCACCAAAGGCGATGCGAAACCGCTGAAACCTACTACCGCTTTGCCCGAACCCAAAAATGCTGAGATTTCGGGCCTTGACCGCACCGCCAAACTTTATATCGGCGGCAAACAAGCCCGCCCCGATGGCGGGTATTCGCAGGCAATCTGGTCACCACGCGGCAAGCTGCTGGGCCATGTGGGGATCGGCAATCGCAAAGACATTCGCAACGCGGTTGAGGCGGCACAAGCCGCGAAAGGCTGGGGCAAAACCACCGCCCATCTGCGCGCGCAGATATTGTATTACATCGCAGAGAACCTGTCGGCCCGCACGGATGAATTTGCGGAGCGGTTAAAGGATATGACCGGAAAATCGGGCGCGGCCGAGGTAGAGACCAGTATCGCGCGACTGTTCACCTATGCCGCCTGGGCCGACAAATTTGACGGCGCGGTAAAGTCGGTGCCGATGCGTGGCGTGGCGCTGGCGATGCATGAACCTTGCGGTGTGATCGGCGCGATTTGCCCTAATGAAGCACCCTTGTTAGGGTTGATCAGCCTGATGGCCCCCGCGATTGCAATGGGCAACACTTGCGTGTTGGTGCCATCGCAGGCCTTTCCGCTTGCCGCGACCGACCTGTACCAAGTGCTTGATACATCCGACCTGCCCGCTGGGGTGGTTAACATCGTCACCGGTCCGCATGGCGATCTGGCGAAACCTTTGGCAAGCCATATGGACGTAGATGCGGTTTGGTGCTTTGGCGCGGCAGACCTTTCGGCCGTGGTCGAGCGTGAAGCGGCTGGCAATTTGAAGCGCACCTGGGTAAATAACGGCCGCGCGACCGATTGGGATCGCGCCGAGGGGCGCGCGTTTTTGCGCGCCGCCACCGAGGTAAAGACGGTCTGGGTGCCATACGGCGAGTAAGCCGACCAGCCGCTGGGGGTTGCACACCCCCAGACCCCCGTGGGATACTTTTGCCGAAAAGAAAGCGGATCAGGGTTTCGGGTGGTCGTCGTAATCGGTTTTCAAGATGCGCGCTGCGTCGCCTTGGGGGTCTTCAAACTGTTTGGTTTTTAGTGCCCAAAAAAATGCCAGTAGGCCGATACCGCCAAGGAGCAGTGAGACGGGAATCAGGATGGTCAAGATTTCCATTTTTTCTACCTTAGGCGCAATGCGTTCAAGGACACGGTAATCGAAGACACCGACATCGCCAAGGCTGCAAGCAAAGGCGTGGCCAAACCCATTAGCGCCAAGGGTACCGCTACGACGTTATATGCAGCTGATAAACCAAAGTTTTCGCGGATGCGTCGGGTCGATTGCTTGGCGATGCGCAAAGCATCGGCCACTGGGGCCATATCCTGACCCAAGAGCACAATATCCGACGCTGTGCGCGCCGCATCCAGTGCGGATGCAGGCGAGATGGAAACATAGGCCTGCGCGAGTGCAGCTGTATCATTCAGCCCGTCACCGATCATAAGCACTTTATGGCCTTGGTCTTGCAAGGCGCGCACTTGGGCCACCTTTTCGGCGGGCAGTTTACCCGCAGCGAATTCCGTTATTCCAAGCCTTGTTGCCAAATCCGCGACGGGGGCGCTTGCATCGCCTGATAGCAGCATCAAGCGTAGGCCCGCCGCCTTCATCGCAGCGACTGCGGTTTCCGCACCGGGGCGCAGCTTATCGGCAAACTTGATCGCATGGGTTTCGCCGGCAACCAAGACATAGGTCGCGGTTTCATCAGCAGGCGCGGCGCCCACCCATTCGGCGCGACCCAAGCGCACGGTTTCACCGTTCAAACGGGCCTCGATCCCATAGCCAGGTACCTCGCGCAGATCGGTTAATGGCGCGGGTTGGCCCGTTACAGCTCGGGTCAGCGCGACGGCCAATGGGTGCGATGAGCCCGCAGCAAGCCCTGCTGCGACGGCAAGCGCATCCTGCGGCAGCATGTCAAGATTGGTCGGTGTCGGCGTGCCCAGTGTGAGGGTGCCGGTTTTGTCGAACACCACATAATCCACCTCGGCCAGCCGTTCCAGCGCCGTGCCGTCCTTGATCAGCAAGCCTTTGCGAAACAGCTTGCCGCTTGCCGCCGTCACCACGGCTGGCACCGCTAGGCCCAAGGCGCAAGGGCAGGTGATAATCAGCACCGCGGCCGAGATATTGATCGCATAGCGCAGATCGCCGCCCGTCGCCCACATCCAATACCCAAAGGCCCCAAAGGAAAGCAAATGCACCAGCGGCGAATAGGCGCGCGCCGCACGTTCGGCAAGGCTGGTATATTTCGTCTTGGTGCTTTCGGCGACGGCGACCAGATCGGCCATGCGGTGCAGGCTGCTGTCGCGCCCAGCGGCAATGACACGCACCATAAGCGGCCCTGTCAAGTTGATCTCGCCTGCTGCAACCATCGTGCCAGGGCCCGCCACCGCAGGCAGACTTTCGCCGGTCAGCAAGGACCGGTCCACTTCAGACATCCCGCTGATCACCTCGCCGTCCACCGGCATCCGACCGCCGGGGCGCACGCGCACCGTATCACCCACAGCCAGCGCCGAAATAGTCACGGTTTCTTCAACCCCGTCCACCACACGGATTGCACGCGGCACTTCCAATGCGGCCAGTTCCTCGGCTGCGGAACGGGCCACGGCGCGGGTGCGATGATCCAGATAGCGACCGGCAAGCAGGAAAAACACCAGCATAACGGCGGCGTCGAAATAGGCGTGATGGCCGGAATTGAACGTCTCAAACAAGCTAATGGACGAGGCGAGGATGATGGCCAGCGAGATTGGAACATCCATGCCCAAACGCCCAACCCTCAGGCTGGCCCAGGCCGATTTGAAAAACGGCTGGCCTGCGAAAACGACTGTGGGCAAAGCAATCGCCGCCGAAATCCAATGGAACAAATCACGCGTCGCATCACCCGCGCCCGACCACACGGCAACAGACAGCAGCATCACGTTCATCATGGCAAACCCAGCCACACCCAGCCGCATCAGCAACTCACGGCCTTGCTTGTCGGTCTCGGTCGCTGACAGCAGGCCGGGGTCCAACTCATGCGCCTCATAGCCCAGCCCAGCCAGAATAGGGATCAGGCTTTCGGCTGTCACCTCGGGATCGGCATCCACACTGACGCGGCGCAAGGTCAGGTTGACCCGCGCCGATTGCACGCCCGGCACCGCTTGCAGCCCGTTTTCCACGGTCGACATGCAGGCGGCACAATGCGCGGTGGGCAAGGACAGCATCAACCGCGCGGATACGGGGCGCGACAGTTCGGCCAAACGCTCGGCCGAGGGGGCAACGGCGCAGGCGGGGCATGCCGATGGGCTTACATGGCCCGCATCATAACCGTCTGCCAGTGCCATTGCTCAGTTCCTTACCAACAGGTCAATGCGCTGGCGAAACGCCGTGCCATCAGCGGCCTTCGCCTCGACCTGCATCATCCATTTGCCGATTTGCAGATCCAAAGGTGCCACGAACACCCCCGCCTCGCTCACGAATTTTGGACGGGTATCGTCACTCGCCTCGGTTGCGCGCCCTACCATGACCTCAAGGTTGACCACCGCAGCCGGAAAGCCGGTACGATCGGTAAAGGCCAACCGCAGCTCTTTACCGACGTTGTCATATTCCGGCACAAGCACCCAACCCAAATCATTTTGCGCCGCACGATCGGCGTCAAAACTTTGGCTGGCAACATAGGAATTGCTGACCTCTAGCCCCGGAAACGTAGAAATCGCCCGATTGGCCATGATCAGATTTGCCACAATCACAACGCCAAAGAACAGCGACACAAGTCCAAAAACCTTGGAGCCCGTCAGCGCGATACGGCTGAAAACAACACCAATCAAAATGACGACCGCCACCAGCCCGAACGAGAACAAAACCTCGGGGCGGGTGATGAAAGTCACAAAGGAAATATCGCCAATCATACCAATCCCCAAACGGTTATCTGTGCATTTTTCATCGTTACTTCCCTTTGCCGTTAAAGATCGTGTCATGGTACACCCGATTGGTGGACCCGTTTTGTTCAATCCACAGGCGCAGGTCCGTCCTGTCTGCAGTGGCCGCCGCCGATCCGGGCTCGGCGACAATATACACCCGCTGGGTCTTTTGCTCGTTCGCTTTGACCGTCACGCTCAGCTCTTGGGTGCCTTCCAGCGAAATCCGCATCGGTGCGTCCGCTGTCAGCGACAAGTGGAACACCTCGTCCTGCCCCAGCTTGTTCAGCAACCGCACGTCATAGGTGTTGCGGATCGCCCCGTCCGACAGCGTGACAAAGGTCGGATTGCGGACAGGCGTCACGTTCACATCAATGTCAGACCGCATGAACAACGCAACGACCAGCCCGATGCCAACGGCAGACCACAATGTCGTATACATAATGGTCCGCGCCCGAAACACGTGCTTCCACACCGACTTCGGCTCTTTGCCGGCAATCTCGGCCACCTCATCTGTCAGGGCCATATAGCCGATCAGGTCGCGTGGCTTGCCGATCCGATCCATCACATCGTTGCAGGCATCAATGCACAGCCCGCAGGTGATGCAGGCCATCTGCTGACCGTCTCGAATATCAATCCCCATCGGGCAGACGTTGACGCAGGCCATGCAGTCGATGCAATCGCCTTGGTCGGCTACCACTTCGCCCTTTTGCAGCTTGCCCCGCGGCTCACCGCGCCAATGACGATAGTTGATGGTCAGCGTATCCTCATCAATCATCGCGGCCTGAATGCGCGGCCACGGACAGGCATAAATGCAAATCTGTTCGCGGAAAAAACCGCCGAAAAAGAAGGTCGTCGCCGTTAGCACCAGAATGGTAATATAGGCCACAGGGTGCGCCTGCCCCGACACCAAATTCACCGCCAAAGTTGGCGCATCGGTGAAATAGAACACCCAAGCCCCACCTGTCGCCACGGCAATCAACAGCCATGCCGACCATTTCACAGCCGTCTTGCGAATCTTCTCACCGTTCCATTTGCTACGGTGCAGGCGCAGCCGCGCGTTTCGGTCGCCTTCGACCCAGCGTTCCACCAGAATAAACAGGTCGGTCCACACCGTTTGCGGGCAGGCATAGCCACACCAAACCCGCCCCGCAGCGCTTGTGAACAAAAACAGCCCCAAGCCCGCCATAATCAGCAGGCCCGCGACAAAGTAAAACTCATGCGGCCAAATCTCGATCATAAAGAAAAAGAATCGGCGGTTCGCCATGTCAATCAACACCGCTTGGTCCGGCAGGCTTGGCCCCCGGTCCCAGCGAATCCAGGGCGTGATATAGTAAACCCCCAGCGTAAATGCCATTAGCCACCATTTCAGGTTGCGAAACGCCCCCGAAACACGGCGCGGAAAGATCGGTTCGCGTTTTTGGTACAGGCTCTTGGGTTCGGTGTCTGGGCTGCTCACGGTTCTACTCCGGCATCATTTCAGGCTTTGGTATCCCGCATCCGTGGGACACCTGCTTTGACCTGAATCAATATCGCATTGCAGATACGAGTTTACACCATATCACCCCTGCGGCATCTGCGCACGTCTGGCCTTTTTCAGGCGTCAGAACGGGGTTTCGGCCATCAAGCTGGCAACCTGAGCCCGCAACTTTGGCAATACATCCGCCTCGAACCAAGGGTTTTGCCGCAACCAGCGTCTATTGCGCGGGCTCGGGTGGGGCAAAACCCGCAAGTCATGGCGTTCAACACCGCGCACCAGTTTGGCCAAGGGCAGCGCCTTGGAATCGGGCAAATGGCACGCCACGGCATACCGCCCGATCACAAGCACCAACTTTATATCCGGCATCGCAGCCAGCAACCACGCCATCGCACTTGCCTGCACCAACGGGCGCGGCCCAAGTGGCAACCCTTGGCAAATCTGACAGGCCCGAATTTCGGCCAGCAACGCGTCCAAAAATAACCCCCGAAACATAAAAAAGCCCCCCAGCGTTAACCGGAGGGCCCAAAGTTTTCCAGCTTTAACAGCGCTTACTCGCCGCCGCCAAGACCGTGCACATAGGTTGCAACGGCGCGAATATCGGCTTCGGACAGGCGCGTGTTCCAGTTTGGCATTGCCCCCGCCCGCGAATACACGACCGTGTGGGTCAAAGCCGCCACATCACCACCATAAAGCCAGATCGCATCCGACAGATTCGGCGCGCCCAGATCGCGGTTGCCTTCGCCTGCTTCGCCGTGACAGGCAGCGCAGTTTTCCTCGAACACCACAGCGCCGGCGGTTGCCATCGCTGCATCATGCTCTTGACCAGAAATCGCCAGCACATGCTGCACAACCTCGTCGATCTGCGGCTTTTCCAGCAACTCGTCTACGCCAAAGCGCGGCATGTCAGAAATGCGGGCATCTTCATCCGTGGTGTTGCGAATACCGTGGGTGATCGTCGTGTGGATCGCCTCAATATCGCCGCCCCAGATCCAGTCATCATCCAACAGGTTCGGATAGCCCGAGGCCTGAACCCCCGCCGCGCCCGACCCGTGGCACTGTGCGCACCATGTCCGGAACACAGCGGCACCGGCGTTGTTGGCAAAATCCGCCAGCTCTGGATCGCTGGCAATCTCCGTCAACTCGGCCGCTTCCAGCTTGGCGCGGATTGGCCCGTTCCGGTCCGAAAACTCCTGAATCTCGGCCGCAACATCGGCGCGGGTCGAGGCACCCAACAGACCGGGTGTTGCGCGGCTGATCATCGGCCATGCCGGATAGGCGATGGAATAGATCAGCGCCCAGGCGATGCAGACGTAAAACGTCCACAGCCACCAACGCGGCATCGGGTTGTCGAATTCCTCAATCCCGTCCCAGCTGTGACCCGTAGTGTTCGGATCACCCTCTTGGTGGGTTTTGGATCTGGGGCCGGGGCCCGCTTGGTTTTTGGGGTGCTTACTCATGTCCGCGCCTCCTCGGAATTATCCGCCGCTGCGGCGGGCTTGTCATCATTGCGAAAGATGGATGCTGCAATCTCATCGTGAACCTTGCGGCTGCCGGGGCGAAACGCCCAGACAATCACCGCCGTGAACACCAACGTCAGGAACAACAACATCCAGCTATCAGCGAATTCGCGCAACAGGCTATAGGTATCCATATCTGGCCCCCTTACCGGCTTGCATCAGGCTGGAAGGTCGAAAAATCAACCATCGTGCCCAACACTTGCAAATACGCAATCAGCGCATCCATTTCTGTCAAAGCAGGCGTGCCATCATAGTTGCGGACCGTTGCCTTGCCATAACGCTCTACCAACCCGTCATAATCGCCATCAGGATTGGCCTGCACTTTGAAATCGGCCACAGCATTTTCCATCATCTCGTCGGTGTAAGGCACACCTACGATACGATGCACTTTCATGCTGTCTTCAATATACTTGCCGTCAATCACCTTGTTCGTCAGGAAGCCATATTTCGGCATCACCGATTCCGGCACAACCGATTGCGGGTTGGTCAGGTGGTCCACATGCCACGCGTCCGAATACCGCTCACCCACGCGGGCAAGGTCTGGCCCGGTGCGCTTGGACCCCCATTGGAACGGGTGGTCATACATCGACTCCGCCGCCAGTGAATAGTGGCCATAACGCTCCACCTCGTCACGCATCGGGCGGATCATCTGGCTGTGGCAGACATAGCAGCCCTCACGAACGTAAATGTCACGTCCGGCCAGCTCCAGTGGGGTGTAGGGGCGAACCCCTTCCACCTTTTCAATCGTGTTCTCCAGATAGAACAGCGGCACGATCTGCACCAAACCACCAATTGTCACCACCAAGAAAGACAGCACCAAAAGCAGCGAGGCGTTGGTCTCAATGACCTTATGTTTGTCAAGAATTCCCATTTTCGCCTCCGGTTATTCAGCAGGAACGAACGCGTTGTCACTGGCCCGTTCGGGCTGTGCTTTCACGGTCATCCACAGGTTGTAGCACATGATCAACGCGCCGGTCAGGAACATAACCCCGCCCATACCGCGCACCACATACATCGGGAACTTGGCCGCAACCGTGTCGGCAAATGCGTTCACCAGGAACCCGTTTGCATCCACTTCACGCCACATCAGGCCTTCCATGATGCCGGTGACCCACATCGAGGACGCGTACAAAACGATCCCGATTGTCGCCAGCCAAAAGTGCCAGCTGACCAGCTTCAGGCTATATAGCCCTGAACGGTTCCACAGCTTTGGCGTCAGATAGTAAAGCGCGCCAAAAGTGATCATCCCGTTCCAGCCCAGCGCACCGGAATGCACGTGACCAATGGTCCAGTCGGTATAGTGTGACAGGCTGTTCACCGCTTTGATTGACATCATCGGCCCTTCAAAGGTCGACATGCCATAAAAACCGATGGACACGACCATCATCCGAATAATCGGATCGGTGCGCAACTTGTCCCATGCACCAGACAGCGTCATCAGACCGTTGATCATCCCACCCCAGCTTGGCATCCACAGCATGATCGAAAACACCATGCCCAACGTTGATGCCCAATCCGGCAGCGCGGTATAGTGCAAGTGGTGCGGACCAGCCCAGATATAGAGGAAGATCAGCGCCCAAAAGTGGATGATCGACAGCTTGTACGAAAACACAGGGCGTTCCGCCTGTTTCGGCACAAAGTAATACATCATCCCAAGGAAACCGGCGGTCAGGAAAAAGCCCACGGCATTGTGGCCATACCACCACTGCACCATCGCATCCTGCACACCGCTGAACACCTGAACCGACTTCGACCCAAACAGCGATACCGGAATGGACAGGTTATTAAACACATGCAGCATCGCCACAGTGATGATGAACGATAGATAAAACCAGTTCGCCACATAGATATGTGGTTCTTTGCGTTTCACCAGCGTGCCAACGAACACGGCCAGATAGGCAAGCCAGACAATCGTCAACCACCAGTCGGTCATCCACTCTGGTTCAGCATATTCTTTGGACTGTGTGGCACCCAACAGATAGCCAGTTGCGGCCAGCACGATCACCAACTGGTATCCCCAGAACACGAACCAACCCAGGTTCCCGCCCCACAGCCGTGCCGCACTCGTGCGTTGCACAACATAGAAACTGGTCGCAATCAGCGCGTTGCCACCAAAGGCAAAGATCACTGCCGATGTGTGCAAAGGCCGCAAGCGGCCAAAGTTGGCATAGCCCTGCGCCCATTCAAAGTTCAGGCTTGGAAAGGCCAGCTGGAAGGCGATCCAAACGCCAACCAAAAACCCTGTCACACCCCAAAACGCCGTTGCAATCACGCCCGCGCGTACAACGCCGTCAAAATACTCTTTCTCTGATGCAACCAGCTTTGGCTCACCCACGCGGCGCACGGACCACAAAAACAGCCCCCCCGCCACAAGCATGATCGTCAGCACATTGACCAAATAAGCTGGATCGCGCGCGTAATTGGCTGCAATCGCGGCCAGTACCGCGATCAGACCCAGCACGATCAGTTTAATGTAATCCCACATTTTGCGTCCCTTTGTCCTGTCCCGGTCCAAAAAGATTCGGCCGAGTATTCGTTGACATGTTGCTTCTGAACGGCTGAGCGGATTACCGCTTTGATCCACATCAATGAATCAACACCTAATTCTTGACCTTGATCAAAGCACATTCTGCGGCGCAGCGGTAGCGTGTTGTAATGTCACAGCAGGAGGTTACGCTCATGGCTTACAAATCAATTCTAACCATTTGTGCCGATCCCGTCCGCGCGCCGCAAACTTTTGCCACCGCCGCGTCGCTTGCCATCGCCGAAGATGGCCATCTTGAGGCGCTTGCCCTTGGGGTTGATCGCGCCCAGCTCGGCTATTCCTATATCGGGGCCAGTGCCATTGTGATGCAGGCCGCCCAAGAAAACGCAACCGCCGATGTAAAAGCCGTCGAAGCCGCTATTCGCAAGGCGGCCGATGCCGCCGGCCCTTCGCTGCGCTGGTCATCCGAAGGCGCAATTGCGATGATTGGTGGCTTGGCCGATCTGATCGCCCTACGCTCGCGCTTTGCCGATCTGGTCGTCCTCACCAAACCATACGGCGAAAATCACGGGGATGAGGAAGAGGCGATTGTCGAATCAGCGATGTTCGAAGGGCAATCGCCCGTACTAATTCTGCCAGATGCAGCCCTTGATGCCACCAATATCGGCAAACGCGTCATCATTGCATGGAACCAAAGCCGCGAGGCGATGAATGCCATTCGCCGCGCTTTGCCATTTCTGAAAAAGGCCGATCATGTCTGGATCACCATCATCGACCCACCGCAACACGGCCCAGAACGGTCCGATCCCGGCGGGGCGTTGTGCCAAATGCTGGTCCGCCACGGGGTCAAAGCCGAGGTGTCGGTCCTCGCCCGCACCATGCCCCGCATCTCGGACGTGCTTGCGCGCCATTGCAGCGATGTGAATGCCGACATGCTGGTCATGGGGGCCTATGGCCATTCGCGGTTCCGCGAAGCAATCCTTGGCGGCGCGACCCGCAACATGCTGGAAACCGCCTCGGTTCCTGTGTTTATGGCGCATTAAACCGCTCGCATCCGTGCGGGCTGGGCAGGGGGTCAAACCTCTGCCTTTTTGCATTGCACTGCAGCGGTCTTGGCCCTAGCGTCCGGGCGTAACCACCGATGAAAGCCTTCCAATGCCCATCTACCTAATCCGCCACGGCCAGTCCGAGTTCAACGCAGCCCATACAGACGGCGGCCCCGACCCGCTGATCTTTGACGCACCTCTGACCGAGCTGGGCAAGCAACAAGCCCTCGCCGCCCGCGAACAGGCCTCACATCTTGGCATTCAGCACGTCATCTGCACGCCCCTGACCCGCGCCATCCAAACCGCCAAAATCATCTTTGACGGCATCGCGCCCATCACTGTCTCCGCTGGTCCGGTCGAACACCTTTCCCACAGCTGCGACATGGGCCGCAGCCCCGAACTGCTGGCTGCCGAATTCCCCGAGCTGAATTTCACGCACCTGCCTGATGTCTGGTGGCACAACGGCCCCCAAAACCCCAACGGCGTGCCCGAAGAACCCGAAGACCTCTTTCACGCCCGCATTACCAATTTTCGCGACACATTGGCCAACACCCACCCCCGCCCCTTGGCGATTGTAGGTCATTGCAACACCTTCCGCTCTCTCGCAGGGTTCGACATGAAAAACTGTGAAATACGGCGCTACGTCTAAGCCAGCTTCAGCGCAACGATCCCCGCCACGATCAACCCGATCCCGGCAATCCGCGCGGCATTCGCCGGCTCACCAAACAGCACCACGGCCAGCGTGGCGGTGCCCACCGTGCCGATCCCCACCCAAACCGCATAGGCGGTGCCAACGGGCAGCGTTTTCATCGCATGGCTTAACAACCAAAAGCTGGCAACAGCCCCCAACACCGTCAAAACAGACGGCCCCAGCTTGGTAAATCCGTTCGAATATTTCAACCCCAGCGCCCAGCCAATCTCGAAGATACCAGCCAGAACCAACGCAGGCCAGGCCCCCATTTACGCGGCCAACCCTTTGGACCCCATCGCAATAAACTTGGCCCGACGATCCTTGATCAACGCAGCGGGCTTCATGCCTGCCATCTCGCCCAGCATCGTCTCAACCGCCTTGCCAACAGCCGCAATCGCATCACGCCGCCCACGCTGCGCCCCACCCATAGGCTCGGCCACAATCCGATCAATCACCCCCAGCTTTTGCAAATCCTGCGCAGTCAGCCGCAACGCCTCCGCCGCCTCGCGCATTTTGTCGGAATCCTTCCACAAAATACTGGCGCAGCCCTCGGGCGAGATCACCGAATAAACCGAATGCTCCAACATCGCGATGCGGTTCGCCGTGGCAAAGGCAACCGCCCCACCCGATCCGCCTTCGCCAATAATTACCGATACCAGCGGCACACCCACGGTCAGGCATTTCTGCGTCGACCGCGCAATCGCCTCGGCCTGCCCCCGCTCCTCGGCCCCTTTGCCGGGATAGGCGCCGGGCGTATCCACCAGCGTGATCACAGGCAACCCGAACCGATGCGCCATATCCAACAGGCGCACGGCCTTGCGATATCCCTCAGGCCGCGCCATGCCAAAATTACGTTCAATCCGGCTTTTGGTGTCATTGCCCTTCTCATGGCCAATCACCATGACCGGCATATCATTGAACCGCGCCAATCCGCCCATCACAGCATGATCATCAGCAAAGTTCCGGTCGCCCGCCAGCGGCGTATATTCGGTAAACAACGCCTCGATGTATTCCTTGCAATGCGGCCGGTCCGGATGCCGCGCCACAAGGCATTTCTGCCAAGGCGTCAAGCCCTTGTACAAATCGCGCAGCATCGTCGCGGCTTTCGCATCCAGCTGCGCCGCTTCCTTTTCCACATCCATCTGTTTGTTGGACCGCGCCATCGCGCGCAGCTCTTCCGCCTTGCCCTCAATTTCGGCCAACGGCTTTTCAAACTCAAGATAGTTCATCTGGATCTCCGCTCTCGCATTCCTGCGTTATATGACGCTTGGGCAGCCCAAATGCAACTGACCACGCCTTTCGGCCTCACATAACCCTGTGCCCGCCGCAAATTTGTGTCAAACTGGTGCAAAGCTCGCTTACCCAAAGGACAAACCATGTTCCCCGTCACCGTCAAGAAACTCCGCTCGCGCAATCTGGTCGGGCTGCCCCATACAGGCGACTACCAGCAGCTTTCGGATACCTACGCAAAACTGTTTGATCTGCTGGATACCCGCGACCTCACAGATAAAACCCGCCAAATGGTCGCAATCTTCTACGATGATCCGTCCAAAACCGCCGCCCCCAACCTTCGCTCTTTCGCCGCCGTCACAGCGCCCAAAACCGTGCCCTGCGACACGCCCCTGCAACCCATCACCCTGCCCACCGGCCCCCACGCCGTTCTGCGCTTTACCGGCCCCTACTCCGGCCTGCCAACCGCCTACACCTATCTCTATGGCGACTGGCTGGCACAATCGGGCCAACACCCCTCCGGCCAACCCAGCTATGAGGTTTATATCAACTCTCCCCGCACCACCGATCCAGCAGAGCTCGTAACCGAAATCTGCCTCCCCCTAAAATAACCCCCGCTTTCTTTTCGATACAAATATCCTCGGGGAGAAAGGGTTTGCCCCTGCGGCAAACCCTGTAGGGGGGGGGCAAACAGCCCCCCTTTCTGCGCCGCCCCTTCCCGCTTTTCAAAACGGCGCAATCCGTGCAAGCTTGCGCCAAACAGTCTGACAAAGGCCCAAACCATGCCCCTGCCCAGATGGCTTCGCGCCTTTTTGCCCAAACCCGTCTCCCCCACGCCACCCGTGCCCGCCAGAGATGTTCACGTCCTTGCCGCCAGCACGGCCGCTTGTGAACAGGCCCGCGCCGACTTGCAGCCAAGCCGTGATTTCATCGACACAGGCGTGCGCATGCATATCGCCGCCCATGACCCCGAATTTCCCAACAAACGC
Source organism: Pseudorhodobacter ferrugineus DSM 5888 (assembly GCF_000420745.1). Taxonomy (GTDB): domain Bacteria; phylum Pseudomonadota; class Alphaproteobacteria; order Rhodobacterales; family Rhodobacteraceae; genus Pseudorhodobacter; species Pseudorhodobacter ferrugineus. The sequence continues at coordinate 115,080 of NZ_ATVN01000004.1, forward strand.
GAAGCCGCCGTAAAAACCATTCTTGCGGCAATTGATACTGTGGCACAGACGCATGGCTTTACCAAAAAGGCCAAATCATGGGCCAAAACCGGTAATCTCGGCATCGTCTCGATCCACCTTCAACGCAGCCGCTACGGGTTTGAAAGCTATGTAAATCTCGGATTTCAACCGCTTGACGAGGCCCCGCATGGCCCTTGGGCGCAAGATGATTTTGTCCGCCTAGCGCGGTTTTATCCGCCCAGCGCACCTCAATCCGGCGAGGCAGGAACCCTTACCTATCTGGATGTCTTTGACGATCCCTCAGCCCTCGACCAGCCTATGGAAATCCTGTCCGAACGGGCCTTGCCGTGGCTCGTGGCGCATTTGACCAACCCCACCGCCCACAGCCTGCCCTTCCTGCAAGGTCAGGCTGCGCTGCCCAATGACATATCCGATTGAATCGGTGGAACTGCCCGGTTTAGGCAAGCCCTAAAACCAAGGTGCCCAGCTCCGCCAAAACTGTCGTCTTGCGCCCGGCAACCACGAACAGCAGCAAAATTGTCAGCGCAAGGATAAGGCACAACCGCCCAACAGGCAGGCGCGTACGGTCCTTGGGAATTTCAAGCCACTTGTCCATCCAAGGGCTTCTACACGAGTTTGGGTTAACAAAACCGCATTTCCCCGCAAAAAATGGGCAACACGCCGTTTCCAGTTTAGAAACGCCCTGCACGGCAATATCGGATTTTCGCCCAAGCGGGCGGTGGGCTACTTGGCCTCGGGCCGCTTGAACACCGGGCCACCCGTGTTGCGGGCACCCGCATCCTCGCGCGTGGCGCTCAAAAACCGGATAGACGAAGTTTTGACCTTGGCCTTCAACACCACCGCACAGCCAAATGTTTTCAACTTGCTAGCACGTGCATCGGCAGAACAGTCTTCATACTGCGCGTTGCGCGTCTCAACCCTGTTCGGATCCGTCTCGGCAGGCTGAAGCCCAAACTCTTGGCTCGCCACGCCGCACAGGCTCATGACCCCCAGCGCAAGCACAATGCGCTTAATTCCCGCGATCCGGTCTTTCCAATCGCCTGACATAATCGTACCAACCTTTCCAAATACCCCTGCATCTTGTATGCGAAATTTGTCTAAACTTTGCGCGAATGGGGGCTTTCTCCTGTTATTGCGCCCCGCAGAATGAAACCGCCGACCCGAACAACCGCGCCTCAGCATTGGAGCCCTGCCATGAAATTCACCCTGTCCTGGCTCAAGGATCATCTCGACAACACCGCGTCACTTGACGACATCCTGTTTGCCCTGACCGATCTGGGGCATGAGGTGGAAGGCGTTGAAAACCCCGCCGATACGCTTGGCGCGTTCCGCATCTGCCGCGTGATCGAGGCGGTTCAGCACCCCAATGCCGACCGTTTGCGCCTGTGCCGCGTGGAAACCTATCCCAACGGTCCCGATGGCGCGCCGGAGGAAGTGCAGGTTGTCTGCGGTGCCCCGAATGCGCGCACGGGGTTGGTTGGTGTGTTCGCGCCCGTCGGCACCCATGTTCCCGGAACCGGCGTAGACCTGAAACCCGGCAATATTCGCGGCGTCGACAGCAACGGGATGCTGTGTTCCGAACGCGAACTCATGCTGTCGGACGATCATGACGGCATTATTGATTTGCCCGCCGATGCGCCCTTGGGCGAACGCTTTATCGACTATCGCGGCGTCAATGACCCGATGATCTACGTGAAAATCACTCCCAACCGCCCCGATGGCCTTGGCGTGCGCGGCCTTGCCCGTGACCTTGCCGCCCGTGGCCTTGGCACGCTCAAAACCCTTGATATCCCCGAAATCAAAGGCAGTTTTCCTTGCCCGATCACCGTGACAATCGACGCTGACCTGAAACCCAAGGCCGCCCCGCATTTCGCAGGCCGCCTGATCCGTGGCGTCAAAAACAGCCCCTCGCCTGCATGGATGCAAGCCCGCCTGCGCGCAATCGGCCTGCGCCCCATTTCCGCACTCGTTGATATCACCAACTATTTCACCATCGGCCTAAACCGCCCCTTGCACGTGTTTGACGCGGCCAAGGTTGTGGGCAACCTCCACATTCGCCCCGCGCAAGCAGGCGAAACCCTGCTGGCGCTCGATGGCAAAACCTACACCCTGACCCCAACCCAAATGGTCATCGCCGATGACAATGGCCCGGAATCCCTCGCCGGTATCATGGGCGGCGAACATTCCGGCTGCACCGACACCACCACCGATGTGTTCCTTGAATCCGCCTATTGGGACCCGATCACCATCGCCGCCACCGGCCGCGCGCTGAAAATCAACTCCGATGCCCGCTACCGGTTCGAACGCGGCGTCGACCCGGCCTTCACCCTGCTAGGCCTCCATGCCGCCACGCAAATGATCCTCGATCTGTGTGGGGGCGAGGCGTCCGACATCACCAGTGACGGCGCCGCCATCAACACCACCCGCCAGTATAAATTCGACCCCGCCCGCACAGGCTCTCTCGTCGGCATGGACATCCCCGAATCAACCCAGCGCCAAACCCTAACGGCCCTTGGTTTTGCCCTCACAGGCAACCTCGCAACCCCCCCCTCCTGGCGCCCCGATGTGCTGGGCGAGGCTGACTTGGTCGAGGAAATCGCCCGCATCGCCTCGCTCTCGAAACTGGTCGGCAAACCCTTGGCGCGCACCCAGTCCGGCGTCCCTGCCCCTATCCTGACCGCCGCCCAAATTCGCGAACGCGCTGCCCGCCGCACCTTGGCCGCCCTCGGTTACAATGAATGCGTCACCTACAGCTTCATCGACCACCAATCCGCTACCCTGTTTGGCGGCGGCACCGATGCCGTACGCGTCGATAACCCCATCTCATCCGAAATGTCGCACCTGCGCCCCGACCTTTTGCCGGGCCTTCTGCGCGCCGCCGCCCGCAATCAGGCCCGCGGCTTCATGGACCTGCAACTGGCCGAGGTTGGCCCAGCTTTCAGCGGCGGCGAACCGGGCGAACAACACACCCAGGCCGCAGGCATCCTTATCGGCCACATGGCCCCGCGTGACCCTTACGGGTCGCGCCGCCCCGCTGATATCTATGATGCCAAGGCCGATGCCGAGGCGGTTCTGGCCGCCCTTGGTGCCCCAACCCGTGCGCAAATCAACCGCAAAGTGCCAGCTTGGTTCCACCCGGGCCGCGCAGGCACCATCGGCCTTGGCCCCAACACGCTGGCCACCTACGGCGAAATTCACCCCCGCATCGTGGCGGAAATGGACCTGAAAGGCCCTGTCATGGGCTTTACCGTCTATCCCGCGAACGTCCCGCAGCCCAAAACCAAAACCACCCTGCGCCCCGCCTTGGCGCTGAACGCCCTGCAACCCGTAGACCGCGATTTCGCCTTTGTGGTGGATGCGAATGTCGAGGCCCTAACCGCCCTGAACGCCGCCATCGGTGCCGATAAAGCCCTGATCGCCAGCGTGCAGCTGTTTGACCAGTTCACCGGCGAAAAGGCGCAGGCGCAAATGGGCGCAGGCAAGAAATCCATCGCCCTGACCGTGCGCCTGCAACCCACCACCGCCACCCTGACCGACAAAGACATCGAGGCCGTGTCGGCCAAGATCATCGAAAAGGTCAGCAAAGCCACAGGCGGCACGCTACGGGGGTGAACGGGCGGTGGGTTCCACCCACCCTACGCATACCAAAAAAGGGCGGTGCAATACCGCCCTTATATCGGCCATGTGTCGGGGTTCACCCCGTCTCTCTTCCCTCTTGGTAATCCAGCCACATTAGCGGCAAATGGAAGGGACTAAATCTTTCAAATCACTGGACAAGAGGGTTGAATACTTGCGGTCTAATCCTGCTTGCTTCGCCCAACTTATGCTTGCGTTTTCAGCGATGATTACGTCTGCATAGGCAAGTGAAGCACACATCAACTCTATATCTCTAGAATCGTTTTCTATTAACGGCTGTGGCTCAGCCTCTAAAACCAAAGCCATCTCCCTCTCTATGTGGAGCCACGGCACGCCTCGAATAAAGTCTTTAAAAACAGAAGCCGCTATCGCCTTAAACTCAGCGGTAGGTATTCCCAAAGCGTCCACTTCAGCCCAAAAATGATCTTGGTTGTCCATCCACATTTGTGCACTCATTGCCCTTCGCCGCATCGACAAGGTTTCCAACGCAAACCGCTCTCTACGGTCTTGAATGGTAATCAACATTTTCCCCATACCCTCTGAATAACGCCGCAAGCCTTCGCTTCTGACGTCTGGATCTCGATCATTAATATAGGAAAAAAATGCGCCAGCAGGGTCAACTTTTATAGATTTCAATACAGCATCCGACAACTGATAACCGTCGATCAGCATCTCAATTGGCGCTGTTGCCTCCCAGTGAAGATCGGATAAAAACCAAAATTCCTCAAGGACAGGACTTGGCAACGAAAATGCTTTGCACAGCACCGTTTGCACTTGCCATTTTCTTTGGATCGCTCGCCCAACAATTACTTTTCCTTGGCTAACCAAACATTGAACATAAGACCGACTGCGGCGGCGCTTTGGATTTTCTATTCTTTCCGTCTCAAATATGGTTGTTTGACATAACGGAAAGACCGCACCTCCTTCTTGTGCCAAACGAACAATGTTTAACAAAATGTCGTAAGTCTCAGGATATTTTTCAGGCTGATCCAAAGCGTCTGCCAATGCGATCCACTTGTTTTGATCAAGAACGACTACTTTCGCCCCGCCAGCCCCATAATCCCGTCCCACTCCAAAACCTCCTCACCGTCACCCGCCCGCACAACATTGCGCGCCATCGCGGCCCCCAGTTTGGCCACCTCAACCCCCCGAAACTTGCGCAATCCGCCTTGCAAAACAGGGGTCAGCAGGGGCCAGACCTTCAGGATAATCCCTTGCGACAGCCCGTAACGGTTGGTCGGCGTCAAAATTATTGACGGGTGAAACAGGCTAAGGCGTTCAAACTCCAACCAGCGCAGCCCGTCCTCCAGCTCGCCCTTGCTGCGCAGGAAATAGGACCGTGACCGTGATGACACCCCCACCGATGACAGTAGTGAAAAATGCTGCACGCCCGCCGCTTTGCAGGCCGACGCAAACTCCAGCACGGCGGTTTTATCAACGTGCAAAAATTCCTCTCGGCTTACCTTGGATGGCTCGCCCACGCCAAAGGTGCAAATCGCGGCTCTGTGCCCTGCCAGATGCGCGGCATAGCTTGTGGGGTCGAATACATCGACCACCTCTTGGTGCAGTTTGGGATTGGACAGGGGCAAAACCCGCCGCCCCAAACTGGTGATCTGCGCCACATCCGGCAGCGCCAGTGCTTGCGTCAGCGCCTGCCCGCCCACAGCCCCAGACGCCCCCAACATCACAACCGAAACCGCCATCACTCTTCCCTTTCAAAACCCCGCTTTGCCCCGTTGTGTACGCATTAAAATTCAGTTAACAGAAACAGATATATATATGTATATCAACAGGTTACAAAAATGTTCGCGCGCGGTCATTTTCGTGGACACGCGGGCCAGTATTACCAAGCATCGGCGATTGGTCCGGTTTCGTAAACCCTTCCTTTCTGCAATCCCTTGGCATTTCAATCCTGCCAGCCCTATAAGCGGGCAACTCGATCCAATCGGAAAGCCCTGCCTGATGACCATTCACCTGCACCAAAATGACCTGCCAGACGGCCTTGACCTTGGCAAAATCGTCGCGATTGATACCGAAACGATGGGCCTTGATCCACGCCGCGACAGGCTTTGCGTGGTCCAGCTTTCTTCGGGCGATGGGAACGCCCATTTGGTTCAGATTTCCAAAGGCCAGACCTCGGCCCCGAATTTGGAACGGCTTTTGACCGACCCTGCCGTGACCAAGCTGTTCCATTTTGGCCGGTTCGATGTGGCGGCCCTTCAAAACGCGTTTGGCGTGGTCACGGCCCCCGTTTGGTGCACGAAAATCGCGTCCCGTTTGGTGCGGACTTTTACCGACAGGCATGGCCTGAAATACCTGCTTCAGGAACTGGTCGGGGTGGATGTTTCCAAACAGCAACAAACGTCAGATTGGGGCGCGGCCCAGCTGACCGAGGCGCAAAAAGATTATGCCGCGTCAGACGTTCTTTACCTGCACAAATTGAAAGAGGCGCTGGAGGCGCGTTTGATCCGTGAGGACCGTTTGGACCTTGCCCTGCGCCTGTTCCATTTTCTGCCAACCCGCGCGGAACTGGACCTGATGGGATATGATGAGCCGCTGGATATTTATCACCACTAGGCGGAGGAACGCCGCCGCCAAGGGCAAGGCTTGGCCTGCCAGCCAGCCGCGCCTATGGTGGCCGAAATCGCTTTGTGTTCGAGGGTGCCATGACGGGCCATGATAATTTCCACTCGACCGCCGTTGCATGGCTAAAGGTCGCGCTGCCCTTGCTGGCATTGGCGATCCTATCGACGTTATTTCTGGTATCGCGCACGATTGACCCGTCCGATGCCATCCCCTTTGCCGAGGTCGATGTCAAAGACCGCGTCCGCCAGCCGCGATTGACCAACCCGACATGGGCGGGCGTGACCGATGATGGCGCCGCCCTGACGATTGCGGCAAGCGAGGCCCGGCCCGAACAGGCAAACGGGGCTGCCGCTAGTGCCACCTCTCTTGTAGCGGATCTTGACACGCCTGACGGGGCCAGCACCCAATTGGTCGCAGCGCGCGGCGAGTTTGATACGGCGGCCAGGGTTTTTGCGATGGACGGAGGTGTTTTGATCACCACATCCACAGGATATACCTTGGAAACCGATGCGATGACGGCGGCATTGGACCGCACCTCGCTGATGAGCGACACCCCTTTGGCGGGGCGCGGACCCGCTGGAACCCTGACAGCAGGGGCGATGGAGTTGGTTCAAGCACCTGATGGTACAGGCGCGTATGTTCTTGTTTTGAAAAACGGTGTGAAGCTGGTATATCAACCCGTAGTCAAATAAGAATATCTGCAAAGTGATAGGGCTGGGCATGTTAAAGGCAATTCGAATTACCACAGTTTTGGCATTGTTTGCCCTTGCCCCCACAATGGGTGCAGCACAGGGCGCCAGCGTTGCCTTTGGCGGGTTGAAGCAAGATACGTCGCTTGCCGTCGAAGTTTCGGCAGATCAACTGGCCGTTAATCAGGCCGATGGGACAGCGGTGTTTACGGGCAATGTGCTGGTTGGGCAGGGTGCGATGCGGCTGTCTGCGGGGCGGGTCAAGGTGGAATATACCGCCGATGGTACAGGTATTTCCAAGCTGTTCGCCAGCGAAGGTGTGACCCTGATCAACGCAACCGATGCCGCCGAGGCGCGCGAAGCCGTCTATACAATCGACAGCGGCAATGTGGTGATGACGGGCGATGTGCTGCTGACCCAAGGCGGCAACGCGCTGTCGGGGCAAAAGCTGGTGATTGACCTTAAGGCCGGGACCGGCGTGATGGAGGGGCGTGTGCAAACTGTCTTTCAGCCGGGGAAAGCCAAGAACTGATGTCATCACCCGATCTGACAGTCACCGACGGGACTGCTGGCCTGCACATCGAAGGGCTGCGCAAAAGCTATAAGAACCGGCCTGTTATTCGGGATGTATCAATCCATCTGAATCGGGGTGAGGTTGTCGCGCTTTTAGGGCCGAACGGATCGGGCAAGACCACTTGTTTCTATTCAATTGCGGGGCTTGTGTCGCCAGAAGGCGGGCGGGTCATGATTGATGGGTATGACGTGACCGGCCTGCCCATGTACCGCCGCGCGCGAATGGGGATTGGCTATTTGCCGCAAGAGGTCAGCATTTTTCGTGGCCTGTCGGTTGAGGATAACATCCTAGCCGTGCTGGAAATCACGCTGGATGACCGCCACAAGCGGCGGGAACGACTGGAAGAGCTGCTGTCAGAATTCTCGATCACCCATCTGCGCCGTGCGCCTGCGCTGGCGCTGTCGGGGGGTGAACGGCGCCGTGTGGAAATTGCCCGCTGTTTGGCGGCTGATCCGAAATACCTGCTGCTGGACGAACCGTTTGCGGGGGTTGATCCGATTGCCGTGGGTGAAATCCGGCATTTGGTAAGCGATTTGAAACGGCGGGGAATTGGCGTTTTAATAACCGATCACAACGTCCGCGAAACGCTGGAAATCGTGGACCGCGCCTATATTTTGCACGATGGCAAGGTGTTGATGAGCGGGACCACAGACGAGGTGGTGCGCGATGAAAACGTGCGGCGGGTCTATTTGGGTCAAAATTTCCGAATTTCTTAGGCCGGTGCCTCTTGATTTTTGTACCTGATCAACGGGTTTGAAAAATCAGCATTTCATCGCTGAAAATCACTAGATTTCAAACGACCCCATTGACAAGCGCGCCTTGTCTGTCGCCAACTGGCCGTGATGCTAGCACGTACCGAACCAGTTCTGTGTTTTTACCCGATTGGCCTAAGCGCCCAAGCGCAAAGGGTTTTTGTTAACTGGATCGGTGTCTAACACCCATCGGCAGGGCCCCCTGCAAGGTGCGGGGACCCTTTGTAGAACCTAAAAAGGAGGGACTATGCGGTATCAGATCAGCGGGAAGCAAATCGACATTGGGGAAGCGCTTCAAACCCATGTAAAGGCCGAACTGGGCGAAACGGTTGAAAAATACGCCCAGCGCCCGACCGAAGCCATCGTGGTGTTTTCGCGCGAGGGCCATCAATTGATTTGTGAAGCAACGATCCACCTGTCGACGGGTCTGACGGCGCAGGCCCGCGGGCATGCAAGCGAGATCTATGCCGCTTTTGAATCCTGCCGTGAAAAGATGGACAAGCAATTGCGCCGCTACAAGCGCCGTTTGCGTGACCATCACCGTGATCGGCCAACCCCTGTTGAATTCGACGGCGGTTCCTCTTATATCCTCGCGTCAAGTGAGGACCACGGGGATAATGAGCCCGAGTCACTCCAGCCAATGATCATCGCCGAGATGGAGACCAAGGTTCCCACCGTCTCTGTCGGCGAAGCGGTCATGCAGCTGGAATTGGCTGGGCAACAGATGCTGGTGTTCCGCAACTCAAAGCATGGCGGGGTAAACGTCGTCTACCGTCGCGATGACGGAAACGTCGGTTGGATTGACCCGCGACATATAACGTAGAGCGCCTAATGCGGCGTAGGATAAAAGCGGACCATGGAACTAACCAATATCTTGGCACCCGGTGCCGTACGTATCGTTAGCCATTTGACCAGTAAAAAACGCCTGTTTCAAGAGATTGGAGAGGTTGTAGCCTCTGTTCACGGTCTGAATGCGTCCATCGCAGTTGACGGCTTGCAAGAGCGCGAAAGCCTTGGCCCCACAGGTGTGGGCCACGGCATCGCCCTGCCGCATGCGCGATTGCAGGAATTGGATAAAATTGTCGGCGTGTTCATGCGGCTGGAAAAGCCGTTGGATTATGATTCGGTAGATCGCCAACCAGCTGACCTGATCTTTGCGCTGTTTGCGCCCAAGGATTCGGGCGTGGACCACTTGAAAGCGCTGGCGCTGGTGTCACGCACCATGCGCGATGCAGGTGTGCTGGCAAAACTGCGGGCCAATAATGACCCGGCCAAGCTGTACGCGATACTGACCGAGGCACGCGCGCCACAAGCCGCCGCCTGACCGGAACAGTGGACAGTTTCCGCGAAACCCTGCATGCCCGCGCCCTGGCCGAGGGATTTTCGGCGATGGGCATTTGTGCGCCGGATGCGACACCTGATACCGCCGAACGGCTTGATCAATTTGTAGCGCTTGGCCGACATGGCCAAATGAGTTGGATGGCTGAACGCATGGGCTGGCGCGGGTCTGCTGCTGCTCTGTGGCCGCAAGCACGGTCTGTGATCATGCTGGCCGAGGTGTATACGCCGGATGGCAACCCCTTGGATGTGTTGTCCCAGCGCGATCGTGCGGCTGTGTCGGTCTATGCCCAAGGGCGGGACTACCATGATTTGGTGAAAAAGCGCCTGAAACGGTTGGGGCGCTGGATGGTGGAAACCACAGGGGCCGAAATCAAGGTGTTCGTCGATACCGCCCCTGTGATGGAAAAGCCCTTGGCACAGGCGGCGGGTCTGGGCTGGCAAGGCAAGCATACCAACCTGTTGTCGCGTGATCTGGGCAGTTGGTTTTTCCTTGGGTCTATATTCACCACGCTGGACCTGCCGTTTGATACCCCCGAGGCCAGCCATTGCGGCAATTGCACCGCTTGTCTTGATATCTGCCCGACAAACGCTTTCCCCGCGCCATATCAGTTGGATGCGCGCCGTTGCATTTCATACCTGACGATTGAACATAAGGGCGAGATTGACCCAGACCTGCGCCCCCTTTTGGGCAACCGCATCTACGGCTGCGATGATTGCCTTGCCGTCTGCCCGTGGAACAAGTTTGCCGTTGCCGCGTCCGAGGTCGGCTATGCCCATCGCGTGGGTGCGCCACCTTTGGCCGAGTTGGCAGGGCTGGATGATGCCGCGTTTCGGGTACGGTTTTCCGGCAGTCCGGTAAAGCGGATCGGGCGTGACAGATTTTTGCGTAATGTGTTGTACGCCATAGGAAATTCCGGTGATTCCGCGTTAATTTCGGCCGCGATGCCGCATCTTTCAGACCCCGACAGTGCCGTGGCAGATGCCGCCGCTTGGGCCATTGGCAGTCTGTCATAATCGGCAAACTTAGGCCAACTTCACAACTTGCAGGCGACCTGTGCCACATTTCATGCTAAAGTCCGACTCGTTAAACCTCTGGGAGGACAAGATGACCAAGCACCTTACAGACCATCGCAACGCGCCCGAAACTGGGCGGAAAAGGCATTTTTGGGCGATTGAACGGCAGGGAGAAATGGACACGCCACATCCGGCAATCCGCGCCCTAAACCAGCGCCCCCAAACCCGCAACGACGGCCCGCGCATGCAGCACTTTCTGCGCATTGATCGCGGAGTCACCGCCTAGGCCAATAAAAGGCCCGAACCGCAATGGCTCGGGCCTCACTCAATTAGCGACGCACCAGCGCCTCATATTCGGTGGAGATGTCGCGGGTCAGTTGCCCCACCTCAAAGTTATAATCACCGATCTGGCCAACAGGCGTAATTTCGGCTGCTGTGCCGGTCAGCCAGCATTGCTGCATGCCTTCCAGCTCATGCGCCTCAATCCGGCGTTCTTGCACCTCGATGCCCTTTTCCTTCAACATCCCGATCACGGTTTGGCGGGTGATGCCGTTCAAAATGCCATCGGCCAGCGGCGTATGCACTACGCCATCCTTTACGAAAAAGATGTTCGCCCCGGTCGCTTCGGCCACATAGCCGCGATAGTCAAACATCATGGCGTCCGAACACCCCTTCGCCTCGGCCGCGTGTTTGGACATGGTGCAGATCATATACAGCCCCGCCGCCTTGGCCGCATGGGGGATGGTTTCGGGGCTGGGGCGCTTCCATTTCGCGATGTCCAGCTTGGCGCCTTTCATCTTGGCGTCACCGTAATAGTTGCCCCATTCCCACACCGCAATGGCAAGGTGGATCGGGTTGCGCTTGGATGCCACGCCCATATCCTCGCCCGCGCCACGCCATGCAATTGGGCGGACATAGGCGTTGGTCAGGCCATTGGCCGCCAAGGTGACGACCTTGGCGGCCTCAATCTGCTCAACCGTCCACGGCAATTCCATGTCCAACAACTCACCCGATTTGCGCAGGCGGATTGAATGTTCCACCGATTTGAAAATCTTGCCGTTATAGCAACGTTCCCCTTCAAACACAGATGAGGCGTAGTGCATAGCATGGCTTAGAATATGGACCTTGGCACTGCGCCAATCAACCAATTCGCCATCCATCCAAATCTTGCCATCCCGATCATCATAGCCAGCCATGCCTGTGCCCCTTTACTATTATTTCATATATTGCGCAATATAGGTCCGATGCGGACATAAAGTTGCGCGAAATCGGGAAAATCGCTAACAGGGCGGGGTTGGAAAGTCAACAAGGCTGACATAAACTCAGCGAAACAGTGGGTGAGGTTGGCGATGGAACATTCTGGCGGGGCAAGCCACAGCGAAAGCTTGCTGTTTCTGACCGATGATCAGTTGCGCAAGGGGATCGAGGCGATGTTCTTTGCCTATCGCGGCTTTACCGCCGATCCTGACCGGATTTTGGAGGGAATGGATTACGGCCGCGCCCATCATCGCGCGCTGCATTTCATCCACCGCAGCCCGGGCACGACTGTGAACAATCTACTGGCTATTCTGGGTGTCACCAAACAATCGCTGAACCGTGTGTTGCGCGGGTTGATCGAGGATGGTTTGGTCGAAAGCCGGGTGGGGCGAGCCGACAAACGTGAACGTCATTTGCATCTGACCAAAAAAGGTGGGGATCTGGAACGCAGCCTGTCTGACGCCCAGCGCGCCCGCATGCGGGCAGCGTACCGCGCGGCAGGGCCGGGGGCGGTGCAAGGGTTTCGACAGGTGCTTGAGGCAATGATGGACGACAGTACGCGGCGACAGTATCAAAGCCTGAAGGAGACAAGCCTATGATCCCTGAACCTCAGGCGCATTTGCTGGTTGTAGACGACGATGAACGCATTCGCGGTTTGTTGCAAAAATTCCTGATGCGCAACGGATTCTTGGTGACCATCGCCCGCGATGGTGCACAGGCCCGCCGTTTGCTGGACGGGCTGGAATTTGACATGATCATTCTGGATGTAATGATGCCCGGCATCGATGGCATCGCCCTGACGCGGGAGCTGCGCGAAACGCTAAGCGCGCCGATCATGTTGTTGACGGCGCGCGGTGAAACAACCAGCCGGATTGAAGGGCTAGAGGCGGGGGCCGATGATTACCTGTCCAAGCCGTTTGAGCCCAAGGAATTGCTGCTGCGGATCAATGCCATTCTGCGCCGTGTTCCCCAAGCGCAGGCCGAGGTGGGGCCAAAGATGCTGCACATGGGCCATGTCCGCTATGACGTGGATCGAGGAGAGCTGTGGCATGGCGGCGACCCTGTGCGCCTGACCGCGACCGAGGCGCAATTGATGCGCCTGTTCGCCGCCCAACCCGGCCACCCGATCAGCCGAGAAGCCCTTGCAGGCGATCTGGGCCGCGACAGCAGTGCCGAGGAAAAGACGGGGCAGGAACGCGCGGTTGACGTGCAGATCACCCGCCTGCGCCGCAAGATTGAAAACGACCCAAAGCAACCGCGATATCTGCAAACCGTCCGCGGTGCGGGCTATATGTTGGCGCCCGACTGACGCACCCACTGGTAAAGTATCAGCGGTTGACTATGCTGGGTTTTCACACCCTTTAACTTTGGAATGTCCCCATGCTTATACGCCTGCTTCTTTCCGCTGTTGCCCTTACTGCGCTTACCTTGCCTGCCGCCGCACAGGACCTTATTAAATGGGGTGAGGCAGGCGGCTGGGATGTTCTTGTCGACCCGACCGTCGGCAATGGCTGCCTGATTTCCAGCGAATTCGAGGACGGTTCGGTTGTTCGCGTTGGGATAGATGCGGAAAAGGGCGAAGGCTATGTGATGGCCTTTAACGCCGCCTGGGGCGAAATTGTGGAAGGTGATACCTATCCGATCACTTTCGACCTTGATGGCGAAAAATATGAGGGACAGGCAACAGGCATTTGGCTTGATGATGCCCCCGGCATTGATATCGCCTTTGACAGCGAAGAGTTCGTTATGGATTTGGCGCAGAAACAAACCATGACCCTATCACATGATGGCGAAGATGTGATGTCGATTGACCTCTCCGGCTCTTACGAAGGGTTGGTACAGGCCCTTGCCTGCCAAGACGCACAGGGCTAACCGCCCCGTTCTAACAGCGCCCATCTTTCGGGCGCTGTTTTTTCAAAAGGTTTGCCAATGACGACTGCGCTTTTCACCCACCCCGACTGCGATTTGCACAAGGAACCTGCGGGCCACCCCGAACAATCCGCACGGCTGGCGGCTGTAACTTACGCATTGGCCGATATGGACCTGCTGCGGTTTGACGCGCCATTGGGCACCGAGGCGGCCATTTTGCGATGCCACCCCACCGCCTATATTGCCCGCATCCGTGCCGCCATACCCGCGCAAGGCTGGGCGCAGGTTGATGGCGATACCTATCTTGCCCCCGGCAGCTTTCAGGCCGCTTTGCGCGGTATCGGCGGGGTTTGTGCAGCGGTGGATCTGGTTCTATCCGGCGGTGCAGCAAATGCCTTTGTCCCCACACGCCCACCCGGTCACCATGCGGAAACCGACACGGCGATGGGGTTTTGTGTATTTGGCAACGTTGCCATCGCAGCCAAACATGCGCTGGACCATCACGGCCTAACCCGTGTGGCGATTGTGGATTTCGATGTGCATCACGGCAACGGCACCCAAGACCTTTTGTGGAATGAACCCCGCGTGCTGTTTGCCTCTTCGCACCAAATGCCGCTGTACCCCAGCACCGGCGCTGCGCATGAGGTGGGGGCGCATCACCAGATGATCAATGTGCCTTTGCGCGCGGGCGGCACAGGAGCCGATATGCGCGCGGCCTATACCGCACATATCTTGCCGCAAATTGATGCCTTTGCGCCCGAATTGATCCTGATCTCCGCAGGGTTTGATGCCCACCGCGATGACCCGCTGGCCAATCTGAACTGGTCTGCCGCTGATTTCACATGGCTGACGCAGCAGATTTGTGACCTCGCCGACCGCCATTGCGCGGGGCGGGTGGTATCGGCGTTAGAGGGCGGTTATGATCTGGATGCACTCGCGGCCTGTGCCGCCGCCCATGTGACAGTATTAAAGGAACGCGGACATGACAGATAAGACCGAAACGCCCGTCAGCGCGATGAGCTTTGAAGAAGCGATGAGCGCGCTGGAGCAAGTCGTCACCTCGCTGGAACGGGGCGAAGTGCCGCTTGAGGCGTCGATTGCGCTGTATGAACGCGGTGCAGCCCTAAGGGCGCATTGCGCAACCAAGCTGAGGCAAGCCGAAGACAAGGTTGAAATGATCCGCGCAAAGGATGGCGCAGCCATCGGCACCACCCCGGCGGAGGGGATGTGACCTTTCCCACCTTGCTGGCCACGCAGGCCCGCCGGGTGCAGGCCCGGCTTGATACGGCTTTATCCGAACTTGATGACGAACCCGTCATCCATGCCATGCGCTATGCCTTGCAAGGCGGCAAAGGATTGCGCGGGTTTTTTGTGCTGGAGTCGGCGGCGCTGCATGGCATTGCACCCGAAAGTGCCGTGGCCGCAGCGGCTGCAATAGAGGCGATGCACGCCTATTCGCTGGTACATGATGATTTGCCGTGCATGGACAATGACGATCTTCGCCGTGGCCTTCCCACTGTTCACCGCAAATGGGATGAAGGGGTGGCGGTTCTGGCTGGCGATGCCTTGCAAACCCTGTCGTTTGAGCTGCTGACCGATGCCACACTTGGCCCCAACCGTCTAGCGCTGATTTCGAGCATGGCGCGGGCTGCCGGTGCGCGCGGGATGGTCTTGGGTCAGGCCCGAGATATCGCCGCCGAAACCGCTGCTACGCCGCTGACCCTGCCCCAAATCACGCGTTTGCAGGCAGGCAAAACCGGCGCTTTATTTGAATGGTCGGCCACAGCGGGGCCCGTGCTGGCGGGGGCAGATACCGGGCCCTTGGGGCGATTTGCCGCCGCAATAGGTCTTGCCTTTCAAATCGCCGATGACATCTTGGACGTAACGGGTGACGCCACCAAGGCGGGCAAGCGGCTGGGCAAGGATGCCGATGCCCACAAGGCCACTTTCGTGTCGCTTCTGGGGCTGAAAGGCGCACAAACCCGTGCCGCAGCACTGGTTGATGAGGCAACAACCGCCCTTGCACCTTACGGCGCACGGGCAGACAATTTGATTGCAGCGGCACGTTTTGTGATCGCGCGCGAGCTTTAGGCCCAAGGGGGCAGTATGACCGACCAGAACCTTAACAGGCCCAAAACTCCGATGCTTGACCGCGTGACACTTCCGTCCGACCTGAAAGGCTTGAGTGATCGCGAGCTTCGGCAAGTCGCCGATGAATTGCGGGCCGAGACGATTTCGGCAGTATCGGTGACGGGCGGTCATTTGGGGGCGGGTCTGGGCGTGGTGGAGTTGACCGTGGCCCTGCATGCCGTGTTTGATGCCCCGCGCGACAAAATTATCTGGGATGTGGGCCACCAATGTTACCCCCATAAAATCCTGACGGGGCGGCGCGACCGTATCCGCACCTTGCGGGCAGAAGGCGGGTTGTCAGGGTTCACCAAGCGGTCCGAATCCCCCTATGATCCCTTCGGCGCGGCCCACAGTTCAACCTCGATTTCCGCCGCCTTGGGCTTTGCGTGCGCCGCCGGTCTGGGCGGTGATCCGGGCGATGCGGTGGCAGTGATCGGTGACGGGTCGATGAGCGCCGGCATGGCGTTTGAGGCGATGAACAATGCAGGCCACCTGAAAAAACGGCTGTTCGTGATATTGAACGACAATGAGATGTCGATTGCCCCGCCGGTTGGGGCGATGTCATCCTATTTGTCGCGCCTCTATGCCGGCGCGCCGTTTCAGGATTTGAAAGCCGTGGCCAAAGGGGCCGTCAGCTTCCTCCCCGAACCGTTCCAAGAAGGCGCGCGGCGGGCCAAGGAAATGCTGAAAGGCATGACCGTCGGCGGGACGTTGTTTGAGGAGCTCGGCTTCAGCTATATCGGCCCGATTGACGGGCATGACCTTGACCAGATGTTGCCCGTTTTGCGCACGGTTCATGACCGCGCCAAGGGGCCGATGTTGATCCATGTGATCACCAAAAAGGGCAAAGGCTACGCCCCCGCCGAACGTGCCCGCGACAAGGGACACGCGACCGCCAAATTTGACGTGTTGACGGGTGAGCAGAAGAAATCACCCTCCAACGCGCCCAGCTATACCAAGGTTTTCGCGCAGGCCTTGATGGATGAGGCGGCGCGGGATGATAAAATCGTGGCCGTGACGGCGGCGATGCCGGATGGGACGGGCTTGAACCTGTTTGCCGAGCGGTTCCCGAGGCGTTGTTTTGATGTGGGCATCGCGGAGCAGCACGCAGTGACATTTTCGGCAGGGATGGCGGCGGGTGGGTTGAAACCGTTCTGCGCGCTTTATTCCACGTTTTTGCAACGCGGCTACGATCAGGTGGTCCATGATGTCGCGATCCAGCGCCTGCCGGTCCGGTTTGCGATTGATCGGGCGGGGCTGGTTGGGGCCGATGGGGCCACGCATGCGGGGGCGTTTGATGTGGCTTTCCTTGCCAACTTGCCCGGTTTTGTCGTGATGGCGGCCGCGGATGAGGCGGAGCTGGTTCATATGGTTGCCACGGCGGCGGCGCATGAAGACGGGCCGATTGCGTTTCGATTTCCGCGCGGGGATGGTGTGGGAGTAGAGATGCCCGAACGGGGCATTCCGCTGGAAATTGGCAAGGGGCGGGTTATTCAATCGGGCAAACGGGTCGCGATTTTATCGTTCGGGACGCGGCTGGCCGAGGTGATGAAAGCGGCCGAAAGTCTGGCCGCAAAAGGGATCTCGCCCACGGTTGCGGATGCCCGTTTTGCCAAGCCTTTGGACCGCGATTTGATCCTTGAACTGGCGGCAAACCATGAGGTTTTGATCACGGTTGAAGAGGGCGCTATTGGGGGGTTCGGGTCCCATGTCGCCCAGCTTTTGGCCGAGGAAGGCGTGTTTGATGCGGGCCTGAAATACCGGTCAATGGTGCTGCCGGATATCTTTATTGATCAGGCCAGCCCTGAAAGAATGTATGAGGTCGCGGGGATGGATGCGGCCCAGATTGAGGGCAAGGTTTTAGAGGTTCTGGGGGTCGCCGCCTTGGGGAAACGGGCATGATGACCGCATGTGTTCGCGCGCGGACATTTTTGTAAAGTGTTGATGTAGAATGGTTTTCGGTTTTTTGTTAACCGAATTTTAATGCGTACGCGGGGTTTTGGCACCGTTGAGAGCGGTGGCTAGTCGAAAAGCCATACGTCGTACAGCACAACTTTTGCTTGCCTTAATTTAAGTAACCGCATTTTATAGAAGAAATTGTAAATGTGAGGGTGAAATGGAATTTGACGAGCGCGTAAAAGACCTTGCGAAACGATCGAAGCACGCCTCAAAACATGCCCTGACAGAAGAAGCGACAAAGACCTCTGTTGTTTTACCGCTGATACAGACCCTCGGGTTTGATGTATTCAACCTTGAAGAAGTTGTCCCCGAGTTCATCGCAGATGTAGGGATGAAAAAGGGTGAAAAAGTAGATTTTGCCCTTAAAATCGGCGGGAAGGTGTCTGTATTGATTGAGGTCAAGCCGATCTCAATGTCACTTGGAAACACGCAGTACAATCAGCTCTACCGATATTTTGCCGTGACAGACGCGCGTTTGGCGATTTTGACGAATGGGCGGGAAATTTGGTTTTTTTCAGACGTTGATGAACCCAACAAAATGGACAAAAAACCGTTTTTTACGTTCGATTTGCAATCACATGATGAAGCGCAGGCGCTTGAATTTACACGCTTTCAAAAGGACGGCTTCCAAATAGAGTCCATCTTAGAAGCTGCGTCGAACTTGAAGTACACGACTGCGGCTGCGAACTTTTTGAAAAAGCAAATTGCAAAGCCCGACGAGGAGTTTGTTAGACTCGTAGGCAAGCAGATCTATGATGGAATGCTTACAAAAGCAGTCATTGAAATGCTCCGGCCCGCGATACAAGCCTCGTTGGATGAGGTTATCCGCGACCGTATTCAAGATAAGCTTAATGTTGCATTTCGACCTGACCCTGTTGCGTCAGAGAGTTCACACAACAAAACGCCCGATGGTGCCGAACCAGTTTCTGATATTGTGACGACAGATGAAGAAATCCAGGCCTTTATGATCGTGCGTGCGATATCGGCCAAGGTTATTGATTTGGAACGCGTTACCATGCGTGATGCGAAAAGTTATTGCTCGGTTTTCGTTGACGATAATAACCGCAAGCCGATTTGTCGCTTTTATTTCAATGCCAAGAACAGCAAGAGTTTGGGCATTTTTGACGCGAGTAAGGTTGAGACGCGGCATGTAATTGGCAGTTTGAAAGAGATATATCAGTTTAGTGCTGCAATTGAGGATGCCGTTAAGGCACATTTATAAATACATGTTCATTTGGTTTGATCCGAGTCGGGGTGAACCCCGACCTACGGGGATTGATTTGGGGGGCGAGCTGGGTGGTGGGTTGCACCCACCCTACGCGTGGGGCAAAGGCCTGTTTCGCCTAGCCTACGTGTCTATTCGCCGACCTGTGCCACGTCGACCATTTGTTTGGACACAGGCGCGCCAGAGAGCCGCAGGTGGCCCAAGATCGGGCTGACATCGGCGTAATCGCGGCCATAGCCTACGACGATGTGATCGGTGCCAACCAAGGTGCCGTTGGTGGGGTCGTATTCTATCCAGCCCATTTCAGCGCCGCACCATGCGCGGACCCATGCGTGCATGGCATCGACGCCTTCAAGCCGTGGTTGGCCGGGCGGCGGCAATGTGCGCAGGTAGCCGCTGACATAGCCCGCCGGAATGCCCAGCGATTGCAAAGCGATGATCATGATATGGGTGAAATCCTGACACACGCCGCGCCGCTGGGCAAAGGCCTGTGCGGCGGGGGTGTCGACTGTGGTTGCGGTTGCATCAAAGGTCATTGCGTCATCAAGGGCTTTGCCCAGACGGATGGTGGTTTCGGCCACGGTTTCGCCTTGGCGGGTGGCATCACGGGCAAAGGCGGCGATTGCATTGTCTGGGGCGAGGCGATGGGACGGGCCAAGGAAATGCGCGGGCGACGAGGGGGCTAGGTCACGGCTGGCGGTGACTTGATCCAAAAGCTGGGGCACACGCGGCGAGGTATCGTGCCATGTTTGCGGCGGGGACAGGGCCACGCGGCAGGCCATCTGAATGGTCATTTCAAGATGCGGGTCGGCATGGGTGACGGTGGTTAAGGCGGTGCCAAAGAAATCGGAGCGGTCGGTTCGGTGATCGGGCAAGGGAGTCACGTCGATCAGATGGGACGAGAGCTGTTGGCGGCCCGCGATGTTTTGCGGCAAGACGCGCAGGAGGTGGCGGCTGTTGGCAGCGGGCTGCGTGTAGCGGTGGGTCAGGGTGAGGCGGATGTCATAGAGCATGGGTTAGACCAGATGCGCGGCGGTGAGGGATTCGGCCAGCGCCCAGATATCCCTTTCGATTTCGAGGAGGGCATCAGGGGTCAAGTCGGTCACGCTGGCCGTGGCAAGGCGGGTTTCAAGCGTCAGGACCTGACGCGCCACGGCAGTCAGGCGGTGGGTGTTTTGATCGCCCGGCAGTTGGGCGATGTGGCGGCGGGCGCGGGTGATGTGATAGCGCAGGGCGCGGGGGTTTTGATCATCGAGCGCCAGCAGATCCAGCACCGAGGCGGGATCGGCAAAGATGGAAAAGCGGTTGCGGTGGGTGATGACGCTGTCGCCCAATTCCAGTGCCAGATCCAGCGCGCCATCGGGGGCGGTTGGCGTGGTCAGGTAGGCAAGTGTGCTGGCCATCGAGCTGGCGCGTTCCAGTGACATGCCAAGGCTGAGAAAGCGCCAGCCATCGGAATTATACATGTTTTCATGGACTAGCCCTGCAAAGCCAGCAATTTGGCGCAGCAAGGTGCTGATTTCGCGCGGGAGGTCTTCGGGCGACAGGGTGCGGGTGTGAAAGCTGTTGGACAGGCTGACCAGATCGCGCAGGGCCATCATACCATCGGGGGAAAAGCGGTCGCCGATTTTGGCAGCGGCACGGTGGGCGTGGGTTAAGGGCGCGCTGAACCCTTTGGCCATATCGGCGGGTATTGCATCGTTCATCATGCTGCGCAGCAGGCGGGGCAGCGGGGCATCCGGGGCATCCGGGGCGGTGCCATCGTTGATGCGCGCGACATAGGCGCGGTAGAGGCGCATGTTGCGTTCGGCGCGTTCGACATAGCGGCCAAGCCAGAACAGGTTATCGGCGGCACGGCTGGGCAAGGCGCGGGTGGTCGCCTCGCGTTGGGTGGTGGTGCCGATAAGGCTGGATTTTGGCACGGGTTGGCCGCTTACGACCCAGACATCGGCCACTTTGCCGCCGCGCTGCATGGCAAAGGCCTTGGCGTCATGGCCGGCGCTGACACGGGCATAGCCGCCCGGCATGACCTGCCAGCCATCGCGGGTGCGGGCCATAAAGATGCGCAGGCTGAGCGGGCGGGGAACGAGGCTGCCGTTTTCATAGGTGGGGGTGGTGGACAGCGTCACCGACTCTTGCCCCACAAGCTGCGCGCCGGAGTGTTCAAGCTGGGCCGCATCAATGGGGACGTTTGTGCTGGCCATGAGGGGAAGGGTGGAAAAGGCCGAGCCGATCATCATGCGGGGGCTGTTTGCCATGACATAGTCGCGGGCGCTGGGTTGGCCGCACCACCATGTCGCGATGTTGGGCATAATCAGCGGCTCGCCCAGCAGTTTACGCGCGATTTTGGGCAGGAACGCCATGAGCGCGCGGGTTTCCAGCACACCACTGCCCAGCGCGTTGACCATTTTCACCGATTGCGCGCGCAGGGCATCCAGCAGACCGGGGGTGCCCAGCAGGGATGCTGGGTCAAGTTCAAGCGGATCACACAGCGCACCTGGCAGGCGGTTCCATAGCAGGGTCACAGGTTTGGGACCTGCGACAGTGCGCACAAGGGCACGGCCGTTTTGGACAATCAGATCCTCGCCCTCGACCAGCAGCAGGCCCAGATACCGTGCGATATAGGCATGTTCGGCATGGTTTTGGTGCATTTGGCCGGGCGAGAGGATAGCGATTTCGCCGCCCGCCTTGCCGCGCATTTCGAACAGGGTTTTTTGAAAGGACTGAAAAAAGCCTGCCAGGCGGTGGATATCGGCACCCGCAAAATGGTTGGGGAAAACGCGGGTCATGGCGACACGGTTTTCAAGGGCGAAACCGGCGGTTGACGGGGCCTCGACCAAGTCCGAAATCACCCACCATTTGTTATCGGGGCCACGCCCGATTTCAAAGGACAGCAGGTTCAGGTAATTTTTGGCCGCCGGTTTCACCCCGACCAAAGGCCGCAGCCATGCGGGGTTTTGCGCGAGCAGGGTGGCGGGAAGCTGACCTGAGGCGACAAGTTTGTTTTCGCCGTAAAGGTCACGCAGCACAAGTTCCAACAGATCGGCGCGTTGGGTCAGGCCCGCCGCGATTTCAGCCCATTCCTGTTCTTGCAAGATGACCGGAATATGGCTGAGCGGCCATTCGCGTTCTGTTGATACCGTGTCATCATATTGGCGATACAAAACCCCCGCATCGCGCAGATATTGGTCGCCGCGCGCGAAGCGTTTGGTCACATCATCCGGCGACAGACCGCAGAAATGCGCGATGAACGGTGCCCAGACGGGTTTGACGTTGCCCTGCGCATCCAGCATTTCATCGCGCCCGCCTGCGCGCTGGGCGTAGGCGGCGATGGGGTCTGCTGGGGCGAGGGGCTTGGTTTGCATGGGTTACAGACCGGGCCTGCGCCGCAAATCGAGCGTCATCGGAAACTCGGGGTGCGGCTGTTCAGATGGCGGTTCAAACGCGCCTGTGCTGTGGCCCATCGGTTCAAAGCGTGACAAACGCCGCGCCTCGGCCTCATTTCCATTGACGGGGAAGGTATCAAAATTGCGCCCCCCCGGATGGGCGACATGATAGCGGCAACCGCCCAAGGAACGGCCTGTCCATGTATCGTAAATGTCAAAGGTCAGCGGTGCGTCTACCTCTAACACCGGATGCATCGACAGCGCCGGTTTCCATGCCTTATAGCGCACAGCCCCCACACGTTCGCCGGTTTTGCCCGTGATGTTCAACGGGACCAGCCGTTTGTTGGCGGTGACGCGGTAGCGTTCGGGGTTGGCGCCCGACAGTTTGACCTGCAACCGTTCGACCGAGCTGTCGGTATAGCGCACGGTGCCTCCGATGGCGCCCGTTTCGCCCATCACATGCCACGGTTCCAACGCTTGGCGCAGTTCCAAGGTGACGCCTTCGTAGGTGACTTCACCACAGAACGGGAACCTGAATTCGGCTTGGGCCGCGAACCACGCAGGGTCCAGCACCATGTCGTGACCGCGCAAGTCGGCGATCACATCGAGGAAGTCATCCCAGATAAAGGCGGGCAGCATGAAACGGTCATGCAGCGTGGTGCCCCAGCGGGTCAGATTGCCGCTGATCGGGTTTTCCCAACACCGCGCGATAATGGCGCGCAGCAGGACTTGTTGCGCAAGGCTCATGCGGGGGTTTGGTGGCATTTCAAACCCGCGAAATTCGACAAGGCCAAGGCGGCCTGTGGGGCCATCGGGGGAATAGAGTTTGTCGATGCAGATTTCCGTGCGGTGGGTGTTGCCGGTCACGTCAATCAGGCTGTTGCGCAAAAGGCGGTCGGTCAGCCACGGCGGTGGCGGCGTGCCATCGGTCGGTGGCCAGATCTGGTCGAGCGCGATTTCAAGCTCGTAGAGCACATCATGGCGCGCCTCATCTATACGCGGTGCTTGGGATGTGGGGCCGACAAAGGTGCCTGCGAACAGGTAGGACAGGCTGGGGTGGCGCTGCCAGAACAAAATCAGGCTTTTGAGCAGGTCAGGGCGGCGCAGGAACGGGCTGTCAATGGGGGTGGCCCCGCCGACAACTACATGGTTGCCGCCGCCGGTGCCAGTGTGGCGACCATCGAGCATGAATTTATCGGTGCCAAGGCGGCATTGGCGGGCCTCTTCATACACCGTTTCGGTCGTGCGTACGCAATCGGCCCACGTGGCGGCGGGGTGGATGTTTACCTCGATGACGCCCGGATCGGGGGCGATGCGCATGACTTCGATGCGGGGGTCGCTGGGGGGGCTGTAGCCTTCGATCAGCACCTTGCGGCCGATGGTTTGGGCGGCGAATTCGGTGGCGGCGATCAGTTCCAAGTAATCCTCCAGTGTTTCCACGGGGGGGAGGAAAACGCACAGCTTGCCATCGCGGGGTTCGACGGAAATGGCGGTGCGCACACGGCCATCGAGTGAGCCGAGGGTTTGTTCGACCTGTTCTTGGCCCGCCGTGGCATCGGTGCGGCTGGAAATAGCCTGTTCGCGGGGTTCGGGTTTTACCGGATCGGCAAGCGGTTCGCGCGGGATTGTGGGGTCTTGGGGGTTGATAAAGGGATAGGCGGATTCGGGGATATGCGGCAGGGTGCCCAGCGGCAGGCGGTAGCCGACTGGACTGTCACCCGGCACAAGGAACACCTTGCCACGGCGCATATTCCACACCTCGGACAGCCAGCCTTTGCGCGCCGCCGCCTGCCAGCGTTGAACGGGCAGCACATAACCTGCCGCCGTGGTTAGGCCACGTTCAAACACGCGGGCAATGCGGGCGCGTTCCTCGGGGTCTTTCAGCTTGGAATTTTCGGGGGTGACGTTTTCGGGCAAATTGCCCTCTTTGATGATCCAGTCGGCGGGGTCTTCGAACGCCGGCAGGACGTTTTCAGTTGGTACGGCAAGGTTGCGGGCGATGGCGGCCAGCAGGGCGTGGGCATCATCGGGGCCGACGTTTTCATTGGTATCTTCGCGGGCCAAAAGGTCAGGATTGTTCCAGATCGGTTTGCCATCCTTGCGCCAATAAAGCGAGAAGGTCCAACGCGGCAGGGTTTCGCCGGGATACCATTTGCCTTGGCCGTAATGCAGCAGGCCACCGGTCGCGAATTTATCCTGCAAGCGGCGGATCAGGGTATCGGCCAGTTTGCGTTTGGTCGGGCCAACGGCGGCGGAATTCCATTCGTCGCCTTCAAAATCATCAATCGACACAAAGGTCGGTTCGCCCCCCATCGTCAGGCGCACATCGCCTGCGGTCAGGCGTTTGTCGATTTGGTGGCCAAGGGTGTTGAGCGCATCCCACGCCGCATCAGAGAACGGTTTGGTGATGCGTGGATGTTCGGCGGTGCGTTTGATCTGCATGTCAAAGGCGAATTCCACCTGCGCGAAGCTGGCGACGCCGGAAATGGGGGCGGCGGATTGGTAATGGGGCGTGGCGGCCAAGGGCACGTGGCTTTCGCCCGTCAGCAGGCCAGATGTCGGGTCAAGGCCAACCCAACCCGCGCCGGGAAGGTAGACTTCGACCCACGCATGCAGATCGGTGAAGTCGTGGTCGGTGCCTGCGGGGCCGTCGATGGCAATAAGGTCGGGTTTCAGCTGGATCAGGTAGCCCGACACAAACCGCGCAGCAAGGCCGAGGTGGCGGAGGGTTTGGACCAACAGCCAGCTGCTGTCACGGCAAGACCCTGCGGCGCGGCCAAGGGTGGTTTCAGACGTTTGCACACCCGGTTCCATGCGGATTTCGTAGGTAATCGCGTTGGCCAAGCGGCTGTTCAGCATCACCAAGAAATCGACCGTTACCATCGGGTCACGGGGGGTGGACTGCAACAAATCGGCGAGCAAGGGGCCTGCGGGTTCGGTTTGCATGTAGATCGACAGATCGGGTGCCAGATCATCGGCATAGCTGAAAGGGTATTTCATCGCCGAGTCTTCGACGAAGAAATCAAAGGGGTTGTAGACCGACATATCGGCGACGAGATCCACCTCGATCTTGAACTCGCGCACCGGTTCGGGGAACACGATGCGGGCCAGCCAGTTGCCATAGGGGTCTTGCTGATGGTTCACGAAATGCGGGGTCGGTGACACCTTGAGCGAGTGCGAAATGACCCGCGTGCGTGAATGGGGCGCGGGGCGCAGGCGGATGACCTGCGGGCCGAGTGTGACGGGGCGGTCGTATTTGTAATGGGTCAGGTGATAGATGCTGGCGGTGATGGACATGGTTTTGGGTACCCCTCTGCCAGACTATGGCGGGGGCAATGGGGGGCGGCAACCGATATCAGGGGCAAAGCAGCGATGGGCCGGAAATTTGCAGCGCAAAGCGCAGACATTGCCCAGCCTTTGTGCATAAGTGGCCGTGTGGGATGACGGGGCGATCCGCCGTGAAGAACGAAAGAGCCGATGATGATTGACGCTGCTATGTTTGGAAACCTGCTGTCTTTTGCTATGACCTGCATGGTGATCGAGCTGACACCCGGCCCTAACATGGGATATCTGGCGGTGCTGAGTGCAACGAAAGGTCGGCGCGCGGGGTTTGCGGCGGTGGCGGGCGTGGCCTTGGGGTTGGCTGTTGTGGGGATTGCGGCCGCGCTGGGGTTGGCGGCGGCGATTTCGGCATCGCCCTTGCTATATGAGGCGCTGCGCTGGGGTGGGATTTTGTACCTGCTGTATCTGGCATGGGATGGCTGGCGGGAAAGCGGCGCAGCGTTGGATACATCGCCCAGCCTGCACGGAACCGATGCCAAGTATTTTACCCGCGGGTTGGGCACAAACCTGCTGAACCCCAAGGCGGCGCTGTTTTATGTGGCGATTTTGCCGGGGTTTGTCGATGCCGCCCAGCCTGTGGTGCTGCAAACCGTTGTGCTGTCGCTGGTGTTTGTGGCGATTGCGACAGGCATTCATGCAAGCGTCGTGACACTGGCCGGAACCGCCGACAGATTTATGCAAAACGACCGAAACCGCCGGATTGTAGGGCGCGCGCTGTCGCTGGTACTGGCCGCGATTGCGGTTTGGTTTGCGTGGTCAACGCGGGGGTAATCTGGCCTGCCATGCCGACGCAGAAAAACGCGATGCAGCGCGCGGCAGATCGGCCACGGTCAGATGGGTTTCATAGACGCCCGTGATTTGTGAGGCAAAGGTTTCACCCATATTTGCAGCGTGGCTGAGGAGGCCGCGCTATCCAAGGGCTTGCCAACTGTGCGATGAGGTTGGCAAAGTGGGCTGGGGCATAAGGATTTACCAGTGATTGCGCGTATTTTGGCAGGGATCAAGCGGCGGTGGCACAGCTTTGCAGCGGCGCGGGCGGTGCGGCGGGGCAATGTGGTTTTGTACGGGCCTGCGCGGGTTGACCTTGCGCCGGATGGTGTTGCGGTAGTTTGCCTTGTGAAAGACGCCGCGTATTTTGTTCGCGGCTTTATCGAGCATCACCAAGCGCTTGGCCTGCGCCATATTGTGATTGTCGACAACGGGTCCAGCGATGACACCGTGGCGATTGCGGCGGGGTATGACGATGTGACGGTGATCGCCAACACCCTGCCCGCAAAACGCTATGAGGTATTGTTGCGCGATATCGCCGCGCGGCAAGTCTTGCGCGGCGGTTGGGTGCTGTTTGCCGATGCGGATGAGATGTTCGAGGTGCCAATGGGCGCGCCTTTGGGGCGGCTGGTGGGGTATTTGAACGCGCACGGGTTCACGGCGATGGTAACGCAGATGTTGGATCTGTTCTCGCCGCTGCCGTATGGCGTGGGCAAGGGCTGGAGCTATGCGGAGGTGGTGGCGCAGGCGGACAGCTATAGTTTGAGCAGCGTCGCCTCGGTGCCCTATCACGACCGTGCGCAGGTCGGGTTCAGCTGGTTTTTGGACAGCAACCAAGGCGATGTTGCGCTGAAAATCGGTGGGGTGCGGCGTGAGGTGTTTGGCGAGGCGTGTTTTCTGTCAAAACATTCGCTGGTGCGCAATGCAGGCGGGGTTTTGATGACCCATCCACATTGTGCAAGTGGCGTGCGTGTGGCCGATGTGACGGGGGTTTTGCGGCATTATAAACTGGCAGGCGATTATCTGGCCCGTGACCGTGCATCCGTGGAGGCGGGCACATGGGACCACTCCGAAGATGCGAAACGGTTGGCGGCGGCAAAAGGCGGGGATAATTTCGTCATAAAACCTGCCGAGGCGCAGGGCTATGCAGGACCGGAACGGTTGGTTGACCAAGGGTTCCTAGAGGCTTCAGCCGCCTACCGCGCCTTTATCACTTAAGCCGCAGGTCCGCCGAATCGCCTTTGCCTGCATCCGAGGTAAAGCGCAGCGTGCTGCCTTTGCGTTCTACCAACTGGCAATTGACAGGGATTTCCGTGCTGCCATAGGCCATATCGCGGCAGAACAACCCGTTTTTCCAGTTCCAATTGCCGGTCACTGTGGCGCCGAACGCTTTGCCCTTGATCGCGCCCTTGGGCGACACATTCAACGAAATACCAAAGCGGGTTAGCGCCTTGCCGTTGATAAGCCCGACAAATTCGGCCTTTTCACGCACGGGCGAAAACCCTTCGGCAAGGGCGGGAAGCGGTGCGAAAAGCAAAGCGAAGAGAGCGAGAGTTTTCATCATACATCCTCCTTTATCAAAGCCTACGCTTGTGCGCGACGATTGGATCACTTTGCGCGGGGAAAGGTTAAAGACCCAATACATCCATCATATCATATTCCCCCGGCTTTTGACCAATGCCCCACAGGGCCGCGCGCAGGGCGCCACGGGCAAAAATGGTGCGGTCGGTGGCAAGGTGGCGCAGCACGATGCGTTCGCCATCGGCGGCAAAGATCACGTCATGTTCGCCCACAATATCCCCGCCGCGAATGGCGGCAAAGCCGATGTCACCCCGCGTCCGCGCGCCTGTGATGCCGTCACGGCCACTGTCGCGCACATCGTCCAGTGACACGCCACGGCCCAACGCTGCCGCCTCACCCAGCATTAGGGCGGTGCCGGAGGGAGCATCGACCTTCATGCGGTGATGGGCCTCGACGATTTCGATATCCCAATCGGCATCAAGGGCTTCGGCGACTTTTTGGGTAAGACGGGTCAAAAGGTTCACGCCCAGCGACATGTTACCGGCCCGCACGATCACGGCATGGCGGGCGGCGGGGGCCAGTTTGGCGATATGCGCGGGTTCCATCCCCGTGGTGCCGATGACATGGACCAGACGGGCTTGGGCGGCGAGGGCGGCAAATTCGACTGTGGCGGCAGGGGCGGTGAAGTCAATCACCGCCTGCGCAACAGCAAAGGCCGCAAGCGGGTCATCTGTTACGGTTACGCCCAAGGCAACACCGCCCATGCATTCCCCGATATCGCGGCCTACCCAAGCATGGCCCGCGCGTTCCACACAGCCCACCAGCCGCGCCTTATCTGACGCGGTGATCGTGCGCACCAGCATTTGCCCCATGCGGCCCGATGCGCCCGTAACAACGATTCCCGGTAGGTCTGTCATATCCTGTGATCCCCAAACTGCTTTGCACCTGTTTAGCTTGAACGTAGGATAGGTGCAAAGGGGGGCTATGGCGCAACGTCATGAGCGACAGGGCGCAAGGGATCGGGCAAGCTGGTGCAAAACGGGGGGGAGTGATGGAACGGCTGCGGATTATGTACCGGCATTGGTCTGTGCGCGGGATGAGCGCGGTTTTGGTTTTGGCCGCCTTGTGGTTGGCTGTGAACGGGCCGCTTTGGGCATGGAGTTTTGTGGTGTTCGGCATTCCGGCGCAGATGCTGAACGAATATTCGCTGCACCGCTATATTTTTCATTTGAACCCGCCGCGCCAGCAATGGGCGTTTAACCTGCTCTATCAGGCGCATTACGGGCACCATGATTTTCCCACCAATCAGCGACTGTTTTTTGTGCCGGTCTGGGTGGCCGTTCCGGTGCTGTGCAGCAGTTTTGCGGTGGTTTGGGGGGTGTTGGCGCTGGTTACGCCCTATGCGTTGCCCTTGGCTGTGGCGATTGTGCCTGTGGGCGGGATTGCGACGTTTCTGGGCTATGAGTGGTTTCACATGACCGCGCATTTGACCGTTCCCAAAACGCGGGTCGAGCGCCATGTCACCACCTTGCACAACCAGCACCATTTCCGCGACTTTTCGCGCTGGTTTCATGTAAGCCCGGGCGGAGAGGTGATTGACCGTATCATGGGTACCGCTATTGACGTTGATGCCCTGAAATCGCAGCAGCGGATCGAGTTTATTCGCACGCTTGGCATGCGCCCCGATGATGCGCGCTTGGTCACAGCAAGGGCGCATTTTGCGGGCCGTTACGGCCTGAGCGCGGATGAGATTACGCGGGCGGCAGCAGTTTAACGGGGGTTTAGCGGCGTTTTCGGCGGAATGGCGCGCGAATGTGACTGCGCGGACCGTTGCGGGTGCCGCGATTCCGCCCTATGTGAGGGGCATGGCACATAAAAACCTTACCTCGGCCAAGGGGCCTTCGCAGCGCCAACTTCGTGTTGGTGAATTGATCCGCCGGATTTTATCCGAGGTGCTGTCGCGTGGCGATGTGCATGATCCGGAGCTGAACAAGTTCTATATCACCGTGGGCGAGGTGCAGATGTCTGCCGATTTGCGTGTGGCGACGGTGCATGTGATGCCTTTGGGCGGCAAGGATGTGGAGCAGGCGATTACCCTGCTGGCCCGCCATCAGGGCGAATTGCGCCACCATGTCAGCAAAGGCATGATTATCAAGCATGTGCCCGAACTGCGGTTTCGCCGCGATATAACCTTTGACCAGCTGGATGAAACCCGCCGTTTGCTGGATGACGAACGGGTGCGCCGCGATGTCGAGGCCGCACCGCGTGACGGTGATGACGCTTAGGGCGTTTATCCTGCTTTGCGCGTTGGTGATGCCTGCGGCGGCATCGGCGGCCTGCCGCGATATGGACTTTGAAAACCAACCCTATACCGTCTGCGAAGTTACGGCAGATCAGGACCTGAGGCTGTTTCATACTGGCGCCGATGGTGCCGTTTTGGGCAGCTTTGGCCGCGTTGACGAAGCGCTGGGCGCGACGGGCGAAAAGCTGCTGTTTGCCATGAATGCCGGCATGTACCACGCCGACCGTGCGCCTGTGGGCTTGCTGGTGACAGACGGAGTGGAACGCGCGCGGATTATCACCAGTGACGGACCCGGCAATTTCGGCCTGCTGCCGAACGGGGTGTTTTGCATTGGTGCGCAGTTTTCGGTGGTGGAATCGCGGGCCTTTGCCGCCAAACCCCCTGCCTGCCGCTTTGCCACGCAATCGGGGCCGATGCTGGCGATTGATGGCGCCTTGCATCCGCGATTCTTGCGGGATGGTGATAGCCGCTATATCCGCAACGGGGTTGGCGTGTCGCGCGATGGCAAGACCGCCTTTTTCGTAATCTCGGGCCGCGCGGTGAATTTTTATGACTTTGGGCGGCTGTTTCGCGATGTGCTGAAAACCCCCAATGCGCTGTATTTTGATGGCAAGATCAGCCGTCTTTATGCGCCAGAAATCCGCCGGAACGATTTCGGCTTTCAGATGGGGCCAATCGTGGGGCTGGTCGGCGCAAAATAGCAGCGGCTTGACGCGCCACGGCCTGCGGGCTAGCCACGCATTTTTACCTAAAGGGGCATCATCATGGCACGCAAACGCAAGGGCCGCGCGATTTCGGGTTGGTTGGTGGTAGATAAGCCTGCGGGCATCGGATCGACTACGGTTGTGAACAAGGTGAAATGGGCGTTTGACGCGCAAAAGGCGGGCCACGCAGGCACGCTTGACCCCGATGCGACAGGGGTGTTGGCCATTGCGTTGGGCGAGGCGACGAAAACCGTGCCTTACATCACAGATGCGCTGAAGTGTTACCGATTTGTTGTGCGGTTGGGGGTTTCTACCCGTACGGATGATGCCGAGGGCGAGGTGATCGAAACCAACGATACCCGCCCCACGGATGCCGAGATTGCTGCCGGTTTGGCCGCGTTTCGGGGCGACATCATGCAAGTGCCGCCGCAGTTTTCTGCCGTAAAGGTAGACGGCGAGCGTGCCTATGACATCGCGCGCGATGGTGGTGAGATGGATCTGGTCGCCCGCCCCTTGTGGGTGGAAAGCCTTGAGGTGATCGCCCGCCCTGATGCCGACCATGTGGAACTGGAAATGGTCTGCGGCAAAGGCGGCTATGTGCGGTCTATCGCGCGGGATTTGGGGGCGGCGCTGGGCTGTCTGGGCCATGTGCAATGGCTGCGGCGCACCTGGTCGGGGCCGTTTGATGCGGCGCAAGGGGTGTCGCTGGACACCATCGACCAGCTTGCCAAAACGCCCGCGCTGGATGCGCTGTTGTTGCCGCTGGAACTCGGGCTTGGTGATTTGCCGGAATTACCCACGACAGCCGAAGGCGCCATGCGGCTGCGGAACGGCAATCCGGGGATGGTTCTGGCATCGAACGCCGAATTTGGCGACGAGGCCTGGGCCAGCTATCTGGGCCGTGCGGTGGCCGTTGGTGTGTACAAGGCAGGGGAATTGCACCCGTCGCGGGTGTTCAACGACTAAACTTCGCGCCCAAATCGTATCTTTGCCTTAACCAAGGTTGCACAAACCAACCCAGTCACGCCGCGATTCGCTGGCGCGAGGCCCGTTTTTGTGCCATGATCTTTGAATAAACCTTATGTATAACAAGTGGTTAACTGAAATTATGGTTAACAAATTGTTAATACTGGTTTGGTAATCGGACAGGGATTGTCACCATGTTGGGACTATTAGGGTTATTCGGGGCGCTTTTCGCGGGTTTTGCCGCCGATGGGGTCATATCTGCAAAGATGAAGGCGCATTCGGATGATGCCACTGATGGTGAAGATGATTCTGCTACGGATGGGTCTAATGCCGACCATGCACCCACCACAGACCTATTAGAATTTGCAGCCACGACAGAATCGTCGCCCGATGGCGACAACGAAGGCACCGAATCAACAGACACGCCAGCGCCCGCACCTGAGAACCAGTTAATAATTGGTGAAGATGACGATGATATTTTGACGGGTGATGCCGGGGCAGATACGGTTAACGGCGGGAACGGTGGTGACCTGCTGGGTGGGCGTGATGGTGACGACGTGATTGATGGCGGTGAGGGTGATGACCACATCGACGGCGGCAAGGGCGCGGACACCGTGTTCGGCGGCGCTGGCAATGATGTCGCACAGGGCAATGACGGCGACGACCTGATAGCAGGCGGCGACGGCGATGATGCGCTGGCGGGCCATATGGACAATGACAGGTTGCAAGGCGGGGCGGGCGCGGATTCGCTGCTGGGCGGGTCAGGTGACGATACGCTGGATGGCGGCGACGGCGATGACTGGCTGGCTGGTGGTTATGGCGATGACGCGCTGTACGGTGGCGCTGGCAGTGATACACTGGATGGCAACGCAGGAAATGACACGCTGTGGGGGTTCGACCCCAACGACCCAGCCGACAGTGAAGGCGTCGATTTTCTGAACGGTGGCACGGGCGACGATACCCTGATCATCGGCGCGGGCGACTATGCCCACGGCGGCGAAGGTGCGGATGATTTCACTATCGGCGACTGGCTTGGTGGCGGCAACCTTGCCCATATTTCCGACTATGACCCTGATGAAGATGACATCGTGGTGTTGTACGATGCCACAGCGCATCCTGACCCCTATGTCGAACTGATCATCGAAGACGGGTCGGATGATGCGACCGTTTTGCTGGATGGCATCCCGCTGGCCGTTATTGCAAATGGCGCGGGGCTGACTGTGAATGCGCTAACACTGATGCCGTCAAACAGTTTTTAAGGGGCGCTGAAAAACGGAACAAACGCGGCCAACACCGCGTCGGGGTTCTCCTCGATCACAAAATGCCCGCTGTCGCAGGCCCCTGCGGTGACCTGATGGGCCCAATTGCACCACAGCCCCGCCGGATCACCCGTGCGCGCCGGAAACCCGTGGTGGCCATAGAGGAAATGCAAAGGCGCCGTGATCCGGTGACCAGCAGCCCTGTCCTCTTCATCATGGCGCCGATCCGTGGTGGCCCCCGCGCGATAATCGGCGCACATGGCATGAATGCGGGCGGGGTCACAGGCCTGCGCGCGATAGCTGTCCAGCGCTGCGGCGGGAAAATCCGCCAGCGATTTGGATAGGGTCCAGGATGCCAGCGTCCAATCGATATACCCAATAGGGTCGGCATTTATCATCCGTTCGGGCAAGGGCGCAGGCTGGGCCAGAAAGGTCCAGTGATAGGCCGCCATCGCCATCTCGGCCCCCCATGCCGCCCAATAATCGGCCGTCGGTGCAATCTCGATAATCCCCAACCGCGTGACGCGCGCAGGATGGTCCAGCGCCAGACGGTACGCCACCCGCGCCCCACGGTCATGGCCCAACACCATCGCAGTTTCCAACCCCAAGGCATCCATCAGACCCACAATGTCCAAGGCCATGCGCCGCTTGGAATAGGCCTCATGCCCCGCGTCATCCGCAGGCGCATCGCTTTGCCCATAGCCGCGCAGATCGGGAATAATAACCCGAAACTGCTGCGCCAACACGGGTGCAACCTGCGCCCAACACATCCCGTTCTGCGGATAGCCGTGCAAACAAATCAGCGCAGGCCCCCGCCCAGCCGTTTGTACCGATAGCACCACTTCACCGCAATCAACCCGATCCCGCGTAAACCCTGCAATCTCTGGCATACCCTACTCCCAAATCTCTGGCTGGCGATCGTACCCGATATAAAGTGGATGTTTCGGCTGCCCCGCCTTGGTCAATCCCAGTTGATACAAGGGCCGCCCAGTCCCGCGCAAAACGGCCTCTACCGCCGCCCCACGGTCCAAATGGCCCCCATGGCTGCCCCAAGCACATACCACACGGTCCGCCCAACCCGCCGCCGCCAGTATCACCGCATCATTGGCAGGCCCCACAGGGTCGCCCTGCGCTCGCATCACGCGCGGATCGGTGGCGCGATAGGCAAAGATATTCACCACCCGAAACGCCCCAAACCCCAAGGCCCGCGCGCGCCGCTCACACCGCTCCACCGTCGGGTCATTCTGAACCTCGGTCGCAGTGGATGGGTTCAGCATCACAAAGGCCACCTTACCACCCGCCGCATCCCAAACCCGCGTCAAAGCATAGCGATACGCCTCACAGCCCGAATACTCGGCCACACTTTCCGCATCGCCCTTGGTGAATCGCTTGGTGATCATCGCCACCCCCCATTTCATCTTTGCAAAAATACTCACGCTTCTTTGCCACAGCCGCCCGCCCCAAAACAACCGACCAACCGCCAGCCCCGCATCCCAACGGCCCGAAGGGCAAAAAGGCTCATGCCGCAGGCATTCCGCATAATACGCAAAAGGCCCCGGCGTTTCCACCGGGGCCTTGTCGTTCAATCCGTCAAGGATCAGCCTTCAGCAGGTGTCTCGGCAACTTCTTCGCCCGTCACCTGGTCAACCATCTTCATGCCCAACCGCACCTTGCCGCGATCGTCAAAGCCCAGCAGTTTTACCTTAACTTCCTGGCCTTCTTTCAGCGCCTCATTCGGGTGCTGCAAGCGCTTGTTGGCGATCTGGGACACATGAACCAAACCGTCACGCTTGCCAAAGAAGTTTACGAACGCACCGAAATCGACCAGTTTCACAACCTTACCGGTGTAAACCTTGCCTTCTTCCGGCTCGGCCACGATCGACCAGATCATGTCATAGGCTTTCTTGATTGCTTCAGCGTTGTTGGACGCAATCTTGATCACGCCATCATCGTTGATATCAACCTTGGCACCCGACACTTCCACGATTTCGCGGATAACCTTGCCGCCCGAACCGATCACTTCACGGATCTTATCGGTTGGGACTGTCATCGTCTCAATCTTGGGGGCATAAGCCGAAAACGCCTGTGCAGACGTCAACGCCTTGGCCATTTCGCCCAAGATGTGCATCCGGCCGTCTTTGGCCTGAGCCAGCGCTTTTTCCATGATCGCGGGTGTGATGCCTGCGATTTTGATGTCCATCTGCAGGCTGGTGATACCGTTTTCAGTACCCGCTACCTTAAAGTCCATGTCGCCAAGGTGATCTTCGTCACCAAGGATGTCAGACAGGATCGCATACTTGCCATCATCGTTCAGGATCAAACCCATCGCCACACCAGCAACAGCCGATTTCAACGGAACACCAGCATCCATCATCGACAGGCTGCCGCCGCAAACCGACGCCATCGAGGACGAGCCGTTCGACTCGGTAATCTCGGACACCAAGCGGATAGTGTAAGGGAAGTCGGTTGCCGCAGGCAAAACCGCCTGAAGCGCGCGCCATGCCAGCTTGCCGTGACCGATTTCACGACGACCGGGAGGGCCAAAACGACCCACTTCGCCAACCGAATAGGGAGGGAAGTTGTAGTGCAAAAGGAAGTTCGATTTCGACGTGCCGGTCAGCGCGTCGATGAACTGCTCATCCTCGCCCGTGCCCAGCGTGGTCACAACCAAACCTTGGGTTTCACCACGGGTGAACAAGGCCGAACCGTGGGTCCGTGGCAGGATGCCGGTTTCCGAAACGATCGGGCGGATGGTCGTGGTGTCACGGCCATCAATCCGTGCAGCGCCACCGATGATATCGCCGCGCAACACGCTTGCTTCCAACTTTTTGATCGCCGAGCCAAGGTTGTCATTGGCTTTGTCTTCGTCCGACAGGGTTGCTTTGATCGCGTCAACGGCGGCCGAGATTGCCGTCGTGCGCTCTTGCTTGTCGCGGATTGCAAACGCGGCACGCATTTGGGTTTCGCCTGCCTTTTTCACCGTTTCAAACAGCGTCGAATAGTCTGGCGGGGTGAACTCAAACGGTTCTTTGGCGCAATCATCGGCAAAATCACAGATCAGGTCGATCACTGGCTGAATGCTGTCATGCGCGAATTTCACCGCGCCCAGCATTTCGGCTTCGGACAGCTCGTATGCTTCCGATTCTACCATCATCACGGCGTCTTTGGTGCCGGCTACAACAAGGTCCAAACGCTGTTCAGGATTGTCGCGCAGCTTCATCATGTCGTCGCAAGATGGGTTCAGAACGTATTCACCGTTCACAAAACCAACGCGGGCGCCAGCGATTGGGCCCATGAATGGTGCGCCCGAAATGGTCAGCGCAGCCGATGCGGCGATCATCGCCAGAACATCAGGCTCATTTTCCAAGTCGTGCGACAGAACGGTACAAATGACCAGAACTTCGTTTTTGAAACCATCCACGAACAGCGGGCGGATCGGACGGTCGATCAGGCGCGATGTCAGGGTTTCTTTTTCCGATGGCCGCGCTTCGCGCTTGAAAAAGCCACCCGGAACTTTACCAGCAGCGTAATACCGCTCTTGGTAGTGAACTGTCAGAGGGAAGAAGTCCTGGCCCGGCTTTTGCGCTTTGGCAAAGGTCACGTTGGCCATGACAGAGGTTTCGCCCAGAGTGGCGATGACAGACCCATCGGCCTGACGGGCAACCTTGCCCGTTTCCAAAGTAAGCGTTTCACCGCCCCATTCGATCGATTTTTTCGTTACGTTAAACATTCATCGTTTCCTATATGGGGGCATCCCGGCGTTCCGGGCCCCCCGTTGCATAGCGGCCCCATTGCCGCCGCCCCCTATCCTTTGCATGTGGCCGGGGGCAGGCCTCACGTCACAGATGTGCGCCGCATACAGGAAAATAAGGGGTTTGGGAAGGGGCGGGGGGTGTCTGCCTTTCGGCGCTGAACGATTGCGCGCGATTTCTGGGCATAAGTCTATCCAAAGACAGATCAAACACGGGCCGTGCCTGACTTCGTCCACACTCACAAAATAGAAAGGCCCCGAAAGGTTCGGGGCCCATTCGATTTTGCAGTTGGATCAGTGACAGGCAGGGCGGGTGCCGGGCAGCAAGACCTTGTCGATTACGTGAATAACACCGTTGTCTGCCTGAATGTTGGCAATGATCACATTGGCGCTGGTTCCGGTGCCATCAGCGATGGAAACGCCCGAGGCCCCTTTGGTGATGCACACGCGCTGCGATACTAGCAGCGGCTTGAAATAGTTCGAGCCGTTTGGGATCATTTCGGCGGTCAGCTTGCGATCATCGACATGATAAAGCAGGGTATCTGTCAATTGGCCTTTGTTTTCCGGCCTCAGCAGCGTTTCCACTGTGCCTGCGGGCAAGGCAGCAAAGGCGTCATTCACTGGCGCGAAAACCGTGAAAGGGCCGGGACCTTGAAGAGTTTCGGCCAAGCCTGCAGCGCTGACTGCGGCCACTAGGGTTGAAAAACGCTCATCGCCCGAAGCGATTTCGACGATATTGGCTGCATTGGCAGCGGTGCCAAGTGTCAGGGCGGTCACGGCAACGGCGGCAAATCTACGAAGTGATGTCATGGCGATGTCTTCCCTTGTTGTATTTCCATGCCAATCTGCATGTAAAAAGGGATACGTGGCTAGTTCCGGCTTTGGATCTGCACATAACGGTTGTGTGAGAGCTTGTTATCGAAAACCTGTCAAAAACGCCAAAAAAGTCAGTTTTTGCAATATTTAGAATAACAAATGTTTCATAATTTCCCCTCGACATAGAGGCAACCATGCCCAAGCGCGTCACTTCAAAGATATTGGAGGCAAACTAAATCGATCCTTCTAACCCACCAAAAAACCAAAACGCCCGCAGCTTTCGCTACGGGCGTCTGGTATTCTAAACGCAGCTAGACTTAGCGGCGGATGCCCAAGCGGGTGATCAGCGACTGGTAACGCTCTTCGCTTTTGGATTTGGTGTAATCCAACAGCTTGCGGCGCAGGGCCACCATCATCAACAAACCACGACGGGAGTGGTTGTCTTTTTTGTGGCCTTTGAAGTGCTCGGTCAACGTCGCGATGCGCGAGGTCAGGATAGCAACCTGAACTTCGGGCGAACCGGTGTCACCTTCTTTGGTTGCGTATTCTTTGATCAATTGGGCTTTCAGTTCTGGCGTAATCGACATCGGGTTCTCCATAGTTGAATGTGACGGCGCGTGCCGGGATGTCGTCCAGCAAGGCCCTTAAGGTTTCCGCTGCACGCAACGGATGGGCGCGTATAGGCGGATTCGGTGGCAAAGGAAAGCAAAGTTTGCGCGGCCCCTTGGCGGGCAAGGGGCCGCACTATGCTTATTTCGGTGCCTTGGCATACCGCAGGTAGGGCAGCTTGATATCCAGCGTGCCAAACTTCGCCTCGGCGGCAGCATCGTCCAGCGACAGGGCCACGATCACATCTTCGCCCGGCATCCAGTTGGCAGGGGTCGCAATCGCCACGCCGTCGGTGGCTTGCACCGCATCCAGCGCGCGCAGGATTTCGGCAAAGTTGCGGCCAACCGACATGGGGTAGGTCATGGTCAGGCGGATCTTTTTGTCGGGGCCAATGATGTAGACGGCACGCACCGTCGCCGTGTTGGCGGGGGTGCGATCTGCGCCGGGCAGATAGTAATCGGCGGGCAGCATATCAAACGCTTTGGACACGGTCAGCGAGGTGTCGTCGATGATCGGAAAATCAGCAGGCGCACCGGCAACGGCGGCGATATCCTTTTTCCACTTCACATGCTCTTCAACCGAATCGACCGAAACGCCCATCACCTTGGTTTTGCGCTTGGCAAATTCAGGGGCAAGCTGGGCAACCGCCCCGAATTCCGTTGTGCAAACAGGCGTAAAATCGCGCGGGTGGCTAAAGATGATGGCATAGCTGTCACCGATCCAGTCGTGAAATTTGATCTGGCCTGCGGTGCTGTCGGCGGTGAAATCGGGGGCGATATCGTTGATACGAACGGACATGGCTGTCTCCTGTTTGGTTGGCTTGCCCATGACATATGCGAGGTTTGGCATATTTGCACCCCCCCTGCGACAGAATGGTCGCAGATAAAAACTACCTTCCGCTGGGTTGGCCTATGGCAAACCCGCTTCCCAAAAGTGCGGGCCTTGCAGGTCTGTCGTTCCGATGCCACCTTAGGCCAAAGCAAACACCGGAGGCTCTCATGCTCGACAAACGCCAATTTTATATCAACGGCCAATGGGTCGCCCCCGCCACCCCCCGCGACTGCGAGGTGATTGACCCGTCGACCGAAGAGGTTTGCGCTGTTATCTCGCTTGGGTCCAAGGCCGATACGGATGCCGCCGTGGCCGCTGCGAAAGCTGCGTTTGAAACATGGTCGGTTACACCGCCAGCTGAACGCCGCCGCATCGTTGCAGGTATTTTGGCGCAGTATAATGCGCGGGCCGAAGAAATGGCCCAAGCGATCAGTATTGAAATGGGTGCGCCGATTTCAATGTCGCGCGATGATCAGGCGCCCTGTTTGCCGTGGCATTTGGAAAACTTCCTGACCGCGTTTGACGAAATGGAATGGATCCGCCCGCTGGGCCCCCACGCCCCAAATGACCGGATCGCGATGGAACCGATTGGCGTCGTCGGGCTGATCACCCCATGGAACTGGCCGATGAACCAAGTCACGCTCAAGGCCATTCCCGCACTTTTGGCGGGCTGTACCTGCGTGCTGAAACCGTCCGAGGAAAGCCCTTTATCCTCGATGCTATTCGCCGAGTTTTGCCATGATGCAGGCGTACCTGCGGGCGTGTTCAACTTGGTGAACGGCGATGGTATGGGCGTGGGATCGCAGCTGTCGTCGCATCCGGATGTCGAGATGATTTCGTTCACCGGATCGACCCGTGCAGGCCGTGCGATTTCTGTGGCGGCGGCTGAAACGCTGAAACGCGTAACGCTGGAACTGGGTGGTAAGGGGGCAAACCTGATCTTTGCGGATGCCGATGAAAAGGCCGTAAAACGCGGTGTTTTGCATATGATGAACAACTCGGGTCAATCCTGCAACGCGCCCAGCCGGATGCTGGTAGAACGGTCGATCTATGACAAAGCCGTCGAAATCGCGGCTGAAGTCGCAAGCAGCATCAAGGTTGGCCCCGCGTCCGAAGAAGGCCGCCATATCGGCCCCGTAGTGAACCGCCGCCAATGGGACCAGATCCAAGGCTATATCCAAAAAGGCATTGATGAAGGCGCGCGGCTGGTTGCTGGCGGCCCGGGCCTGCCGGATGGCATGAACAAGGGCTTTTACGTGCGCCCGACAGTGTTCGCCGACGTGAAACCCGGCATGACGATTGAACGCGAGGAAATATTTGGTCCCGTGCTGTCGATCATCCCGTTTGATACCGAAGAAGAGGCCGTGCGCATCGCCAATGACACGCCTTACGGGTTGACCAATTATGTCCAATCCACCGACGGCGCCCGTCGCAACCGCCTGTCGCGCCGCCTTCGGTCCGGCATGGTGGAAATGAATGGCCAAAGCCGCGGGGCAGGTGCGCCATTTGGTGGCGTCAAAGCTTCGGGCCGTGCGCGTGAAGGCGGGCATTGGGGACTCGAAGAGTTCTTGGAAGCAAAGGCTATCTCGGGCTGGGATTCAGACGCTAGCTAAGGCGAGATGCCGTTGAAGGGGGCATCGAACCCCCTTCAACGGCGCTAATGCGTCCCAATGGAAGGGATAATCTCGGGAATCAGGGCGAAATGAGTATTTTTACAAAGATGAAGCCTAGACCGTAGTTTTCGACTTCATCTTTGCACCAATACTCCATCCAAATCCGTCACACCGCACCACATCACAAGCACAATATGGGACTGCTTGGCAATCCGTGACAACGCCGCCAGGGTGGGTTCGATGCCCACCCTGGCGGCACCCCCTCGCATGTGACGCGATTGGACATCTAGCTGTTGCGGGTCCGCCTCACGCTTGCCGTCCCGACCCGCTTAGGCTGTCTGTGAACCGGAGGCAGCAATTACCCAACACCCCAAGCTTTTACCCCCCCCTGCACTTGCAAGGCCATACTTTGCGCAATCGCATTGTATTTGGCGCGCACACCGCCAACATGGCCAAGGATGGTTTGCCGGATGCCCAGTTTGGCGCTTATCTTTTGGAACGCGCCAAAGGGGGGGCGGCGATGATTGTCGCTGAACCGATGCCCGTTCACCGTACTGGCGTGCTGACGCGCGGCAACTTTCGCCATTCCAGCGACGATGTGATCCCCCATTTCCGTGCCATCACCGAACCTGTGCGCGATGCGGGGGCGGTGATCCTCCAACAGCTTTACCACATCGGCGCGCATGGCGATTCTGATCTGTCTTTTGCGCCGCATTGGTCGCCGTCTGGCCACCCCAGCTATCACGATTCCGATGGCTCTCATGCCGTGACCGAGGCCGAGATTGAAGAGCTGATTGCCACCCATATTGCCGCGGCAATCCGGTGCCAAAAAGCGGGGTTTCAAGGGGTCGAGGTGTGGGCCGCCTATCATTCGCTGCTTGATCAGTTCTGGACCCCTTGGTCCAACACCCGCACGGACCAATGGGGCGGCAGCGTAGAAAACCGCACCCGCCTATCGCGGCGTATCATCCAAGGCATCCGCAAACCTGTGGCGATGACTTCATCATTGGCCTCGCTGTATCTACCTCTGACAGCTATGACGTCACCCTTTTAACTAAGTCCTTATGCGAAATTGTGGCCCTGCATGATGCCACGGGCGATGTCGATTATATCACCTGCGGGCATGGTGGATACCTCGACTTTG
The DNA here is from genome assembly GCF_000420745.1 of Pseudorhodobacter ferrugineus DSM 5888. Lineage (GTDB taxonomy): Bacteria > Pseudomonadota > Alphaproteobacteria > Rhodobacterales > Rhodobacteraceae > Pseudorhodobacter > Pseudorhodobacter ferrugineus. The sequence goes on from NZ_ATVN01000004.1 coordinate 157,145, forward strand.
AACGCCTGATGCCGACGTTCCTGTTCCCCGAAAAGCTGACAGCCCCCGTGACGGAACATCTGAAAGCCGCTGTCACCCAAGCGAAGATCACGTCCGAAGCGCATGTCCGCACACCTGAAAATGCGGAAAGCATAATCGCATCCGGACAGGCTGATCTGGTATCCATTGTGCGCGGCTGTATTTCTTGCAACCAGATGTGCTGGGGGCGGCGGTCGCGCGACTATTGGAGTTCGTGTCTGATAAACCCTAGTGCAGGGCGCGAATGGGAATGGGGGTCCGAACCTTTTGCGGCCACCAAAACCCCCAAGGATGTACTGGTCATAGGCGCTGGCCCTGCAGGGCTAGAGGCCGCACGTGTCGCTGCAGAACGCGGCCACCGCGTCCATATCCATGAGGCGAGCGGCCAAATCGGTGGCCAGTTCCGCCTTGCAGGGATGCAGCCACGGCGGGCGCAAATTTTGGACCTGATGGCATGGTATGAACGCCAGTTTGAAAAACTGGGTGTCAGCCTGCACCTCAATTCCTATCTGGACGCGGGCGATTTGCCCCCGGCAGACCATACAATCATCGCCACAGGGTCGCAGCCCGACCCGTCTGGCCGCCAACGCTGGAACCCCGCCCATCCCACCCTGCTGGGTTTGGAAAACGGCAATGTCTGGTCACCTGAAGACGTGCTGCGCCGCGAGGCAAAGCTGGGCGATACCGTGGTGGTCTATGACGAAGGCGGCAATTGGCGTGGCGTGGGGACAAGCTGGCATTTGGCCGAAATGGGCAAAGCCGTGATCCACGTCACCCCCGATGCCTTTGCCGGCAAGGAAATCGCCCGCACCTCGGCCGATATGCCCGCGCGGCAACGGCTGGCACGGGCAGGGGCGCGGCTGATAACCGAACACTGCATTGCGCGCTGGCACGGCAACGGCATCACCTTGCGCAGTTTTCTGACCGGGGCCGAGGAAACGATCCCCGTCTTGGCGTTGGTAATGGCCACGACGAACCAAGCCTTTGACCCGTTCCCCGAAACATTGGCGGGCCATGCCTTGCACCGGATTGGTGATTGTACCGCGCCTCGCACCGCACCCTACGCGTTCCACGAAGGGCGGAAGTTGGGTTTGGTGTTGTGACAGGGATGGTGGGTTTCACCCACCCTACGGCTAACGGGTAGGGTGGGTGAAACCCACCACCCCTGCACCCAGATCAGGTAATCTTTTCCAACCGTTCCTTGGACATATCGCCAGGCACAATCGTAATCGGCACCGGCAAACCGCCCGAATTGCGGCTCAGTTGTGTCACCAACGGACCGGGGCCGGATTTATCATCGCCTGCGCCCAACACCAAAATCCCGATTTCCGGATCATCGCGCACCTGCGCCAAAATCTCGGTCACAGGGTCGCCTTCACGGATCACCAGCTCGGGGTTCACCCCTTGCTTATCGCGCATCCACTTGGCGAACACTTCAAAATGCGCCTCGATCCGTTCACGTGCCTCGGCCCGCATCAGGTCGGCGACGCCCATCCAATGCTGAAACTCCTCGGGCGGGATGACCGACAAAATCTGCACCCCTGCGCCCGTATGCGCCGCCCGTAACGCGGCAAAGCGCATCGCGTTCAGACATTCGCGGCTGTCATCCAGCACCACCATAAACTTGCGCATTCTATCCCCCGCGTTTGCGAGGCGATCATGGCTTATCTGCCCCCCCGCTGGCAAGCCTTACTGGTGCCCTACGCTTGGGGGCATCACGCCACCCGTTCGCCCCGCATCATCGCCAAATGCTGCTTGAACGATGGAAAAAAGAATAAAATCCACCCCGTCGTGATGAACAAATACAACAGTGCTGGCCACCACAGCACCGAAAACACAACGCCCACAGCCCCCGCAATCCGCATCGCAGCCATCGGCGGCATCAAACGGCGCAGCAGAATGTGAAACAACTTGCCCCCATCCAAAGGATGCACCGGCACCATATTAAAGAAAAACAGCGCAAGGTTCAGAAAGCCGAACATATGCGTCCAATAGGCCAGTTCCAGCTGCCACGCCGCCGCCGTATCATCCAGAACCGAGAACCCCCAATTCGCCAGCATCGACGCCAAAGCCCACAGCGCAAGGTTCACAATCGGCCCCATCGCCACGATCAATTCGTCCTGCCGGTAGGTGCTGGGCCGATGTTCACAAAACCCGCCGCCGCCAAAGATCACCACGCGGCGCACTTTGATGCCTTGAACCCAGCTGCCCCAGGCATGCCCCATTTCATGCAGGAAAATCGCCGTAATGAGCAGCGCGACCATGAGCAGCGCGTCAATCGCACCCTGCACCGACCGCGCCGAAAACAGCAGGTAGAACATCGCCAACATAACGATGGATTGCCGTATCTCGACCGGAAAGCCGAAGCGCGTGTGAAACCTGAAAACCGCCCGGTCGTTTTGAAACATTTTTTGCTCTAGCCTTCACGCGCCCGCGCTATGTGCCCAATCCCAATACATCTGCCGCACCCTGCGTGTCACGGGGCCAATTTGGTATTGCGTATCGTCAAACGCCTTAACCGGCGTCACCTTGGCAAAGTTGCCCGACAAAAACACCTCATCTGCCGCATGGAAATCGTCAAAGGTCAGCACGCTTTCCACCACCTCAATCCCGTCAGCCCGCATATTGGCGATATGGCGCGCGCGGGTGATGCCAGACAGGAACGTCCCGTTGGCAATGGGGGTAAAGGCCACGCCGTCACGCACCATAAACACATTGGCTGTCGCGGTTTCGGCCACATTGCCCATCGCATCCGCCACCAGCGCGTTGCCAAACCCCTTGGATTTCGCCTCAACCAGCATCCGCGCGTTATTCGGATACAAACACCCCGCCTTGGCATTACACACGTTGTCCTCCAACACCGGCCGGCGAAACCGCGTGCGTGTCAGGGTGGTCGCCGCCTCTGGGTCGGGCATCGCCACCTCCTCCAACGCCATGGCAAATCCGGTTGATCCCATTTTGGGGGCAACCCCAATGTCAGACCCGTCCAGTGCCCAATACATCGGCCGCACATAGACCGCTTGCCCCGCGCCATAGGCCCGCAACCCCTCGCGGGCGATCGCCACCATCTCATCCGCCACAATCGTGGGCGTAATCATCAACGCCTCGGCAGATGCATTGGCCCGCGCGCAATGCTTCGCCAAATCCGGCGCCACCCCGTCAAACTGCCGCGCCCCGTCAAAGATTGATGATCCCTGCCAGATCCCATGATCCGACGCGCGCATCACAGGCACATCGCCCTCATGCCACTTACCTTCAAAATACGTGCGGATATTGGTGCCAAATGCCATGCTCTTGCCTTTCAAATCAGTTTCCGAACCTTAAACACCCCGCCCGCCCGTGGTCCAGCCCCCACAACAGCCCCCCAAACGCACCATAATTACCACCAAACGGCAGATACCTTCAAAAATGCGCATATTTACCAAAGTTTCCCCTTTGCTGCACTGCAGCATGGTGTAGGATGCCCTTAACTTTTAGGGGAATGCGCCATGACCAAACTGCCAAATCTTGCGAATTACTGGGAAAACGCTGTCGAGATGAGCATGATGATGGTCGAGGCGCACAGCGTCATCAACATGCGCGTCATGGGCATGGCGGGCCTGTGGTCGGTCGGCCCCGGCGAAAACAACCGCATGGTCAGCGAAAAGCTGGAAGCGATGGTCAAGGCCACCACCGATGCGGGCAATGTCACACTGCGCGGCGGCTCGCCCGATGAAATTGCCGCCGCCGCAATTGCGCCGATGCGCAACGCCACCCGCTCCAATTCCAAACGCCTTACCAAACGCGGCATGAAAAAGGGTTAAGGCGGTTTAGACGCACCCTGCCGCGCGTCCCTCCAATACGAGCCCTTTTTCTGTTTACAAATATCCTCGCCGAAGGCTCCGGTCTCAGCCAAACCGCCGCGCCGCATCCAGTGCAAGCCCGGTGCCAACGCTGCCCAGCAAATCGCCCGCAGCCATCCGCACAGCCGGCAAACAGGCCCGCACCGCCGCTTGAACCACGGGCAGGCTGGATGACCCGCCTGTCATGAACACGGTGCCAATCTGGTCCGCATTCACCCCCGCCTGTGCCAATACCACGCCAATCGCCTCGGCAATCCGCGCCACAGGTTTTTGCACCACCACCTCAAACATCCCGCGCGTGGCCCCCGTGTCCAGCCCGATAAACTCGGTCAGCCAGATCGGCGTGGCCAACGTTTCGGACAGCTCGATCTTGGCCACCTCAACCGCCATCGCGATGGAATGGCCCGACCGTTCCTCCAACACGCGGATCAGACGGTCCAACACCTCTGGCGCGTCCGCGTCAAACCGGATCTGCTTTACATCCCCCAGCGCGCGCCCCGCATAGAGCGTGTTAATCCGGTGCCAAGTCGCAAGGTCATGGTAGTAATGCAAGGGCATCGGGTTCTTGCCCTTGTTGATCAACGATCCCAACCCCAGCGCGGGCATCACTTGGGCCAATGACAACAGGCGGTCAAAATCGGTGCCGCCCACGCGAATACCGTGGCTTGCCAGAATATCCCCGTCACGGTTGCGCGCCACCCGCCCCGCAGGTGACACGCGCAAAATGGAAAAGTCGGACGTACCGCCGCCAATATCGACGATCAGCACCAACTCCTCGGCCTCGACGCTCGATTCATAGTGAAGCGCTGCGGCGATCGGTTCAAACTGAAAGGCGACATGCTCAAACCCGTTGTCGCGCGCAATCGCGTGCAGCACGTCTTGGGCAGCATCATCACCTTCCGCGTCATCATCGACAAAATGCACGGGCCGCCCCAAAACCGCATGGCGAATGCCCGGTTGCACCGCATCCAGCCTGTCACGCAGATGGCCGAAAAAGGCGCTGACAATATCAGTAAACGCCAAGGTGCGGCTGCCCACACGGGTTTTCTCATGGATCAGGCTTGACCCAAGCGTCGATTTCAGCCCCCGCATCAACCGCCCGTCCCAGCCTTCGGTATAGGCGGCAATCGCGGCACGGCCAAATTCGGGGGGCGCGCCATCACTGTCCCAAAACACCGCCGACGGAATGGTCGGCGCAGACCCTTCCAACGGGATCAACCGCGAGGCGCCATTTTCCAGAACCGAGACGGTTGAGTTCGATGTGCCAAAGTCGATGCCACACACTTGCACGGTCTGCGCCATCCTCGGCCCCCTGTCACTACGAAAGTTGATGGCTCTAGGCCCGTTTTCACCCCATGTAAAGCCGCGCTACGCCTCGGCCAACAGCGCCGCCAGATCCAACCGCGCATTGCCCATCCGCAAGGCCCCCGCCGCATCGCGTGGCCAGTCGGCACGCGGACGGTCGCGGTACAGTTCTACGCCATTGCCATCAGGGTCGCGCAGATACACCGCTTCGGACACGCCATGATCGGCCGCACCTTCCAGCACAACCCCCGCCGCCAACACCCGCTTTACCGCAGCGGCAAGGCTGGCACGGTCCGGCAACAAAATCGCCGTATGGTACAGCCCCGTATGCCCGCCGGGCGCAGGCGTACCGCCAAGGCTTTCCCAAGTGTTCAGCGCGATATGATGATGATAGCCGCCAGCCCCAAGAAAAACCGCTTGGTCGCCGTATCGCTGCTGCACCTCGAACCCCAGCACATCGCGGTAAAACGTCAATGCGCGGTCAAGGTCGGCCACCTTTAGATGCACATGGCCAATGGTCGTCGTGGCGGGCAGGGTCATGGTCACACTCCTGAACTTCGGTGCGCCAAACCTATGCTATGTCGCCAAATCCCCAAACCCCCACGCCCGCACAGCACCAGTGCGAAAAAAAACGCCCTTTCCCGGGAACAGGGGGAAAGGGCGCTCATCGGGCCGATCAAACCGGCTGGATAGGCCGGGTTTTTGGGGACAATAAATTTGATCGCGCCCAACATTCCAACAGTCGCCACACCAATCAGGAAACCAGACCAACCAAAGGAATGCCGTACAAATCCAGACATCCCGCCCAACACATCGGGCACAGCAATTCTGAATTAAAAACCTCCGGACCCAAGGACAGATCCGGAGGCGTGATTACTGCCGGTTTGACCTGCTTACCGCAGGGGGGACCAAACCGACACGACCCATAATTTGCCGCACCCCCGTTATGACAAGCGGCAGGCAGAGTCGCTGTTCCCTTGGTAACAGGCCCCCCAAAAGCGTACCGGTTTTTTTAACGGATCAGCGTGACCGGATCATTCCCACGATGTCATAAACATCATTCACAATCGGGCGGGCAATTGCATCGGCACGCTCGGCCCCTGCGCCCAAAATCCGGTCAATCTCGGTCACATCCTGCATCAAGCGGTTCATTTCCGTGGTGATCGGCGACATAACCGACACGGCCAAATCGGCCAGCGCGGGTTTAAAGCTGCCGAACTGTGATCCGGCGTGTTCCCGTACCACCTCGGCTGGCGTCATCCCTGCCAGCGCCGCATAGATGTTCACCAAATTGCGTGCTTCGGGCCGGTCCGCCAACCCGTCCAACTCGCTTGGCAATGGCTCGGCATCGGTCTTGGCCTTTTTGATCTTTTTCGCAATCATATCGGCGTCATCGGTCAAATTGATGCGGCTTTGGTCCGACGGGTCCGATTTCGACATCTTTTTCGTCCCATCCCGCAGGCTCATCACCCGCGTGCCCGCACCCTCAATCACCGGCTCGGTAATGGGAAAGAAATTCACCCCAAAGTCATTGTTGAACTTGGCCGCAATATCGCGGCACAACTCCAGATGCTGCTTTTGATCCTCGCCCACCGGCACATGCGTGGCCTTATAGGCCAAAATATCCGCCGCCATCAGCGCAGGATAGGCAAACAGCCCCAACGATACATTTTCTGAATTCTTGCCCGCCTTGTCCTTGAACTGCGTCATCCGGCTCATCCAGCCCATCCGCGCCACGCAGTTGAAAATCCACGCCAATTCGGCATGGGCATGGACCTGAGACTGGTTGAACAGGATCGACCGCGCAGGATCAATCCCCGCCGCAATAAACCCCGCCGCCGCCTCTCGGGTCTGCTGGCGCAGGCGCACGGGGTCTTGCCACACCGTGATCGCGTGCATATCGACCAAACAGTAAACCGTCTCGATCCCCTCATCCTGCTTTTCCACAAAGCGTTTCAGCGCGCCAAGGTAATTGCCCAGCGTCAACCCGCCCGAGGGCTGAATGCCTGAAAAGATGCGTGTCGGAAAGGCATGAGGCGTTTGGACCGGCTCGGCCATAGGGAATACTCCATCTGGAAACTGCGTTCCATCTCGCTTACCCTTGGCGCAAAGGGGCGTCAATCATTGCCCCCGTGAAAGGCCCTATGCAAACAGATCACAACGCCGCCCCGCTCAACCCGCTGCCGCCTGTCATTTGGCCGCTGGCCCTGCCGATCATCGCAATGGAACTGATCGTCAATCTTGCCGCGACTGGGGTGATTGGCGGGGCCACAGGCATTGGCTGGCGTGCCGATGCGGTGCAGCGTTTCGCCTTTTCGCCCGACCTGATGCGCGACCTTATCGCACGTGGCACCTACCCCGCCGAACATATGCTGCGCCTTGTCAGCTATCCCCTGATCCACCTCAACTTTACCCACGCCTTGTTTGTCGTGGTGTTCCTGCTCGCCCTTGGCAAAATGGTGGGCGAGGTGTTTCGCGCATGGGCCGTATTGGTGGTGTTTTTCGGCGCGGCCCTTGCCGGTGCCTTGGCCTATACCGCCCTGCCGTTCATCCATACCCCCCTGATCGGCGGATACGCCCCCGTTTACGGGTTAATCGGCGCGTTCACCTTCCTGCTTTGGACCAACCTGACCGGCACCGGCAGCAGCCAATACCGTGCCTTTTCCCTAATCGGCATGCTGATGGGCATCCAACTGCTGTTCGGCCTACTCTTCGGCGGCGGCTGGGATTGGGTGGCCGAACTTTCGGGCTTTTTCAGCGGGTTCTTTTTGTCCTTCGTGGTCAGTCCGGGGGGCTGGGCGCGGGTGCGCCAAAAGATACGCGAACGGTAAGGCCACCCCAGCGGCCCATTGCCGAACCCAAATTGCCATAATTCCAACCTAGACACAGCGTCAGGCGCGCGGGCCATCCGGCCTTTGCCCTGCTCTGTCTCTAACTGGCTGGAAGTGTCATGATCAAAAAATCCCTAACCCTCATCCTGTTTGGAACCCTGTTCCTTGTGATCGGCCATTTCTTTGCCACTGCCGACAAACGCTTTATCGCCAATTCAGACCCCGCCACCCTGATCGTGCTGCGAGTCGAGGCACAGGCTATAGATCACGGAAAAACCGCCTACCGCCCCGTCTATGCCTTGCAAACCAAATCCAAACCCCGCCCCGAATATGGCCCCGAATACGGCGGAGGCCCCTATTCCTCGCCCATGCCACACAAGGCGGGCGACATCGTCTCTGGCCGCTACAATCCCAAAACCGGCGAAATGCGCAGTGACACGATGACCCAACAAGGCAACCGCATGTGGTTCTGGGCCCAAATCCTCGGCGCGCTGTGCATCCTGCAAGCAATAGCACTCTGGTTCGGGTTCCCGTCGATCATAACGGTCACATCAAGCGACCGGCGGCGCGGGTGGTTGCAGGGGTAAGGGGGGGATGGTCGGCTTGGCATATGCGCACCGCGCAAGGCGTGTATATGTCAGATGACCGCTATGCGGACCTTTCGGACGCTCGCTTCCAAATTCCTGTTGACCGCTCGCTACCTGAAGGAGACATTGGCGAGTATTCAGTGCAAGCCGATTGAAATAATACCTTCTCGTTGGCGCAATGAACGCAAATGGTATTTGTACTCAGAAATTGAATGAAGGATCCTCGCGGAATGCTTGATACATCGGATCCAAGGACATTCGACGATGAACTGTTGGTCGCACTTCGAGACAACCACACATTGATCCGAGATTACCTGAACCGAGATCGCGAGATATTTCAAACCTACGATAACTATAACGGTCCAGGCCGACCACTTTTCCGACCAGACAATCCCCACTGGAATCCTTTCCAAGCATTCCGGGAGCGCCTTGATCCTTTAATGGAGAGCAGAGTTATCAGAGGCTTTCACTACACTAGGATGACTGACGCTGAATTAGAAATCATGCGTACAGGGGGTATTCGCCTATCTACTCCATCGTTTCTTGAAGCGCGTCTCGCCGCTCTTGTGTCAGCGGACTTGCTGACGATTGATGAAGTCGGAACCATCTTGGATCAAAGCGCCTTCAAAACTCAACTGGGCATCAGGCCGAATATGTTTTGGATGGTGTCCTCTCGCCTACCCATGGACGACACTGGCGTTAAACCGCTTCTTGCTGCATGGGGTGGCGAGGTCGCCTCGATGCATCTCACCGATCATGATCTTTTGACAAAACTTCAATCAATTGGTCGTCCGCGGATGATTGAAGTCGCCGCACCTCTTTCGGCTACCAACCAAATACATACTGCGACATGTGCAGTGGTCGCGGCTTATGCCTTGCAAAATGGATGGCCGAGCGAGGAAGGCTTGTTCGATTTTTATGTCAAGAACGACCTTCCCTCCGACGCGCTCTTGCATGTCGTTACACAAGACAATGCTGGATAGTAGGGTAAAGAGGTCTTCCAGCGGTTTATGTAACTACGTGACTGAATTCTGCGCATAGCAGCCTTTCGGCCATAGCGCAGCATCGGTAATTTTGGGCTCAGACTTGCCGTTCGTCTGCTAAACCCAACTCGACATCTGTTGCGTACAAAATCTTAACATCACGTAAACAAAAATTCCAAAACCCTTCTAAATCAAACTCTTACAAAAACGTTCGCGCGCGAACACACTGCGTACAACCCCCCTTAAAACGGGCAAGGGGCCGCAAAATTCATCGCGACCCCACTCTCGGGGTGCCGGATTTTCAAACTATCCGCATGCAGCATAAGACGCGGAAAATCGACCGCCGCCCCGCTGGCATATAAAGGGTCGCCCAAAATCACATGCCCAATCTCCAGCATATGAACCCGTAATTGATGGCTGCGGCCCGTGAGCGGGGTCAGCTTCATCCGCGTCTCGCCGCCGCCCCGCTTTAAAACCCGCCAATCGGTGACAGACGGCTTTCCGGTTTCAAAATTCACATGCTGGCGCGGGCGGTTTGGCCAATCGACGATCAAAGGCAGGTCCACGCGCCCACTATCCTCCAACACCTCACCCCACACCCGTGCCAGATAGATTTTCTTGGTCAGCCGCTGTTCAAACTGCTGCCCCAAAAACGCCTGTGCCGGTTTGGTGCGGCCAAAGATCATCACGCCGGATGTGTCCAGATCCAGCCGATGCACCAGCAAAATATCGGGATAAACCTGACGCAGGCGGTTGATCAGGCAATCGCTGCGGTCCTCGCCCCGCCCCGGCACCGACAGCAGGCCAGAGGGTTTATCCGCGACCACAATTTGATCGTCGGCATAAATCACCGACAGGGGGGTCGTGGGGGGGATATAGACGAAATCGCTCATCCCCACCCCATAGCCCAAGCCGGTGCGTCAGACAATCGTGTGCCCTGCCACGCGCAAGGCACCTGCCCGTGCGGCAATATGGGGAACCTGGGCTATCTCGCTTTCCTTATCCTCAGTTTTGGCCAGACAGTCAGTGTCTTGCTATCACAGATCAAAAGTTGTGGTTTGACTCAGCCATTGCGCCCGCCACGCGTAGCAAGAAAATAGGAGACGTAGATGGACTACGAAACCACCCCCGCCGCAACATTTGGTCATTCGTTAACGGGGGTGTCGATCAATCTTTTGGTGCGCGCTGTTGCGGTCGAGGTGGCGTTCTTGGTCGCCGTGTTCGGGATGCGGGCACGCCGCCAATCCAGAGATTTTGCGATCGCCCTGTATCAGGGCCAAGCGATCCAGATCCATTCTGATGGGACATTTGCCAACCATCCACTGCAAAGTTTGCTGCCCGAATCGGGCGTGCGCGGTGCAGGAATTGAGATTCGCTCGCAAGAAATCGACCCGGATTCTGCTTGTGCGCTGGCCGAGGCCGTTGGGGGCATGGTTCTAGCAAAACCTAACGACAAAACCGCCCACGAATTGCGTGAAGCGGTGATTTTGTCGCCGCGGGGCTATGCCTTCGTGCCGAGCAGACGGATATGGCGGGCGGCGGGTTCAGCCACCCGACATGAGTTCCAAGAGCTCTATCCGGTTGCCAAAAGGGTCATGGATATAAATGCGGCGGATGCTGGGTAAGTCCTGATCCGTTTTGGTCTCCAGCCCTGCGGATTTCAGCTGCTCTGTCACTGCATCAAGGTTTTTCACCTGAAAGGCAGGATGCGCTTTTCGCGCGGCAGTGAAGGGGGTTTCGACGCCCAGATGCAGGCGGATAGACCCTGCTTCAAACCACACGCCGCCGCGCCCCGCCAAGGCTTGGGGTTTTTGCACCTGCGTCATGCCAAGGACATCTGTATAAAAGGCAATTGCCTGCGCCTCGGCACCTGCGGGCATGGCGAGCTGGACGTGATGCAGAGCGATTAACATTTGGTCTCCGGGTTTAGGGGTGGTGGGTTTCACCCACCCTACGCTAGGCGGCATCAAGGAACAAATCGCCTAACAGGCGGGTCAGTTCGGAAACATCCGTTTCGGTAAAGGCGTCGGGCGTGTTGCTGTCCAGATCCAGCACGCCCAAGAGTTTACCCGCGCCGTTCCAGACAGGCAGCACCAGTTCCGACCGCGTGGACGACGCGCAGGCGATATGGTCTGGAAAGGCATCTACATCAGGAACCAATTGCGCCTGCCCCGTGCGTGCCGCAGCCCCGCAAACCCCGCGCGAAAAGGGTATGACGAGGCAGCCGTGCCCGCCTTGATAGGGGCCAATTTTCAAAAGTTCTGGCGCTGTGACACGATAAAATCCGGTCCAATCTGACAGTTCATGCGCATGGTGCAGCTCACAAGCGATGGTGGCCATAAGGGCGACGGCGTCGTTTTCACCGTGGCACAGCGCGTGGAGGGATTGGGTAAGGGTGGCGTAATCGGGCATGGTTTGTCTTTCTGGCAGACGCCGGGGGTTTCACACCCCCAGACCCCCGTGGGATATTTGTGAACAGAAAAAGGAGGGTCAGGTTAAGGGCGTTCGATGGCGATTGCCGTGCCTTCGCCGCCGCCGATGCAGATGGCCGCAATGCCGCGTTTAAGGTTGCGGGATTCGAGGGCATGGAGAAGGGTCACGATGATACGCGCGCCGGATGCGCCGATGGGGTGGCCCAAGGCGCAGGCCCCGCCGTTCACGTTCACCTTATCATGCGGGATGTCGAGTTCGCGCATGAAGGCCATGGGCACCACGGCAAAGGCTTCGTTCACCTCCCACAGGTCCACGTCGTCTTTGGTCCAGCCCAGCCGGTCCAGCAATTTGCGGGCGGCGGGGACAGGGGCTGTGGGGAAATCGGCAGGCGCATGGGCATGGCTGGTGTGACCCATGACATAGGCGCGGATTGGCAAGGCATGGCTGCGGGCGGCAGTTTCAGACGCCATCACCAAAGCCGCAGCGCCATCGGAAATGGACGAGGAATTGGCCGCCGTCACTGTACCGTCCTTGCGAAAGGCGGGTTTAAGGGTAGGGATCTTTTCTGGCCGCGCCTGGGCTGGTTGCTCATCGGCGCTGACGGTCACATCGCCTTTGCGGTTTGTCACGGTTACAGACGCAATTTCTGCGACCATTGCACCTGCGCTTTGGGCATCCAGCGCGCGGGTCAACGAGGCCAGCGCATAGGCATCCTGATCGGCGCGGGTGAATTGAAACGCCTGCGCGCAATCCTCGGCAAAGGTGCCCATCAGGCGGCCCTTTTCATAGGCATCCTCTAGCCCGTCCAGAAACATATGGTCCACCACCGCGGCGTGGCCCAACCGCGCCCCACCGCGCATTTTAGGCAACAGGTACGGCGCTTCGGTCATGCTTTCCATGCCACCTGCGACCATCACATCGGTCTGGCCAAGGGCGATTTGGTCATGCGCAATCATCGCCGCTTTCATTCCCGACCCGCACATTTTGTTCAACGTCGTTGCAGACACGTTTTCGGAAAGCCCCGCAGCAAAGCCAGCCTGACGGGCGGGGGCCTGACCCTGGCCCGCAGGCAAAACGCAACCCATCAACAGCTCTTCGACCAGCGCTGGGTCAATCGCCCCCAAGGCTGCGCGAATCGCTGTGCCGCCCAAGCTCGCTGCTGGAACACCTGTAAATACGCCTTGAAACGCGCCCATCGCCGTGCGCGCCGCCCCGACAATAACAACTTTTTGCATTTTAGCCCCTTTGCCACGCGTTTGGTTACCGAATGCTAACCACTGGGTCATAGCCTGCAAGCCCTGAATGTGCCGGAATTTGAAGGAGTTTTCGAAGATGGACCTAACTGCCACGGCGCATGGCGCCCTACTTGTTATCAGCATATGCGAAAATCGGATCGATGCCGCCAGTGCAATTCAGTTCAAGGAGCGGATGCGCGAGGTAACGCAAACCCCGTCAGACCGTGTATTGCTTGACCTGTCGCAAGTGCAGTTTCTGGACAGTTCGGGTTTGGGCGCGGTGGTGGGTGTGATGAAACTGCTGGGCGCAGACCGCAAGCTGGAACTGTCGGGCCTAACGCCAACGGTGGCCAAGGTTTTCCGACTGACGCGGATGGATTCGGTTTTTACCATCCATCCCACCCTGCCCGATGGCCTGCGCAAAGCAAGTTGATATGGGCCCACCTGAAGGCGGCGAAGGACAGACCATGCATCTGACCATTGCAAGCGACCCTGTCGCTGTCCGCAGCGCGCTGGATACAGTGCTGGCAAGCACCGCGATGCTTGGCCTGGGTGACTGCGCACGCGGCACAGCAGAAATTGTGTTGGCCGAGGTGCTGAATAATATTGTCGAACATGCCTATGCCAGAACGACAGGCGAAATACAGCTACGCCTTGTGCCAAAATCGGACGGGGTATTCGTAGCCGTCTGTGATCAGGGACGGGCCTTTCCACATGAACAATTGCCACAAGGTATCTTGCCCGTGATCGATGTGGATGCCGGCCTCCCAGAAGGCGGCTTTGGGTGGTTTCTTATTCGAACCTTGGTTCAAGACCTTCGATATCAACGAACAGACACCACAAATCACCTGAGCTTTACTCTTCTTACCGATGCAGAACCTGACAGTGTTCATTAATTGGTGACAATCCACGCCAAACGGGCCCATTTCGCGGAGTCTAATCAGATATGACACCAAATGGTCACTCTTTCCCCCTAAACTCGCCACCTATTATCCCGCATATGGTACTTGTAGCTGCATAAAAGCTTCCCTCGGTGTCACGCTAATTGCCCCCACCCAGTACGTGACATCGAGGCGTCTACCCCCCTATTGCCCGCGCGCAGACAGAACGAAAATCTGTGCAAAATAACGGATTACGCTTTGCAAAATTTGCCTTTAGGGTCGGGCAAAACAATTGTGGAGACCCCAATGCGCGATTTTCAAATGCCGGGCCGTTCGGCCGTTTATGCCGCCAATGGCATGTGTGCCACCTCCCACCCTTTGGCCGCTGCGGTCGCGATTGATACCCTCAAGGCAGGCGGCAACGCGGTCGATGCCGCCATTGCGGGCGCGGTGCTGCTCGGGTTTTGCGAACCGCAGATGACTGGTCTTGGTGGCGATTGTTTTGTTCTGTTCAAACCTGCCGGGGCGCAAGATATCCACGGCCTCAACGGTTCCGGCCGCGCCCCCCGTGGCCTTGATGCCGCAGCCTTGCGTGCCCGTGGCCTGACCGCCATGCCGCTTTATGCGCCCGAGGCGGTAACAATGCCCGGCGCTGTCGATGCGTTTTGCCAGCTTTCGGCCGATTGGGGCCGCATGGGCCTTGCCGAAACCCTCGCCCCGGCGATCCATTACGCAGAAGAAGGCGTGCCCGTTGCCCCCCGCGTTGCCAAGGATTGGGCCGAGGCCGAACACCTGCTGCAAGGCCGCGCCCGCGAAACCCTTCTACTTGATGGCAAATCGCTCACCCTTGGCCAGCGCTTCCGCGCGCCCGGGCAGGCCGAGGTGCTGCGCCGCATCGCATCCCAAGGTCGCGCAGGGTTTTATGAAGGCGAGGTTGCGCAAGACATGGTCGCCTCCCTTAACGCCCTTGGCGGCACCCACACGCTTGATGATTTCGCCGCCACAAAATGCGATTACGTTAGCCCCGTGTCCGGTCCCTACAAAGGCGTCGACCTGTATGAGCATCCGCCGAATGGGCAGGGTGCCACCGCCATTCTGCTGCTAAAAATCCTTGCCCATTTTGACATAAAGTCAATGGACCCCTTCGGCGCCGACCGCGCGCATATAGAGGCCGAGGCGACAAAACTCGCCTATGACGCCCGCAACCGTTTTATCGCCGATCCGGACCAAACCAAACGGCTCGACCATATGCTGTCCGATGCCACGGCGGCAAAACTCGCGGCCTTGATCAACCCCAAACGCGCGATGGCAGCCGCCGCCCCACTCACCGAATCGGTCCACAAAGACACAATCTACATAACCGTGGTCGACAAAGACCGCATGGCCGTCTCCCTCATCTACTCGGTCTATCACAGCTTTGGCGCCTGCCTCGCGTCTGATAAATTCGGCATCAACTTCCAAAACCGCGGCGCGGGCTTCACACTGGACCAAGGCCACCCGAACGAGGCTGCTGGCGGTAAACGCCCCATGCACACCATCATCCCCGGCATGATTGCCGAAAAGGGCCGCGTCACAATGCCTTTCGGCGTGATGGGCGGGTCGTACCAACCCACAGGTCACGCGCGTTTTGTCTCGAACATCCAGGATTTCGGCATGGACCCGCAATCCGCAATGGACGCCCCGCGCTGCTTTTCAGGCGCCGAAGGGATGGAGGTTGAACGCGGCTATTCCGACACCATCCGCGCCGATCTTGCCGCGCGCGGCCATGACGTCAAAATCCCCGTGGTCCCGCTCGGTGGCTCCCAAGCCATCAAACTCCACGCAGACGGCCTTCTCGAAGGTGCCTCCGACCCTCGCAAAGACGGCTGCGCATTGGGCTATTAACCCCCAATTTCATCTTTGCAAAAATACTCAAAACGGGTCGCTCAGCAGAGCGGCCTGTCACATCAACAGCACCAAAACCAAACTCAAGCTGAAAAAGCTCATCGCCGTTGCCCCCAGCATAGCAAGCGACGCCAAGCCCTCCAGCCCCACCTCCTGCGCAAAAATCGGGTAAACCCCCAGCATCGGCACCGCACAGGCAATCACAAAACACGCCTGCAAATCGGCACCCAACACAGGCCCGCCCAGCGCCGCTGCCATGGCCAGAACCGCAACACCCAAAGCTGGATGCAGCACCAGCTTGCCAAATCCGATCTGCCCCGCCAGCGCCATATTCCCGCGCAGCGCAATTCCTGCCAGCGACCCGCCAACCACAAACAACGCAAGCGCCACCGCAGCCGTCGAAATCATCGTCAGCCCACGGTCCATCGCCTCGGGGATCGGCAGCTTCAACACCGACCACGCAAGCCCCGCAATCATCGCCAATATCAACGGACGGCGGATCAGGTTGCGTGCAATATCCCAAATCATCACGCCCATCCCAGCACCGCTGCGCCCCATCGCAATCAGCGTCAGCGCCACGGGAATCATCAACAAATTTTCCACCATCAGGCTCATCGCCAACACTTTGGGCGCCAAATCCGGATAGGCCAGCAGCAAAATGGGAAAGGCCATATAGCCGGAATTGGAACAGGCCGACCCCATGATGCAAATACCCGCGCGCTCCATCGGCAGCCCTTGGATACGGTGAAACCAAACATAGCCCACAGCCATCACCAGCAATGACGCCAGCGCATAAAGCCCCATAAATGCAGGGTCAAACACCTCGGCCACATCGCGTTTGGAAAGCGCATTGAACAGCAGCGCAGGCAACGCAATCGTAATCACAAAACGCCCAAAAATCCGCATATCGGGGGCCGAAAACAGCCCCGCGCGCGTCACCGCAAACCCCAGCCCCACCACCAGAAAAATCGGCAAGGTGATGGCGATGACCGTTTCCATTTACCCGATTTGCCCGCGCACGCCGCCGGTTTGGCCGCGGTCCATCAGTACATGGTCCAGCAAAACACAGGCCATCATCGCCTCACCCACTGGCACGGCGCGGATGCCAACGCAGGGGTCATGGCGGCCTTTGGTGATCAAATCCACCTCATCGCCCGCGACCGTCACCGTTTGGCGCGGTGTCAGGATCGAAGACGTCGGTTTAACCGAAAACCGCACCACAACATCTTGGCCCGTGGAAATCCCCCCCAAAATGCCACCGGCATGGTTGGTCAAAAACGCGGGGCCAGTCGCACCCATCCGAATCTCATCCGCATTTTCCACGCCCGTCAACATCGCGGCCGCCATGCCTTCGCCAATCTCCACGCCTTTGACGGCATTGATCGACATCATCGCTGCGGCCAAATCCGTGTCTAACTTGGCATAAATCGGTGCGCCAAGGCCGGGCACCATGCCTCGCGCCACAACTTCAATCACCGCACCGACCGAGTTATGATCTTTGCGCAAAGCGTCCAGATAAACTGCCCAATCGCTTGCCGCCTGTGCATCAGGCACCCAGAACGGATTCTGATCAATCTGATCCCAGTCAAACCGCGCGCGGTCAATCCCGTGCGGCCCCATCTGCACCATATAACCCGTTACCGACAGCCCCGGCACCAGCTGCGCCAGCGCTGCGCGGGCCACACTGCCCGCCGCGACCCGCGATGCCGTCTCGCGCGCCGATGACCGGCCCCCGCCGCGCGGATCGCGCAGCCCGTATTTCTGGTGGTAGGTAATATCCGCATGGCCGGGCCGAAAACTCTGCACGATATCACCGTAATCCTTGGACCGCTGATCGGTGTTTTCAATCATCAGCTGGATCGGCGTGCCCGTTGTACGCCCCTCATAGACACCCGACAGAATGCGCACCTGATCGGCCTCTTGCCGCTGCGTGGTGAACTTGTTCTGCCCCGGTTTGCGCTTGTCCAACCAAGGCTGAATATCGGCCTCTGTCAGCGCCACACCGGGCGGGCAGCCATCCACCGTCGCCCCAATCGCGATCCCATGACTTTCGCCCCAGGTCGTTACCCGAAACATATGGCCAAAGGTGTTATAGCTCATGCTACGCCACCCGCCAATTCAGGCATGTTCAGCGCCGAAAACCCATAGTGTCGCAACCAGCGCAGATCAGATTCGAAAAACGCGCGCAAATCGGGGATGCCGTATTTCAGCATCGCCATCCGGTCGATCCCCATACCAAAGGCAAAACCTTGCCATTCGTTCGGGTCCACCCCTGCCGCTGTCAGCACCTTGGGGTGCACCATGCCGGACCCCAAAACCTCCATCCAGCCATCGCCTTCACCAATGCGCAACTGCCCGTCAATCCACGAACACTGAATATCGACCTCGGCTGAAGGCTCGGTGAACGGGAAATGGCTGGCGCGGAACCGCGTTTTCACGGGCTTGCCGAAAAACGCAGAAAAGAACTCTTCCAGCACCCATTTCAGATTGGCCATTGAGATGTCTTTACCAATCACCAATCCTTCAACCTGATGGAACATCGGCGAATGGGTTTGGTCCATGTCCATCCGGTACACACGGCCGGGGCAAATGATGCGAATGGGCGCGCCTTGCTCCATCATAGCGCGGATCTGCACGGGGCTGGTATGGGTGCGCAGCACATGCGGCGGGCGGTCATCGCCGATCGCACGGTTCATGAAAAACGTGTCATGCTCCTGCCGCGCAGGGTGTTCGGGCGGAATGTTCAGCGCGTCAAAGTTATACCAATCAGATTCCACCTGCGGCCCCTCGGCCACGGCAAATCCCATATCGGCAAAAATCGCGGTCAATTCCTCGGTCACTTGGGAAACGGGATGAATGGTCCCCGCCGCCCGTGGCCGCGCGGGCAGCGTCACATCCAGCCATTCCGACTGCAAGCGCGCATCCAGCGCCGCATCGGCCATCGCGGCTTTTTTCGCGCGCAAGGCCGCGTCAATCTCATCCTTCAGCGCGTTCAGGGCGGCACCGAATGTGCTCCGCTCCTCCGCGCTCATTTTGCCCAATTCGCGCATTTTCAGGCTGATCTCGCCTTTTTTGCCCAGGGCCGCCAAACGTACCTCTTCCAGCGCGGCCTCATCACCGGCACTCGCAACGGCGGTCAGGTATTTGCCCTTCAGGTCATCAAGCTCGGTCATGGTCTGTCTCCGGGAATTGGTCGATTTCGTGCTAGCGGGCAGGGTGCTGAAATGCAAGCGGCCAGTCAGACGGAATGGACAAGTCGTTAATCCATCTGGCGCTAAACTGGCCCAAAGATGCAAATGCCTTGCCAAAGCACCAGTCTCGCCTTGTTTCTGCGCCGATTGGTGTAGCTTGCTGTTCACATTCATTTAACCACTTCGGATTCCTTTATGTTCAACCGTATTTGCGTCGTTGCTTCTTTCTCTGTGCTGCTGGCCTGCGGCGAAACCGTCACCCCCGATACGCGGGCGCGGGTTTTGCTGTTGGGGGATTCGATGATGGCTTCCAATTCCATCCAAAACCAAACCGTCGCCGATGGGATAGAGTCGATTTTGCGCGAAGAGGTGATTGACCGTTCAGTCCCCGCCGCGCGCTATTTCTACATTTTACCGATTTCAGGCGCGGCAGGCTTGCGGCTTGATGCGCAATACCGCCCCGGCCCTTGGAAATGGGTCGTGCTGAATGGCGGCGGCAATGATCTGCTGTTTGGCGGCGGTTGCGGCACGTCAACCACCCAACTTGACCGGCTTGTTTCCCACGATGGCAAACGCGGCGCGATCCCTGATTTTGTCGCTAAGCTACGCGCGTCGGGCGCGCGGGTGCTTTATGTCGGCTATCTGCGCAATCCTGGTTTTACCAGCCCAATCAAGGCCTGTGGCCCCGCTGGGAATGAAATGGACAAGCGGTTGGCGACAATGGCGGCACTGGATAAGGGCGTGGATTTCATGGCCCTATCCGACCTCGTGCCGCACGGTGACACATCTTACCATCAGTTTGACCGCATCCACCCCTCACCCAAGGGCAGCCGCGCAATTGCGGCGCGGATCGCCCAACATATTAAACGCTGAAACGCAAAAAGCCCCGCAAACTGCGGGGCCTTTCACAAACCTCGATCAAATCAGGCTGCTGCTTTTGCAGCTTCCGACTTGTCAAATGCGGCTTTCGCGGATGCTGCGATGGCGTTGAACGCCTCCGGCTCATGCACGGCCAGATCGGCCAGCACTTTGCGGTCCACTTCAATACCTGACAGCATCAAACCATTGATGAAACGGGAATAGGTGAAGGCAGCATCAAACAAACGCACAGCCGCGTTGATCCGCTGGATCCACAGCGCGCGGAAGTTGCGCTTGCGGGTCTTACGGTCGCGTGTGGCGTATTGGTTGGCTTTATCAACCGCCTGCGTAGCAGTGCGGAAGTTGGTGCTGCGCGCGGCATAATAGCCCTTGGCAGCTTTAATTACCTTGCGGTGACGGGCGTGGGTAACGACGCCAGATTTTACGCGGGACATCTTTGGCTCTCCTTACCGGTTATAGGGCATGTATTTTTTGACGATTTTCGCATCCGCATCACACAGGATCATTGTCCCTGCTGTGTCGCGGATAAATTTCGTCGAACGCTTAATCATGCCGTGGCGCTTGCCGGCGGGGCCAGCCTTTACCTTACCGGATGCGGTGAAGCTGAAGCGCTTCTTGGCCGCAGATTTGGTCTTCATCTTGGGCATTTCCATCTCCTCGTTCGAGTGGTTTTCGCGCGACTCGGCATGCCACTTTGGCCGGTCGTGCGGTTCATAGAGCGCGTCGTGTAGGATGGGTAGGCCGCAAAGGCAAGCCAAAAACGGGGCCGCAGCCTGCTATCTGGCCGAAAATCCGCTTTAATGGATATAGCGGCCAATAACGCTGTAAAACGCATGCGGAATATCGGCAATCCGGTAGCCACCACCCTTGGTTTGCAGCGCCACAACCACCAAAACCCCAGCAATCAGCACCACAATCGATGCGGCACGCGGGGCGCGACCATCAGAAAGGGCGGATAGAATCGATGGAATTGCAAGCACACCCAGAATTAGGCCGATAACCAGCAGCAGATCGGGGTCCATTCAACACTCCAAATACCTAAAGCGTTTCGGCTTTAACAGCGTGTCAAAGCCGAAACACGTTAAAACACTATAGGTATTTATTCAGCTTCAGAGCTGTAAATCAACCGCTCATCACAAGGGGCCACGCGCAAGATGTTGGTCGTGCCTGGCACGTTGAATGGCACGCCGGCTGTCACAACAATCTGCTCGGCTTCCTTGGCGAATCCGTCAGCGCGCGCCGCACGAACAGCGGCCAGTACAGCGCCCTTAAACCGGCCCTGCGGTTCGGTGATTACGCAATGAGCACCCCAAGTCATTGTCAGGCGGCGGGCCGTGCGCACCAATGGCGTCAGCGCAATGATCGGTGTGCGCGGACGCTCACGCGCCACAAGGCTGGCCGTTGTCCCCGATTGGGTAAAGCAGCAAATCGCCTTGATATCCGTGGTTTCCGCAATTTCACGCGCCGCAGATACAATCGCATCGGCCACGGTGTTTTTCGCGCCACGGCGGCTTGCTTCAATCACCTCACGGTAAATCTTGTCGCTTTCCACCGAAATCGCCACGTTGTTCATCGTGGTCACAGCCTCAACAGGATAATTACCTGCCGCCGATTCCGCCGACAGCATCACAGCATCCGCACCTTCATAAATCGCCGTTGCCACGTCCGACACTTCGGCCCGTGTCGGCACCGGCGATTCGATCATCGATTCCAGCATCTGGGTTGCCACGATCACCGGCTTGGCCGCAGCCCGCGCCGCACGGATCAGGCGTTTCTGGATCGGTGGCACGGCATGCACCGGCAGTTCCACGCCCAAATCACCGCGCGCAACCATGATCCCATCCGACACGGCCAAAATCGAATCAAACGATTTTACCGCCGCAGGCTTTTCAATCTTGGACAAAATCGCCGCGCGCCCACGCGTCAATTCCCGCGCTTCCAGCACATCTTCGGCCCGCTGCACGAATGACAACGCCAGCCAATCCGCGCCCATCTCGCAGGCAAATTCCAAATCGGCACGGTCCTTGACCGACAGCGCGGCCAGCGGCAACAGCACATCGGGTACATTAACGCCCTTGCGGTTGGAAATCACACCACCCACCATCACGGTGCAATCGGCAAAATCATTGCCGCACGCCTCTACCTTCAGCCGGATTTTCCCGTCATTGACCAGCAGGGATGACCCCACCTCCAGTGCGGCAAAAATCTCGGGGTGAGGCAGGTTTACGCGGGTCGCATCACCGGGGGTCGCATCCAGATCCATCCGGAACTTTGCCCCTTCAACCAACTCTTCGCCACCATCGCGGGCAAACACGCCCACGCGCAGTTTTGGCCCTTGCAGGTCGGCCAGCACACAAATCGGACGGCCTGTATCGGCCTCGATTTTGCGAATAATGTCATAGCGGGCGCGCTGTTCGTCATGCGTCCCGTGGCTCATGTTCAGGCGGAACACATCGGCCCCTGCCTCAAACAACGCGCGAATGGTTTCATAGGTCGACGAGGCTGGGCCCAGCGTGGCCACGATCTTTACATTGCGAAGGCGTCTCATATCTGCCGCTGTCCTCTATCCTATGAATTGGTAGCGCCCTTATGGCGGAATTTCCGGCACGGGGCAACGCGTTTATGATAGCGCAATCATGGCCGAATTGCTGGGCAAAATCGAAAGGTTTCTTTGTGGCATGCTTTGCCGTAAACAAATCCCATCCTTATTGGTACATGGTAAAGGAATTATGACCAAGCCTTATGAAATCATCGGTGCCAACCGCCCTTCGCGGTTCTTGATCACATGCGACCACGCCACAAACCGCGTGCCCGATGACATAAACGACGGCACCCTTGGCCTGCCCGATGCCGATATGGCCCGCCACATCGCCTATGATCCGGGGGCCGCAGGGGTAACGCGCGCGCTGGCCGATGTGCTGGATGCACCCGCCATCCTGTCCAATTTCAGCCGCTTGGTGATTGACCCCAATCGCGGCGATGATGACCCGACCTTGGTGATGAAACTCTATGATGGCACCCTGATCCCCGCCAACCGCCACATCACAGAAACCGAAATCGCCCAGCGCCGTGCCGCGCTGTATGACCCCTATCATACCGCCTACGCCAAACTCGCCGCGCGCCGCCCCGATACGGTCATCATCGCGATCCATTCCTTTACCCCTTGCCTGCAAGGCAGAACGCCGCGCCCGTGGCACATCGGCATCCTGCACGCCCCCGCCGACGGGCGCCTCAGCCGCACGCTGCTGGCCCGCCTGCACGCCGAACCAGATCTGTGCGTTGGTGATAATGAACCCTACCTTGGCCACCTGCCCGGCGATGCGATTGATCGTCACGCCTTGCAAACGGGGCGCCTGAACACCTTGATCGAACTGCGCAATGACCTGATAGTGAATGCAGCCGCTCAAACCTCTTGGGCCCAACGTCTTGCCCCCCTGCTGGTCGCAGCATTGGTCGATATTAAAGGATAGCAAATGGACAACGCCACCCAAACCGAACTTGAAGCCGCTGCTTTTCGCCGTTTGATGGACCACCTGCTGGACAAACGCCCCGAGGTGCAGAACATCGACATGATGAACCTTGCAGGCTTTTGCCGGAACTGTCTGTCGCGTTGGTATCAAGAGGCAGCGGTTGAGCGTGGCATCGAAATGGACAAAGACACCGCGCGCGAAATCGTCTACCGCATGCCGTACGAGGATTGGCGCGCCGCCAACCAAACCCCCGCCGATGCCGAAAAGCAGGTCGCTTTTGCCAAGGCGTTCAAGGATAACGTCGGCTAAGCCGCCAAACAGATCCTGCGAAAATCCTAACCGAAGCCGGCCTATTGTTTCCCAAACCGGCGCAAATTAACGCCTTATTAATCTATTCCTTGACTCTCCCCCTCTGGGTTTCCCACCCTAGTCGCGGGTGTGTGACATGGCCCCGCGCTGAAACCTTTGCTGCCGCAAGCTGTTTCTCTCGGGCAATCAGGATTGGGAGATTGAGGATGGAAATTGTATTATTGTTGGCTTTGCCGTTTTTGGCGTTTCTTGGCCTGTCTAACGACGACAATGACGATAGTGGCACAACAGATGGCGGCGAAACCGGTGGTGGTGGTGGCGAAGAGCAGGAAGAGGGCCAAACCTATTTCGGCACCACAGGCGATGACAGCATTGCGGGCACCGATGCGGATGATCTGTTTGATGTCGGTTCCGGCGACGATACCATTTTCGGCGGCCTTGGCGATGACACCATCATTGGCGGCTTGGGTGATGACGAACTTGAAGGCTTTGACGGGGATGATTCCATTGATGGCGGCGACGGCGATGATCTGCTTTGGGGCCGCGACGGCAACGACATTCTGAATGGCGGCAATGGCGCAGATAGGGGCGTCGGCGGCCTTGGAGATGACATAATCTATGGTGGCCGTGACGATGACACCCTTGCAGGCAGCCAAGGCAGCGACGAGATTTACGGTGGCGATGGTGACGACATCGTCTTTGTCGGCATAGATGAAGGTTCGGACGAGATTTATCTGGGCGATGGCAACGATGAACTTGACGCCCTAACCGCAACGTCCGCGCAGCTCGCCTATGGAAACGCTGGCAATGACACGATGATGGGCGGCGACGGCTTTGATACCTTGTTCGGCGAGGATGGGGACGATGCCCTTTACGGCGGTGCAGGCGGTGGCGCGCTTGATGGTGGCATCGGTGATGACACCCTGACCAGCATCGGCGACGCTGATCTGATCGGCGGTGACGGCAGCGATGCCTTTACCATCGCAACCGATACGACCGGCGTGCTTCAGGTTCTCGACTTTATCGTTGATGTCGACCGGATCGAGGTTCAAGTCGATGATCCGACCACCCCACCCGTTGTCACAACAGCCCTTGCTGCAAACGGTCTGGATAGCGAAGTATTGCTCGACGGGGATTTGCATATGGTCCTGCAGGGAATCACCCCCGATCAGCTGACCGCCGCTTCGGTTGTGTTGGTTAACGCACCAATCGCGGCTTGAATTAATGCTGCATCAAGCACAATAACAGCGGCGCGCACCCATTGTTTCCGGTAAATCTGTACAATGGGGGCCGCCAAGATAAATCAGATTGACGACACCGCAAATGCGGCGTTTTAGTATCTAGCTGCTGCAAATTAACACAATATTAATCTTTGGACTCGGCACGCCCCAAGCAAAGCAAAGGGGCGCGCCATAACGCGGAAGATGTGGTCACGTTCACGGTTTGCCTTTGACCTGGGGGGGTCATGTCAAACCTCTGTCTTGTTAGGGGTTATCCTATGGAATTTTTACTTTTGCTTCTTGTCCCTCTCGCTCTTGGTGCTTTGTTCTCGGGGGGCGGCAGTGACGATACCGACACCCCACCAGAAGAGCCAAATCCAGAAAACGCCGTTGAGGGCACAACCGGCCCCGATACGCTGCTTGGTACAAGCGCCGCCAATACGATGATCGGCAATGACGGCGACGACACCCTCAGCGGTGCAGGCGGCGCTGACGACATGTTTGGCGGCAACGGCGATGATGTGCTGAACGGCGATGCAGGCGATGATACCTTGCAAGGCGCCGAAGGCGACGATGTCCTTAACGGCGGCGAAGGCAACGACTCGTTGCTGGGCGGCGGCGGGAACGACTCGCTTGCAGGGGGTATCGGCAACGACACCCTTATCGGCGATGGCGGCGCAGATACGCTGAACGGCGGGCTGGGCGATGACCTCCTTCACGGCGGCAACGGCAGCGACTCGCTGAACGGCGGCGCGGGCAATGACGCGGTCTATGGCGGCAACAATGCCGACACCTTGATCGGCGGCACCGGCGCAGATTCGCTTTACGGCGGCAATGGCAATGACATCCTGACCGCCCGCCCCCAGAACGCGGCAGATGACCGCGACCCGCAAGGCGATCTGCTGGACGGTGGCGCAGGCGATGACACCCTGCGCGGCGAATCCGCCTTTGTTCTGGGTGGGGCCGATACCTTGACAGGTGGCGCGGGGGCAGATGAATTCCGCATCAACGCGCTTGGCGGTGCCGTGGGTCAGGCTGTGGTCGACCCGGCTGTTATCACCGACTTTTCCCGCGACGATACGCTTGAAATCCGCGTTGACCGCTTGTCGGCCAATCCCGACCTTGCCCTGACCCCAACCGCAGATGGCACTGGAACGCTGGTCCAGATTGGTGGCGTGACCCATGTTATCTTGCAAGGCGTCACAAACGCGACCGTGAGCCAGATCAGCCTGCTGTCTGACACCCCGTTGGGCGAACGCATCCTTGGCACGTCTGGCAATGACCAGCTGTTTTCGACAGGCCGCGCAGATTATCTGGCTGGCTATGGTGGTGATGACCAGCTGTTTGCCAATGTTCTGTCAACAGCTGGCGTCACGATGGAAGGCGGCGCGGGCAATGACACGCTCGACGGTGGCCTTTACGGCGACCTGATGTATGGCGGCGCGGGCAATGACGAACTTACAGGGTCCGGCGTTGATGATGAACTCGCAGCTGATACCATGTTCGGCGGCTTTGGTGATGATACCCTGATCGGTGCCGATCGCGACATCATGACCGGCGGCGCGGGCAACGACACGTTTGACCTTGATGCCTTTTACGGTGCCGTCACCATCACCGACTTTACCCCAGGCAGTGACGTGATTTCGGTCAGCGACTTTGGCGCAGGTGGCGCCGATGCCGCGCAAACCCTGTCCTTGCGTGCGGTAACGGGGGGGTCGGAACTGCTTTATGGCACCAGTGTCGTGGCCCTGCTCCAAGGTGTTCAACCCGCCAGCATCGACCTTGCCCGCGATGTGCGACTAGAACTTTAAACCAACGCCGCGCCCTTGGCCCCTGCGGTAAACCGCTGGCCAAGGGCGCGAATCACGCGCCAGACCCCTGGGCGCTCATGTTTCAAATTTAGCGAAAATCAAACACATCCCGCGCCATTGTTTCGGCATTGTCGCGCCACAGCCCTCGGGTTGAAAAATACATTGACCCTTCGCGTTTTTGGGGCGTTATAGTTGAAATTGTAACCCACTTTCAGGGGCTTATCATTCTTGAACGCGCAAAGGTGTCCCCATGGAATTTCTACTTTTACTTCTTGTCCCTGTTGCCCTTGGCGCGCTCTTTTCTGGCGATGGTGATGATAGCACAGATACCCCTCCAAATCCCGAAACCGATGACAACGACGTCGTGCGCGGTGTCGCCGCAGATGATACGCTGGACGGCGGCGATGGCAGTGACCTTTTATTCGGCTATCGCGGCGATGATACCCTTAGCGGCGGCGCGGGTGACGACCTGTTGGATGGCGGTCTGGGCGATGACCAGATTTTTGGCGGTGCGGGCGAAGATGTGCTTGTCGGCGCTGCCGGTGATGACAGCCTGCAAGGTGGCCGCGGCGATGACGCTTTGGCGGGCGGCGCGGGCGATGACACGCTCGACGGCGGCGATGGTGACGACGTCTTGAATGGGTCCACCGGATCCGATGTTATGTATGGCGGTGCAGGCGATGACGTTATCGATGGTGTTTCGCCTACTGCAAGCCGCAGCTTGGAAGACGCTTTTGACGATGTCCGCGATGAATTCAGCGCTTCCATGCGCAGCACGTTTGGCACTGATGTGACCGATGCTGATATTGGCCGTTTCCTGAATGACTTTGCGTCCGAAGAGGGCACCCACGGCGCAGACGCGTTGTTTGGCGGGGCAGGTAATGATCAGCTGATCGGAAATGACGGCGACACCCTGACAGGCGGCGCGGGCAACGACAGTTTCGGCGTCAATTGGGTGACGGGCAATGATCCGGTCGCAATCACCGATTACGACACCACCATCCAATCCGGCGTCACCACACCCGAAGCGCTGCGGATTTTTGTGGATGATCCCACCATCGTAAATCCGGTTCTGGGTCTGCGCGACGCCGCCGATGGCTCTGGGGTAGAGGTTCTGGTCGGGCTGAACGTGGTCGCAAACCTGCAAAACGTGGATGTCGCCGATATCAATCTCGGCTCCATCACGATGGGCGTTACAGGTACGACCGTCATAACACAGGCAATCCGGCTCTAAGGGCGCATTGCGCCAAATCAGGCGGTCCTGATTTTTGGCCCAAGACGGTGTTAGGCCGGAACGGGTCGCTGCAAACACACTGAGGCACAGGTTAATTTTAGGTTAACGAAAAAAGGGAAGTCGTTTTTTATCAACGACTTCCCTAAATGTCCGCGCGCGGTCATTGTGCGTACAGGCTCTTCAAATCGCGGTCTTGCGGCTCTCTTCCAAATAGATTTCCCGCAGCCTTTTTGCCACCGGCCCCGGGGTTCCATTTCCAAGGCTGGCCCCGTCAATTTCCACCACAGGCATCACAAAAGCCGACGCCGAGGTGAAAAACGCCTCATCCGCCTGCTTTGCCTCTTCAATCGTAAAGGGCCGCTCTTCAACCACCATTTGCGCCTCTTTCGCGAACCTCAAAACCGCCGCCCGCGTGATTCCGTGCAAAATATCGTTGGAAAGCTGGCGGGTAATAATCCGCCCCCCTTTCACAATATAGGCGTTATTCGAGGTCCCTTCGGTGACGTGCCCATCCTCAACCATCCAGGCATCATCCGCGCCCGCTTTCTTGGCCATCATCTTGCCCATTGACGGGTACAAAAGCTGGACCGTCTTAATATCCCGCCGCCCCCAGCGAATGTCTTCAATCGAGATCACCTTGATCCCCGTTTTCGCAACCGGACTGTCCGCCATGCCCGGCTTTGATTGGGTAAACAAAACCAGCGTCGGCTTGATCGTGGCAGGGTCCGGAAAGGCGAAATCCCGGTCCCCCGGATTGCCGCGCGTGACCTGCAAATAAATCATCCCGTCCGTCAGATCATTCCGCGCCACCAATTCGCGGTGAATTTCCAGCAGCTCGTCATCCGAACAGGGCGCCTCAATATCCAGCTCTTTCAAACTGCGTGCCAGCCGCACCTGATGGCCCGCAAAATCCAGCAGCTTGCCACCCAAAACGCTGGTGACCTCATAGACCCCGTCGGCCATCAGAAAACCGCGATCAAAGATCGAAACCGTGGCCTCGGCTTCGGGTAAATACTGGCCATTTACATAAACGATGCGCGACATGATCTATCCCCAGAATTTGGCGCTGGGCGGATGGACGCCTTGCGCGTCAAAAACCAGCGGGTCCTCTCGGTCTTCGGCCAAAAGCAGCGGCCCGTCAAGATCGGTAAAGGCCACACCCTGCGCCAACAGGGTCGCGGGGGCCATCGCCAGCGACGATCCAACCATGCAGCCCACCATCAAACCATACCCCTCGGCCAGCGCCGCCTGCTTCAACGCCAATCCCTCGGTCAGCCCGCCGGTTTTATCCAGCTTGATGTTCACCACATCATACTTGCCCTTCAAATTCGGCAAACTCGCACAATCATGCGCCGCCTCATCGGCACAAACCGGCAAAGGCCGCGCCATTTCAGCCAGCATATCATCCGCCCCCGCAGGCAAGGGCTGCTCCACCAAGGCCACCCCCATCGCGACCAAATGGGGTGCAAGTTCGGCATAAACCTCGGCCGTCCATCCCTCATTCGCGTCAATGATGATCCGGGTTTTTGGCGCGCCTTCCCGCACCGCCTCCAGCCGTGGCATATCATCCGGCGTACCCAGTTTGATCTTTAACAAGGGCCTGAATGCATTCTTCGCCGCCGCCGCCCGCATATTCTCCGGCGTATCCAGCGACAAAGTATAGGCCGTAATCTCCGGCCCAGGTGCTGCCAGCCCTGCAACTTCCCAGACCCGTTTTCCCGCCATCTTGGCCTCCAGATCCCACAAAGCACAATCGACAGCATTCCGCGCCGCGCCCGCAGGCAGGGCCTGTTGCAAGGCGAGACGGTCAATCCCAACGTCCAATCCCTCAATCTGAGCCGTCACCGATTCCAACGTCTCGCCATAACGGGCATAGGGCACACATTCCCCCCATCCTGTCACGCCGCCGCGCGAAACCCGCACCGTCAGCACCCGCGCCTCGGTACGGGAACCGCGCGAAATGGTGAAGACTTGGGCAAGACGAAAGATATCAGGGGTGACAGTGATCATGGTTTGGCCTGTTGTTGCAGTTGTCTGTTTAATCCGGCTGGGCGGGCAATGCCCATCGAGGCGGCGCGCGTTACTGTTGCAAAGACCTGTTTGGCCGTTAAGCGTTGGGTTGAAGTTTGGGCTGGGTTCGACGGTCGCGCGCGGGTCATTTGACACCTGAGAATTACTTTATCAAAGGTCGCGCGATTTAAGGGGGCATTCAAGGCTTGAATAAATGCTGCAGGTGCAAAGGTCGTCTTGCACTTGGTGGCGCCACAATCTAACCATGTAAGCTGAAAACCCGACATAAAATTACGCCAAGGATATCTGATATGAGCTTTCGCATCCAGCCCACCCCCACAGCCCGCCCCAACCGTTGCCAATTGTTTGGCCCCGGCTCACGCCCGGCGATCTTTGAAAAAATGGCGGCCTCGGCGGCGGATGTAATTAACCTCGACCTAGAGGATTCGGTCGCACCAAGTGACAAAGACAGTGCGCGGGCGAATGTGATCGCGGCGATTTCAGCTGTGGATTGGGGCAGCAAAACCCTGTCGGTGCGGATCAACGGGTTGGACAGCCCCTATTGGTACCGTGATGTCGTGGATTTGCTGGAACAGGCAGGCGACCGGCTGGATCAGATCATGATCCCCAAGGTAGGTTGCGCCGCCGATGTTTATGCCGTGGATGCGCTGGTCACGGCGATTGAACGCGCCAAAGGCCGCAAAAAGCCGATCAGCTTTGAAGTGATTATCGAATCTGCGGCTGGCATCACGCATGTCGAAGAAATCGCGGCATCGTCGCCCCGCTTGCAGGCGATGAGCCTTGGTGCTGCCGATTTTGCCGCATCGATGGGGATGCAAACCACGGGCATTGGTGGCACGCAGGAAAACTATTACATGCTGCAAGATGGCGCACGCCATTGGTCGGACCCGTGGCATTGGGCGCAGGCGGCGATTGTGGCGGCCTGCCGCACGCATGGGGTTTTGCCCGTGGATGGCCCGTTCGGCGACTTTTCCGACGACGAAGGTTTCCGCGCCCAGGCCCGCCGTTCCGCTGTGTTGGGCATGGTTGGAAAATGGGCAATCCACCCAAAGCAGGTGACCCTGTCGAACGAGGTGTTTACCCCTTCTGAAGCTGCGGTGACCGAAGCACGTGAAATTTTGGCCGCGATGGAAGCAGCCAAGGCGCGGGGTGAAGGGGCCACCGTGTACAAGGGGCGGCTGGTCGATATCGCATCGATCAAGCAGGCAGAAGTGATTGTACGTCAGTCTGAGATGATCGCGGGTTAAATAAAAAAGGCGGCCTTAAGGCCGCCTTTTTGTCGTAAATCTGATGGAATTAGACGGCCGAAGCGATCCAAGTGGCCAGCGCGGCCTTGGGGGCAGCGCCCACCTTATTCGACACGACCTGACCGTCCTTGAACAAAAACAGCGCCGGAATACCGCGCACACCCAGTTCGGCTGGGCTGTTCGGGTTTTCATCAACGTTGATTTTGACGATCTTTACCTTGCCTTCGTATTCGGCAGAAAGCTCTTCCAGTGCCGGACCGATCTGGCGGCACGGGCCACACCATTCCGCCCAAAAATCGACAACGACGGGAATGTCCGAATTGCGGACTTCGGCGTCAAAGGTTGCATCTGTGACTGCGATTGTGGCCATTACATATCTCCTTAATGGAATGTATTGCAGTTGAAGGTAAGGGGCTCCCCATCGGACGTCAAGGGAGTGTGGTACGGTTAAGCACAGACCTCACGATATCGGGAGGAATGGGCATAAGTTGTGCTGTACGCGTCCAGAGCAATGCAACACCTATTTTTTTATCTGGGTAAATCTGGGCAAGCGCGGTGTGATAGGCCGCCATCTGGCGCAACAACCCATCTGGCACGGCTGCGACCGCTTCAGGCACCAGCAGATTGGATTTGAAATCGACCGCCAACACGCGGTCTGTCGTCACCAACAGCCGGTCAATCGTGCCAACCATCGGCTTGCCATTCAGATCTGCAGTGATCGGGGTCTCGGCCAAGGCATCTGGGCCAAAAAGCGCGACAAAATCTGGATGGGTCAACACGGCTTGCGCCTCTGCCAACAATTCAGCGCGGTCGGGAGCATCGGGCATAAGGCCGGTGGCGAATGCGGGCCAATCAGCGGCTGGATGATTGGGCAAATGTTCCAGCAACAGATGCAACCGCGTGCCACGGTCCATCGCGGCGCGGTTGTCATCATCCGCAGTATAATCGCCCGGCAACGCCTTCGCCCCGCCCAGTTGGGACGGGTTCAGCGGCTGATCGGGGCGGCTCTCAACCGGCGCGGGGTGCAAAACCCAATCTTGCAAAGCGACGCTTGCCGCCTGCATTTTGACCTGCGGACCAATGTCATCCGGCCAGACGCCTTCGGCCAGACGCAGCCCGCCGTCTGGTTGCAAGGTAGCCCCTGCCTGGGCCATAGCCTCTTGGATCAGCCGATACCAAACCACGTTTGATGCCTCGTCATCATCGCTTTTATCCGCGCCAATCGACCCCGCAGCCGCCACGATCAGCCAGCTTTGCGCGCGCGTCATCGCAACATACAGTAGGCGCATCGCCTCGGCTTCCTCCCGCGCTTTGCGGGCGGCGCGGGCATTGGCGATGGCTTCGGGGCTGTCGTCTTTGGCAGTTTTCCAAACGGGGCCCTCGGGCAGGACAAATATCTCATTTCGTTCGCGCGCAGTGTATTGCGCAGTATCAGGCAAGATAACAATCGGCGCCTCTAATCCCTTGGAGCCGTGCACCGTCATCACCCGAATACGCTCGCCCGCGCTGTCCATCTGGCGCTTAACCTCGATGTCATCCGTCTCTAACCAGCCCAAAAAGCCGGTCAGGCTGGGCACGTCATTGCGCTCATAGGCCAAGGCTTGGGACAAAAGCTCGTCAATCCCATCCTCTGCCTCGGCCCCTAAACGGGCCAGTAATTTGCGGCGGCCGTCATGGCGGGTCAGCATGCGTTCGATCAAATCATAGGGGCGCAAAAAATCGGCCTGATCGCGCAAATCCTGCAAGATGGTTACTGTTTCGGCATGCTTAGGGTCTGTTTCCAATGCCCGCCAAAGGTAGCCTTTGCGCGGCTGGGCAAGGCTGTAAAGCTGCTGTTCAGTCCAACCAAACAACGGGCTGCGCAGGCAAGCGGCCAGTGACAAATCATCCTCGGGCGTGGCCAGAAACGCCAGCAGCGCTGCCAAATCGCGCACGGCCAGCTCGGCCCCCAGTTTCAACCGATCCGCGCCTGCAATCGGCAAACCGGCCGCCTTGCACGCCCCGATGATAGCCGAGAAAATTTCGGACCGTCGACGCACCAAGATCAGAAAATCGCCCGCATGTACCGCGCGAGTTGTTTTGCCGCCATCAACAGGGATTTGCACACCTTTGGCGATGGTGTGGCGAATGGTTTCGGCGACCTTTTGGCCCAGCTTTGCCGCGTGATGTTCCTCGGTAATAAGGTCAACGGGGTCATACCAATTGTCCGGCTTGGGGTTGGGCGATTTTTCAATCACCGGCCACAGATCAACCCGCCCCGGCATATCGGGGAAAAACGCGATGTGCTTTACCTCGCCCCCCAATCCCTTTTCGCGGCGTTCGTCAAAGGTCAGGTCGACCAGCCGCAAAATGGTGTTCGACGACCGGAACGAATGTTCCAACAACAGCTCTTGCAGCGGCGTATCGACTTGCTCCAGCTTACCCTTGAACAGGTCGCGCTTTTGGTCAAACGCCTCGACATCCGCGCCTTGAAAGCTATAGATCGACTGCTTTTTATCGCCCACCACGAAAATCGTGCGGGGTTCATCGCGCGCACCGCGTCCCGATGTAAACTCATCCGCCAGCAGTTCGATAACGCGCCATTGGTCGGGGCTGGTATCCTGCGCCTCGTCCACCAGAATGTGATCAATGCCGCCATCCAGCCGGAACAGCACCCATTGCGCGACTTGCGGATCGGTCAGCAGCGCCTTGGCATAGGTGATCAGATCGTCAAAATCGAGCCAGCCCCGCGCCTCTTTCCGCGCCTTGTATTCAGGCAGAAACACAGCGGCAAAGCGGTGCAAAATGGCGGTGCGTTTGGCGGCATTCAGGGCAATGCGGGCACCGCGCGCAGCCTCGACCCGCCGCATCAAATCCTCTAGCCGGTCCAAAAGCTGACCCAGTTTCGGTTGGGTGGCTTTGGTTGGAAACGTCCCTAACTTGGCGGAAAATGGCACTTTGGTTTTGGCGCCATTCAGGAAAACGCCTTCCAGCCCTGCCAAAAGCCGCATGTCGGGGGCCGCCAAATTCAGGCCACGCAGCTTATCCGCCGCCTTTACATCATTGGACGATCCGGTGGCGATAATCTCAACAGCCTCGGCCAACCACTCGGCCTCACCGCCTAAAAACACCTCGGCCAGAATCGCCGCCTCGGTTTGGTTGTCGGGTACTTCAAACAAAGCGCGACAGTCGGCATCAGACAAAAAGCGCGCAAAATCATTGCGCCGCCCCGCAACCTCACCCGCCAGCGCGCCAAAATCCTCACCCGTATAGGCAGCCGCCAAGGCCGCGATAACATCAGGCGCACCCAGATCGGCGAGTTCGTCAATAATTTCATCGCGCAACAAAGCGGCGGCGCGGTCATCCATTTCGGTGAATTGCGGCGACACACGCGCCTCTAGCGGAAACCGCCGCAGCAAAGATGCGCAAAACGAGTGGATGGTTTGAATCCGCAACCCACCCGGCGTTTCAATTGCGCGGGCAAACAATTGGCGCGCGCGGGCCAACCGTGCCGCATCAATCGCGTCATCAACCCCCAGATCGGCCAGCGCTTGGCGCAGCGCTGCATCTTCCTTCATCGCCCAGTCGCCTAGGCGGGCAAACAGGCGGTTCTGCATCTCGGACGCCGCGGCCTTGGTATAGGTCAGACACAAAATCCGCCCCGGGTCGACGCCCGACAGCAGCATCCGCGCTACTCGGTCGGTCAGTACCCGCGTTTTGCCCGATCCTGCGTTGGCCGATAGCCATGTCGACGCGCACGGATTGGCCGATTGGACCTGTCGTTCGGACGCTGCGTTGCGGATCATGTTACATCCTCGGGCCGTGGATCATCGGTCATTTCCCATTCACCAAAACGCGCAAGGTGGTCATAATCACCCGCAAAGCGTTCGCCATGCATGGCGCGGCGCGAAACATAGCCACGATCGGGCGACATATATTCGGCGATAAGCTGGTGCAATTCCTCCCAAACTTGACCCAAAACCACCTCATCCGGTGTGCTGGTGTCTTCCTTGGGGCTGGAGCCAAGACCGATATAGGTAATCCCCGCCACATCGCGCGGTCCGTCCAATGCTTTGAACGCCCCACGGGCCGCCATCGCCGCCTCTAGCAGCAACTGTTTGTCAAAGAATTTCTGCTGGTCTTTGCTGGGCGGGCTCCCGGTTTTATAGTCGAAAATATGCACGCGGCCATCGGGCAGCGCATCAATCCGGTCGGGTTTCGCAGTCAGGGTAAAGGGCAGGCCGGTCAGTTGCACAGCACCTTGCTTCTCAATCACCACAGGCGTGCCACCCCGTGCCGCCTCGACCCCCAAAAAGAAATCGGCGGCGCGGTGCATGCGGGACAGCCACAAGGCACGAGCAGCGGGCCAAGGCACCTCATTTTCCAGCACCGTTTGGGCCGCTGCAATCAGGCGCACGCGAGCGGCATCGCGGGTTTCCTCTTCGGGCCGTGTGCGGGTAAAGGTTTCCAGAACCTTGTGCAAAACCGACCCGCGCAGCAGGGCATCGGGTGAAGGGCGCAAAGGGTTCAGCTTGAACAGCCGCAAAATATAGCGGGCGTAAATCGCATAGGGGTCGCGCAGCAGGGTTTTAATGCCCGTAACGGCCAGCTTATCAGGCCGTGCGGCGATAGGTGGGCGCGGGGCAGGGCGGTGGGCATGGGCGACGGGTTCGGCACGTTCGGCGGCGGCGGCAAGCGCCAGCCAATCATCCCCCCGCTTGCGCATCTCGTCAAACGCGATTTTGCCGCCCTGATCCGGCAACCCTTTCAAAAGATTAGTTAATCGGTTCACCCAACGCGAGGCGACCGTTTCCGCATCGGCATTGCGTACCGCGCGCGAAATCACCACGTGCGGCGCAGAGATAGCTTGCTGATAATCATGCGCCGACAGGCCAATCCGGCGTTCGGGCAACAAAAGCCCCGCCTCCAGCCGCATGGCGCGGTTCATCCACGGGTCGGGCGGCGGGGTTTGCGGCCAAATGCCATCATTCAAACCGCCAAGGATCACCAGTTCCGCGCCCTGAACGCGCGCCTCGATCGTGCCCCAAATCATGATGCGGGGGTGCGATTGCAGCGGTTCGCGCACCTCGCCTTTGTTCAAAATAGCCTCAAACAAATGGCGGTAATCGGCGGGGGTCATGGTGCCGCCATGTTCGGCCTCGGCCTCCAATTCCTCCATGGTCGTCAGTGCCTTTTCACCCGCCGCTTTTTCCCACAAGCCACTGGTTTGCGCGGTTTGGCTAGGGCCAAGCGCCAACGCCTCGGCCAGTTTGCGATGCCGCGTGATGTGGTCGACCAAAGGCATGGCACCTTTTGCCGGCAGCCCATCCAGCGTGGCGGCCAACCATTTGGCCCAAAGCAGAACCTTGGGGTCTTTTTGCGTTTCGGCCCAAAGAGTCAAATCAGACCCTGTAGGAAAGGCAGGGCCGTGGCGGCGCAATTTCAGTTCAAGATTGCGAGTGAACAGCAAATGTTCGCCTCGATCCATCTCTCCCACTGCTGCCTTGCCGCTGGCGGTCAGCGGATGTTTGAGCAAGATCAGCAGGGTTTCAGCGGTGATCCGGCTTTCAAGCAGATCCAGCACATGCCGCAAAAACCGCCCCGGCGCGGACAAGGCAAGCGGCCGCCCTGCACTGTCATCGGGCAAAATATTCCAACGATCCAGCGCGGAGGCCACTTGCCGCGTCAAGCCCCGGTCCGGCGAAATAAGCGCCGCAGTCACCCCGTCTTGCGTGGCCTTGCGCAGGATCAGCGCAATCGCCATCGCCTCGGCGCGTGGGGTCGGCGCCTCAATCAGAGTCATATCTGCGCAAGCCGCAGGCAGGTCGGCCAAATCGCGCCCTTCGGTCAGCCATTGATCGGTGACGGGGGCAGGACGCAGAGACAATGAAATCAGAGCGTTACGGGCAGGGTTGGGCGCTGCAGCATCGTGCCAAGGCTGAATATCCTTATGCGACAGACGCAGCATCTGCATTAGTTTAAAAAAACGATATTGCGGGTGATCCTCGGCTGTCAGCGCATCGCCCAATCCCGCCCAAACCGATGTGGGCATGTCAAAATCAAACCCCGGCAAGATGATCGCCCCTTGCGGCAGCGCAGACACCGCCTGCATAAACAGTGCGGTGGTCCCGCGCGATCCCGTGGAACCCGCCACAATCACTGGGTCTTGCGGTGGTGCGATTTGCCAAAGCGCAGCAATCCGTTCGACCAAAAGGCGCTGTCGCGTTTGGCTGTCGGGCTGGCCCATAGCCTCCAAAAGCTGGGCGACGATCGCCATGAATTCCCGCGTTCGCGCCCAATGTGCCGAATGGTTGGCGACATCCAGCGTTGCGATTTTGTTAGGGGACACACCCTCGCCCTGCATTTCATCCAGCAAGGTGGCAAGGCTATCGGCAAGGTCATAGAGCGCCGAACGGGGGGCAAGGTCAGGCTGTTGTTGCAACAACCCCTCGATCAACTGCGCCAGAACCAACCGCTGCCGCAAGGGCGACACGGCAGGTGGAATTCCAGTGCTGGGCAGGGTACCTTCTAGGTCAGTCACCAACCGGATGCGGGGCAAAAAACTGGCCCCTTGGGCAACGAACAGCTCGGTAATCCGGCGGCGCATGCGAGTAGTGTTGACGTAAAGCTTGACCCGCGCCATCGCCTCGGGCGGCTTGCCTGAAAGCCGCTGTTTCAGCCCTGCGACCAGTTGCGCGGGGAAATCCGCACCGGGAGGCAAGGCAAAGACGCGAGGGCCGATGTTATTGAACATTGCGCGCGCCTAACAGTGTTTCAGCCTCGATAATCCCCTCGGGGCGGCCCACATCACACCAGCTGCCGCTGTGCAGCACACCATAAGCACGGCCCTGCGCAATCATCTGATCCCACAGAATGTTCAGCGAAAACGCCGCATCCGCTACCGCGTCAATCCCGACAGGCCGCAAAATCTGCGCCCCAAGATAGGCCAGCCCCGCCGCCCCTTTGGCGCGGGTAATCTGGCCATCGGCCCTTAACAAAAAGTCACCCTTTCCCTGAAATTCCTTGATCTGTGATGGCGGCGCCAGCAGTAAAAGCGCATCCATTATTTCGCCATCCCAATGGCTTTGCAGCGTAGCCAACGGGTTCGGCCCTGTCCAAACGGCATCGGTGTTCAATGTGAAAACCGGCCCCGCGCCAAGCTGTGGCAAAGCCGCACGCAACCCGCCGCCGGTTTCCAGAATCTTACCCCTTTCCCACGACAGGGCAATGTTAGGCCGCCCCTTGAGATGTGTTGCGATCTGATCGCCGTGATAGTGCACATTCACCACCGTTTTCGTCACACCTGTCCCTGTGACCTGATCCAGCGCGTGGTCAATCAACGCCTTGCCACCAACCTGAAGCAGCGGCTTTGGCCGATCCTTGGTCAATACGCCCATCCGCGTGCCAAAACCTGCCGCAAACAACATTACCGCGCTGGGTTGTTTCCGCATTGCGCGCGTATCCTTTCAAGGGCTTGGGGGGTCGGTTCCGGCACTTCACTGGCGCAGATTTCGGCAAGATCAGCAAGGGCAGGGTGCGCCAAATTGCGTTGCAACTGGCGCCAGACTCGCGGGATAAGATCAACATAATGAGCCTTACCCCCAACAAGGCAAAGCCGCGCGAAAATCCCCAAAATGCGCAAGGCTCGCTGCGCGCCGAAAACGGCGTAACCTTTTGAAAACACATCAGGGTCAGCATCTTTGCGAAAGCGTGCGACCATCGCGGTCTCGGTTTCCAACGATACATCGCGCCGCGCATCTTGCAGCAAGGACACCAGATCATAGGCGGGCTGCCCCATTTGAGCCAATTGAAAATCCAGCAACCCCGCCCGCGCAATCCCGCTCCGATCTGGCAGCCACAAAAGGTTCTCGGCGTGATAATCCCGCAATATCAGCACGCGCGGCCCATCTGCATGGGTTTCAATAAGCCGGGTCAGCGTCGCGTAAAAATCCGCACCCTTCCCTGTATCGCCCACAACTGCGAAACGATACCAGTCCAGCGCAAAGCCGGCAGCCAAGGCCCATTCCCCCGCAGTGAGGTTAGGCAGGTTTACAGGTGCAGGAGAGGTTTGCAGGTGGGACAAAACATCGGTAGCTGCCGCATAAAATTCGGCTTCTCGGCTCTGATCTTGCTTGAGCAAACGGGCAAACAGCGCATCGCCCAAATCCTCGATAAGCAGAAAACCGTTCACAAGATCCTGTGCGAAAATCCGTGGGGCAGACAGGCCAAGCCCGTTCAGATGGGCGGCAATTGTGATGAAATCGGCAGGGTCATCACCCTTGCCCGGGGGTGCATCCATCAAGACCGCTGTCTTGTAGCCAAGGT
Organism: Pseudorhodobacter ferrugineus DSM 5888; assembly: GCF_000420745.1. Classification (GTDB taxonomy): domain Bacteria; phylum Pseudomonadota; class Alphaproteobacteria; order Rhodobacterales; family Rhodobacteraceae; genus Pseudorhodobacter; species Pseudorhodobacter ferrugineus. The sequence goes on from NZ_ATVN01000004.1 coordinate 196,840, forward strand.
AGAGCCGTTCATAGCGCCGGTCGGACGCATCACCAGCCAAAAAAACCCGTCGCGCAGCGGACCATTCTGTGCTGTTCAAAAAGGCAAGGGCATGTCGATTATCCATCGCCATGTGACACCTGTATTTGGCTCAAAAGGCCTTCACGACCACCGGAAAAAGTGGCCTTTCGGCCATTCTCCTGTTGTGAAAGCGTAATGATCAAGGCCGTGTCAGGCACAAGGTCTCCCAATCTATCGGGCCATTCGACAAAGCAAATTGCCGTTTCAAACGCAGAGTCCAAGCCAAGTTCCAACACCTCATCCGGGTGCGAAAGGCGGTACAGGTCGGCATGCCATACCTCCAATCCGTCCGCATTATAGGTCTGAACAAGCGTAAAAGTGGGCGATGGCACGTCCTCTAACCTGCCAAGTTTTGCTTGGATGAAGGCGCGGGCCAGATGGGTTTTTCCAGCCCCTATTGGGCCGTTCAATAAAACCGTATCACCCACCTGCAACACTTTTGCAAGCACCGCGCCAAGTGCGGTGGTCGCTGTGTCATCAGCTAAGAAAAAAGAGGTGGGCTGGGTGGCTGACATATCGGTCAGTTTTACGCGCTGCAATGGTCGGCGCAAGGGCCAAGGCTGGTTAGCCTACCATTTTCTGCTTGCTCGTAAACCTTACCCCGGGACCGTTAAGGCCTTCTGAGTCTACTCGAAAAGTGGCCATCATCGCGCCACCTGAAAGAGGTGAAAACTGACAATCCAACCGCCGGCCATCTGACAAGCGTGCTTTATCTTTCCAAGATGTGCGCGGGCCCAAATCTGCCGAAAAATCCTCAACTCGGTCCCAAACACCAGAAGGTGCGGTTGCGCTGCGCCAGTACTCGCATATCTTTGTTATGCCGCCTTCTGACCCCAAGGACGCAGCCGGATCATGGCCCCAAAGAGCTGCATAAGCAGCATTAGACATCAAAAGCGTGCCCGAGACCGAAAACACCGCAATTGCCGCGTCTACTGCATCAATAACGGCTTGCCCAAGTTCAAGTTCGGCGCGGTACCGGCGCGTCTGTGACATTTCGTTTGAAATATCCTCAAACGACAGGGCAAGCGCGCCGTTCGGGTGGGGCCTGCCAGTAACACGATAGGTTTGGCCGCTTGAAAGGCTCCATGTTTCTTCATAAAGGCCCGACGCAGCCGCCTCTTCTATGTCGGTGATCTGATTGCGCCAGCTTTTGTAATCACGTGGTTCTGGGATCATCGAGCTTTCGCGCAACGAATCAAAGAAACTGGGCAATGTCGGCCGCATCGTGAGCAAATCAGGCGAAAGGCCCGTCAGATCCAAAAGGGCCGGATTAAACAGCACAAGCTTGCGATCCTGATCGAAAATCGCAAGCCCCGTTGAAAGCTGTGCGAAGGTTTTGGTCAGGGTTTGCATGAAGGCGCGCAGCCCCTCTTCGGCTTTTACCGTCCGATCGGCAGGTAAGGCATAAAATTGGTGGTCCTTGCCAGTTGTGTATTCAAAAACATCGAACCAGCGGTCCGTTTTCCCGTCTCGGCCTGTTAGGACCCGGCGCGTGCTTGCCATATTGTCCGATGCTGCCCTGTCCGAGAAAAGTATTGGCAAAGGCCATTTCAGGTCTTCGTCGTCAGCCAAACGCTCGGTCGCGAGATCAAGATAGTTTGCGTTGGCCCAAATCACATCGCCCGCATGGGATTCTCGCCAAATTGGCAAGGGCGCATTGGCCGAAATTTGACGAAGCTGTTCCAGCTCATCGCGAATGGCCCGACGTGTTAACGGGTCAAGCCCGCCCTTTGCCGTAGCCGCGTCCGCCTCTAGCACACTGATGCGCGTCAGGCCCCCGCGCAGTTCGGCCCGCAGGATTAACGGCGCCACATCCTCGTCCTCAACGCTTCCCATCGCAAAGGTGCCCTGCATGGCCAAGGTGTCAAGCCGTGCCGTCACACCAGGAAAGCGTTGTTCCAAATAGCTGATAAGGCCAGGCCAAGCAGAAGCCCGCCCTTGGCATGCCTTGGGAAGCAGGCTGCGCCCGACAGGCGTTGCATCGACCAGGGTATGACCATCAAAGAGATAATCAGCGCTGCCATTCACCTCGAGAAACACTGTGCCCTCGGCGCGCTTGGGCTTTTGTTGCAAAAGGGAAAGCACCACAAGGCCCAAAAAAGCCGAGAACATGCCGGTAACAAGCAGACCAATGGCAAACACAGGTTCGAACGTCACAACGGGTTCCTTATCGATAAGCCATCCAATAGATTTCAACCTGCGGTCGATAAAGTTAAGGGACCGTTAACATGCGAGAAAAAGCGTGTGCCATGCAAAATTTTTGATCAAGAGCGGCTATTTTACCAAGATCTAAGCCTCGATCTGGGTATTTTCGCCCAAGCCACCTTCACCGGTTGCCGCGATATCTTCCAACCGCCAAATGACTTCGACAATGGCGCCGCAACGGGCCGGTCTTTCGGATGATGTCAGAAACGGGTCCGACCCATTTGCAAAAGACACCTCGGCGCCCGACCGCTCCAGTAAGGTTTTTGCGATAAACAACCCCAATCCCATCCCTTCATAACCCGGACGCATATCTTTTTTTTGGGAAGAATTCCGGCGCTTTACAAAAGGGTCGCCAATGCGACCAAGGATATCGCTTGAATAGCCTGCGCCATCATCGACAACCCGAATTATAAGAGTTTCTTTACCCCACTCCGCATCGACCCATACTGTTGCCTTAGCAAAATCCACCGCATTTTGAATCAGATTGCGGATACCGTGAATGACCTCGGGTCGGCGCTGAATGGCTGGTTGCTGGGTGGTGCCGCCAACGGCAGGGCGCAAATCAAAAACAACGGCCTTCCCGCGCCCCAAATGCGGCTCTGCAGCGTCACGCAACACGGTGTCCAAAGGCGCACGCATCAAATGGCGGTCGCTTTTTCCAGCCCGTCCCATTGACCGCAAAATGTCGCGGCATCTGTCAGCTTGATCCTTTATCAGCTGGGCGTCATCGCGCAGGTCGGGATGCTCGGCCAACTCTTCGATCATTTCGGCGCTGACCAACTTGATCGTCGCCAAAGGCGTCCCCAGCTCATGCGCGGCAGCGGCAACAACACCCCCCAAATCGGTTAGTTTCTGTTCACGTGCCAATGCCATTTGGGTGGCAAGTAAGGCATCAGACATAGATTGAATCTCGGACGCGACGCGGTGTGAATAAAGGCCAAGAAACAGGATCCCGATCACAATCGACAGCCAAAAGCCAAATTCGAACAACCGCGGCACGGCGAGGGTCGTGCCATCCGCGAAATGTAACGGGATGTTAAAGGTCGCGGAAAGGCTGATCAGCCAAATTGCCATCAGCCCAAGCAAAACAGTTGTGCGCGATTTCAACGCCGAGGCGGAAATGATCACCGGCGCAATAATCAACAGCGCGAAAGGATTGGTTACCCCGCCAGTCAGATACAAAAGGAACGACAGCTGGGCCAAATCGAACAACAAAACAAGCATGGCCTCTATGTCGGTCAGCCGTCTGTTTTCGGGGAACACAAAGGTCGACACAAGGTTGGCAATCACCGAAACGCCAACCACAAGACAGCAAAGCCCTATCGGCAATTGCAGCCCCAGATAGAAATACGCCACCAGAATTGCCGCTAGCTGCCCGGCAATTGCCATCCAACGCAATACGATCAAGGTGCGTAGCCGTAACCTGTTTTGTCCGCTCGTCCGGAAAAAGGGGCCGACACCCGAATTCGTCCCCGAATTGATCATTCCATTGCCCCGCCAGTACAAAAAGACTATCTCCATTGATACGAGGCGCTGAACGGGGTTTCAACGCAAACCCGCCAGCGGTGCCTTGTTTGATAAGATTACGTGTGGGGAAAACGGATGATCAAAGTTTACGCTGGGGCAGCAGTGGCCGTTTTGGCCGGACTCTTGGGCGGATCCGCCTATTGGGTCTATAGCAATCAAAATGGTGACGCCTTTACGCAATGTCGCGGCGGGCAGGTTGGCGGCGGCTCGATTGGTGGGCCATTTACGCTGGTCAATCCGGCGGGCGAAACCGTTACCGACACGGATGTGATCACCAAACCGTCTTTGGTCTATTTCGGCTATACGTTTTGCCCGGATGTGTGCCCGCTTGATAACGCCCGTAACGCAGAGGCCGTTGATATTTTAGAAGAATTGGGTCTTGACGTAACACCAATCTTTATCTCCATTGATCCAGCCCGCGATACGCCCGAAGTCATGGGCGAGTTCGCGTCCATAATGCACCCCAAAATGATCGGGCTAACGGGTAGCGAAGAGCAGGTAAAAGCTGCATCGCAGGCCTATAAAACATATTACAAAAAGCAAGACGCGACAGACAAATATTATCTGGTCGACCATTCGACCTTTACCTACCTGATGCTGCCAGGTGTTGGCTTTGTCGATTTCTTTAAACGCGAAACCACACCGGATGAAATGGCCCAAACGGTTGCCTGCTTTTTAGGGGCAAGCTGACACGGCCTCACGACGTTATTGCTCGGTAGAGCAGACATAAAAAAGGGTTTTAGATGTCCGAAGATCTGAGCGCGCAAATCGGGGCCGATCGGTCGCTTCTTTTGGTTGATGATGACGAGCCGTTTTTGAAACGGCTGGGCCGCGCCATGGAAAAACGTGGTTTTGTGGTCGAAATGGCTGAAACCGTGGCAATGGGCAAAGCGATTGCACAGTCTCGCCCTCCTGCCTTTGCCGTCGTCGACCTGCGTCTCGAGGATGGCAACGGGTTGGACGTGGTAGAGGTGTTGCGCGACAAGCGGCCCGATTGCCGGATTGTTGTGTTGACGGGATATGGCGCAATCGCCACCGCCGTTGCCGCCGTTAAAATTGGTGCAACCGATTATCTTTCCAAGCCGGCCGATGCGAACGAAGTCACGAATGCGCTTTTGTCACGCGGCGAAACATTGCCCGAGCCGCCCGAAAACCCGATGTCGGCCGATCGCGTGCGCTGGGAACACATTCAACGGGTCTATGAGATGTGCGAGCGCAATGTGTCCGAAACTGCCCGCCGCCTGAACATGCACCGCCGGACCCTGCAGCGCATTCTGGCAAAACGCAGCCCGCGCTAAAAAAATAACAATTCTGCCAGATCATGATCTTAAGGCTTATCAACATATCTATTAAAATTTTTGACCAAACTTCAATGGATTGAAATTAGATAATGTATGCCATATTAAGTAGAACCTAATACAGAAAGGGACCCTGAATTGTCAGTTGATCTAGAAAAACTATCGCTGAAAGAACTTAAGGACCTACAATCCAAGATTGCAAAAGAAATTGCAAACTTTGAAACGCGCAAGAAAAAACAGGCTTTGTTGGAGCTGGAAGAAAAGGCAAGACAGCTTGGCTTTTCTCTTGCAGAATTGACGGGTGCTGCGACCATTCGTAAACGCGCACCTGCCGTTGCTAAATATGCCAACCCTGCCGATAGTTCTGATACATGGTCTGGGCGTGGGCGCAAACCGCGTTGGTTTGTTGCTGCTTTGGCTGCAGGCAAGACGCCTGACGATCTTTCGGTCTAAGGCGGGCTTTCAGTTTAACAGCCTATCAAAGCTTTGACATGAGCTCCGTGTGCCGTGAAATAAAGGCGGCGCGCACTTGTACAGGCGGCCTCAGCTCTATCGACAATCCTTTGATAAGCTGGGGTACCTGTTTTCCGAAAAACTTATCCGCCTCCGCTTCGGAAAACCCCGCAATGTGCACGGCCTCCAGCCACGCCGAAACGGTATCCGCCGCCTTGATCGCCTTTTTCATCGCGACCGGCAAAACGGCGGGCAGGCCAAAGCGGATATGTATAGCCGCCGTTAACTTGTCATCCAACGCACCATAGCCCAGCCCGACTGCCGCCTTTACTGGGCTGATCATGTCACCAATCACATATTCGGGCGCATCGTGCAAAAGCGCAGCCAATTGCCAACGCGGTGCCGCCGCTGGATTGGATTTACGGAAAATCTGTTCCACCAGCAAGGAATGCTCGGCAACCGAATAGGGCCAATCGCCAAAGGTTTGCCCATTCCACCGCGCAACAAAGGCCAATCCGTGGGCGATATCCTCAATCTCGATATCCACGGGCGTTGGGTCCAACAAGTCCAAACGGCGACCAGATAACATCCTCTGCCATGCTCTGGGTTGCTTCATAAAACCGTTCCCATTCCTGCCATTACTTCGCGAGACACGCCTGACATTGCCCAACGCGACCTACAATGCTATCTGACCCACAACAGATCAATTGCCAAGGAGTACGGCTCATGCCGCAAGATTACATCGTCAAAGACATCGCGCTGGCCGAATTTGGGCGCAAAGAACTAAACATCGCCGAAACCGAAATGCCCGGCCTGATGGCACTGCGTGAGGAATTCGGTACCGCAAAGCCGCTGAAAGGCGCGCGGATCGTTGGCTCTTTGCACATGACCATCCAAACCGCCGTCTTGATCGAAACACTGACAGCCCTTGGTGCCGATGTGCGCTGGGCGTCGTGCAACATCTTCTCGACCCAAGATCACGCTGCTGCCGCGATTGCCGCAGGCGGTACACCTGTGTTCGCGATCAAGGGCCAGACCCTGACCGAACATTGGGATTACCTTGATAAATCCTTCATGTTCCCCGAAGGCGCGAACATGATCCTTGATGACGGCGGCGATGCCACGCTTTACGTCCTGCTCGGTGCACGGATGGAAGCTGGCGAAGACGTGCTTGCCGTGCCCGCATCCGAGGAAGAAGAAGTCATCAAGCTGCAAATCCAAAAGCGCATGAAAGAGACCCCCGGCTGGTTCGCAAAAACCAAAGCGGCGATCCAAGGCGTGTCCGAAGAAACGACCACAGGTGTGCACCGCCTTTATGATCTGCACAAAAAGGGCCAATTGCCCTTCCCTGCGATCAACGTGAATGATTCTGTCACCAAATCGAAGTTTGACAATAAATACGGCTGCAAAGAGTCGCTGGTTGATGGCATTCGCCGCGCGACCGACACCATGATGGCTGGCAAAGTGGCCGTTGTCTGCGGTTACGGCGATGTTGGCAAAGGCTCGGCTGCGTCCTTGCAAGGCGCTGGCGCCCGCGTGAAAGTGACCGAAGTAGACCCGATCTGCGCGCTTCAAGCCGCGATGGACGGTTTTGAAGTAGTCTTGCTGGAAGATGTGGTCGGTTCCGCCGACATTTTCATCACCACCACTGGCAACAAAGACGTGATCCGGATCGAGCATATGCGCGAGATGAAGGACATGGCGATCGTTGGCAACATTGGCCACTTTGACAATGAAATTCAGGTCGCTTCGCTGAAAAACCACAAGTGGACCAATATCAAAGAACAGGTCGACATGATCGAGATGCCATCCGGCAGCCGCTTGATCCTGCTCTCCGAAGGCCGTTTGCTGAACCTCGGCAACGCCACGGGCCACCCGTCTTTCGTTATGTCGGCCTCGTTCACCAATCAGGTTTTGGCGCAGATCGAACTTTGGACCAAGGGCGACGAATATGCCCCCGGCGTTTACATCCTGCCCAAGCATCTGGATGAAAAAGTGGCACGCCTTCACCTTGCCCGCATCGGTGTAAAACTGACCGAACTGCGCAAGGATCAGGCCGACTATATCGGCGTGCCGCAAGAAGGACCGTTCAAGCCGGAACACTACCGCTACTGAGCGTTTTGGTGTGATTTCGAACATAGGGCCCAGCGTTGCGCGCTGGGCCTTATCCATGTGATTGGACCGCCAATCTTTGGACTTGGCGTAAGCCATAGCCATTTACCGATAAATCACCAAACCTACGCGCCGATGGGCACCCCCGCTTGGTGCAGCGGTGAAAACTTCGCAATTTTTCCCTTTGTTTGAAGCCCGCTTTCCGCCTAATGTTCTGCTGGGGGTCCGCTTTTGCTGGGCTTGCACTGAAGAACCAATCAACAAGGAGCGACCGAAAATGAGCAAGAGAGACGATCTGATCGCAAAATATGCTGATGACCTGCGCACCAAGTGCAAAATGGAACCAGACATGGCGCTGCTGACCAAAGTGACCATTGGTTGCGGCCCTGCAATTTATAACGCTGACAGTTCCACCGTCGCGGGCACTGACCTGGCCGAGCTGGAAACCGTCAAGAAAAACTTTTTGATGAAGAAACTCGGCCTTGCTGATAGCCCAGCGCTGATGGAAGCAATTGATGCCGTGATCAACACCTATGGCCGGTCCGAGCGCAGCAAATACCGCGCAGTGGTCTATTACATGCTGGCCAAGCATTTCAAAAAAGAATCCGTTTACGCCTGAACCATGGCCTGAACGTCTGCATCGCACCCGCAGCCCTGAACGGCGCGGGTGTTTTGCTTTTGATACATATACTTATCGGCTTTGTTGTTTCAATTTTTCGCTGTTTGGCTTTTGCAGGATCGCGGCAAATGCGCTAGAACAGTCAGACAGGGCAGTATGCCCAGGACCTTTTCAATCAGAACACGTGTGGTGCTAGGGAGCGCGTGGGTGGGAGGAGGGTCCTGATGGGGTCGGGGCCCTCCTATTTTCACACCACTACGGGGTCATTCTATTGTAACGCTTGCCGCAACGCCGCCGCATCAATCGGCGCGTTTGTGAAAATATGCCAAGCATCAATCCCTTGACCAAAGAACAGCTCATAACCTGAAATAACCTGCAAACCCGCCGCTTTGGCATCTTGCAGAAACCGCGTATCAATCGGCGTATAAACCGCGTCAAACGCCCAAGCCGCCCCTTGCATCACATGTGCAGGCATTGGCGTGCCATCATACCCTACCATCCCAATCGGCGTGCAGTTGATCAATCCACTGGCCCCGCGTGCAGCCTCGTCTACATTGTCAAAAACCACCACTTCGGTCTTTGGGCTGGCTTGTCGCAGCGCTGTGGCCAAGGTTTCGGCTTTGGTGCGGTCCAGATCCATCAAGCGGATCCCCTCAGCGCCAAGCGCGATCAGCCCGAATGCGACCGCCCGTCCCGCGCCACCCGTTCCTACCATGCAAACCACGCCCGGCGTCACCTGCCCCATCTCTTTGCGATAAGCAGCGACGAATCCGGTATAATCGGTATTGAACCCAACTGGCCCGTCCGGTTCAAAAACCACCGTATTCACTGCCCCGATTGCCCGCACCAACGGGTCCGGCACGCTGACACACGCAAAGGCGGTTTTTTTATACGGATAGGTAATATTCAGCCCGCGAAAGCCTTGATCCCGCGCCAACGCAAAGACACCATCGAAATTCAGGCCCATATCGCGCGGCACCAAACGGTCATAACTGACAGAAAGCCCCGTAATCTTCCCTGCCAGCTGGTGCAGGCGCGGGGCTTGCGACTGCGCAATATTGTCCCCGATCAAGCCAAGTTTGATGTCTAGATCCACAATCGTTTCCTTAAAGACACGCCCAAAAAGATTGCCAAAATCTACACGCGGCGAACGCCTTTTCCGTGGAAAAGGTTTGCGCGCGCTAGGCCTTCAACCCACCCATGCGCCGCACAATTTGCCATTCCTCGGCCGTCACTGGCTGCACCGACAGGCGCATGGATTTCACCAGCGCCATGTTTTCCAGCCCTGGCTGGACCTTGCAATCTTCCAATGTCACGGGCCGTGCCAGCGGCACCACCGCCGTTATCATCACACAATCCCAGCGCGGATCGTCGGTGGTGCTGTCCGGCGCGCTGGTCCGGCACACCTCAACCACACCGACAATTTCTTTGCCGATGTTGGAATGGTAGAAAAAACCAAGGTCGCCAACCTGCATCGCGCGCATGTTGTTGCGGGCCTGATAGTTGCGCACGCCGCCCCATTCCTCGCCCGCATCACCCTTGGCGACCTGATGGTCCCAGCCCCAAACATCGGGTTCAGATTTGAACAGCCAAAAGGCCATCAGCCTACAACCTTTTTCCATTCCGTAATCTGAACAGATGCAAACAACCCTGCCAACGCATAGGGGTCCGCCGCCGCCCAGGCCTGACCTTGGGCCAATGTGTCCACCGACAGCACCACCAGCGACCCGCACATCTCACCCTCGGGTGTCAGCAACGGCCCTGCCATTTCCACCACGCCCGTGGCCTCGATATAGGCCAAATGCGCCGTGCGGTTGTCTTTACGGACCTGCAAGGCACCAGGTTTGTCATGGCAAAAAAGGGCGACGCGCATTGGGGTTTACTCCTGTTTCAATGGTCGGGACATGAGGGCGCGAATGGCATCCTCAAGCATGATTTTGTTTTGGGTTAGGCCTGCGACCATCTGGGTCACAGGCATATCAACACCCAATTTATGTGCCAGTGTAGCCACTGCCAAAGCCGTCGCAACCCCTTCGACAGTCACAGCAGGATCAAAAGCAACACCTGCGCCCAGCGCTTGCCCAAACCGAAAGTTACGCGATTGCGCCGATGTGCAGGTCAACACCAAGTCGCCAAACCCCGACAACCCGCTCAGGGTTTCAGGCCGCGCGCACTTGTGCAGCGCCAGCCGCTTCATCTCGGCAAACCCGCGGGTCATAAGTGCCGCCCGCGCGCTTTCACCAAGACCTGCGCCCATCACCACGCCCGCCGCAATCGCGATCACGTTTTTCAGCGCCCCGCCAAATTCGGCACCTGTCACGTCGGTCGTGCGGTACAGGCGCAAAACATCCGTAGAAAGCTGGTGCTGCAACGCCTCGCCCACCGCATCATCGGCACAGGCCAGCGTCAGCGCAGTCGGCAGGCCCGCCGCAATATCGCTCGCAAAGCTCGGGCCGGTCAGAATGGCCGCGACTGCGTCACCACAATGCGCCTCAATCACACCTGTGGGGCCAAGGCCTGTGGTCAGATCAACCCCTTTGCAACACGCAACCAAACGCTTTCCAGCAAACATCGCGCCATGATCGGCCAAAAACCGCCCCATCGCTTGCGCAGGCAAGGCCAGCAAAACTGTATCGCAGCGCGCCCCCTCTGCCAAATCCGCGGCAACTGTCACCAGCAAAGGCAGTTCGGCCCCGGGCAACCGCACAATCTCACGTCCCGTTTGGCCGCGCCCCCACAGGGTAACAGGTTGCTTTGCCCCCAAGGTTATCGCCAGCGCCCCGCCAAACGCTCCTGCCCCGATGATCCCGATCATGCCTTGGCCCCCTTTTTACCAAAGCCCAAAAGCGCTGGGCTGGTCTGGTCCAACGGCCAACGCGGCCGTGCCGATAGTGTTAGATCGTCGCTATGCCCAAGGCGAAACCGCTCTATCCCCGCCCAAGCGATCATTGCTGCATTGTCGGTACACAGGGCCAGAGGCGGTGCCAGAAACTGCACGCTGTTTTCAGAACAAACCTTTTCCAACGCCGCGCGGATCGCTTGGTTTGCGGCCACGCCCCCTGCCACGGCAAATGCCTTTACGGGTGCCATGGCCAAGGCACGGCGGGTCTTTTCCGCGACAACATCCACCACAGCCGCCTGAAACCCAGCGCATAAATCGGCGCGGTCTGCCCGCAACATACCACCCTTTTCGACAATCACCCCATCGCGCGCGCGCAGCAAGGCGGTTTTCAGCCCCGAAAACGACATGTCACAGCCAGGCCGGTCCAAAAGCGGACGCGGCAGGGCAAAGCGTTTGGGATTGCCCAACGCCGCCTCGGCCTCGACCATTGGGCCACCAGGTTGGGGCAGGCCCAAAACTTTGGCCACCTTGTCGAACGCCTCACCCGGCGCATCGTCAATAGACGCGCCCAGACGGGTAAAGCTGTCTGGCCCATCGACCCGCAAATATTGGCAATGTCCGCCCGAAACCAGCAGCATCAGGTATGGAAATTCCAACCCATCCGTCAAACGCGGGGTCAGCGCATGGCCCGCCAGATGGTTCATCCCGATCAGCGGAAGACCTGTGGCAGCGGACAGCCCCTTGCCGCACATCACCCCAGCCAACACGCCGCCAATCAACCCCGGCCCTGCCGTCACGGCGATTCCATCCAAATCGCCAAAGCCGACTCCCGCCGCCGCCATCGCTTGCGCCACACAACCATCAACTCGCTCGGCATGGGCGCGGGCAGCGATTTCGGGGACCACGCCACCAAAGGCCGCATGCAAACTGGTTTGCCCTTCGACAATAGACGCCAAAATCTGTCGCCCGCCCTCGCCATCACGCACAATTGCAGCCGCCGTGTCATCACAGCTGCTTTCGATCCCAAGGATGGTTAAGGTTTTGCGCATATCAGGCCGTTGCATGGGAGTTTTATAGCAGGTAACACCTGCATCATGGCCACACAATCCCGCCTGCCCGCCTTTCTGCTGACCCGCCCCGCCGCGCAAAGCAATCGCTTTGCGGGCCAGCTGCGGCAGCGCTTTGGACAGGATATCGAAGTCACCATCAGCCCCCTGATTGCGCCGCGCTTTGTGAATGCCGCCCTTCCGGCTGGCCCGTTTGACGCGCTGATCTTTACCTCAGAAACCGGTGTGATGGCATTTCAGACCCTAAAGCCCCGCCCCGAAACCATGCCAAAGCTTGCCTATTGCGTTGGCAAACGTACTGCAAAAGCGGCTTTATTGGCGGGGTTAGAGCCTGTATCTGCCGATGGTGACGCATCTGATCTTATCACCTTTATCGGCAAGCAGGGGCCAGCGCGCTTGCTCCATATTTGCGGCGCGCATAGCCGTGGCAATGTGGCCCAAAGGTTAACCGATTCAGGCCTAAAGACAGACATATGCGTTCTTTACGAACAAGTAGAACAGCCCCTGTCGTCCTCAGCAATTGACCTGCTTCAGGGGGAAATGCCTGTGGTGGTTCCCCTGTTTTCTCCTCGCAGCGCCGCCCTATTCTGCCAAAACGTTTCTTTCCTTACGCCACTGGCGCCGTTAACCTTTGCAGCCCTAAGTAAAGCGGTTGGGGAGGAATTGTTGAAATTGACACCTGTAAACCTGTGCTATGCAAACCAACCGAACGCAGTTTCGCTGCTGGATGCTATCTCTGGTTTCTATGCCGCATCCTAGATGGCTTGAGCCTGTGGCCCTGTCAGTCTAGGCTAAGGAAAAACCCTGGCACATCCGGAGCATTGGAATGGAGGCGCATTTATGGCTACCCCAAAGACACCGCGCAAAGCCGCGACAAACCCAAAACTGGATAAGCGTGTCGAAACCCCTGACGCGACACCTGTTGAAAAGTTGATAGAGGCTGGAGACGCGAAAGAAGCCGTGGCAGAGGCCCCTCCCCCCGAGGCGGCCAGTGTTGAGGATGCGGAGGTTATGGACCCGCCCAAACCGACGCCAGAATCGACACCCGAGCCGGACCACGCGAATGACGAAACATTCGACAGCGAAACGTCTGTGCCCTCAGGCGCGCCCGCCGTCATAAAATCCGGCCCCGGCTTTTTGCCTTTGGTTCTGGGTGGCGTCATCGCCGCCGGTATCGGCTTTGGCCTTGCGCGTTATGTCGTGCCAGAAGGCTGGCCCCTGCCCGGCAAATCGCCTTTGCAAACCCAACTGACCCAGCATGCAGATGAGATTGCGGCATTACACGCCCAGTTTCAGGCCTTGCCACAAGACAGCTCGCAGGCCGTGATGAACGAGCTTGCCGCCCTGCGCGCCACAGCCAACACCGCACTCGAAAAAGCCGAAGCCGCAAAGCTGGCCACCATGCCCGCAACAGACCAAGATAGCGCAGCGCGCATCGCGGCGCTTGAAGATGGGCTCGCCGCACTTGAATCCCGTCCTGCTGGAACCGACGTGGTTGATCTCGCGGCCCTGACCGGCCTTTCCGCCGAACTCGACAGCCTGCGCAGCGATCTTGCCGCGCAAAAAACTGCCACTAAATCCTTGATATCCGAGGCCGAAACCATGCGTGCAGATGCTGCTGCCAAGGCCCAATCCGTACTATTGCAGGCCGCGTTGACCAAGATAAAGGCCGCAATGCTGGGCGGGACGCCCTTTGTGGAACCGCTGACACTGCTGGTTGATGCCGGTTTGCCTGTGCCCGCGATACTGAGAGAGAACGCCGAGAACGGGGTACCAACCCAAGCCGCCCTGATTCAAGGGTTTGAAGATCCGGCCCGTGCCGCGCTGGCACAAAGCCTGCGCGGAAATATGGGCAGTACATGGACCGACCGCATGGGGTCGTTTCTGCGGAGCCAAACCGGCGCGCGGTCGTTGACTCCGCAAGAAGGCGACGATCCTGATGCCGTACTGTCGCGCGCAAATGCCGCCGTGGTATCTGGTGATTTGCCCACCGCACTGACCGAGATCACCACACTGCCCGATCCGGCGCAAACCGCGCTAGCCGGTTGGGTAGCACAAGTTAATCTGCGCATTGACGCGCAAGTAGCGACTGCCGCCTTGGCGACAGCGTTGAGCGAAAGGTAAGCCACAAACATGATTTGGTCGCTCATCAAAGTTTTGCTGTTTGTCGCCGCGATTGCGGGCCTTACCTATGGTGCAGGGGTGTTGATGGACACGGGCGGCGGTATCCGTATTGCCATGCTAGGCGTCGAATACACGCTGGAACCATTACAGGCCGCTATTGCGCTCTTGCTCCTCTTGGCAGCCCTTTGGGTGCTTTTAAAGCTCATCGGCTTGGTCGTCGCTGTCTTGCGCTTTTTGAACGGCGACGAAACCGCCATTTCTCGCTATTTCGACCGCAACCGGGAACGTAAAGGGTATCAGGCGCTATCTGATGGCCTTATGGCCTTGGCATCGGGTGAAGGGCGTGTGGCACTGTCACGTGCGGCCAAAGCCGATAAGCTGTTGGATCGCCCTGAACTGACCACCCTGCTGATCGCCCAAGCGGCGGAAATGACAGGCGACACCAAGCGCGCGACCGAGGCGTACAAGCTGCTGCTCGACGATGATAAATCCCGCTTTGTGGGTGTCCGCGGGTTGATGCGCCAAAAGATCGCTGAAGGCGATACAGCAACCGCGTTGAAATTGGCTGAAAAGGCTTTTGCGCTGAAACCCAAGCACGATGAAATCCAGGAAACGCTGTTGAACCTGCAAACCGGTCAAGGCGATTGGAAAGGCGCGCGCGTCACCCTTGGCGCCAAGCTGAAATCCGGCGCCTTGCCGCGCGATGTGTTCCGCCGCCGTGATGCCGTTCTGGCCCTGCAGGAGGCCCACGGCGTGCTGGACGAAAACGCCAGCATCGAATCCCGCGAGGCCGCGATTGAGGCGAACCGCCTGTCGCCAGACCTGATCCCCGCCGCTGCAATGGCCGCCCGTGGCTATATCGCCAAGGGGGATGCGCGCAACGCGACCAAGGTGCTGAAAAAGGCATGGTCCGCCCAACCGCACCCCGATCTGGCAGCCGCCTTTGCCGAAATCACGCCAGACGAATCCAGCGTCCAGCGTTTGAAACGCTTTCAGACTCTGACCAAGCTGAACCCCGACCACATCGAAACCCGCCTGCTGCTGGCCGAACTCAGCCTGACGGCCGAGGATTTCCCCGCCGCCCGCCGTGCGCTGGGCGACCTTGCCACGAGCCACCCCAACGCCCGCACTTTGGCGATTATGGCGGCGGTGGAACGTGGCGAAGGCGCCGATGATGCCGTAATCCGTGGCTGGCTTGCCCGCGCCCTGACGGCCCCGCGCGGCCCGCAATGGTGCTGTGACAAATGTCAGGCAATTCATACGCAATGGGTGCCGATCTGCGACAATTGCGCGGGCTTTGATACCCTGTCATGGCGCGAACCCGCAGATACCACGGGGCCAAGCGCAACCGGCACCGAACTTCTGCCCCTTATCATCGGCAAACCCCAACAGCCTGCAGTTTCGGACCCGGATGCCGATACCAATGAACCCGAAGATGCCGAAATTGTTTCGGACCCCGCCCCGGAAAAAAACGAAAAATAGGGGTACACAGTTTTAAATTCCGGTGATACTAGCCCGCCCATGCGCTAACATAACGGCTTGGCGCATGAGGCACAGAACGCCCCGCGAAAAGATGGCCGGTGTAGCTCATCAGCTAGAGCACATCATTCGTAATTAGCGGGTCTCCGAGAGAATGACGCGCAATACCAGTCAGTTGCGGGGCTTGACGAGAAATTACTAGGACCATAGTAGGGTCCGTACGCCGCTGTAGCTCATCAGGTAGAGCACATCATTCGTAATGATGGGGTAGTAGGTTCGAGTCCTATCAGCGGCACCACTTGAAGTTCCAACGCATTGATCACGCTCAGTTTCTTTGGGAAAGTGCGGGAGCGTAGGACATGGCGAATGACAAATCGGTGCCCTTTTCTTTTACCAAGAACGGCATCTATTACTTCGAACGGAGGGTCCCAAGTGACCTTCAGAAGCACTATTCATCCAAGAAAATCACTTATTCGCTGAAGACCCGGTCAGCACCTTCCGCCGCATCGAGGGCCAGTAGAGCAGCGCACCAGCTTGATGAGTATTGGTATCACCTGCGGATCAAGGACGTAGAGTTGCCGGGCAAGCATAAACTGCGCATGGCTTGCGACATTGCCAGCAGTGCAGGTCATGCCCCATTTACGGACGCTGTGACGCTCTCCGAGGCAGTTGATGTCTATCTTAAGCTGAAGGGAGCCAACCGTCCGATGACCTTTCGTCGTGCCGCAGAGAGGTCATGCGGGTACGTCATCGACGTTGCTGGCGACAAGGACCTTCGGGCCTACATGTTGATTGTCACTGAGAACTGACCCGGCATTGTCACCGCGATTTGACCCACCCATTAGTTATGTTCTCTATGTCATGATGGCGTCAATGCTGTTGCCTCCTTTCGCTTTTTCTTCGCTGTTTCGGAGCTGGCCTTGAAGCGGTAGCTGTCATTGCCAGTCTCGAGGATGTGGCAGCGATGGGTAAGACGATCGAGCAGTGCGGTGGTCATCTTGGCATCGCCGAACACGCTGGCCCATTCGCTGAAGCTCAGGTTGGTGGTGATGATGACGCTGGTGCGTTCATACAGCTTGCTCAGAAGGTGGAAGAGCAATGCACCGCCAGAGGCACTGAACGGCAGG